>NZ_QPLV01000004.1:0-352335 GCF_003666025.1 Halorubrum sp. Atlit-8R
GACTCGGGGTGTACGCACCGAGGCAACGAGGTGTTAAGCCCACGAGAACTAACAGACCGAGCCACATTCATTGGCGCTGACGCGCCACGAACTCGCATGAGTTCAGGCGGTATCTGGATCGCACGTATACACGGTTGTTACGAACCACGACCGACACAGGCGTCGCTCTCTATAATGAGAGCGTCTCGGTTCGAGTCCGAGAGTCGGCATGAAGGCGGCCAGAGCGGTAGGGAAACACCCGTACCCATTCCGAACACGGAAGTTAAGCCTACCAGCGTATCGTGAAGTACTGGAGTGAGCGATCCTCTGGGAACCACGAGTCGCCGCCTACCCACTCATACGGGAGCATTCCCACGACAGCCCACGGACAGCGCGTCCGTGGGCTTTCTTCATATCTAACGAGCCGCAGGCTCGTAGCCGACCGCTAAACTTAAACGCTCGACAGCGGTACGTTCGGACGGCGCCAAGGTGGCAGAGTCCGGTCAGACGCAGCGGCCTGCAGAGCCGCCCAACGCCGGTTCAAATCCGGCCCTTGGCTTCCGTTTCTTCGCTTCCGTCGTTCCCGCAAACTGCCCCGCTTAGTAACCGTTAAACACCGGGTGACCCATGCGTCAACTATGCAACGACGCGCTGTGGCCGTGTTCGTCGCGCTCTTCCTCGGTGTCGCGGGCGTGGCGGGCGCGCTGACTGCGACGGCTGAGAGTCCCGAAATCGCCTTCGAGAACCCGGAGATTGACGCCTCGCAAAACGAGACGATCGAGGTCGGCGGCCAGTCGTACGTGGTGGCCGACATCTCGGAAAGCGAGAACGACGCGGGACAGATGGTCATCTCGGGGACGCTCGAACGCGAGTTCACGACGCAGACCTCCGAAACCTGGGCGAACGGGTCGACGGTCTCGGTCGACGACCGCGAGTGGCGCGTCGAGATCGACGGGGAGAACGCCACCGAGTTCACGCTCGTCGAGGTGCTCGACCGACAGGCGATCCTCGGGGCCGACGACGACGCCGAAAACGAGACGGTCACGCTCGACGACGGCGAGTACGTCGCGGTGACCGACGAGAGCGGCGAGCGGACGCTCGTGCCCGCCGACGAGTACTTCCCGGCGCCCGAGGAGCGGACGCACGCGTCGGGCGACACGCTCGAATACGACGGACAGACGGTTACGGTCGACGAGGTGACGGCCGGCGGCGCCGTCCTCGTGTGGGAGACCACCGAGACGGAGACGGTCGAGATCGCCCAGGAGTCGACGGTGACCATCGGCGACACGGACTACGCCGCGCACTTCCCCGACGCCTCGACGCTCCGGATGACGACCGATGTCGAGTCGTACCAGGCGCAGGTCACCGAGATTGAGCGGTTCAACCAGTACAACAGCGGTCTCACGCGCGTCCTCGTTCTCTCCGTGCTCTCGTCGATCATGCTCGCCGGGATGGCCTTCATCCCGTCGCGGTACTGATCGACGCCGAACGGGCGATTTCGTCCGGCCGCGTTCTGCCGACCGGCGTTTCACCGACAACCACTACTCGGCGGGACCGCTACGGTCCCTATGACTTCGACAGCGGAGAAGGTACGACAGCTCGCCCCCCACTGGGCGGTGATGTTCATCGTCATGTTCGTCGCGCTGGCGGGCGTCGAGCGCGTCGCCGGCGGGGTCGGGCTCGTGGCGTCGCTGATGATCGTCTTCGTCATCGCCGTCGCGTATCCCGTCGCGGTCCGGGCGCTCGGCGTCGCGCCGCCCGTCTGGCAGCGGTGACGGCGGTCCGCGGTCCCGCCCCGCCGGGTGCGCGTCTGCCGACTGACGCCGCGGCGGTCGACGGATAACACCGGTGTCAGCCGGTCACCGTCCCGTCCCTTTCGTTTTTATACGGCTCGGCCGCCTTCCGATCGGTATGAGCGACGAGAACCCGGCGGCGGTCACGTCGGAGCTCCCGGACGCACCGTTCCACACCAGCGGCACCGACCACATCACGATCTGGGGCAGCAACGAGGAGGACACCCTCGCCTTCTACCGCGACCTGCTCGGGATGCCGCTCGTGTTGCGGCAGCCGAACCTCGACGACCCCTCGCAGACGCACCTCTTCTTCGACACCGGCGACGGACGGATCCTCACGGTGTTCGTGAGCGACGAGCGCGCGTCCGCGCGCGGCCAGCGCGTCAGCACGGGCGCCGTCCACCACCTGTGTTTCAGCGTCGAACCCGACGAGTACGAGGACATCATGGCGGCGCTCGAGGAGGCCGGCAAGGGGTACAACGTGTTCGACCGCGGCATCTTCCACTCGATTTACACCCAGGACAACAACGGGCTCGTCATCGAGCTGTCGGCTGACAAGTACGAGATCCCGGCCGACCGGAAGGGCGAGGTACTGGCGACCGCGCAGCGCCTCCGCGAGGAGGACGGCGCCGACTTCGCGCAGGACCGCCACATGGAGGGGGCCTTAGAGGAGCTCGGCCTCCCGGTGAACAAGCACGACCTGCCGGACGCCGACGCCGGCGTGGGGGTCTGAGATGTCGGGGCGCGGCCCGAGTCCGCACGCCGGCGACGACCCGCACGGCGACGAGCCGCTGGTCACGGCCGGCGCGTCGCTCGACGACGCGGCCGCGGCGCTCGTGCTCGTCCACGGCCGCGGCGCGACCGCCCGCAGCGTCGTCGACTTGGGCGAGCAGCTGGCGGGGGACCGAGAGGTGGCGATCCTCGCGCCCGCGGCCGCCGGCAACACCTGGTACCCGAACTCCTTCCTCGCGCCGGTCGCCGACAACGAGCCCGGGCGGAGCTCCGGACTCCGGGCGGTCGGCGCCGCGGTCGACCGGGCGGTCGACGCCGGGATCGCCCGCGACCGCGTCCTCGTCGGCGGCTTCTCGCAGGGGGCCTGCCTCGCGAGCGAGTTCGTCGCCCGCAACCCGACCCGCTACGGCGGGCTCGCCGTCTTCAGCGGCGGGCTGATCGGCGAGACGGTCGCCGTCGAGGACTACCTCCCGGACGGCGAGACGTCGGCCGACGGCGACGGACCCCTCGCCGGCACGCCGGCGTTCGTCGGGTGTAGCGACGTCGACCCGCACATCCCCGAGGAGCGGGTCCACGAGACGACCGACGTGCTGGAGGCGCTCGGCGCCGACGTCGACGAGCGGATCTACGAGGGGATGGGCCACGGGATCAACGACGAGGAGGTCGCGGCCGTCTCGGAGCTGGTCGCGTCGCTGGCGTAGGCTCCCGGGGGTTCCGTCATGCCGCCGCCGCGACCGCCAGCCACAGCGCCGTCACCGCCGCGCCGAACAGCGCGCCCCCGACCGCGGTCGCGGTCGCCGTGAGCCCGCCGGTCAGCGTCGCCAGCACCGCGGGGACGCCGACCGCGAGGACGAAGAGGCCGACCGACGCGCTCCCCGCCCCCATCGGGTCGATCCGCCGCACGCGCCGCCGGAGATCCCCGTCGGCCGACGCCCCTTCCGACGCGGGCGCCCGGTCACTGACCGTCCGGGCGGCGGTCTCCTCGTCCGGCGCGTCGGTGTCCGCTCCCGCTTCCGCCCGGCGTCCGGTCACGATCCGCCAGCGGCCGTTCTCGTTCCGGGCGCGGGCGAACTCCCCGGCGACGAGGTCGGCGGCCGCGGGGGCGTAGCCGAGCCCGCGGACCAGCGCGAGGAAGTCGCTCTCGTCGTACCGCCCCGCCGTCGGCCACCGGTAGCGGTCGCGCCGCCGCTCGCCGGTGGGGAGCGCGTACGCGACCCGGACGACGTCGCCGTCGCGCTCCCAGCCGAGCAGCTGGACCCGGACGGTGCCGTCCGCGGCGGCGTGCCGGTCCAGCAGGTACAGCTCGGTCGCGTCGTCGAGGGCGGTCGGGTCCCGCTCCGCGAAGGCGAGCGCCGGTCCCTCGGGGGCCGGCTCCGCGCGCTCGACCCCGTACCCGCTCGCCCCCGTCTCCGACGCGTCCATGGGTCTCGTTGTCGCTCGTCGGGGATAAGTGTCGGTCCGGCGGGGCGCGGGCGTCACGGGGAGGCCGCGCCGCCTCACGCCAGCCAGTCGTCGGGCTTCGTGTCGTAGTCCGCCTCGTCGGCGGCGATGCGCGCCTCGATCGCGTCGTCGAGGTCGTGTTCGGTCACCTCGCCGCCGTCGTACTGGAAGCGGACGCCGACCTCGGTGCCCTCGGGCTCCTCGCCGCGCCGCTTGGCGCGTCGGACCTCGCCGTCGTCGTACTCGACGCGGATCGTCGCGAGGTTCACCGGGCGCCCCCACAGCTCGAAGACGCGCTTCAGCGTCGCCCTCGCGCGCTCCTCGTCGAGCGCGACGCCGTTGTACCGGTGGCCCAAGAGCAGTTCGCCCCGGTTCCGGAAGTTCCCGTCCAGCACGACGATCGTCGGCTTCCCGAAGTTCGTGAACCGGAGGAGCAGCTTCTTGCGCACGTCGTCGGCGTCGACGCTGGCGACGCGGTGCTCCCCGGCGGCCCGGCTGTACTCGTAGGTGAAGTAGTTCCCCTCGCGGACGAACTCGTCGGTGAGGAACGCGTCGATGAACGTCACGTCGTTGTGGCTCTCGCGCACCTCGAACATGCGCTCCCAGCCCGCCCCGCGGTCGACGTCGTCGATCGCGGCGGCCACCGTCTCGTACCGGTCGACGTCGAACAGGTACCGGGCCTGCTCTTCGAGCGCCTCCCGGGAGACGTTGCGGAGCGCGCCCCGGTGTTCCGGCCGCGAGAGGACGTAGTGGCGCTCCGCGAGCCCCTCGCGCGTGAGCAGCTTCCACGGGTACCGCTCGACGTCGATCCCCTCGGGCCCGTCTCCGGCGGAGAGCGCCCGGTCGACCGCCTCGGCGTCGACCCGCGGGTCGCCGTCGGCGGCCATCTCGGCGAGCTCGTCTAGCGTCGCCGGGCCGGCGCCCGCGATCGCCGGGTGGGGTTCGAGCAGGTCGGCGACCTCGTCGAGGTCGATCCGGGAGTGGAAGTTCTCCGGCGTCACGCCCTCGACGCGGAGCAGCTTGTCGAGCACCTCGCGGCGTGCGGCCCGCAGCTCGACGTGCGTCCACAGCTCGAACCCGAGCTTGTAGGGGTTGAGGCCGGGCGAGCCGAGCACGCGGGCCATGTGGTCGGCGTACGTCAGGAACTCGTCGGGCCCGGCGAACCCCTCGCCGCCCATCATCACCGACTCCCAGTACGTCGCCCACCCCTCGTTCATCACCTTCGTCTGCTTCTGTCCGGCGAAGTAGTACGCCTCCTCGCGGATCGCGTCGATGACGGTCGTCTCCCACGGCTCCCGGTCGACCGCCTTCCCGCTCTCGGGGTCGTACCGCTTCCCGTGGTCGCGCAGGAACGCGAGCACGTCCGGGCGCGGCGCCTCCGGCTCGACCCCCTCGCCCCGCGCTTCGAGCCACTCGTCGTCGAACACGTCGCGGCGCACCTCCTCGGAGAGGTCGAGGTCGTCGATCCGGGCCTCGATCGCCGCGAGCGGGTCCTCGTCGCCGTCGCTCACGTCCGCGGCGATCCCCGGCTCCGCCACGGAGCGGGCGGCGTCGACCGGGCTGTGCTGGTCGATCGTGTCCTCCAGGGCGCTCACGGCGTCGATCAGCCGCTCGACCTCGTCGCGGTCGACGTCCGTCCGCCTCGCGATCGCCGCGATCCGGTCGGCGTTGCGCTCCAGCCGCGCCGCCGCGTTCGGGCCGTCGTCGCCGCGGTCGGCGTAGAGCCCGAACCACTCGTTGTTCGCGAAGAAGTCGGCGTGCGCCTCCACGTGGGTGATGACGGCCTTCTGGTCGGCCGCCGAGTTCGACTCCTGGAGGAAGGCGTGCGCCGGGTCGTCGTTGTTGACGATCTCGAACGCCTTCCCCAGCCCGTGGCGGTCCTTCTTCCGCTGCCGCTCGTAGTTCATCCCCCACCGCCAGTGCGGGTAGCGCCGCTGGAACCCGCCGTAGGCGATCAGCTCGTTCATCTGGTCGTGGTCGACGATCCAGTACCGAACCGGGTACGGCTTCAGCCCGAGCCGCTCCGCCAGCTCGCGGGCCTCCCGGGCCGGCTCGTCGAGGGCCGCGGCCTCGCGTTTCGCCTCGACGCGGTCGTCTCTCATCGCCGATCACCCCCGTCGGTCCGCCCGCGGGCGGCGGGCCCGCCGCGGCCCGCGCCGCCGTCGCCCGACGACTCGGTGCTGAGGATCTCGTAGATGGCGTCCGTCACGTCGTCCGGCTCCGAGACGCGCGCGACGGCCACGTCGTCGGCGTCGGCGAACGCGGCCTCGACCTCGTCGGCGTGACGGGCGTTCGCGGCGCCGTCGCCGGGCTGGGTCTCGACGTACGCCTGGAGGTTGGCGTCGATCGACTCCATCGCCGGGATCACGTTGTCCGTCGTGTCGCTGCCGGCGTTCTCCGAGTCGCCCGCGGCGAACACGTACCGGTTCCACTCGCTGTACGGGTACTCTTCTAAGATCTCCTCGACGAGGTCGTACGCGCTGGAGATGCGGGTGCCGCCCCCGGACTGGATCCCGAAGAACTCCTCGCGGTCGACCTCCCACGCCTCCGCGTCGTGGACGACGTAGCGGAACTCCGCGGCGTCGTACTTCCCGGTCAGGTACCAGTCCATCGGGGTGAACACCCGCTCGACGAGCTCGCGTTTCGTCTCGCGCATCGAGCCGGACGCGTCGCGGACGTTGATCACGACGACGTTGCGCTCGCGCTTCTCGATCACCTCCGGGTGGCGGAACCGCTCGTCCTCCCGGCGGAACGGGACGCTGTCGAGCCCCTCGCGCCGGATCCGCTGGCTGACCGGCTCGCGGTCGACCGCCTCGTCGAGCGCGTCGAAGCTCTCCCAGCGGTCGAGCGCCGCGACCGGCTCGCCACGCTCCTCGGCGAGCGTCGCGGCCGCGTCGGCGATCCAGGCCCGGGAGACGGGGATCCCCTCGCCGCGCGCCCACGCGAACACGTCGTCCACGTCGGCGCCGTCGACGAACAGTCCCTCGCGGACGTAGTCGCCGTCGAAGTCGGTCGCGAGGTGCCGCTTCAGCCCGCGCTTGAAGAACTCGTCGACGTCGAGGGTGCCGCGCGGCCCCGAGCGCGCGGTGTCGGTGAAGTCGCCCTCCACCTCCTCGACCACCCGCTTCCCCTTCGGTTCGAGGTCGAGCCCGAGCGCCTCGTCCAGCTCGCGGGCGAACTCCTCGGGGTCCATCTCGTAGTACTCGTGGTCGCCGCCCTCCTCGCCCGGGTCGCCCTCCTCGTCGCCGTCGCCCGGCTCGGGGTCGACCGGCTGCCCGGGCTGCGGCTGGCCGTCGCCGCCCTGCCCGACCCCGCCGGCGGAGCGCTGGTCGTACTCGAACGACGGGAGGTCGACCACCTTGATCGGGATCCGAATCCGGTCGGCGTCGGAGCCGCCGAGGTCGCCGTGGCCGATGAACTCCGCGAGGTCCTCCCGGCGCGTCTCGCCGACCTCGCGGAACCGCTCGCGGTCCTCCGTCAGTCCCACGGGTCGCCACCCCCGTTGGAGCCGGCGCCGCCGTCCGGCGCCTCGCCGTCGGCGTCCCCGCCGTCGACGTCGGGCCACTCGTCGCGCACGTCCGCCATCACGGCGCGGCTCGTCAGCTCCGCGGACGCGCGGCTGTACCCGCGCTCGCACAGGCGGTCGATCGTCTCGGCCTTCACCCGCTCGGTCTCGGTGTCGGCGGGCGGGTCGGGCCACGCCGCGGGGTCGAGGTCCGGGAACCGCCGCTTCACGTCCGCGAGGTCGTTCGCGTCGATCACCGCCTTCAGCTCGGGGACCTCCCCGAGGTCGACCTCGTCGACGCTGAACTCCTCGCCGCGGTTGCGCCACGCGTACCGCGTGAGCCCGCGGATCACCCGCTCGCGGCGGAAGCGCTCGACGTCGCGGCCGGGCTCGGTCCCGCGGTAATCGTCCTCGTCGAACCGCCCGAGCGTCTCCGTCTCGAACACCTTCATCGCGAGGGGGTCCGGCGCCGCGTCCTCGCGGTCGCGCGCCGTCGGGTCCGCCTCGTCCCACGCGTACACGTGCTCGACGTACTCCGCGACGGTCTCGGTTGGGACGGTCTCCTCGGCGAGCATCGCGTCGATCACGTCCTCGCGCTGCCGCTCGCGGATCCGCGCCGCGACCGGCCCGCGGCGCCCCTCGAACTCCGCGGCCTCGGCCCGAGAGAAGACCGGGGCGTCATCGAACCCGTCCGCCATCGCGTCGAGCACGTCCGTCGGGGTGACGACGCGCTCGACCGGCAGGTCGGGGTGGCTCCGGTCGGCGGTCGTCGCGAGCAGGTCGGCGACGGCGTCGCGGGCGTAGGTGACCGGGATCCCGTTCCGGCCGTCGCCCGCGGCCAGGTCGACGTCGCCGACGGTCACCGCGTCGTCGCCGCGCCGGACCTCGCCGGTCTCGTACAGCGTCGCGGTCTCGACCAGGTCGAGGTCGCCGGGGAGGTCGTCGCCGTCGAGTCGCGTGACGACCGCGTACAGCGCCGCGGCCCCGATCGCGTGCGGCGCGATCTCGCGCTCGACCGCGCTCCCGTCTGCCTCCCGGACCTCGATCGACAGCGGCGCCGCCCCGGGGTCTCTGTCCCCCTCGTCGGGGGTGCCCCCGCGACCGACGCCGGACGGGTCGGCGGCGGCGCCGGTCGCCTCCTCGACCGCGGTCGCGCCGGCGATCTCGCGGCGGAGCAGCCGCGCCTCCAGCCGGCGGTTCGTGAGGTACCGGAACTCGTGTTTCGAGAGCCGGCGCTTCAGGGCCTTCAGCGGGTCGGCGTCGCCGCGTTCGGCGTGTCGGTCCAGTTCCGCGTCGAGGTCGGGGTTCGAGATGACGATGAGCTGGGTGTCCAAGTCCATCCCGATCCCCTTGTCGAGCTTCACGCGCCGCTCGTCGGGGACGTTGAGCAGCCGCCGGAGCAGGTCGGCGTGCTGGCTCGCGTCCTCGACGACGGTGGCGACGCCGTTCCCCTGCGAGAGGACGCCGTCGTAGCTGAACGCCTGCGGGTTCTTCCGCCCGCGGGAGTCGAGCTCGCGGAGCATGCCGCCCATCCACGAGCCGACGAGCCGCTCTTTCGCCGTCCCGTCGTCCTCGGCGTGGAGGACGCCGATCCCGCGGCCCACGTCGACCACGTAACTGGTCACGCGGAGGTGGTCGCGGTCGGTGATCGCCGAGAAGAGGTCGCGGCGCCCGCGCTCGCGGTAGGCCGACTCCAGGTGGTCGTACGCCTCGCGGCTGAACGGGTCGAGCTCCACGTCGGCCGCGACGGGGTAGGCGTCGTCGTCGACCGCGTCGGCGATCGACTCCCGGACCGTCTCGGGGAACACAGACAGCGGGTGCGACTGGACCGGGCTGCGGTACCACTCCCCGGCGTCGCCGCCGTCGCCGTACGAGAGCGACGCGGCGCCGCCGCCGCCGACCCCGCCGGCGCCCGAGACGTTCCACTCGACGGTGTACCGCCGGCCGGCGTCCGTCTTCGAGAACGCGCGGAGCCCGTTGACCAGGCACCGCTTGAACTCCGACTTCCCCGTCGCGGTGGGGCCGTCGATCCAGACTATCGTCTCGTCGTTCCCCCGCCCGGTCGCGGCCGCGCGCAGGTCGTCGACGAACCCGTTGAGCGCGCGGGTGTTGCCGAGGACGGCGTGTTCGCCGTCGTTCGCCGGGTCGTCGAAGAACCGGTACCGGTCGAGCGTCTCGCCGCGCTCGCGGACCTCGCGGGTGCCGTACGACTCGACGGCCGCGAGGACGTACCCCGCACCGGACGCGGCCGCGGTCGGGTGCTCCAACACGCGGTCGACGTAGGACGCGAGGTCCATCGGCGGGTCGTACGCTCCCCGGAGGGCCTCGTCGGCCGCGCTCCGAAACCGCTCGCCGCCGGATCTGGTGCGGTCGCTCATCTCAGTCCCCGTCGTCCGCCATCTCCGAGCGCGCGACCGCCGCGCCCGCGTACTCCAGCACCTCCGCGGCGCCGTCCTCGGAGTAGCCCCGGTCGACCAAGGCGTCGACCCACGCGCTCCGGTCCTCGTCGTCGAGGTCGGTCGCGGACACCAGCGCCGAGAAGTTGATGTTGTGCTTCTTGTCCTCCCACAGCTTGCGTTCGAGGGCCCGGCGGAGCCGGTCGTTCTCCTGCGGGTCGAACCCGCGCCCCTCGCGGGCCCGCCGCGACACCCAGTTCGACACCTCCTGCCGGAAGTCGTCCTTCCGGTCGGAGGGGACGTCGAGCTGCTCTTCGACGGCGCGCAGGAACGTCTCGTCCGGCTCCGTCTCCCGGCCCGTCAGCTCGTCGTCGACGGTGTCGTCGTCGATGTACGCCATCACGTGGTCCATGTACTTCTCGCCCTGCCGGCGGAGCTCGTCGACGTCGTACGCCAGCGCGTGGCGCACGTCCTCGATGGCGCGCTCGCGGTACTCCTCGCGGACCAGGTCGAGCAGGCGCTCGTAGCGGTCGAGGTCCTCGGCCGCGATCGACCCGTGGCCGCCGAGGTTCGCCTCGAAGTGGTCGAAGACGGACAGCGGCGAGAGGTGGCTGCGGTCGCGGTGGGTGGCGTCCATGATCGCCTCGGCGATCTCGTCGCCGACGAACCGCGCGGAGATGCCGTCCATCCCCTCGCCGATGTCGGCGGACTCGGCGGCGTCCTCGCGGAGCTTCCGCCGGTCGATCTCCTCGTCTTCTAGCTCGCCGTTGTACGCCTTCGCCTTCTCGACGAGCGTCACCGTTTCGTCGGTCGGCTCCTCCAAGCGGGTGAGCACGCCGAAGAGCCCGGCCATCTCCAAGGCGTGCGGCTCGACGTGGACGTTGGGCACGTCGGCGTTGGCGAGCATCTTCTCGTATATCTTCGCCTCGCTTTCGTACTCTAACACGTACGGGTAGTCGATCCGCTTGGTCCGGTCGTTGAACGCCTCCATCTTCTCGTCGCCGGTCTTCTCGCGGTACTCCGGCATGTTCGTCCGACCGACGATCACCTGGTCGATGTCGATCCGCGGGTTGTTCTTCGGCTTGATCGTCGACTCCTGGGAGGCGTGGAGGAAGTCGTAGAGGAACTCCCGCTGGAGCTTCAACAGCTCCTCGCCGGAGAACAGCCCGCGGTTCGCGTTACAGAACGCGCCGGCGTAGTCGAACGCGCGCGGGTCGGACTCGCCGTAGACGGCGAGCTTCGCGTAGTTGACGTCGCCGGTGAGCTCGGTCTCGTCTTGGTTCTTTTTGTCCTTCGGCTCGAACGTCTCGATTGACTGCCGGCGGTTCTCGTCGGCGACTAGCCGGACGACCTCGACGTGCTCGTCGAGGACGCGCTGGAGGTCGTCGTCGTAGTGCGCGAGCAGCTCGTTCAGGTAGAACTCCGAGGCCGGGTCGGGGTGCTGGTCGTTCCGCAGCGTGTAGGGCGCGTCGAGCCGCTCGTTGAGGTCGTCGATCACCGCCTGGCGCTGCGGCTTCGGGAGGAGGACGAGCGGGTCCTGGCTCATCGGCGAGCGGACCACGTCGTCGTCCGGGTCCTGGTCGTCGATCACCGAACAGAGGTCGACCCAGCGGAAGGTGTACATCCGCCCGGCGTCCTCGCGGGTGTACGCCTCGAAGTAGCGGCGCACCAGCCAGTCGAAGTGCGACTTGCCGGAGCCGACCGGGCCCAAGAGGAGCTTGATCCGCTTCTCGGGGCCGAGCCCGCGGGCCCCCGACTTCACCTTGTTGACGAACTCGTGGATCGCCTCGTGGACCTCCCGACCGTAGAAGACGTTCTCGCCGTCGTGGAGCGGGTCCTCGGCGGCGAGCGCGTACTCGACGACGCCGTGTTCCTCGTCGTAGTGCGTCCCGTAGTGGTCGAACATGTCCGCGACGCGCTGGTGTGCGTTCCGTGCGATCTCGGGGTCGTCGTACAGCGCGTCGAGGTACCAGTCGAACGAGCGCGCCGCTCTGAGGTCGTCGGGGACCTCCGTCCGGTACTCCTCGCTGAGCCGTTCGAGCGTGTGTCGGTCTGCCATCGTATCACGTTCGCTCGGACCGCGAGGCGGTGTCGCCGGCGTGCGACGCGACGGCCGGAGCCGTCGCTCTCCGTGCGCGTGTCGGCAACTCGTCGAGCCGCGAGCGGCGCGTCGTCGGAGTGCGCGTCGGTGCCGGTGGACGCCTCGCCCGTATCCGAGGCTATATATGTGGGAGGGATTGGCACGGATAAGTATGTCGCCAGTTGACACCCGCCACGATCCGTTCGGCCTCCTCGCCCTCGTCGGATCCGGCCGGTTCGCCGACGGTCCGTCAGTCGGTCTTATCAGCGGCTCGTGAGATCGACGGCGGGGGCGCGTCGCGACCCCCCGCGAAGCCCTCGCGCGCGGTCCGGGGCGCGGCGCGTCGCGGCCGCGGTCGCCGCTCGCGAGCGCCGGCCGAGAACCGGAACCATCGGCCCCGGTGGGCACCCTTTTGCGAGTCGCCGCCGCAGACCCGGTGTGACGTTCAGCATCTGCGTTCGCGAGCGGTACACCGACGAGGGCGGCGACGACCAGATCCGGTACGGCGTGGCGGTGACCACCCGGCTGCCGGGCGTCGGCACGCTGTGCCCCTTCGCGTCGTCCGACGGCGCGGTGGCGACCCAGTCGCTCGTCAACGTCGAACTGGGGCGGAAGGGAGTCGAGTACCTCGGCGACGGGCTCGCCGTCGACGACGCCCTCCAGGCGCTCCTGAACGCCGACGAGGGGAGCGCCCAGCGCCAGCTCCACGGCGTCGACGCCGACGGGACGTTCGCGTTCTCCGGCGACGAGTGTAACGACTGGTACGGCCACCGCGAGGGCGAGAACTACACCGTCGCGGGCAACCTCCTGACGGGCGAGGACGTGATCGAGGACACCGCGGCCGCCTACGAGTCGGACGCGCACGGCGACGCGCCGCTCGCCGAGCGGCTGATCGACGCCCTCGCGGCGGGCCACGCCGCCGGCGGCGACAAGCGCGAGGACCTCGAGGTCCAGTCCGCGGCGCTGCTCGTGCGGAACACCGAGGGGGAGGCCGACGACCCCTACTACAACGACCTCCGGGTCGACGCGAGCGAGACGCCGGTCGCGGACCTCCGCGAGACGTACGAGACCGCCAAGCGCGGCTACGAGACCATCCTGGAGAAGTACGCCGAGGAGGAGGACGGGCCGGACGACGAGAGCGACGACGACGGGGGCGCAGCCGACGACGCGGGCGACGAGTAGCGAGCCCTCGCTACACCGACAGCCGCGCGAGGATCGGCAGGTGGTCGGAGGGGTACCGGCCGCGGTCGTCCCGGTCCGCGAGCGTCGCGAACGCCTCGACCGACACCGCGGGCGAGACGAGCGCGTGGTCGATCCGACGGCCGTCGATGAGGCGCGCGAAGTCGGTGAGGCTCGTCTCCGGCCCGTGCCGGAGGTCGGCCTCGGCCGCGGCGTCCCGGAGCGAGGGGGCGTCGCCGGCCGGCGCCCCGGGCGCCTCGCCGTCGGACTCGGAGTCATCACCGAGGAGGATCCCGTGCGGGTCGGAGCCCGGCGTACAGTTGAGGTCGCCGACGAGGACGAGCGGCGCCCTCGCGTCGGCGCCGCCCTCGTCCGCCGTCGCTACCGTCGGCAGCCGCTCGCGGAGCAGGCACGCGGACTCGCGCCGCGCGCGGGCGCTCACGTGGTCGAAGTGCGTGTTGACGACGCGGAGCGCCGCCTCCCCGTCGACGGCGCGCACCCGGGCCCACGTCGCGATCCGCGGGTGAGAGGCGTCCCAGCCGGTCGACGGCTCGTCGGGGGTCTCGGAGAGCCAGGACGTCCCGTCGTCGACGACCTCCCAGCGGTCGCTCCGCACCGCGACGGGGCACCCCTCGCCCTCGCCGTCCGCCTCGCGCCCGCGGCCGACGAACTCGTACTCCGGGAGCCGCTCGCGCAGGTCGCGCCGCTGCTCGGGCAGCGGCTCCTGGAAGGCGGCGACGTCGGGCCGGTGAAACCGAACGAGCCGCCCCACCGCGTCCCGGCGGTCGTGCCAGGCGTCGTGGTGGTCGCCCCGGTTGGCGTAGCGGACGTTGTAGCTTAACACCCGGATCGCGGTCATTACATCGGGCCTCGCGGGCGAGGCGATTAAAAGGCGGGGAGCGCCCCGCCCGGCGGGCGGCCCGACCGGCGCGGGGGATTTATCGCCGCCGAGGCCCGGGGGACGCGTATGAAGCGCAACGTCGGTCGGATCGACGCCCTCGTCCGCGTCGTCGCGGGGGTCGCCGTCGCGGTCCTCGCGGTCGCCGTCGCCCTCGGAGCGATCAGCGTCCCGGTCTTCTCCGCGGTCGGCCTCGGCGTGATCGGCGTCGTCTTGGTCGTCGAGGGCGCCACCCGCCGGTGTCTGCTGTACCGGGCGCTCGGGATCGACCGCTGTCCGGTCGACTGACGCTCCGACCGACCGCGGGGCGGTCAGGTCAGACCGAGAACTCGTAGAGGTCGTCGCCGACGTGGTGGATCGACTGGACCACCTTCCCGCTGTCGCCGACCATTTCGTCGCCGTCGGCCAGGGCGCGGCCCACGGCCAGCACCTTCCCGTGGGTCTCCTCGGCGATCACGACTAGGTCTCCCTCCCGGATCGTCTCGTCGGCCTCGACGATGCCCGGGCGCATCACGTCGGCCCCGTCGGAGACGAACGAGATCGCGCCGGCGTCGACGGTGACGACGCCGGTCTCCGGGTCGAAGTCGTTCGCGCCCCGAACGGTGAGGAACGGCTCGTCGTCGTCGACGTAGAAGACGGCGGGGTCGCCGTCCACCAAGACGAGTTCGTAGCCGGCGTCGACGAACTCCACGAACTCGAAGGTGTCCCCCTCGATGTCGACCCCGAGGTGGTCGGCGACCGCCTCGCGGATCGCCGTGATCTCGTCGCTTCGGAGGTGGTGCCGGGATTTCACTTCCATGCGCGTCCCGTCGACCGCTCGGCCGATAAATGGACCGCTCCCCGCCGTGGCGGTCGGCGATCGCTCCGCGCTGTCGCCCCTGAGGCCGGTCTCGACTCGTTGGACCGATCAAAACGGCCTTAAACCACCTCTCCATATCCCTTCGTATGCTCAACCCACTGGCGATCGTGCTCGTGGCGATCGTGAATCCCCCAGCGATCGTGCTCGCGGCGGTCGCGACGCTGCTCGTGGTCCTCGTCACCTCGGTGAAGGGGACGGGGTGGGAACCCACGACCGACATCTCGGAAGAAGTCCTCGAACACCGCGCGTCCGCGGTCCCCGAGACGGAGTTCCCGGAGCCGGGTAACCGCGCGGTCGGCGGCGGTGGCGGCGGCGGCGCCATCCCGGCCGGCGGCGCCGAAGGAGAGGAGGGCGAGCTCGAAGAGGGCGGCACCGTCAGCTCCGGTCCCGGCGACATCCCCGAAGACGAGGTGGAGTACTTCGAGGTCGAGTTCGTCAAGCAGGGGGAGACGGTCGAGCTCTCCAACGACGAGCCCATCCTCGAACAGGGCGAAGACGAGGGCTGGGACCTCCCGTACGCCTGCCGGCAGGGCCAGTGCGTCTCCTGTGCCGGCCGGATCGCCGACGGGCCGAGCGAGGACTTCGTCGAGCACGACAACCAGCAGATGCTCGAAGAGGCCGAGATCGACGACGGCTACACGCTCACCTGCGTCGCCTACCCCCGCGACTCCTTCAGCATCGAGACCGGCGAGGCGCCGTAGCGCCGCGCTCTCTCCCGCTCCCCCTTCCGTCTTCTCTCACCGCGTCCGCTCGCGACACCCTTTTTCGCGTCTCGCTCCAACCATTCGCATGACCGTCACCACGGCGCTCGTCGGCGGCGGCGGGGCCGTCGCCGTCGCGCTGATCGCCGCGGCCGTCTACCGCGACGCCGCCCGCGTCGGCGTCGACCTCGGCTCGCCGGCGACCTGGGCCGCGCTCGTCGTCCTCACCGGCGGCGCGAGCCTCGTCACGTTCGTCCTCGTGCCCGACGCCCCGCTCCCCGGCGTCCTCGTGTTGACCGCGCTCGGCCCGCTCCTCTACCTGCTCGAACGCGACGACTCGATGAACGGCGACGCCGCCGCCGACCCCACGCAACTCCCCAGCCAGTCCGGGGAGTCGGCGGACTCGGGCGACGACCCGGAGCGATAGCGGGCGACGCGGACGCGCCCCGTCGCGGTCCCTCTCGGCGCCGTTCCGTCTCATCGACGATGACACAGTTCCTTTCGGCGCGTCGGGCCGCTCGTAAACCGCAACTTTCCATACCGTCGGCGATGTACGAGGGGTAATGAGCGACGAGAGCGACGAGAGCCTCGCGGACCGGGTAGAGCAGTGGATGGTCGGACAGATGCCGATCATCCAGATGCACGGCGGCACGAGCGTCGTGCGCGAGGCGGACCCCGAGACCGGCGAGGTCGTCGTCGAACTCGGCGGCACCTGCTCCGGGTGCGGCATCTCGAACATCACCGCCGACAACATCCGCCGCGACCTCATCATGGACTTCGAGGAGGTCGACGACGTGACCGTCCGGACCGCCTCCTCCGGCGACAACGGTGCCTCCACCGTCGAGGGCGGCCGCGGCGGCGAACTCAAACACGAGACCGAGTCCGCGAACCACTTCTGAACGCGACGGGCGCTCCCGTCGCGTCTCTCTTCTCCCCTACAGCGGCGTGAACGGCAGCGACGCGAGCGTATTGGCGTCGTAGGCGAGCGCGTCGGACTGCGAGACGCCCTCCGGCGTGATCATGTCGATCACGCGGGGCGTGTTCCCGACGGCGTCCTGCTTGGCGCCGCCGAAGACGAACGTGCTCGCCTCGACCGCGATTCCGCGCAGGCTCCCTCGGTCCTCCGACCCGACGATCGGGACCACCTCCCAGTCCGCAATATCGGCGTCGCCGACCGCCGACTTCGGGATCGAGACTACGGCCGTGTTCGACTCGAAGCTAGCGAACACCTCCGGCGTGGCGACGCTCTCTCCGTTCGCGTCGACGAAGCCCGTACCGAACCCGCTGGCGTCGAGCCGGTACTGCCACGGCTGTGCGAACTCAGCGGTGAGCCCGAGGTCGTCGAGCGCGGTCGTCCGCCCGCCGCTCGCGTCGGGATCGCGGAGGTAGACGAGGAAGTAGTGTGGCGAGAACGTCCCGCCGAACGTGTCGTACAGGTTCTCCACCTCGAAGGCGAACCGGTACTCTTCGTCCGTCTCCAGAACCCGGAACGAGCGCAGGTCGAACGCGCCGTCTTGGAAGTCGCCGCCCGTGGGGTAGGTGTACCCTCCCGGCCCGTCGTCGTCGCCCTGCGGGTCGGTGAACTCGGCGACGAGGTCGCCGGGAGCGATCGTAACGCTCTCCGAGGCCAGTTCGTCGCCGCTGTCGGCTTCGCGGACGACAACGTCGAAAGTCCCGATCCGTGCGGTGCTGAAGCCGACATCCACCGTCTCGTCCGTCGTGTTCGGCGGGAGTCTGACGTTACCGACCGCCGCGACCTCGCCATCGAGGACGATCTCTACCGTGGTACCCCCGACGAAATCGGTGTCGTTGGAACCGGTCGCCGTGATGAACGACTCGTTGAGGTCGGCCTCGTCGGCGATGTCGACCGTCAACTCCTGCTCCGGCCGCTCGTACTCCGGGAGCCGCTTGACTTCGCGGCCCCGCGCCGGGCGCAGTTTCACCGCCGTCCCGCCGCTCGGCGCGAGCGACGCGAGCAGCGTGGTCGACGGGTCGACCACCGCCTCGTCGATGCGGACTCCGGTCGGGTCGCGGTCGACGCCGGTGCCGACCGCGTCCGAGTAGATCTCCGCGACGTACTTCGGCCCGTTCCGGCCCCTCCCGCGGCCGTTTCCGTTGCCCTTGCCGCTGCCGCGGCCCTTGCCCTTCCCCTTGCCGCGCCCCGGCGCGTCGCCGGAGTTGCCGGGGGCGTCGCCGGAGTTCCCCGGCGCGAGGAAGTCGAGCGGCACGTCGACCGCGCGGCCGTCGCCGTCGGTCATGGCGCCGACGTACCACTCGTCGCCGTGCCGGCGGGCGATCGCGAGGTAGTCGCCGATCGCGGCGCCGACGACGCGCGTCTCGTCCCAGCCGGCGGCCGGAACCGACTCGATGAAGCCGAACTCGGGCTCGGCGTCGAAGTTCTCGTTCTCGGGGACGTACCCCTCGTACTCGGCCGGGACCGGCGACGGCTCGCCGGACTCGGTGACGGCGACGGCGTTGAGGTTGAACCCGCCCACGTCGCCGCTGAAGCCGTCGTCGCCGCTCTCGTAGTCGAGCTCGATCGCGACCTCGTTGTCGCCCGCGTCGAGCTCGACCTCGGTCGTGAACACCTGCCAGTCGTCCCAGTAGTCGGTGAAGTCGGGCTCGATGGTCTCGCGCGCGTCGTTGACGCGCAGCGTCGCCCGGGGCGTGCCGGCGTCGATCACGCGGCCCGCGTTCTCCTCGGCGTCGCTCGCGTAGCGCAGGTGGAGGTCGTACGTCCCGCCGCTCGGCACGTCCTCGACCGCGAACGAGACCGACGACCCGCTGGGCGCGCGGTTGGGGTCGACGGCGACGAAGTTGGTGCCGAACGCGTTCCGCCAGGAGTCGTCGGTGACGAGGCCGTCGAGGTCGCCGGCCGCGGCTTGGAGCGCCTCGCCGACCCCGAACGTCTCGTCGACGTAGCCCTCGATCCGGTCGGCGGCCATCTGGAGGCCGCTGAGGTACGTCGGGTACATCGCGAGCTGCTTCGCCCGCGTCGTCTGGATCTGGTCGCCGCGGTCGTCGCCGAAGGTGATATCGAAGATGCCCGGCTGGTAGCTCACCGGGCCGGCGAGGTTCCGCGTGAACGGCAGCGTGACGTGGTGGTCGCGGCCGACGTTCGAGCCGAGCTGGCCGAACCCGTCGTACTCCTGGGCCTTGACGACCTCGCGGTTCGCCACGTTCGGGTAGGTGCGGATCTCGCCGGTCGGCTTGATCCCCTCGTGGATCTCCAACAGCTGGCGGTTCGCGGCCGCCTCGCGGATCACGAGCCGGTGGTGGTTCACCGCGAGCTGGTTGTGCTGGTTGTGGGTCGCGGCGGCGCCGTCGCCGTCGATGCCGAGCCCGGGGTCCGAGACGTACCCGTTCTTGATCGAGTTGATCCCCTCGGCCTCGTAGCCCGCGAACACGTCCTCGTCGAGGACGGCCGACTCGTACTGCGGGATGTTGCCCGCCGTCTCGTTGTGGATCGTCATCTCCACGGGGTCGGGGAGGTCCGCGCCGTATCCGGTCACCTCCGGCACGTCGAAGTCGGGATAGGAGTCGCCGACGCCGAAGCCGAACCCGGTGCCGTCGCCGGGGTAGGTGTCCCAGCCCCGGTTCCACCCCTCGACGAGCACGCTGTCGATGCCGTTCTCGCTGGCGAACCGCATGTACCGCTTCATGCGCTCGGTGCGCGCGCCGTGGACGTACGCGGCCGGGTTCCCGCCGTCGTTCGCGACCTCGTCGTCGGTCTTGTACTCCCAGTTCGCCTGCCCCGCGATCATCGTCCACCAGATGCCGACGTACTTGCGGGGCTCGATCCAGTCGGTGTCGGGCGCGCCGCCGGCGGTCGGCAGCGCCTCCTCGTCGAGCGGGTCGGAGAGCAGCGGCACCAGCTGCGACTCGATCAGCTCCCCCGGCCGGTCGACGACCTGGATCGTCCGCCACGGCGTCGCCGCCGGGAGGTCGAGCGAGGCCCGCGACCCGTCGGGCAGCGGGGTGAGCTCGGTCGCGAACGCCGTCCCGCCGCCGTCGCTCCGCGGCGCGAGCGTCGCGGCCGCGTAGTCGTCGAGGTTCGCCTCGTGGACGCTGAGGTAGGCGTCGCCCGCGTCGACGGTGAGCGGCGTGTGCGCGCCCTCTCGGATCGTCGTGTTCGTCGGTCGCGTGGACCGGGTACCACTCGGGATCTCAGACAGCGGCGTCTCGGCGTACTCCTGTTCGAACCGCGGGTTCGTCACCGCGTTCGCGATCCACCAGGCGTCGTAGTCGTCCGCGAAGTCGACCCCGGTGTTCTCCGCGTCGATCACCGCCTTCTCCGAGTTGCTCGCGAACTCCTCGCGCAGCACCGTCCGGAACCCGATCCCGTCGTCGAACACGCGGACCTGGAGGGTGGCGGTGCGGCCGTCCTCGGCGGGGGAGCCGTCGGCGGCCGCGTCCGCAAGGCCGACGCTGATGGCGTTGTACTCGGCCTCGACCTCGTCGTAGGCGCCCCACACCGGCTCCCACTCCTCGGTCGAGACAGCGCGGAGCGTCCCGGTGACCGCGACCGGCCCGTCCGAGCCCTCGGCGCTCGCGCCGAACGCCGGCTGGTTCCGGAAGTCGAACCCGAGCCGCGACGGGCCGACGTAGGTCGTCCCGTTCCGCGCGACCTCGTAGGTCGGGACGCCGTCCGAGACGTCGACCGTCACCGCGATCGACCCGTCCGGCGACTCGATCGTCTGAACCGGGTCGTCGGCGTCGTTGGCCACCGGCGCGGCGTCGTCGGCCGACACGTCCCGCGAGTAGGCGGCCGCCGCCACCAGCGCCCCCACGCTCCCGAGGAAGCCGCGGCGTGTCGTCCCGCTCAACGTTTGCTGTGATCGTTTCTCACGCATTCCGTCAGCACCGTGTATACGATGAATAATAATGCTATTGTAACGAATCGAAGTGATTGGATTTCGAAACGACCGAGTCGACGCCTCCCGTCGATCGCCGCGCGGTCCGCGGGCCGGTCGTTACAGCGCGTTCTCCAGCGCCGACGCGACGCGCCGCGCCTTCTCGGCCAGCGGCTCGGGGACAGTCCCCGCCGCGACCGACTCGTCGAGCTCGTCGTCGTCGACGCGCTCGACCGTCCCGTCCGGCCGCTTCACCACGTCGACGTGGAGGTCCACGTAGCGGGCCGCGTCGGGGAACACCTCGACGGGCGTACAGACGTTGACGTACGTCCCGCGGACGCTCCCGTCGCGGCCGCGGTACGTCGTCGGGTACCACCAGCGCCCCTCCTTCAGGCTCGTCTCGGCGACGTCGCCGGCGACGCGGTCGACCCCGAGCCCGTCGTAGGTGCCGCCGCCGCTCATCTCCCGCTCGACGGTGACGGTCCCGTCCGGGTCGACCCCGGTGACGGTCGCCTCGCCGAGGGTGATCAGCCGCCCGTCCGGCTTCCCGTGGTCGATCCGGAGCGCGTCGCCCTCGCGCGGGCCGAACGCGTCGGTCACGACCGCGAACGGGAACTCGGCGTCGGGGGCGGGCTCGCAGAGCGCCTCCGCGAGGTCGACCCCGGCCGAGGCGTCCGCCGACCCCGCCTTCACGCGGTGGTGGCCCGGCATCGTCGCGGTCGCGGTCCGGCGCGCGTCGTCGAGTCCGGACCGGCTCTCGCGGCCGAACCAGACCCAGACGCCCGCGTTCGGTGCGGCGACCGGCGCGTCCCGGAGCCGTCCCCGGTCGTCGAGGACGCCGAGCCCGGATTCGCTCCCGTCTCCCGAGGCGACCGCGGCGCGCAGTTCCTCGGCCGCGTCGACCGCCGCGTCGAGGCCCGCGCTCAGCGCCTCGGTGTCGGCGTCGACCGCGGGGGGTCGCCACACCGCGCGCCACCCGTCCGGCGGGTCGAGGTCGAGCAGGTCGAGCATCCCCGACAGCTCGCGGGCGGCCTCGTCGTCCCGGACGTCGACCCGCGTCCCGGAGCCCGGTTCGAGCGCGACGAGGTCGCCGCCGACCCGCAGCTCCCCGGCGAGCTCCGGTCGCCGGTCGGTCCACGGCGCCGCGTACTCGCGCACCTGGACGCGGACCGCGTCCCCCGTCTCCACCCGGGCGTCGACCGCGCTGTACGGGAGGTACCCCTCGGCGGCGGTAGCGGGCGCGCTGGCCGCCTCCTCGCCCTCGCCGCTCTCTCCGCCCTCGCCGCCGACCCGGAGGTCGACGACGGCGCCGCCGCCGAGCGTCTCCGTCACCTCGCCGTCGAGGACCGCGCCGGGCGGCGCCGGGTCCGCCCACGCGAGCGCGTCGCGGCCGGCGTCGGTCAGGAGGTCGCGGACCGCGCCGAGCGCGTCCGGGTCACCGTGCGCGCCGACGCCCTGCCGGTCGCCGCTCGTCTCGATCCGAACGTCCGGCGGGTCGGTCCCGAACGCGGCGTCGAACCGCCGACGGATCGGGGGCGAGGCGTCGACCACCTCGTGGCCGGCGTCGAGGAGGCGCGCGGTGAGCGCCGTCGCGTAGATGCCGCGGACGCGGGCCCGCGCCATCGTCACAGCTCCCCGCGCTCGCGCGCGAACCGCACCCGGTCGTTCACCGTGTCGCCGAGCGAGAGCTCGACGACGACCGGGGCGCCGCCGTCGTCCTCCCGGAGGACCCGCCCGTCCTCGACCGGAACGCCCCAGCCGTCGAGCGAGAGGTAGCCGCGGAGGTCGCTCCCGTGGGTGAAGAGGTCGACCTCGGCGGTCGGGTGCTCCTGGATCGCGTCCGCGCTGTGGGCCATCTCCATGTCCGAGTAGTAGGGGCCCCCCGCGCCGAAGAACGACCGGAGGCGGTCGGCGTCCCGCGCGACGAGTTCGGCGACGCGGTCCGAGGCGTTCGCGACGGCGTCCGCGTCCAGCCCGGCCTCGCGGAGGGCGCGCTGGACCCGAGGATCGAAGTGCATACCCCGCCTTCGGGCGCCGCCGTTTCAATCCTGTCGGCCGCGTCGCCCCGCGCCCCAGTTCCGATCCACCGCCGCCGCGCGGTCCGGGCCGGCGCCGCCTTCGCCTCCCCGCGAGTCTTCCGCCGACACCGACGATTAAGTCACCGCGGGGGTAATCCGCTCGCATGCCATCCGAGCAGGACCCGATCGCGTCCCGGGCCGACGACGACCGCGACCTCTACGACGTCGCGACCTGGGAGGAGCGGACCTCCCTCGACGGGCTGTCGGTCGCCCTCTACTGGCTGCTGACGCGGTCGGCGAAGGCCGGGATTGTCTTCGTCGCCTTCGTCGGGCTGCTGGCGATCCTCGGCTCGTTCGGGCTGGGGCTCATCTTCGACCCCGCCATCGCCATCCTCCTCGGGCTCTCCGCCGTCCCTGCCCTCGGCCTGGCCGCGTACGTGTACCGGTCCGACGTGACGACCGCCGAGCCGCTGTCGCTGCTCGTCGCGACGTTCCTGCTCTCCATCCTCACCGCCACCTTCGCGGCGATACTGAACAGCGTGCTCCAGCCGTACTTCCGGCCGTTCGGCTTCCTCGGGCTCGTCGTGTTCTTCTTCGTCGTCGTCGGCCCGATAGAGGAGACGGTGAAGCTGCTCGCGGTGCGGCTGTACGCGTACACCGACGACCGCTTCGACGCCGTCATCGACGGGGCCGTCTACGGCGCCCTCGCGGGGCTCGGCTTCGTCGTCATCGAGAACTTCGTCTACATCGCCCAGAACGTCGACATGGCGGAGCTGTCGGTGGGCATCGCGACGCTCGGCGCGGGCGACGGCATCGCCGCGCTCCGGGCGCTCGCGGGCCCGGGCCACGTCGTCTACTCGGCGTTCGCCGGCTACTACCTCGGGCTCGCGAAGTTCAACCCCGAGAACCGCGGCCCGATCATCGTCAAGGGGCTCGTCCTCGCGGCGGCGATCCACGCGCTGTACAACACGCTCGTCGGCCCGGTCACCGGCGTCGCCTCCGGGCTGCTCGGCCTCCCGCAGGTCGTCGCGCTGTTCGGCTTCGTCCTCGTGTTCCAGGGCACGTTCGGGTACGTCCTCCTCCGGAAGATCTGGCGGTACCGCGACGCGTACCTCGACACGCGCGACGCGGTGGGCGAGGACGTGGCGCCGGAGCTCGACGAGTTCGAACAGTAGTCCGCCGACCCGACCCGCTCGCCGCCGTCAGGGCGGCGTCTCGACCCGCGAGCGGTCGCCGGTGCCGTCCGTCAGCGCGCTCGCGAGCGCCCCCTTCACCACGACGTCGTCGCCGAGGTCGGTGAGCCGCACCTCCGGGACGTTGATGAACACCATCTCCGGGAGCTTCTCGCGGATGGGGTCGAGGACGCGGTCGGGGTTGTTGAGCGCGACCGCGCCGCCGACGCTCACGACGAGCGGGGCGTACGCGTGGATGACGTTGGCGATCCCCATGGCGTTCCAGTGGGCGACCTGGTCGATCACGTGGTCGGCGAAGGTGTCCTCGCCCGCGGCCTCGAACACGTCGACCGCGGAGAAGTCGGGGTCCTCGATCGGGAGGCTCGTCTCGATCGGGTCCTCCTCGTGTAGCTCGCGGGCGTAGTTCGGGATGTTGTTCCCCGAGCAGTACCCCTCCCAGTGGCCGTCGAGCCCGCAGCCGCAGGTCATGAACCCGTGCGGGTCGACGGTCATGTGGCCGACCTCGCCGGCGTTGCCGTCCCACCCGGAGAGCACGTTGCCGTCGACGGCCACCCCGGCGCCGATCCCCGAGGAGATGGTGAGGTACACCATGTCGTCGGGGTTGCGCTCGGAGTGGAACCGCTCGCCGATGACGCCCGCGATGGTGTCGTTGTGGAGGTACACCTCGTCGGTGTCGAGCAGCCGGCCCACGGGGCCGACGAGCGGGATGCGCTCGACGGTGTCCGGGAGGTTCGCCGGGCCCTGGACGACCCCCTCCGCCAGGTCGAGCGGGCCGATCGAGCCGATCCCGGCCGCGACCGCCTCGGTCGGCGCGATCCCCGCGTCGGTACAGGCCCCCCGGACCACCTCCAAAACGGCCTCGGTGACGGCGATGCCGTTCGGTCCTCGCGGGGTGCCTCGCGACGCGGCGCCGAGGACGGCCGCGGTCTCGTCGCCGACGACCGCTCGGACGTTCGTCGCCCCGAGATCGACGCCCACGTAGTACATCGGGTGTAAGCGCGACCCCGTCTCACTTAAGCGGGACGCTTCGGGCGGTCGAGCGGGGGTAAAGAAGCGCGCCGGCGCGAAACGGCGTTACGAGGCGGTCTCGCGGACGAACGTCACCGGACACGGCGCCGAGAGCATGACCTCCTGGGCCGCGCTGCCGAAGACGGCCTTCCCGGTCGGGGAGCGCCGGCGCCCGCCGACGACGACGCGGTCGGCCTCGACCCCCTCTGCGGTCTCGACGACCTCGGTCGCGAGGTCGCCGACCGCGCCGCGGATCGAGTGTCGCACGCCGGCCGCCGAGAGGAGGTTCGAGAGCTCCCGGGTGGTCCTGTGTCGCCCCGCGACCGCGTCGGGCGTCGCGTTCTCCGCGTCCGCGTCGAAGCCGAGCCGCGCGCGCGTCTCGTCGAACTCCTCCTCGTCGAACACGTGGGTCAACACGACCTCGGCGTCCGCCGGCCCCGCGAGCGCGATGAGCTCGTTCGCGAGCCGCTCGGTCCGTTTCTCGTCTGCGCTCCCGACCGCCAGCACGACCGTCTCGATGCTCATACAGGCCTTTCGTCCCCGACCGAGTTAAGATTGGCGGAGTTTTAACTCAAATCTGAATAAACATTTAATCGATCGATCCTGACACTCTCCCCGGCGCGCGCCGTCGGGACTACCGGCCGATCGAACGCGAAGCCGTCGGCTCCGGGAACGGGGCGTCGACGAGAAACGGCGGCGGGGTCCGGTCAGTAGTCGGGGGCGTCGTCCTCGACTTCGCGCTTCAGCGAGTCGCGGCGGGACTTCGCGTCGCGGCCGGTCGCCTCCAGGAGGAACTCGTTTTTCGCGTCGACGGCGTCGGCGGCGGCGTCGGCGTTGCCCTCGGCGATGACGTCCTCGGCGGGCCGCTCCTCGAAGTGGACCGCCAGCTTGTCCTTCTTGCTCCCGTACTCGGCGGCGCCCGCGACGATCCGTTCGAACACCGGGTTGTCGGGGTCCGAGACGACGTACAGCTCGTGGCCTTCCCACTCCTCGGTGCCCGTGACCTCGCCGAAGTACTCCTCGATCGAGCCCTTCAGGTCCGGCATGCGGTCGTCCAGATGCTCGCCGCGTCGCATCTTGTACTCCTTCATGCCGCGACCGTTCGACAGGCCGGCGTAAACCAGTTTCGTCACGGCCGCTCCGCCGGTTCGCCCGGGAACGCGCCCCCTTTTAACCCCCGACTACCGCGGCCGCTCGTCGACGTACCCGCGCTTGCACTCCGGGCAGATGTCGCCCGCGCGCATCGAACTCCCGTCGGCGGCCCGGACCATCCCGCACTCGGGGCAGTAGTACTCCGTCGGCTCGTCGTCCCCCATCGTCTCCAGGTCCGGGCTTTCGCCGCGGGTGATGCCGGTCTCTCCCGCGTCGCCGGCGTCGAACGAGACGGCCTCGCCGTCGTCCGGGGCCTCGACGTACTCCGTCTGCTCCCCGTCTTCCGGCCGATCCGCGGCCTCCGGGGTGAGCCCGCCGCCGAACTCCACCTCGGCGTCGCCGCCCTCGCCGACCTCCGCGCTGAACCCCTCGTCCTCGCCGCCGTGGTCGGGCCAGGCGGTCGACCCGCCCGCCTCGGCGTCCGCCTCGTCGACGGACGGCCACGCGCCGCGCTCCCTGTCGTCGTCGGCGTCCGCCGCCTCCTCGTCGAGGATCACGCCGTCGTCGGTCTCGGCGTCCGCCTCCTCGGTCGGCTGGCCCTCCGGCTCGGCGTCGGCCGCGGGCGAGGACGCGGCCGCCGACTCCCCGCCGGCGTCCAACAGCTCCGCGTCCTCGTCCGCCGGATCCGACTCCGTCGCGGCGTCCGACGCGCCCGCGGCGCTCGGGTCGGCCGGGCCGTCCTCGCCCCGCGGCGGCGCCTCCGCTCCCTCGTCGCCCGCCGCGCCGTCGTCGAGGATCACGGCGTCGTCGCTCCCGGCGCCGGGCTCCTCGTCGAGCGTCAGCCCCCCGCTGCCGGCCGCGGCGTCGTCCCCGTCGACGGTCCCCGGCGCCGCCCCGTCGTCGGCGTCCGGCGCGGGGCCGCCCGCCGGCGTCGCGGTCGCGCCCGGGTCACTCCCGGCGTCCGCGTTCGCGGCGGCCTCGTCCGCCAGTTGCTCCATCGTCGTCACCTCGGTGTTTTCGCTGACGATCTGCGTCTCGCCGCAGCGAGCGCAGGTCTTCACCTCCTTGACGGTCGTGACGACCTCGTCGCCCTCCTCCTCGCGCTCGCGCTGGAGTTCGGGTTCGCCGAAGTCGTGTCCGAGCAGACACCTGAGTCCCATTGTGCCACCCTGCGGTGCCGAGGGTAAAAAACGCCCCGTCGGCGTCCGACGCTCGGCACACGACCGGTATCGCCGCTCGACGCCGGCGTCCCGTCCGGGTCCGGCCCCGCGCCCCGCGGACACAGACTCTTTGTGGATCGCTCGCGTACCCTCGTTCGACATGCCTACTGTATCCTACAAGGGCGAGGAAATCGAGTGCGAGGAGGGCGCCAACCTCCGCGACGTGCTCAAAGAGGCCGGTCTCTCCGTCTACAACGGCAAGATGGAACAGCTCAACTGCCGCGGCGCCGGGTCCTGCGGCTCCTGCGCGGTCCAGGTCGAGGGGGAGGTCAGCGAGCCGAGCAAGAAGGAGCGCGCCCGCCTCTGGCTCCCGCCGCACCACCCGAACCACGACGTCCGCCTCGCCTGTCAGACGAAAGTCGAGGGTGACGTGACCGTGACGAAGGGCCGCGGGCTCTTCGGACAGCACATCTGAGCGCGGACGCGCCGCTCTCACGGACTCTCTTCGAGGCTCGACGGCGCGCGACGAGCGCCGCGCTGGTCGAGGCTAAAATACGGCCGCGGCGGACGTGAGCCCGCGACGCGGACGAAAACGTTTGGTACCGTGTGTCAGAGTCGCGTTCGGCGTCAGCCGGACCGACCCACCTTTCGGATCGGCTTACTGCCGAACGACGTTGGTCGCGCGGGGGCCCTTCTCGGAGGACTCGATGTCGAACTCGAGCTCCTGGCCCTCTTCGAGGTCCGGGCCGCCGACGTCTTCCATGTGGAAGAACACGTCGTCGTCCGCGTCGTCAGTCTCAATAAATCCGTAGCCGCCAGTGTCGTTGAAGAAATCAACCTTTCCGGTCGCCATTGCGAATGTAGAGAGGCCCCGACCCGGCATAAGAATTGCGAGTGTACAGTTACCACGACGCTCGCTGAACGTTCGTTTTCGAAAAACCCCGCTTTCCGGGGCGAATCTTGACCGCACGGCGGATTCTCGCTCCGACGCCGGTCGATCCGTCGAGTTCTCCGACGGGCCTTCCGACGCGGACGTTTATGCGTCCGGCCGCGAAAGCGGCGCGTGTGTCTCACGCGCACCGAGCGGACGGCCCCGGGCTGCTCCTCCGCGAGAACGGCCCCGCCCTGCTGGTCCCGGCGGCGTGGGGGGTCGCCGCGGGGGCGGTCGTCGGCCTCGTCTCCGCGCACGCGCTGTTCGTCGCGCACGTCGTCATGAGCGTCCTGCTCGTCGCCTTCGTCGCCGCCTCGTGGCGCGACATGGCGGCGGGCGTCCTCCGCGCGTGGAAGCTCGTGATCCTCGCCGGGACGCCGGTCACGGTCGCCGGCGTCGCTGGGTTCCTCGCGCGCGACGGCGTCGCGCCGGCGCTCGCGGCCGCGGTCCCGGCCGACGCGCTCCTCGCCGTCGCCTTCTACGGCTGGATGCTGCTGCCGGCGCCCGCGTTCGGCTACACGGCCCTGCGCGACCCGGACGGGCGGCGGTCGGCGGTCCACGGCGTCGCCGCCGCCTGTTCGGTCGCGGGCGCCGCCGCCGCCGCGTTCGCGGGCACTCAGGCGGGCGTCGTCGCGGGCATCGCGCTCGTCGGCCTCGGGCAGACCGCGGGGATCCTCGCGGCGACGGCGCTGTACTGACTCCCCGCCCTCTCAGCCCGCTCCCGTCTCCCCATCTCGACGGCCGCGCCTCCCTCTCCCCGCTCAGCCGTCGCTCCCGTCGAGCGCCCGACGGAGCGCCGCGCGGTGGAACTCGACGGCCGCGTCCCGGTCGACCGGCGGGTACCGCGGGTTCGTCACCGCGCCCCCGCCGTCGACGACCGCGCTCGCGACGGCGGCCGCGCGGTGCGCGCGCTCGACCGCCGGCAGCGGGGCGACCGACTCGTACCCCTCGCGGAAGGCCCGGCGGAGCGGTCCGGTCTCGTCCCCCGGCACGTACCAGTCGACGACGAGGTGCTCCGCCTTGGCGACGGACACGCCGGGCGGGGCCGCGAGCGGCGCCTCCCAGTCGAGGACGGCCGTCACCGCGCCGTCCGCGACGAGGGCGTTCCCGGGGCGGAAGTCCCACGGGAAGAGGCGCGGGTCGCCGTCGGCCCCGATCGGCCCCCGGAGCGCGTCCCGGACCCGCTCCCGGAGGTCGTCGAAGTCGGCCGGCAGCCGCGCCGCGTGCCGCTCGCCGAACCGCCGCACCCACTCCGCGGCGTCCGCGGGGTCGCCGACGGACAGCGACCGGTCGCGCCCGGGGGTCGACTCCGCTCTCGTCGCTTCGTCGGCCGGGGACTCGTCGGCCGTCAGCGCCCCGCATCCGGGGAACCGGAACGCCTCGTGGAGCGTCGAGAGGAACCGCCCGAAGGCGCGCGCGACCCCGCGCCGGTCGGCCGGGTCGAGGTCGACGAACGCCTCGTGGAGGTCGCGCCCCTCGATCAGCGGCGTGACCAGCCACCCGGTGCCGTCGACGACGCCGTCGCCGAGCGGCCGGGGGACGGGCACGTCGGTCCGCGCGTCGATCGCCGCCAGCAGCGCCGCCTCGGTCCTCGTCGCCCCCGGCGCCTCCGAGCACTGGACGACGACCGGCGGCTCGGCCGCGAACCGCACCACCTCCGTCCGCTTGCGGTTCCCCCGCCCCAACGGCTCGACGCTGACGGGCGTCGCCCCCGGGCGCGTCGCCGCGAGGGCCCGCTCGCGGACCGCGTCGCTCACTCGTCCCCCTCCGTCCGGGCCGCCGCCTCGTCTCTCGCCCCGCCGTCCGCCGTCAGCAGCGCGGCCACCTCGTCCAGCGAGTCGACGACGTAGTCCGGGCGGTACGGGGCCGCCGCGTCGTCGGGGTCCCGCCGGAGCCACGCGGACCGGAGGCCGGCGTTGTGCGCGCCGGCGACGTCGTACGCCAGCGAGTTCCCGACGTACAGCATCTCTCGCCGGTCGACCGACAGCGCCGCCGCCAGCCGCTCGAACGGCTCCGCGTGGGGCTTCCGGCGCGGGAGGTCCCCGGCGTACACGATCGCGTCGACGCGGTCGGCCAGCCCGAGCGCCTCCACCTTCGCCCGCTGGCGCGCCTCGGGCCCGTTCGTGAGCACGCCCACGGGGCCCGCGGCCGCCGCGGCGGCCAGCGCGTCGGCGGCGCCCGGCAGGTACGCCACCCGCGACTCGTCCGCGACCGCCTCGAACGCCGCCGCGAGCGCGACGGGGTCCACGTCCCGGCCGTGCTGGGCCGCCAGCCGCGCGAACCCCGCGCCGAGGTACCCGACCCGGTCGTCGGGGTCCGGCGGCCCGTCGAGGAGGGGCCACAGCTCCGACGGCTCCCCGAACGGCTCGACGCCCGCCCGCTCGAACGCCCGTCGGTAGAGGGCGTCCACGTCGTGGTCGTGGCGGCACAGCGTGTCGTCGAGGTCGAACGCGACCGCCGCGAACCGGCTCATGGGCGGAGGTGGCGCCGCGCGGCGAAGTCGGTTTCGGCGACCGGCCCGTAGCCCCGACGATGGCCGACTCCGAGGACACGTACGACTGCGAGACGTGCGGCGCGCGCGTCGCCGCCGCGGACGCCCGCCGCTCCGAACCGTTCGGCGACCTCGACCCCGAGACGTGGCAGACGCTGGACTGCCCGGACTGCGGCGACCGGCTCGCGACCGTCTTCGTGGGCGACGAGTGAGCCCCGGTCGAAACCGCCCGGGTCGGTGCTCGCCACGCGCCGTGGTGACACCCAACAATATCTACGTCTCCGGTCCGTAGCCGTCCCATGCTCGACGTCGGGACGGTCTACCTCGTCGCGGCCGGCGCGCTGCTGCTCGTCGCGCTCGCCGTCGGCGGCCGCGCCCTCGTCCGGATCTTCCGCGAGGGGCGCGAGCGCCGCCGCAAGCGACGCGAGGGGGAGCTCGACCGGTACACCAGGGACCCGGAGTACGACCGCGAGCCGCCCGACCCCGAGGCCGCGTCGCGGTCGACCTGTCCGCAGTGCGGCGCCGAGAACGACGCGTCGTTCGCGTTCTGTCGCGAGTGCGCGGCGCCGCTCGGTCCCGGGGCGTAACTCCGCTCTCGTCGCCGTCCCGGCGCCGTCCGGCACGCGCCGACCGCGCCGGCGGCGACCCGGTATTACCCTCCTACCGGGCTCGGGTGTCGCTGTTTCGCGACCGGACCGGCGGCGGACGGCCGAAGCGGGCCGGCGAACCATACTTACGACGTCGCGAGGCGTACGTGCCTGCAACTACCTGGCTCCCGGCCGCGGTGCGACCGAGATCGACCGTTACGCGCCTGTGAATCGATATTTCGCCCGATCTCGCGGTTCGCCCCGATCACGCATTCGGGACCCGGTACGCACGCACCATGACACCCGAAGCCACAACCGAACCGACCCGGACCGCTCCCATCTCGCGACGCAGCGTCCTCCGCACGACGGGCGCGGTCGGCGCGCTCGCGATCGGCGGAGCCGGTCTGCCGTTCGCCACCGGATCCGCCGCCGCGGACGACCACCTTATCGAGACCTGCGGCGGCGAGGTCGACGTCGTCGTCGCGCTCGACTATTCGGGCTCGATACGGTCCGCCGGCACCTGGGGCGACATCCAGAGCGGCGTGGACAGCTTCCTCGGTGTCGTGCCGGACGACGTTCAGCTGGGTCTCGTCACGTTCGGCGACGCGCCCGCAGCGTTCGCGTACGGGTCGGGGAACCTCCTCGCCCCCGCGACCGCGAGCAACGTCTCGGCCGTCCGGGGCGGCGTGCCCGCGAGCGCCCCGCCGCAAGAGAACGCGACGCACATGCCCGGCGCCTTGGACTTCTCCAACGCGATCCTCGACCAGGAAGGTCGCGGCGGGAAAGAGATCGTCGTCCTGATCACCGACGGCGGGCCGAACTACGAGAACGGGGTCGTCGGCGATGGCGCCTCGCCGCCGGCCGACGACACGACGTTCCCCTACGGCACGTTCGCGTACACGGGCGGATCGAGCGGCGGCGAGAACGGGGTCGCCGGCGAACCCGGCGAGCTGGACGAGACCGCCGCCACCGCGACCGCGATCACGGCCGCCGGGCGCCGCGTCATCGCCGTCGGCATCGGCGAGAACGTCGCCGGCTTCGACGACTACCTCCGGGACGAGATCGCCAGCACCCCCGACGACTTCGTCGCCGTCCGGGAGGCGTCGAACCTGGGCGCGGAGCTGGAATCGCTCATCAGCGAGGTCTGTGCCGAGTGTACCGACTGCACCGCCGACGGCCGGCTCGCGAAGTACGAGTTCGACTGCGTCGAGACCGACCCCGACACCGGCGAGTGTATCGCGGCCGACTTCGTCCTGGAATCGGGCTCCGCCGACGACGTCGCGTACGCCGCCGGGTCCTTCACGAGCAAGGCGGGCGAGGCGTTCGAGCCGATGAGCGCCACCTTCGAGACGGAGTACTGCGACCTCTACGCCCTGGTCAAGAGCGGCCGGGAGCTGGAGGTCCAGTCCCTCCAAGCCACCGACGGGAGCGTCACCGTCGGCACCACCAACGGCGAGAAGTTCGCGATCAGCTTCGTGGCGTTCTACTGTACCGAGGCGGCCGCGACCGAGGCGCTGGAGCGCTTCCCGGGCGGCGGGCGGTCCTCTCGCGGCGGGCAGTCTTCTCGCGGCGGGCGATCCTCTCGCGGTCGGCGCTAAGCCGGTCGGCACCGTCGCGTGACAGCCCGATCTTCAGTCGGAACTCTCGAATGCGATTCGTGTAAAGAAGCCATGCCGCCTCCCCGATTTGAACGGGGGACAGCTCGATCTTCAGTCGAGTGCTCTCCCAGTCTGAGCTAAGGCGGCTCGCACTCGGACCAACGCCGATTCGAGACAAAAGGATTTCGAAAGGCGGCGCCCCGATCGGTTCCCGGTCACGCCTCCCCCAGTCGGGTCCGGCCCGGTCCGGGCCGCTTCGCGTCTCAGGCGTCGGACGATATCGCCGCCGATCCGGGGCGACGGCGCGGATCGTGGTTTCCGCAATCGCCCCCTTGTTCGCGCCCCTTCGATCGATCGATGACCTCGCACGACCACGACGGTCACGACCACGACGCTCACCACGAGGCGCTCGACGCCGCGGTCGACGCGCGCGACGACTGGGCGCGCCGCCGCCGCAAGGGAATTCCGACCGACGAGAACCTCCTCGTCGTCGCCTGTATGGACGAACGCATTCCGATCGAGGAGGCGCTCGGCATCGACCTCGGCGACGCGCAGGTCTTCCGCAACGCCGGCGGCAAGGTGACCGACGACGTGATCCGGTCGGCCGCGCTCACGACGAACTTCTTCGACACCGACGAGATCGTCGTGATCAACCACACCGACTGCGGGATGATGAGCGCGCCCGACGAGGCGATCCGCGAGGGGCTCGAAGCGCAGGCCGGCGACCTCGACGACGCCGACCTCGATCCCTCCCTCCCGGAGCTGGACATTGGCGACGCCGACCTCCTCGACTGGGTGAAGATGACCGACGACATCGACGCCGCCTGCGCCGCGCAGGTCGAGTACCTGCGCGAGTCCGAGTTCATCCCCGACGACACGACCGTCTCCGGCTACGTCTACGAGGTCGAGTCCGGCGAGCTCCGCCGCCCCGACGAGCGGATCGCCGAAGCGATCAGCGAGCGACAGGCCTGACCGCCGGACTCCGGCGAGGCTCCGCGTCCCCTCGCCCGAGGTGTGACGTTTTTATGCGCCCGCGGCGAACCCCGTCACGAATGGACCGAGCACGCGCGCTCGCGGTCGGCCGAGGTGGTGTCGGTGGGCGCTGACGGCGACGCCGGCTCCGGATCGGACGCCGCGAGCGACGACGCCGACGCGCCGGTCGTCGCCGGCTTCTTCTCCGGCTGCGGCGGCCTCGACCTGGGCTTCGAGCGGGCCGGCTTCGACGTCGCCCTCGGGAGCGACCAGTGGGAGCCGGCCGCGGAGACGTACCGCCGTAACTTCGACGACACCGAGTTCCTCGACGGCGACGTCCGCGAACTCGACGCCCCGGCGATCCGCGAGGCCGTCGCCGGCGCCGGCTACGCCCCCGACGGCGTCGACGTGGTGATCGGCGGCCCGCCGTGTCAGGGCTTCAGCCGGCTCAACAACGAGCAGATCGAGCTCGACGAGATGGAGAAGGACCGCCGGAACACCCTCTTCGAGGAGTTCCTCCGGGTCGTCTCCGTCCTCGAACCGCAGCTGGTGTTGATGGAGAACGTCCGCGACCTGATCAACCGGCAGACCAGCGACGACCGGTTCGTGAAGGACCTCATCGTCGAGGAGTTCGCGGCCCACGGCTACAAGTGCGAGTACCGGGTGCTGGAGGCCGAGCAGTACGGCGTCCCCCAGAAGCGCCGCCGGATCTTCTTCATCGGGACCGACCGCGACGTGCCGATCCGCTTCCCCGAGCCGACGACGCCCGAGGGCCACTGGCGCACCGCGGGCGAGGCGCTCGCCGACGCGACCGACGACCTCCCGAACATGACGTACGCGGATACCGGCGAGAAGACGCTCGAACGCATCCGCCACGTCCCCCCGGGCGGCTACTACCGCGACCTCCCCGACCGCCTGAAGACGAAGAAGTACCGCTGCGACTGCGAGGACACAGACACCTGTCCCCACGAGCCGGAGATCGTCAAGCGCTACGGGACGTACCTTCGGCGGCTCGACCCCGACGAGCCGTCGCTGACGGTGAGCACGAACGTCTTCATCCACCCGACCGAGGACCGCTACCTCACGCCCCGCGAGATGGCGCGGCTCCAGACGTTCCCCGACGACTTCGCCTTCGAGGGGACGAAGACCGACGTGCTGAAACAGATCGGCAACGCGGTCCCGGTCCGGCTCGGCGAGGAGCTGGCGAATCAGCTCTTGGAGTATTTCCCCGAGGTCCGCGACGCGCCCCCCGCCGACCCCGACGTGTACGAGCAGCAGTCGCTGACTGATCTGGCGTGAGACGGTTTTCAGGGTCACAGAGCTTCGATTTAGGTCGCTGCTACCTCCACGGTGACCACCGTCAAAGCCCCAGCCGGGACGACTCGCGCGGCTCGTTGCGCTCCTCGGTCGCTCGTTACACTCGCTCCCTGCGGTGCTTACTGCGCCGTGCTTCGTCCTCCCGGCTGCCCCTTTGGGTCCCACCCCACAGCACCGCGACCGCACCTCTCACCTCCCCAGCCTCGTCAGTCGCCTCCGCTTCGCTCCGGCGACTGACTCCCTCGCGCGTGCTGTCTCGCGGCCTCCGCGTTCGCTCCGGCCGCTCGCAGGCACGCGCCGGCGTCTCTCTGTCATAGCCACTGCTCACGGACTGTTCGCAGTAGAAGTGGGACCGCCCGGATTCGAACCGGGGTCACGAGCACCCAAGGCTCGGAGTATACCACTAACCTACGGTCCCTCACCCGTACTACCCCGAAGAGCCGCTAAAGGGTTTCGTTGCGCTCCGCGCCGCGGTCGACCGCGGCCGCCCTCACTCCTCGTCGTCGCGCAGTTCGAGGTCGGCCACGATGTCGTAGGGGTCGGTCCCCTTCCGGACCGCGTCGAGGATGAAGAACGCCTCGTCGGGCGCGAGGAAGTGCCTGGTGACGCCGCGGCCGAGCGGCGTCGGCTCGAACCCGTCGATGAAGTTCCACTCCAGCAGCTTCCCGAGCGCGTGCTTGGTGGGGACCTCGCCGATCATGCGGTCGTTGAGGCGCTTTGCCTTCTTGCCGGCGACGACGACGTTCGCGAGCGTCTCCTCGGCCGCGGCGGTCTCGTCGTAGTGGGTCGCCACGTCCTCCATCTCGCCTTTCAGGAGGGTAAAGGCCACCTCGTCCTCGGTGCGGTCCATCGAGCCGTGGTAGACGCCGTCGGGCTCGACGAGGAGGTAGACGCGCCCGCGGTCGTGGTAGTCGGGGCGCCCGGCGCGCCCGAGCATCTGCGAGAACTCCTGGACGGAGAGCCACTCGATCCCCATCGCCAGCGAGTCGAAGATCACCTGCGAGGCGGGGAAGTCGACGCCGGCCGCCAGCGCCGCGGTGGTGACGACCGCGGAGAGGTCTTGGTTCCCGAACTGGCGCTCGACCTTCTTCCGGCGCCCGTAGTCGAGGCCGGCGTGGTACGGCGCGGAGTCGTACCGCAGCTTCCGGCTGATCTCGTGGCAGCGCCGCCGCGAGTTCGTGAAGATGATCGTCTGCCCGCGGTACCCCTTCGAGGACTTCGTGTCGAACTCGCGTTTCACGAGCTTGTCGGCGATCTGCGCCTTCTCGCGGCCGTCCGCGAACGTGACGTGGCGCTCGATGGGGACGGGACGCTCCTCGTACTCGATCAGCGTCGCCCGGAGCTTCTCCGCGAGCCACTCGGGGTTCCCGACGGTCGCCGAGAGGTAGACGAACTGCGTGCCGTCGTACCCCGAGTGCGTCCGCATCCGCTCTTCGCTGTAGTACTTCAGCCGCGAGATGAGCCCGTCGAGCCGGTGGCCGCGCTCGCCCTCCTTCAGCGTGTGGACCTCGTCGATGACGACCGTGCCCACGTCGCCGAGGTCCTTCCCCGTTCGGAGCGCGTGGTCGATCCCCTCGTAGGTGCCGACGATCACGTCCGCGTTCGGGTCGAAGCGGTTGCCGTCGTCGTTCACCCGTGAGGAGCCGACGCGGATCGACACGTCGAGCAGGTCGCCGTAGCGGTCCTCGAAGTCCTCGTGCTTCTGGTTCGCGAGCGCGACGAGCGGCACGAGGAAGAGCAGCTTCCCGTCGCCCTTCAGCGCGCGGTCGATCCCGGTCAGCTCGCCGACGAGGGTCTTCCCCGTCGCGGTCGCGCTCACGACCAGCTGGTCGTCCCCGTCCAAGAGCCCGTTCCGCACCGAGAGGCTCTGGACCGGAAGCAGCTCCTCGAACCGGCCCTGGAGGTGCGCGGAAAGATCCGGATGAATGTTTAGGTCCTCGGTCCGCACCGGCGAGATGTCGTCGACGTTCGCGGATACCTCGTCGTACTTGGTGAGGTCGGGGTCGAGCCCGCCTTGGAGCAGGCTCACGATCCGGTCTAAGTCGCCCGACTCGTACAGCAGCTCCTCCAAGCGCTCCTCGGCCGCGCCCGTGAACTCGCATTTGTACGACAGCTCCCGCTCTAGCTCCCGGCGGGCGCAGTCCCGGCAGATCAGCTCGCCGTTGTGTTCGATCGCGTCCTCGCTCGTGATCGGTCCGTACCGCCCGTCGCTCGCGCAGCGCCGGCAGGTCCGGACCGCCGTCGCCTCCAGCTGGTAGCCGTCCAGCATCTCCTTCAGCCGCGCCCGGTTCTCGGGCGTCGTCTGCTCGGAGATGCGGATCCGGCCGGCCGCCCGCGCGAGGTCGACGAACTCGTCCGGCTGGCGGGGGTGGTCCTCGCCGTCGCGGATCACCCGGAACTTCCCCGGGCGGGGGCCCGCGGAGGTCTCCTTGAGTTCGAGCCGCCCCCGGAGCACGCGCTTGCCGTCGCGGTTCGCGACCACGGTGTAGTCGCTCCGCGACTCGTGGAGGAACAGCGTCTCGACCTCGGCCAACTGCTGTGACACTGCCGTGCGGTACGCGAGCGAGGTATTTCAGGAGTTCGGCTCGTCGCGCGGCGCCGCGGCTACGTCACGCGAACGCGCGAAGAAAACCCGCCTCACGGACGGGGCGGTCGGCGGTCGTTACGAGACGAGCAGCTTCTCGCCGCGGTCGACCGTGATCCGGCACGGCGGCGAGAGCTTGTTGTACGCGCGACGGAACGCCTCCTTCACGACGGGCGCCTGGTCGACGTCGCAGTACGCGGTGAAGATCACGTCGTCCTTGTCGAGCCGCGCGGCGGTGCCGACCGGCTTCCCGAACGCCTGGCGCATGCCGTCGGAGACGCGGTCCGCGCCGGCGCCGGTCGCCTGCTTGTTCTCCCGGATGACCTGGTGGGGGAACTTGCGGAGGGTCATCTTGTAGTTGCCCTCGCCGAGCTCCTTGATCAGGTGGCGGTTCGCCGACAGGCGCGCGCTCTCGAGCGAGCCGTGTCGGACCTGAAGCTCCTCCTCGACGCGGAGGCTGATCTGGACGGGGTAGTCGTCCGGCTCCGCGGAGAGGTCGCCCATGTTGTGCTGGGCGATCTTCGAGCCGGGGATGCCCGTGATGTACTCGCGGCGGGTGTACGACGGCTTGTCGATCGTCCGATACATGGAGGCGGGTTTGTCAGACATGGCTACTTGTCCGATGTAGCCCTCGCTGCGGCGATAAACCCTTCGATAGCGAGGCGTCCTCGCCGGCCTCGCGGCCCTGAGCGCCCGCCGTTCGGCCCGATCGCGTTCCGCGTTGGCACGCCGCTCGGCTCACTGCTCGGGCGTCGGTTCGAGCGCGACGTGGTCGAACCCGCGGTCCGCGAGCCGCTCCGCGGCCCGGTCGGTGACCGACGGCGCGACTAGGACGCCGCGGACCGCGGGGGAGTCGCCGTCGGCCTCGCCTTCGTCGTCGACGCCCAGCTCCTCGCGGAGCGCCCGCACGTACCGCGCCAGCTGTCCGACGGCGTCCGGGCCGACCCGGCGGCGCTTCAGCTCGACGACCACGGGAACGCCGTCGGCGTCGACGCCGAACACGTCCATCGGGCCGGCGCTGGAGGGACGCTCGGTTTCGCGGGGCTCGAACCCGGGCTCGACGAGCTCCGGGCGCTCCAAGATCCGGGTTCGGAGGTCCTCCTCGCTGCCGTGGAGGTCGAGGTCGCGGCCGCCCGTGACGGCCATCGCGGAGAGCTGGTGCACGTCCGAAAAGCGGACCGTCAGGGTCTCGTCCGGGTTGCTCCTGGTCGAGCGCACGCGGAGCCGTCCCTCCCGGACGGCGGCGTGGTGTTCCGACCCCGGCGGCTGCCAGTTGACCGGCTGGCGCCCCTCGTCGGTGTGGACCAGGGCGGCGCCGTCGGGCTTCAACACGAGCAGCCGGTCGCCGGCGCCGAGGTCCGAGGCCGCGCGCCCCTCGTAGGTGACCGTACAGCGGCCGAAGAGGCTGACGAGGTCGCCGCGCCCGAAGGCGTCCTCCAGCTCCCAGAGGGCCTCGCGGTGGCTCGGGTCGTGGACGCTCGTGACTGTCACTGGCGCGTCGTAGGCGGTCGCCGCTGAAAAAGGGCGCGAGCCGGACCGCCTCCCTCAGTCGCCGCGCCGCGACACGGCGATGCCGGCGACGAAGAGGACGACGCCGAGCGCGAAGGCGGCGATCCGAAGCGTCGTGTCCGAGACGAGGATTCCGGCCAGCACCGAGACGCCGAATCCGGCGTGTAACACCGCGGTGAGGTTCATGGGATCGGTACGGTCGGGCGGCACAAAAACGGGTCGACGGCGGCCGGGCGACCGCCGGGAGTCCCGCGCCGTCTCAGGTCCCGTGTTCCCAGCTGCCCATGTACTCGCGCTGCTCGTCGGTGAGGTCGTCGTACTCGACGCCCTCGGCGGCCAGCTTGATGTCCGCGACCTCGCGGTCGAGCTCGTCGGGCACGTCGTGGACGCCGGCGTCGTACGCGTCGCCGTTGGCGGCCAGTTCGCGCACGACGACCGCCTGGACGCCGAAGCTCTGGTCCATCACCTCGACCGGGTGGCCCAAGGCGATGGGCGCGGCGAGGTTGACGAGCCGCCCCTCCGCGATGACGTTCAGGACGCGGCCGTCCTCCATCTCGAACCCCTCGACGCCGTCGCGGACCTCGTAGCGGTCGACGGCGAGGTCGTCTAAGTCCTCCAGGTTCACCTCAACGTCGAAGTGGCCGGCGTTCGCGAGCAGGACGCCGTCGTCCATCTCCGCGAAGTGCTCGCGGGTGATCACGTCGCGGTTGCCCGTCGTCGTGATGAACACGTCGCCCTTCTTCGCGGCCTCCGCCATGGGGAGCACCTCGTACCCCTCCATGTGGGCTTCGAGGGCCTTCCGCGGGTCGACCTCGCAGACGATGACGTTCGCGTTCTGCCCGGAGGCCTTCTTGGCGACGCCCTTCCCGCACTGGCCGTAGCCGCCGACGACGACGTTCTTCCCGGCCCACGAGAGGTTCGTCGTCATCGCGATGGTCGCGAGCGACGACTCGCCCGTCCCGTGGACGTTGTCGAACAGCTGCTTCATCGGCGTGTCGTTCACGGCGAAGACGGGGTAGTGGAGCTCGCCGTCGGCGTCCATCGCGCGCAGGCGGTCGACGCCGGTGGTCGTCTCCTCGGCGCCGCCGACGATGGAGTCGATCAGGTCGGGGTACTCCTCGTGGACGAGCTTCACCATGTCCATCCCGTCGTCGACGGTGATGGTCGGCTCGTGGGCGATACAGGCGTGCATCGCGTCGTAGTACTCGCCGTCGTCCACGCCGCGCACGGCGTAGGAGGTGATCGACTCGTGGGCGTCGAGCGCGGCCGACACGTCGTCGTGCGTCGAGAGGGGGTTACAGCCGGTGATCGCCACTTCGGCGCCGCCCTCGGCGAGCAGTTCGACGAGGTTCGCCGTCTTCGCCTCCACGTGCATCGCCATCGCGATCGTCTCGCCGTCGAGCGGCTGCTCGTCGACGAACTCCTCGCGGAGGGCGTTCAGGATCGGCATGTGCTGGAGCGCCCAGTCCATCTTCCGGCGCCCCTCCTCCCGGGCCGTATCGACGTCCGAGAGGTGCTGTGACACCGGCGGATACGCGGTCTCGCTCATGCCTCTCGGTTCGCTCACGGCGCACTAAACCCTGCCGACACCGGACCGAGACCGCGAAAAGAATCCCGCGTCGTCCGGAGGGCGGCCGGGTCGGGCCGTTAGTTCGCCGGCCGGGTCGGGCCGTCAGTTCGCTGCTCGGTTCGGGCCGTCAGTTACCGCCGGGGCCGCCGGCGTGGTCCGGCGGACCGCCGTCGTCCTCCTCGTCCTCGTCGTCTTCCTCGGCCTCGTCTTCCTCTGCGTCGTCTTCTTCGGTCTCGTCCTCGTCGGCGTCGTCCTCCTCGTCCGCGTCGTCGTCATCGTCGTCGCCGTTCCCGGCGTGGTCCGGCGGGCCGCCCTGGCCGTTGCCGACGCCCTCGGGCGCGTTGCCGTTGCCGGGCGCGTCGGTCTCGTTGTCGGCCTCGTCGTCGTCAGCCTCGTCCGGGCCGCCCGGGCCGCCGGCGTGGTCCGGGGCGTTGCCGGGGTTGTTCTCCGTCACGAAGTCCGAGACGGCGCCGCCGATGTCGCCGTTCCGGTCCTTGAGCCCCTGGATGAACTCGCGGACCAGCTGGCCGAACGGCGTGCCCGCGTCGGCCTCGTCGTCCTCGTCGTCCTCGCCGACGGTCAGTTCGACCGTCTCCGAGACGGTCTCGTTCTCGTACTCGGCGGTCACGTCGACCGTGACGTTCTCCTCGGCGGCGGGCAGCGTCACCGTGCCGTTGGCGTCCGTCTCGTACTCGCCCGTGCCCGCGTACGAGGCGTTCTCGCCCGCGTCGTCGGCGAGCGCGACGACGACCGTCGCGTTCGCGACCGCCTCGTCGTCGTTCGTCACCGTGACGACGGGCTCCTCGTCGGTGTCCTCGACCTCGAGTTCGAGGCCGTCGGGCGCCTCCAGTTCGACGGTCTCCGAGACCGAGTCGTTCTCGTACTCGGCGGTGACTTCGACGGTCACGTCCTCCTCGGCGGCCGGCAGCGTCACCGTGCCGTTCGCGTCGGTCTCGTAGTCGCCGGCGCCGGCGTAGGTGGCGTTCTCGTCGTCGGCCACCGTCACGTTCACCGAGGCGTTCGCGACGGCCTCGTCGTCGTCCGTCACCGTCACGACGGGCTCGCCGTCCTCGTCGTCGACCTCGAGTTCGAGGCCGTCGGGCGCCTCGAGGTCGACCGTCGCCGAGGCGGTGTCGTTACCCGAGGCGGCCGTCACCTCGACGGTCACGTCCTCCTCGGCGGCGGGGAGTTCGACGGTGCCGTTCGCGTCCGTCTCGTACTCGCCCGCTCCCGCGTACGACTCGTTCTCCTCGTCGACCACCTCGACGAGGACCGTCGCGTTCTCGACCGCGGTGCCGTTCTCGGTCACCGTGACCGTCGGTTCGCCGTCCGCGTCGTCGACCGCCACTTCGAGGTGGCCGTCGGCGGCCGCGACGCCGGTCATCGCGCCGAGCGCGACGACCGCGATCAGTAGGATGGCTGTCGTGCGTTCGCTCATGTCCACTCGGGTCCTGCCCCTGTTCACACATAAAGAGCGAACTCCCTTAACGCGGTTTAATTCGGTTTGTATTCGGGTTAACGGCGCTGAGGCGTTCGATTTGGTGAATCGGCGAGCCGGGACCGGTTTCGGGCGCGATCGGACCCCGTTTCGGGCCCGGACGCGCGTCGGTCGCCGCTCGCGCGCACTACGTCGTTTCCGTATCGTCTGTTCGCGCAGCCTCTGTCAGCGTGGTGACTACCGACGGAGCCTTCGCGGCCCATTTATAAGTCACCGACTGACGTTCGGCGGAAAACACCTCCAAAGCCCCAGCCGTGAGGGCGGCGCACGCTCGCTGCGGTCCTCAGTCGGTCGCTCACTACGTTCGCTCCCTCGCTGCGGTCCTTGCGTCACCTGCGCCGCCCTCACGGCAGCGTGGCGCGTAGCGCCACGGGCAGCCGGCGGCGAAGCCGCCGGCGACTGCCCCTTTGAGTCCCGCCCCTCCGGAAGACGGTCCTGCTCGCTCACTCCGTTCGCTGCGCGGGCTGCGACTTCCGTGCTCCCGCTCGCTGCGCTCGCGGGAACGCACAGCGACCGCACCTCACGCCTCCCCAGCCTCGCGGTTCGCGCTCTTCGAGCGCTCACCGCGTCCCTCGCGCGTGCTGTCTCGCGGCCGCCGTCGGCGGCCGCTCGCAGGCACGCGCCACCGTCTCTGTGTCGTTCTCGCGCGGGTGTCGCCCGTTTCAGTTCCCCTCGACCCGCTCGACGAGGTCGCTCGCGGCGGCCGCGGCGCGCTCCCGGACCGCGTCGGCGTCCAGCGTCAGCACCTCGCGGTCGCACATGAGGACCTCGCCGTCGCAGACGGTGTGGCGCACGTCGCTCCCGCGGGCCGCGTACGCGAGGTGCGAGACGGGGTCGTGGACCGGCGTCAGGTGCGGGGCGTCGAGGTCGACCACCGCGAGGTCGGCCGCGGCGCCCGCCTCGATCCGACCGCCCGGGAGCCCGAGGGCGTCCGCGCCGCCGGCCGTCGCCATCTCCACGACAGCCGCCGCGGGGACCGCGCTCGCGTCGTCCGCGGCCAGCTTCCCGAGCATCGCGGCGTCGCGCATCTCGTCGAACACGTCGAGGTCGTTGTTCGAGGCCGCCCCGTCCGTGCCGAGCGCGACCGTCACGCCCGCCTCGCGCAGGCGCCGGACCGGCGCCATCCCGCTCGCGAGCTTCATGTTCGAGGCCGGGCAGTGGACCACCGCGGTCCCCGCCTCGGCGAGCCGGTCGATCTCCGAGCCGTCGACGTGGACGCCGTGCGCGAAGAAGTCGTCCGGGCCGAGCGCGTCGAGGTCGTCGGCGTACGCGATCGGTCGCTCGCCGCGCTCGTCGACGATGGGGTCGACCTCGTCGGTCGTCTCGTTCGCGTGGAGGTGAACGGGGACCCCCGCCGCCCTGGCCTCGGCGACCCCCTCGCGGAGGAACTCCTCGCCGACCGTCGTCAGCGAGTGCGGCATGAACGCGGTGCGGATCCGGCCGTCCGCGGCGCCGTCGAGGTCACGGGCGACCGCGAGGCTCTCCGCGACGTCCGCGCGTGCGTCCGCGTCGTCTTTCCCCACGGTCACGACGCCGTGGCCGAGCCGCGCGCGCAGCCCGGCGCGGTCGACGACGTCGGCGACGCGGTCCATCGCGAAGTACATGTCCGCGAACGCGGTCGTCCCCGACCGGATCATCTCTAGGACGCCCAGCTCGGCGCCCGCCTCGATGTCGTCGGGCGTCAGCTCGGCCTCCGCCGGCCAGATGTCCTCGCGGAGCCACGGGTCGAGCGGCTTGTCGTCCGCGTACCCGCGGAGCAGCGTCATGGCGACGTGCGTGTGCGCGTTGACGAGCCCCGGCATCACCAGCGACCCCGACGCGTCGAGCGTCTCGGCGGCCGCGCCGCCGAGCGCCTCGTCCACCTCGTCCGGCGGCCCCACGGCCCGGACCGTTCCCTCGTCGCGGTCGACCGCGACGTCCGCCCGCTCGACTCGGCCGTCGGGCCGGAGCACTCGCCCGCCGCGCACGCGGAGGTAGTTCATGTCCGCCCGTTCCGCCCGCCGCACCAAACGCCTTCGGTTCGCCTTCCCGCCCGCCGACCCTCGCCTCCCCCGAGCGACACGCCTTTATCCGCCGATCGAAACGCACCCGTATGGCTCTGACCGGCGTCGTCTCGGCGCTCACCGCGAGCAAGCTGCGGGTCGCGCTCGTCGGACTGCTCGTCGTCGCCGCCGCCGTCGGCGGGGCGTTCGCGCTCGGCGTCCTCGGCGTCCCGGGCGTCGCCGCCGTGAACAACTCCTTCGGCGACGTGACGAACGAGACGACGGTCGTCGAGACCGACCTCGTCGTCTCGAACCCGAACCCGGTCGGCGTCGGCCTCGACGGCGTCTCGATAACCTACACCGTCTCGATGAACGACGTCGAGATGGCGCGCGGCGGCCGCGAGGGGGTCAGCGTCGGGTCCGGCAACTCCTCTATCGCCTTCGAGACGGCCCTCGCGAACGACGCGATCCCGCCGTGGTGGACCAGCCACGTCCGGAACGGCGAGCGGACGACGGTCGCGATCGACGCGACGGTCACCTCCGACCTCCTCGGCCGGAGCGCGGACCTCACCCGCACCCGCGAGATCGAGACGGACCTCATCGGCGCGTTCGCGTCCGAGGAGACGCGCCCGGTGAACGCCGACGCGCCGCTCGTGGACGACCCGGTCCTCTACGTCAACGAGACGCGCGGCCGCTGGGGAACGGTGAGCGAGGCCGAGACGCCGATCGAGATGGAGTTCGACGCCTACAACCCCAACCTCGAACCGTACGTCGTCACCGAGATCGGCTACGACGTGACGATGAACGGCGTCGCGATGGGCTCCGGGTCGACCGAGGAGGAGTACGTCATCCCCTCGTACGGCTCCGAGACGATCGAGCTCACGGCCGCGCTCCGCAACGAGAGCCTCGACGAGTGGTGGGTCACCCACCTCGACGAGTCCGTCAACGGCCACCAGGTGAGCGACCTCCGGATCGAGTTCTACGCGGTGGTCGAGCTGCCGACCGGCGAGGAGCTCACCGTCCCGCTGGACGCGCTGACGTACGAGGAGACGGTCGAGACGGACATCTTCGACGAGGGGCTCCATCGCGGGGACGGAACGACCGCCGACGGCTCGTCCGGTGACGGCGGCTCGACCGATTCCGAGGGCTCGACCGACTCCGGGGGATCGACCGACTCCGACGACTCAGGCGACGGGGGAACCACGACTGACGGCGGATCCGGGGACGGCACGAGCAGCGACGACACGACCGACGGCGGTTCCGGCGACGGCACGAGCGGCGACAACACCAGCGACGACGGCTCCGGGGACGACGACGGCCTGCTGCCGCTGCGCGCCGGCGGATAGCCGCGGTCCGCGGTCCCGACCCGCGCCGGCCGCCGTCCGAACCTTCTTCCCCGCCCGCGGCCGCGTTCCGCCATGGCAACCGACGCCCAGCAGGCGTGTTTCGAGGCGGGGATCAAGTTCGGCTCGCTGTACCACCAGTTCGCCGGCACGCCCGTCAGCACGTCGAGCACGCGGAGCCTGGAGGCGGCGATGGCGGAGGCCATCGAGAACCAGCCGCACTGCGAGGCGGTCGACGTGACGGTCCACGACGACCGCGTCGCCGACGCCATCGACCACGAGAACGGCTACACCGAACTCACCGGCTCGCTGATGGACGTCCGGATGCGGATCGAGTACGCGGGCGTCAGCGTCCGCACCCGGATGGAGATGGAGGACGGCTACCCCCTGATGAAGCTGGTCGACGTGGTTGACGACGGCGAGTCGCCGGAGTCCGCCGACCCGAACGCTTAGTACCGCGACGCGCCTACCGCGACCCGAACGCCGCCGGCATCGCCGGAATCACGCCCTCAGAGACGCACATGGTCGACAGACGCCACGACAGCCAGTCGGACCGAACCGGCTTCGACGAGACGAAGAACTACCTCTCCGAGGCCATCGGCCGCGTCGTGCCGCGGTCGGTGGCGCGGCGAGCGATCGAGGTGACGGTCAGCACCGACGCCGCCGAGTACGCGCCCGACGAGCCGGTCGCGATCACCGTCGCGATCCGCAACCGCCTCCCGGTCCCGGTCGAGGTCCCCACGTCGACCGGCCGCCTGTGGGGGTGGGCGGTCGACGGCGTCGTCGAGGCCACCGACGAGCGGCGCTACGTCCGCGGCGAGGGATCGTCGCTGTCGCTCCGGGCCGGCGAGACGAAGCGCGCGACGGCCACGTGGAACGGCCGGTTCCGCCGCACCGACGACGACGGGCTCGACCGGTCCGTCCGGGCCGAGCGCGGGGACCACACGGTCTCCGTGTTCGTGCCGGTCCCGGGCGCCGACGAGCGCCACGAGGACGCCACGCAGATCCGGATCCGATAGCCCGGCGACTCACGCTCCCGAAAGAAGATTCCCTACCGGAGCGGCCGGCGAAGACCGCCGGCGCTCAGTCGTCCGCTTCGGGCGCTTCCGCGCCGCGGGTGGCCGCCGCGTCCGCCGCGGCCTCGTCCACGTCGCTCGCGAGCGCCTCGTCGCGACGCAGGTGACACGCCGCGTAGTGACGGCCGTCGGTGAGGTCGGACGGCACCTCGTAGGCCGGCGTCGTCGTCGCGCAGACGCTTCGGTCCGCGAACCGTTCGACGAGGATCCGCTCGGCCTCGTCGAACTCGTCGCGCTCGATGTGCCCGAGCGCCTCGTCGAGCAGGGTGCCGGCCTCGCCGCTCGGCGCCGCGTCCGCGAAGTACCGCGACCGGAGCGCGTCGGGGTCGGTCTCCTCGAACTCCCGGCGGTCGACCGCCCGCTGGAACGCCATGACGTTCCGCCAGGCGTCGTCGCTCATGTCGTACTCGTCCGGCTGGATCACCTCCGGGCACCGCGTCCGGAACCGGCAGCCGGAGGGCGGGTCGATCGGCGACGGCACGTCGCCGGACAGCAGCGCCGTCCGCCCGCCGCTCCGCGGGTCCGGGACGGGGATGGCGTCCAGCAGCGCCTGGGTGTACGGGTGCTTCGGGTTCTCGAACAGTTCCTCTTTGTCGGCCAGCTCGACGATGTTCCCGAGGTACATCACCGCCACGCGGTCGGAGATGTGGCGGATGACGCTCAGGTCGTGCGCGATGAACAGGTACGTCAGGTCGAACTCCTCTTGGAGCTCCTCCATCGTGTTCAGCACCTGCGCCTGGATCGACACGTCGAGCGCCGACACGGGCTCGTCGCAGACGATGAAGTCCGGATTCACCGACAGCGCCCGCGCCAGGTTCACGCGCTGGCGCTGCCCGCCGGAGAACGCGTGCGGGTACCGGTTGTAGTGTTGCGGGTCGAGCCCGACCTTCTCTAACAGCTCCTTGGCGCGGGCCTCCCGCCCCTCCTCGTCGAGCATGTCGTGGGCCTTCATCGGCTCCTCGACGATGGGACCGACCTTCATCCGGGGGTCGAGCGACGACTGCGGGTCCTGGAAGATCATCTGCATGTCCTTCCGCATCCGCCGCAGCGGCTCGCCGGACAGGTCGGCGAGGTCCTCGCCCTGGAAGTAGACGCTCCCGCTGGTCGGTTCCAGCAGCCGGAGGACTGTGCGCGCCAGCGTCGACTTCCCGCAGCCGGACTCGCCGACGAGCCCGAGCGTCTCCCCCTCCTTGATGTCGAAGCTCACGCCGTCGACGGCGCGTACGTCGGAGGTCGACCGCGAGACGTACGGGAACTCGTCGTCGAGCTCGACGCCGGCCAGCAGGCCGCTCTCGTTGTCGAAGTACTTGCAGAGGTCGCGGACCTGTAACAGCGCCTCGGGGTCCGACTCCGGCGGGCCGACTCGGCTCATTCCGCCTCACCCCCGGTCTCGGTGAGGCCGGCGGAGAACCCGCCGGTGGCCTCCGTCTCGATCGCCGGGCTCTCGTCGTAGCCGACCTCGAACGCGTCGTGTTTCACGCACGCCGCGGTGTGGGGCGGCTCGCCCGCCTCGCTCAGGTCCCGCGGCTCGGGGTGGACCTCGCGGCACACCTCCCTGGCCTCGGGACACCGCGAGTGGAACCGACAGCCGGAGGGCGGATCGATCGCCTCCGGCATCACCCCCTGGATCGGCCTGAGCTCGTCGACCGTCCGATCGGGGCGCGGCATCGAGTTGAGCAGCGCCGAGGTGTACGGGTGTTTCGTGTCGTAGAACAGGTCGTCCACCTCCGCCTGCTCGATGATCTCGCCGAGGTACATCACGTTCACCCGGTCGCAGATCTCCGCGACGACGCTCATGTCGTGGGTGACCCAGATGAACGAGGTGTCGTACTTCTCCTGGAGCTCCTTGACCATCTCCAGAATTTCGCCTTCGACCGTCACGTCGAGCGCGGTTGTCGGCTCGTCGGCGATGATCAGGTCGGGCTGGCAGGCCAGCGCCATCGCGATCAGCACGCGCTGTCGCATCCCGCCGGAGAACTGGTGGGGGTACTCGTCGTACCGGGACTCCGGCGCCGGGATCCCCACCTCTCTGAGCATGTCGATCGCCTCCTCTTTCGCCTCCTGGGCCCCCAGGTCGCGGTTGATCTCGATGAACTCGCGGAGCTGTCCCCCGACCGTGAACACGGGGTTCAGCGACTCCATCGGGTCCTGGAAGATGATCGCGATCTCGCGGCCGCGGATCCGCTTCCGCATCTCCTCTTCGGTGAGCATCTCGTCGCGCGGGCGCAACTCGCCGTCGTCGCCCTCTTCGAGGCCGAAGATCGTCTCGCCTTTGAACTCGATCTCGCCGCCGACGATCTCGCCGGGGCTGTCCACGAGCCGGAGGATACTGGAGGTCGCGACGGACTTGCCCGCGCCCGACTCGCCGACGAGCCCGACGATCTCCCCCTCGTTGACGTCGAAGGAGATGCCGTCGACGGCGCGGACCGTCCCGTCCTCGGTGAAGAACTGTGTCTTGAGATCGCGTACGCTGAGTAGTGGTTCGCTCATATCAGTTGTTGATCCGCGGATCGAGGGCGTCCTGGAGGCCGTCGCCGAGAATGTTGAAGCCGATGACGGTGATCAGAATGGCGATGCCGGGGAAGATGCTGAACGTCGGCGCGGGGAGCATGTAGCCGCGCGAGGCGGACAGCATCTGCCCCCACGACGGCGTCGGCGGCTGCGCGCCGAAGCCGAGGAACGAGAGGCCGGCGACGATGAGGATGCTCACGCCGACCTGGAGCGTCGCCTGGACCAGCACCGGCGCGAAGCTGTTGGGGATGATGTGCCGGAAGATGATGTTCCGGTCTTTCACCCCGGCGGCCCGGGCGGCCTCGACGTAGTCCTCCTCGCGGATGGAGACGACGCGAGACCGGATGAGCCGGTTGAACACCGGGACCGCCGTGATCCCGACGCCGATCATCGCGAACGTGAGGTTCCGCCCGAACGCGGTCATGAACGCGATGACCAGCACGAGGAACGGGATCGCGTAGATGGTCTCGGTGACGCGCTGGAGCACGTCGTCGATCCAGCCGCCGTAGTAGCCGGAGACGGCGCCGATGACGGTGCCGCCGCCGAGGCCGATGGCGGTCGCGAGGAACCCGACCGTCATCGCGATCCGCGTCCCGTAGATGGTCCGGGAGAGCAGGTCGCGACCGCGGTGGTCGGTTCCGAGCGGGTGTTCGATGACCCCCTGCCCGAACTGGTTCTCCATGCCGACCGGCGGGAGGAGCCGCCGGACGTTCCCCGGGTCGGTCTCGGGGTTGTACAGCACCGCCTCCGCGATCGCGTAATCGAGGACGTAGTAGTCGAACGCGGCGAAGATCGCGACGAAGGTCATGAACCCGACGATGTAGGTCCCGATCCGCGCCGTCGTGTCCTGTCTGACCTGCTTGAGCGTGTACCGCAGGCCGACGCGGGCCTCGACCTCCTCGGGCCCGCCGCTCTCGTCGCCGTCGTCCGGCGTGTCGTCGTCCGAAGTCGCGCTGTTAACAGACATTACTCGTCACCGTAGGTGACCCGCGGGTCGAGGTAGCTGTACGTGATGTCCGTGATGATCACGCCGACCACGTAGACGAACCCGAACACGAGCGTCGTCCCCATGATCAGCTGGTAGTCCTGGTTCTGGATCGCCGTGATGATCAGTCTCCCCATCCCCTGGATCCCGAAGACGGTCTCCGTGAGGACGGCGCCGCCGAGCGCGGTCGAGAGCCCGAGCCCGATGATGGTGATCACCGGCAGCTGCGCCACCTGGAACGCGTGCTTGCGGACGATCGTCGACTCGGGCACGCCGTACGCGCGGGCGAGCTTCACGTACTCGCCCTGAAGGGAGTCGACCATCGACGAGCGCTCGATCCTGGTGATCTGGGCCATCTGAAGCGTTCCGAGCCCGATCATCGGCAGGAAGAGGTGGTGCGCCGACTGGCGTATCACCTCCACCTGCGTCGCTGCCCCGCGGACGTTCGCCGGGCTCTCCCACGGGAGGACGAGCCCCCGCGCGGGGAACCACCCGAGGTGGAACGCGAAGACGATGATCAACACCAGCCCGATCCAGAACGACGGGGTCGAGACGCCGATCAGCGAGATGATACGGGAGACGTGGTCGGCCGGCTCGTTCCGCCGCTTCGCCGAGATCACGCCGAGCGGGATGGCGGTGACGATGGCGAACGCGAACGCGGACAGCATGAGCAGCAGCGTGACCGGGAGCCGGAGGATGATCATCTCGAGGACGGGGCGGTCGTAGTAGATACTGAGGCCGAGATCCCCCGTCGCGACGCTGCTGAGGTATGCGAAGTACCGCACGTGTATCGGCCGGTCGAGGCCGTACTGGGCGCGGATCGCCTCGACCTGCTCCTGGGCCGGCGTCGGCCCGAGCATGATGTCGACCGGGTCGCCGGGGATCTGGTTTGCCAGGAAAAAGGTTATCGTCACGATACCTATCAGTACGGGTATCGCCTGTGCGAACCGCCGGAGTGTGTACCGAAGTAAACTCACTGTCGTGGATTCCTCGTTGCTTCGATTCGGTTTTTGCTGTCGCTTATCCGTTTCGCTCCCGCCGACGCACCAATTCGGCGCCGCGAGCGGGCGGCCGGCCCCGTCGCCGACCGCCCGGAAGGGCCGCGTTTACGACTCGATTCCGACCCGGGCGCGGACCGCTCGGGGTCGCTCCGTGGACCCGATCTCTCGGTCGGCGCGCCCGATTACCGGGTCACGGTGACGCCGTTCAGCTGGATCTCCGTCGAGATCGGGTGCGAGCTGAAGCCCTCCACGACGTTGCGCACGCCGTAGGAGTTGTTCAGGTTGTACGCCGGGAGGTGGACGCGCCCCTCGAGCAGCGAGGTCGTCGCCTCGATGTAGAGCTGCCGCCGCTCCTCGCGGTCGGCCGACTCGCGGGCCTGCGTCAGCTTCTGCGAGGCCTCCTCGTAGTCGTGGAACGTCCCGTTCGTCACGCCCTCCGTCTCCTGGCTCAGCAGGTTGTACGCGAACGTGTCCGGGTCCGGCGAGCCGGACCAACCGAGGGTGTACATGTTGTAGTCGTCCTCGTTGCCGGTGACGTACGCGTCGAGGAAGGTGCCCCAGTCGAGGCGCTGGACTTCGACGTTCTGGAAGCCAGCGTTCTGGAGCCCGTCGCCGATCGAGATGCCGATCTGTTCGCGCTTGTCGTCCGGCGGCACGATGATCCGCCAGTTGTAGTCCATCGGGACGCCGGCCTCCTCGAACAGCGCCTGCGCCTCCTCGAGGTCCTGATCGTGCTGGATGTCGGACCACTCGTCGGTCGGGAAGTCCCACTCCTCGGAGATCGAGGACGGGAAAGGGCTGTTCTGACGGACGCCGGCCGGCTCGACGAAGTTCTCGACCGCCTGGTCCATCGAGACGCAGTAGTCGACCGCCTCGCGGACGAGCGGGTCGCTCGTCGGTCCCTCGCCGCAGTTGAACGCGAGGTAGAAGTACCCGATGCCGGGCTCCTCGGTCAGCGTCGCGCTCTGGTTCGCCTCGACCGTCTCGTACAGCTGCGGCGGGATCGACTCGATGATGTCGACGTTCCCGGTCTCGAGCTCGGTGACGCGCGTCGTCTGCTCGACGATCGGCTCGAACTCGACGGCGCCGATCTCGGGCAGGTTCTCGCTGTCCCAGTAGTCGTCCCACCGCTCGAGCGTCGCGTAGCTCTCCGGCTCCCACTCGGTGAGCTTGAACGGCCCGGAGGTGACCGGGTCCATGTTGTACGCCTCGGTGTCCTCCTGGCGCACGGAGGCGTTGACGACGCTCCGCGCCATGGCGATCGTGAACGCGCCGTACGGGTACTTGAGGTCGAACTGCGCGGTGGTCTCGTCGACGACCTCGCCGGTGTCGATCATGTCCACCTCGGAGGCGTTCTGCGTCTCCTCCTCGATGGGCGCCATCATCGTGTGAACGACGTCCTCGGCGGTGACCGGATCGCCGTTCTGGAACTGGGCGTCCTCGCGGATCGGGACGATGAACCGCGTGCCGTCGCGCTCGACGGTGGGCATGTCCGCCGCGATCTTCGGCTCCAGGCTGACGCCGTCGGTGTACTCGTAGAGGCCGTCGAAGATCCGCCCGGCGATCTGCGCGGACGGCACGTCGTTCATGACCACGGGGTCCATGTCGAGCGGGCCCTTCGCCTGCGCGAAGTACAGGGTGGGGGCGCTGCCGCCGTCGCCGCCGTCGCCGCCGTCGGACCCGTCGCCGCCGTCGGACCCGTCACCGCCGTCGCCGCCGTCGGACCCGTCGCCGCCGTCGCCGCCGCCGGCACACCCGGCGAGCAGGAGCGAGGTGCCGGCCGCGCTGCCGGCGAGGACCTTTCGTCGCGAAATTCGTTGTGTGCGTTGTCGACGCATACAGCGGTCGTCTTGTTTCACTCTAATAAGTATTTTGGGTCTCCCTGGCCATACGGTCATCTCCGGTCGATTCGTCATCATTTTGTGCGTATTCTTCCCCGCGAACGTCGTCCGAATCAAGAAAAAACGACTGCCGGGATCCGAACCATACCGGTCTGTCCGCGGTCGAACGCCTCGGTCGGAGCGTTCGACCCTCGCGCGCAGCGCGCCGGCGACCGGTCAGCGCCCGCCCGACGACGGCCCGTCGCCGCCGGTGTCCGTCACGGTCCCGACCCCCTTGCTCGACCCCTCGCGGAAGACGAACCGCTGCCCCTCCTCGATCAGGTACGGGCGGAACTTGAAGCGGACGCGCGCCTCGCCCGTGTCCCCCGGGAGCAGCCGGCCCTCCTCCGGGAAGAACGCCGCCGCCTCGGAGACGGTCTCGAGGTGGACCACGGGCTCGTACCCCTCCTGGATCCGGGTCGGGTGGTTGAGCACCATCACCTCGGCGTCGAACTCGCGGACCGGGTCCGGCTCGGCGTCGCGGGGGACTAGGGCCATCCCGCGCTCGATCTCGTCCTCGTCGACGCCCTTCAGCGCGATGCCGACGATCCGCCCGGCGGTCGCCTTGTCGACCCGGTGGTAGTGCATCTCGATCGACCGCGCCTCGACCTCGCGGAAGGAGCCGTCCGGCATGGGGCCGAGCAGGAGCTCGTCGCCGGTCTCGACGGTCCCCGAGTTCACCGTGCCCGACGCCACCGCGCCCACGCCCGTCACCTTGTAGCTGCGGTCGACGTACATCCGGAACGTCTCGCGGTCGGGCGTCGCCCGCTTCGGGAGCCGCTCGAACAGGCGGTCGAGCGTCTCGATCCCGTCCTTCGTCACCGCGCTGGTCCGCAGCAGTGGGACGACGCCGTCGCCCACCTCCGCGACCGCGGTGTCGACCCCGTGCCGGCCGACGAGCAGCGGCGTCTGCCCGGCGTCGCGCAGCATCGACTCGACCTCGCGCTCCACCTCGGCGAGCCGGTCCTCGCTCACGGCGTCCGCCTTCGTGACCGCGACGACGGTCGGCAGCTCGGTGGCGAGGAGGATCCCGAGGTGCTCGCGGGTCGTCTTCGTCGGGCCGTCGTCGGCGGCGACGACTAAGAGCCCGTAGTCGAGCTTCTGCCCCACCAGCCCGCGGATCGTCGTCCGCAGCCACGGCTCGTGGCCGACGGTGTCGACGAAGGAGACGAGCCGGTCGGCGGCCTCGACGACGCCCGCGCGGTCGGCCTTCCGGTGGGGGTTGTCCATCCGCACCGGCTCGTCGGCGTCGTCGGCGAACCCGTACACGGCGTACGAGAGGTCCGCCGAGAGGCCGCGCTCGACCTCGTGGGGCTGGACGTCGAGGAAGCCGCGCGTCCCGCCCTCGCCGTCGTCGGCGCGCCCGGTGACGAGCGTGCCGACCAGCGTCGACTTCCCGTGGTCGACGTGGCCCGCGGTGCCGACCACGAGGTGGTCCTCGTCGGCCTCGAACACGCCGCCGTCGCGGAGCGTCGCGAGGCCGACGAGCCCCGCCTCGTCGCCGTCGCCGCCGTCGCCGGCGCTCCACGTCTCGGCGTCGGCGATGTGGGCGTCCGCCTCGTCGGCCAGGAGGGAGAGCACGTCCATCGTCTCGGAGAAGGCCTCCGGGGAGATCCCGGCGAGCCCCCCGTCGTCGGTCACGCCGAGGACGTAGGTCGCCTCGCCGTCCCCGGAGAGGACGCGGTGGCGGAGCTGGGCCACGAGCGACTCCATGCGCCCGTCCGCGAGGTGGACCTCCCGCGTCAGCCGCTCCTTGAACTCGATCGCGCCGCCGTCCCGCTCGCCGCGCTCGATGGCCCGCCTGAGGGCGGACCGGTCAGCGCTCATGTCCGCTCGTAGGCGAGGGCCGGGCTTAACGGTTTTCGTGGTACGTGCCCCCACGACACGTGATCGGCCCCAATCGGTCGGGAGCGCTCCGGCGAGCTATTTAACCGACCGCCGCGGACAACGACGGTATGGACACCTCGGTCCCCAGCGTCGCCGAACGCCGCGTCCACGTGGTCCCGCTCGGCTACGAGCGCGACCGGATCGTCGAACCCCTCCGGCGCCACGGCGCCGACGTCGCCTACCTCCTCGTCGACGCCCCCGACCGCGACGGGGACCGCGGCGACGTGGACTTCGACGCGGCCGGCGCCGCCGACCCCGCGGACGCGCGCGTCGACCCCGACGAACTCACCGACTACCAGCGCGAGGCGTGGACGGCCGCCGCCGAGTTCGCGGAGGTCCGACCGATCCCCGTCGCGCTCGCCGACGTGTACGACGTGCTCGGCGTGACGACGACGGTCGCCGCCCGCCACCGCGCGGGCGCCGAGGACGGCGACCGCCTCTTCGGGAACGTCTCGACCGGCCCGCGGATCGCCGCGGTCGGCGTCGCGCTGGCGTGTATGATCGTCGGCGCGCGCCCGTACAGCGTCGAGCCCGAGCGCCACCGGCACGACCGGCGCGAGGAGCCGCTCACCGAGGGGGTCGCCCGCACCGTCGACCTCCCTATCTACCCGATGGACGCGCCCACCACCGATCAGGTGGCCGTCCTCGGCCGGCTCCACGAGCGCGCCGAGGAGAACCTGACCACCGACAAGTGGAACCTGATCGAGTGGGCGCGCGAGCGCGACCTCACGTTCCTGCGCGAGGCCGGCGAGAGCCGGACCGCGAAGTACCGCGCGCTGGAGACGCACGTGCTCTCGCCGCTGCGCGAGCGCGGCTACGTCGAGCTGGAGGACATCGGCCGGTCCGACACCGTCCGGCTCACCGAGATCGGTCGCCGCGTCTTCTTCGCGTTCAAACACAAGATCGGCGGCTGACGGGGCCGCGCTCGCTCGCCGAACGGTGACTTCGACACGCACGACGCGACCGGTCCGATTCGAACGCGCTGTTCGGTCTGTCCGTACTGTCGACGGCTAACGTAGAATTATCCCCCGCACTTCGATACAGATGCGTGACGCCCGCCGGGCGGTCGGGGCGCCCTCCCTGCCCTCCACACCGCCTGTCCGCTATCAGCGGTCGGTCGCCGCCCCCAACCGACAGCGGCCGGTCGCCGCCGGCCTCCGGTCGGCGACGGTCCCCGCTGACGCCGCCGCGGCCGTCCGACGGGTCGTCACGAGGCGACGGCGCCGCCGTCGCCGTTCTCCGCCGCGTCCTCAGTCCTCCGTCAGGTCGACGTACGTCCGCCGGACGGTCACCGGCGTCACGCCGGCCGCGTCGGCGGCCTCCTGCTGGGTACACTCGGCGTCGAGCTCGCGGGCCGCGGTGTAGAGGCAGGCGGCCGCGACGCCGACCGGGTTGCGGCCGTTCGCGATCCCCTCCTCGACGGCGCGCTCGGCCAGCTCGCCGGCGCGGCGCTCGACGGCCGGGTCGCAGCCGAGGTCGCTGGCGAACCGCGGGAGGTACTCCGCGGGGCCGCTCGGCGCGATGGGGAGGCCGAGCTCGCGGTTCATCGCGTCGAAGGCCGCCTGGTGTTCGTCCTCCGTCGCCTTCGCCTCGGCGCACACCTCGCCGACCGTCCGGGCCACGTCGGCGGTGCGGCAGGCGACGTAGACGCAGGCCGCGGCGAACCCCTCCAGCGAGCGCCCGCGGAGCAGGCTCTCCTCCTGCGCGGAGTCGAACAGCGCGCAGGCGCTGTCGCGGACGCTGTCGGGCAGCTCCAAGACGCCGGTGAGCCGGCGGATCTCGGTGTAGGCGTACACCTTGTTGCGGTCGCGTTTCGTCGAGATCTGCGCGCGGTTGTGCTGGGTCCGCATCCGGGCGAGCCGCCGGCGCTTGCGCCCCTTCACCTTCGTCGACCGACCGATCTCCGTCGAGAGGCCGCGGTCGTGCCGCGACCGCGTCAGCGGCGCGCCGGTGCGCTTCGGGTCCGTGTCCTCGTCGTCGAACGACCGCCACTCGGGGCCGTGGTCGATCCGGTCGGCCTCGACGACCAGCCCGCAGTCGGCGCAGACGCGCTCCGCGTCCTCGACGCGCGTGCGGCCGCCGCACTCCGGGCACGTCTCGCGGTCGCCGGCCTCGTCGGCTGTCCGGCTCTCGTCGCCGGTCGGGCTCCGCTCCGCGACGGCGGCGCGGTCGGCGGTCGCCGCGCGGTCCGTCGTCGCGGCGTCGTCGGTCTCGGTCCGGGGCGAACGAACGCGGGTGGAGCGTGCGTCACTCATCACACGTCGAACTCCGGCCCGATGCCTTACTTAAACCCGGGCGAATCGGCGGTCGATCGGCCGGATCGGCGCCGCCGAACCGACCGGTAACCGGTCGGTGATCACGCGGCCGACGCCGCCGCAGTACGGTGGTTTTAACCCGCCGCCCGCGCCATCGCCTCGCATGACGCTGTCGGAGATCGCGGCGGGGGTCGAGGTCACCTCCCGCCAGCGCGATCGGGGCGTGGCCCTCGCGGACGACACGGAGACGCCGCTCGTCGACCGCCTGTCGGCCCACGCCGACGTGCTCCCGTGTACGCCCGAGGCGACCGCCACGCTCGTCGACACCTACACCGCCGGCCGGAGCGTCGGCGACGCGGCCCGCGAGGCGGGCGTCTCCCCGATGACCGCCGCGAAGGCGCTCCACCGGTGCGGCGTCGCCGGGGTCTGTCCGCTCTCGCCGACCGGGCGCGACGTGGTCCGCGACTGGCTCGCCGGCCGGACCTCGCGCAGCGAGGCCGTCGAACTCGCCGGCGGCGACGAGGCGGACTTCGCGCTGGCGACGTACGTCGAGACCCACGACCCCGTCGAGCCCCTCGCGGAGGCGGTCGACGCGCAGGTCGCCGGGTCGGCGCCGCTCGGCGACGGCCTCGGCGCCGACGACCCCCTCGGCGACGCGCTCGGCTCCACCGACGGGCTCCGCTGAACCGCGGCTCTTCCTCAACTCGTCTCAGGGCGTGAACCGCTCGACGAGCCCCGGCTCCGGGAACTCCACGCCGAGCGACGCGTCGAACGCCGCCTCGTAGGCGGTCGCGATCGCTCGCGCGTACGCGCCGTCCCCAGTCGCCGCCGTCGGCGCGGCCGCCACGTCCGGGTCGGTCGCCGGCACGCGGACGACGCCGGACTCGCTCCCGTCGTCCTCGCCGTCCCCGGAGCCCGCCCGTTTGACGGCGAGCGTCGCGTCGAGTCCCCCGCCCACGTCGGCGACGCGCCCGCGGAGCCGCTGGGCCGCGTCGCGCCCGTGGGCCGTCGCCGGCCTGACCGCGACCGCGCGGTCGGCGGTCGTCGCGGCCGCGACGGCCTCGTTCGACCCGACCGGGGCGGCGTCGACGACCACCGCGTCGTACGTCGTCGCCGCCTCGTCGATCCGCCGCTCCAGCTTCCGGGCCGCCTCCGCCGTCTTCGCCCGCGCGACCCGCTCGAAGGGGGCCCGCGCCGGCACCGCGTCGACGCGCCCGGGGAGGTCCGTCGCGTCCCCCTCGCCGCCGCCGGAGTCGCCGACCCCGGGACGCCCGGCGCCCGAACCGGCGCCGGCGATCGGGTACGCCGCCGCCGACAGCGCCGCGTCCGGGTCGTCGGTGAGGAGCGCGGTGAGGTCGGGGTCGATCCGCCCGGTCACGTACTCTGAGAGCCCCTGCGTGGTGAACGCGGCGTCGACGACCGCGACCTCGGCCCCGTCGCGCGCGCCCATCGCCGCCAGCTCGACAGCGGTCCGCGTCGTCCCCGCGCCGCCGGTCGCCCCGACCAGCGCGAGCGTCGTCGCGTTCATACGCCGGCCTCGCCGGAGGTCGCTTGTAAAAATCGCGAAGCCGGGCCGCGGTCCGGCGAACCGCGCCCCGGCTCGTCCCCTCACTCCGCTATCGCGGCCGCGACCTCGTCGGCGACTGCGTCGAGCTCGTCGTCCGAGAGGTCGGGCCGGGCGCCGGCGACCGCGTGGATCGGCGCGCCGCCGTCGCCCTCGAACCGGGGGACGACGTGGATGTGGACGTGCGGGACCTCCTGGCCGGCCGCCTCGCCGTCGTTGACGCCGACGTTGGCGCCGTCGGCGTCGACCGCCTCCTCGATCCGGGGCGTGAGCGCCGCGACCGCGTCGAACAGGTCGCTCGCGAGGTCGGCGTCGAGGTCGCCGACGTGCTGGGCGTGCGACTTGGGGATCACCAGCGTGTGGCCGCGCGCGAGCGGGTTCGCGTCGAGGAACGCCAGCACCGAGTCGGTCTCGTGGACGGTCCGCGCCGGGATGTCGCCGGCGACGATCGAACAGAAGATACAGTCGTCGGACATGACCGACCGATCGCTCGGCGCTCTCATCAAGGTTTCCCGCGGCGGCGGGCGTGGGGCGGTCCACCCGCTCCGCGCCGCCAACGGACCTATATCCGCCGCGCCGAAACGGGCGGTATGGACGACCGGCTCGAACGCGTCATCCGCCAGCAGCTCCGGAAGGCGGGCAAGCAGTTCGAGGAGGCCAAACGCGCCTACGCCGAGGGGCGCGACGACCCGGAGGGCAGCGCGGCCGCCGCGGCGCGGTTCGACCTCCCGACCGACGACGCCGGGCGCGCCCGCATCGTCTGCCGCCGCCACGCCGAGCGCCGGACCGTGCCGGTCGACGACGAGGGGCGTCCCGCCTGCTTCGAGTCCGGGCACCCCGACTGCGAGGGCTGCGCGGAGGACGTCCGCGACGGGTTCGTCGAGACGTGGTGAGCGCCGGGACCGGCGGGACGCCCGGCCGTCGCGCCGCGTCCCACCCGAAGGGGTTTGTTCCCCGGCGCCGTGGAGCGGCGCATGAACCGGGTCGGCGCGGTCGTCGCGCTCCTCGCTGTCGTCGGGGTCGGGCTCGCCCTCTCCGGGGCCTTCGCGGGCGTCGCCGATGAGCCGCGGGCGGACGACGTCGCGGACGACCGGCTCATCGAGGTCGACGGCGACTACCGGCTCTGGCCGTACACGAGCCGGAGCCGGACGGTCGAGGGGCGGACCCTCGCGATCAACGTCGTCTTCCACGCCGACGCCGAGGCGACCCGGGCCGCCATCGAGGGCGACCCGGGCACCGACTGGGAGGCGACGCCCCCGGACGAGGCCGCGGCGACCGCCGGCGACGACGACCAGCTCCGCGAGGTCGTCGGGCGCGACTGGCGGGACGCCCGCAGCTCGCTCCGCTACTCCTACGTCGAGGGCCCGGACGGCGGCGCGTGGCTCGCCGAGACGTTCGAGCTCCACGACGGGCGGTACCTCGGCGTCCGCGACCACCTCCGCGCGTACGAGTCGCCCGACGGCGCCTACACGGCGATCCAGGCCCACGAGGAGTACTACGACTGGTTCCGGCTCCGCCACACGGTCCCCGACATCGACGCGCCCGCGACGCGGCTGGAGGACGACTTCATCGAGTCGGGCCGCGCGACCGACGTGCGCCGCGAGTACCGCGGCATCGACGGCGGGCGCAGCGACGGCTGGCTCTCCGTGATCGAGCTGGCGGCGACCGCGGCGCTCGCCGGGGCGCTGCTCCGCCGGCGCACCCGCGAGGCGGCCGTCGACCTCCTCGGCCGGCTGCGGACCGACGCGCGGCGACACGCCGCGGCCGCGACGCTCGGGCTGGCGCTCGGCGCCGTCCTCGTCGGCGTCCGCGTCGCGGGCGTGGCGCTGGAGACGGCGTTCCCGGCCGTGTCGCCGAAGGCCATCGCGGCCCCGCTGTACCTCGTCCTCGCGGCCGGGCTGCCCGCCCTGGTCGCTCGGCGCGCGCCGCGGTCCGACCCGGCGGCCGCCGCCGCGGCCGTCGTTGTCGGCCTCGGCGCCGGCTTCCTCGCCGACTTCGCGGCGCTCGGGGTGACCGTTCCCCCCGACCTCATCCTCCACCGGGTGGCGCTGCTGGCCGCGCTCGCCGTGGTCGCCATCGGGCGGGCGACGGCCGACCGACCCGTCGCCGTCGCCGGGCTGCTGGCGTGGGCCGTCGGCCTGGCGCTCCCGCTGGCGGACCTGATCTGAGCGCGTCACGGACGCTCGCGGCGAGAGCGCCCCCGACGCGACCTCTCGGCGCGCCGACAGCACAGAAGAGATATATCCGGTGGCGGAAAACAGGGGGAGACGAACCGATGGCGCGACCGATCAGCCGACGAGCCGCGCTCGCCGGACTCGGCCTCGCGGCCGCCAGCGCCGGCTGTCTCGGTCGCACGGAGAACATCGCCGGACGGGACCCCCACTCGCAGCTGACCTTAGAGATCAACACCACGCCCGCGGACGCGGACCCGAACGGCATTCGCATCGCGAGACAGCTCGAGGAGCACCTGACCGCCGTCGGCGTCGACGTCCGACTCAACACCGTCGGACAGACCGACCTCTGGCGGAAGGTGCTGATAAACCAGAACTTCGACGTCTACGTCGGGCAGTTCGTGGAGACGGACCCGTTCGACCCGGACGCGCTGTACGGGCTGACCCACTCGCGGTTCGTCGCGGAGCCGGGGTGGCAGAACCCGTTCGGGCTCACGGAGATCGCGGTCGACGACCTGCTGGAGCGACAGCGCCGAGCGACCGCCGGCGAACGGAGCGACGCCGTCGCCGCGCTCCAGGAGACGGTGTGTGACCTCCAGCCGTTCTCCGTCGTCGCGTTCCCCGACGCCCTCACCGCCGTCCAGGAGAACCGCTTCGAGGGCTGGACGGAGGACCGCCAGCCGGTGTCGGTCTCCGGACTGCTCGGCCTCGACCGCGCGCCCACGGAGGACGAATCGGCCGGCGACGGCGACGCGAGCGGCGGCAACGCGACGGCCGCGGACGCCGACGAGTCCGAGCGCGTGCTCCGGCTCGTGACGACCGACGACCGGATCACGCAGAACTGGAACCCGATCGCGGCCGAGTTCCGGCGGCACGGCACGTTCACCGGGCTCCTGTACGACCCGCTCGTCCGCGCGGACGAGGGGTCGATCGTCCCGTGGCTGGCGGCCGACTGGGAGCGGGTCGACGCGACCGCCGTCGACGTCACGCTCCGCGACGCCCGGTGGCACGACGGCGAGCCCGTGACGGCGGACGACGTCGCGTTCACCTACCGGTTCCTCCGCGACACCTCGCTGGGGAGCGTCGAGACATCGGTGCCGACGCCGCGGTTCCGCGGCCGGAGCTCCCTCGTCGAGGACGAGCGCGCCCTCGACGACGCGACCGTCCGGCTCACGCTGCCCGACGTCAACGACCGGGTCGCCGCCCGGGCGCTTCAGGTGCCGGTCCTCCCGGAACACGTCTGGGCCGACCGGACCGAGGCGGCGACGATCGCCGGCTTCGAGTTCGACTTCGAGACGACGGAGGCGGTGGTCTCGAACAACCCCGACCCGGTCGGGAGCGGTCCGCTCCGCTTCGTCGAGGCGACCGCGGAGGAGTCGGTCGTCTTCGAGCGGAACCCCGACCACTTCCTCGTCCGCCCGGCGCCGGATGCCGACGACGAGACGGCGGACCCCCGCGCGGGGATCCCGCCGCGGTACCACGGGAAGCCGGCCTTCGACCGGCTCCGCGTCGAGGTGCTGCCGTCGGACATCTCGGCCGTGGAGGCGGTCGCCGAGGGGCTCGCGGACGCGACCGCCGCGAACCTCGGCCCGGCGTCCGTCCCGCGAATCGGCCGCTCGGACGCCGCCAGGCTCGTGAGCGGTCGGTCGGCGGCGTTCTACCACGTCGGCTACAACACGCGGCGGAGCCCGCTGTCGAACCCCCGCTTCCGGGCGGTCGTCGCCCGGCTGATCGACAAGGCCGCGCTCGTCGACGAGGCGTTCGACGGGTACGCGAAGGCGGCCGCGTCGCCGCTGGCGGCGTCGCCCGACGCGGTTCCGTCGTCGCTCGCGTGGGACGACGGGCGCGACCCGGTCCACCCGTTCTTCGACGACGACGGGTCGCTGGACGTCGCGGCCGCCCGCGAGGCGTTCCGCGAGATCGGGTATCGCTTCGACGACGAGGGGCGGCTGCTCTCCCGGGGCCAATGACGCCGTTCCTCTCGGTCGTCGCGTCGGTCGTCGCGTGGGTCGGGGCGATGCTCGCCGCCGCGTCGCTCGCGGTGGTCGGTCCCGCCCGGCTCCGGGCGGCGTCGCGCGGGCTCCGCGACCGGATCTGGGACGCCCGTCGGGCGATCGCGCTCCTCTGCGTGGTGCTGCTCGCCAGCGCCGTCGGCCGGGGCTCGCTCCAGGCCGTCTCCAGACTGTTCGGCGTTCAGGCGACGGCGCTCATCTACGCGCTGGAGGGCGGGTTCGTCGCGTGGGTCCAGGCGACGTTCGCGACCCCCGCGCTGACCGCGTACTTCTCGTGGGTGTACGTGTACGGCTACGCCTTCCTCCTCTCGTTCCCGGTGATCGCGTACCTCGCTCTCCCGCGGACGACGGCGCTCAGGCGGCTCCTCGTCGCCTACGCGCTCAACTACGGGATCGGGCTGGCGCTGTACACGCTCGTGTTCGCCTACGGCCCGCGGAACGTGATGCCCGACATGGTGACGCCGCTCCTCTTCACCAACCAGCCCGACGTGATGCTCCTCGCGAGCGAGGTGAACGTGAACACGAACGTCTTCCCGTCGCTCCACACGTCGCTGGCGGTCACCGTGGGGACGTTCGCGGTCCTGACACGCGAGGCGTTCCCGCGGTGGACGCCGCTGGCGGTCCCGCTCTCGCTGTCGGTCGTCGTCGCGACGATGTACCTCGGGATCCACTGGCTCACCGACGTCGTCGCCGGGTTCGCGCTCGCGTTCGGCTGCGTCGCGCTCGCGTACCGGCTCGTGGACCCGCGGAGCGACCCCGTCGAGTCGCGGCGCGACGCGGCCGAGGAGCGGTCCGAAGCCGGCGCGGACGACTGACCGCCGGTCTCGGCGTCCCGTCGGCGCGGCGCTCTCGCCCCGATCAGACGCCCTCGACGAGCCGTTCGAGCTGTTCCGGCGGGACCGCGCCCCGGGCGGCGTGGCCGTCGTACGCGAACGTCGGGACGCCGGTGACGCCCCGCCGCCGCGCGGCGTCGAACATCTCGGTCACGCGCTCGCGGAGGTCGTCGTCGCCGAGCGCCTCGTCGACGACGCCCGCGTCGAGCCCGTCGACGTCCGCCGCGATGTCGGCGAGCACGTCGCGGTCGCCGATGTCCCGGCCCTCCAGCCACAGCGCGTCGAAGACGGCCTCGTCGAACGCGAGCCACGCGTCCGGCGCGGTCTCGCGCACGCGGACCGAGACGACCTGCGCGGGCAGCGAGTCGACCTCGGTCGCGAGTTCGAGTTCCATCTCGTCGGCGCCGTACTCCTCCTGGAGCCGCCGGACGTTCTCGCGGGCCTGCTCGTAGTACTCGTCGTCTTTCCCGGTGTCGGCGTCGTGGTCTATCTCGCCGTCCGGCCCGCGCTGTCCCGCGCGGAGGTCGAACGGGTGCCAGTCGATCGCGAGCGGCTCCTCGCGCGTCTCCTGGTACCGCGAGAGCGACCGCCGCCCGAGGTAGCAGAACGGACAGACGTAGTCGGAGTAGACGGTGATCGACTCGCGCTCGTCGGCGCCGGTCGCGGCGTCGGAGTCGGTTGCCATGCCCGCCGGTACGCCGCGGAGCCGAAAAGGTCGTTCGGCGACGGCAGGCGCCGTCCGAGCGCGCGCGACCGAATCACTACCAATTAATATCACTAAGTTGTACCACCGTGTATGCCCGAGTACGACCCGGTCGACCCCCCGGTCGCGCTGACGGTCGCCGGCAGCGACAGCGGCGGCGGCGCGGGGATCCAGGCCGACCTGACCGCGATGACCGCTCACGGCGTCTTCGGGACATCGGTCGTGACGGCGACGACCGCCCAGAACACCCGCGGCGTCGAGGACGTGAACCCGCTCCCGGCCGACCACGTCGCGGCCCAGTACGCGGCGGTCGCCGACGACTTCGACGTGCGCGCGGTCAAGACGGGGATGCTCGCGACCGCCGAGATCGTCGAGACGGTGACCGAGGCGGTCGCGGACGCCGACGTTCCCCTCGTCGTCGACCCCGTGATGGTCGCGGCGACCGGCGACCGCCTGCTCTCGCCCGCGGCCGAGGCGGCCTACGAGGACCTGGTCGCGGCCGCGACGCTCGTCACGCCGAACGCGGACGAGGCCGCCGTGCTGACCGGCGACCCGGTCGAGACGCCGGCCGACGCCGAGGCGGCCGGGCGCGAGCTGGTCGCGCTCGGCGCGGACGCGGCGCTGGTGAAGGGCGGACACCTGACGGGCGGAGACGGCGGGGACGACGCCGTCGTCGACACTCTCGTCCGCGCCGACGGCGAGGGTGGGTCCGGTCCCGCGGTCGACCGCTTCGAGACGCCGCGGGTCGACACCGCGGCGACGCACGGCTCCGGCTGCGCGCTGTCGAGCGCGATCGCGGCGCGGCTGGCGCGGGGCGAATCGGTTCGCGAGGCGGTCGAGGCCGCGGTCGAGGGGATGACCGAGGCGGTCCGGCGCGGCTACGACGTGGGCGAGGGGCCCGGCGCGGTCAACCCGACCGTGCTGGGTGCTGAGTGAGGGCCGCCCGCTCGGCCCCGGGCGATCACAGGTACGCCAGCGGGACCATCAGCGCGACGCCGAGCGCGATCCCGCCGACGAGGACCGGCTTGCCGCCCCGCGGGAGGTCGGCGCCCGTTTCGAGCGCCTCGGGGACGAACTCGGTGAGCACGAGGTAGATCATCGCGCCCGCCGCGAAGCCGAAGCCGTACGGGAGGACCTCGCGGGCGTACCGCACGAACGCGAACGCGATCACCGCCCCGATCGGCTGCGGGAGGCTGGAGAACACCGACCACCACACCATCTTCCACTTCGAGACGCCCATCGACCGCAGCGGGATCGAGATGGCCGTCCCCTCGGGGACGTTGTGGATCGAGATGGCGACGGTCATGAACACGGCCAACAGCGGGACGGTGAAGCCGAACAGCGCGGTGCCGCCCTCGAGCCCGAGGTCGGCGAAGGAGACGCCGACCGCGATCCCCTCGGGGAAGCTGTGGACCGTCAGCACGCCGAGGATCAGGATCAGCTTCTTGAAGTCCGCCTCAGCGTACTCCCTCGGATCGATGTCGGCGTCCAGCAGCACCTCGTGGGCGATGACGACGAGGACGACCCCCGCCAGCATCCCGACGCCGATCTCGACGACCGTCCCCTCCGCGAGCCCCTCCTGGACGAGGCCGAACAGCGACGCCGCGAGCATGATCCCCGACGCGAAGCCCCACAGCGCCACGTTCCCGCGGTCGCTGATCGTCTCGAAGAAGAAGAACGGAAGCGCGCCGATCCCGGTCGCCAGCGCCGTGATCAGCCCGGCGACGAACACGAACGCGTAGGCGTCGATAGCGACCATTCGTTGGCGAGGCTACGACGCTCCCGGTGATAATTCCGCGGGACGCCCCCACGATCCGGGAATCGGTCGCCATCCGGGCCCGGTCCGATCACCCGAGGCCGCGGATCATGGCGACGAGGAACGCGAGCAGCAGCAGCAGCGCGACGAAGAGCAGCAGCGCGGTGAGCTTGATCCCGAGCGCCGACCGCCGCGCGCACGGACTCCTCCCGCGCCCCTCTCCGGACTGCTGCGAGCCGATCGGCGCGTCCATGATCACGTCCCGTTCGGCCGGTCGGACGCGGGCCGCAGATCGGCGTCGAACGCGTTCGCCGGGGCCGAGACCGCCGTCGAGTTCTCCGCGCCGCTCGACTCGTTCGTCGACGGTTCGCCCGTCTCCGACGGTTCCGTTCCCGTTTCGCCCGGGCTCGACTCGCCGCTGTCCGCGGGCGCCGGGGCGTTACCGCCCGCGGTCGGTGCCGTTTCGCCCGGGCTCGACTCGCCGCTGTCCGCGGGCGCCGGGGCGTTACCGCCCGCGGTCGGTGCCGTTTCGGTCGGACTCGACGTGTTGCCGTCGGCGGGCGCCGAAGCGCCGTCACCCTCGGGCGCCGAGGCGTTGCCGTCGGTGGCCGGTCCCGTTTCGCTCGGGCTCGACGTGTTGCCCTCGGTCGGTGCCGAGACGTTGCCGTCTGCGGGCGCCGAGACGTTCTCACCGGCGGGATCCGAGACGTTGCCGTCGGTCGGTGCCGAGGCGTTACCGTCGGGAGGCGCCGAGACGTTGCCGCCTGCGGGCGCCGAGACGTTCTCGCCCGGTCCGGTGGCGGTCGCCGCCGGCGCGGTTCCGTTCACCTCGGTCGTTCCGTTCGCGACGGCCGCGACGGCGAACCCCTCGCCGGCGGACTCGTCTATCTGCCGGAGTTCGTCTGGCGTCTCGAACGTCGTCGTCACGGTGGCGTTCGCGGTGAGGACCGCGATCGTGGCCCCCCCGGCGAACGCGACGCCCCACACCAACACGGCGAGGGCGACGAGCGCGACGAGCCCGCGGTTCGCGGTCATCTGTCCGCCTCCGCGGCGCCGTCCGCCGGCGCCGGCGTCGTCGCTGGAATCTCCCGATCCGGGTGGTCGACCGCGTCGACCTCGCGCTCGCCGGCGTCGGTCGCCGGCGCGTCAGCGCCCCCGTCGGTCTCGGACACGCCGCCGTCGGCGGCCGCGGCCGGCGCGTCGGTCTCCGCCGCGCTCGGACCGCTCCGGTCGAGGACGCCGCTCGCCGGGATCCACGCCGCGAGCGCGCCCAGCAGGAGCGTCGCGGCCGCGACCGCCACCGCGATGGCGACGGCGGTGCGCAGCTCGAACGCGACGTAGACCGCGTACGGGGTGACCGCGGCCAGCACCGCCGCCGCGCCCCCGACCGCGTCCACCGAGACGCCGCCGGACCCGCCCGCGGCGTCGGCCGTCGAGGCGGGCTCGGCGTCGGTCGCGGCCGCTACCTCGACGCCCGCTCCGTCGGTCGACTCGACCGGCTCGACGGTCGCCGGGGCCTGTCCTCCGGACTCGCCGCGGTCGCGGACGATCGACCAAACCTCGGTGGCCGCGAGCAGGCCGAAGGGGAGCATGACCAGCGCGACGAACCCGGCGCGCGTGCCCGCGAACTGGATCACGTAGCCGATCCACGGGATCGTCAGCGTCACCACGCCGACGAGGTTCCCGGCCGGGACGAGCCCCGGATCCGGCCCCTCGTTGGCGTCGCCCATCGTCTCGAACGCGAGCGCCGCTCCCTCGCCGCTCACGCCGATCACCCGATGCGTCACCGGCACGTCGCTCGTGCCGCGGACGAACGTGATCACGTCGCCCTCGGCGATCGCGGTCGGGTCGCGCTCGGCGACGATGACCACGTCGCCCGGCGCGATGGCGGGCGTCATGCTCGCCGTGAGCACCACGAAGCTCTCGTCGGCGCCGACGACCTCGGGGACCGCGAACACCGCGAACGGCGCGACGACCGCGATCAGCAGGACGATCCCGAGTACGTTCGCCGCGCGCTTCGTCCGTGGTGATGTGAGTAGTTTGGTCATCAGTTCGCCTCCGAGCCGCACAGCGGCTCGCCGTCCGTGGTCGCGGCCGCGACGATCTCGTACAGCCCGCCGTAGACGTCGCCGACCCGGAGCGGAACCGAACAGCTCGTGTGGATGTCGACGCCCGTGCGGTCCTGACCGCCACCGTTGCCGCCGTTCCCGTTCCCGTTGCTTCCGCCTCCGTTGTCGCCGCCGGCTCCGCTGCCGTCGTCGAGGCGGATGTTCGGGCCGATCCAGTTCGGATCGCCGTTGGTCGGGGAGGCGCTCCCGTCGACCACGAAGGTCTCGTTCGGCGCCACCTCGGCGTCGAACACCGTCGTCCCGCCGGCGCCCACGCCGCCGCGGCCGCCGCCCGTGGCGACGACGACGACGGTCGCCGGGTCGTCACCGAGGTACCGCAGCGTGAGCGATCCGACCTTGACGCCGTTCTCGTCCTCGCAGGGGACGCACGTCGGCTCGCAGACGACGCCCGCGAAGGGGTTCGCCCCCGGCGCGTTCGCCTGCTCCTCCGAGACGTGGCGGCACTGCTCGGCGTAGAGCCGGAAGGTCAGGTCCGTCGCCTCCCCGCCCACGTCGGGCGAATCCGCCGGGAGGTACGGGGCGACCTCGACGACGATCGGGCCGCCGTCCGGGTCGAGGCAGCCGTCGTCGATTCGCACCCCGGTCGCGAGGTCGCGCTCGACCGCCGCGAGGGGGCGGTAGCCGTCCGTCACCGACGCGCCGTCGACGACGATCTCGACTTCCAGGGCGTTCCCGAGCCGGTCGCCGTCCGGGCACTCCGTCGCGAGCCACACCCGCACGGGGTTCGCCGACGCCCCTACCTCGAACCGCTCGGGGGCGGGGCGGTCGTCGAACGTCGTCCGGTCGACCGCGAGCGGCCCGACGGTGACGGTCCCGCTCGTGGGGTCGCCGTCGACCGTCAGCCCGACCTCGCCGGCGCCGAAGACGTTGCTCGGGAACGTCTCGCGGTCCGAGAGGTACGCGCCCGTGCCGATCCCGCTCGCCATCCCGACCGCGCCGACGCCGCCGATCCCGGCGAGCAGCCGGCGGCGGCTCAGCCCGCTCGGGCGCCGTCCACCGTCGCCTCCGGGGGTCATTGTCCCACCTCGGTGGCGTTGCCGTCGCTCACGTCGCTCATCGCGAAGGGGTTCCCCTCGGCCGAGCAGTCGTCGGCGGCGAACCGCACGTCGAAGTCGACGGCGCCGCCCTGTCCGGCGTTGCCGCCCTCGCCGTCGAACTCCCAGGTGAAGGTCAGACAGCGGCGCTCCTCGGTCGTGAGACAGCCGTTCCCGAGCAGCGTGGGATCGAGTTCGATCCCCGTCGCCACCGGGTCGGCGCTGAGTTCCGCGAGCGTGCCGGCGGCGATCAGCTCGCCGTAGCCGGCGAAGTCGCTCTCGGCGCCCGCGCACGCCCCGACGCCGAGGAGGCCGGTGTCGTACCGGACCTCCAGCCGGATGCGCTCGGCGAGCGCGCGGCTCGCGGCGTCCGCGCCGTCGAGGCCGGGGGCTATCTTCAGCCACACCCGGACGCCGTCGGGCGCCGCGCCCGCGGGGTCCTCCAAGCGGAGCCCCACGCTCGCGGTCCCGGTGTCGTGCGGGAGGGCGTTGTCGACGTCGACGAGACGGATTCCGGCCGCCTCGACGTCGTCTTCGGCGTCGGTCGGGCTCGAATCGACGACCGTCCCGTTCTCCGTGCGCCGCCAGCCGACGAGCAGGTCCCACGGCCGGTCGGTCTGCGCGTAGGTGTAGTCCGTATACTCACCCCAGCTGTCCGTTCCCGTCGGCCGTCCGGAGGCGGCTCCGAGGGCGGCGAAGCCGACGGCTCCGGCGCCCGCGAGTGCCTCCCGCCGCGTAAGTCCTGATTCCTTCTGTGTCATTATCTGTCGTCGCGGCTCCGAACGGCCGTGTCGTCGATACCCTCCCTACTCTCACTGTGCTCGTATGTATGCGCGTCCTACCCGTGCGGCCGGGGCTCCGTACCCTGACGGTATGGGTACCGTACCCGCCCGCGGTCGCTCGATCCGCTCGCCCGTCGGTCGGTCTCGCTCGACGGCGCCGCGGCGGGGTCCGAACCGCCGGATCAGGCCGCCGCCGACGGCCCGGCGCCGTCGTTGTGGCGCTCCTGCTCGGTGTAGAAGCCCAGGTCGAAGCCGAGCGTGTCGCCCTGGATCTCGTTGCCCACGTCGAAGGGGAGCTCCCACGAGAGCGCGACGCAGTGCATCACGCCGTCGCCGCGGAACGCGTCGCGGTCCGCGTCGTCGGGGGCGTCGTTGAGCTCGTCGTACAGCGTCGAGCGGTTGCCGTCGAGCGGGACGCCGTTCCCGTCCGCCAGCGCGGCGAGGACGTTCGCGAGGGTGTCGTCCATGATGACCTTCTCCTGCGTGGCCTGCGCCGCGAGGTTGCCGAACACCGTCGGGATGTTCAGCGGGTCGTCGAGGTCGTTGAAGAACACCGGGTCGCCGCCCGCGCCGCCGGCGGGGCCGGCCATCGCGAGGAGCGTGCTGGCGCTGCCGTTCACGTTGATCGTGTACAGCTCGGTCGCGGGGCTCGGCGACGCCGCGCGGGCGTCGTTGGCCGCGTCGATGGGCGAGGAGAACTGGGTGCTGCCGGTCCCGTTGAACGACTGGCCGTCCGAGAGGACGATGTTGCGCTTGTCGGCGCTCGCGCGGCCGTTCGCGTCGAGCTCGCCCTGCGCGTCGTCGACGCCCTCACCGATGTAGGTGCCCGTCGCGATGCCGCTCGCGTTCGAGAACGGGTCGGGGTTGCCGTCGCCGTCGCCGGGCGTCGAGGGCTCGCCGCCGGTCACCACGTCCGCCAGCTTCTGCCGGAGGTTCGACAGCGCGGTGTCGACGTCCGAGAGATTGCTGGTCAGGGGCTGGAGGATGCCGGTCCGGGGCTGGGTGTCGTTGCTGCCTTCGCCGTCGAAGTACGCCACGCCCACCTGCGCGTCAGCGCCCGCGTTCTGGAGGAAGTCGATGAACTGCCGGGTGCCGAGCTCGACGAGGTCGATCTTCGTCGTCTCGTTGTAGGTCGTCCCGTTGATCGTGATCGGGTCGCTGCTGACCACGCCGCCGTACTGGTTGTACAGCATCGAGCCCGAGAAGTCGAGCGTCAGCATGATGTCGACCGGCCGCGCGGCGTCGTAGACGTTGTCGCAGTCCTCGTCGTACCAGAGCCGCGCGTTGATCGCGTCGCCGAGGTCGCCCATGTTGTCCGGGTCGACGATGAGCTCCGGCTCGGTGCCGGCGCCGCCGGACTCGGAGATGTTGCCCGCCTGCATCCAGATGTAGCCGGGGTTGTCACAGAGGTGGAGCGAGAAGGTGATCTCGCCGGAGTCGCCGGGCTTCACGTCGGTGAGCCTGACCAGCGTGTCCATGTCCTCGCCCGTGACGGGGTCGGTGCCGAAGTCCGCCTCAGAGAGCGGCGGGATGGTCTCGCAGTCCAGCACCGGGATGTTCGCGCCGTTGCTGTCCTCGTCCTCCTCGTCCGGGAAGTCGCTGTACTTGTAGACTGTACCGTCGATCTCGATCGACTGCTCGCCGTCGCCGTCGTGGTCCGGGTGCGCGCTGACGAACTGGTGACCCTCGCCGAAGTCGTAGGTCTGTTGCCAGTCGACGAGCAGGTCGAGCTGCCCGGCGGTCAGCTGATTGCCCTCGAACGACTCGGTGTCGTTGAAGTACGCCGTGGTGCCGAGGCCCGCGCCCGCCGAGGCGATACCGACCGCGCCGAGGCCGGCCAGAACGGTTCGCCGCGAGAGTCCGATCGTGTCGATGTTTTCCTTGTCGCTCATGATTGTGATTCCCCGAAGGGAGTCCCACCGACGGAGTCGAACCGTCGTCCCGGCCGCCCGCGCGGGTCCGGTATGGGGAGATACGCGCCCTCTTGACCGCGGGCGCGTCCGCCTTCGCCTTTCGTGCCGTCGCGATCTACGGCGCCGTCGCGAACGGCGTATCGTTGTGGCGGGCCTGTTCGGCCGCCACGCCCAGCTCGAACTCGATCGAGTCGGTCTGGATCTCGTTGCCGACGGCCGCGTCGACCGACCACTCGAACCCGATGTAGTACGTGCAGGACCACTCCAGCACGGAGCGAACGGGTGCGTCGATATCCGGGTCGGCCTCGACGCGCGGGTTGCCGACGAGCAGGACGCCGTCGTCCAGCGCCTGGAGCGCGCCGTTGAGCGAGCCCGCGAACAGCGGGACCTCGCCGGCGCACAGGTGCGCGATGCGGTGTAGGACGCAGACCAGCCGGTCGCGGTCGGCCGCGAACGAGAACCGCGAGAGGTCGGCGATGTCGCCGCTGACGGGCGACGCCATGATCTCGAACAGCTCGATCGTGTCGATCTCGCCGTCCGTCCCGATGTCGTAGCCCGGTGCGGTGCCCTGCGCAAACGCGGTGTCGATGCCCTGCGCGAGCGACACGTCGGGGTCGACCTCGTAGTGGACCGTCAGGATGTTCGCGCCGACCGTCTGTTCGAGGTACTCGGTCAGCTGGACCGAGTAGGTCGCACCCCAGCTGTCGTAGGTGACGCCGGCGAGCGGGCTGACGGGCGAGTTCGGGCCGGGCTCGTTGTTCGGCTCGTCGTGTGGCTGGCCGTCGCCGATGACGACGACGCACTTCTCGTCCGCCTCGCTGCCCTCAAGCAGGTCGATGGCCTCCTCCAGCGCGGTCGGGAGGAACGTCGAGCTCCCGGGAGACATGCCGTCGATCTCGTCGCGGAGCGCGTCGAGGTCCTGGGTGAACGGCTGCTTGACGCCCGTGTTGTTGCCGTACTCCACGAGCGCGACGCGAACGTTGGCGTCCGGGACCATGTCGGCGGGCAGGCCGAGCCCGGAGACGTCCGGCTCGGCGAGCAGCTCCTCGAACAGCGCCTTCGCGCCCGCCTGGGCTTGGGGGAACTTTTCCGGGGCGGCGGTGTTCTGGTTGGCGTTGCAGCCGGCCGACGAATCGGCCCAGTCCATCGAACACGAGGTGTCGAACAGGACGACGACGTCGACGTCCTGGCCGTTGCGCGGCTCGTACACGTTGTCGCCGTCGTCGTTCCAGATGAGCACGTCGACGGCGTCACCGAGTTCGCCCGCGTCCGCGGTGTCGTCGACTTCGCTCTCCGGCTCGGTGAGACCGTTCTCGCTCTCGTCGGTCTTCGCGCCGGTGAGCTGGACGTATGCCGGGTTGTTGAAGAAGTGTAGCGACATCGTCACCTCTCCGGTGTCACCGGGCTTCACGTCGTCCAAGGAGATGAGCGGCGCCTCCCAATCCTGTCCCTCACCGAGGTCGGCGAAGAAGGCGTCTTTGAAGTCCGCGACGGCGTCCGACGTTCCCTGTGCGGTGTTCAGGTCGTAACCGTTGCGCTTCGCCCAGATGACGAACGACTGGGGTACGTCGTCCTGAATCCCGTCGCCGTCGCTGTCCGGGTACGCGTTGATGTAAGGGTAGCCGGCGGGCGCGTACATCGGGCCCTCCGCGGGGCCGTTGTAGGTCTGTTGCCAGTCGACGAGCAGGTCGAGCTGGCCCGCCGTGAGGGTGTTCCCCTCGAACGACTCGGTGTCGTTGAAATACGCCGTGGTACCGAGGCCCGCGCCCGCGGACGCCACGCCGACCGCGCCGAGACCGGCGAGGACCTTGCGCCGCGAGAGCCCGATCGAGTCGGTTGAGTTCTTGTCTGCCATGATTGTGAGTCCCCGAGGGGAACCCCACCGACGGAGTCGAACCGTCGTACGCCACGTGGGGGGACCGCGATCGTCGCGGTCGGACGCGTCACGGACCGCCCGGGAGACCCGGGTAGGTGCCGTGCGTTCGGTTCCGGGCTTATTCGACGCTGATGTCGAACGCGACGCCCTCGTCGCTGCCGGAGTAGTCGCCCTGGACGTCCACGGTCACGTCGCCGGTGATCGTGAACGCGTTCGCGACGTCGGCCGCGTCGGTGTCGAACACGAGGTAGGTGACCTCGCGGCCGGAGCCGTCGTTGGACGCCGAAATCGCGTCGGGACCGTTGAGGGTGACGACGGTGCCGTCGAGGTCGAGCGCGAGGTTCGCGACCGACACGGTCGCCTCGTCGGCCTTCGTCGTGATCGCGAGCTTCCCGCTGGGTGCGGGGATCCCGCTCGCGACGTTCACGCCGTCAAGGGTGAACGAGGCGTTGCCGCTGCCGTCGAACGAGTAGCTGAACGGGACGGTGTTCCCGGGCGTCCAGACGTAGTTCGCCGTGGTCGCGCTGCCGACGTCGGGGCCGACCGCGACTTCCCACGAGCCCGAGGGGCCGTTGTTCCCGAAGCGGCCGCGGGCGAAGGAGGTCTCCTGCTGGGTGGCGAACTCCTGTTGCTTGGCGAAGCCCTCGCCGGTCCGGGTCGTGATGGACGGGACGCACGGGTTCGCCGTGCCGTCGTTGTGGCGCGACTGGACCGCGTGGAACTCGAAGTTCATCGTCAGGGAGTCGGACTGGATCTCGTTCCCGACGCTCGTCGGGATCTCCCAGAAGAGGCAGACGCACGGGCCGGTGATGTATGCCTCGCCGTCGTCGGGCTCGACGACGTCGGCGTACTCCGCCTGCTCGCCGGGAACCATGCCCGCCATGCCCATGCCGTCGAGCGCCGCGCCGCCGGTGATCGCCGCGATAACGTCGACGAGCGAACCGGAGACGATCTCCTCGCCCTCGACGATCTCACCGTCGACGCGCTCGCAGTAGACGAGCCGCGCGTCGATCGATTCGCCGAGCTCGCCGAGGCCGGGGGTCATGTCGACCTCCATCTCGGGCTCGTTCATGCCGTTCTCGGCCTGCGAGAGGTCACCGCACGCCCACATGTACGAGGGGTTGTCCACGATCCGGAAGCAGAACTCCACGTGACCCGAGTCGCCGGGCTTGACGTCGTCGAGGTCGTAGAACATCCCGGCGGGCTCGCCGTCCTGCGTGCCGGCGGCCATGTCGGCCAGGTTTTCGACCGCGCCGTCGCTGTCGTACGATGCCTCGTAGTCAACGAATAAGTCGAGCGAACCCGCCGTCAGCGTGTTGTTCTCGAACGTCTCCGTGTCGTTGAAATACGCCGTGGTGCCGAGGCCCGCGCCGGCGGAGGCTACGCCCACCGCTCCGAGACCGACCAGCATCTTGCGCCGCGAAAGTCCGATAGTGTCGTCGTTCATTGTGTATCATCCCCGAAGGGAACTCCCGGCGGCGGTCGCGAACCGCCGCGTCGGCCGCCCGAAGGCGCCGAGCCGGGAACCGGACGTGTCTCATCGTCCGGAGGACAGCGTTGTTTCGCCGCTTACACGCTGGTGCTGTTCGCCTCCGTGCCGTTGAACGTCACCTGGGGGTTGTCGTTGTGGCGCGACTGCTCGGCGTAGAGGCCGATGTCGAACATGACCGAGTCCGTCTGGATCTCGTTTTCGACCTCCGCCGGGAGCGTCCACTCGAAGCCGATACACTGGGTGGTCGCGCCGGGGTACGGCTGACGGCCATCCTCCTGCCGGTCGCCGTCGAGCGCGTGCCCGTCGGCGAGGAAGTTTCCGAAGAAGTCGGCCATCGACCCCTCGAAGATCTTCTGTTCGCCCGCGAGGACGACCTGCGCGATCTCCGCGTAGACGGTGTCGAGGTCGGCCGCGTCGGGAGCGACGAAGGCGTCGTCGGGCGAGGTGGCGATATCCTCGAGCAGCCCCGTCGCCGCGCCGGCGCCGAGCGCGATGGTGAAGATGCGGATGCCGTTCCCCTTGGCCGCGTCGGCCGCCGCGATGGCCGCGCTGGCGTTGGACTGACCGTCGCTCAGGACGATCATCACCTTCGAGGCGCCCGGGGTGGCGTTGGTCCCGTTGAGCAGTTCGTTCTCACCGGCGCTGACGCCGGCCGCGATCGAGGTGCCGCCGCCCGCGGTGTACGCGTTGATGGCGTCCTTGACGGCCTGGTAGTTGGTCGTCAGTTCCTGGTCGAGGCTCGCGGACGATGCGAACGAGATCGCGGCGGCCTCGTCGGGCGAGGAGAGGTTGTCGACGAAGCCCGTCGCGGACGTCTTCAACGCCGCGAGCTTGCTGCCGCCCATCGAACCGGAGACGTCGCTCACCAGAGCGACTTCCAGTTCGTTCTGCTGGCCCGTGCCCGTGGGCTCGTAGACGTTGTCGCAGTCTTCGTCGTACCAGACGCAGACCTCGATGGCGTCGGCGAGCTCGCCGATGCCGTCGGTGTCCTCGCCCTCCTGCTCCATCTCGGGCTCGCTCTGACCGTTCTCAGCGTTCTCGGTCAGCTCGCCCGCGAGGTAGAGGAACGCGGGGTTGTCACAGATGTGAACGCTGATGGTGACTTCGCCGGAGTCGCCGGGCTTCACGTCGTCGAGCGTGAACACCGGGATCTCGTCGCCGTTGATGAGGAACTGGTCCGCCTCGGGCGAACAGAAGTCGAACGCCCTACCCTCGCCCTGAACGAGGTCCTCCCACGCCTCCATGTCACCGGGCGTGGGCGCCTGCCCGAGCAGGTAGCGCCCGTCGCCGAGGTCCTCGGCGTCCGGGTAGCCCATGGCCTGGACGTCGCTCAGGCGGCCGGGGCCGCCGAGGTACGTCGACTTGTAGTCCAGCTTGAGGTCCAGCTCGCCCGCGGTGAGGGTGTTGCCCTCGAACGACTCGGTGTCGTTGAAGTACGCCGTGGTTCCCAGTCCAGCGCCCGCGGAGGCCACGCCGACGGCACCGAGGCCGGCGAGGACTTTGCGCCGCGAGAGTCCGATTTTGTCGTTTGTGTCTTGGCTCATGCTTTCTCCCCCGACCCGCCCCCGTCCGCGCTGGACAGCCGAATCGGTTACTTCCCCCTCCGAGGGATACCGACGTAGTTACGCGCTCCCATGTCACCGTCGAACGACCGATTCCACGTGATAGAACGTCTCAGTCGCCGAGTCAAACGGAGCGTTCGACCGGCGGTCCGGCGCCCCTACTCCCGCCGATATTGCCGGTATGGCCCTCGTACCGCCGCCTCGGAACGCGGCACGGGGACCGTACTCGTCGGCCCGAATCCGACATGGACCTCGTACTTCCGCCGCTCGAAGGGGGATCTCACCGGGTAGCGAGTTCATACATATACCCCCGTCTGACGCAGTAGGCGACAGACCTCGGACGCCGCCGCGCGCGGTCTCCGGATCCCCACCCATGAAACTCCGAAACGACGTGCTTCCGGCCGAACAGGTGTACGCCATCCTCGCGAACGAGCGCCGACGGCGCGCGATCGAACAGCTCAGGTCCGTCGGCGGGCCCGTCTCGGTCAACGAGCTGTCGACGCTCGTCGCGGGCCGCGAGACCGGCGAGAGCCCGCCGCCGAAGCGCTGTCGCGAGAGCGTGTACACGTCGCTCGTCCAGACGCACCTCCCGAAGCTGGCGGACGCGGGCGTCATCACGTACGACCGGGACTCACAGACCATCGAGCTCTCGCGACGCGCGCGAGACGTCCGGCTCTACACGGAGATCCTCGCGCCCGGCGGCGCGACGTGGTCGGAGATCTACCGCGCGCTCGCGGTGGCGTCGCTGCTCGTCGTGCTCGCCGCGCTCCTCGACGTCCCGCTCGTGTCGGCCGTCGACCCGGTCCTCTGGACCAGCCTCGCGCTCGGCGCCTTCGCCGCCGCGAGCGCCGTCCAGCTGTGGGTCAACCGCTTCTCGGTGCTGCGACAGCTGCGGCCGCGGTGACTCGGCTCTGAAAAACAGCCCCTACTAGATTTTCGACCACTTCCCTTCGATTCCCCTCCGTCGCTTTAGTTCTCTTCCGTCGGTTCAGTTCTTCTCCGTTGGTTCGTTCTCCTCCGTCGCTTCGATTTCCTGGCTTTCCTACTCGCTCGCGGCCGCGAGCGACGGCGGCAGCCGAAGCTCGAACAGCCGCGCGTCACAGCCCGCGCACCGTCCGGCGACGACGTCGTAGCTGGAACAGCAGGACTCGACGACCCGCTCTTCGAGCGCCACGTCCCCGGCGCAGGAGGGGCATTCCTCGACGAACAGCCGGAGGGCCCCGAGGACGGTGCTCTGGTCCGCGAGCGGCAGGTCGGTCCAGTCGTCGCGGGTCGCCGTCAGCACGCGGTCGGCCGCGGCGTCCGCCCGGAACGCCGCGCGCGACTCCCAGTGGCCGATCTTCTCGTTGCCCGCGTACGCGAAGCCGACGCCCTCGTACCAGTCGATCGCCAGCTCGTCGCGGTCGACCCCGGTGAGCGACGCGAGCGCGTCGAGGTCGCCGTCGGCCGCCCCCTCGGCGTCGGCGTCGACCGCCGCCCGCCACGCCGCGGCGAAGTCGGGCGCGAACGCGAAGTCGTCGCCCCCCGGCGTCTCGACGAGGACGCCGGCGTCGAGGAGGTACGCCTCCGGGTCGACGTCGCCCGCCGGACGCTTCCCGCGCCCCGTCCCGCCGGGCGCCTTGCCGAACAGCGCGAGGACCCGCTCGGGCAGGTAGCGCTTCGTGAGCTCGGGCGTCCCCGGGACGAGGTAGCCGCGCAGCCAGATCGCCGCGAGCGAGGCCCCGAACCCGGCCGCGCCGAGGACCGGCGCGCCGACCGCGGTCACCGCCGCCGCGCCGACCGCCGCGATCCCGACGTTGACGACCGTACACGGGAGACAACGGTTCTCGCCGGTGTACTCGGGCTGCCGGAGGCGATCGACGGCGGTCCGGGCGGGTCGTCCGAGTCTGGCCGACAGCGTGGCGCGTGACGCGTTCATACACACTGAACGGCGGCGAACCGACCTATGTATGGGCCGCCTACCGCTCAGTCGTGCCCGATTTCGGGCCCGGAATAGTCAAAAAATTATACTATACTGAGATTAAAGCGGAAGTGGACTGAAATAGCGTTTCGCCGGTCGGTATCAGCGCCATTTCGGGGCGCTAAAAATCGTGATATCGATGCGCCACCGATTCACGACTCTACAGACTATTATTAACCGAAAATGATAAGACTCCTCCCGAGAATCTAGTTCTCAATTAAATGAATGAGCCATGACACCACAACTCATTGGATCGGAGGCATCGCTCGTCGACGGGGAGGACGATCCCCCGCAGGACGACGCCGGTCCCTCGCGCGACGAGGTGTTCACCGCGCTGAGTAACGCGCGGCGGCGGAACGTCATCAAGTACCTGAAGAAGAACGGCTCGGAGGTGCGCGTCCGCGACATCGCCGAGCAGCTGGCGGCCTGGGAGAACGACGTCGGGATCAACGAGGTCACGTACAAACAGCGCAAGCGCGTGTACACCGCGCTCCACCAGTCGCACCTCCCGAAGCTGGCCGCAAGCGGCTTCATCGACTACGAGCCCGACCGCGGGCTGGTGTCGCTCACCGAGGAGAGCCGGCAGCTAGAGGTGTACCTGGAGGTCGTCTCGGAAAACGAGATCCTCTGGGGGGAGTACTACGTCGGGCTCGCGGTCGTGTGCGGACTGCTGGCCGGCGCGGCGTGGGCCGGCACCGTCCCGTTCGACGCGGTCTCCGGATACACGTACGCGGCCCTCTTCGCGGTCCTCTTCGGCATCTCCGGGATCGTCCACCGCACCTCAACGAGGCGGAACCGGGTCGGATGACCGGCCGCCGGCGAGCGGCCCCGACCGGCGGGGCCGCGCGGACACCCGCAGGGTTTTAGCCTCACACGGCGGGAGTACGGACATATGGCAACGGGGATCGTCGGGGAGTTCCTCGATCTCAAGGCGGAGACGGACGCTGACGTCCTCGCGATGCAGTGCGGCGACTTCTACGAGTTCTTCGCGGACGACGCGGAGCTGGTCGCCGACGAGCTGGACCTCTCCATCTCGCAGAAGTCCTCCCACGGCTCGTCGTACCCGATGGCGGGCGTGCCGCTCTCGGAGCTGACGCCGTACGTGAACGCCTTGGTCGAGCGGGGCTACCGGGTCGCCGTCGCCGACCAGTACGAGACGGAGGGCGGCGACCACGCCCGCGAGGTCGTCCGCGTCGTCACGCCCGGGACGGTCCTGGAGACGAGCGACGACGACGCGCGCTACCTCGCGGCCGTCGTCCGGGAGGAGGACGCCGGCGGCGCGACGGACGCGGGAGACGCGGCCGACGGCCCCTACGGGCTCGCCTTCGCCGACGTGACGACGGGGCGGTTCCTCGCGACGACGGTCGAGGACGGCGGCGACCTGCGCGCCGAGCTCTACCGGTTCGACCCCGCGGAGGTGCTGCCCGGCCCGCGCGTCCGCAACGACGACGGCCTGCTCGGGGCGGTCCGCGAGGACCTCTCGGGGCGCGTGACCGCCTTCGACGCGGAGGCGTTCGCGGCGGGTCGCGCGAGACACGCGGTGCGCGAGCAGTTCGGCCGCGAGACGACCGACAGCGTCGGGCTGGACTCGGAGCTTGCGGTCCGCGCGGCGGGCGCGGTCCTGTCGTACGTCGAGGAGACGGGCGCGGGCGTGCTGGCGTCGATGACCCGCCTCACCGCCTACGGCGCCGACGACCGCGTCGACGTGGACGCGACCACTCAGCGCAACCTCGAGATCACGGAGACGATGCGGGGCGACGCCGACGGCTCGCTGTTCGACACCGTCGACCACACCGTCACCGCCGCCGGCGGGCGGCTGCTCCGCGAGTGGCTCACTCGCCCCCGGCGCGACCGCGAGACGCTCGCCGACCGCCTCGACGCCGTGGAGGCGCTGGCGTCCGCGGCGCTCGCCCGCGACCGGATCCGCGAGGTCCTCGGCGACGCCTACGACCTCGAACGGCTCGCGGCGCGCACGACGAGCGGAAGCGCGGGCGCGCGCGAACTCCTGTCCGTCCGCGACACGCTCGCGCTGCTGCCGGACCTCGCCGACGCGGTCGCCGACACCGCCCTCGCCGACTCGCCCGCGGCCGCCGTCCTCGACCGCGTCGACCGCGACCGCGCGGCCGCCCTCCGGGAGGAGCTCGCCGAGGCGCTCGCCGAGGACCCGCCGAAGGCGAAGACGGGCGGCGGACTGCTCAAGCGCGGCTACGACGACGAGCTCGACGAGCTGATCGAGCGCCACGAGTCGGTGAAGTCGTGGCTCGACGGGCTCGCGGAGCGCGAGAAGCGCCGGCACGGGCTCAGCCACGTCACCGTCGACCGCAACAAGACGGACGGCTACTACATCCAGGTCGGGAAGTCGGTGGCGGATCAGGTGCCGGAGGGCTATCGCGAGATCAAGACGCTGAAGAACTCGAAGCGGTTCGTCACCGACGAACTGGCCGAGAAGGAGCGGGAGGTCCTCCGCCTGGAGGAGGCCCGCGGCGACCTGGAGTACGAGCTGTTCGAGGAGCTTCGCGAGCGCGTCGCCGAGCGCGCCGAGCTGCTCCAGGACGCCGGGCGGGCGGTCGCGGAGCTGGACGCGCTCGCCTCGCTCGCGACCCACGCCGCCCGCAACGACTGGACGCGCCCGGAGCTGACCGCGGAGCGGCGGCTCGACGTGGAGGCCGGGCGCCACCCGGTCGTCGAGGGGACGACCGACTTCGTCCCGAACGACCTCCGGCTCGACGAGGAGCGCGGCTTCCTCATCGTCACCGGCCCGAACATGAGCGGGAAGTCGACGTACATGCGACAGGCCGCGCTGATCCAGCTGCTCGCGCAGGCGGGCTCGTTCGTCCCCGCCCGCGCGGCCGAGGTCGGGCTCGTGGACGGCATCTACACCCGCGTCGGCGCGCTCGACGAGCTGGCGCAGGGCCGGTCGACGTTCATGGTCGAGATGCAAGAGCTGTCGAACATCCTCCACTCCGCGACCGACGAGTCGCTCGTCATCCTCGACGAGGTGGGCCGCGGCACCGCCACCTACGACGGCATCTCCATCGCGTGGGCCGCCACCGAGTACCTCCACAACGAGGTGCGCGCGCGGACCCTCTTCGCCACCCACTACCACGAGCTGACGACGCTGGCGGACCACCTCCCGCGCGTCGCGAACGTCCACGTCGCCGTCGACGAGCGCGACGGCGAAGTGACCTTCCTCCGCACCGTCCGCGACGGCCCGACGAACCGCTCGTACGGGGTCCACGTCGCCGACCTCGCCGGCGTGCCGGACCCCGTCGTCTCCCGGGCTGACGAGGTCTTGGACCGGCTCCGCGAGGAGAAGGCCATCGAGGCCCGCGGCTCGCGGAGCGGGGGAGACGCCGCCGACGGGCCCCCCGGCGACGGCGAGACCCAGCAGGTCGTGTTCGACCTCTCGTCGGGGTCGTTCTCGGGCGGCGGCGACGCCGAGGAGGCGACCGCGGACGCCTCGGGCTCCGAGGCGGGTCGCAACGGATCGGCCTCCGGGTCCCAACCGACGGCCGCCGCCGAGTCGACGGCGACAGACGGCGCCGAGTCCGAGGGCTCCGCGGCCGCCGACGGCCTCGACCCCGAGACCCGCGCCGTGATCGAGGAGCTGAGCGAGGTCGACATCGCGGCGACCGCGCCGGTGGAGCTGCTCTCCCGCGTCCAGGAGTGGCAGGAGCGGCTGGAGTGAGGGCGCGTCTGACGTAAGAACTAATGTCTGACCTCGTCGTGTGGTGTGTATGGGCATCATGAGCAAGATCCTCGGCGGAAGTGGGAGCCGCTCCGTCGACGATTACGTCGAGCTCGACTCGGACGACTTCGCCGACGCGCACGCGGAGACGGGGACGCAGGTACACTTCGCCGAGATCGCCGACCAGAGCGACGTCATCCCGATCAAAGACGCCGTCTACGACGGCGACTTCGTCATCGCGGACATCACCCGCCACTCCACGTCGGACCGGACGATAGAACACGTCTACGACGAGCTCCGCCAGGTGGTCCAGGAGGTCGACGGCGACATCGTCCAGAAGGGCGACGACCAGATCATCGTCACCCCGACCGGCGTCAAGGTCTCGCGGCAGAAGCTGTAAGCGCCGCGCTCCGGCGATTTCTTCTCTCCGATTCTCCCGCAGCCACCCCTTTGCGGCCCGCACTCGCCCGTATCGGGCGAACCGTGTCATATATGCCGTTCTCCCGCCCACGTAGAGTCGAATGGACGAGCCGGTCCTCCTGACGGGCGCCGGCGGACGGGTGGGACAGGCCATCCTCCGCGGTCTCGGCGACGAGTACGACTGGCGGCTCCTCGACCGCGAGCCGCTCCCGGCCGCGAAGGTGCCCGACGGGGTCACCGACGCCGACCGGTACGTCGCCGACATCACCGACGAGCGCGCCGTCCGCGAGGCCGTCGCCGACGTCGGCGCGGTGATCCACCTCGCCGGCGATCCGCGGAAGACGGCGCCGTGGGACTCGGTCCTCCGGAACAACATCGACGGGACGCAGGTCGTGATGCGCGCCGCCGCCGAGGCCGGCGTCGAGAAGTTCACGTTCGCCTCCTCGAACCACGCCGTCGGCGGCTACGAGACGGCCGAGCGGACTCCGGACCTGTACCGCCCCGAGGACGACTACCGGCTCGACGGGAGCGAGCTGCCCCGCCCCGGCAACCTCTACGGGGTCTCGAAGGCGGCCGGCGAGTCGCTCGGTCGCTTCTACCACGACGAGTTCGACATGAGCGTCGTCTGCGTCCGCATCGGGAACCTCACCAAGGACCACCCGCCCCGCGAGTACGAGCGCGGGCAGGCGATGTGGCTCTCGCACCGCGACTGCGCGCACCTGTTCGACCGCTGTCTCCGCGCGGAGTACGGCTACGAGATCGTGTACGGCATCTCGGACAACGACCGCCGCTACTACTCCATCGAGCGCGCCCGCGAGGCGCTCGGCTACGACCCCGCCGACAACTCCGCCGACTACACCTTCGAGGGCGAGCCGAAGTCCGACCGCGACGCCGAGGCCGACGGCGACCGCTACGCGCCCGAGTCCTTCGCGCCGGACGCCGACCGCCCCGCCAACGAGTCGCCGGCCGAACCGAACTTCCCGGCCGATCCGGACGACGCCTGACCGGCCCGCCGCGCTCAGAACAGCCCGTCGACGTCGCGGCGCTTCCGCTCTTCTCGGTCGACGTGATCGCCGAGCCGCGCGGCCACCTGCGGCCGGGCGTCGGGCGTCCGGAGGTACGCGAACAGCAGCTCGGCGAACTCGGTCCGGCCCGTCCCGCGCTCCTCTCGGGCGAAGGCCGCCGCGGTCGCGAGCGTCTCCGGGTCGCCCGGCTCGCCCGCCGTCGCGAGCGCCGGCGCCGCGACCCCGGCCGCGGCGAGCGACAGCCCGTCGACCGTCGGCGCCTCGCCGTCGACGCGGATCCGCGGCGCGCTCGCGGGGTCCGCTCCTCCCGGATCGGCCGCGAGCCGGTCGACCCACTCCCGGACGGGAGCCAGCGCGACGTCCCGCGCGTCGGCGACGCCCCTCAGCGCCGCCGCGGCGTCGTCCGCCTCCGCCGCCGCGCCGGCGCGGTCGCCGTCGGCCGCGCGGTGCGTCGCCGCCGCGGTCGCGGCGAGCGCCCGGAGCAGTCGCTCGTCGGCGCCGTCGCGCTCGTTGTCGGGTCGTCGCCCCCGGTTCCAGGCGTCGCGCGCCGCGAGGAAGCGCCGCTCGTTGAACAGCGCGGCGCCGGCTCCGAGCGCGGCTGACGCGCCGGGCGCGTCGCGTGCGCCTCGATCCGGACCGCGGTGGCGGTCGGTCACGCCTCACGGTCGGCGACGGCGAATGATAAATGTCGAGTTCCGCGTCGGGAGGGCGGCGCGTCAGCAGGAGAGTGGAGGGCGGCACGTCAGCGGGGAATTGGAGGGCGGCGCGTCAGCGGGGAATTGGAGGGCGGCGCGTCAGCGGGGGGAGCGGGACCGGCCGCCGGATCAGGCCTCCCGGACGGCGCCGTTGTCGTCGGGCAGGCGGACCGTTCGGTCGACCGCGGCGGGGTAGCGCCGGTGGATCGCCGCGCCGGCGACGGCGCCGCAGAGGGCCGCCAGCGCGACGGCGGCCGCGGTCGGGAACGACAGGGCTGCCACCGTCGCGACCGGCAGCGCCGCGAAGGCGACCATCGCGCCGCGCGACGGGAGCGGTTCGGACGGGTGGGGGCCCGCGTTCGGGTCGGGGTGGGCGGTGCGTCTGGAGGGGGATCGGTCTGCGTTCATCGTCGGATGGGGTGTGGTGCGAGGCGGACGCCTCGCGGGTCGAGTCGGTTCGGCCGTCGAGAACGGCGGGACGCGCTACGAGTCGAGGCCGTCGCGTCGGCGAAGGGAGCGGCGGGGGGCTCGCCTCGGTGGACGAGCCGGCCGTCCCCGCGTCGGGGTCACGCGGCGACGGCGCCGAGGAGAGCGGCGACCGGCCCGCGGACCTTCCGGACGCTCCGGCGGGGGGCGAACGTCGGGATGGGGTCGCGGACGGTCATGGGTTCGACCCGGCGGTGGGGACCGACCGGGCGTGTCATCACCCAGAAACGGAACCGAGTTAATAGTTGCTCGTGTGTGTGACCCAATGCCGCGGCCGGCGGTCGCGGCCGACCGGCCGCCCCCCCGACCACCAGTACACTAACGAAGGCCGGGAGCGTATCGCCGGTAGCCGTGTCCAGTAGCCTGCTCCCGGTGATCGCGGTCGTCCTCGTCTCGGGGCTCGGGGTCCAGCTCCTCGCGCACCGGCTGCGGGTCCCCAGCGTCATCTTCTACCTCGCGATCGGGGTGCTGTTGGGGCCCGAGCTGCTGGGGCTGGTCACGCTGGAGACGTTCGGCGACGGCCTGGAGATCATCGTCGGGCTCAGCGTCGCGATCATCGTCTTCGAGGGGGCGTTCGCGCTCCGGATCGACCGGATCCGGCGCGCGTCGACGGCGTCGCTCCGGCTGGTGACCGTCAGCGCCCTCGTGATGTTCGTCGGGACCGCGGCCGCGGTCCGCGCCTTCACCGACGGCACGTGGGAGATCGCGCTGCTGATCGGCGCGCTGCTCGTGGCCACCGGCCCGACCGTCATCACGCCGATCCTCAACGTGGTCCGAGTGCGCGACCACGTCGCGACCGCCTTGGAGACGGAGGGGATCGTCAACGACGTGACGGCCGCGATCGTCGCGGTCGTCATCTTCGAGACGCTGCTGCTCGACGACCTCGGCGTCCCCGCGACGGTGGTCTCGTTCCTCCAGCGGTTCGGCGTCGGGGTCGCGGCGGGGCTGCTCGCCACGGTCGTCATCTACGCGCTGCTGGAGAGCGACCTCGTCCCCGAACGCGACGTGCAGGCGTCGCAGTTCCTCGTGCTCGCGGCCGCGATCGGGTCGTTCGCGGCCGCGGAGGCGGTCGCCGCGGAGGCGGGCATCGCGGCGGCCGCGACGAGCGGGATCCTCCTCGGGAACCTCGGGATCGACAACCGCGAGGAGATCGAGCGGTTCGCGCAGAACACCACCACGATCGTCTTATCGTTCGTGTTCATCTCGCTCGCGGCGCTGATCGACGTGGAGGCGATCGCCGGCCTCGGGCTCGGCGTGGTCGCGATCGTGGTCGTCGTCATGCTCGTCCTCCGGCCGCTGGGGGCGTTCATCGCGACGGCCGGCGTCGAGCGGTTCACCCGGCCCGAGCGGCTGTTCCTCGCGAGCGTCGGCCCGCGGGGTATCATCCCGGCAAGCGTGGCGACGCTGTTCGCCATCGAGCTGGAGCTGGCGGGCAGCGTCGCCGCCGGCGAACTGCTCGTCGGCACGGTGTTCGCGGTCATCTTCGCGACGGTCCTCGTGGAGGCGGGGCTCGCGCGGCAGATCGGAGAGTTCCTCGGAGTGTCACCAATGCGCACGATAATCATCGGCGGGGGTCGGGTCGGCCAGGCGCTCGCCACGCGACTGGAGAACAGGGGCGAGTACGTCGTGGTCGTCGAGACGGACCCCGACGTCGTCGAGCGCGCGCGCTCGGCCGGGTTCACCGTCTACGAGGGCGACGGCAGCGACACGGAGACGCTGCGCGAGGCCCACATCGAGGACGCCAAGCGGTTCATCACGACGACGGCCGACGACGACATCAACCTCCTCGCCTGTCAGCTCGCGATCACTAAGTTCGATGTCGAGTCCGTCTACTCTCGCGTGAACGACCCGGACAACGTCGACGCCTTCGACAGCATCGGCGTCACCGGCATCGACGCCACGACCGCGACCGCGGTCGCCATCGACGACGAGATCGAGCGGCCCGCGCTCACCCACTGGATGAACGAGCTCGGCGACAGCCACGACGTTCAGGAGGTGGAGGTGACCTCCGAGACGCTCGCGGGGCAGAGCATCCGCGACCTCAACGCGCAGATCCCCGACGGCACCTTCGTCGCCGTGGTCAGCCGCGACGGCGAGAACCGCGTCCCCTCGGCGGACAGCGTCGTCGAGATGGGCGACCACCTGACGTTCATCGGCGACACCGACGGGGTCCGCCGCGCGATGGAGCGCTTCCACCCACACGACTAAGACGCACATTACGGCGTTCGAACCGTTCACCGTGGGGGAACTGCGGCTGATGACCTGACGCTGAGTCATTTAGAAGCCGTACCAAGGAGGCGTCCTGACGGAGTCCTGCGCGAGCGAAGCGAGCGCAGGGCACGTCAGGACCGAACGCAGCGGCTGCCGAGCGAAGCGAGGCAGCCGCAAAGTGAGCGTCCTGACGGAGATTTGAACTCCGGTCCCTGGCTCCGCAAGCCAAGAGGATAGTCCACTACCCTACCAGGACTCATCTCTACGTATCGCGGTAGAACTTAAGACGGTTACGGTCCGGCGGCCGCGTGCCCCCGGTCCGCACGGACGCTCCGGGCGGGATGAACACCTTTTGTATCGACGGGCACCATGAACCGCTATGCGACGCCTTCGAGCCGCGACCGCGACCCGCGCCGGTCGCCCCGCCGACCGGCCGGGAGCCGGCGCGAACCCCGGGCAACGGCAACGCTTATGCGTGACCTCGCCGACCACGGAGGGACGAGTATGGGAGCCATAGAAGAGGTGTACGAGGACCTCGACACCGAGGTCGAGTTCGAGGAGTTCGAGGCCGCGGTCGAGGACAAGGTCGAGCAGATGGGCGGGCTCGCCGACGAGGAGACCGCCGCGATGCTCATCGCGCACGAGCTGCGCGACGAGGAGGCCGACACCATCGCCGACATCGAGCCGGGGATGAACGAGGTGAAGTTCCTCGGGAAGGTGACCGCCATCGGCGAGGTCCGGACCTTCGAGCGCGACGACGACGAGGCCGAGGAGGGCCGGGTGTGTAACGTCGACGTCGCGGACGCCTCCGGCTCCGTCCGGGTCGCGTTGTGGGACGACATGGCCGCGGCGGCCGAGGAGGAGCTCGAGGTCGGGCAGGTCCTCCGCGTCATGGGCCGCCCCAAGGAGGGGTACAGCGGGCTCGAAGTGAGCGCGGACAAGGTCGAACCGGACGAGGACGCCGAGGTCGACGTCCAGGTGCTCGACACCTACCGCGTCGAGGACCTCACGCTCGGCGCGTCCGACGTCGACCTCGTCGGCCAGGTGCTCGACACCGACTCGATCCGGACGTTCGACCGCGACGACGGCAGCGAGGGGCGCGTGGCGAACCTCACCGTCGGCGACGAGACGGGGCGCGTCCGCGTCACGCTGTGGGACGGGAAGGCCGACCTCGCCGAGGAGTTCGACCCCGGCGAGGTCGTCGAGGTCGGCGACGGCTACGTCCGCGAGCGCGACGGCGACTTGGAGCTCCACGTCGGCGACCGCGGGACCGTCGAGCGCGTCGACGAGGACGTCGAGTACGTCCCGGAGACGACCGACATCGCCGACCTCGAGATCGGACAGACCGTCGACGTCGGCGGCGGCGTCATCGAGACGGACCCGAAACGGACGTTCGACCGCGACGACGGCAGCGAGGGGCAGGTCCGCAACGTCCGGATCAAAGACGAGACGGGCGAGATCCGCGTCGCGCTGTGGGGCGACAAGGCCGACCGCGAGATCGAACTGGCCGACCGCGTCGTCTTCACCGACGTGGAGATCCAGGACGGCTGGCAGGACGACCTGGAGGCGTCCGCGAACTGGCGCTCGACCGTCACCGTCCTCGAGGGAGAGGGCGACGCGGCGGACGCCGCCGGGGGCGGACGCTCGGGCGGCGACCGCGACGCCGACGAGACCGGGCTCGGCGCCTTCGCCGAGGACGGACAGAAGGCGGCCGCGGAGGCCGTCGCCGGCGAGGGCGGCGAAGACGAGGCGGGCAGCGCGGGCGGCGCCGCGGCCGCGACGGCGGAGCAGTCGGGCGAGGCGGTGGAGTTCACCGGGACGGTCGTCCAGACGGGCGACCCGGTCGTCCTCGACGACGGCCAGCGGACGAAGACGGTCGAGACCGACGCGAGCCTCCGCCTCGGCGAGGAGATAACCGTTCGGGGGCCGGAGCGGGACGGTACCATCGACGCCGACGAGGTCTTCTGACGCTTCCGGCTCCCCTCCGGAACCGGCGGCCACGCGGGTAACGGAAAGCGTTATACGATACACGGACGCGACTGTGTGTATGAGTGTCGAGTTGCCGTTCGCGCCGGTCGACGGGATCATCCGGCGGAACGCGGGGGAACTCCGCGTCAGCGCGGACGCCGCCGAGGAGCTCGCGCGACGGATCCAGTCGCACGGCGCGGAGCTGGCCGTCGACGCGGCCGAGCGGGCGACCGCGGACGGTCGGAAAACGCTGATGGCGGCCGACTTCGGGGTCGAGCAGGTCGTCAGCCGCGAGGACCTCACGCTGCCGGTCGCGCCCATCGACCGGATCGCTCGGCTCCGGATCGACGACCGGTACCGCGTGGGCGTCGACGCGCGGGTCGCGCTGGCCGACATCCTAGAGGACTACGCGGACAACGTCGCGAGCGCGGCCGCGACGCTGGCCCGCCACGCGGACCGACGGACGGTACAGGCCGAGGACATCGAGACGTACTTCGCGCTGTTCGAGTAGATGCGGTTCGGCTACAGCGAGCGGTGCCTCGACCACGACACCGGCGAACGACACCCGGAGAACCCGGACAGGCTCCGCGCGATCCGCCGCGGGCTCGCCAAGCGCCACGGCGTCGAGTACGTCGAGGCCGACCCCGCCGAGAAGGCGGCGGTCACGGCGGTCCACGACGCCGCGTACGTCGACGAGCTCGAGTCGTTCGTGGCGGACGGCGGCGGGAGCTGGGACCCCGACACCGTCGCCAGCGACGGGACGTGGGACGCCGCGCTCACCTCCGCCGGCCTCGCCCAGTGGGCGGCCCGCGCGGCGCTCGACGGCTCGACCGGCCGACAGACGCCGTTCGCGCTCGGCCGCCCCCCGGGCCACCACGCGGTCACCGACGACGCGATGGGGTTCTGCTTCTTCAACAACGCGGCCGTCGCGGCCCAGACTGCGCTCGACGAGGACCTCGCGGACCGCGTCGCGATCTTCGACTGGGACGTCCACCACGGCAACGGGACGCAGGACATCTTCTACGACCGCGGCGACGTCTTCTACGCGTCGCTCCACGAGGACGGCCTCTACCCCGACACCGGCGACCTCGACGAGACCGGCGAGGGGGACGGCGAGGGGGCGACCGCGAACCTCCCGCTGGCGGCCGGCGCCGGCGACGCCGACTACCTCTACGCCGTCGACGAGGCGATCGCGCCCGCCGTCGACCGGTTCGACCCCGACCTGCTGATCGTCTCCGCGGGCTTCGACGCGCACCGCCACGACCCCATCTCGCGGATGCGCGTCTCCTCGGAGGGGTACGCGCTGTTAACCGACCGGATCCGGACGCTCGCCGAGAACGTCGGCGCTGCGGACGCGTACGTGCTGGAGGGCGGCTACGGGCTCGACACCCTCGCCGAGGGCGTCTCGATGGTCCACGAGACGTACGACGGGCGGCCGCCCGTCGACACCGACGAGGATCCCGACGCCAAGACGGAGTCGCTCGTCGATGACCTCCGGGCGGAACTGGGTCTGTAGGGCGCGGGGAGTCGCTTCGCTCTTTGGTTCAAATCTCTTGGCGTGTCGCTGCCGCAGTACTCGCTCGTCGCTGGCGCTCCTCGCTCGTAGTCGGCGTCGACAGAACGCCCGGAGCGGGATTTGAACCTCGGTCGTTCCGCTCGCTACGCTCGCTCCACTCCCTGCTTCAAATCCCTTCGATGGTTTCTGCTGTCGCGGTACTCGCTCGTCGCTACCGCTCCTCGCTCGTTGTTGCGACAGCAGAAACGCCCGGAGCGGGATTTGAACCCGCGTCACGACCGTGACAGGGTCGTATGATGGGCCACTACACCATCCGGGCAGACAGCGACAGCGCCCCGAAACGTGGGGACGCCCGGAGCGGGATTTGAACCCGCGTCACGACCGTGACAGGGTCGTATGATGGGCCACTACACCATCCGGGCTTGTCGCATCAGTTCGTATCCCTGTCTGGCAAATAAGGCTTGTCATCCCTGACGGGAGTGCGGGTGGGTGACAGGGAATTGCGGCTCGCGGGCCGCGACGTTGGAGGCCCGATCGGGGTCGCGGCCGGTATGCTTTTGTGCCGACCGCGCGTGTGTGGGAGTGTCGCCCGCCCCGCGACCGTGAGCCGTGCGCGGCGCGCTTGGTAACTCTTATGCCGCTGGCGTATATACGCAACTGTAGTATCTCGTGATAGCTTCTCCCCACCACCAGCACCCATGGTAGACGTAAGCCAACACGAACTCGTCCCGGACCACGTTCTCCTCGACGACCCCGAGGAGGTCGAGGAGGTCCTGGCGGAGTACGACGTGAAGAAAACGAATTTACCGAAGATCAAACGCACAGACCCCGCGCTCCCCGACGAGGCCGAAGTCGGTGACGTGGTGAAGATCGTCCGCGACTCCCGCACGACCGACGAGGCGGTCGTGTACCGACTGGTCGTCTCATGAACAGGCAAGACCGACGCGTGGTTTCACGCGAGTACTTCTCGGACGAACGGCTCGCCGAACACCACTTCCGCTCGTTCAACAACTTCCTGGACCGCGGCATGCAGGAAGTGGTCGACGAGAAGGAGACGATCGAGACGGACATCGGCGACAAGGAGGGCCAGGAACCGGTGTACGTCGAGCTCGGCGACGTGCGGATGGTCACCCCGCGCGTCCGCGAGGCCGACGGCTCCGAGGAGCTGCTCTACCCCCAGGAGGCGCGCCTCCGTAACATCACCTACTCGGCGCCCGTGTTCATGGAGATGTCCATCGTGCGCGGCGGCGAGGACGAGCCCGAACAGGTCGTCGACACGACCGAGACCAAGGTCGGCCGGATGCCGATCATGGTCGGCTCGGACAAGTGTAACATGGCGGGCTTCTCCGACGAGGAGCTCATCGACATCGGCGAGGACCCAGTCGACCCCGGCGGCTACTTCATCGTCAACGGCTCCGAGCGCGTGCTGATGACCTCGGAGGACCTGGCGCCGAACAAGATCCTCGCGGAGTACGACTCGAAGTACGGCGACGAGATCCAGGTCGCGAAGACGTTCTCCCAGCGCCGCGGGTACCGCGCGCTGGTCCTCTGTGAGCGCAACCGCGAGGGGCTGCTCGAAGTGTCGTTCCCCTCCGTCTCCGGCTCCATCGACTTCGTGACGCTGGTCCGCGCCCTCGGGCTCGAATCCGACGAGGAGATCGTCCACCGCGTCTCGGACGACCCCGAGATCGTGAAGTTCATGCTGGAGAACTTAGAGGAGGCCTCGGTCCAGACGACCGAGGAGGCCATCGAGACCCTCGGCGAGCGCGTCGCCTCCGGCCAGGGGAAGAACTACCAGCTCAAGCGGGCGAACTACGTCATCGACCGCTACCTGCTCCCGCACCTCCACGAGGAGGGCGTCGACGAGGAGGACGTGCGGATCAACAAGGCGTACTACCTCTGCCGGATGGCCGAGGCGTGCTTCGAGCTCGCCTTAGACCGCCGGGAGGCCGACGACAAGGACCACTACGCGAACAAGCGCCTGAAGGTCTCCGGCGACCTGATGCGCGACCTGTTCCGCACCGCCCTGAACAAGCTGGCGCGCGACGTGAAGTACCAGCTCGAACGCGCGAACATGCGGAACCGGCAGCTCACGGTCAACACGGTCGTCCGCTCGGACGTGCTGACCGAGCGGCTCGAACACCCGATCGCGACGGGCAACTGGGTCGGCGGCCGCTCGGGCGTCTCCCAGCTCGTCGACCGGACGGACTACATGGGCGTGCTCTCGCACCTGCGGCGCCTCCGCTCGCCGCTGTCGCGGTCGCAGCCGCACTTCGAGGCGCGGGACCTCCACGCGACCCAGTGGGGTCGCATCTGTCCCTCCGAGACGCCGGAGGGGCCGAACTGCGGGCTCGTGAAGAACTTCGCGCAGGCGATGGAGCTGTCACAGACGGTCGAGGACGAACAGGGGCTGAAACGAGAACTGGCGTCGATGGGTGTCGAGGGGATCCCCGGCATCGAGGGCGTCGACCGACAGACGGCGGACGACTGATCATGGCACAAGCAGAACGCGAAGCGAAGGTGTACGTCAACGGGAGCCTCGTGGGCACCCACGAGAACCCCCACGAGCTCGCGGAACAGATCCGCGAGGCGCGCCGCCGGGGCGACGTCTCGGAGATGGTGAACGTCTCGGTCAAAGACCGGACCCGCGAGGTCATCGTCAACGCCGACGCGGGGCGGGCGCGGCGCCCGCTCATCGTCGTCGAGAACGGCGAGCCCCTCCTCGGCGACGAGGAGATCGAGGCCCTCGAACGCGGCGACGTCGAGTTCGAGGACCTCGTCGAGCGCGGCTACGTCGAGTTCATCGACGCCGAGGAGGAGGAGGACATCCTCGTCGCCGTCGACGAGGAGGACGTGACCGAGGACCACACGCACCTCGAGATCGACCCGCAGCTCGTCTTCGGCATCGGCGCCGGCATGATCCCCTACCCCGAGCACAACGCCTCGCCCCGGATTACCATGGGCGCGGGGATGATGAAGCAGTCGCTCGGGCTCCCCTCGGCGAACTACCGGATCCGGCCGGACACGCGCCAGCACCTCCTCCACTACCCGCAGCTGGCGATGGTGAAGACGCAGACCTCCGACCAGATCAGCTTCGACGAGCGGCCGGCGGCGCAGAACTTCGTCGTCGCCGTGATGTCCTACGAGGGGTTCAACATCGAGGACGCGCTGGTGATGAACCAGGGCTCCGTCGACCGCGCGCTCACCCGCTCGCACTTCTTCCGGACCTACGAGGGCGAGGAGCGCCGCTACCCCGGCGGTCAGGAGGACCGCTTCGAGATCCCGGACCAGGACGTGCGCGGCGCCCGCGGCGAGGACGCCTACACGCACCTCGACGAGGACGGCCTCGTCAACCCGGAGACGAAGGTCGACGAGTCCTCCGTCCTGCTCGGCAAGACCAGCCCGCCGCGCTTCCTCGAGGAGCCCGACGACATGGGCGGGCTCTCCCCGCAGAAGCGCCGGGAGACCTCGGTGACGATGCGCTCGGGCGAGTCGGGCGTCGTCGACACCGTGACGCTGATGGAGGGCGAGGACGGCTCCAAGCTCTCGAAGGTGAAGGTGCGCGACCAGCGGGTCCCCGAGCTCGGGGACAAGTTCGCGTCCCGACACGGGCAGAAGGGCGTCGTGGGCCACCTCGCGCCCCAGGAGGACATGCCGTTCACCGAGGAGGGGGTCGTCCCCGACCTCGTGATGAACCCGCACGCGCTGCCGTCGCGGATGACGGTCGGCCACGTGCTGGAGATGCTCGGCGGCAAGGTCGGCTCGCTGCGCGGCTCGCGGGTCGACGGCACGCCGTTCCAGGGCGAAGACGAGGAGGAGCTCCGCGACCAGCTCGAGGAGTACGGCTTCAAGTCCTCCGGCAAGGAGGTCATGTACTCCGGCGTCACCGGCGAGAAGATCGACGCCGAGATCTTCGTCGGGACGATCTTCTACCACAAGCTGTACCACATGGTGTCGAACAAGCTCCACGCCCGCTCGCGCGGGCCGGTCCAGGTGCTCACGCGCCAGCCGACCGAGGGGCGCGCCCGCGAGGGCGGCCTGCGCGTCGGGGAGATGGAGCGCGACACGATCATCGGCCACGGCGCGTCGATGGTGCTCAACGAGCGGCTGCTGGAGTCTTCCGACGCCGAGACGGTCCACGTCTCCGCGGAGACCGGGCTCGTCGCCGTCGAGGACCGAGAGCAGCGCCGCGTGTACGACCCGGTCACGGGCGACGAGGACGACATCCACGAGCTGGAGGTCAGCTACGCGTTCAAGCTCCTGCTCGACGAGATGATCGCCCTCGGCATCCGACCGAAACTCGAACTGGAGGACGCGATTTAGATGTCAACGCAAACACCGAAAGTGCTCGGCGGGATCGACTTCGGCCTCATGGACCCGGAGACGTACCGGGACATGTCCGCGACGAAGGTGATCACGGCCGACACGTACGACGACGACGGCTATCCGATCGACATGGGGCTGATGGACCCGCGACTGGGCGTCATCGACCCCGGCCTGGAGTGCCGCACCTGCGGGTCCCACTCCGGCTCCTGTAACGGCCACTTCGGCCACATCGAGCTGGCCGCCCCCGTCATCCACGTGGGCTTCACGAAGCTCATCCGGCGGCTGCTCCGCTCGACGTGCCGCGAGTGCGGGCGGCTCGCCCTGGACGACGCGCAGCGCGACGAGTTCCGCGACCGCTACGAGCGGGCGAAGGAGCTCGGCGACGACGAGCACGACGTGCTGAAGGCGGCCGTCCGGCAGGCCCGGAAGGCGTCGACCTGCCCGTTCTGCGGCGAGCCGCAGGCGGACATCAAACACGAGAAGCCGACCACCTACTACGAGGTCCAGGACGTGCTCTCGGGCGACTACTCCGAGCGCATCGCGGCGGCGATGCAGCCCGACGAGGAGGAGGACGACCCGGGCACCTCCCCGCAGGAGCTCGCCGACGCGACCGACATCGCCCTCGACCGGATCAACGAGATCATGGCCGGCGAGTTCCGCCCGCGCAAGGAGGACCGCCGCGCCATCGAGAAGGCGTTAGACGTCGACCTCACCGAGGAGGACATGAACAAGCTGATGCCCTCGGACATCCGCGACTGGTTCGAGGACATCCCGGACGAGGACCTCGAGGTGCTCGGCATCGACGCCGAACACTCCCGGCCGGAGTGGATGATCCTGACGGTGCTGCCGGTGCCGCCGGTGACCACCCGTCCCTCGATCACGCTGGACAACGGTCAGCGCTCCGAGGACGACCTCACCCACAAGCTGGTCGACATCATCCGGATCAACCAGCGGTTCATGGAGAACCGCGAGGCCGGCGCCCCGCAGCTGATCATCGAGGACCTCTGGGAGCTCCTCCAGTACCACGTCACCACGTTCGTCGACAACGAGATCAGCGGGACGCCGCCGGCGCGACACCGCTCCGGACGCCCGCTGAAGACCCTCAGCCAGCGGCTGAAGGGCAAGGAGGGCCGCTTCCGCGGCTCGCTGTCCGGCAAGCGCGTCAACTTCTCCGCCCGGACCGTCATCTCGCCCGACCCGACGCTCTCGCTTAACGAGGTCGGCGTGCCCGACCGCGTGGCCAAGGAGATGACGCAGACGCTCAACGTCACCGAGCGCAACGTCGAGGAGGCGCGGCAGTACGTCCGGAACGGGCCCGAGGCCCACCCCGGCGCGAACTACGTGCGCCGCCCCGACGGCCGCCGCCTGAAGGTGACCGAGAAGAACTGCGAGGAGCTCGCCGAGAAGGTCGAGGCCGACTGGGAAGTGAACCGCCACCTCGTGGACGGCGACATCGTGATCTTCAACCGGCAGCCCTCGCTGCACCGGATGTCCATCATGGCCCACGAGGTCGTGGTGATGCCGTACAAGACGTTCCGGCTCAACACCGTCGTCTGTCCGCCGTACAACGCCGACTTCGACGGCGACGAGATGAACATGCACGCGCTGCAAAACGAGGAGGCCCGCGCCGAGGCCCGCGTCCTCATGCGCGTCCAAGAGCAGATCCTCTCGCCCCGCTTCGGCGGGAACATCATCGGCGCCATCCAGGACCACATCTCCGGCACCTACCTGCTCACCCACTCGAACCCCGAGTTCACGGAGACGCAGGCGCTGGACCTGCTCCGCGCGACGCGCGTGGACGAGCTGCCCGAGGCCGACGGCGTCGACGACGACGGCCGCGAGTTCTGGACCGGCCGCACGCTGTTCTCGGAGCTGCTCCCGGACGACTTGGACCTCTCCTTTACCTCCTCGGCCGGCGACGAGGTCGTCATCGAGGGCGGCCAGCTGATCGAGGGCACCATCGACGAGGACGCGGTCGGCGCGTTCGGCGGCGAGGTCGTCGACACGCTCACGAAGGAGTACGGCGAGACCCGCGCCCGCGTGTTCATCAACGAGATCGCGTCGCTGGCGATGCGCGCGATCATGAACTTCGGGTTCTCGATCGGGATCGACGACGAGTCGATCCCGCCGGAGGCCGAAGAGCAGGTCGACGACGCCATCGAGAGCGCCTACGACCGCGTCCAGGAGCTCATCGAGACGTACGAGGCCGGCGAGCTGGAGTCGCTCCCGGGCCGCGGCGTCGACGAGACCCTGGAGATGAAGATCATGCAGACGCTCGGGAAGGCCCGCGACTCGGCCGGCGAGATCGCCGACCAGCACTTCGGCGACGACAACCCGGCGGTCGTGATGGCCCGCTCCGGCGCCCGCGGTTCGATGCTGAACCTGACGCAGATGGCCGGCTCGGTCGGCCAGCAGGCGGTCCGCGGCGAGCGGATCAACCGCGGCTACGAGGACCGGACGCTCTCGCATTACCGGCCGAACGACCTCTCCTCGGAGGCCCACGGCTTCGTGGAGAACTCCTACCGCGGCGGGCTCACGCCCCAGGAGTTCTTCTTCCACGCGATGGGCGGCCGCGAGGGGCTCGTCGACACGGCGGTCCGGACCTCCAAGTCCGGCTACCTCCAGCGCCGGCTCATCAACGCGCTCTCCGAACTGGAGGCGCAGTACGACGGCACGGTCCGGGACACCTCGGGCCGGATCGTCCAGTTCGAGTTCGGCGAGGACGGCACCTCGCCGGTGAAGGTCTCCTCCGGCGAGGAGGACGGCATCGACGTCGAGGGGATCGTCGACCGCGTGGTCGACGCGGAGTTCGCCTCCGACGAGGAGAAAGAGCGGTTCCTCGGCGAGCGCGAGCCGCCGACGAACCTCTCGGAGCACGCCGGGCCGGGGCTGAACAAGGCCGGCGGGCCGGGGGTGGAGTCCGATGACTGAGTACGACGGCGTCACCGACGACATGGAGGCGGTCGTGGAGGCGACCGAGCTCCCCCGTCGGCTCAAGACGAAGGTGTACGAGGCCATCGACCGGAAGGCCGAGGAGGCCGGCGAGGTCACCATCGAGCAGGCAACCGACATCGTCGACGGCGTCGTGAACCGCTACGAGCAGACGCGGGTCGACCCCCTCGACCCCGTCGGGACGGTCTCGGCGCAGTCGATCGGCGAGCCCGGGACGCAGATGACGATGAACACGTTCCACTACGCGGGCGTCGCGGAGATCGACGTCACGCAGGGGCTCCCCCGGCTCATCGAGCTGGTGGACGCCCGGAAGACGCCGGACACGCCGATGATGACGGTCCACCTCGACGGCGAGTACGCGACCGACCGCGAGAAGGCCCACGAGGTCGTCTGGTCGATCGAGGCGACGCGCATCCTCGCGCTCGGCGACGTGTCGACGAACGTCGCCGACATGCTGGTCCGGATCGACTTGAACGACGACACCCTCCTCGAGCGGTGGCCCACCCACTCCGACGCGACGGAGGTCGCGGAGATCATCGCCGAGACGATCGAGGACTCGCTCGGCGTCGAGACCCGACAGGCCGGCACGGTCATCGAGTTCGGCCCCAACGAGCCGAGCTACCGCGAGCTGCTCCAGCTCGTCGAGCGGCTCCGGGAGATCGTGTTCAAGGGCATCGAGGAGATCGAGCGGGTCGTCATCCGCAAAGAGGAGATCGACGGCGACGAGGAGTTCGTCCTCTACACCGAGGGGTCGGCGTTCGGCGACACCCTCGACATCGAGGGCGTCGACGCCTCGCGGACGACGTGTAACAACATCCACGAGATCTACCGGAACCTCGGGGTCGAGGCGGCCCGCGAGACGATCATCGACGAGACGAAGAACACGCTCGAAGAGCAGGGGCTCGACGACGTGAACGTCCGCCACCTCATGCTCGTCGCCGACATCATGACGAACAACGGCGAGATCGAGTCGATCGGCCGGCACGGCATCTCCGGCAACAAGGACTCGGTCCTCGCGCGCGCGGCGTTCGAGGTGACGGTCAACCACCTGCTCGACGCCGCGATCCACGGCGAGTACGACGACCTCGACGGCGTCATCGAGAACGTCATCGCCGGCAAGCCCATCTCGATGGGGACCGGCGACGTCGACCTCCGGATGGGGTCGCGCGTCGTGAGCGACGACTAATGTACGTCGAGCTCTCCGACGAGGCGCGGCGGTACATCGGTCGGTTCGACGAGCTGACCGGGGTCACGCCGACCGACTGCCTCGTGGAGGGCGACCGGCTCGTGTTCGTGGTCCCGGCCGGCGAGATGGCGGCCGCGATCGGTCAGGGCGGCGAGACCGTCGCGGAGGCCGAACGGCGGCTCGACAAGTCGATCGAACTGGTCGAGGACGCGGACACCGCCGAGGCGTTCGTCGCCAGCACGCTCGCGCCGGCGGCCGTCAACGCCGTCACCATCTCCGAGCAGAACGACCGCGTGGCGTACGTCGAGGTCCCGGAGGCGGACCGCGGCGTCGCCATCGGCGCGGACGGCGCGAACATCGAGACCGCCCGCCGGCTCGCGGAGCGGCACTACGACGTCGACGACGTGCAGCTGACCTGACGGCGAACCCACGCCCTTTTGCCGACGCGCCCGTTCCTCGTCGCATGGACCGGAGACGCTTCCTCGCCGGAGTCGGCGCCGGCGCCGCGGTCGGCGCCGCCGGCTGTCTCGGCGGCGACTCGGCGGAGCGGCCGTTCCCCGACGCCGACTGGCGGAGCGAGGACGGCCTCGACGTCGCGACCCTCGCGGAGCGGCACGCCGCCGCGCTCGTCGACGCCGGGGGCGCCACGCTGTTCTCGACGGCGGCGACGAGCCACGACGGCGACGCGGAGCCGACCCCGTGGCTCCCGTCACAGGAGTACGAGGCCGCCTACGACCTCGAAAACGGTCGCCAGTACGTGCGACAGGAAGTGACCGAGACCGACGAGCCGGACGTCTCGGAGCTGTACGTCGCCGACGGGGTGGCGCTGATCCGTCGCGAGACGGCCGACGGGACGCGGTACAGTCGGCAGTCGACGGACCGCTCGGCGAGCGAGCTCGAATCGGCGATGCGCGCGGAGGTCCTGACGGGGATCCGCGTCGAGAGCGAGACCGCGAGCGGCGAGACGGCGTACGAGGGGCTGAACCTCTGGGCCCCGACGAGCGACGGCGCGGGCGAGGTGCGCGGGGAGCCGACCGCGCGGTTCGCGTCCGACTCCTTCGACGGCGACCGGAACGTCCCCGAGACCGTCGAGACGGCGTCGGCGACCGTCCACGTGTACGAGTCCGGCGTCGTGCCGCGGCTCGAACAGTCGTGGGCGGGCGAACACGACGGGCAGGGGGCGACGGTCGACGTCGACATCGACTACCGCGACCTCGGCGCGACGGTGACGGAGCCGGCGTGGGTCGCGACGGCGCGCGACGAGACGAGCGGCTGACGCTCGTCCCGTTCCGGGCGAAACGACGGGCGCTCTCGTCCGCTTACCGGCTCAGCGGGAGCGAACGTCCGTCGTTTCCGACAACCGACGCCCCGTGAAACACCCTCAGATCCGTCGAGAGGTACCGCTCGGAGGATCTGAGGCCGTTTCGCGACGGAGAAAGACGACGCTTAAGTAGCTCCGTTCGGAAGTAGGCGTACGATGGCGAACGGCAAGTACGCGGCCCGTAAGCTCAAAAAGGACCGGCAGAAGCGCCGCTGGTCCGACTCCGAGTACGCTCGGCGAGAGCGCGGGCTCAAGACGAAGTCCGACCCCCTGGAGGGTGCCCCGCAGGCGCGCGGCATCGTCCTCGAAAAGGTCGGCATCGAGGCAAAGCAGCCGAACTCGGCGATCCGAAAGTGCGTTCGGGTTCAGCTCATCAAGAACGGGAAGCAGGTCACCGCGTTCTGTCCCGGTGACGGCGCGATCTCCTTCATCGACGAGCACGACGAGGTCACCATCGCCGGGATCGGCGGTGCGAAGGGTCGCGCGATGGGCGACCTCTCCGGCGTCAACTACAAGGTCGAGAAGGTCAACGGCGTGTCGATGATCGAACTGGTTCGCGGGAACGCGGAGAAGCCGGTCAGATGAGCGGCGAGGAGACCGAGGCGCCGTCCGAGGAGGACGTCGCCGCCGACGAGCCGGACCCGGACGCGCCCGCCTCCAGCGAGGCGGCCAACGAGAACGCCCAGCTGTTCGGCGTCTGGGACGTCACCGAAATCGCCTACGAGGACCCCTCGACGAAGCGGTACATGACGGTGACGCCCATCGCCCACACGATGGGTCGCCACGCGTCCAAGCAGTTCAAGAAGTCCGAGATCTCGCTGGTCGAGCGGCTGATCAACCGCCTGATGCAGACCGAGGAGAACACGGGCAAGAAGCAGCAGGCGACGCGGATCGTCCGCGACGCCTTCGACATCGTCCACGAGCGGACCGAGGAGAACCCGGTCCAGATCCTCGTGACGGCCGTCGAGAACGCCGCGCCCCGCGAGGAGACCGTCCGCCTGAAGTACGGCGGCATCTCCGTCCCGAAGGCCGTCGACGTCGCGCCCCAGCGCCGCGTCGACCAGGCGCTGCTGTTCATCTCCGACGCCGTCGCCAGCGCGACGTACAAGTCGTCGACGCCCGCCGCCGAGGCGCTCGCGAACGAACTCGTCGCCGCCGCCGACTACGACGTCGAGGGCTCCTACTCCATCTCGCAGAAGGAGGAGCGCGAGCGCGTCGCCGCCGCGGCCCGCTGAACTCGGCCGCCGGCGCTTTCTCTCTCGTCTCTCTCCCGTCGGCCACCCGCGGGTCCGTCCCGATCGGGTCGCCGGTCGTCGGTTCCGTCGTCGCGTACCTTTCTCTCGTCGGTCAGTGACTTCGTCGTCGCGTACCGGTCGGATCGCCGGGCGTCGCACCGTCGCTGTCGGGGCGTGAAAAAAACGAGAACGTCGGCGTCGAGCGGTCCGCGTCGGCCGTCGGCTCAGTCGTCGGCCGGCGCCGCGCCGGAGCCGCCGTCGGCGTGCTGCTGTTTGACCCACGAGAGCTTGCCGCCGGCCGCGAGGATGTCGCGCTCGCGCTCGGAGGCGTCGAGGTCGGCGGTGAACTCCCACTCGCCGTTGACGCTCACGGTGAACTCCTCCTGCCCGGAGCGGACGCCCGCGGGCACGTCGTCGACGATTTCGAGGTCGTCGCCCTGGTCGATCTTCTCGTACGTCTCCTCGTCGATCGCCAGCGGGACGATCCCGAAGTTGAAGAGGTTCGCCTTGTGGATGCGGGCGAAGCTCTGCGCGAAGACGGCCTCGATGCCGAGGTACATCGGACAGAGCGCGGCGTGTTCGCGCGAGGAGCCCTGGCCGTAGTTCTCGCCGGCCACGAGGACGCCGCCGTCGGCGTTGAGCGCGCGCTCGGCGAACGTGTCGTCGACGCGCGAGAGCGTGAACTCGGAGAGCTTCTCGATGTTCGAGCGGAACTTCAGGATGTCCGCCGTCGCCGGGATGATGTGGTCGGTGGTGATGTTGTCCTCCATCTTGAGGAGGGCCTCGCCGCCGTCCACGTCGATCCCGTCTTTCAGCGGCACGTCGCCGATGTTCGGGCCCTTGACGAGCCCGTCGTCGATCGCCTCGTCGGGCGAGATGATGTCCGAGTCGTCCTTCCCCATGCCGGGGCCGTACTTCGTCCCCATCTCCAGGCCGGGCGCCTCGAGGTCGCCGAGCTCGTCCGCGAGGTCACGCGGGTCGACGATCTCGCCGGTGATGGCCGCCGCGGTGGCGACCTCGGGCGAACAGAGGAAGACGGAGTCGTCCTCGATGCCGGAGCGACCCTCGAAGTTGCGGTTGAAGGTGCGCAGCGAGACGGAGTCGGAGGCGGGCACGTGGCCGATGCCGATACACGCGCCGCAGGTCGCCTCGGAGAAGTTGACGCCGGCCGCCATCATCTCCGCGGTCCAGCCCTCGCGGGCCAGCATCTCGGAGGCCTGCTTCGAGCCGGGCGCGACGATCATCTCGGTCTGCTTGGCGACCTCGCGGCCCTCCAGCATCTTCGCGCTGGGGAGGATGTCCTCGTAGGCGCCGTTGGTACAGGAGCCGACGATGACCTGCTCGACGTCGGTGCCCTCGTACTCGCTGACGGGGGCGACGTTGTCGGGCATCGAGGGCGCGGCCACGAGCGGCTCGAGCTCGTTTAAGTCGACCTCGATCGTCTCCGCGTACTCCGCGTCGTCGTCGGGCTGGAGGTCGACGTACTCGTCCTCGCGGTCCTGGCGCGCGAGCCAGTCCTTCGTCTTCTCGTCGGTCGCGAAGATCGAGGAGGTGGCGCCGAGCTCGGTGCCGAGGTTCGTGATCGTGGTGCGCTCGGGGATCGTGAGCTTCTCGGCGCCGGGGCCGGTGTACTCGAAGATCTTGCCGACGCCGCCCTTGACGGTGAGCTCGCCGAGCAGGTGGAGCGCGATGTCCTTGGCGGTCGCCCACTCGGGCAGCTCGCCCTCGAGGTGGACGTTGACGACCTCGGGCATCTCGACGTAGTAGGGGCCGCCGCCCATGGCGACGGCGATGTCGAGCCCGCCCGCGCCGATCGCGAGCTGGCCGAGCCCGCCGGGGGTCGGCGTGTGCGAGTCGGAGCCGAGCAGCGTCTTGCCGGGCGCCGCGAAGTTCTCCTTGTGGACCTGGTGGCAGATGCCGTTGCCGGGCCGCGAGAAGTAGGCGCCGTACGTGCCGGCCGCGGAGCGGAGGAAGCGGTGGTCGTCGGTGTTCTTGAAGTCGAACTGGTACGTCTGGTGGTCGCAGTACTGCGCGGCGAGCTCCGTCTGGACCTCGTCCATCTCGAGGGCCTCGAACTGGAGCCACACCATCGTCCCCGTCGTGTCCTGCGTCAGCACCTGGTCGATCTCGATGCCGATCTCCTCGCCGGGCGTCAGCTCGCCCTCGACGAGATGGTCATCGAGGATCTTCTCGGTAATCGTTTGTCCCATAGTACGCGATGATGGCTCTCCCGTGGATATAAAACCCGCGAGTTTCCAGAAGATCGACCGTGTTAGATCCCGCGATGCGGCAACCCTCGCCCCGAACTCCGCGTGGTACCACGCACCGTGAAATACGTAGCCGTCCCGAGTGTTTTAGGACATTAAACGCCTGAAACGGCCGAAATCGGGTGACTCGGCGGTCCCGGTGATTCCGGCCGGTTCCCCCGTCGGCGCCGCGACTCGCGGGCGACACCGTTTTGGCTCGCCCGCGGTTCCGGACGCGCATGTTCGACTCGGGAGCCGCGGTCGCGGCGGCGCTGGAGGCGGCCGGCGCCGACCTCGATGACGCGCAGCGACAGCCGAACGGCGTCGACCTCACCGTCGACGCGGTGTTCGCACAGACCGAACCGGGCCGCCTCGGACGCGACGGGAAGCGCGTGGGCGAGCGGCGGGAGCTGGAGCCCCGGGGCGACTGCTACCGGCTCGAACGCGGGAGCTACGTCGTTCGCTACGGCGAGCCGGTGCGGATCCCGGAGGGCCGGATCGGCTTCGTCCTCCCGCGCTCGACGCTGCTGCGGAACGCCTGTACCCTCGACACCGCGGTGTGGGACGCGGGCTACGAGGGCGTCGGCGAGGGGCGGCTCGACGTGGGCCACCCCATCGAGATCGAGCCGGGCGCGCGGATCGCGCAGCTCGTCCTCGCCGAGGCCGACCACGACGGGACGTACGAGGGCGACTACCAGGCGGAGAACCTCTGAGCGGGTGGTGTGGGACGGCCGCGCCTGAGAACCCCCCGAGGCCGACTACGACCCGTCCCAGTCCCCGCCGACGCGGTCGATGCCCATCATGTCCTCGCCCGCGTGTTCGGTGAACACGACCTTACAGTTCGGCTCGGGCACGCCGAACGCCTCGACCGCCCGCTCCATCACCGCCAGCGCGAAGGCGCGCTTGTACTCGAACGGGCGCCCCTCGCGAATTTCGGCGTCCAAGAAGAGGAGCGGGCCGTCGACCCCCCGCCCGATCGCCATCGCCGACGGCTCGCGCTCGGCGATCGTCACGGCGACGTGCCCGGCCGTCGTCTCCATCTCCTCGGTGTACCGGTCGGTGACGAACGCGACGAACGACTCCCGCTCCGCGGGCGACAGCGACAGCGTGGTCGAGAACTGTAACAGGGGCATACCCGCGCTTCGGCCGGGCGGGACTTCGCGCTATCGGCTCCCGGGTGCGAGTTCGCGTGCGGACGCCTCAACGCGCGCGGCGGCTGCGCGAGCGAGTCGCTCGGTAGGTAAAGGAACGAACGGCACGCCCGTGCCGGGAAAAGATGGCACGAGCGTGTCGTTCTGTAGGTCCCCGCTGACGCTTCGGCCCTCCAAGCGAAGCGTCACCTGAAACAAGCGGTGGTAGACACTTAAGCGTGCCGGGGGCGGCAGCGTTGTCGTATTAGTTAGCGGCAACGCGTTCACAACACGCGGTCAACAGGAACCGAGAATCCGCCGGACGGCGACCCGACGACCGCCGATCTGTCCGTCGATCCGATCCGACTACTGCCGAGCGGGGTGGTCCGCGCGGAGGCGCGTCTGCCCCTCGCCGAGGAGCCGTTCGCGGAGCGTCTCTCCCGGGGGCTCGGCGTCGGCCGGGGGGACGAGGCCGCGCTCGCGCAGCTCCGGGACGACGAGGTCGACGAAGTCGACGAGCGAGTCCGGGCGGACGACCTCCTTGACGTTGAACCCGTGGACGCCGACCTCCTCGTGCCAGCGCTGGAGCTCGTCGGCGACCAGCTCGGGGGTCCCGACGATCTTCGGCGAGGTGGTGCCGAGCCCGCAGAACTCCGCGACCTCGCGCACCGTCCACTCGCGGTCCGGCTGGGCCTTCGTGAAGGCGTTCATCGTCCCCTGGATCGCGTCCGTCTCGATGTGTTCGACCTTCTGGTCCGGGTCGAGCTCGGAGAGGTCCATGTCGAGGAACCCCGAGAGCAGCGCGAGCGTCGCCTCGACGTCGACGTGCCGCTTGTACTCCTCGTACTTCGCCTCCGCGAGCGCCTGCGTCTCGCCGACGACCGGCACCACGCCGATGAAGAAGCGGAGGCTCCCGGGGTCGCGGCCGGCGTCGGCCGCGCGCGACTTCACGTCCTCCATGTACTCGACGACGCCCTCCTCCGTCGGCTGGCTGGCGAAGACGGCCTCGGCGTTGCGCGCGGCGAACGACCGGCCGTAGTCGGAGGAGCCGGCCTGGTAGACGACCGGGGTGCGCTGGGGCGACGGCTCGCAGCCGTGCGGCCCCGGCACCGAGAAGTGGTCGCCCTCGTGGTCGATCGCGTGGACCTTCTCGGGGTCGCTGTACCGCCCGCTCTCGCGGTCGACCTCGACGGCGTCGTCCTCCCAGGAGTCCTCCCAGAGCTTGTAGCAGACGTCGAGGAACTCGTCGGCGCGGTCGTAGCGCGTCTCCTTGTCCATCCGCTCGTCGAGCCCGAGGTTCTCGGCGGCCGACTCCAGGTAGGAGGTGACCACGTTGATCGCGACCCGGCCGTCGGTGAGGTGGTCGAGCGTCGAGAACTCGCGCGCGAGCTGGTACGGGTGGGTGTACGTCGTCGAGCGCGTCACCGCGAAGCCGAGGTCGTCGGTGACCTCCGCCATCGCGGGGACGACGAGCTGCGGGTCGTTCGCGGGCGTCTGGACGGCCTTCTCGACGGCGGTCTCGCGGTCGTCGCCGTACACGTCGTAGATGCCGCGCACGTCCGCGAAGAACACCGCGTCGAACCCGCCGCGCTCGGCGGTGCGCGCGACCTCGGTCCAGTACTCGCGGTCGGCGTAGTCCGCCGACCGGTCGCCGGGGTACCGCCACGACCCGGGCGAGACGTGCTCGACCGAGGCCATGGTGAAGAGGTTGAGGTGTAGGTGATCGGACACGCCTCTCGGTACGCGCTCCGGGGTAATACGGGCACAGGAAGTGGCGGGACTTGTCGCGGTCGCGGACGGACTCCGCGGGCTCCGGCGACCGCGGCCGCGGTCGACGCGGGGCGCGGGCGCGTTACGCCGAGACGGACTCCGGCGAGGAGACGTACGCGGCGAAGTCGGAGGTGGTGATGATGCCGATCGGCGTGTCCCCGTCGACGACCGGGACGTGGTGGAACCCGTGTTCGAGCATCGTCGCGGCGACGGCCGCCACGTCGTCCTGCGCGCCCGCCGTGATCGGATCGCGCGTCATGTACCGCTCGACGGTCGTCTCTGCCTTCGGCTGGCTCTTCGCGACGATGTCGACGAAGTCCGTGGAGGTCAGGATTCCGACGAGCCCCCCGTCGTCGTCGACGACCAGCACCGAGCTGATGTCGTTGTCGAGCAGCACGGCGGCCGCGTCCTCGACCAGCGTGTCCGGCGTCACCGTGTGGAGGTCCGTCGACATCAGTCGCGCGACGAACACGTCTTCGATCTCGTCCATACCTGAAACACCCGCCCTCGCCGTATAAGCGTTCTCACAGATACCGTGAGAGCCCGGACTGCCGTCGCGGCCCGGCGCCCTCGGGCTCCGCGACCCACGCCGTTCGCTCGTCCCGGAGGCGGTCACGGTCCGCCTCGGGCGGGTCGGCCGGCTCGAAGGCGGGACACCCGCTCCCGCACTCGCGGCCGGGGTCGACCACGCGGTCGAAGTGCGCGCAGCGGGGCCGGCCGTCGGCGGTCGCCTCGCCGTGCGCGCACGCCGGCGGCTCCGGGCGCCACCCCTTCCCGTAGGCGCGCTCGGCGACCCGGCGCCGCTTGCGCGCCTTCGCCTCGGGGCCGACCAGGGCGACGTCCGTGCGGGAGGGGCGCTCGGCGCGGATCTCGACGCCTGGGGCGTCCGGGTCGAGCGGCGTCGGCTCGCGGACCACCTCGCGCTCGCCCGTCTCCGGGTCGAACCGCCAGACGCCGACCGCCTCCGGGATCCGGTTGAGGTGCGCGCGGGTGACGTAGGAGGCGGTCGCGAGCACGACCTCGTCGAACAGGCCGAGCGCGGCGTCGTAGCGAAGCTGCGCCTCCAGGTCGCCCGGCGTCCCGAGGTCAGGCTTGTTCTCGACGGCGACGAGGCCGCCGACCCAGTCGTCCGGGTAGCGCGCCGTCGCGCGCACGGCGTCCCGCCCGTTCCGCCGCTCGCGTTCGAGGTAGCCGACCTCGACGGCCCGGTCGACGACGGCCGCGGCGCGGTCCGGCGGGTGGTCGAACGCCTCGGCGACGGGCACGGCCTCGCCCGGGCCGACGGCGGCTTCGACGGCGGGATCGGGGATCCGCTCGGCGCTGATCGCGGCGCGGTCGTCGAAACCGGGCCCCGGCGACAGCAGGCAGACGTCGACGATGCGCGTCCCGGGCGTCTCGACGCCCGCGCCGAGCTGGCGGGCGACGACCCGGTCGGGGGATTCGAGCGCGGCGCACAGCGCCAGCTCGAACCGGTACTCCATGGGTGAGGAAGGGACGCGGCGGGCTAAAGCGCGTCGGCGACCCCGCCCGGGGCCCCGGCTTCGCCCGCCCTCCCCCCACGCCCCCACCGTCGGTCGAAACCGGTATTCCCCGCGGGCACCTACCCCGACCATGCGCCGGGTCACCCGGAACGTCGTCGTCGCCATCGCGCTGGTCGTCGTCGCGCTGCTCGCGCTCGGCGCGCTCCCCAGCTACCTCGGCAGCGGCGACCCCTACTACCTCACGGTCGAACCGATCGAGACCAACGGCACCGCGGCCGACGTGAACAACGTCTCCGACCGCCGGTACCCGTACCTGATCGGCGCGATAGAGAGCGACGACGGCCGGTCGAAGGGCTACCAGACCGGCCCGTACGGCGTGAAGGAGTGGTTCACGCACACGCCGTTCGACGAGGTGGACGCGCTCACCCAACAGGTGCCCGGCGCCGCGACCGAGGGCGGCGTGCGGGTGCGCCGCGACGGCGAGGTGTACCACGCGGAGGTGGTCCGCCCGTGACGGGCGACCGCGGCGGGGACGCGGGCGACGCCCCGGACGACGCGCCGGCGGCCGACCTCCGCGACCTCCCCGCGTTCTCCGACGGCCGCAGCCACTCGCTGCCGGGCGAGCCGGAGTGGCCCGTCAGGGAGGTCGCGGTCGAGTACGACGAGGGGTGGTTCGTCGGCGGCTACGACCGCGTCGAGCAGCCCGACGGGACGGAGAAGAAGTACTACTGGGCGGAGCTGTCGCCCGCGACCGTCATCGTCGCCGTCGCCGACGACCGCGTGCTGTTCGTCGAGCAGTACCGCCCCACCGTGCGGAACACGCAGCTGGAGCTCCCGGCGGGGGTCGTCGAGGCCGGCGAGTCGTACACCGAGGCCGGCGCGCGCGAGCTCGCCGAGGAGACCGGCTTCGCGCCGTCGTCGACCTCGCTGCTCCAGGAGGTGTGGTGTTCGACGGGCGTGCTGCGCCACCGGCGCGGCTACGTGTTCGCCGAGGGGCTGGAGCCGGTCGACGTCGACCACGACAGCAACGAGTTCCTCGCCCCGCGGTCGGTCCCGGTCGAGGAGGCGCTGGCGACCGCGCGGGACCCGCCGACGAACGACGCGACGCTGGAGGGACTCCTGCTCGCCGAGCGCGAGGGCCTGTTGTAGGCGCTCGCGGAGCCCGATCGCCTCCCGATCCCCCAGGGAACCCGACGTACGTCCAGTTCGGCCGGGCGAAGCGGGGGTATTAGTCGCCTCGGTCCCTGTACTCTGTCATGAGTCAGACCTCGGAGCAGTCGGTGCTGCTGTCGGACGACCCCCCGCTCGACCTCCGCCTCTCGGAGTCGGAGCTCGAGGCGACCCGCGAGCGAATCGTCTCGTTCATCCGCGACGTGGTCGAGGACGCGGGCGCCGAGGGCGCGGTCCTCGGCCTCTCGGGCGGTATCGACTCCACGCTCACCGCGTACCTCGCGGTCGAGGCGCTCGGCGAGGACGGCCTCCACGGGCTCACGATGCCCTCCGCGGTCAACGACCCGGACGTGATGAGCGACGCCGAGCGGGTCGCCGCGGACCTCGGCATCGAGTACGACGTGGTCGAGATCCAGCCGATCGCGGAGGCCGTCTTCGACGCCGTCCCGGAGGCGGCCGACGACCGCACCGCCGCGGGCAACGTCTACGTCCGCACCCGCGCCGTGCTGAACTACTTCGTCGCCAACGCCGAGGACCGCGTCGTCCTCGGGACCGGGAACCGCGCGGAGGCGATGACCGGCTACTACACGAAGTACGGCGACCAGGCGGTCGACTGTAACCCCATCGGGAACCTCTACAAACAGCAGGTGCGCCAGCTGGCCGCGCACGTCGGCGTCCCCCGCGAACTGGTGATGCAGGAGCCGACCGCGGGGATGTGGGAGGGACAGACCGACGCCGAGGAGATGGGGCTCGACTACGACACCGTCGACGCAATCCTCGCGGTCCACGTCGACGGCGGGCTCTCGCGGGCGGCGACGGTCCGCGAACTCGACGTGCCCGAGGCGGCCGTCGACCGCGTGGTCGACCTCCACGAGCGCAGCGCCCACAAGCGCGCGATGCCGCCGGCGCCGGAGCGGTAAGAGGGGTCAGAGCGGTAAGAGGGATTAGAGCAGTAAGAAGGGTCGGAGCGGCGGGGAGCCGCCGGGGTCGGGAGGACCGTGCGGGACGGCGAGCCGAAGCGGTCAGCGGGGGTCAGGCGTTCTGCGCCCGTTCCTTCGCCACCTCGGCGATCCCGGCGTTCGCCGAGCAGTTCGGGCACGCGTGTACCCGTCTCCGGTCGTCCCCGAAGACCTGGACGAACCGCTCGGAGACGTGCGCCTCGCAGTGTTCACAGGTCGGCATGGCGGTGAATGGTATCGTGGGTCATATTCGGTACACGTTCACTTGGTGCTCTGACCTCAAGAGCGCTTTTCAAACTCCGTCCCAAATCAGGCCCAAATTGGGGGACCGAAGCCGGAACACGGGCGAAAAACGCGTGTCGAGAGAATGGAGTTCACGGGCGCGACGGCGACGCGGTTCCGTCGCGCCGCCGCCCTCCGCGACCGTCGATCGCTCCGCGCGACGCGCCGCCGACGGGCCCGGCGGTCAGAACTCGCGCAGGGCTTCGAGCACGTCGTGGGCGCTCCCGTCGTCGATGACCTCGCGGGCGGCGTCGAGGCCGTCCTCGATGGAGTCGGCGTCGCCGCCGGCGTAGATCCGGAGCGCGGCGTTGACCGCGACCGCGTCGGCGAAGGCGCCGTCGCGCTCGCCGGCCAGCACCTCCTCCGTGACCGCCGCCGAGTCGGCGGCCACGTCGTCGACCGCGAGGTCGTCCTCCTCGAGGTCCATCCCGTACTCCGCGGTCTCGATCTCGAAGTCGTCGAAGGAGGCGCCCTCGCTGCCGGCCTCGTCGCCGTCGTCGCCCGCGGCGTCCCACTCGGCGACCTTCGTGTAGCCCGGGCGCACGTCGTCGTACCCCTCCATGCCCTGGAACATCAGGACGCGGTCGAGGTCGTGGAACTCGCTTTCCACGAACGTGTCGACCACCTTCTTCGCGAACGCGAGGTGGTAGAAGGAGCCGAGGTGGACGGAGGCGCCGGCGGGGTTCGCCAGCGTCTCCACGGTGTTGACGAACGTGCGGACGCCCATCATGTCGCGGCGCTCGAACAGGTCGTCGATGGCGGGGTTGAACGCGGGCTGGTAGTAGAAGCCGAAGCCGGTCTCGTCGACCATGTCGGCGGAGTCCGAGGGCGTCAGCTCGGTGTGGACGCCCAGCTCGTCTAAGACGTGCTTGTACGCGTCCTGCTTCTGGGTCGGCACGCGGTCGCCGGAGTGGACCACGACCGGGGTGCCCGCGGCGGCCGCGACGGCGCCCGCGGCGACGCCTAAGATCGCGGTCCGGCCCTTCCCGTCGTAGTTGGCGCCGCAGTCGACGGGGTCGGCGTCGGGCTCGGCGTACTCGACGCGGTCGCACATCACGTCGACGTACGCCCCGAGCTCCTCGGGCGTGTTCCGCTTCCAGCGGTTCGCGAGCCAGAACGCCCCGAGCGTCGTCGGGTCCGGTTCGTCCGCGAGGATGCGCTCGAACGCCTCGGTCGCCTGCGCGCGCGTCAGGTCGTCGGCCGATTTGTGGCCGGAGCCGCAGACCTCGGTCATCAGCCGCTTGAGGGGCCAGTCGCCGAACTCCTGGGTCGCCTGAGCCATACGCGCCGTTCGGGTTCTCGGACGAAAAGTCCCCCGTTCGACTCCCGCGCGTCGGGAACACGTCGAGCGGGGACAGTTCCTCTGGAACGCGACCGAGACGACGCGCGCCGGTCCGCCTCGCACCGCGCGCGAGCGCCAGGCCCGGACGACCGGGTCGCTCTCTCCGGAATCGTGGTACTCGTTCGCAAACAATAACCGCATGAACGTCCGCTTATACAGGTATCTTTCATACAATTCGGTCACTCTATGCTTTTCTAATTCTGTATCGGGGTCGAATCAGCGCCAGAGTTATATGTTCGTCCATCTACTGGCTGGTTGTACCCGATGACGTCCAAATCCGTCGCCACCGCGCTCACGCTGTACCGGTCCCGCACGCTGACGCTCGAACAGGCCGCGACCGTCGGCGGCTGCTCGACGGCGCAACTGGAGGAGAGCGCCCGGGCGTTCGCGCCGACGCCGGGCGAGGCCCCCGCCGACGACTGACGCGCGCTCGTCCGCACCGACACCCGTCCCGCTGACGTTCGACGCGCTCCCGCTGACGCTCGACACGCTCCCGCTGACGCTCGACGCCCTCCGAAACCCGTAGGTACGCCCGGCCCCTACCCGAGGTAATGAGTCTGGACGCCGACTGGCGGGCCGACGTCGACGCCGTCGACGCGGCCCTCATCGACGAGTACCAGAGCGGCTTCCCCGTCGAGCGGCGCCCGTTCGAACGGGTCGCCGACGAGATAGCGGCCGAGACGGGCGCCGCGGTCGACGCCGACGAGGTCCTCCGACGCGTCCGCGACCTCCGCGAGCGCGGCGTGTTCCGCCGGTTCGGCGCGGTGCTCAACCCGCCCGTCATCGGCTCCTCGACGCTGGCGGCGGTGCGCGCCCCCGAGGACCGCTTCGACGAGGTCGCCGAGGTCATCAACGGCTACCGGCAGGTGAACCACAACTACCGCCGCGACCACGAGTGGAACCAGTGGTTCGTCGTCACCGCCGGATCGCGCGAGCGACGCGACGAGATCCTCGGAGAGATCGAGGAACGGACGGGCTGCGAGGTGCTCGCCCTGCCGATGCTCACGGACTACTACATCGACCTGGAGTTCCCCGTCGTCAACGCCGACCGGTTCGCGCGGGAGTCCCTCGACGAGACCGACGTGTCGGCCACCCGGATCTCCGAGGACGCGCGCGGCGACCTCTCCGCGCTCGACGCCGACCTCCTCTTGGCGATCCAGGACGGCTTCCCGCTCTCGGCGACCCCCTACGCGGACGTGGCGGCGGAGATCGGCGCCCCCGTCGACGACGTGCTCGCCGCGGTCGAGCGCCTGCTCGCCGACGGCTGTATCAAGCGCGTCGGCTGTATCGTCAACCACGTCGTCACCGGGTTCACGAACAACTGTATGGTGGTCTGGGACGTGCCCGACGACGAGCTCGACGAGCGCGGCGAGGCGGTCGGCAGCCTCCCGTACGTCACCCTCTGTTACCACCGCCCGCGCCGCCCCGACCAGGACTGGCCGTACAACATGTTCACCATGATCCACGGCCGCGAGGCCGAGGCGGTCGACGCGAAGATCGACGAGCTGGCGGCCGACCACCTCCCGTTCGCCCACGAGCGGCTCTACTCGACCGAGACGCTGAAACAGACCGGCGCGCGGTACGAGGACCTGGTCGCGGACGGGGACTGACCGGCTGCGGGGAGCGGGAGGGACCGGACGGGCGACGCGAGCCGGACCGGACCGCGGCTCAGTCGTCGCCGAGGGCGGTCGTCCGCTCGCCGGCGGCGTCTGCCCCGACGCTGTCGCCGACGGCGACGCCGCGGTCGGCGCCGAGGCGGTCGAGCGCGTCGGCGCCCGCGACCGCGACGACGACGAAGCCGACCTTCGAGACGATGTCGAGGTAGACGAACACGAGCATCTCCGTCGCGGGCGTCAGCAGACCGAACCCGGTCGGCGCGAGCAGCCACACGACCGGGTACAGCGTCCACAGCACCACCGTGATGTTCCGGAGCGTGCCGAAGACGGCGCGGACCCGGTCGCCCGCCGCCGAGGCCGACCGCGGGAGCGAGACGAGGAGCCCGTAGACGAGCGCGAGGTACGCCGCCCCGGCGACGCCGAAGGCGACCCACGAGACCGTTCCGCCGGTGGCGGCGGCGGTGACGCCGCCGGCGATGACGACCACGTCCACGCCGATCAGCCCGGCGAGCACGCGCCGCGACGGCCGAGCGAGCAGTCCGAGGTACAGCAGGATGAGCGGCGTCGTCACGAGCCAGTCGACGTATCGGACGACCTCCAGTTCGCCGACGGCCGTCGACAGCGTCCCCACGCCGAGCGCCATCGCGAGGTACGCGAGCGCCGCGACGCCGGTGACGCCGGCGAGGGTGCCGTAGTAGACGGCGTGCGACCCGCCGGTCGCCGACGACCGCGAGTACCACGCCCACAGCGGGGGGACCGTCCCGGCGCCCATCGCGAGGGCCCCGATCCACGCCCAGACGGCGGTGTCGACGAGCATCTCAGTTCACCTCCTCCCCGGCGACCGCGTCGTCGCCGTCGTCACGGGAGAACTCGAACTCGGTCCCGGCGCCGCCCGCGGTCCCCCCGTCGGAGACCGCGGTGGCGTCGGGCGCCGCGCCGCGCCCCGTCGCGCGGCCCGGGCCGTCGAGGCCCTCGTCGGTCGCGAACTCGAAGTCGTCGACCGCGTCGCGCAGCGCGAGCGCGCGGTCGGAGAGCGACCCGGCCGCGGTCTCGACCGCCCCGAGGGTCCGCTCCTGTTCGTCGACCGCGCCGGTCACGTCGCCGGCCGCGCTGGCCGTCTGCGCGCTGATCGCGGAGACGTCCTCGACGTGGCCGACGACCGCGTCGACCGAGTCCGCCTGCGTCTCGGTGGCGCGGGTGATCTCGGTCATGCTGGCGTCGGTGCGCTCGGAGGCCTCCGCGAGGCGCTCTAAGGCGTCGATCGACGTCTCGACCGTGTCGACGCCGGCGGAGATCCGCTGTTCGGTGCGCGCCATCGCGTCGGCGCCCGTCTCCGCGCGCTCCTGGACGGCGTGGATCCGGGCCTCGATCTCGCTGGCCGACGCCTGCGTCTCCTCGGCCAGCGACTTCACCTCCTCGGCGACGACCGCGAAGCCGGCGCCGTCGGCGCCGGAGCGGGCCGCCTCGATGGAGGCGTTCAGCGCGAGCAGGTTCGTCTGCTCGGCGATCTCCGAGATGGTGTCGACCACCTCGCCGATCTCCTCGACCTCCGCCGCGAGCGCCTCGACCTCCGCGGTCGTCTCCGCGGTCGTCTCCTCGACCGCGTCCATCTCCGCGAGCGCCTCCTCGGCGGCCTCGCGGCCCTCCTCGCCGACCTCGGCCGCGTGCTCCGCGGTCTCCGCGACGTCGGTGACGGTGGAGGCGACCTCCTCGGCGGACGAGGCGAGGTTCTCGGCCTCGTCGGTCGCCGCCTGGAGGTCGTCGCGCTGGGTGCGGGCCCCCTCGGCGATCTCCGAGACCGCCTCGCTCACGGTCCCCGTCGTCGCCCGCAGGTCGTCCGTGCGGTCGTCGACGGTCCCGGCCACGTCGGCGGTGTCCTCGGCGACGGTCGCGACGGACGCGACCGTCCCCTCCAGCTCGTCGGCCATCTCGTTGAACGCGGCGCCGACGCGCGCCATCGCCTCGTTGTCGCTCTCCGGGTCAACCCGCCGCGTCAGGTCGCCGTCGGCGAGCGCTCGCATCGCGGTCTCGTACTCGGTCGCCTTCTCCTCGACCGTCTCGGCGCGCGCGTCGGCCTCCCGCCGCGCCCGCTCCGCCTCCTCGCGGGCCGACTCGGCGTCGGCGATCTCCGAGCGCAGCGAGCCGCGCATCTCGTCGAACGCCCCGAACAGCCGCCCGATCTCGTCGGTCCGGCCCGTGTCGAGCCGCACGTCGAGGTCGCCCTCGGCCATCCGCTCGGCCTTGCCCGTGAGCTGCCGCAGGGAGATGACCGTGTTCGATCCGATCGTGACCCCGATGAGCGCGAGCCCGATCACCGTCAACAGCGTCATCCCGACGAGCCCGGACCGAACCGCTTCGCCGGCGGCGCCGGCCGCGTCGGCGCGAAGGTAGACGACAACTCCGTATGAGACTGAGACCCCCATGACCCCGATCAGCGACAGAGCGAGCTTCGCGCCGTAGCTCGATCGGACGCCCGGGGCCGATCCTGTGTGCATGTGTACTCGACCGCAGGGATCCCCCCGTGATAATAACCTCCTCCCGGATATTAACGATGATAATCACTCCCGGCGCGGCGCCCGGCGGTTACGGGGGTCCGGACCGGTACGTTGAGGCCGCCGCCGGCCGCAGGGTGAGACATGACGACCGCCTTCGACAGGCTCGGATACGGGACGTACAAGCTGGCGGACGGCGAGGAGTGCGCGGCCGGGGTCGCGCACGCGGTCGAGACCGGCTACCGCCACGTCGACACCGCCCAGGGGTACGACAACGAGGCCTCGGTCGGCGACGGGATCGACCGGAGCGGCGTCGACCGCGACGACCTGTTCGTCGCGACGAAGCTCTCGACGGACAACCTCTCGTACGACGACGCCGTCGAGACCGCCCGCGCCAGCCGGGACCGGCTCGGCGTCGACTCGATCGACCTGCTGTACGTCCACTGGCCGATCAACAGCTACGACCCCGAGGAGACGCTGCCCGCGCTCGACGACCTCGTCGACGACGGCGTGATCGACCGGATCGGGCTCTCGAACTTCGAGCCGGACCAGCTGGACGAGGCGATCGACCGCCTCGACCACGACGTGTTCGCCCACCAGGTCGAGTGTCACCCCCTGCTCCAACAGGAGCGGCTCCGCGAGTACGCGGTCGAGGACGGCCACTGGCTCGTCGCCTACTCGCCGATCGCGCGCAACCGCGTCGCCGACGTCGACGCCCTCCGCGAGGTCGCCGCGGCCCACGACGCGACCCCCGCGCAGGTGAGCCTCGCGTGGCTGCTCTCCAAGGAGCGCGTCGCGCCGATCCCGAAGGCGGCCGACCACGGTCACGTCGAGGAGAACTGGGCCGCCCGCGAGATCGACCTGACCGACGAGCAGATCGCCCGGATCGACGGGCTCGACCGCGGCGAGCGGGTCGTCGACTTCGCGGAGGCCCCCTGGAACTGAGCCCGCGCTCCGGAGCGCTCAATACCGCTATTGTCACCTCATAGTCGGTTTAACGGTCTTCCCGGCCGAGCGGTCACCCGTGCCGGAGTCGAGCCCTCGGTCCGACCGCGGCCCCGCCCCGGAAGCCGACGGCGACGCGGACGGCGAGTCCGCCCCCCGCGACCGCCCGGCCCTCCTGGCCGCCACGCCCGACGCGGCGGCGGTGTCGGACCGGCTCCGGACGCTCGCCGCCCTCGCGGGCCTCCTCGGTCTCCTGCTGACGCTGATCGCGGCGGAGCTGCTCGTCCGGCTCTGAGCCGTCCGCCGCCGGACCGAAACTGAACGCCAGATCCCCCCGATCCGCCGGCGGATCCGTCCTCCCCGGCGGTTTCACTTCCGCTTTCGGGCGCGTTTTTAAAAGGTGCGGGCACGACGATTCGGACATGGCTCAGTCCACGTTCGACGACGACGACCTGTTCGGCGAGGCGGCCGAGGAGACCCGCGCGGAGGTCGAAGAGCACCTCGCGGCGGCGCGCGACCAGCTCCCCGACCCGGACGCGGTGTGGGAGACGGACGCGGACAACGTCCTCGGCGCGCTCAACGGGCTGAAGTCCGCGCTCGACGCCGGCGACGCGGTCGACAGCGTGCGCTCGGCGAAGAAGGCGTACGTCCTCGGCGAGCGCGCCGACGCCTTCGAGGACGCCGACGACCTGAAGGCGGAGATAGAGGAGCTGGAGTCGCTCGTCGGCGACATCGAGAGCGCGGCCGACGAGGTGGCCTCCCTCACCGGCACCGTCCCCGCGATCCGCGGCGCGCTCCAGGACGCGGCCGACGAGGAGTAACCCCTCTTCCTCAGGCGTCCCGCTCGACCACCGCCGCCGCCAGCTCGGCGAGCGACGCGCTCGCGCGGTCGAGCAGCTCCCGCCCGCGCTCCGCGTCGCCCGCCCGCGGGTCGCCGACCACGCCGTTGTCGGTGAACTCGTCGGAGTCGTGCGCGAGGTTCACCCCGGCGACCCACTCGCCCCACCGGTCGGCGGCGCCCGCGCCCGCCTCGTCGACGCGCTCCTCGCGGACCAGATCCGGGTTCGTCGCGCGCAACAGCGCGGTCTCCAGCGGCCCGGCGTGACCCATGTCGCTCGCGTGGTCACCGACCGCCTCGAACCAGGTGAACGCGACGCCGTACCCCGCGTGGGCGTCGTCGCGCGAGAACCGCTGGGCGACCTCCGCGAGCGCCTCGACGTTCCCCCCGTGGCCGTTGACGAACACGACGCGGTCGACCCCGTGCGAGACCAGCGACTCGGCGGACTCGCGGACGTACGCCCGGAACGTCTCCGGCGAGACCCACATCGTCCCGTCGAACGCGCGGTGTTCCTCGGCGACGCCGACCGGGACCGGCGGCGCGACCGCGACCTCCCCGCGCTCCGCGTCGGCGGCCTCGTCCGACCCCGCCCGCTCGTAGGCGTCTGCGCCCGCCTCGGCGACCGCGACGGCGTTCAGGGCGTCGGTACCGAGCGGGGCGTGCGGCCCGTGCTGTTCCGTGCTGCCGACCGGCAGGAACGCGACGTCGACGTCGGCGTCGCGGACGTCGGTCCACGTGACCTCGCTGAGGCGCATACCCGCACCTCGGCGCGCGTCGTGGTATAGGCGGCGGTCACCGCCAACGCCGCCGTCCGGCGGACGCTCGCGGAGAGACCGGTGTCGCGGGCGCTCCCGAGGTATTATGCCCCTCCCCGTGGATCCGGACCGCATGAGCGGTGACAACGCGGACCACGACTCGGAGGCGCACGAGCCGGCCCCCGCCGTGACCTTCGGCCCGCTGAAGCGGGCGCTCCGCGAGCACCGCTACCCGGTGACGGCGGCGGAACTGATAGAGCAGTACGGCGCCGCGACGCTGGAGGCGGGGACGACGACGGAGCGGCTCGACAGCCTGCTCGAGGGCCGCGAGGAGACGCAGTTCCGCGACCCCGCGGAGGTCCGCGAGGCCGTCCTCGACGCGCTCGGGTACGCCGACGACTCCCCGGCGTCCGCCGACGAGTGGACCCGGCTCCCCCGGTGACGGTCGACCGGTCAGACGGGCCGCCCCGACCGGCCGCGGTCAGTCGTCGTCGCTCTCGGCGTCCTCGACGATCCGGGCGGTGCGCTCCTGCGCCCGGTCGATGAACTCCTGTGGCAGCTCGTCGATCTCGCCGGCCTGTACGCCCCAGAGGTGCGCGTACAGCCCGTCGTTGTCGAGCAGCTCGTCGTGCGTGCCGCGCTCGGCGATCTTCCCGCCCTCCAGAACGAGGATGGTGTCCGCGTCCTTGATCGTCGAGAGCCGGTGGGCGATCGCGAACGTCGTCCGGTCCTCCGTGAGGCGGTCGAGCGAGCGCTGGATCAGCATCTCGGTCTCCGTGTCGACGTCGGAGGTCGCCTCGTCGAGGATGAGGATGTCCGGGTCGGTCAACACGGCGCGCGCGATGGTGATCCGCTGGCGCTGGCCGCCGGAGAGCTTCACGCCGCGCTCGCCGACCATCGTGTCGTAGCCGTCGGGGAGGTTCTGGATGAAGTCGTGGGCCTCGGCCGCCTCGGCCGCCTCGCGGACCTCCTCGTCGGTCGCGTCGAACGTGCCGTAGGTGATGTTCTCGCGGACGGTGCCGTAGAACAGGTACGACGACTGCCCGACGTAGCCGATCGCGCGGCGCAGCGACCGCAGCGTCACGTCGCTGACGTTCTGGTCGTCGATCCGGATCTCCCCGTCGTCGACGTCGTACATCCGGAGCAGCAGCTTGAGCACGGTCGACTTGCCGGCCCCGGTCGGGCCGACCAAGGCGAGCGTCTCGCCGCCCTCGACCTCGAAGTCGATGTCCTCGACGATGGTCTCGTCGTCGTAGCCGAAGGAGACGTCGTCGTACACGACGCGGCCGTCGTCGACGACGAGCTCCTCGGCGTCGCGGTCCTCCTCCAGCTTCGAGGGCTCGTCCATCAGCCCGAAGATCCGCGCGGAGGAGGCGCGGGCGCGCTGGTACATGTTGATGATCTGCCCGAACTGCGCCATCGGCCAGATGAACCGCTGGGTGTAGAGGATGAACACGACGAACATCCCCTCGGAGAGCTCGCCCGTGAACGGTCCCGGCGGCCCCTGGAACACCCAGAGCCCGCCGACGACGAACGTGAGGACGAAGCCGATGCCCGCGAGCACGCGGAGGCCGGGGAAGAACTTGATCCGCGTCTCGATCGCGTCCCAGTTGGCGTCGAAGTAGTCGAAGGAGACGTCGTCGACGCGGTCGGACTCGTAGGACTCGGTGTTGGCCGCCTTGATCACCTGGATGCCGCCGAGGTTGTTCTCCAGCCGGGAGTTCATCTTGCCGACCGTCGACCGCACCTCGGCGTACTTCGGCTGGATGATCTTGATGAACATGTAGGTGAACCCGGCGATGACGGGGACGGGGAGCAGCGCGACCAAGGCGAGCTGCCAGTTGATCCAGAACAGGAGCACGCCGATCCCGATCACCATCACGGACAGCCGGAACACGGAGTTCATCCCGTCGTTGAGGAACCGCTCCAACCGGTTCACGTCGTTCGAGAGGATGGACATCATCTCGCCGGTCTGCTTGTCCGAGAAGAAGTCCATGTTGAGCCGCTGCATCTGGTCGTACGTGTCGGTCCGGACGTCGTGCTGGATGTTCTGGGCGAAGGCGTTGAACCCCCAGTTCCGGACCCAGTGGAAGCCGGCGCCGAAGGCGAACGCGCCGGCCAGCACCGCGATCGTGAACCAGAACTGCGCCGCCTGCTCCGTCGGGAGCCACGCGTCGGGCAGCAACACCAGCGGGATCTGCTCGTTGAACGCGGCCTCGCCGCGGAAGATCGCGTCGAGGGCGATCCCGAGCATCAGCGGCGGGAGCAGGTCGAGCAGCCGCGCGAAGACGCTCGCGAGGATCCCCACCGTCACCTGCGGGACGTAGTCGCGGCCGTACTCGACGAACAGCCGCTTCATCGGATTCTCGATCTTGTCCCGCTGCTCCTCGAAGGGATCGTCTTCCTCCCATTCGACGCCACTCATCACACGGTCGTATCAGGTAGGCGGGCAAATAGGTTTCCTTCGAACCGAAATACATCGGCAGAAAACGCCGGTAGCGCGCGGCCGTTCGGGCGATTTTGCCCGATCAACCGCGGTCGTCGCGCGGACGCCTCGGCCGATCCGAGAATCGGACCGTCGCGCGCGCCGGTCCCGGCTCCGTCGACCGCGCCGCGGACTCGCTCCCCGCGACCCGGGATCGGCCTCACAGCTCGCGCCGCTCCACGTCGGGGTCGATCCCGGCCTCGTCGAGGTCCTCCCGGATGCGCCGGCGAAGCGGGTCCGGCACCCCGTCGCGGGGGACCGGCGCCGCCGTCTCGCCCTCGTCGTCGGTCGGGACGGACCAGTAGAGGACGCGGGGCGTCTCGGCGTAGAACTCCACCGCGTATCGGTCGCTGCCTCCCTCGTAGTGGACGCGGGCGGCCGCGCCCTCCGCGCGCCACCCCTCCTGTCTGACCAAGGCGGCGATCGGGTCTCGCATGGCCGCGCTCGGGCGCCCGGACACATGTGGGTGTCGGCCGGGGCCGCGACCGGGGCTACTCGCCCGTGCGCTCGTCGCCGTTTCCCCGCTCCGCCCGCATCGACACCGGTTTACAACCGCCGTCCCGATGACTCGCCATGTCTCTTCGCGTCACGTTCCTCGGGACGGGCGGCGCCGTCCCGACCGTCGAACGCGCGGCCAGCGCCGTCTTCGTCAACCGCGAGGGCGACCGCTTCCTCTTCGACTGCGGCGAGGGCACCCAGCGCGAGATGATGCGCAGCGGCACGGGGTTCGCCGTCGACCGCGTGTTCGTCTCGCACCTCCACGGCGACCACGTCCTCGGGATCCCGGGCCTCGTCCAGACGCTCGGGTTCAACGACCGCACCGACCCGCTGACGGTCCACTGCCCGCCGGGGACCGACGACCACCTCCGCGACCTCGTCCACGCGGTCGGCCACGACCCGGCGTTCCCGGTCCGGATCGAGCCGGTCGCGCCCGGCGAGGTGGCCCACGAGACCGACGAGTACGCGGTCCGCGCCTTCGAGACGGAACACCGGACCGTCTCGCAAGGGTACGTCTTAGAGGAGGACGACCGCCCCGGCCGGTTCGACCGCCCGAAGGCGGAGGCGCTCGGCGTCCCCGTCGGCCCGAAGTTCGGCCGCCTCCACGAGGGCGAGGCGGTCGAGGCCGAGGACGGCACGGTCGTCGAGCCGGAGCAGGTCGTCGGCCCGCCGCGTCCGGGTCGAAAACTCGTCTACACCGCGGACACGCGCCCGCGAGAGGCGACCGTCGAGGCCGCCGAGGGCGCCGACCTGCTGATCCACGACGCCACCTTCGCCGACGACATGGCCGACCGCGCCCGCGACACGGCCCACTCGACCGGCCGCGAGGCGGGGTCGATCGCCGACCGCGCGAACGCGGAACGGCTCGCTTTGGTCCACATCTCCTCGCGCTACGCGGCGGACCCGAGCCCGATACTCCGGGACGCGCGCGAGGCGTTCGACGGCGAGTGCCTGCTCCCGGACGACGGCGACCTGATCGAGGTGCCGTTCCCCGACGCCGACGACTGAGGCGTTAACGGTTCGTGCGGTCAGCACGACGCGGACGGCTCTGCGAACGATACGGAGGCCGCCGCCAAATTCTCATCCGTTCGCTTATAAATAATCGACTGCCGATCGGCGGCGAACACCACCAAAGCCCCAGCCGCGAGGGCTCGGTGCGCTCGCTGCGGTCCTCGTCGCTTGCTCCGCTCGCTCGCTGCGGTCCTTGCGTCGCACGCCTTCGCCCTCGCGGCTGCCCCTTTGAGTCCCACCCCGCACCGCTCCGCACAGCACCTCACGCCTCCCCAGCCTCGTCGGCGGCTCCCGTCGGTCGCCGCCGACTCCCTCGCACGCGCTCCTCGCGCCCGTTGGGCGCTCGGAGGCGCGCGCCACCGCCATCGTTCTCGTCACGCTTGCCGGATCTCCGTCTCGTGAGGCCGCGATCCGTGTGATCGTTCCACTTGAAACGAAGCCCGCGCACGGCTGACGGGCGTCTGACGCGAGCGGGGTCGTCCCGTCGGTCGATCTCCGCGGATCGAAAGAACACCGCGTAGCGGGCCTCAGGCGGGCGTTTCGTTCCACTTTCACCGCGGTCACGTACGTTTTAATACCATCTGGACCCAACCGTCGTACGCCTCCCACTGAAAACAAGACCGGAGGCGGAGACACCCCATGAGCGAACTGCGACAGGAAGCGGAAGCGATAGCGGAACAGTTCTCGGACCACACCGACGTCGACCCCGACGACGTCGAGGAGCGCCTCGAAACGCTCGTCGACGAGTACCGCGTGCCGCTCGACGAGGCGAGCCGGAGCGTCACCAACAGCTACCTCGAGGACGCCGGCATGGAGCGCGACGAGCTCGGCCGCGGCGGCAGCGAGGAGGTCCTCGTCAACGACATCGACGAGGACGAGCAGTGGGTCGACTTACGCGTGAAGCTGGTCGACCTCTGGGAGCCGCGCAGCGACTCCATCTCGCAGGTCGGCCTGCTCGGCGACGAGTCGGGCACGATCAAGTTCGTCGCCTTCGAGACCTCCGACCTCCCCGAGCTGACGGAGGGGCGGGCGTACGAGCTCTCGAACGTCGTCACCGACGAGTACGAGGGGAGCTACTCGGTGAAGCTCAACCGGACGACCGGTATCACCGAGATCGACGACGAGATCGAGGTCGGCGACAACGCCGACACCGTCGAGGGCGCCCTCGTGGACATCCAGTCCGGCTCCGGCCTGATCAAGCGGTGCCCCGAGGAGGACTGTACGCGCGTCCTCCAGAACGGGCGCTGCTCCGAACACGGCCAGGTCGAAGGCGAGTTCGACCTCCGGATCAAGGGCGTCTTAGACGACGGCGAGACGGTCACCGAGGTCATCTTCGACCGCGAGGCCACCGAGGAGCTCACCGGCATGACCCTGGAGGAAGCCAAGGACATGGCGATGGACGCGCTCGACACCACCGTCGTCGCCGAGGAGATGGGCGAGGACGTGCTCGGCCGCTACTACCGGGTCACCGGCCCGACGTTCGGCCGGTACGTCCTGGTCGACGAGATGGAGGATCCCGGCGCGGTCGACGTTGAAAGTGCGCTGATCGAAGCGAGGTCGATCTGAAATGAGCCAGTCAGCACCCACCCGAGAGGTCGCCCGGCGCGTGTTCGCGAGCGAGTTCAACGACGCCGGCTACACGTTCACCGAGTCCGACGACGAGCGCGCCCCCGTCTACGCGCTGCTCCCGACCGGCGAGTCCTCGAACCGCGTGTTCTTCGTGGGCACGCTCACGGAGAAGGAGGACGTCGGCGAGGACAGCGAGTACTGGCGCGGCCGCATCGTCGACCCGACGGGCACGTTCTTCGTGTACGCCGGCCAGTACCAGCCGGAAGCCGCTTCCAAACTCCGGGACCTGGAGCCCCCGGCCTACGTCGCAGTCGTGGGGAAGCCCCGGACCTACGAGACCGACGACGGCACGGTCCGGGTCTCCGTCCGCCCCGAGTCGATCACCGAGGTCGACGCCGCCACCCGCGACCGCTGGGTCGCGGAGACCGCCCGTCGCACCGTCGAGCGCGTCGCCGCGTTCGACGACGAGGGCAACGAGTACGCGCGCATGGCGCGCGATGAGTACGACCTCGACCCCGAGACGTACAAGGCCGCCGCGCTGTCGGCGCTCGAAGACCTCGACGAGAGCGGCGACGAGCTCGCCGGCGACGACGCCGCGCTCGGCGACGCTCCCGACGGGTCCGACCCGGCCGGCGCGCCGGAGCCCTGAGGCGAGCGGGCCGGAGCCCTGATCGGGACGCCGGCCCGGCGCCCCGACGGCGCCGTCCGCCGTGCGACCGTCTGACAAACTGTTAAGTACGCAGCGGGACCTACGACCCGCTAATGGGCAACAAGAACAAGACGGTCTCGTTCCGCGTCAACGAGGACGCGTTCGAGGCGCTCCGCGACATCGCCGAGGAGCGGGACATCTCGCTGTCGGCGGTATTCCGGGACTACGTGGACATGCTCGTTGCCCACGACGGTCAGGTCCGGGTCGTCCCGGAACACGAGCTGACCGACGCGGACGGCGACGGCGAGGCCTTCCCGCCCCGGGTCGAGGTCCCGAAGAGCTTCGTCCGGGAACACGAGCGGCTGGAACTCGAGGCCGAACACCTCCGCGAACAGCTCGAAGAGCACAAGCGGTACATCAACCACCTTCGGGAGCAGGTCGAGGGCGACGACGAGGACGTGATCCACTTGGAGGACCTCGACGGCGAGTCGGACGAGCCCTCGTTCCGCCTCGGTTAGGGTCACACGCCGCCCCGGACCGCCTTCCGCTCCGACCGAGACCGTCCGACCCAGTGCTTCTCTCGCCGCGCTCGACCGCCGAGCCGCGGCGCCGCGCCGCCCGGGTTCCGCCTCTACCGGCGGCCCCCGGCGCGAAAACCTTCCTGTTCGTCCGTTACTGACCGCCGAACCGCCCATCTTGGCGAAAATATTGCCGAACAGCTCCGAGTTTGTTCAGAAACGTCCGATTCTCTTCCAGTGCGATGGACGGTTTCTCAGTGCGAAGGCGCTATTTCTGATTATACTAAATTATTTACGAAAACGATATTACCCGGGCGGTGAACGGATCGGACATGCGAAGGTGGGTTCGACCGTGACCGTGTTCGACAGGGCGTACGACGATACGGTTCGCGTCCTCGACGAGAACGGCGAGGTCGTCGGCGACGTCCCCGACCTCGACGACGAGTCGCTCGTCGAGATGTACAGGCACATGCGGCTGGCGCGGCACTTCGACGGCCGCGCGGTGAGCCTCCAACGGCAGGGCCGGATGGGGACGTACCCCCCGCTCTCCGGCCAGGAGGGCGCCCAGATCGGTTCGGCGTACGCGCTCGACGACGACGACTGGATGATCCCGTCGTACCGCGAACACGGCGCCGCCCTGGTCCACGGGCTCCCGCTGAAACAGACGCTGCTCTACTGGATGGGCCACGAGGACGGCAACCGCGCGCCGGACGACGTCAACGTCTTCCCGGTCGCCGTCCCCATCGCGTCGCAGGTGCCCCACGCGACGGGCGCCGCGTGGGCCTCGAAGCTCCGCGGCGAGGAGGACGCGTTCATCTGCTACTTCGGCGACGGCGCGACGAGCGAGGGAGACTTCCACGAGGGGGTCAACTTCGCCGGCGTGTTCGACACGCCGACCGTCTTCTTCTGTAACAACAACCAGTGGGCCATCTCCGTCCCCCGCGAGCGGCAGACCCGGAGCGCGACGCTGGCGCAGAAGGCGGAGGCGTACGGCATCGACGGCGTCCAGGTCGACGGGATGGACCCGCTCGCGGTGTACAGCGTCACGGAGGCGGCCTTGGAGAAGGCGCGCGACCCCGACGCCGACCGGCCGCGGCCGACGCTCATCGAGGCGGTCCAGTACCGCTTCGGCGCGCACACGACCGCCGACGACCCGACGGTCTACCGCGACGACGACGAGGTCGAGCGCTGGAAGCGGAAGGACCCGATCGACCGGCTGGAGGCGTACCTCCGGGACGAGGGGGTCCTCGACGACGAGCGCGTCGCCGAGGTCGAGTCGTCGGTCGAGGCGCAGGTCGCGGACGCCATCGACGCGGCGGAGTCGATGGCGCGGCCCGACCCGCGGGAGCTGTTCGAGCACGCCTACGCGGAGCTCCCGCCCGAACTGGAGCGGCAGTACGAGGAGTTCGCCGCGCTGCGCGACGAGCGCGGGGACGAAGCGTTCCTGGAGGACTGAATGAGCGAGACACAGAACCTCACGTTGGTACAGGCGATACGAGACGGACTACACACCGAACTGCGCGAGGACGACGACGTGGTCGTGATGGGCCAGGACGTCGGGAAGAACGGGGGCGTCTTCCGCGCCACCGAGGGGCTCTACGACGAGTTCGGCGGCGACCGGGTGATCGACACGCCGCTCGCCGAGTCGGGCATCATCGGGACCGCGGTCGGGATGGCGGCGATGGGGATGCGCCCGGTCCCGGAGATACAGTTCTCCGGGTTCATGTACCCGGGCTTCGACCAGATCGTCTCGCACATGGCGCGGTTCCGCACCCGCAGCCGCGGGCGGTTCACGCTCCCCATGACGCTCCGGGCGCCCTACGGCGGCGGCATCCGCGCGCCGGAGCACCACTCCGAGTCGAAGGAGGCGTTCTACGCCCACGAGGCGGGGCTGAAGGTGGTGATCCCCTCGACACCCCGCGAGGCGAAGGGGCTGCTCGCGGCGTCGATCCGCGACCCCGACCCGGTGATCTTCCTCGAACCGAAGCTGATCTACCGCGCGTTCCGCGAGGAGGTCCCGGAGGAGCCGTACACCGTCCCGCTCGGCGAGGCGGCCACGCGCCGCGAGGGCGACGACGTGGCGGTGTTCACCTACGGCGCGATGACCCGCCCCACGCTGGAGGCCGCCGAGACGCTCGGCGAGGAGGGGATCGAGTGCGAGGTCGTCGACCTACGGACGATATCGCCGCTCGACCGCGAGGCGGTCGTCGAGGCGTTCGAGAAGACCGGCCGCGCGGTCGTCGTCCACGAGGCGCCCAAGACGGGCGGGCTCGCGGGCGAGATCACGGCGATCCTCCAGGAAGAGGCGCTGCTCTACCAGGAGGCGCCGATCGGCCGAGTCACCGGGTTCGACGTGCCCTACCCCCTGTACGCGCTGGAAGACTACTACCTCCCGTCCGCGGCGCGCATCGAGGACGGGATCCTGGAGGCGGTCGAATTTTAACATGGCCGCCGGAGATACACCCATGAACGCCGAGGTGACCGACGCGTGACGGTCAAGGAGTTCAAGCTGCCGGACGTCGGCGAGGGCGTCGCGGAGGGCGAACTCGTCAGCTGGCTGGTCGCGCCCGGCGACCGCGTCGAGGAGGACCAGCCCGTCGCGGAGGTCGAGACCGACAAGGCGCTCGTCGAGGTGCCGTCGAGCTACGACGGGACCGTCGAGGAGCTGTTCGTCGAGGAGGGGGAGATGGTCCCCGTCGGCGACGTGATCATCTCGTTCCGGGTCGACGAGGACGGCGCCGACGAGGGGGCCGCCGACGCGGAGCCCGAACCCGAACCGGAGCCCGAGCCCGACGCGGGCGACAAGTCGGCGACGGACGCGACCGCCGACGCGGCCGACGGGGCGGCGAGCGAGCCCGACACGCCCTCGGGCCGCACCTTCGCGCCGCCGTCCGCCCGCCGGCTCGCCCGCGAGCTGGGCGTCGACGTCGCGGCGGTCGACGGGAGCGGCCCCGGCGGTCGCGTGACCGAGGCCGACGTGCGGGCCCACGCCGAGGGCGGCGGATCCGCCGACGCGGGCGGCGCGGACGACAGCCCCGAGCCCCGCCCCGCGCCGACCGACACCGGCTCGGCGGGGCGGAAGTCCGCGGTCAGCAAGCGCGGCGGCTCCTCGGACGGGGCGTCGGCGACCGCCGCCGGCGCGCCCGAGCCGGCGGGCCGCGAGACGACGCTCGCGACCCCCGCGACCCGGAAGGTCGCCCGCGAGCGCGGCGTCGACCTCGACGACGTGCCGACCGACGAGACCCGCGACGGCGAGGCGTTCGTCACGGCCGACGACGTGAACGCGTACGCCGACGCGCTGGAGTCGCCCGCCGAGCCGGAACCGGCGACCGCCGACGCGGACCCCGCGCCGGACGCGGCCGCAGCGACCGACGCCGCGGACGCCGCCGGCACCGCGTCGGGCGACGAGACCGTCCCCTACCGCGGCGTCAGGCGCACCATCGGGAAGCAGATGGAGCGGTCGAAGTACACGGCGCCGCACGTCACCCACCACGACACCGCCGCGGTGGACGCGCTCGTCGAAGCCCGCGAGCGGCTGAAGCCGAAGGCCGAGGCCGAGGGCGTGAAGCTCACCTACATGCCGTTCGTGATGAAGGCCATCGTCGCCGGCCTGAAGGAGTACCCGTACCTCAACAGCGAGCTTCGCGAGGACGACGAGGAGATCGTGTTGAAGGGCGACTACAACCTCGGGATCGCGGTCGCGACCGACGCGGGCCTCATGGTCCCGGTCGTCGAGGACGTCGACGAGAAGGGACTCTTCGAACTGGCCGACGAGGTGAACGACCTCGCTTCCCGCGCCCGCGAGCGGAAGCTCAAGCCGGCGGAGATGAAGGGCGGCACCTTCTCGATCACCAACTTCGGCGCCATCGGCGGCGAGTACGCCACGCCGATCATCAACTACCCCGAGACCGCGATCTTAGGGCTCGGCGCCATCGAGGAGCGCCCCGTCGTGCGCGAGGGCGACGGCGGCGAAAGCCAGGTCGTCCCGGCGCCGACGCTGCCGCTCTCCCTGTCGATCGACCACCGGGTCGTCGACGGCGCGGTCGCGGCCGAGTTCGCGAACACCGTCATGGAACACTTAGAAACCCCCCTGCTGCTACTCAACGAATAATGGTCGTCGGAGACGTCACCACGGGAACGGAGGTACTGGTCATCGGCGCGGGGCCGGGCGGCTACGTCGCCGCCATCCGCGCCGCACAGGAGGGGCTCGACACGACCCTCGTCGAGAAGGACGCCTACGGCGGCGCCTGTCTCAACCGCGGGTGTATCCCCTCGAAGGCGCTGATTACGGGGAGCGGGCTCGCCCACGAGGCCGGCAACGCGGAGTTCATGGGCGTCCACGCGGACCCCGCCGTCGACATGGGGAAGATGATCGAGTGGAAGGACGGCGTGGTCGACCGCCTGACGGGCGGCGTCGAGAAGCTCTGTAAGGCGAACGGCGTGAACCTGATCGAGGGCGTCGCCTCGTTCGTCGGCGAGAACACCGTCCGCGTCGCGCACGGCGGCGACGGGCAGGGCTCGGAGACGCTGGAGTTCGAACACGCGGTGATCGCCACCGGGTCGCGGCCGGTCCAGGTCCCCGGCTTCGACTTCGGCGAGGACCACGTCTGGAGCTCCGCCGACGCGCTCGACGCCGACACGGTCCCGGACCGCCTCGGCGTCGTCGGCGGCGGCTACATCGGCATGGAGCTGGCGACGACGTACGCCAAGCTCGGCGCCGAGGTCACGGTCGTCGAGATGCTCGACGACATCCTCGACCCCTACGAGGACGACGTGAAGCGCGTCGTCCGCAAGCGCGCCGAGGAGCTCGGCGTCGAGTTCAACTTCGGCGAGGGCGCGAGCGAGTGGGCGGAGGCGCCCGACGGCGGCTACCTCCTCCGCACCGAGACCGAGGACGGCGAGGAGTCGACGTACAGCGTCGACAAGATCCTCGTCGCGGTCGGTCGCCGGCCCGTCACCGACGGGCTCGACCTGGAGAACGCCGGGATCGAGACGGACGACCGCGGGTTCGTCGAGACGGACGACCGCACCCGCACGGCGGTCGAGCACGTCCACGCCGTCGGCGACGTGGCCGGCGACCCGATGCTCGCGCACGCGGCCTCGAACGAGGGGATCGTCGCGGCCGAGGTGATCGCGGGCGAGCCGGCCGCGCTCGACCGACAGGCGGTCCCGGCCGCGGTGTTCACGGACCCCGAGATCGGGACGGTCGGGATGACGGAGGCCGAGGCCGAGGCCGAGGGATTCGACCCCGTCGTCGGCGAGATGCCGTTCAACGCCTCCGGGCGGGCGATGACGACCGGCCACACCGAGGGGTTCGTCCGGATCGTCGCCGACGAGGAGACCGGGTTCGTCCTCGGCGGACAGATCGTCGGCCCCGAGGCGTCGGAGCTGATCGCCGAGGTCGCGCTCGCGGTCGAGATGGGCGCCACCCTCGAGGACGTGGCCGCCACCGTCCACACCCACCCGACGCTCGCGGAGGCGGTGATGGAGGCCGCGGAGAACGCGCGCGGGCAGGCGATCCACACGCTGAACCGCTGACCGCGTTCGATCCCTCCCCCTCACGCGCACCGCGCTCGATCCTTCCCCCTCACGCGCGACCCCGGTCCCGTCTCGCCTAGGTCCCGCGACGAGGCGAACCGACGGGCCGCCGGACCCCCGCGTGTGACTCTCATCCACACTCGTCGAACTGTCGAAACTCCGACTCGTCGCCGCCGACAGCGTACGCTTACCGCGCGGTAAACGGCTCGGAGCGCCGCTACGGTCTCCGACGGCGACTTCGCAGATCCCCAAATAGAACTTCATTATTTCGATAGAAACCCTCCGTTATAACGATGTTTACCTCTCCGAATTAGACAATATTATCTGCGAAGAGGAGCGACCATTTTTTGATGGCTAGTAACACCAAAGAGTGGTGGCCGGATCAGCTGGATCTGGAGCTGCTCGACCAGAACGCCGGCGACATCGGTCCCTACGACGAGGACTTCGACTACGCGGCGGCGTTCGAGGACCTCGACCTCGCCGAGGTCAAGTCCGACCTCGAAGACGTGATGACCGACTCGAAGGAGTGGTGGCCCGCCGACTACGGGCACTACGGCCCGCTGTTCATCCGGATGGCGTGGCACAGCGCCGGCACGTACCGCTCGCTCGACGGGCGCGGCGGCGCCGCCGGCGGACACCAGCGGCTCCCGCCGATCAGCAGCTGGCCGGACAACGTGAACCTCGACAAGGCCCGGCGGCTGCTGGAGCCGGTCAAGACGAAGTACGGCGAGAAGCTCTCGTGGGCCGACCTCATCGTGCTCGCCGGCAACGTCGCGCTGGAGTCGATGGGCTTCGAGACGTTCGGCTTCGCGGGCGGCCGCGCGGACGACTTCCGCGGCGACGACGCCGTCGACTGGGGGCCCGAAAGCGAGTTCGAGACGACCTCTCCCGACCGGTTCGACGAGAACGGCGACCTCAAGGCCCCGCTCGGGAACACCGTGATGGGCCTCATCTACGTCAACCCCGAGGGGCCGAACGGCGAGCCCGACCTCGAGGGCTCGGCGAAGAACATCCGCCAGTCGTTCAGCCGGATGGCGATGAACGACAAAGAGACCGTCGCGCTCATCGCCGGCGGCCACACCTTCGGGAAGGTCCACGGCGCCGACGACGGCGACAACCTCGGTCCGGAGCCCGAAGACGCCCCCATCGACCTCCAGGGCCTCGGCTGGGACAACGAGTTCGGCGAGGGAATGGGTCCCGACACCATCACCAGCGGCATCGAGGGGCCGTGGAACGCCACCCCGACCGTCTGGGACACGAGCTACGTCGACAACCTGCTCGAGCACGAGTGGGAGCCGGAGAAGGGCCCCGGCGGCGCGTGGCAGTGGACCACGAAGGACGACGAGCTCGACGACGCCGCCCCGGGCGTCGCGGACCCCGACGACAAGGAGGACATCATGATGCTCACGACGGACGTCGCCCTCAAAGAGGACGACGACTTCCGGGCCGTCCTCGAGGAGTTCAGCGACGACCCCGACGAGTTCCAGGAGACGTTCGCGAAGGCGTGGTACAAGCTCATCCACCGCGACATGGGCCCGCCGGAGCGGTTCCTCGGCCCCGAGGTCCCGGAGGAGACGATGATCTGGCAGGACCCGCTGCCGGACGCCGACTACGAACCGATCGGCGACGCGGAGGTCTCCGACCTCAAGGGCGCGCTCCTCGACTCCGACCTCTCGACCGGCGAGCTTGTCAAGACCGCGTGGGCGGCGGCGTCCACCTACCGCGACAGCGACAAGCGCGGCGGCGCCAACGGCGCCCGCATCCGCCTCGAACCGCAGCGGAGCTGGGAGGTCAACGAGCCCGAGCGGCTCGCCGACGTTCTCTCGACGCTCGAAGACGTACAGGCCGAGTTCAACGAGTCGCGCTCCGACGACGTGCGCGTCTCGCTCGCCGACCTCATCGTGCTGGGCGGGACCGCGGCCGTCGAGCAGGCCGCGGCCGACGCGGGCTACGACGTCGAGGTGCCGTTCGAGCCCGGTCGGGTCGACGCCACCGCCGAGCAGACCGACGAGGAGTCGTTCGAGGCGCTCAAGCCGAAGGCCGACGGGTTCCGTAACTACCTCGGCGACGCCGACGAGGACGTCGAGGACCTCATGGTCGACAAGGCCGACCTGCTGAACCTGACCGCCAGCGAGATGACCGTGCTGGCCGGCGGGCTGCGAACGCTCGGCGCGACCTACGGCGACCGCACGGCGTTCACCGACGAGCCCGGGACGCTGACGAACGAGTTCTTCGTGAACCTGCTCGACATGGAGTACGAGTGGGACGAGGTCACCGACGCCGAGGACGTCTACGAGGTCCGCGACCGGGACACCGGCGAGGTCGCGTGGGAGGCCACGCGCGCCGACCTCATCTTCGGCTCGAACGCGCGGCTCCGCACCATCGCCGACGTGTACGCCAGCGACGAGGAGAAGTTCGTCGAGGACTTCGTCGCGGTCTGGAGCGAGGTCATGACGCTCGACCGCTTCGACCTCGAGTAACGCCCCGTCGCAGTCGGATTTTTTCGGTCTCGTAGCGCGGTTCCGGTAGCTCCGGCTCTCCCTCGCCGACGCGGCCCGAATCGACCCTCTCGCCCGCCGAGCCCTCGGCTTGTAACGGACGGCTGGTTCCCCGGCCATCGCCGTGCGCAACGAATTCTATATCGCGACATGTGATTTATTACTGCGCCGACGGCCGAATCTCCCGTTCGACCGCAGGCCCGGTTTCCCGGGCCGAACCGGCGTCTCGGCGGCGATCGACCGCCTTTTTTCCCGGCAGGCCCTCGCTCGCGACATGGCCGACGAGTTCGACCCGGAGAAGTTCGAAGACAAGTACGCGAACTACTTCCAGGAGCTCCAGCGGGCGTACAAGAACGCGTTCAACCAGATGAACGACCGGCACGACTCGGAGCTGATCCACGGCATCGACCAGACCGTGCTCAACGAGTCGGAGCCGTTCTACGAGGACGGCGAGTTCCGCGTCGAGCTCCCGGAGAACCCCCGCGAGCGCATCCGCGGCGCCGTCGCGGTCGACGACGAGACGTTCGAGGAGACGCTCGACGAGTACGTCGAGCGGATCGAGTCCGAGCTGTACCGGACGCTGGGCGTCGAGCGCCCGGAGTGACCCGACGCGACGGGGGCCCGCGTCGGCGCCCGGATCCGGCCGAACCAAAGGCATAAGCCCGCCGCCCGCCAACTCGCGGGCATGAGCACGGACACGACTGACGCGGAAAACGAGCTCCGCGAGCGGATCACGAACTTCCTGCGGCGCAACTTCCCGCAGATCCAGATGCACGGCGGGAGCGCCGCCATCGCCCACCTCGACCGCGAGAAGGGCGAGGTGACGGTCCAGCTCGGCGGCGCCTGTTCCGGCTGCGGCATCTCGCCGATGACGATCCAGGCGATCAAGTCCCGGATGGTCAAGGAGATCCCCGAGATCGAGACGGTCCACGCGGACACCGGCGCGGCGGCCGGCGCCGACGGCGACCTCGGCGGGACCAGCAGCGGCGGGATGTCCCCCTCCTTCCCCGGCGAGACGACCGACGACGACGGCGGCGACGACGAAGGCCCGCAGGCCCCGTTCTGAATCGGTCCGATCGACGGTTTCTCTCTACTTTCTCTCCGGCTCCCGAGTTACATCGCCGTTCGCCGCTCAGTAGCCGATTTCGTACGGAAGCGGCCTCATCGGGCCTGAATCTGTGGGATACGGTTTTCGACCGATTCTCTGAGTAAATCACATAACGCTATATCGAATTCGAACACCACCCCGATCTCAGTCCGACTGAAGCCTTTTTCTCCCCGGCAGCCGTGGGGAGTTGCTATGTACCATCGCGAGGTCGAACCCACGGCGGAGTACGTCGCGCGGTTCGAGACCGGCGCCGACTGGCGCGAGGAGATAGAGGCCCTCGCCCGCGAGGAGGACGTGGAGGCCGGCTGGTTCACGGCGCTCGGCGCGGTCCAGGACGCGGACGTCTGGTTCTACGACCAGGAGGAGACCGAGTACCGGTCGGTGACGTTCGACGAGCCGCTGGAGGTGGCCGCCTGCGTGGGCAACGTCTCGCTCCTGGAGGGGGACGTGTTTGCCCACACCCACGCGGTGCTCTCGCGCCCGAGCGGGCAGGCCCTCGCGGGGCACCTCGACTCCGCGACCGTCTGGGCGGGCGAGTGCCACCTGCGCGCGTTCGCCGAGCCGCTGGAGCGCTCGCACGACGAGGCCACCGACCTGGACCTGTGGCTGTGACCCGCCGAGCGCACCGCGTCTCCCCCGCGACCGAGCCACGATGAGACCGGACGACGAGCGCTACTTCGCGCGGATCGAGGAGCGCCTCGACGAGGCGTGGGACGTGGCCGAGACGGCCAAAAAGCAGGGGAGAGACCCCGAACCGGAGATCGAGATCCCGGTCGCCCGCGACATGGCCGACCGCGTCGAGAACATCCTCGGGATCGACGGCGTCGCGGAGCGCGTCCGCGAGCTGGAGGGCGAGATGTCCCGCGAGGAGGCGGCCCTGGAGCTGGTCACCGACTTCGTCGACGGGAACGTCGGCGACTATGACTCCCGCGAGGGGAAGATCGAGGGCGCCGTCCGGACCGCCGTCGCGCTGCTCACCGAGGGCGTCGTCGCCGCGCCGATCGAGGGGATCGACCGCGTGGAGCTGCTGGAGAACGACGACGGCACCGAGTTCGTCAACGTCTACTACGCGGGTCCGATCCGCTCGGCGGGCGGGACCGCGCAGGCGCTGTCGGTGCTCGTCGCCGACTACGCCCGGTCGCTGCTCGACGTCGACGAGTACAAGCCCCGCGACGTGGAGGTGGAGCGCTACGCCGAGGAGATCGCCTTATACGACAAGGAGACCGGGCTCCAGTACACCCCGAAGGACAAGGAGTCGAAGTTCATCGCGAAGCACATCCCCGTCATGCTCGACGGGGAGGCGACGAGCGACGAGGAGGTCTCGGGCTTCCGCGACCTCGAACGGGTCGACACCAACTCCGCGCGCGGGGGGATGTGCCTCGTCGCCGCCGAGGGGATCGCGCTGAAGGCCCCGAAGATCCAGCGGTACACCCGGAACCTCGACGAGGTCGACTGGCCGTGGCTCCAGGACCTGATCGACGGGACGATCGGGAAGGACGGCGCGGGCGACGGCGACGCGCCGGCGGCCGAGGGCGCCGACGACGACGCGGACGAGGACGGCGACGACGGAGAACCCGACGACCCGGCGACCGACCCCGCGGCCGACGACTCGCCCGACGGCCCGCCCCGCGCCGACCCCTCCCAGAAGTTCCTCCGGGACCTGATCGCGGGCCGGCCCGTCTTCACGCACCCGAGCGAGGCGGGCGGCTTCCGCCTCCGGTACGGTCGCGCGCGCAACCACGGGTTCGCGACCGGCGGCGTCCACCCGGCGACCATGCACATCGTCGACGACTTCCTCGCGGCGGGCACGCAGATCAAGACCGAGCGGCCCGGGAAGGCCCACGGCGTCGTCCCCGTCGACTCCATCGAGGGGCCGACGGTCCGCCTGGCGAACGGCGAGGTGCGGCGGATCGACGACCCCGAGGAGGCGAAGGCGGTCAGCAACGGGGTCGAGAAGGTGCTCGACTTGGGCGAGTACCTCGTCAACTACGGGGAGTTCGTCGAGAACAACCACCCGCTCGCGCCCGCGTCGTACGCCCCCGAGTGGTGGGTCCAGGAGTTCGAGGCGGCCGGCGCCGACGTGCAGGCCATGGGCGACGACCCGCACGTCGACCTGGAACACCCGGACATCGATCAGGCGCTCGCGTGGGCGCGCGAGTACGACTGCCCGCTCCACCCCGAGTACACCTACCTCTGGCACGACGTCTCGGTCGACGCGTTCGCGGCGCTGGCCGACGCCGTCGCCGCCGGCGAGGTCGCCGACGGCGTCCTCGCGATCGAGCGCACCGAGCCGGTCCGGGACGCGCTGGAGTCGCTGTTGGTCGAGCACGCCGCGACCCCGGACGCGCTCCGGATCCCGACGTGGCGCCCGCTCGCGCGGTCGCTCGGGATCGACGACGGCCTGCGCAGGGAGTGGGACGCGGACGACCTCTCGGCGGCGGCCCGCGAGTACGCCGACGGCGAGAACGCGATCCGCGCGGTCAACGAGGTCGCCCCCTTCGAGGTGCGCGAGCGCGCGCCGACCCGGATCGGCAACCGGATGGGCCGCCCCGAGAAGTCGGAGAGCCGCGACCTCTCGCCCGCGGTCCACACCCTGTTCCCGATCAACGAGGCGGGGGGCCCGCAGCGCGACGTGGCGGAGGCCGCGGGCGTCATGGACGACACCGGCCGCCGCGGGCGACACGAACTGGAGGTCTCCGACCGCGTCTGCCCCGACTGCGGCGAGCACACCTACGCCGCGCTCTGTCCCGACTGCGAGACGCACACGGAGCCGCACTACGAGTGTAACGACTGCGGCACCGTCTGCGAGCCGGACGAGGCCGGCCGCGTCGAGTGCCCGAACTGCGAGTGGGAGGTGACGGCCGCGAGCTACCAAGAGGTCGACGTCAACGACGCGTACCGCTCCGCGCTGGAGCGGGTCGGCGAGCGCGAGTCCGCCTTCGAGATCCTGAAGGGGGTCCAGGGGCTCACCTCGCGGAACAAGACGCCGGAGCCGATCGAGAAGGGGGTCCTCCGCGCGAAGAACGGCGTCACGTCGTTCAAGGACGGCACGGTCCGGTACGACATGACCGACCTCCCGGTCACCGCGGTCCGGCCCGAGGAGCTGGACGTCACCGCGGACCACTTCCGCGAACTCGGATACGAGACCGACATCGACGGCGAGCCCCTCCGCCACGACGACCAGGTGGTCGAGCTCCGGGTCCAGGACATCGTCCTCTCGGACGGCGCGGCCGAGCACATGCTGAAGACCGCGGACTTCGTCGACGACCTGCTCGAACAGTTCTACGGGCTCGACCGCTTCTACGAGGTCAACGAGCGCGACGACCTCGTCGGCGAGCTCGTCTTCGGGATGGCACCCCACACGAGCGCCGCGACTGTCGGAAGAGTGGTAGGTTTCACGTCGGCCGCCGTGGGATACGCTCATCCGTACTTCCACGCCGCCAAGCGTCGCAACTGCGACGGAGACGAAGATTGCGTAATGCTGCTGATGGACGGACTTCTCAACTTCTCGAAGGAATTCCTGCCGGACCAGCGCGGCGGGCGGATGGACGCGCCGCTCGTCATGTCCTCGCGGATCGACCCCTCGGAGATCGACGACGAGGCGCACAACGTCGACATCGTGCGGGAGTACCCGCTGGAGCTGTACGAGGCGTCGCGCAGGCTAGCCGACCCGGGCGAGGTCGAGGAGTTGATCCAGATCGGGGAGGACACGCTCGGGACCGACGACGAGTACCACGGGTTCGACCACACCCACGACACGACGGACATCGCGATGGGGCCGGACCTGTCGGCGTACAAGACGCTCGGCGACATGATGGAGAAGATGGACGCGCAGCTGGAGCTCGCCCGGAAGCTCCGCGCGGTCGACGAGACGGACGTGGCCGAGCGCGTGATCGAGTACCACTTCCTGCCGGACATCATCGGCAACCTCCGGGCGTTCTCGCGGCAGGAGACGCGCTGTCTCGACTGCGGCGAGAAGTACCGACGCATGCCGCTGACCGGGGACTGCCGCGAGTGCGGCGGCCGCGTGAACCTCACGGTCCACGAGGGGTCGGTGAGCAAGTACGTCGACACCGCCATCGAGGTGGCCGAGCGGTTCGACTGCCGCCCCTACACGAAACAGCGGCTGAAGGTGTTAGAGGGGTCGCTGGAGTCGATATTCGAGGACGACACGAACAAGCAGTCCGGGATCGCGGACTTCATGTGACGACCCCGCCGCCGCGTCCTGTCCCGCGACGGCGGGGCCGACCTCCCCGGGCGGGGAGGAAACGGCGAGCGTGGTTGGGTATACCGACAGCGTGCTGCGAGCGACTTCCAGCCCGTGCCTCTCGTCGACCGGCCGGAAGTCGGTCGCGCGTTACGTCTCCACGCTCTTGTATGTGTGGTACGCGGTGGCAGGATAGCGCGGACCGAGCGGTCAGTCGTCGCCGCGCGCCTCCTCGACGACCCGCGTGAACTCGCGGGCGGTCTCGGTGATTACCTCGTAGTCGCCGCGCTCGGCGGCGTCGTAGTCGACGAGCGCGCCGCCGGCGCCGACCGCGAACGCGCCCGCGTCGATGTATTCCGCCGCGTTGTCGGGGCTCACGCCGCCGGTCGGCATCATCGGGATCTGGCCGAGCGGGCCCTTCATCGCGCCGAGGTGTTCCGGGCCGACGGTCTTCGCCGGGAACACCTTCACGAAGTCCGCGCCGGCCTCGTAGCCCCGAATCGCCTCGGTCGGGGTCATCACGCCCGGCGCGGTGACGGCGCCGTAGCGGTTGCACGTCTCGATGACGTCCTCGTGGAGGCTGGGCGAGACGACGAACTCGGCGCCCGCCATCAGCGTGGTCCGGGCGGTCTCGCTGTCGAGGACCGTCCCCGTGCCGACGACGACCTCGTCGTCGAAGGAGCCGGCGACCTCGCCGATGAGGTCGGCGACGTCCGGCGTGTCGGCGGTGATCTCGACGGCGGTGACCCCGCCCTCGCGCAGCGCCTCGGCGATCTCGATGAGCTGGTCGGCGGGCACGCCGCGCAGCACCGCGACGACGCCGCTGTCGACGAGCCGTGAGAGCGTCTCGTTCATACTCTCCGTTTCCCGAGTCGGTCCTTAAAACCGCGCCGATGCGCGCGGGCGGCGCCGGCGACCGGGCGGCCCGTCCGGTCGCGACGGGGCGTCGCTCCGCGGCCCCTCCGTGACACCGGTCGACACGAAATCGGCGGCGATCGGGGGTACTCGGCCGCGAAACGGCCGCGACGAAACACTACCCTTTTGACCCTGCTTTCGGTAACAGTCGGTATAATGGGCCGACGCAAGAAGATCGTTCAGGAATGTGAGCGGCTGATGGACAACCCGGAGCACATCCGGAACATCGCCATCGCCGCCCACGTCGACCACGGGAAGACGACGCTCTCCGACAACCTGCTGGCGGGCGCCGGCATGATCTCCGAGGACACCGCGGGCGAGCAGCTCGCGATGGACACGAAGGAGGACGAGCAGGAGCGCGGCATCACCATCGACGCAGCGAACGTCTCGATGACCCACGAGTACGAGGACACCAACCACCTCATCAACCTCATCGACACCCCGGGCCACGTCGACTTCGGTGGCGACGTCACCCGCGCGATGCGCGCGGTCGACGGCGCCTTAGTGGTCGTCGACGCCGTCGAGGGCGCGATGCCCCAGACGGAGACGGTGCTCCGGCAGGCGCTCCGCGAGGGCGTGAAGCCGACGCTGTTCATCAACAAGGTCGACCGCCTCATCTCCGAGCTCCAGGAGGGGCCCCAGGAGATGCAGGAACGGCTGATGTCCGTCATCGCCGACGTCAACGAGCTCATCCGCGGGATGGCCGAGAACATGGACGACATCCCGGAAGACTGGACCGTCTCCGTTGAGGACGGCACGGTCGGGTTCGGCTCCGCGCTGTACAAGTGGGGCGTCTCGATGCCCTCGATGCAGCGGACGGGCATGGACTTCGGCGACATCATGGAGCTCGAACGGAACGACAAGCGGAAGGAGCTCCACGAGCGCACGCCGCTGTCGAACGTCGTGCTCGACATGGTCTGCGAGCACTTCCCGAACCCGGTCGACGCCCAGCCCCGCCGCGTCCCGCGCATCTGGCGCGGCGACCCCGACACCGACCTCGCCGAGGGCATGCAGCTCGTCGACGAGGACGGCGAGGTCGTCTTCATGGTCACCGACATCTCGATGGACCCGCACGCCGGCGAGATCGCGACCGGCCGCGTCTTCTCCGGCACGCTGGAGAAGGGCCAGGAGCTGTACGTCTCCGGCACCGCGGGCAAGAACCGCATCCAGAGCGTCGGCCTCTTCATGGGGTCCGAGCGGGAGGAAGTGGAGCGCGTCCCCGCCGGGAACATCGCGTCGGTCACCGGCCTGCGCGACGCCATCGCCGGCTCGACGGTCTCCTCGGTCGAGATGACGCCGTTCGAGTCGATCGAGCACATCTCCGAGCCGGTCATCACGAAGTCCGTCGAGGCCCAGAACATGGACGACCTGCCGAAGCTCATCGAGACGCTCCAGCAGGTCGCCAAGGAGGACCCGACGATCCAGATCGAGATCAACGAGGACACGGGCGAGCACCTCATCAGCGGGCAGGGCGAGCTCCACCTCGAAGTGATCACCCAGCGGATCCAGGACAACCAGGGCATCCCGGTCATCACCGGCGAACCGATCGTCGTGTTCCGCGAGCAGCCCCAGGAGGAGTCCCGCGAGGTCGAGGGGCAGTCGCCGAACCGCCACAACAAGTTCTACATCACCGTCGAGCCGCTCGAGCAGGACATCGTCGACGCGATCCAGCTCGGCGAGGTCTCGATGGACATGCCCGAACTGGAGCGCCGCGAGGCGCTCCAGGAGGCCGGCATGGACAAGGACACCTCGCAGAACGTCGAGGACATCCACCGGACCAACATCCTCATCGACGACACGAAGGGGATTCAGCACCTCAACGAGACGATGGAGCTCGTCCTCGAGGGGCTTCAGGAGGCGCTCGACGACGGGCCGCTCGCCGCCGAGCCGGTCCAGGGGTCGCTGTTCCGGCTCCACGACGCGAAGCTCCACGAGGACACCATCCACCGCGGTCCGGCGCAGGTCATCCCGGCGGTCCGCGACGCGGTCCACCGCGCGCTGATCGACGGCGAGGTCCGCCTGCTGGAGCCGATCCAGGACGTCCGGATCGACGTGCCCTCGGAGCACATGGGCGCGGCGTCCGGCGAGATCCAGGGCCGCCGCGGGCGCGTCGACGACATGTACCAGGAGGGCGACCTCATGGTCGTCGAGGGCATCGCGCCCGTCGAGGAGATGATCGGGTTCTCCTCCGACATCCGCTCGGCCACCGAGGGCCGCGCCTCGTGGAACACCGAGAACGCGGGCTTCCGCGTGCTCGTCGACAACCTCCAGCGCGAGAAGATCATGGAGATCCGCGAGCGCAAGGGCATGAAGCTGGAGCTGCCGCAGTCGATCGACTACTTCTGAGTCGACGACGCGGTCCGCGGTAGTCGGGTTTCTATTCTCCTTTCCGCGCTCGATTCCCCCAGCCGCGCGGCCGTCAGCCCCGGACCCGCCCGACGGCCGACGCTCCGCCGCCGAGGGCGAGCAACAGCCCGAGCGCGGCCGCGAACAGCGGCGCGTTCGACGTCTGCGCTTTCAGGAACGCCCCGTCCGGATCGGCCGGGTCGACGTAGGCGGTGGTCGACTCGCCGGCGGCGTACGCCGCGACGACCTCGCGGGCCGCCGACTCGGTGTCGTAGTTCGACGTGATCGCCGAGGGGTAGACGTTGGTGCTCGCGTACTCGGTCCCCTCGTACTCGTAGGTGAACCGGACCGTCGGTCGGTAGTCCGTGCCCGGACTGCTCCCGGTCGAGGTCGACTCGACGCCGACGTCGGTGATCGCGGCGTCGACCGCGACCGCGTCGTCGACCGCGGCCGACTGCTGCGTGTAGTCGTACGCGCCGTAGCCGGTGACCGCGAGCCCGACCACCAACAGGAGCAGCGCGCCCTTCAACGTCTTCGGGCCGTCTATCGAGAGGCCGTCGCTCATTCGGGGCGCACACCTCGGTTCGGGGAGCGGTGGGTCGGGGAGTGCTTGGTCGGCGCGGCGGACCGCGTTACGACGCTGGGCGGACTGCGTGGAGGGTGTCGCACGCGGAGTCGTCGAGTCCCGGCGGTCAAATATGTGGGGGCTCCCCGATCCGTGCGGTACGTTGGCACCCGCTGCGGCGAGGCAACGCCTGCCATCGCCGAAGGCTTATACCCGATCGTCCGACTCCGTTCGGGTATGCAGACGGGTACGACTCCACCCCGGCGCACCGCGACGGAGCCACCGAGCGACCGCTCCGGCCCGGGGACAGGAACGTGCCCGCGAACGCGCGGTCCGGACGGGCGCGCCGCCGCGCCGGGGGTGGCGCCGTGAGCGACCGTCGCGACGGGACGCCGGCGGCCGCGCTCGACGCGGAGGACGCGACCGACGCCGCGGAGGGCGCGGACGCGGCCTCCCCGGACGGCGGCCACGCGGCCGCGGCCCCCTCGACGCACACGGTGCGGCTGGAGCTGGTCGACGAGCCCGGCCAGCTGCTCGCCGCGCTCCACCCGATCGCGGACAACGGCGGGAACCTCCTGTCGATCTACCACGAGCGCGGGAACAAGACGCCCCGCGGGCGAATCCCGGTCGAGGTCGACTTCGAGGCGACCCCCGAGCGGTTCGAGGAGATCGTCGACGCACTCCGCAGCGAGGGCGTGAACGTGATGCAGGCGGGCACCGAGCGCTACGCCGAGGAGGTGACGCTGCTCCTGTTCGGCCACCTCATCGACACCGACCTCTCGGACACCCTCTCGCGGATCGAGGCCTGCGAGTCGGCGTCGGTCGCCGACGTGTCGCTCGCGGCCCCGCAGGGCACCGAGGAGGTGTCGAGCGCGCGGCTCCGGCTCGAAGCCCGCGCCGGCGAGACGGACGCGGCGCTCGCGGCGGTCCGCGAGCTGGCGGCGGAGAAGGACCTCCGCGTCGTCGAGCCGCTCACGGGGGTGGACGCGTGAGACTCGCCGTCATCGGCGCGGGCGCTGTCGGGCGCTCCGTCGTCGAGCTGGCGGGCGAACACGGCCACGAGGTCGTCGCGGTCGCGGACTCCTCGACGGCGGTCGTCGCGGACGGGACGGGCGCTGATGCCGGCGTCGACCCCGACGCGGTCGTCGCGCGGAAGGCGGAGCGGGGGATCGTCGGCGACGCGGACCCCGAGGACGCCCTCGCGGCGGACTACGACGCGCTCGTGGAGGCGACGCCGACGACGCTGGGCGACGCCGAGCCCGGCTTCTCGCACGTGACCCGCGCGCTGGAGCGCGACCGCCACGCGGTCCTCGCGAACAAGGGCCCGGTCGCGGAGCGGTTCGGCGACCTCCGGGCGGCCGTCGACGACAGCGACGGCGAGATCCGGTTCGAGGCGACGGTCGGGGGCGCGATCCCCGCGGTCTCGACTGTCGAGGACATCGAGCCGGGCCACGTCACCGCGGTCCGGGGCGTGCTCAACGGCACGGCGAACTTCATCCTGACGCGGATGGCCGCCGAGGGGCTCGACTACGACCACGTGCTCGCGGAGGCGCAGGACCTCGGCGTCGCCGAGGCCGACCCCTCCTTCGACGTGGACGGGACCGACGCCGCGCTGAAGTGCGTCATCCTCGCGAACGTGCTGTCCTTCGGCGCGGCCGACGACCCGGCCGACGCCCGGGAGTTCACGCTCGACGACGCGGACGTCTCCGGGATTCGCGACGTGCCCGGCTCCGCGCTCCGGCTCGCGGCCGAGGACGGGCGGACGGTGCGGCTGATCGGCGAGGCGACCGGCGAGACGGTCCGCGTCGCGCCGCGACTCGTCCCCGAGAACGGGACGCTCGCGGTCTCCGGCACCCAGAACATCGTCCAGATCGAGACCACCCACGCCGGCCGGCTCAACATCTCCGGCCGCGGCGCGGGCGGCCCCGAGACCGCGAGCGCCGTCCTCGGCGACGTCGGGCGGTTGGAGTAGGCCGCTCCGCCCGCCGGTCCCGTCGCCGCGGCCCGGGGCGTGTGTCGCTCTGTCGTGCCCCGCGTTGTCGAGAATCGCCGGACGGCGGCGCGATACTCTGTGGGCCGTATCGAAACCGTTTTAGTGGAATCTACCGAAACTTACTCACAGAGCGCCTTAGCGCGTGATTACCCCATGAGTGACAAACCGCACCAGAACCTGGCCATCATCGGCCACGTCGACCACGGCAAGAGTACGCTCGTGGGTCGCCTCCTCTTCGAGACGGGGAGCGTCCCCGAGCACGTAATCGAGCAGCACCGCGAGGAAGCCGAAGAGAAGGGCAAGGGCGGCTTCGAGTTCGCCTACGTGATGGACAACCTCGCCGAGGAGCGCGAGCGCGGCGTCACGATCGACATCGCCCACCAGGAGTTCGACACCGACGAGTACTACTTCACCATCGTCGACTGTCCGGGCCACCGTGACTTCGTGAAGAACATGATCACGGGCGCCTCGCAGGCCGACAACGCGGTGCTCGTCGTCGCGGCCGACGACGGCGTCGCGCCCCAGACCCGCGAGCACGTGTTCCTGGCCCGCACGCTCGGGATCAACGAGCTCATCATCGGCGTCAACAAGATGGACCTGGTCGACTACCAGGAGTCCTCCTACAAGGAGGTCATCGGCGAGGTCGAGGACCTGCTCAACCAGGTCCGCTTCGCGACCGACGACACCACGTTCGTGCCGATCTCGGCGTTCGAGGGCGACAACGTCGCCGAGGCGTCCGAGAACACGCCGTGGTACGACGGCCCCACCCTGCTGGAGTCGCTCAACGACCTGCCGGAGGCCGAGCCGCCGACGGACGCGCCGCTCCGCCTGCCGATCCAGGACGTCTACACCATCTCCGGCATCGGGACCGTCCCCGTGGGACGCGTCGAGACCGGGATCCTCAACACCGGCGACAACGTCTCCTTCCAGCCGTCCGACGTGGGCGGCGAGGTGAAGACGGTCGAGATGCACCACGAGGAGGTGCCCAAGGCCGAGCCCGGTGACAACGTCGGGTTCAACGTCCGCGGCATCGGCAAGGACGACATCCGCCGCGGCGACGTCTGTGGCCCGGCCGACGACCCGCCGAGCGTCGCCGAGACGTTCCAGGCCCAGGTCGTCGTCATGCAGCACCCGTCGGTCATCACGGCCGGCTACACCCCGGTCTTCCACGCCCACACGGCGCAGGTCGCCTGTACGATCGAGTCGATCGACCAGAAGATCGACCCGTCGTCCGGCGAGGTCGCCGAGGAGAACCCGGACTTCATCAAGTCCGGCGACGCGGCGGTCGTCACCGTGCGCCCCCAGAAGCCGCTCAGCATCGAGCCGTCCGGCGAGATTCCGGAGCTCGGCAGCTTCGCCATCCGCGACATGGGTCAGACCATCGCGGCCGGCAAGGTGCTGGAAGTCAACGAGCGATAATCGATGCAGCAGGCACGCGTCCGCCTCGCCGGCACGAGCCCCGAGGACCTCGACGACATCTGCGACGACGTCCGCGAGATCGCGGACTCGACGGGGGTCGCCCTGTCGGGCCCGATCCCGCTGCCGACGAAGACGCTCGAGATCCCGTCGCGCAAGTCCCCGGACGGTGAGGGGACGGCGACGTGGGAGCACTGGGAGATGCGCGTCCACAAGCGTCTGATCGACATCGACGCCGACGAACGCGCGCTCCGCCAGCTCATGCGCGTCCAAGTGCCGAACGACGTCAGCATCGAGATCGTTCTCGAAGACTGAGCGCTAGGGCGTTTCTCTTTCACCCCCTTCGTTTTTCACCCCGCCCAGCGACGGCGCCGTCTCTCGGATCCGGCCGCGGCGGTACCGCGTCTCCGTCTCGGCTCCGCCGCGTCCCGTTTACCGCGCGTCGAGCAGTCCGACGCGACCGGCCGCGAGCCCGCAGAACGCCCCGGTCGCGTGCGCGACGAGCGCGACGCCCGGCGCGGCGGTCGTCGCCGTGAGGGAGACGGCGACGAGCCCGAACAGGAGGAACTGCGCCCGCGGGGAGAGCCGCAGGCGGTCGAACAGCGTCGCGCTCACGACGTTGCCGGCGAGCAGGTAGCCGCCGAGCGCGAACACCGCGCCGCTGATCCCCAGCACGGCGGACGGCGGGCCGAGCAGCCCCCCGAGCGTCACCTGCGCGGCGCCCGCGAGCGCGCCCGTGGCGACCACGAACGCGTGGAAGCGCGGGCGGGTCGTCCGGCGCTCGACGAGCGGGCCGACGAGCAGCAGCGCGACGGCGTTCGCGACGAGGTGACCGACGGAGCCGTGCGCGTACACGCTCGTGACGAGGGTCCACGGGGCGACGGAGAGCGGGGTCGACAGCGCGAAGAGTCCGAAGAGGCCGACGAGGCTCAGGAGGGCCTGCGCGGCGCCGACGAGGAGGGTGATTCCGAGCGTTTCGAGCGTGGCGCGCATGGGGCGACCGTTGGGACCGCGCGGCCAAAAGGGTGTGCGGCGGCCCCCCGCGAACCCGGTCCGAGTCCGCGAACGGGGCGTCACGCGGTCCCCTCGGCGTCGCCGCCCCGAACCGCCAGCGTTTTATTCTTTAGGTCTACCTAAACGAACGCATGAAGCCGCGCGTCGCCGCCGCTCGACTCCGCGAACGGCTCTTCCGGCTCCGGGAGCGGCTCCCTCGGGGAGCGCTCCCGGTCGCGGGGACGGTGCTCGTCCTCGCCGTCGGCGGCGCGGTGTTGACGCGGACCCTCGACGTCGAGGCCGTCGTCTCGGCGGCGACCGACGCGGACCCGGCGTTCCTCGCCGTCGCGCTCGCCGTCTACCTCGCGTCGTGGCCGGTCCGCGGCCGCCGATACGGGGACGTGCTCGCGCCGATGGGCCACCGGTGCCGCACGGCGTTCCTCACGGCGGCGGTGTTCGCGAGCCAGACCGCGAACCTGATCGTCCCCGCGCGGGCCGGCGACGGGGTGCGCGCCTACCTGTTGAACGACCGGCGCGATGTCCCGTACCCGACCGGCGTCGCGTCGCTGGCGGTCGAGCGCGCGTTCGACCTCGTCGCGCTGGGCGCGCTCGGCGGCGCGGCGTTCGCGGTCCTCCTCCTCGACGGGCGCACCGTCGCGCCGGACGGGTCGGGCCGGGCCGTCGCGGCCGCCGCCGCGCTCGCGCTCGCGGCAGCGCTGGGCTCGGCCGGCGTCGTCGCGGTCGCCCGGAGCGACCGGCGGTTCGGTCCGGCGCTCCGCGAGCGCGCCGCGGAGTCCCGACTGTCCGGCGCCGTCGACGCCGCCGTCCGGTTCGGCGCCGCGGTCCGCGTCGTCGCCGCCGACGCGGGCGCGCTCGTGCGGGTGTCGCTCGCGAGCGGCGTCGTGTGGGCGGCGGACGTGGCGACCGCGGTCCTCGTCCTCGCGGCGCTCCTCGGTGGGTTCGGAACGGCGGTCGACCCGGTCGCGCTCTGCGTCGTCGGCACCCTCGCGGTCTCGGCCGGGAACCTCGCGAAGGTGCTGCCGCTCTCGCAGGGCGGCATCGGACTGTACGAGGCGGCGTTCACCGGCATCGTCGTCGCCGCCACGCCGATCCCGGCCGCGGTCGCGCTCGCCGCCGCGGCGCTCGACCACGCGCTGAAGAACGCCGTCACGCTCGCGGGCGGCGGGGCCGTCGCGGCCGCGCTCGACCTCTCCGTGACGCGCGCCCCCGACGAGTCCGAGCGGGAGCCCGACGCGGGCGCGACGCGGCCGACGACGGACCGCTAGTCTTTTAGGTCAGCCTAAAAACTATCGGGTATGAGCCCGACAGACCCCGACGGCGACGGTCAGGACATCTGCGTGATCGTCCCGACGATTCGAGAGTACGAGTGTCTCCGCGCGTACGTCGCGAACGCCCGCGAGCACGGCTTCGACGTCTCGCGGCTCCACTTCCTCTTAGTCACCGAGGACTTCTGCGAGACCGACGAGATGCGCGCCATGCTCGACGACCTCGACGTCTCCGGCGAGGTGTTCGACGGCAGCCGCCGCGAGGAGTGGTACGAGGCCAACGACGTCGCGGAGTACGGCCACGTCGTCCCGGCCGCGAGCCACGCCGAGACGAGCTTCGGCCTGCTGTACATGTGGGCCGACGAGTCGTTCGACTACGGCGTCTTCATCGACGACGACACGCTCCCCCACGACGACGTCGACTACTTCGGGCGCCACATGGAGAACCTCGCGTTCGGCGGCGAGATCGAGCGCGTCCGCTCCGACGAGGACTGGGTCAACGTCCTCTACGACAACGCCGACGAGCACGGCCTCTACCCCCGCGGCTACCCGTACTCGGCGATGGACGAGACGGTCGAGACCGACGCGGTCGAGGTCGAGTCCGGCGAGGTCGTCGCCTCGCAGGGGCTGTGGACGAACGTCCCCGACCTCGACGCGGTCCGGATCCTGATGGACGGCGACCTGGAGGGCCAGGCGCAGACGCGGACGACCGTCGACGACTTCGGCGACGACTTCGTCGCCGCGCGCGGCAACTACCTCACCGTCTGCTCGATGAACCTCGCGTTCCGCCGCGAGGTGATCCCGGCGTTCTACCAGCTGCCGATGGACGACAACGAGTGGGACGTGGGCCGGTTCGACGACATCTGGTCGGGACTGTTCCTGAAGCGCGCCTGCGACGTGCTCGGCAAGCGCATCTACAACGGCGACCCGCTGTGTGAACACAACAAGGCCCCGCGCTCGACGTTCGACGACCTCGCGAACGAGGTGGCCGGGCTGGAGCTGAACGAGCACGTCTGGGAGGTCATCGACGACGCGGGCGCCGACGCCGACTCGTACGCGGCGGTCTTCGACGCGATGGCCGACGCGCTCGCGGAGGGCGACTTCGACGAGTGGAACAACGGCGCGTTCCTCAACCACTGCGGCGAGTACATGCGCGACTGGCTCGACTGCCTCGACGCGATCCGGCGGACGCCGGCGCCCGCGGACGACTGAACCGACACGACTAAAAACATTTAGGCACGCCTAAAGCACATGACGACTCACGATTCCGCCTCCACCGACGGACGCGACGTTCGACGACGCAAGTTCCTCGCGGCCGCCGGCGCGGTCGGCGCTGCGGGGATCGCGGGCTGTAACGGCACCGGCGAGGACGACGAGTCGGACGGCGGCGACGGCGCCGGCGACGCCGTGGGACAGATCGGCTCCGGCCGCGCGGGCCGCGGCGCCCCCGGCGGCACGTCGATGTCGGAGATGCCGGCGCTCGAAGGCGAGCTCACGGTGTACTCCGGCCGCGGCGAGTTCCTCGTCGGCGAGCTGGTCAGCTACATCGACGACCTGTACGACGACCTCGACCTGGAGATCCGGTACAACAACTCGACGGACCTCGTGAACCAGATCGTCAACGAGGGCGAGGGCTCGCCGGCCGACGTGTTCTACTCGGTCAACGCCGGCGCGCTCGGCGCGCTCGCCGACGCGGGGCGCACGCAGGCGCTCCCCGACGACGTGACCGAGAAGGTCCGCGAGGAGTTCCGCACCGAGCAGTGGGTCGGCACCTCCGGGCGCGCCCGCACCATCCCGTACAACACCGACGAGTACTCGGAGAGCGACCTCCCGGACGACATCATGGCGTACCCCGAGGAGTTCGACGGCGACCTCGGCTGGGCGCCGTCGTACGGCTCCGCGCAGGCGTTCATCACCGCGATGCGGATCCTCGAAGGCGAGGAGGCGACACGCGAGTGGCTGGAGGCGATGGTCGAGCGCGGCGCCGCGACGTACCCGGACGAGTTCCGCACCTGCCAGGAGATCGCCGATGGCGAGATCGACGCCGCGTTCACGAACCACTACTACATCCAGCGCGTGCTCGACGGGAACCCGGAGGCGCCGATCGCCACCACGTTCACCGAGGGCGACGCGGGCGCGGTGTTCAACGTCGCGGGCGCCGCGGTCGTCGACACCGCCTCCGACGCCGACCTGGCGTCGAACTTCGTCCGCCACCTGCTGTCGGCGGAGGCGCAGGACTACTTCGCGCGCTCCACCTTCGAGTACCCGCTGATCCCCGAGGTCGAGCCGATCGGCGACCTCCCGTCGATCGACGAGCTGGACGTGCCGGACATCGACCTCTCGCAGCTGTCCAACCTCGAACCGACGATCGACCTGATGCGCGACGCCGGCGTCCAGATCTGATCGGCCGCTACGCGCCGCGCCCGCACCGCTCTCTCACCGCCACACCGTCCCGCCCGTGTCACTCCGTCCACCGTCCGTTCGTCCCCGCCGGCTCGCCGCCCGACTCCACCAGCGGCTCGGCCGCGCTGACCGCGTGACGGTCGCGGCCGCGCTGGTCGCCGTCGCCGCCGGCGCCCTGACCTTCGCGATAGCCGCCACCGTCTTCTCGCACCACTCCGCGAACCACGACGAGGGGGTCTACCTCACGCAGGCGGCGCTGCTGCTCGGGGGGAAACTGGAGTTCCACGCCGGCCCGCTCGCCGACGCCGTCCACCCGTGGTTCTTCATCGAGGACGGCGGCCGGCTCTACCCGAAGTACAACCCCGTCCCGGCGGCGATGTTCGCGGTCTCGATGGGGCTGTTCGGGGAGCCGCGCGTCACGCTCGCCGCCGTCGCCGCGGGCAACGCCGCGCTCGTCTACCTGCTCGGGTCGCAGGCGGTCGGCCGCCGCGCGGGCCTCGCCGCGGCCGCGCTCTTCGCCGCGTCGCCGATGGCGATCGCGACCTCCTCGGCGTTCCTCCCGTACGCCCCGACGACGTTCTTCAACCTCGTCTTCGCGGTCGCGTACCTCCGGAGCGTCCGGGACGGGTCGCTCCCCGCGGCCGGCGTCGCGGGCGTCGCGATCGGGATCGCGTTCTTCGCGCGGCCGTACACCGCGGTGCTGTTCGCCGCGCCGTTCATCGTCCACGCGCTGTGGCGGGTGGGGTCGGCGGTCCGGCGCTTCGGCGCCGAGACGGGGCGGTCGACGCCCCGCGCGGTGGCGGCCTTGGCTCGCCGCGCGCTCGCGGTCGGCGGGTCCCGCGACCTGCCCGACCCGGTCCGTCGTCACGGGCTCACCGCGCTGTTCGGCACCCTGTTCGTCGGCGTCACGCTCGCGTACAACGTCCGGATGACGGGGTCGCCGCTCGTGTTCCCCTACCAGGTGTTCGCGCCGATGGACGGCCCCGGCTTCGGCGAGCGCCGCATCCTCGGCCACTCGGTCGACTACACGCTCGGGCTGGCATTCGAGTCGAACCGGTACGCCCTCCAGGAGATCGCGACCCGGTGGTTCGTGGCCGGCCCGCTCGGGACGGCCGCGGCGCTCGTCGGCGTCGCGGTCGCGGCCCTCGGCTGGCGCGCGCGCGGCGACCCGCGCGGTCTCCTCGCCGGCGCGGTCGGCGCCGCCGACGCCGCGACCGCCCCCGACGGCGGCGACGGCGGGGGCGAGGCCGAGTCCGGTCCCACCGGCTCGCCCGCGTTCCGGCGGACGGCGACGCTGCTTCTCGGCGGCGTCGCGGTCTCGGTCGCCGTCGGGAACCTCTACTTCTGGGGCACCCACAACGCGCTCGCCGACCTCTCGGACCCGACCGACGGGCTCGCGTCGCTGTTCGGGCCGTTCTACCACTTCGACCTGCTCGTCCCGCTGTCGGTGTTCGGCGGCCTTGCCGTCGCCGCCGGCTGGCGCGGACTCACTGCGGCCCGCGAGCGGATCATCGAGCGCGGCGTCTCGCCGACGGCCGCGCGCGTCGCCGTCGCCGCCGTCGTCGCGCTCGCGGTCGCGGGCGGGGGCGTCGCGGCCGTCGACGCGGCCGCGGACCCCATCGAGCGGAACGCCGCGGTCGACGCGAAACACGAGGCCGCGTACGCCCCCTTCGACGAGACGACCTTCGAGGACGGGCTGGTGTTCGTCCCCACGCCGTACGGCGAGTGGCAGAACCACCCGTTCCAGTACCTCCGGAACGGGCCGGGGCTCGACGGCGAGGTCGTGTACGCGCTCGACCGCGACCCCGAGGAGAACTTCGCGGTGCTGGACGCCTACCCGAACCGCACCCTGTACCGCTTCGGGTACCAGGGCGTCTGGACCGCGGACCCGGAGGCCCGCGTCACGCCGAAGCTGGAGCCGCTCGACCGGCGGTCGGGCCCCCGGATCGACGCCGAGACGACCGTCGGCGTGCCGGACCGCGTCGCCCGCGCGCAGGTCCGCGTCGACCCGCGCCGGGGCGCCCCGGGCGGTCCGGACCACGTCTCCTACACCGTGAGCGACCCCGGCGACTCCCTGGCGGTCGACTGGGCGGTGACGCCCGAGGGCGTCCGGCTGCCCGGCGCGTCGGCTGCCGGGGCGCCCGAAGCGAGCGAGCCAGTCCCGTTCGACCCCGACGGCGACGTGGTCGCCGTGACCGTGACGCTCGTCGACCCCACGGGCGCGACGTTCACCTACCGACAGGAGGTGACGGTGCGGGTGACCGAGGGCGGCGAGGCGGGTGCCGCCGGTGAGCGCGTCGAGGCCGTCTGGCCGCCCGAGCGCTCGACCTGCCGGCTCGTCACCGAGTGCGGGACCGAGGGCACGTACCTCCCCGACGAGCCCGACTCGCACCCCGACTGGGTCGTCTTCGAGACTGACGCCGACACGAGCGACTGATACGTCTATTTCTTATAAATAGTTGCCAGCGGATCGACGGCGAATACCTCCAAAGCCCCAGCCGCGAGGGCGGCGCACGCTCGTTGCGCTCCTCGCTCGCTCGCTACTACTCGCTCGCTGCGGTGCTTACGTCGCCTGCGCCGCCCTCGCGGCTGCCCCTTTGAGTCCCACCCGACCGCACAGCACCGCACCTCACGCCTCCCCAGCCTCGTCAGTCGCCGTCGCTTCGCTCCGGCGACTGACTCCCTCGCGCGTGCGACTCGCGCCGCGTTGCGGCGCTCGTCGGCACGCGCCGACCGCATCGCTCAGGTCCGAAGCTGAGTGGCGCTGTCGCTCACGAGTGTACAAACGTCGCCGGCGGCGGTCCACTGTGCCCACAGTGTACGTCCGGACCGCCGTCCGACGACGGCGTCGAGGGCGACGCGCCCTCAGAAGCGTCGCAGTTGCTCTTCGAGACAGACGGTGACGATCGACTTCGCGATGGCGGCGCCGCCCCCGATCGGGTCGAGCTTCGTCTCGCCGAGGCGCTCCGCGTAGCGGATCGGGCGCTCGCGAACGTCGTAGCCGCGCATCAGCGGACGGATGAGCAGTTCGGCGGAGAGACCGGTGTTCTCCGTCCAGCCGATCTCCTGGACGACCTCGCGGCGGTACGCGCGCATCCCGGTGGTGGTGTCGTGGACGCGCTCGCCCATGAGCAGGCTCGCGACCGCCGCGAACGCGTGGTTGCCGAAGCGGTTGAACGCCGGCATCGCCTCCGCGCCGTGGTAGAGCCGGTCGCCGCTCACCACGTCGGCGCCGTCGTTGATCTCCGCGAGGAACTCCGGCAGCGCCTCCATCGGGTAGGTGTCGTCGCAGTCGGTGGTGACCACGACCGGCCGGTCGGGCGTCAGGACCGCCTCGCGGACGGCGACGCCGTACCCCTGCGGCTCCTGCTCGATGACCGTCGCCCCGTGCTCGCGGGCGATCTCCGGCGTCCGGTCCGAGGAGCCGTCGACGCAGACGACTTCGGCCTTCCCGTCGGTGACCTCGTCGATGTCCTCCAGCACCGTCGCGATGGCCTCCTCCTCGTTGTAGGTGCCCATCACGACGCTGAGGTCGTCGAAGGTGTACTCGTCGGTCGCCGCCTCCTCTCCGCTCTCGGCCGCGGCCGCGTCCGTCTCGTCGTCCGAGTCCGCCGCGACCGACGCCGCCGACCCGTTCGTCGCGTGTGCTGAGTCGCTCATTACCCGCATCTCAGTCCGGACGCACTTGAGTTTTAGGTTTGCCTAAAGCGTCTGTGAATCGGTCGCACGAACCGGTGACGAGGGGTTCTCCGCCGACCGCGACCCGGTCACTCCCCCGCGAGCCACCCGGCCACGTCGTCGCCGACGCGGAGCGCGAGCGCGGCGATGGTGAGCGTCGGGTTCATCGCGCCGCTCGTGGGGAAGACGGAGCTGGAGGCGATCCAGCAGTTGTCGAGGTCGTGGGTCCGGCAGTCGGCGTCGACCACGCCCCGGTCGGGGTCGTCGCTCATCCGGGTGGTGCCCATGTGGTGGTAGGCGGGCCCGGTCGCGTCCGGCCCGGCGACCCACTCCACGTCGGCGCCGAGCTCCTCGAGGATCGACACCTGGATCTCGTTGGCGCGCTCGATGGTGTCGAGCGCGCGCTCGCCGACCGTCCACTCAATCTGCGGCACCGGGTTGCCGCGGTCGTCGGTCCGGTCGTCCGCGAGGGTGATCCGGCTCTCGGCGTCCGGCAGCTGCTCGACGAGCCCGCCCATCGCCACGTGGTTCCCGTAGCCGTCGCGGAGCCGCTCCGCGAGCGCGTCGCCCCAGTCGTCGCCCGTGAGCGCCATCTCCACCGGCGAGGGGCCGGCGTAGTTGAAGAACTCCAGCTTGAACGGCGCCTGCTCGGCGTCGGCCTCGTCGTAGAACTGGTCGCAGGCGCTGGTGTAGAAGCCGACGTGGTTCTGTCTGGTCGGCTCGTCGAGCGTGCCGCCGGCGCCCGCGAACAGGTGGTCCATGAAGAACTCGCCGACGTGCCCGCTCCCGTTCGCGAGCCCGTCCGGGTAGCGGTCGGACGCGGACAGAAGGAGGAGCCGCGGCGTCTCCACGCCGCCGGCGGCGACGACGAACGCGTCCGCCTCCTGTCGGTGGCGCTCGCCGTCGGGCGTCGCGTAGACGGCGGCGGTCACCCGGTCGTCGCCGTCGTGTTCGAGCCGCTCGACCGGCGCGCGGTCGATGACGGTCGCGCCCCGCTCCTCCGCGCGCTCGACGTGGACCGTCGCGTCGTACTTCGCGCCGCTCGGGCAGACGGGCTGGCAGGTGCCGTAGCCGACGCACGGCGAGCGGTCGTCGTACGGCTCGGAGTTGCGCGCGTTCGGCACCGAGTGCATGTCGATCCCCAGCTCCTCGCAGGCCTCGGCGAACAGCGAGTCGCTGTAGGAGGGCTCGAACGCGGGCATCGGGTGCGGCTCCTCGCGCGGCGGCGCGTAGGGGTTGTCCGACGCGCCCGCGACGCCCAGCTCGCGCTCGGCCTCGGCGTAATAGGGGCGGAGGTCGGCGTACTCGATGGGCCAGTCGGCGCCGACGCCGCGCTCGCTGGCGGAGTTGAAGTCGTCCTCGTGGAGCCGCATCACCATCCCCTGCCAGTGGAGCGTCGAGCCCCCGACCCCCTTCACGCGGGCGTGGTTGAGCGGGTAGAACCACTCGCCGTCGTTCTCGTGGGCGTCGCGCGCGCCGCCCACGCCCCACACGTCGGGCCGGCCGTACGAGGGCCGGATCGCCCGCTCCTGCCTGGCGAGCCGATCCTCGGGATCGAACCGCGGCCCGGCGTCGAGGACCACCACCTCGCGGTCGCCGGCGAGCCGGTCGGCGACGAGCGCCCCCGCGGGACCGGCGCCGACGACGCAGACGTCGGCGTCGGGGACGGGCGTCCGGTCGACGTCGCGCCCGTCGCTCGCGCGCCCGTCCCCCAGGCTCTCGGCGCCGCTCACGGCGGCCCCCGCTGGTAGCTCTCGGCGCCGCCCGCGTGCCCCTGCGGGTTCTCGATGCCGACGAGCTCGCCCCCGGTCGGGGACGAGTACAGCGCGAGCAGCAGCTCGTTCACGACGTAGTACCGCACCCGCTCCGCGGTCGTCCCGTCCGGGTTCTCCTCGGCCACGTCCGCGCCGAGCTCGCGGAGCAGCGCGTCGCGGTCCGCGGCCGACAGCTCCGCGACCGGCGCGCCGTACCACGAGCGGGCCGCCGACTCCACCTCGGCGACCGCGCTCCGGATCCCCTCGCCGTGCGCCGACCCGTCGAGGCGCCCCTCGAGGAACGCCTCGACGAACGCTTCGACCCCCGAGACCGCGTCGGGGTAGACGGTCCGCGCGACCGCCGTCATCGCCGTCCGGACCGCCTCGTCGCCGGGAGTCCCGTCGCCGTCCCACGCGGGCGCCTCCCCCTCGGCCCCCCCGTCGTCGGTCGTCCGACGGACGCCCAGCGCGACGCCGCCGGTCGCGCCGATCGCGGCCAGCGCGGCCGCCGCGTCGCGTCGCGTCAGTTCCATGAAAGAGTTTAGGTGGCCCTAAATTCATATATCCGTCGGAGCGCGCTCGCCGCGCGATCGGAACCCCTAACGCCGGGCGCGCCCTCGCCTCGACAACCCGATCCCGCCTCCCGCACAATGACTCTGCGAACCCGGATCCGCGACCGCTTGACAGACGGCGACGGCGACCTCCCGCTGGGGCTCACGCTGCTTTGCGCGGCGATCGCCGCCACCCTCGTCTTCCCGCTGGCGTGGCTCGTCATCGAGGCGGTCGCCGTCGAGCGCGAGCGCGCCGTCGACCTCCTCTTCAGCGCCGGGACCGCCGACGTGCTCGTCAACAGCCTGCTCCTGATGGCGGGCGTCACGGCCGCGTCGATCCTGATCGGCGTCCCGCTCGCGTACCTCACCGCCCGGACCGACCTCCCCTTCCGGCGGTTCTGGACGGTCGCCGCCGCGCTCCCGCTCGTCGTCCCGAGCTACGTGGGCGCCTTCTCGTTCGTCTCCGCGTTCGGGCCGCAGGGCGAGTTCCACGAGGTGCTCGCCCCGCTCGGCGTCGAGCGCGTCCCGGAGATATCCGGGCTATGGGGGTCGATCCTCGTCATCACGCTGTACACGTACCCGTACGTCTACCTGACGACCCGGGCCGCGCTGCTGTCGTTCGACACGACGCTCTTAGAGGCCGCCCGGACGCTGAACCACGGGCGGCTCGCGGCGTTCCGCCGCGTGACGCTCCCCACGATCCGACCCGCGATCGCCGCCGGCTCGCTGTTAGCGGCGCTGTACGCGGTCTCGGACTTCGGCACCCCCTCCATCATGCGGCTCCCGGTGTTCACCCGGCAGATATACGTCGAGTACAACGCCTTCGGCCGCGACTACGCGGCGCTGCTCTCGCTCCAGCTGCTCGTCGTCGTGGTCTTAGTGCTCGCCCTGGAGTGGGCCGTCCGCTCGGACCGGGAGACGAGCGGCGACGACGCGGGCCGGACCGAGGACCGCGTGTCGCTCGGGCGGCTGCGCTGGCCGGCGACGCTGCTCCCGGCCGGCGTCTCCGCGTTCGCGCTCTTGGTCCCGCTGTGGATCCTCGGACTGTGGCTGGTCAACTCGGAGGCCGGGCGGCGCCCCTCGCTCGCGTTCGAGCCGATACAGGTGCTCAACTCGGTGTCGGTCTCGGCGGCCGCCGCGGTCGTCGCCGCGCTCGCCGCCATCCCCGTCGCGTACTTCGCCGCGAACCACGACTCGCCGCTCGCGGTCGTCTTCGAGCGCGCGACGTACGTCGGCTTCGCGGTGCCCGGCATCGTGCTGGCGCTCGCGTTAGTGTACTTCGGCTCCGGCTACGTGCCGTGGATCTACCAGACGCTGCCGCTCCTGATCTTCGCGTACGTCGTCCGCTTCCTCCCGCAGGCCGTCGGCTCCGCCCGCACGTCGATCCTCCAGGTCGACCGGCGGCTCGTCGAGGCCGGGCGCACGCTCGGCGAGTCGCCGACCGGCGCTTTCCGCCGCGTGACGTTCCCGCTCACTCGGTCCGGGATCGTCGCCGGGGCCGCGCTCGTGTTCCTCACGACGATGAAGGAGCTGCCCGTCACCCTCGTGCTCCGCCCGTCCGGCTTCGACACGATCGTCACCCAGATCTGGCGAGCGCAGTCGACCGCGCTCTACCAGTACGCGGTCGTTCCAACGCTCATCCTGCTCTTAATCTCCGGGCTCTCGATGGTCGTCATCCTCACGCAGGAGGGCGGCGAAGAAGGGCTGTGAGAACGGCGCCGCGACCGCGGTGACTCGGATCAGTCCGCGGCGGTGGGCCGCTGGTCCCGCGACACGCGGAGCGAGCTTATCGCCGTGTAGAGGACCGCGACCGCGACGACGACCGCCGCGCCGATGACGAGCACCAGCCCGAGCAGTTCGAGCGTCGCGTTACCCAGGTAGGAGCCGACCTCGCCGACGCCCACCGCGACCGCGCCGACCAGCAGCATCCCGCCGAAGTACACCTTGATCCCGTCGGCGTCGACGACGGCGGTCGCGGCGGACCCGACCCGGGCGCCGAGCGCGCTGCCGAACAGCAGCGGCACGACGATCCCGAGGTCGACGCCGCCGCCCTGCCCGTAGAGGTAGCTCCCGAGGCCGCCGGAGAAGACGATCTCGAAGAGGTCGGTGCCGACCGCGACGGGCACCGGGACGCCGATCGCGTAGATCATCGCGGGCATCCGGATGAAGCCGCCGCCCACGCCGAGGAAGCCCGACAGGACGCCCGTCGCGAAGGCGACGGCCGTGATGACCCACGCGGAGACGCGGACGTCGCCGCGGAGCGTCACCATCGGCGGGATCCGGACGGTCCGTTGGATCTTCTTCGCGACCTCGGGGATCTCGTACTCGTCGAGGTCCTTGTCGGCGGCCTCGTGGTCGACGCCGCCGCCGCCGTCGCCCTTCAGGGCGTCGCGGGTGACCATCGCACCGACGCCGCCGAGCAGGACGACGTAGGCGATGCTGATGACGCCGCCGGCGAGCCCGAGCGATTCGAGGTAGTAGACGCTGGCGCGCCCGGCCTCGATGCCGATCGTCGTGCCGGTGATCATGATCACGCCGAGCTTGTAGTCCACCTGCCCGAGGTCGTGGTGTTTCAGCGTCGCGATGACGGCCGTCCCGAAGACGAACGCCATCCCGCTGCCGACCGCGACCGGCGCCGGGTACTCCAACATGAGCAGGGCCGGCGTGACGAGGAACGACCCGCCCATGCCGAAGAACCCGAACAGGACGCCGACGACGAGGCCGAACCCGGCGAACAGGGCGAGCATCTCCGGACTCGTTCCCAGGAGCCCGGGCCCGGCGAGGAGGTTACCGAGCACTCGCGTCACCTCCGACGAGGAGCCGCATGAGAGCGGGGCCGACGAGCCGTTCGAGGCCGGCGTAGCCCACGTACAGCACGAACGCCTCCACGAGGATCGCGCCGATGAGCAGGGCCGTCTCCGGGTCCCACGTCGGTATCTCTAGTCCAGCCATCGATTCTCCCTCTCGCTGCTGACCGCGGTATTTCGCTGTTGGCACATTTCTGCTCGGCCTCACCTACCCACCTCGTGCCTATAACGATTTTGGGACTATCGTACAATACTATATTCGGGTAACCTCGACCGGAGTACCGATAACTTACGGAGAACGTATCCCCGTCGCGCGGGTCCGCGAGCCCCTACGGCGTGCGGTCGCGGCGCGGTCGCGCGCGGCCCGAACGGTCCCGCCGGTGATCGGTTCGATCTCTAGGTCGCTCGGCGGTCCCGATCGGTGTCGGCGTCCGAGACCGTCCGGGCGCGGTTGATGGAAAAGCGAACCGCGGGGTCGCCGCCGGGAGGTTACGACACCGCGATCACAAGACCGCGACCGCGACGGCGTACGCGAGCGCGAACGAGAGGGCGAACGAGCCCGCCCACGCGCCCACCGTCGCGAGGATCTTCCGCGCGTCCACCGCGTCGCGACCGCCCACGGCCGCGCCGCTCCCGATGATCGCGCTCACGACGATCTCGTTGAACGAGACGGGGACCCCGAGCAGCACCGCCAGCTGCGCGATCAGGAAGGAGGGGACGAGCGCCGAGATGGAGCGGCGCGGCCCGAGCGAGGAGTAGTCCCGCGCCAGCGACTTGATCATCCGCGGCGCGCCGGTCCACGAGCCGACCAGCATCCCGACCCCGCCGCCGACGAGGACGGCCGTCGTCGAGACCGTCCCGACCCCGTCGAGCAGCGGCAGCAGCGGCCCGACGGCCAGGCCGACCTGACTCCCGCCGGCGGAGAACGCGACGAGCGAGCCGAGCGCGAGCAGCACGCGCCGCAGCCCTCCCGACTCGTCGCGGCGCACGTCCCACCAGACGACGGCGGCGATGGCCAGCGCCACGAGGCCGGTGACCGCGACCGCCGACGCGAGTCCGTCGATCGAGAAGGCGCGCTGTGCGAGTCCGCGGACGGTCCCCGGCGCGGCCCCCTCGCCGAGAAAACCGAACCGGACGTTCGCGAGGACGGCGCCGACGAGCCCGGCGAGCGCCGCCACGCTGTACCGCTCGGGGACGCCGGACCGCGGGAGCACGCTGGCGATCCCGAACGCGATCCCGCCGCCGACGAACGGCGTCAGGACCCAGACGGCGCCGATCTGTTGGTACTTCGCCCAGACCGGCGTCCCGCCGAGCGCGAGGCCGACGCCGACGACAGCGCCGGTCACGGTGAACGCGGTCGCGATCGGGATCCCGGTGGTGATGCCGACCGCCATCAGCCCCGCGCCCAGCAGGAGCACGAGGATGACGCCGGCGACGGGCAGGCTGATCCCGCCCACGAGGCCGCTGCCGACGGCCTCCGAGACGTTCCCGCCCTGCGTGACGGCGCCGGCGAAGCCGAAGACGCCGACGAGGAGGGCGGCCCGCATCGTCGAGACGGCGTTCGCGCCAACGGCGGGGGCGAACGGTGTCGCGCCGCTCGACCCGGCGCCGATCACCCACGCCATGAACAGGCTCGCGAGCGCGGCGCCGGCGAAGAGGGCGAGGAAGGCGAGGTCCATGGGGGCGGCGTCTCAGTCCGCGCCCGCCGGGGCGGCGTCGCGCGACTCGCTCCGGCTCCGCCAGTACCCCTGCGCGTACGCGCCGACGAACATGCCGCCGAGCGCCCAGAGGATCGCGACGTTGCCGACCCCGAGGCTCGCGTACGCCGCGCCCGGACAGATGCCGGAGAGTCCCCAGCCGACGCCGAAGACGGCCCCGCCGACGAGCACGTTCCGGTCGAACGGCTTCAGCCGGCGCTCGTACGGGCTCCCCGTGAGGGGCGCCGCGTCCCGGATCCGCGGCAGCAGCGCGAACGCGAGCCCCGAGACGATCGCGGCCCCGAACATCACGAACGGGAGCCCCAGGTCCTCGAACTGGAGGAAGTTCAACACGACCTCCGGCCGGGCCATGTGGCTGAAGCCGAGCCCGAAGCCGAAGATGAGCCCGCCGACGAACACCAGCGGCTTGAACAGGGGATGCCGGTCCGCCATCTACGGGCTCACCCCCAAGGCGGCGACGACCTGCGCGGTCCCGATCGCCACGGTCAGGAACGTCGCGACGCCGACGAGCGACGTCCGCGACGCCGAGCCGACGCCGCAGACGCCGTGGCCCGAGGTGCACCCTTTGCCGATCCGGGTCCCGATACCGACCAGGATCCCGCCGACGAACAGCCGCCACGGCTGGACGTCGGTTGTCCACAGCGTCACGCCGGCGACCTCGTAGAGCCGGCCGGTCGTTCCCGGCTCGTACAGCGAGGTCGCGACCGCGCCGGACTGGACCGTCGCGGCGAACGCGAGCGCGCCCAGGACGATCCCGGCCGTGAACACGAGCCGCCAGTCGCGCGAGCCGACGTACCGCTGGAACCGCGACCGGTCGGAGACGTACGACAGCGTCGATTCGAGGAACGTGCTCGCCCCGGCCGCGATGCCGGTCCCGGCGTAGATGGCGACGGTCCCGAGGCCGACGAGCAACCCCCCGACGGCGTACCGGCTGATCCCGTTCGGGAACAGGTCGGCGACCGCCTGTAGCAGTACTGGGTCAGCGACCATCGGCGTCGTCAGTCACCCGCGAGCGAGTCCTGGCTGGCGGCGCAGTTGTTCGGGCCGAGCTCCAGGGTGAACGCCTCCTCGTCGTCGACGGCGTTCTGCCCGAGGTTCGTCGCGATGATGTCCTCGTAGTTGGCCGGGCGCGGCGGCATGTCCGCGAGGACCAGGTCGACGAAGTCGTCCTCGTCCATCGTGAGCGCGTCCATCTCTTCGACGAGGTCGCCGATCGGCGCCGTGTAGGTGCCGTCGTCGGCCGGGACGGCCGCGTCGCTGAAGTGCGCGCCGCCGACGAGCGTGTCGTCTGGCAGCGTCAGGACGCGCTCCTGGAGCGACTCGTACAGCAGCCGCGCGGCGTCGGGGGCGCCCTCGTCGCCCTCCTCGAGGTCGGGGCGGGCGACGCTCTCGACGAACAGCCCGTCGCCGGTCGCGAGCAGGCTCCCGTCGACGAGGTAGGAGGTCATCCCGGTCGTGTGGCCGGGGGTGTAGACGGCCTCGACGGTGGCGTCGCCGGCCGCGAACGCGTCGCCGTCGTCGGCCGTGGTCAGCTCGTCGGCGTACGTGACGCCGCGGTCGACGGCGGCCGCGGGGATGACGCCCTCGACGCCGCGGGCGTCGAGGTCGCGCACGCCCGAGATGTGGTCGGCGTGGACGTGCGTGTCGATCGCGTACTTCAGTTCGACGCCGAGGTCGTCGGCGTCGTCGAGGTAGCGGTCGGTGAAGGCGCGCAGCGGGTCGATGATCGCGGCCTCGCCGCCGTCGTAGAGGAGGTAGCCGAGACAGCCCGAGGAGGGGCGCTGGTACTGGAGGAGCGTGCCGGCGCCGTCGTACCGCTCGACCTCGACGGCGTCGTAGATGCTCGCCCAGCCGTTCATCCCGTCCTCGAGGTGGTCGACGTCGTAGCCCCGCTCCGCGAGCGTGCCCGCGACGTACTCGCTGGCGCCGCCCTTCGCACAGAGGACGGTCACCTCGCGGTCGTCGGGGATCCGGTCGAGGACCTCGTCGTCGATCTCGTCGTCGAGGAACTCGAAGTACGGGACGTTGATCGACGTGACGGTCTCGCCGTCGATGCGCCACTCTTCGTAGTCGGACCGCATGCGCGCGTCGAGGATCGTGACGTCCTCGCCGGCGTCGATTCGGCCTTTGAGCGAGTCCGGGTCGACGGAGTCGACGTCGACGTCCGGAGTCGGAAAGTCGTCGGCGTTCATGTTTCGCAGTCGCTCCTACCGGACCGACGCACAAAAGCATTTTCATAGTATTTCCTTTTCTAAGCAATACTACTCGCCCGCAGATTCGGATATACGCGGATGGGTCCGTCGCTACCGCTCTTGTGAACCGTCTTAACCGGTTCGGCGTTATACAGTAGTTAGTAGAATTCCCAAGAACCGACACAGTTTTACTTCACCGGGAGGTATTGTGCGATAGCTCCAATACAGACACCGGAGCAGATACACAATGAGTGCCGAATTCGACATCGCGGAGACGCTCGACGTGAAAGGCGCATCGTGCCCCATGCCAGTGGTGAAGACCAAGTCCGCCATCGACGGCCTCGCCGAGGGCGAGGTCCTCGAAGTGCTCGCGACCGACCCCGGCAGCATGAGCGACATCGACGGGTGGGCCGACGGCACCGCGGGGGTCGAGCTCCTCGACCAGACGGAGGGCGACGACGTGTACAAACACTACGTCCGCAAGACGGCGTAACGATGAGCACGGACACATCCGACGCCCCGGGCGACGACCCGTCGGCCGAGGACGCGCCGACCGACGACGCGCCCTCCCGCGCGGAGCTGGCCGCGCGCGTCGACGAGCTCGAGGACGCGCTCGCCGAGGCCACCGACGACGGCGGCAAGAAGATGAGCATCATCGCCACCAAGGGGACGCTCGACATGGCGTACCCGCCGCTCATCCTCGCCAGCACCGCGGCCGCGTTCGGCTACGAGGTGACCGTCTTCCACACGTTCTGGGGGCTCGACATCCTCCACGAGGAGCGGTCGAAGCGCCTCAAGCTCAGCTCCGTCGGCAACCCCAACATGCCCGTTCCCAACGCGGTCGCCGCGCTGCCCGGGATGGACCGCGTCACGACGAAGATGATGGAGCGCCGGATCGCGGACAACGACACCGCCACGATCGAGGAGCTCCTCGAGACGAGCCTCGACATGGGCGTAGAGTTCCAGGCCTGTCAGATGACCATCGACCTGATGGACTACGACGAGGACGACTTCTACGACGGCGTCACCACGGGCGTCGGCGCCGCCACCGCGCTCCAAGATATGGCCGAGGCGGACATCCAGCTGCTCGTCTGACCGCCGCGAAGCGATCGCCCGGTTCTGTTTTAGCCGTCCTGTCACCGGAGGCGACCGCTCCGGTACCGCCGATCCGGCCGCGAACCGTCAGCGACCGCGACCAACCGCGTCCGGTCGCGTCCCGGACCGGCGCCTCTCCTCGCCCGCGAGATCACTCGCTCTCCTCGCGGCCGGCGCGCTCGCGACCGATCGCGCCCGCCACCGCGAGCAGGTAGCCGAGCCCGTACTGGACCTCCGGGTCGCGCACGCCGCGGAGCAGGCCGACGGCGCCGACCCGCTCCGGCGGCTCGCGCTCCGCCTCGCCGACGCCCTTCAGCAGCGTCTCGACGCCGTCGCGGGCGTCGTCGTCGGCCGCCGTCTGCGCCACCTCGCCGAGCGCGGCGCCGGTGCCGGCCAGCGACGCGACCATCTCGTCGTCGAGGGCCGCGGTCGCCAGCGACCCGACCTCGGCGATCTCGGCCAGCTCGTCGAGGGTCCCGCCCCGCTGGAGTTCGAGCAGCGTGTCGAGCGCCGCCCGCAGGTCGTCGCCGTTCTCGCCGACCGCCTCGGCCAGCGCCGCGGTCTCGTCGGTCGCCAGGCCGTCGGCGGACTCCGCGAGCGTCGCGCCCGTGGCCGAGAGCTCGCGGACCATCTCGTCGGAGAGCGCGCCCTCGCCCAGCGCGAGCACGTCCAGCAGCTCGTTGACCGCGTCGAGCCGCTCCACGAACGCGGCGACCGCCTCCGGGTTCTCCGCGATCGCGGCCTCGAGGTCGGTCGACTCGGGCGCTTCCGTCTCGGACATGGTCAGAGCAGCCCCCGCGCGGTGAGCCAGTAGGACTCGTTGTACGCCAGCTTCGACCAGTGGAGCTTCTCCGACGGCGGCGCGGGCGACGGCGGGCGCTCGTAGTCGAACTCGACGAACGAGGCGGCGTCCATCCCCGTCTCGATGAAGCACAGGGTCTTCCCGTCGTACGTCGCCGTGGGCGGGCGTCCGCGGACCTCGCTGGCGAGGCGCCGCCCGACGACCCCGGCCTGGTAGTGGGCCACGCTGCCCGCGTTCGGGACGCCGGTGTCCGCGGTGTCGCCGAGCGCGTACACGTTCTCCGCGGCCTCGGCCTCCAGGGTGTGCTTGTCGACGTCGACCCAGCCGTCGTCGCCGAGCCCGGCCGCCTCGATCAGGTCGACGCCGCCGTGGGGCGGGATCGACACGAGGAGGTCGTAGCCGAGCTCGGTCCCCTCCATCGACGTGATCGTCTCCGCCTCGGGGTTGACCGACTCCGCGTTGAAGAACGTCTCCACGGCGATGTCCCGCTCCTCCATGATGGGACGGGCCCACTCGGCGATGTGGGGGTTCCCGTGGACGCGCTGGATCGGGTACGTGTAGGTGATCCCGACGTCCTCGCGCAGGCCGCGCTCGCGGAACCAGTCGTCGACCATGAAGACGAACTCCAGCGGCGCCGCGGGACACATGTGGGGCGTCCCGACGACGCTCAACACGATCTCGCCCTCGGTGAACTCCAGCAGCTCGTCGCGCAGGGCGGTCGCGCCCGACTCGCTGTAGTAATTGTGCCCGCCCTCGGCGAGCCCGGGGATCCGCTCGGGTCTCAGCGTCGACCCCGTCGCCAGCACGAGGTGGTCGTACTCCGCCGCGGGCGCGGTCCCGTCGAACCGGAGCTCCTGCGCGTCCGTGTCGATCTCGGACACGCGGCCGATCCGGAGGTCGACCGCGTCGTCGATCAGGTCGTCGAGCGCGCGGCGACCGTCCGCCGGTTCGCGCTGCCCGAACGGGACGTACAGCCAGACGGGCTTGTACACGTGGTCGGGGCCGTCGTTGATCAGGGTGACCTCGACGTCGCCGGCGTCGAGCTCCGGGCCGAGCCGGTCGGCGAGGTCGTTGGCGAGCACGGTGCCGCCGGTCCCGCCGCCGAGGATGACGATGCGTTCGGTCATGCCTTCTCCACGTAGAACGCGGTATGGTCGTCGAGCTCCTCGACGGCGAGCAGCTCGTTGCCGGCCTCCTCGGCCCACTCGGGGACGTCGGTGCGCGACTGTTCGTTGTCGCTCAGGAGCCGGACGACGGCCCCGGGCTCGGCGCCCCGCATCGCGCCGATGAGGTCCATCAGGGGACCGGGGCAGGCTGCGCCTCTGGCGTCGACGGTGTCGTCGGGTTCGATGTCGGTCATGGCTGTCTCACACGCGACGGTTGCGGCGGCAGCCTATTAGACTTGTGCGTAAATTCCACTATTCTAAAATACGCTGTTCGGCACGGACCGGTGGCGGCGGTGCCCGTCCCGCTACCGATCGAACACCAGCGCGTAGTGGTACGGCGGCAGGTCGACCCGCCGGTCGAGTTCGAACGCCGCGGCTCGCCGGACGGCCTCCTCCGTTTCTTCGGGGGACATCCGCAGCGCCGTCGGCGGGCCGCGGGGCTCGCCCCCGACGGTCGTCGCCTCGCGCGGCCGGTCGCGCCAGTTGACGACGATCAGGCTCCCGCCGGGCTCGACCGCGTCGAACGCCTCCCCGAGGAACCCGGTCCGGTCGTCGACGCCGTGGAGGGTGTTCGCCACGACGAGCGCGTCGACCGGCTCCGGGAGGAGATCGGTCAGGTTCCGGGCGTCGCCGCGGACCGGGACGACGTTCCCGATCGCCTGCCGCTCGGCGAGCGAGGTCAGCTCGGCCAGCAGCGCCTCGTCCACGTCGACCGCGTACACGGACGCCGGCTCGGCGATCCGGGCGGCCGGGAGCGCGAAGTAGCCGCTCCCGCAGCCGACCTCGGCGACGGACCGCCCGGCCGCGAGCCCGAGTTCCCGGAGCGTGGCGCCCGGCGTCGGCCAGAGCTTCCCCCACCAGTCCCAGTCGGGCTGGCCGGTGTTCCGGAACCGGTCCATCGTCAGCGGGCGGTCGCCGCGTCGGCGTCCGGTGAGCGGTGCGGGCGTCGCGGTCGGTCGGCCCCGGCGGCCGGCGCGTCGAGCGCCCTGCCCCCGCGGAGCCGCCCCCTCGCCGGCATAGTGTTGTCCTTCATATCCACAAGTACACTATTCCAGTATCTATGTCTTTCTCACGCGGTCCGGGACCGACCGGGCGGCGGTCGCCCCGCACCCCGCCGGCGGCTACCCGTCGATCCGGGCCCGCCACGCCGCCGGGAGCCGGGCGTAGACGACCGCGTTGTCGACGAGCGCGTCGACCGGGACGTGCTCGTCGGGCGCGTGCGCGGTGTCGGTCCCGAGCGCGAACTCGACGGTCGATATCCCGGCGTTCCGGAGCTTCTTGGCGTCGCCGCCGCCCGTCGCGCTCCGCCTGAAGACGCGGTCCCCGGTGACGCCCGCGGCCGTCGACGCGACGGCCTCGACGAGCGGGCCCTCGGGGTCTTCGGCGGTGCCGACGCTCCAGGAGACGTCGGCGATCGTGATCCCCTCACAGCCGGCGACGCACTCCCGGATCCCGGCGAGCACGTCGGGCGTGTGGACGCCCGCGGTGAGCCGCACGTCGACCTCGGCGCGCGCGGAGCCCGGGACGGCGTTCACCGCGTCGCCGCCCTCGAAGACGCCGAGGTTGATCGACGGGTACCGGAACAGCTCCCGGGCGGCCGCCTCGCCCATCGACGGGGCGTAGTACGCGACCGACTCCTCGACGATCGGCTCCACCTCGGCGTCGATCGCCAGCCGCTCGCCGCCGAACCGCTCGCGGATCCGCTCCACGGCGGCGTAGAGCCGGTCGACGGCGTTGACGCCGAGGGCCGGGCGGGAGCCGTGCGCCGCCTCGCCCGCCGCTTCGAGCGTCAGCCAGATGCTGCCCCGGTCGGCGACCGTGACGGAGTGACGGCCCGCCTCGCAGGTCGGCTCGCCGATCACGCACGCGTCCGCGTCGAGCGCTCCCGCGTCGAGCAGCGCCGGGAGCCCGGCGTCGCCGCCCACCTCCTCGTCGCTCACGAGGGCGAACAGGAGGTCGACGGGCGGCTCCGTATCCGTCGCGGCGAAGGCCCGGAGCGCGAACAGCAGCGACGCCACGGCGCCCTTCATGTCGGTCGCGCCCCGGCCGTAGACCCGGCCGTCGGCGCGCTCGCCGAGCGGGTCGCGCGTCCACGCGTCGGCGTCGAACGGGACCGTGTCGAGGTGCCCGTTGAACAGCAGCGTGCGGTCGGCGTCGCCGGGGACCCGCACGAGCAGGTTCGGCTTCGCCGGGTCGACGGCGACCCGGTCGACCTCGACCGGGAGCGGGTCGAGGAACCGCTCGACGGCGGCGACGATCTCCCGCGTGTCGCCGGGCGGGTTCGACGTGTCGACGGCGAGCAGGTCGAGGGCCAGCGAGACCAGCGCCTCCCGGTTGTCTCGCACGTACTCGGCGGGGGCGTCGCCGGCGGGCGTCGGCCGCGACGCGCCCGTGTCTTCGGCCATACCGTCCCGTTCGGTCCCCGGCGGTTTAGCTGTTTTGTATAGATCACACAATATAATGTGGCAGGTGGGGCTCCTCAGCCCACGCCTCAGGGATCGGGCGGCGTCGCCCGGTCCTCGCTCCCGTTCGGCTCTCGACCGTACCGGTCCTCGAACTCCTGAACGAGCCGGCCGACGGTCGCGTACCAGCTGTTGAGGAGCCGCCGCATCTCGCGGGCGATCGCCTCCGGCGCCTGCGGGCGGTACACGTAGTAGTAGCCGCCGTGGTCGTAGTTCACCTGCCGCCGGACGACGAGGTCGAACTCGACCAGTCGCGATATCGACCGGTGCGCCGTCGACCGCTCGCAGCCGAGCCGGTCCGCCACGTCGTCGACGGTGAGCCACTCGTCCGCCCGTTGGAGCGCCCGAAAGACCGCCCGGTCCCGGTCGTTGAGCCCGTGGATGCACTCCAGGGCGTCCGGCCACTCCATGTCGCGTTCGAGGTCCTCGCGCACTGACGCGGTCATCGTACCGGGCGGTAGGGTGACGGAGGCGGTTAAAGATGTTCCCGAACAGCACAAGACTATCTCGGCCGCGGTGACGTAGACGCGGTTCGGTCGGCGTGTCGCTCGAATTTTCGGGCCGCTATCCAAAGGGTATTTGTTACGTAGGCCCAAGACGATACACGAATGACGCTTCCGATCGACCCGACTCAGATCGACCCGGACGACATCGGCGAGCAACAGACGACCCTCGAAATGGACCACGAGGAGGCGATCGAACACGTCCGCGACGCCTTCACCGACGCCGGCTTCGGCGTCCCCGTCGAGTTCTCGCCGTCCGAGATGCTCAACGAAAAGGTCGACGCTGGTCGCGACCCCTACTACGTGCTGGGGGCGTGTAACCCCGAGGTCGCCGACCGCGCCCTCGACGCGACGGACAACAAGCTCGGCGCGCTGATGGCCTGTAACGTCGTCGTCTGGGAGGAGGAGCCCGGAACGCAGCGCGTCTACCACGTCTCCATCATGCGCATCGCTCGGCTCGTGGGCATGGCGCCGGACGACGACGAGATGGCGGACATCGTCGCCACCACCGGCGAACTCGTCGACGAGGCGTTCGAGAACCTGTAGGGTCGCGTCGCGCCCGCTCCGCCCTGCCCGTCCCGCCCGTCCTCCGTTCCGATTCCACACCTACTTATTCGCGACCGCCGACGACCCCGTATGAACCTCGCCGATTCGCGCGTCCTCGTCACCGGGGGCGCCGGGCTCGTCGGGAGCCACCTCGCGGCCGCCCTGCTCGACCGCGGCGCGACCGTCCGCGTCGCCGACGACCTCTCGAAGGGGACCCGCGACCGCGTCCCCGACGGCGCCGAGTTCGTCGAGGCGGACGTGACCGACCCCGACGCCGTCGCCCGCGCGGTCACCCCCGACCTCGACGCGGTCTTCCACTTCGCGGCGTACACCGACACGAACTACGACGACGACCGCGCGCTGTTCGAGGAGAACACCGCGATGACGTACAACGTCTTGGAACGGATGCGCGAGGTCGGCGTCGACCGGTTCGCGTTCACCTCCTCGTCGACCGTGTACGGCGAGGCGCCGCGGCCGACGCCCGAGGACTACGCCCCGCTCGAACCGATCTCGATGTACGGCTCCGCGAAGCTCGCGGACGAGGCGCTGATCTCGACGTTCGCGCACTCCTACGGGATCCGGTCGTGGGTGTTCCGGTTCGCGAACATCGTCGGCCCGCGCCAGCGCGGCAACGTGATCCCCGACTTCATCCAGAAGCTCGACGACGACCCGACGGAACTGGAGATCCTCGGCGACGGCCGCCAGGAGAAGTCGTACATGCACGTCACGGAGTGCGTCGACGCGATCCAGCACGTCGTCGAGCACGCGGACGACGACCTGAACGTCTACAACCTCGGGACGCGGACGACCACCTCGGTGACCCGGATCGCCGACGTCGTCAGCGAGGAGCTGGGCGTCGACCCCGCGTACAGCTACACGGGCGGCGACCGCGGCTGGACCGGGGACGTGCCGAAGATGCGGCTGTCGATCGAGAAGCTGTCCGCCCTGGGGTGGGAGCCGTCGATCGAGAGCGACGAGGCGGTCCGGCGGAGCGCGCGGGAACTCATCGACGAGATAGTCGAGTAGGGAGCGGTCGGCCGCTGCGGAGCCGGTCGCGGCTTCGCCCGCCGCCCGGGGCGCCGATCTGGCCCCGCCCGGTCACACCTGTTCGTTCGCGGGCCGGGGGTCGCCGTCGAAGGCGTCGACGAGCCGCTCCGGGAGCGCCTCCGGCGAGAACACCGAGACGAGGTCGCCCGGCTTGATCCGCGTGTCGCCGTTCGGCGCGATATGGTCGCCGTCGCGCTCGATCCCCACGACCAGCACCTCGTCGGACAACAGGCCCCGCTGGTTGGCGGTCTCCAGCGAGAGCCCGGCCACGTCGGCGCTTTCCGAGACGGTGAACTCCACGACCTCCCCGCCGCCGACGACGGTCTGGAAGTCGGTCACCGCCGACGGGGCCCGGTCCTCCTCCGGGGCGAACTCGTGGTACGGCTGGAACGTCTCGTCGAGGACGATGTCCTCGCGCTCGATGGTCACCCCGGCCGAGGAGAGCTGCTGTGCGATGCGGTTGATGTCCGTCGTGTCCTCGCCGACGGCGGTGACCACGAGGTTCTCCTGCCCGGCGAGGAGCTCTCGGACCTGGATCACCCCCGGAGTCGACAGCGCCTCGTTGGCGAGCGCCGACCGCTTGCTCACGGGGGCCGTACAGGTGAACTGCGTCGTCACCTTCCCGTTCGAGTTCTCGTAGTCGATGTCGGCGTGGTACCCCCGGATGACTCCCTGCTCCTCCAGTCGGTTGATGCGGTTGCGGACCGTCGCGGGGGTGACGTCCACCTCCTCGGCGATCATCGGCGCGGACGTGTCCCTCGCGTTCATCCCTAGGTAGTAGAGGATCCGACGGTCGATCTCGTCGGGGCGGTACGTCATGGCCCCAGCTACTGGCTATCCGGTCAAAGACGTTTTGCCCCTCACACGACGACGCCTCGTGGCGGAGGATCGTTTCGAGAAACGCGGATTCGAAACGACTTAAATACGTATACCGCACTCAAGCGAGGTAATTTTTTGTGGTTCGAAAACAGAGCGTCGCGTATGGCGTCGGATCGCAGCCGCTCCCCGTTCGAACGGCTCAAGGAGCACTACGACCACGAGGAACTCGTCTGCCCGGCGTGCGGGTTCGAGGACGAAGACGGCGCGTGGGACGCCGAGGCCGACGGGGCGGATATCGTGTACACGCACGTCTGCCCACAGTGTGGCGCGGAACGGGAACACACGCTGGAGCTTTCGGACCGCGAGACCGCCCTGGAACACGTCGAAAAGCGACAGTGACCCCGGGACGGTCCCCGGAGGGTCCGCGCCGCCGCGGTCAGTTGCCCTCGGTCGACGTCCCGTCGGCGGGCGCCTCGCTCCGCTGCCGACCGGTCAGCGAGCGGTAGACGGGGTAGAGGTAGTCCTCGATCGGTCCCTGGACGCCGCGGTCGCCGGCGTAGACGATGACCGGGACGCCCGCCCCGTCCGCGAGGTCGATCACGCGGTCGGGCGTGCTCCCGAACACCCAGCGCCTGAGCCTGCGGGTCCGGGTCGCGCCGATCACGAGGATCCCGCCGTTGGCGGCGGCCGTCTCGACTAACCCCTCCGCGACGGTCGCCGCCTGGACGTTGTGGATCTGTACCTCCGGGGCGTCGGAGAGGCCGGCGACGGTCGCGTCCGCCGACTCCGCGCGCCCCCCGCCGCCGTTGGGGTTGACGCTGACCACGTGGAGCTCCGCGCCGTCGCGCCCGAGCTGCTCGACCATCGGCAGCAGCGCCTTGTGGTGCGGGCCGCCGCCCGCGCCGACGTTGACGACCGAGGTGTCCGTCTCGTCGGTGAACCCGCGCACGAACATCACGCCGCAGGGCGCCTTGTACTCGATCGTCTCGGCCACGTCGGTGTGCTCCTCGGGATACCCCATCAGGATCTGGTCGGCGTCGCCCTCGCGGGCGGTCTGGAGGATGTCGAACGCCACGTCCTGACAGATGTGGCCCTCGACCGTGTAGTCCGCGTCGAGGTCCTCGCCCGCGAGCAGCTCCTGGATCCGGGTCACGCGGCTCTCGGCGGTCTCCCGGACGACCTCCGACGGCGTCTGCTCCGGGATCTGCGTGACGTTCAGCACGTGGATGTGGGGCGTGTCGTGCCGGAGCTTCCCCAGGGTGTCGGCGAGCCTGATGTATCGCGCCGCCCTGTCCGGGCGGGCGACCGCGACGAGCACCCGGTACCGGTCATCGTCGCTCGCCTCGGCGTCCGCGCCGCCGCCCGTCTCCTCGGCGGCGGTCGGCTCCGGCTCGACCACCTTCTCGAACAGCTCGTCGACGGCCGGCGCCCCGCCCCACGACAGGTACGCGACCAGCAGCGCCCCGACGAGGACGACGCCGACGAGGACGCCCTTCAGCGGGAGGTTGTAGATCAGCCCGAGGTTCGCGAGGACGCCGACGATGGGGACGAGGGGGACTCCGGGCACCCGGAACCCGCGCTCGATGTCCGGGTAGCGCCGCCGCGAGTAGATGAGCGCGAGGTTGACGATCGAGAGCGGCAACAGGAGGTTCAGCGTCGCGAACCCGGTCAGCGTCGTCAGTCCCAGCTCCGTGATCGCGAGGGAGCCGACCACGGGCAGGGGGACGCTGATCTGGAACGGGAGGACGCCGCCCTCCGCCGGGAACAGCATGATGAACGTGACGATCAGGAAGACGATGGTGCCGGTCGCGGTGGCGATGCTCCAGAACGGGGTGTTGTACTCCGGGTGAATCCGCGAGAAGGGTCGGGGGGCCTGTCCCTGGCGGCCCATCAGCGAGCCGATCCCGCTGGCGGCGAGGATCGAAGCGTTCGACGCGCTGACCATGCTGAAGATGGCGCCGGCGACGATGAGCGACCGCCCGATGGGGCCGAGGAAGCCGGCTGCGACCTCGCCCATCGCGGTCTCGCCCTCGCGGGCGATGACCTCCGCGGGGACCGGCGAGTTGACCATCGCGACGATCACCAGCGCGTACAGGACGGTGACGGTGATGATCGACGCGGCGATGGCGCGCGGGACGGTCCGCTTCGGCTCGATGATCTCGCCGGCGCTGGCGGCGATGGCGGAGAAACCGAAGAATGTGATGAACGCCAGCGCGGCGATCGACACGATCCCCACCACGTCCGTCGTGAAGCCCGTCGCGAAGGTGCCGACCGCCGTCGACGGGCCGCGGAACGAGAAGGCGCCGCCGATGAACGCCAGCAGGACGGCCACCTTCGCCCCCGTCACGAACAGCTGGAACATCCCGCTCTCCTCGGTCCCCCGGGCGTTCAGCGTCCCGAGGAGCAGCGCGGCGAGCACCCCCGTCGTCCCGTGCGGGAGGACGTGGAACGCCTCCGGGAGCACGAACCTGAAGAACCACTCGTCCATCGTCGCGAGGTAGAACGCCGTCGTCCCGGTGTAGCCGAGGAAGAGCATCGCGCCGATGGCGTAGACGAGCGTGTCGTTCTCGAAGGTCCGCGAGGAGAACAGGTACCCCCCGCCGTTCTCGGAGTAGATCGAGGCGAACTCCGAGTACCCGGCGGCGGTGATCCCGGCGATGACGGCCGCGATGACGAACGCGATGACGGCGCTGGAGCCGATCGCCGCGACGGCGGTGCCGGAGAGCGAGAAGATGCCGGCGGCGATCATCGTCCCCAGGCCGATGGCGAACGCGATCTTGAAGTCCAGCGTCCGGGTGTGCTCAACCATCGGTGCGAAGGAGCGTCCCGCGTAACAGTTGTCCGCGTCGACCGATCGCGTCGAGTCGTGGTCTCGTCGCTACCCCGTAGAACATGGTTACCTCCTGGTCTGAACCCCGGAGACAAAATATCTCCCGGTACGATTTGCCTATGAGCCGTCCAGTCGGAGCGGAAATTATCGATTCGAAAACGGGTCGGCGGCGCGCGCCGCGGCGGACCCGAGGGGCCCTCCGCCCGTTCGAGTCCGCGGCACGGTTCGGAAGGGCCTTTTAACCCGCCCGTCGAACGGACGGTATGTTCAGGCAGCTCCGGTCGGAGGTCGAGGCGGCGCTCGCGGACGCGCTCGCCGATCTCGACCTCCCGACCGACGACCTCGGCATCGAACGCCCGCCGGACGACATGGACGCGACGCTCGCCTCCAGCGTCGCGTTCCGGCTCGCCGGCGAGGTCGGCGACGCGCCGCCGAACGTCGCGGCGACGGTCGCCGAGGCGGTGTCGATCGCGGACGCGGACTACGTCGGGCGCGTCGACACCGCGGGGCCGTACGTCAACTTCCACGCGAACGAGCGCTACCTCGCCGACACGCTCGACGCGGCGGCCGTCGACCCGGCGTACGGCGCGCTCCCCGACCGCGACGCCTCGGTCGTCGTCGAGCACACCAGCGCGAACCCGACCGGTCCCGTCCACGTCGGCCGCGCGCGCAACCCCATCGTCGGCGACGCCGTGGCGAACCTCATGGAGTACGCGGGCTACGACGTCGACCGCCACTACTACGTCAACGACGCCGGCCGCCAGATGGCGGTGTTCACGTGGGCGTACGAGCGGTTCGACGAGGACGACCTCGACGCCGACCCCGCCCGCGACCGCGCGGAGTACGACCTCGTGCGCTACTACCGGAAGGGGAACGCCTTCTTAGAGGAGGCCGACCCGGATGCGGTCGAGGCCGCCGAGGAGGAGATCCAGGCGATCCTCCAGGGGCTCGAAGCCGGCGACGAGGCGACCTACGAGCGCGTCGGCGAGGTCGTCGACACCGTGCTGGGCGGGATGAAGGAGTGTCTCGCCCGCCTGCCGGCCGAGTTCGACGAGTTCGTCAAGGAGACGCGGTTCATGCGCGACGGTTCGACCGACGAGGTCGCCGCGCGGCTCAAGGAGACCGACCACGCCGTCTACGAGGAGGACGCCTGGCAGCTGGAGCTCGACGAGTGGGGGATCGACAAGAACCTCGTGTTCCTGCGCTCCGACGACACGAGCCTCTACACGACCCGCGACCTGGCCCACCACGAGTGGAAGTTCGACAACTACGACCGCGCCGTCACCGTCCTCGGCGAGGACCACAAGCTCCAGGCCGACCAGCTCGACGCGACCCTCGAACTGCTCGGCAACGACACCGACCGGCTCGGCCACGTCATCTACTCGTACGTCAACCTCCCCGACGGGAAGATGTCGACGCGGAAGGGGACGGGCGTGATGCTCGACGACCTCCTCGACGAGGCCATCGACCGCGCCCGCGACGCCGTCGAGTCCCGGATGGACGACCGCATCCGCGGCGACGACCTCACCGACGACGACGTCGAGCGCATCGCCCACCAGGTCGGGATCGGCGCCGTGCGGTACGACATCGTCTCGAAGCAGCCCGCCAAGGCGATCACCTTCGAGTGGGAGGACGCGCTCGACTTCGAGGCGCAGTCGGCCCCGTTCGTCCAGTACGTCCACGCGCGCTGCGCCGGCATCCTCGACGAGGCAGCGGCCGAGGGCGTCGACGTGCCGGGCGTGACCGCGGACGCCGACGGCGCGGTCGATCCCGACGCGCTCGACGTGGACGCGAGGGCGTTAGAGACCGAGGCGGCTCGCGAGCTCCTCCGGGAGGTCGCCCGCTTCCCCGCGGTCATCGAGGCCGCAGCGGACGACTTGGAGCCGCACACGATCGCGACGTTCACCCGCGAGTTCGCCGACGCCTACAACGCCTTCTACCGCGAGTGCCCGGTCGTGACCGCCGAGACCGACGAGCTCCGCGACGCCCGCGTCGCCGTCGTCGCGGCCGCGAAGCACACGATGGCGAACGCGCTCGACGTGCTGGGCGTCGAGGCGCCGGAGTCGATGTAGGATCGGTGTTATCGAGTTCGGCCTTCTTCGGGTGCTGACCGAAGATCGACGGCAAACACGTCCAAAGCCCCAGCCGTGAGCCCCGCCCCACACAACACTGCTCTGCGCCTCACACCTCCCCAGCCTCGTCGGCCGCCCGTCGCTCCGCTCGGGCGACCGACTCCCTCGCGCGTGCTGTCTCGCGGCCTCCGGCCGCTCGCAGGCACGCGTCACCGCAGTCCATTTATAAGTAAACGCCCGCTTAGCGACCCGTGCGACCCGGTCTCGACGCGCCGGCCGGGAGGTCAAAGCTTACTTACACGCACGCGACCGTATCTCGGACAATGAGTAGCGACGCACAGGAGGCGAACGAGGACCGCCGGAAGTACGAGTTCCGCAAGGTCATCGAGGAACTCAAAGACTACGAGGGCTCCGGCACCCAGCTCGTCACCATCTACATCCCCGAAGACAGGCAGATCTCCGACGTGGTGGCCCACGTTACCCAGGAGCACAGCGAGGCGTCGAACATCAAGTCCAAGCAGACCCGGACCGCCGTTCAGGACGCGCTCACCTCGATCAAGGACCGACTGCGCTACTACGACACCTTCCCGCCCGAGAACGGGCTGGTGATCTTCTCCGGCGCCATCGACGCGGGCGGCGGACAGACCGACATGGTCACCCGGACGCTGGAGTCGCCGCCCCAGCCCGTCGAGTCGTTCCGGTACCACTGCGACTCGGAGTTCCTCACCGAGCCGCTCGAGCACATGCTCGAAGACTCCGGGCTGTTCGGGCTCATCGTCTTGGACCGCCGCGAGGCGAACGTCGGCTGGCTGAAGGGGAAACGCGTCGAGCCTGTCAAGTCCGCCTCCTCGCTCGTCCCCGGCAAACAGCGGAAGGGGGGTCAGTCAGCACAGCGGTTCGCCCGCCTGCGCTTGGAGGCCATCGACAACTTCTACCAGGAGGTCGCGGGGATGGCCAACGACCTGTTCGTCGACAGGCGCCACGAGCTCGACGGCATCCTCGTCGGCGGCCCCTCGCCGACGAAAGACGAGTTCCTCGACGGCGACTACCTCCACCACGAGCTCCAGGACAAGGTCCTCGGCAAGTTCGACGTCGCGTACACCGACGAGTCCGGGCTGAAGGACCTCGTCGACGCGGGCCAGGAGGCGCTCGCGGACCAGGAGATCGTCCAGGACAAAAACGACATGGAGGAGTTCTTCGAGAAGCTCAACACCGGGCAGGAGGCCACCTACGGGTTCGAACAGACCCGCCGGAACCTGATCATGGGGTCGGTCGACCGCCTGCTCATCTCCGAGGACCTCCGCTCGGACGTCGTCGTCTACGAGTGCCCGAACGGCCACGAGGAGTACGAGGTCGTCGACGCCCGCCACTCGACGCCCGACCACGAGTGCAGCGAGTGCGGCGACGAGGCGGCCGTCGAGGAGCGCGAGGACGTCATCGAACACCTGATGGCCATCGCGGAGCAGCGCGGCACCGAGACGCGGTTCATCTCGACGGACTTCGAGAAGGGCGAGCAGCTGCTCGACGCGTTCGGCGGCATCGCGGGCATCCTGCGCTACTCCACCGGCGTCTAAAGCGGTCCCCCGCGGCGGTCCTTACTGCTGTTCCGGCTCCACCGGCGTCGCCGCGACCTCCAGGCACGCGCAGGCGTCGGACTCGGGGTCGAAGCAGTCCGGACACTCCGGCTGGCGGTCGATGATCGTGTCGAGCCGCTCGGCCACCGTGTCGTCGATGACCGCCTCGAGCTCGCGGGCCTCCGCCTGGAAGTCCTCGACCGCGAGGACGTTGGCGAGGAAGCGCTCGATGATACAGTACGTCTGGAGGGCGTCCCGCGCGCGGACGATGCCGTCGTCGGTGAGGCGCACGCCCTTGTACTTCTCGTGTTCGGCGAGCCCCCGCTCTTCGAGCTTGCCGATCATCTCGTTGGCGCTGGCCGGGCTGACGCCGAGCGCGTCGGCGATCGACCCGGTCGAGGCGGGCCCGTCATCTTCGTCCTGTACGACGTATATCGTCTTGAGGTACTGATCTGCGGTGTTCACGGCTGTCCTCCGTCGGCGCTCGTCGGCGACTCGTCTGCCCGGTTCATCGGCGCTCCATGACCTCCGTGACCTCGCGCACTCCCTCGGCCTCCTCGTCGCGGATCGCCGTCAGGGTCGCGATCAGCTCATCGCGGTCGATCGAGAACGCCGCGTCGGAGTCCTCGATCGCCTCGATGAGGTCGTCGTAGAACTTGTACGCCGTCTCCTCGTTGCACAGCTGGTCGTACAGCACGTCGTCGAAGTCCTCCGGTCGCGTCCGCCCGTAGCGGGCGTCGACCAGCGACTCGATCTCGTCGAACGGGACGCTGTCGACGCCGAGCCCCTCGACGAGCGCCTCCAAGCGCTCGCGGTGGTCGGCCGACTCCTCGGCGGCGTCCGCGAGCAGCGTCTCCACCTCCTCGTCGAGCTCGGCGTCCAGCTGCTGGTAGTGGCGGTGCGTTCGCGCTTCGACGACCTCCTCGAGCACGATGCCGATCTGGAGCAGTCGCGCGAGCTGGTCGTCGGAGGCGACCCGCTGGCTCACGCTCACCGCGACCACCCGAGACGGCGCGATACGCGGGTTCGCATACCACCGACTCGGGCGTCGTCGGTCTTAAGCGGTTCCCCTCGCGCGCCGGTCGCTCAGTCGGTGTGTCGGGCGTCGAAAAAAAAATCCGTTCGGCGGGCGGGCCGCGAGCGCCGACCGCTTACTGGAGGCGCTCGAAGACGAGCTCCTCGACGTCGTCGCGGAACTCGTCGACCGCGATCTCCTCTAAGACGGGCACGAAGAAGCCCTCGACGAGCATGTTCCGGGCCGTCCGCGAGTCGATCGAGCGGCTCTCGAGGTAGAACAGGTCCTCGGCGTCGACCTGCCCGACCGTCGCGGAGTGGGAGGCCTCGGTGTCGTGGTTGTGGATGATCAGCTTCGGCGACGCGTCCGCCTCGGCGTCGTCCGACAGCATCAGCGTGTTCTCGCGCTGGTAGCTGGAGGTGTTCCACGCGTCCTCGCCGACGTCCTGGACGCCCTCGTAGACGGAGCGGGCGACGTCGTCGAGCACGCCGCGGGTGACCAGGTCGGCGGTCGTCTGCTCGGCCTGGTGCCACACGCGGGCGTTGATGTCGAAGTGCTGGTCGTCCGTGCCGAAGAACGTCCCGACGATCTGGCTCTCGGAGCCGTCGCCGTTCAGGTCGGTCTCGATGTCGGACCGGGTGAGCTTCGAGCCGAAGTTGCTCTCGATCCAGTCGATCGTCGCGTAGGTGTCCGTCACGCCGCGCTTCAGCGAGTAGGTGTACGCGTCCGCGTCGAGGTTCTGGAGCGAGCCGAACTGGACGTTCGCGTTCTCGCCCGCGACGACCTCGACGAGGTTCGAGAAGTACCGGTCGTCGTCGACCTCGGCGTCACCGGTCTCGATCGACTCGAGGATCGTCACCGACGACGACTCCTCGGCGACGACGAGCGTCTGGCTGAACAGCGAGCGGGAGTTCATCTCCGCGCGCACCGTCACGTCCTCGACGTCGACGCCCTCGGGGACGTAGACGAACGTCCCGGTGGTGAAAAGCGCGACCGAAAGCGCGGTGAGGTAGTTGTGTTCGGGGTCGAGGACGGAGCCGAAGTTCGCCTCGATCACGTCGCCGTACTCGGCGAGCGCCTCGGTGAACGGCAGGACGACGACCTCGTCGTCGCCCGCGGTCCGCTCGGTCTCGTCGGCCTGGTTCAGCGGGTCGACGAGCGCCTCGAAGTCCAGCGCCTCCAGGTCGGTCCAGCGGCGCCCCGGCGTCTGGATGACGTCGGGCAGCTCCGCGGTCTCCAGCGCGGACAGCGCGTTCAGCCGGGTCTCCAAGAGCCACTCGGGCTCGTCGCGTTCGTCGGCGATGCGTCGTACCGTCTCCTCCGAGAGGCTCTCTAGTTGCTTCGTGCTCATGTTATCCGAGCGAACCCTCCATCTCCAGCTCGACGAGCCGGTTCAGCTCGACGGCGTACTCGATCGGCAGCTCCTCCGTGATCGGCTCGATGAAGCCCGAGACGATCATCTGCTTGGCGTCGTCGTCGTCGAGACCGCGCGACTGGAGGTAGAAGATGTCCTCGTCGCCGATCTTGCCGACGGTCGCCTCGTGGGCGACGTCGACCTTCGACTCGTTGATCTCCATGTACGGCATCGTGTCGGAGGTCGACTCGTTGTCGAACATCAGCGCGTCGCACTCGACGGCCGTCGAGGAGTTCTCCGCGCCGTCCGCGATGTGGACGAGGCCGCGGTAGTTGGTGCGGCCGCCGTCCTTCGCGATCGACTTCGACTCGACGGTGGACTTCGTGTTCGGCGCGTTGTGGTACACCTTCGCGCCGGTGTCGATGTCCTGGCCCTCGCCCGCGAAGGCGATGGTGATGTGGTTGTCGGACGCGCCGCGGCCCTTCAGGATCGTCGACGGGTACAGCATCGTCGCCTTCGACCCCATCGAGCCGGAGATCCACTCCATGCGCCCGCCCTTCTCGGCGATGGCGCGCTTCGTGTTCAGGTTGTACGTGTTCTTCGACCAGTTCTGGACGGTCGAGTACTGGACGTGGGCGTCCTCGCCGACGAACACTTCCACGCCGCCCGAGTGGAGGTTGAACGCCGAGTACTTCGGGGCGGAACAGCCTTCGATGTAGTGGACCTCGGAGCCCTCCTCGGCGATGATGAGCGTGTGCTCGAACTGGCCCATCCCCTCGGAGTTCATCCGGAAGTACGCCTGGACCGGCATCTCCACGGTGGTGTTCTCCGGGACGTAGACGAACGAGCCGCCGGACCAGATGGCGCCGTGAAGCGCCGCGAACTTGTTGTCGCTCGGGGGGACGCACTTCGTCATGAAGTGCTCGCGGACGATCTCCTCGTGCTCCTGGACGGCCTTGTCCATGTCACAGAAGATGACGCCCTTCTCCTCCCACCGCTCCTGCATGTTCTGGTAGACGATCTCGGACTCGTACTGCGCGCCGACGCCCGAGAGCGCGTTCTTCTCGGCCTCCGGGATGCCCAGCTTGTCGAAGGTGTCCTGGATCTCCTCCGGGAGGTCCTCCCAGCTGTCCGCGCCGCCGCGGGTCTCGATGTCCGGCCGGATGTAGGGAACGATCTCGTCGATGTCGACCTCCGAGAGGTCCGGCTGCCCGGGCCAGTCGGTCGGCATCGGCATCTCCTGGAACTGCTCGAGCGCGCGCAGGCGGCGCTCTAACATCCACTCCGGTTCGTCCTTGTCCTCCGAGATGACGCGGACCGTCTCCTCGGTGAGGCCCTTCTCGCTTTTGAAGGCGGACTTCTCCTCCTTCTTGAACTCAAAGCGGGCCTCGGTGTCTGTCTCCTTGAGGTCGTCCTGTTGTGAACTCATAGTGTATTGTTACGGATTCCCGTGTTTACGTGTGTCGCGTGCCCGCATTCGGTTACGCCGCCTCGAAGGCGTCCTCGCGGACCCAGTCGTACCCCTCGTCCTCCAGCTTCTCGGCGAGCTCCGCGCCGCCGCTCTTGACGACTTCGCCGTCGAGCATGACGTGGACGTGGTCGGGCTCGACGTAGTCGAGGATGCGCTGGTAGTGGGTGATCTGGAGGATGCCCGTGCCCTGCTCGTCGCGGAGCGCGTTGATCCCCTTCGAGACGTCCTTCAGGCGGTCGATGTCGAGCCCGGAGTCGATCTCGTCGAGCACGGCGATCGACGGCTCTAACATCGCGGCCTGGAGGACCTCGTTCTGCTTCTTCTCGCCGCCGGAGAAGCCGGCGTTGAGGTACCGCTGCATGAACTTCTCGTCCATGTCGAGCAGCTCCATCTTCTCGGAGAGGATCTCCTGGAACTCGGCGACGCCGATCTCGCCGTCGTCCGCGGGCCCCTCCATCGGGGAGGTCTCGTACCCCTCGTCGTCCTCGTCGGCCTCGGCCGACTCCTCGTCCTCGTCCTCGAACAGCTCCTCGCGCTCGTCGGCCTTCGCGTTGAGGGCCTGGCGGAGGAAGTTCGTCATCGTGACGCCCTCGATCTCAGCGGGGTACTGGAAGCCGAGGAAGATGCCGAGCGCGGCGCGCTCGTTCGGCTCCAGCTCCAGGAGCTCCCAGTGGTAATCCTCGTCGTCGAGGTCGGCGTCCACGTCGGCGACGTCGTCCTCGTCGAGGTGGAGGGAGACCGACCCGTCGGTCACCTCGTAGGCCGGATGGCCGGCGATCACCTTCGCCAGCGTCGACTTGCCCGAGCCGTTGGGACCCATCAGCGCGTGGATGTCCCCGGACTCGACGGTCAGGTCGACGCCGCGAAGGATCCGTTCACCGCCCTCTTCGGCCACTCGTGCCCGAAGGTCGTTGATTTCGAGAGTTGCCATTGTGTTCTCGTGCCTCGTGTGCGAACAGTGGGTGTTGCGGGGGTTAACGGTTACGCATCTCCGCCTCAAAAATCGCAGATCCACCAAGAAATTTTCTTCCGATCGAAAAGTGCTTTCGACGACCGGCGTTTCGCCTCGCCGTCGGTCACATGAACGAGCCGAGCCCCGTCTGCTCTTGGCCCGTCTTGACCTCCTCCCACGACATGCCGAGCGCCTCTATCACGCGCTCTATCGGTCCCTTGAGGGTCTTGTCGAGCATCTTCTCCCAGTCGACCTCGAACTCGTCGGGGACCTGGTCGGCGTACTCGAAGCAGATCACGTCCGGGTCGCGCTTGAACTCCCCGTAGAGGTGGTCCCGCTGGGGGTCGAGCCCCTCCTCGTCTTCCATCCGCGCCCAGAAGTCCGGGTGGACCTTCTCGATGTAGAGCCGCTTCGGCTTCGACCCGCTGCCGAAGTTCGTCCCGAGCATGAGGTTGGCGTACTTCGCGCCGCGGACCTGCGCGGTCGGCGTGTCGTAGGCGTCGAGCTTCTTGCCGATGCCGCCGGGGATCCCGACCTCGTCGAGGTCCACGTCGCCGTCGAGCACCCGCGCGATGACGTCGACGAGGTACTCCTTGACCTCCTCCATGTCGTCGTCGATGTCGTCGCCCGTGACGATGGTCTCGATGACGTTCTGCTGGACCTCCTTCGTGATCCCGGCGATGTCCGAGCGCTTGTACTCGAAGCCGGTGATGTCGATGTCGTCGACGTCTTTCCCCTCCTTCCAGACGATGTGGCCCGCGTACCGCTTCTTCTTGCCCGCCTGGAAGAAGCGCCGGTAGAGCTTCTCGAACTCGATCTGGAAGCGGTGTTCGTCGGCGTTGAGCTCCTCGCGCGCGAAGTCGTCGTAGCGCTCGTTGATGTGGTCCTCTATCTCGAAGGAGGTCTCTATCGCCTCCTCCTTCGACATGTCAGAAAGAGATAACATGACCGAATCGGTATCTCCATAAGCAACCTGATAATTAAGCTCTTCTGCGGCCTCCTCGGTAAAGTCGATGACTTCGCGACCGGTCGCTGTGACGGCTGCTGCGCCCTCTTTGTCGTAAAGACGGAACCGGTCCCAGCCCGTCACGCCGTAGAGGGAGTTCATGATGACCTTGACGGCGCCCTGCTGGCGGTCGTACTGCTCGTACGGCTCGGTCCCGGGGTCGTGGTCGTTCCGGAGCGCCTTCTTCTCCTCGCGCTCGGAGAGCAGCTCGTCGACCATCTCGCGCATGATGCCGTCCGGCTCCTTCCGGAAGTGGGTCCCGTTGGGCGCGACGTAGGTCTCGCCGTCGTACTCGTCGGGGTCGACCTTCGTCTCCGGGCCGGCGTTGATCGTCACCATACACATCGGGTAGAGGCTCTTCAGGTCCTGGACCGTCACCATCTCCTTGACGCCCGTTATCGGGTCGAAGACGGCGCCGCCCTCGAACTCCTCCGACTCCTGTTGGCCCTTCGTCGGGAGCGCGAACTTCCCGAACGCCTTGTGGAGGACGTACATGTCGACCGTGTCGCCGGGCGTCGGCGCGTCCTCGATCTTACAGCCGACGAAGGTCCGCACCTCGTCCCAGAAGGCGATCACGTCCTGCTTCCGGTCGATCTCGACGCACAGCTCCACGTCGCGGATGCTGTACTCCAGCAGGCGCTCCGGGTCCTGCTCCCAGAGGTCGCCGATGTCGCCCGTGTAGCGCTCCTTCCCGACGCCGAGCTCGCGCTCGCCGACCGCGTCGAGCCGGTACGACTCTAACTCGGTGAACATCGTGCGCTTGTAGGCGTACAGCAGGTCGAAGACGACCCGTCCCTTCACGTCCGGGCCGCCCCACCCGGACCGCCACACCTCGCCGATCCGGGAGAGCCGGTCGACGTCGAGGTCGTACTGGCTCCCCTCGTCGAGCACCTCCAGCCGGTCGAGGACGTACGGCGCGTCGAAGTCCTCGAAGTTCCAGCCGGTCAGGAGGTCCGGGTCCGTCTCGTCGATGTACTCGACGAACGCGTCGAGCATCGCGGCCTCCTCCTCGAAGGTGCGGACCCGGAAGTCCAGCTCCCCGTCGCCGCCGACGATCCCCTCGTAGTCGGGGAGGTCCGCCGGCGGCGGGATGTCGGCCTCGGGCGCGTCGTACAGCCAGACGACGTACTCGTCGTCGTAGGAGTCGTGGCTGGTGAGACAGATGATCGGCTCCTCGCCGTCCTCAGGGAAGCCGCGCCGGTCGTCGACCTCGATGTCGAAGGTGTTCACGCGGAGGTCGGCGTCGACCTCGGCGGGTTCGAGGTGGCCCTCGTGGACCTGTATCGTCCCCTCCCCGTCGTCGAGGCGCCGCTCCTCGACGCGGATCCCGCCGTTGATCCCGTTGTCGATCAGGAAACGGTTCGGGAACAGGATGTCTGCCTCGAAGCTCGTCTCGAAGTCGTCCCGGATGTTCCCCACGTCGCGGGGCGTCCGGGTGACGATCCGGGTGAGCGGCTCGCCGCGGATGCTCTCGAAGGGCTCGCCGTCGGGGCTCTCCTCGCGGGTCCCGATCACCACGTCGTACTCCTCGACGGGGTCGCGGTCGAGGTCGGCGGTGGGCACGTAGAAGTACGGCTCGACGCCGAGCACGCGGAGGTGTTCGACGACGTCGTGGTCCGGGTCGCCGTCGACGCCTTCGGCCTCCCCGTCGACGTTCTCGGCCGGCCGCCGACCGAACACGTGGACGACCGGGTACTCGTCGCTCCCGTACCCCTCGACGGCGTAGTCGATCTGGGTGATCATCAGCTCGACGGTCCCCGTCGACTCCGGGAACTTCGCCTCGTCGACGTCGACCACGTCGCTGACGTGACCGCGGCCGCCGCCGGCGACGACGGCCGCCTCCTGGGCGGCCAGCTCCTCCCGTTCGGTGTCCGTGTCGCCGTCGGCCCCGTCGCCCGCATCCCCGGTCGACGAGAAGTCCGACAGCCCCGACTGAGTCATATCCGCCCTTCGGCGGCACCCGGCTAAAAAACTCGGCTTTCGGGTGCGGCGAGCTATCCCGCCACGGAAAGGCATATAATGTGTGATGACTTACCACGGTCTATGTCTTCGGACCCACGCTCCGAATCCGAGGTGGCTCGCCCGGCCGACTCCGACGCGGTCGACGCCGAGGTGGAGGCGTACGAAGACGACGGGAACGTGGTGCTTTTCGACGCCGCGAACCCCCTTGCGTGGGTCGAGGCGAGCCGAACCGTCCGGCTCGCCGACGCGGTCTGACGCGGCCCTTCTACTGCCGTCCGCCGCCCCGCCCCGCCGCACCGCACTCGCTCGCCAGCAGCCGCGGCGCCGCGTCCGGACGGAACCCCTTTGCCCCGGCGCGGCGTACGGCCGGGCGTGTTCAGCCTCGACGAGGACGACGAGGGCGAGATCTCGGTCGGCGAGAGCTCCGACGCCGAGCGGGAGATGACGCCCGACATTCCGCGGGCGCCCTCGGTGAAGTCGTTCGACGACGGCGGCGACTTCGAGGGCGCGAGCGACGTGGACCAGGGCACCCTCCGCGCGTTCGTCGTCGCCGTCATCTACGCCAACGCCGCCGTCCTCCTCGTCGCGCTCGGCCCGATGGTGTGGTTCTTCGAGGGCTGGTCGCGGATCGGTCCGGCCCTGTTCGTCGCCGGGCTCCTGGCCGGCGTCCGCACCTACCAGACGTACCGGTCGTGGAGGCGGTCGCGGGACGAGGCCGACGGGGAGGGCGACGGCGATCCGGGGTCCGAGGCGGACGACCCCGACCCCGACGCGGCGCCCCCGGAAGCGTAATACCCGGCGAGCGCCCTCCTTCGACCATGCAGACGGTCCGCGACGGCGACGGCGAGACGTACCTCCTCGTGAAGCGCTCCGCCGAGTCGAGCCGCGTGCGGGACCCGGCGACCGGCGCGGAGCGGTACGTCGACAACGACGACCTCCGGGTCGTCGACGGCGAGTCGCCGCTCGCGACCGCCGCCTCCGGCGTGTCGGAGCCGGTCCGTCGGACGCTCGGCGCGGTCCGCGACGACCGGTCGCTCGGCCTGCTCGCGGTGGTCGTCGACGAGGGGCCGATCGCCGCCATCGACCTCCTCGACGCGGCCGACATGTGCGAGTCCGACCTCCACGGCGCGCTCTCCGAGTTCCGCGCGGCCGGCCTGGTCGACGAGGCCGAGGTCGCCGGGCGCCGCGGCTACGAGGCGACCCCGGTCGCGGTCGAGGCGCTGGCACTGTTGCGCGGCGAGTCGGCGGACGACGGCGGCGCCGAGTCGGACGACGGCTGATCCCGCCGGCGTCGAACGGCCGACGCCGACAGAAAGCACTTGCCGGTCGGCCGACGCCCCTCGCCCATGGCGCTCCGACCGAACGGGCGCCTCAGCGGCGCCCTCCTCGCGGTCTGTTGTGGCCTCCTCGCCCCGCTCATCTCGGAACGGGTCCTGGCGCATCGCCTCGGGCTGGCCGGACCCCCGGTCGCGTACGGGTTCCTCGCGCTCGCGGGAGTCGGTGCCGTCGCCGCCTTCCGGTACTCCTCGGCGGACTCGTGGCGGTACCTGCTCGCGTACGCCGGGCTCGCCGTCGCCGGCGCCCTCGGTACGTTCGCCTATCTGCTCGGGCAGGCCGGGGCGTGAGCGTCGCCCGCTGCCCGGCGGAGAGATACGAACGGGCGCCCGTCGGAGCACGCGGAGGGCGGTCCTGCGGGACCTCGCCTCAGTCGTCGGCGAGCGACGCCGCCTCGATGTCCGCCGCGTCCTCCCGCCGGACGGTCGAGCGGTTCGAGCGCGGGTCCTTCTCGACGGTGACCAGCTCGTCGGCCGCGCCCACCAGCTCGTCGTCGTGGCTCACGATGACGATCTGGCGCACGCCGAAGCCGCGCATCTCCTCGACGAGCCGGACGAGCCGCGAGACGTGGCCGGAGTCGAGGAACACCGTCGGCTCGTCGAGGATGAGCGGCGGCGTCGGCGCCGCGCCCTCGATCCCCTCCGAGAGCAGGCGGTATATGGCACAGCGCAGCGAGAGGTTGAACAGGGCGCGCTCGCCGCCGGAGAGCTGCTCGGGGTCGAGCGGCTCGCCGTCCTTCTGGTAGACGGTGAGGACGTACTCGCCGTCGAGCTCGATGTGCGAGTAGGCGTCGTTGCCGTAGACGAGCTCGAACGTCTCGTTGAGGGTGCGCTCCAGCTCGGCCACGTTGCGCTGGCGGAGCTCCGCGCGCAGGTCGCCGTACATCGACTCCAGCTCGCTCGTCTCCTCGTGGAGGCCCTCCAGCGCGGCCACCCGCTCGCCCAGCGCCTCGCGCTCCTCGCGGAGCTCCTCCAGCTCGCGGAGCTCGCCTTTCACCCCGCCGATCGCGTTCTGGAGCTCCTCGCGGCGCTCGTCGAGGCGGTCGAGCTCCTCGCCGACCCGTTCGAGGTACCGCTCTGCCTCCTGTTTCCGTTCCCTCGCCGTCTCGACCGCGGCCTCGTCGACGGCGTCCGCGAGCTCGTCGCGCCGCTCGCGCTTGTCGGCGAGCCGGTCGCGCCGCTCGTCGTTCACCTCTTCGAGGTTCTCCCGCTTCTCGCGGCGGCGCTCGACCTCGTCTTCCGCGTCCGCGATAGCGGAGAGGCGCTCCTCGACCGCCGTCACCGCCTCGCGCGCGTCGTCGATCGCCGCGAGCTCGGACTCGAGCTCCTCGACGCGCGCCGCGGCCGCCTCCGCCTCCTCGCGCTTCTGGGCCGCGACCTCGCGCGTCTCCTCGGCCGCGTCCCTGAGCTCTGCGGCGCGCTCGCGCTTCTCCTCGGCCGTCTCCCGCTTCCGGTCCGCCGCCTCGCGCTTCTCCTCGACGCGCGCCTCGAGGGTCTCGACGCGCTCGTCGATCTCGTCGAGCCGGTCGGCCGCGCTCGCGAGCCCGTCGAGCTCCGCGATCCGGTCGTCGAGGTCGGCCTCGCGGTCGCGGGCGTCCGCGAGCTCGGCCTCCAGCTCCGCGACGCGCTCGCGGTCCTCGTCGATCCCGCTGGCGTGCGGCGAGTCCTCGACCGGCTGGCCGCACTCCGGACACTTCCCCGCCGCGAGCAGCTCCTCGGCCTCCGCGACGCGCTCGCGGGCGTTCTTCAGCTCCGCCGACAGCTCGGCGATCCGCTCGCGGACCTCGCCGCGCTCGTCGCGCAGCGCGTCCCGCTCGTCGGCGACGCCGTCGCGGTCGACGTCGGCGTCCGCGGCCGCGAACCGCTCGCGGAGCTCGTCGGCCTCCTCGCGGAGGTCCGCGACCGACGACTCGGCCTCGTCGGCCGCCGCCGCCGTCGCCTCGGCCTCGTCGGCGAGGTCGTCGGCCTCGGCCTCGATCTCCGCGGCGCGCTCGGTCCGGTCGTCGGCCTTCCCGGCGAGGTTCGTCGCCTGATTGCGGAGCCCCTCGGCGTTCACCCGCTCGTCGTCGAGGTCCTCGCGGACCGTCGCCTCCCGCTCGTCGAGCGCCGCGCGGCGGTCGGCGATCGCCTCCTCGGTCGCCGCGTCGAGGCCGGCGTCGTCGAGCCGCCCGTCGATCTCCGACTCGATCTCGTCGATCCGCTCGCGCGTCTCGCGGATCGCGTCGCGGTGGTCGTCGCGCTCGCGCTCGGCCTCGCGGATCGCGGCCTCGATCTCGTCGATCTCCGACTCGACCGCCTCCAGCCTCTCCCGCTTCTCCGCGTGCGTCGACAGCGTCTCGGCGGCCGCGTCGCGCGTCTCCTTCGCCTGCTCCCGCTGGGTCTCGTACCGCTCGATGTCGTCGGTGACCTCGCCGAGTTCGCCCTCCAGCTCGTTGAGCCGCGCGTGGAGGTCGCGGTCCTCCTTCGCGGCGATCTGCTCGTCGAGCTGGTCGAGCCGCCCGCGCCGGTTCTCCAGCACGTCCTCGACGCCGAGCCTGGCGTCGCCGGCGCGCTCGCGGTACTCCTCCAGCTTCCCGAGCTGGAGCAGGTCGTCGATCGTGTCCTGCCGCTCCCGCGGCGTGGCGTTGATCAGCTTGTTCACCTCGCCCTGCCGGACGTACGCGCAGTTGACGAACGCCTCGGCGTCCATCCGCAGCAGCTCCGTGACGAACTCGCGGACCGCGCGGGCGCCGTCGCGGGTCACGTCGCTCCCGTCGGTCGCCTCGAGCGTACACTGGTGGTCGATCCGGCCGTCGTAGGACTTGATCCGCCGCTCGACCCGGTAGGAGACGCCGTCGTGGGTGAACCACAGCTCAACCTCCGTCTCCTCCTCGCCGTTCGTGATCACGTCGTCGAGGGTCCCGTCGAGCGCCTTGGAGCCGTACAGCGCGAAGAAGCAGGCCTCCAGGAGCGACGACTTCCCGCTGCCGTTGAGCCCGTGGATGACGGTGACCCCCTCGGTCAGCCGCAGGTCGGCGTCGCCGTAGGGCTTGAAGTTCGCGAGGCGGACGCGGTCGAACTTCACAGGTAGTCCTCCATGGAGACCTGGCCGTCGGGCGACGCCGCGTCGGCGTCCGTCGCCTCGGCGGGGTCGGCGTCGGACTCGTCCGGCTCGGGTTCGTTACTGTCCCGTTCGTCGCCGTCCGGTTCGTCGTCGTCCGGTTCCTCCCCGTTCGATTCGTCGCCGTCCGATTCGTTGCCGTTCGGTTCGTCGTCGTCCCCGGCTTCATCCGATTCGGCCGTCGCTTCGCCGCCGTCGTCATCGCCGGTCTCGGCGTCGGGCTCCACGGCCTCGAACGCGCCGAGGTCCTCGTCGCCGTCGAGCCGCTCCTCGACCCGTCGCTTCACCGTCTCGCGGACGTTCGCGTCCGGGACGGTGTCCTCGCGGACCGCGCTTTCCACGTCGCGTGCGGCGGTCGACAGCGACATCTCGTCGAGGCGGTCGCGGACGGCGTCCTCCGGGTCGGCGAAGCTCACGTCCACCTCGCCGTCGGCGTCGACCTCGCGCCTGTCCGTGACGCGCGCGATGAGCGCGCCCTCGTCGGTCGCGAACTCCTCGACGGCCGCGGGCGTCACCGGGTCGCCCTCCCCGGTTATCTCGACGTGGACGACCGCCTCGGCGAGGTCGTGCTCCCGCACGCGCTCGCGGACCCGCGACTCGCCCTCGCCCTCGCGCAGTTCGACGGAGACGAAGACGAACGGGCGCGTGTCGAGCGCGCGGCGCCGGATCTCGACCCGGTCGTCGCCGCCGGCCGCGTCGGCGTCGAAGACGACGACGTTGTAGCCGCGCCCCTCGCGCTCGCTGGCGCTCGCGCGCTCGGTCGAGCCCGGGTACGTGACCCACGTGTCGGCGACCCGCGCGGTGTCGGGCGTGTGGTTGTCGCCGAGGAGCATCGCGTCGAAGTCGACGTCGCTCTCGGTCAGCACGGTCTCCGTGTCCCAGTCGGCGTAGCCGAACGGCTCGAAGAGGCCGTGCGCGACCAGCGCCGCGTACTCGGCGTCGTAGTCGGCGAACGCGTAGTCGAGGTCGTCGCGCCGCGAGACGGGGACGTGATCGAGGCCGTAGAAGGCGGTGTCGCCCACGACGACCGGCTCGTCGCCGAGCCGGGTCGCGAGGCCGAGGCGCTCGAAGAGGTCGAGCCACTGCCCGCCCCGCGTCGACTCGTGGTTGCCGACGACCGCGAGGAACGGGATCCCCGCGTCGTCGAGCCGGCGGAGGACGGAGATGGTCCCCATCAGGTCGCCGAGTTCGGGCCGGCGGTCGTGGAAGAGGTCGCCCGCGTGGACGACGGCGTCGACGCCGTCGTCGACCGCGTCGTCGACCACGGCTTCGAACGCGTCGAGGAAGTCCTGGCGTCGGACCGGCGAGTGGTACTGCGAGTACCCGACGTGGGTGTCGCCGGTGTGGATCACCCGTGTCATCTGTCCGCGTCTTGGCCGGTGTCCGGCTTAGGGATTCCGGGGCCGGAGCGGAAGTGGTCGCGCCCGTCGCCGCGCCGCTCGGGGCCGCCGGCGTCGGTGTCACCGTCCCCGCCGGAACCGTCCGCCGCGCGTCGGAACGCCCGGTACGCGGCCAGCGCCTCGCGGCCGCGCTCGGCGGCGGCCTCGTCGCCCGCGCGCTCCGCGACGTCGACCGCCTCCGCCAGCCGGTCGAGGCCGACGGCGTCGACGAAGCCGGCCGCCCGGCGGAGGTCGGCGCGCGCGGCGTCCGCCTCGTCGATCACGGCGACGTACGGGCGCCTCGCGGTGTCGGTGCGCGTCGCGAGCGCGGCCAGGGCGCGCTTGACGGCGGTAGTCGAGACCACGGGCCGACTGGCGCGGCATCGGGGATAAAGCGTCGCGGACGCTCCCCTCGACCCTGCGGACCGCGGCGCGGTCCGAACCCCGCCTCAGACCGCCAGCGAGTACAGCCGTTTGCGCGCGTCGGTGAAGGAGAACCGGGAGTCGACGACGCCCTCCTCTTCGAGCCGCGACAGGGCGTAGCGGACGGTCCGGGGCGGGAGCAGCGTCTCCTCGGCCAGCTCGCTCTGGGTCAGCGTGTCGTTGTAGTCTAACACCTTCGCGACGAGCTTCGCGCTCGGCGGCAGGTCGCGTACGGCCGCCCAGCGGTCCGCGGCCGCGTCGTCGGCGGTGACGGCATCGGTCGTGCTCATGCGTACCTCGATCGATCGCATGCCGGATAATAATATTTACTATCCTAATTCATTACTGTTGAGCATCTGTACGCCCCGGACCGACCAGTCCGTCCGGCCGAACCCCCCGCGCGTCGCCGTCTCGCCGACGATACTGGCGGCATCGTGCCCCCACCCGAAGCCTCTTATCCGCGAGACGCTTTAATAAGCACAATGAGCGACACCGTCGACGACGTCGATATGCCCTACGACGAGGGAGCGGCGTCGAAACAGGAGAAGATCGACTCCTTACAGGAGCGGCTCGACGTCTTAGAGTCCCAGAACGAGGAGATGCGCGACAAGCTCCTCGACGCCAACGCGGAGAACAACAAGTACCAGCAGAAGCTCGAACGGCTCACCCACGAGAACAAGAAGCTGAAGCAGTCCCCGCTGTTCGTGGCGACGGTCCAGGAGATCACGCCCGACGGCGCCGTGATCAAACAGCACGGCAACAACCAGGAGGCGCTCACCGAGATCACCGACGAGATGCGCGAGAAGCTCGACCCCGACGACCGCGTCGCGGTCAACAACTCGCTGTCGGTGGTCAAGAAGTTAGAGAAGGAGACCGACGTCCGCGCCCGCGTCATGCAGGTCGAGCACTCGCCGGACGTCACCTACGCCGACATCGGCGGGCTCGAAGACCAGATGCAGGAGGTCCGCGAGACCGTCGAGATGCCGCTCGAACACCCCGACATGTTCGAGGACGTCGGCATCACGCCCCCGAGCGGCGTCCTGCTGTACGGGCCGCCGGGCACCGGGAAGACGATGCTCGCGAAGGCCGTCGCCAACGAGACGGACGCGACGTTCATCAAGATGGCCGGCTCGGAGCTGGTCCACAAGTTCATCGGCGAGGGCGCGAAGCTGGTCCGGGACCTGTTCGAGGTCGCCCGCGAGAACCAGCCCGCCGTCCTGTTCATCGACGAGATCGACGCCATCGCCTCGAAGCGGACGGACTCGAAGACCTCCGGCGACGCCGAGGTCCAGCGCACGATGATGCAGCTGCTCTCCGAGATGGACGGCTTCGACGAGCGCGGCGAGGTCCGGATCATCGCCGCGACCAACCGCTTCGACATGCTCGACCCCGCGATCCTCCGCCCCGGCCGCTTCGACCGCCTCATCGAGGTGCCCAAGCCGGAGACCGAGGGCCGCGAGATCATCTTCCAGATCCACACCCGCAACATGAACCTCGCGGACGGCGTCGACTTCGCCGAGCTCGCCGAGCTGACCCCCGACGCATCCGGCGCCGACATCAAGGCGATCTGTACGGAGGCCGGGATGTTCGCCATCCGCGACGACCGCACGGAGGTCACCGTCGACGACTTCCTCGAGGCCCACGAGAAGCTCCGCCAGGACGACGAGACGAACGCCGACGACTCGCTGGCGTTCGCCTGATCGCGTCGCGGCCGCTCAGTCCTTTTTCGACCGTCGCCTCCCGTCGAAGCGCCCGTTACAGCGCCGCGACGACGAGGTACGGCGCGACGAAGACCAGCAGGAACACCAGTCCGACCGCGATCCCGTAGCCGGCGCCGACGCCGGCGAGCGCGAGCCAGCCGTCGTCGACCGACGCGTCGATGTCCATGTCGGACGCACCGCGGCCCGAGACTTAAATCCGCGCGTCGCGCCGCCGGAGGCGTCGCGGCGGCCGTCGGCTCGGCGACGCGGTCACACGTCGCCCGCCATCGCGCGGAACAGCCCGTCGGCGAGCGCGTCGCGGTCGACGGTCTCTCGCTCCCCCTCTCCGGTGGGGTCGACCTCCGGTTCGATCGTCCCGCCGCCCATCCGGGAGTGCCCGCCGCCGTTTCCGCTGTCCACGTCGTCTAACACCGCCGCTATCGCGTTGCCCATGTGGACTCGGTCGTCGCGCGACCGGCCCGAGAGGTGGACGGTCTCGTCCCGCTCCCCGATCACCACGACGGCGCTGACGCCCTCGAGCTGGATCAGCTCGTCCGCGGCCTGCGGGATCGCGTCGACGTTGTTCACGCCGCCGACGTCGGCGACCGCGAACGACCCCTCGATCCGGCGCCCCGCGATCGCCCGGGCCTTCACTTCCAGCACCTCCGCGTCGACCGCGGGGTTCGCGATGCGGTCGAGCCGGTCCTGGTCGACGCCGGGGTAGAGGTAGGCGGCCGCCGCGAAGTCGGGCTCGCTGGCGCCGACGGTGAGGTGTTTCGTGTCCGCCAAGATCCCGTACAGCAGGCCCGTCGCCGTGTCCGTCGACAGCGTGAGGTCGCTCGCCGTCTCGCTCGCGTGCTTGTCCGGCGGGACGGGGACCGCGTCGTTGTCCCGGAAGTACTCGGCGACGACCGACGCGGTCGCGCCGTAGTCCGTCCGCACGTCGGTGAACAGCTCGCCGGCGCCGTCCCCGGGATGGTGGTCGACGACCGCCATCGGCAACACGCCGTCGGCCCCGGCGAACCCCCGCGGCTCGTTGTGGTCGACTAAGACGACCGACTCCGCCGCGAGGTCGCTCACGTGCTCGATCGGCTCCAGTTCGAGGTCGAGGACGGTCCGGAACGCCCGGTTCTCCTGGTGGCGGATCTGACCGGGGTACTGGACGGTGGCGTCGACGTCCACCTGGTCGGCGAGCGAGGCGACCCCGACCGCGGCCGACATCGCGTCGGGGTCCGGGTTCGGGTGCATCAACACCGTGATCTCGTCTTCGGCGGCCAGCAGTCGGCGGAACTTCACCCCGGCCGTCCGCCGGGACCGGAGCACGATCAGCCCAATACCGACCGCGATCAGGACGACGAGCGCCGCGGCGACGGCGAGTTCGGGGTTCTCCCGAGCCATGGTCGCCGCCTGCGAAAACCGGTCGCCGACCGCGCTCATCGCTCGCATGCGTTGTGGCGAGTCGCTCCCGACACATGAAGGTTCGTTACCGTTCCGACCGACCGGAACCGACGGAACGCCCCGCGATCCTGCGGCCCTGCGGCGGCGCGCCGCGATTCGACGGGGCGGTCTACTCGCTCCGCGCCCGGAACGCGCGCACGGCGTCGCGGTACCCCGACCGGAACGTCGGGTGGGCGAACTCGTAGCCCAGTTCGCGGAGCAGCGCGTTCGAACACCGCTTGCTCGTCCGGATCCGGCGCTCCGCCGCCGCGGAGAGGCCGCCGGCCGCGATCCGCTCGTCCTTCGATAACTTCTCCGGGCGCGGGACGCCGCAGGCGTCGGCGAGCCAGTCGGCGAACGCGTGCTTGTCGACCGGCTCGTCGTCGACGACGAGGACGGCGCGGTCGCGCGCCCGGTCCGCCTCCAGCAGGTGCCGGATCGACCCCGCGGCGTCGTCGCGGTGGACCATGTTCAGGTAGCCGGCCGTCACCGGCCCCTCCACGTACCGCTCCAGCCGGTACCGCTCGGGGCCGTACAGCCCCGCGAACCGGACGACGGTCCCGTCGATCCCGGCCTCCGCCGTCCGCTCGGTCGCGATCCGCTCCGCCTCGGCGAGGACCCGGGTCTTCTCGGTGGTCGGCTCGACCGGCGTCTCCTCGTCGACCCACCCGCCGTCGTGGTCGCCGTACACGCCCGTCGAGGAGGTGTACACCAGCCGGTCCGGCGGCGACGCCCGCGAGCCGTACTCGTCGACGACGTTCGCCAGGCCGTCGACGTACACCTCGCGGGCGGCCTCGGCGCCCCGTCCGCCCGAACTGGCCGCGAAGACGACCGCGTCCGCGTCCGGGAGCGCCGAGAGCGACGCCGGATCGGTCGCGTCCGCGCGGACGGCCTCGACGTCGGGGCCGACGGCGTCGACCGCGTCGAGCCCCGCGTCCGACCGCCGGACGCCGGTGACCGCGTGACCGCGGGCGGCGAGCTGGTCCGCCAGCGCCAGCCCGACGTAGCCGCAGCCGACGACGACGACCCTCATGGCTTGCGTCGCTCGATGACCGCGAGGATCTCGGCGAGCTGGCCGAGGGTCATCCTCGTCCGCCCCTCCAACGCCTGCTGGACCTCCTGGCCGGTGAGGTCGGCGTCGATCTTCGCGGCGATCGCGTCGACGTCGAGGACGGCGGTCGCCATCCCCATCAGCAGGTGGTCGCGCACCTCGGCCACCATCGCGTCGGCGTCTCGGTCCGGGTTCGCCGCCGCGAGGACGGCCGCCCCGTCCGCGAGCGAGAGCGACGCGATCTCTCCGTCGCGGAGGGCGCCCGCGTCCGCCTCGCTCAGCCCGGTCTCTCCGACCAGCCGGTCGGGATCGACCGCCGCGGTCGCCTCCGTCACCATCGCCTCGAAGGCGGCGAGCAACTCCGCCGCCGCCGGCTCGTCGGCGTCGACGTCGGGCCCGGCGCCGCGACCGTCGACGACCTCGTGGAACATACCCTCACTCGGTCGCGCCGTCTCAAAACGCCTGCGGTCGGGCGCGTGCCGGTCGGTTCCCGCCGCCGTTCACCCCGCCGTACACTCGTCTCCGTCCGCCGGCGACGCGGTCAGGGGACCCGGACACGGCCAGCCGGCGGACGTCTCCTCGCGCGTCCCGCCGACGTCGCCGACGCCGGGCGGTCCGGCGGGGACGGCGACGACGACGACCGTCCGCGTCTCGAACGCGACCGGCTCCGTGGCGCCGAGCCCGACCGACTCGCCGTCCACCTCGACGCTGACCGCGCCGGGCTCTCGGACGTACTCGAACGGGCGCCCGGGCGTTCCGACGTTCGCGCGGAGGGCGAACCGCGGGTACTCCCCGCGCACCTCGACGTGCCACGCGTTGACCGTCGCCACCCAGTACCCGGGCACGGGCGCGACCGGCAGCCCCGCGCCGACGGTCCGAACGGGCTTCGGGACCCGCTCGTCCGGGACCGACGCGACCGCCTTCCTCGCGCGCCCCTCGATCGCCGACTCGACCCGCTTCCGGCGAACCGCGCGGGACGCGGCGGTCGCCTCGTCGACGAACCGGGCCGGCACGCGGACCGCGTCCCGCCCCGCCTCCGCGCGCGCCTCGACGCGGAGGTGCGCCGCGAGCCCGAGCCGCTCGGCCGACGACAGGGACCCGACCCGGGCCGCCTCGCTCGCGACGCGCTCCGGGTACTCGCCGTCGCCGACCGCGACGGCCCGCTCGCCGAGCGAGTCGTACTCGGCCGCGACGGCGTCCAAGACCGCCTTCCGCCGTGCGCGAGAGAGGTCCGTCCGCTCCGCGAGCCGCGCCGCCAGCGCCTCGTCGACCCGTCGCAGCGAGGCGTCGACCCGTCCGGCGAGCGCGCGGCGGTCGGCGCGCAGGTCGTCGTCGCCGTCGGCCGCCGCGAGCGCCTCGTCGGCCGCGAGGAGCGCCCGCCCGGCGACGCCGATCCGGACCGTGTCGTCGGTGCCCAGGATCCGGTCCGCGATCCCGCCGGAGACGTCCCCGTACGGGAGCGTGACGTAGTTCACGTTCCGTGTCGCGAGCGGTCGCGTCGTCGTGCCGTCGACGCCGGCGACGCGCTCGCCGTCGACCGCCGTCCGCGGGAGGTACCCCGGCGACCCCTCCGGCGCGAACGTGACGGCGCCGCCCGGTCCCCCGCCGCCGACGGCGTAGGTCCCCGGGTCGCGGGCGGCCTCGCGGCTGGCGATCACCTCGCCCACGGGCGGCCCGCCGAACGCGTCGTTCACGCGGTCGAGGACGCCCTCGGTCGCCGCCTCCCGGTCTTCGGCCGCCGACTCCAACTCCGCGACCACGGCGTCGAGGTACGCGACGCGGGCGGCGACGCGCGCCCGGTCGACGGCGCCGTCGTACCTCGCCGGGGCGTCCCGGAGGCGCTCCCGCCGGTCGCGCACGGCCGCGGCGAGGTCCCGGTACGGCGTCGACTCGCCAACCGCCGCGTCGGTCATCGACGCCTCGGTCTCCACCCCGCGGACGCGCTCGGACAGTTCCGAGACGTCCCTCGCGATCCGGTCTACGTCCGCGTCGGAGCGGTCGCCGTACACGACCGTCGACCGCGTCTCGTCGCCGAACTCGACGGCCTCGCGCGCCAGCCGGTCGACGTCGCGATCGGTCTCGACGCCGAGTTCCGCCCGCGCGGCCGCCGGGGTGTCCGCGAGGTCCGGACCGGCGACGCCGCGGCCCTCGGCGGCCCCGAACGTCGCCGTCGGCCGGTCGGGCGCGTCGCCGCGCGGCGCGTACGTTCCGGTCACCGACACGCGGACGCGGTAGCGGTCCGTCGCCTCGTCCCGCGTCACGGCGCGGTCGACGCTCACGTTCGCGACCGTCCCGTTCGGCCCGCGCTTGACGACCCGGCGCTCCCACGTCGCGGTCGCGGTGCGCTCGACGACGACCGTCCGGGTCGCGCGCCCGAACGACACCGACTCGCCCGCCGACACGGTCGCGCCGTCGGTCCCCGTCCGGAGCTCGCTCCCGTCGGTCACGCGGACGCGCTCCATCCGCGACGCGTCGACGCGGCGCCACGGCTCGGCGAGCCGCGAACGCGGTCGGTCCGGCGACACCGGGCCGCCGTCGACGACCCGCGTCGCCTCCGCCTCCAGTGTCGCCTCGACCCGGTGGCTCGCCCGCAGGATCGATTCGAGGTCGTCGTGGACGCGGGTCGCGGCGCGGTCGGCCGCGTGACCGACCTCGACCGTGGCGGTCTCGCCGGTCGCCTCCCCGCCCGGGTCGAAGGCGGCGTCCTCGCTCGCCGCCGCGTCGCCGGTCGAGGCCGCGGACTCTCCCTCCACGTCCCCGGTCGGCGTCGGCGCCCCGAGGACCGCGTCGGTCCAGGCGGCCTCGCGGACGCCCGTCGGCGCCAGCAGGTCGGTCACGCCGGTCCGGGCGGTCGCGCGGGCGACGCCGCCGCGCGCGTCGGGGTCGCTGGTTCCGAACACGTCCCGCTGGACGCGGACGATGCCGGCGTTCGTCGACAGCTCGACGTGGCGGTTCGCGACGACGTTCTCGACGGGGGCGCCGGCGTACTGGCCGTATCCGCGGGCCCACGCCATCGCGTAGAGGCTGGCGGTGACCTGTCGCCCGAGCCCCGGCCCCTCCACGGGCCCGCGGTTGAGCCGGCGCTCGAACCGCTCGGTCCGCTCGTGAGCGGCCAGCGTCGGGACGGCGACCGTGACCGTCCGCGGTCGCGTCCGGTTGACGACCGTCCGACCGTCCCGGGTCGCGGTCGTCGCGACGCCCTCGAAGGTGACCCGGGTCGCGGTGCCGTTGGCGGCCGGTTCGACGCGGACCCGGTCGCGCGCGGCGACGAGGTCGTCCGCCGAGTCGACGGGCGGGAGCGAGACGTTCGCCGTCACGGCGCCGTGGTCGCTCTCGACCGCGCGCAGCGCCTCCGCGCCGGCGATCGCGAGCCGGACTCGGAACGCGTCCTCGAACGCGGACCCCTCGCGGACCGCTTCGGCCCCCGGGCCGGTCCCCTCCGGCGCGCGCGTCACCGGCGCCGCCGCCGCGTCGTGGGCGGCCTCGCGGGCGGCGCTCCTAAGCGCGGCGGTGGCGTCGGCGTCGACGCGCTCCACGGCGCGTTCGACGCGGCGGTCCTCCCCGACCAGCCCCTGCTCGGCGAGGCCCGCGGCGTACGCCGAACTCGTCACGAGCAGCAGCACGCCGACGAGCGCGAACGGGACCCGCGCCCGCTCGTCGACGGCGAACGTCCGCGCGCGACCGGCGTTCGGGGACCGACCGCGCCCTCGATTCCCCACGCTCACCACCTCCTGACGACGATCCGAACGACGCCCTCCGACGGGCGGCGCTCGCCGCTCGCATCGCCGAACCCGTCCGGGACCGGCTGTCGGACCACGGCGACGGCGACGTCGGCGGTTCGCGGCGGCTCGGGGCCGACGGCGACCGACCATCCCGCGTCGCCTACGCCGTGCGCTCGGCCCCGCCCGTCGACTCCCCGCGTCGGAACCGCCGCACCGACGATCGAATGCGGTGACGAGGCGGCCTCGCCTCGCGCCGGTGGGGCCCCGGAGCGCCGCCGCGCGTCGCTGCCCGGTGATCCTCCGGCGGCGTCGCTCCGGCCCGCTGCGTCGTCGCGCCGAACCGTCGCGTCGACGCGCGTCCGCGGGCCGACCCCCGCCCGGACGGACGCGACGGCCTCGCGGTCGAACGCCCCTTCGGCGTCGCGGACGGCGAGCAGCGCGAGCAGCTCCGCCCGCGTCGCGGTGACGCGCCGCGTGCCGTTCGGCGCGTCCCCGTCCGGGTACGTCACGGTCGCGGTCTCGGTGACGAGTCGGTCGGCGGCGTCGGTCGCGGTCGGGCCGTCGGGACCGCCGGCGTCGGTCGCGCCGAGCGCGACGACGCTGGCGGAGACGCACAGCAGCAGCACGGTCACGTCGAGGACGGTGCTGGTCACCGCCACACCACCGCCCGGAGCGTCCCCCGGACGTTCCGTCCCGGCGCCACGCGCACCGTCACCCGCCGCTCGGCGACCGCGACCGCCTCCGGCGACCGGACCCCCGGCGGTCCCGGCGCCTCCGGACCGGACGCGGCCGACCACCGCTCGCCGTCCGCCTCCAGTTCGATCGCCGTCGCCGTCCCCGGCGCCTCCGCCTGCCGCAGCCGCTCCGGCTCGACCACGCCCCCGACGGTGACCGCGTCCTCGACGCGGTCGAGCGCCGCCGCCGCGCTCGTCCGGTCCTCGCCGGGCGCCGCGTCCGCGAACGCGCCGGCGTACAGTCCCAGCGCGAGTCCGACGACGATCACCGCGACGAGCGCGGCGATCGGTTCGACGGCGGCGCGATTGGCGGCCGAGAACGGCCGAGTCGGGTCCGTCGTCGCCTCCGGCGCCGTCGAATCGCCCGGCCTCGCGGAGTCCGGTAACACGCGCGATCACCCCACGAGCGTGACGCGGACGTCGCCGTAGTGTACCCGTCGGACCGTGATCTGCTCCGGCGCCGGCGTCCAGGTCGCGTCCGCCGCCCGCGCCCGCTCGGCCGCAGCCGCGAACGCCGCCGGGTCGTCGAACGCCGCGTCCGGCGGTGCGCCGTCGAGCACGCGCCGAAGCCGGGCGTCCGTCACCGCGGCCGGCGACACGCCCGCCGTCGGCCGGACCACCGGCGTGATCCGCGGCGCGTCGAGCGCCGCCCACGCCGTCCCCCGATCGTCGCCGAGCGAGACGGCGCCCGCCGAGATCCGGATCCGGTTTGCGGCGATCCCGTGCTCGGCGGTCGCCGGATACTCCCCGTCGGCGACCGAGTCGACCGTGCGCGCGACGCCGTCGGCGTCCGGCGGCGGCGAGGCTGGAAACGCGGCCGCCACGCCGACGGCCGCGACGCTCACGACGGCCAGGCCGAGCCACGCGTACGTGGCGTCGAGGTGGGTCTCGAACATGGCGCGGCTGGCCGCGGTTTGGTATATAAACGATCGGGGTCGCGGGCCGGTGGCGCTGGCCGGCACCGGCCGCCGTCTCGGCTTCCCTCGCCGGGTATCAGAACAGCAGGCCGGCGCCGGCGAACGCGACGAGGAACGTCGCGGTGGCCGTCGGCAGCGCGATCCCGATCCGATACGCCACCAGCGTCCGGTCGAACCCGCGCTCCAGCCCCGTCGCCAGCCCGGTGAGGAGCGCGGCGAGCAGCAGCACGTACGTCCCCACGATCCGGCCGAGCACCGGCACCGACAGTGTCCCCGCGCCGCCGCTCGCCCCGGCCGGACCGCTCCCCCCTGCGGCACCCCCCGCTTCGACGCCCGCGCCGCCGCCGGCGCTCAGCCCGCCGCCGAGCGCGTCGGCGCCCGCCGCCGCCCCGGCGCCGAGCCCGCCGACGTCGACCGCGTCGATCCCGGTCGCGAGCGCGACGGTCGCCCCGCCCACGAGCGGCGCGAACACGGCGGCGGTGTTCGAGAGGGTCCCCGTGACGGTCGCCAGCTGGCGGCGCGCGTCGCGTTCGAGGTCGCGCAGGGACTCCAGCTGGTCCGCGAGCTCCAGCAGCACGTCGCCGGCGGGCCGCCCTTCCCGCGCGGCGACGGCGAGCAGCGCGATGGCGCCGCGGAGCCTGGGCGACGGGACGGCGGCCGCCGGGCCGCCCCGCCCGAGGAACGCCTCGCGGACGCCGACCCGCAGCGTGTCGCTGCGCCGCCCGGCGCGCTCGAACACCTCGCCGGTCGCGCCGTCCAGCCGCTCGCCGGCGTTCGCGACGGCGGTCTCGACCGCGATCCCCTCCGCCACGTCGCCGCCGATCACGGTCATCGCGTCGGGGAGCCCCCGCTCCACGTCGCGCACGTCCGACAGCACCGCCCGACGGGGCCGCGCGAGGACGAACAGCGCGCTCCCGACGCCGACGCCGACTCCCGCGACCGGCCAGGCCCACGGCGCCACGGCCCGCGCGGCGACGACGGCGGCCGCCGCGCCGAGCGCGAGGCCGACGAGGAGCGCCGACCCGCCGCGGTCCGGCACGTCCGGGTGATCGCCGTCGATCCGCGGCGGCGGGAACGCGACAGGTCGCCGGAAGAGCAGCCACGCCGAGGCGGCCACCAGCCCGCTCGGGAGCGCGACGAGGTACAGGCCGGCGACGAGCCCGGGGCCGATCGCGACGCCGGCGGCGGCGCCCGCGGGAAGCAATGCGATGAGCGCCAGCGGGAGCAACACGCCGAAGGCGTACAGCGCGGAGACCGGGCCCCGAACCGCGCCGACGAACGACGCGAGCCGGTCGGTCGTCCCGGAGAGCGTCGCGTCGAGCGCGCGGTCGAGGCACCGCCCGCGGCGCTCGGGGGGCGCCGTCGCCGCCGTCCGGACCAGCGCCGCGGCGCGGTCGATCGCCGGGAACCACGGGCGCCACTCGCGCGCGAACGCCTGAAGGCCGCTCGTCGGCCCGTCCGCGCTCCCCCGCTCGTGGCGGGCGAGCGCCGCGGCCAGCGGCCCGTCCCCGGTCCGCCCGGCGAACCGCACCGCGCGCTCGGTCGAGGGATCGAGGCGCATCCGTAACACGAGCCGCCCGACGAGTCCCGGCGCCGCGCCGAGCGCCCGCGTCCGCCTGAGCGACGCGAGCCACACCGGCGCCCGATGGATCGCGTGGACCCCGCCGACGAAGGCGGCCAGCCCCGCCGGTGCGGCGGCGACCGCGCCCGCGAGGAGCGCCGCGACGGCGGTGACGACCCCGCCCGCGACCATCCCGATCCGGTACCCGAGGCTGATGATCCGTTCGGGGGAGCGGTCCCACCCGAGGAACGCGACCGCCCGCCGTAGCTCCTCCGAGGCTCCCTCCCCGTCGTCGCTCGATCCGACCGGTCCGTCGGACTGTGGCGACGGGGCTCCCGTCATCGGTCGCCCCCCACGTACCTCGCTGGGGCGGTCCGCCCGGTCCGGACCGCCTCCCGGATCTCGTCGGCCCGCCGATCGACTGCCGATCGCACCGCCGCGTACGACTCGTCCGCGCCCGCGAGGGCCTCGATCAGTCGGCTCTCGCCGCGGTCGACCCGCCCCGTCGCGACGAGTCCGTCCCGGGCGCGCTCGAAGAGCGGCTCGAAGCTCACGCCGTCGCCGCGGTCGACGACCTCGACGATCGATTCGATGCGGTGGGAATCGAGGACGGCGACCAAGTCGGTCGCGGCGAACGACGAGCGGGGGACGCCGAGGTCGGTGACGACGCGCTCCTCGACGGCCGCCGGATCCTCGCCGTGGATGGTCCCGAGGACGGTCTCGCCGGCGGCGCCGACGCGCATCGCCTCGTACAGCGCCCGCGCCTCCTCGCCGCGCACCTCGCCGACACTCAGCGCGCCGCCGCCCATGCGGAGCGCGGTCCGCACGGCGTCCGCCGGCGCGAGCTCGGCGCCGTCCCCGACGCGGAGGCGCTGGGCGTCCCGGCCGGCGTCCGCGAGCGCGTCGACTGGCAGTTCCGGCGTGTCCTCGACGACGACCGTCCGCGTTTCGGCGGGTAGCTCCCACAGCAGCGCTCCGAGCGCGGTCGTCTTTCCGGCCGCCCGTCCCCCGGCGATCAGCCCGGCCACGCCGCGCTCGACGGCGACCGACAACACCCCGGCGGCCGCGGGCGTGAGCGTGTCGACGGACGCCAACCGGGCGAGCGTCCACGCCTCCGGGTCGCCGCGCCGGAAGGTGAACGAGAGGCCGTCGCTCGCCGGCGCCGTGGCCGCGGCGACCCTGACGCGCCCGGTCTCGGACTCGATCGTCGCGTCGAGCGTCGGGGTCGCCCGCGAGAACGCCCGCCCGCTCTCCCGCCGGAGCCTGGACGCGAGCGTGGCCGCCCTCTCCGGCGGGAGGCGCACGTTCGTCCGGCACCGCTCGCCGTCGAGGACCACGCGGAGGGGGTTCTCCGCGACCGGCGCCGTCACCGTCGCGTCGCTCACGCGCTCGTCGGCGAAGACGTGTTCGAACGCGCCGTAGCCGTGCGTGTGCCGCCGCAGCACCTCGGTCAGGTCCCCAACCGGATCGCCGTCGTCCGCGGCCGCCCGCACCGCTCTCCCCGGCGCCCTGTCGCCCCCGCGAGGATCGTCGAGCAGCCGGTCCCGCGCGTCGGCCAGCGTCGCGACGGCGTCGGCGTCCAACTCGGCGCTCGGCGGCGTGAGGTGGTACGTCCTGAGCGAGCCGTCGCCCTCGTAGAGTCGGACGGTCGCCCCGGTCGCGACTGTCCAGCGGTCGACCAGCGTCGCGCCCGGCGGCGGCGCGGCCGCGACGCGCGCGGTCGCGGCGGTCGGGCCGACGTGCGCACGGAGAATCTCGTCGAGGTCGCGGTCGCCTTCGACGCCGTCTGCGCCTCCGGCGAGTTCCTCGGCGGCCGACAGCAGTCCCGTCTCGGTCGCGACGCGCTTCGCGGCCCCCGCGCGCCCGGCCGCCTCCGCCGCCGCGCCGAGCGGGTCGCGGACGACACGGTCGGCGAGCCGTTCCTCGTGGAACCCGATCCGCTCGCGGAACCGTCCCGCGGCGATCAGGAGTTCGGCGGCGCGGTCCGCGTAGGAGCGCTCTCGCCCGCGGTGCCGCGTCCTGATCACGTCGGCGTCGCGGTCGGTGAGCGCCGAGACGACGGTCGCGAGGCAGTCCGGGCTCGCGGCGAGGTCGCCGCGCCCGGGGCAGCCGTCGGCGTCGACGTCGAGCACGACCCGGTCCCCGACGCCCGTCCCCACGGGCTCGCGGAACGTCGGCTCGCACCGACACGCGCCGGCACCGTCGTCGACCCACGGGAGCCGTCCGAGCCGCGTCTCGCCGTCGCCGCCGGCGAGCCGTTCGGTGAGGTCGAGGTTCATGCCGGCCGTGGCCGCGGTTCGGTATATAAACGATCGCCCGATCACTCGCCCCCGCTCCCGACCCGCTTCAGCCGATGCGACCGATCCGGACCGTCGGTCCCCCGTCGTCGACGTACCGGATCCGGACCCGGTTGGGTCCCGGTCGGAGTTCGATCGGGCCGCCGACGAGGTCGACGGCCGTCTCCGCGGGTCCCGTTCCGACGCGGAGCGTGCGCTTCGGTCCGCCGTCGATCCGGTACGCGAGCGCGACGCCGCCCGGTCCCTCCGCCGACTCGACGAGCGCGACGCGGTCCGTCTCGGCCGCGGCGAACCCCGTCGGCACGCGGACGAGGACCGTCGTCCCCGCCGCCATCGCCGGATCGCTCACGGGGGTCGACCCGCTGACGACGCCGCCGATCGCTCGCTCCAGCCGGTCCGTCTCGGCGCCGAGCCGCTCCGCCGTCGTCGCGGTCCGGGCCGTCTCGACGGCGGGCATCGACGCCGCCAGCAGCGCGACCGCCACGAGGACCGTGAGGACCACGCGGATCACGGCGCGCTCACAGCGACTCCCGGAGCCGGTCCAGCGCGTCCGTCGCCCACGCGCCGCCGTCGTCGCTCGCGCCCCCGCCGCCCTCGACGCTCCCGCCGTCGCCGGTGCGAGGGCCGGAAGCCCGCCCGTCGTCCGGCAGGGCGGCGTCGAGGGCTCTCTCCGACGGGACCGCACTGTCGGGACTGGCTTCCTCGTCCGCGTCTCGATCTGGGCCGCCGACTCCGTTACGGCCGGCCCCTCGACTCGCTTCGGTCGCCCGCGCAAGCGCCAGGTCGGCCCGCCGCTCGACCTCGTCGTTGACTGCCCTGACCGCTCCCGCGTAGCCGCGGATGGCCTGCGTCGCGGCCTCCAGCTCCGCGACGCGCTCCTCCACGTCGTCGAGCCGCGATTCGAGCCGCTCGCGCTCGGCCGTCGCCCGCGCCTCCGTGGCCGCGTCCGCCGGCCGCGCGTCGCCTCCGGTCACCGCGCGCTCGACGGCGCGGAGCCGGGACTCGATCCGGTCGTTCGGGCCGTTCGCGTCCGTCGGGGTCGCGCTCTCCGCCTCCGTCTCCGCTCTCGGCGGCTCGGTCCCGCGTGCGTGATCGGTCATGCGGCCCGTTGCCCGCGGCTCCACTCTTAAAACTCGGGGAAAGGGTATTGTCGCGGGGGGTGGTACGACCCCGCATGAAAGCAGTCCTCCTCGGCGTCGGACAGGCCGGCGGAAAGCTGGCGACCGCCATCACCGAGTTCGACGCCGACGCCGGCTACGGCGCGGTCCTCGACGCGCTCGCCGTCAACACCGCCGCGGCCGACCTCGACCCCCTCCCGCTCGAAACGGTCCTCGTCGGGCAGTCGCGAGTCAACGGCCACGGCGTCGGCGGCGACAACGAACTGGGCGCCGAAGTGATGGACGAGGACGCCGTCGAGGTGCTCGACGCGCTCGCCCCGAAGGTCACCGCGGAGGCCGAGGCGGTGTTCGTCGTCGCCGGCCTCGGCGGCGGGACCGGCTCCGGCGGCGCGCCGGTCCTCGTCCGCGAACTGAACCGCGTGTACGACGTGCCCGTCTACGCCATCGGCGTCCTCCCCGGCCGCGACGAGGGGACGATGTACCAGGTGAACGCCGGGCGGTCGCTGAAGACCCTGGTCCGCGAGGCGGACGCGACGATCCTGCTGGACAACGACGCGTGGCGCTCCGCGGGCGAGTCCGTCGAGGGCGGCTACGAGGCGATCAACGCCTCGATGGCGAAGCGGATCGGCCTCATCCTCGCCGCCGGCGAGGCGGTCGAGGGCGTCGGCGAGTCGGTCGTCGACACGAGCGAGGTGATAAACACGCTCCGCTCGGGCGGCATGGCCGCGGTCGGCTTCGCGTCGGCGCCCGCGGCCGAGGACCCGCAGGAGAACGTCACCACGGTGACCAGCGCGGTCCGGAGCGCGGTGATGACGGGGCTCTCGCTGCCGAACGCGACCGACGCCGACGCCGCCCTCGTCGCGGTCGCGGGCGACCCGGACCGGATCTCGCGGAAGGGCGCGGAGAAGGCCCGGAAGTGGCTCCAGGAGGAGACGGGGTCGATGCAGGTCCGCGGCGGCGACTTCCCGCTCGACTCCGACCGGATCGCCGCCCTGGTCCTCCTCGCGGGCGTCGAGCGCTCCCAGCGTGTCGAGGCGTTCTTAGAGCGCGCCAGGCAGGCGGTCCGCGACGAGCGCGAGGAGAAGCCCGACCCGGCGGCCGCGTTCGAGAACGACGAGATCGACGATCTGCTGTAGCCGCGGCGCTTTCTCCCCCGTGAGACAGGTTCCGCACCTTTTTGGTCACGCCCGGTGGAGTTTCGCCCGATGACTAACCCGTGGGACGACTGGGACCACGTGCTGAAGGTCGACCCCGACAAGGACCTCCGCCCGGGCGAGACCTTCGAGGACGTGTGCCGGACCGGGACGGACGCGATCGAGATCGGCGGGACCCTCGACGTCACCGCGGAGAAGATGACGCGCGTCGTCGACGCCGCCGCCGAGTACGACGTGCCGCTGTACCAGGAGCCGTCGAACCCGGGCGTCGTGATCGACTCCCCGTCGCTCGACGGCTACCTGATCCCCACCGTGTTCAACGCTGGCGGTCCCTTCTGGATCACGGGCGCCCACAAGGAGTGGGTGCGCATCGACGACCTCGACTGGAGCCGGACCCACACCGAGGCGTACATCGTCATGAACCCCGAGGCGTCCGTCGCCCAGCTGACGGAGGCCGACTGCGACCTCAGCGCCGACGACGTGGGGGCGTACGCGAAGGTCGCCGAGCGCATGTTCGGCCAGGAGATAGTCTACGTCGAGTACTCGGGCACCTTCGGCGACACGGAGAAGGTCGCGGCCGCCCACGACGCCTTAGACGACGCCACCCTCTTCTACGGCGGCGGCATCCACGACTACGAGTCGGCCAACGAGATGGCCGCCCACAGCGACGTGATCGTCGTCGGCGACCTGCTCCACGACGAGGGCGTCGACGCCGTCCGCGAGACGGTGAAGGGCGCGAAGGACGCCTGAGACGGTCAAGAGCGCGGTCAGTTTCCGCTCAGTCCGCTCCCGCGTACCCGTCCAGCATGTTCTCGACGTACTTCGCGATCACGTCCACCTCCAGGTGAACCGGATCGCCGACCGACTTCTCGGAGAGCGTGGTGAGGTCGTAGGTGGTCGGGATGATCGCGACGTCGAACTCGTCGCCGCGCTTCTCGGCGACCGTCAGCGAGATGCCGTCGAGCGTCACGGAGCCCTTGTCGACGAGGTAGCGGTCCTGTCCCGACGGAATCGCGAAGGTGAACCGCCAGTCCTCTCCGACGCGCTCGATCCCCCGGACCTCGGCGACCGTGTCCACGTGGCCCTGGACGACGTGGCCGTCGAACCGCCCGTCCGCGGGCATCGCGCGCTCGACGTTGACCGCGTCGCCCTCGCGCACGTCGCCGAGGTACGTCTTCGCGACCGTCTCGCTCGCGAGGAACACCTCGAACCAGTCGGGCTCGTCACCCGTCGCCTCACCGCCGTCGCTCGCCTCGGCCGCGCCGCCAGTCCCGTACTCCTCGACGGTCAGGCAGACGCCGCTCACGCTTATCGACTGCCCGTGGTGGAGGTCGTCGAACCCGTCGACGCCGATCCGCAGGCGGAGTCCGTCGTCGGTCTCGGTCCGCTCGCGGACCGCGCCGGTGCCCTCGACGATGCCGGTGAACATACCGGAACTGGGGGCGGGCGACGGTTATCGGTTCTGGGTCAGCGCGGTCGACCGAGCGGGCCGGTCGCGCGCCGCGGCACGCCCTCGTCCCGCGCCGCGCCGCAGCGGGATGCGCCGGGCCCCTTTTCTCCCCCGGGGATCAACTGAGGGTCGATGCGACTCGGACTGCTGGACATGATCGGGCTGGCGGCCTCGCTCGTCTTCGCGCTGCCGCTCGCCAACTACGCCATCATCCGGCTGGCCGCCGGCGAGACCGCGCTCGGTGCCGGGCTGCTCGTCGTCGCCGCCGCGATGGTCATCCTCCCGCAGTACTTCCTCGACCCCGCGCGGATCGCCCGCAAGCTCTTGTCCGGGCTGCTGCCGCGCCAACTGCGCGGCGACCCCGACGGGACGGCTTCGGGTCGAGAGGGCGACGACGAGTCCGGGTCGACGGACGCCGCCGCGGTCGACGGCGACGACGCGACGGGGCGGTAACTCGCTGGCCTTCAGACGGCGTCCGCGTCCGACCGCTCCTCCGGCGCGATACCGAACGGGTACTCGGCCAGTATCTCGTACCCGTCGTCGGTGACGACGATCAGGTCCTCCAGCCTGACCCCGCCGATCTCGGGGTCGTAGACGCCCGGCTCGACGGTCACGACGTGTCCCGGTCGGAGCTCGCCCGCGCCGGACAGCGACGGCCCCTCGTGGAGGCTCACGCCGACGCCGTGGCCGGTGCCGTGGGTGAAGCCGGCCTCGCCCTCGCCCGCGTTCGGGTCGAAGCCGTACGCGGCCAGCTCCGCGGCCGCCTCGCCGTGGACGGTCTTCGCCGGAACTCCGGGCTCGACCTCGTCGAGCGCCGCCTCGCGGGCGGCCTCGACCGCGACGTACGCGCGGCGCTCCCAGCCGCCGTCGCCGTCGACGACGAACGTCCGGGTCACGTCGCCGTAGTACCCGTCCGGGCCCCGCGGCGAGACGTCCAGCAGCACCGTCTCGCCGGGCCGGATCGGGTCGCCGCCGACGTAGTGGAGGTCGGCCGCGGAGGGGCCGGCGCCGATCACCGTGTTGCCGGCGTCGCGGACGCCGCGCGCGGCGAGGACCGCGTTCACCTCGCGGCGAAGCCGCTCGGTCGTGAGGGGCTCGTCCCTCCAGCGGAGCGGGGGACGGCGGTCCGTCTCCGCCTCCTCGCCGCCGTCGGCCCCGTCGTCGTCACTCCCGCCACCGGCGACCTCGCTCTCGGCGAGGACCGCCTCGGCGCGGGCCATCCCGGCGACCGCCGCGCGCTGGACGCGGCGGAGCCGGTCGACTTCGGCCGGCGCCTTGCGCGCCCGGGCCTCGGCGACCGCGTCCGTCGAGGCCAACTCGGCCCCCGCGCGTTCCAGGTACACCGCCGCGTCGTGCGGGATCGAGGCGGGCGCGAGGACGGTCGGGTCGTCGCCCTCGGCCGCCGCGCTCGCGCCGTCGACGAGGTCCTCCACGACCGCGGCCGCACGCTCGCCGGCGTGGTCGCCGACGCCCTCGGTCCGGACCTCGCGAGCGACCCCGTCGTGGAACCGCTCCTCGGCGTCGGCGGTGGCCTCCGCGCTCGGCGCGCGAGCGCCCGCGACGAACTCCCGCTCCGCCTGCTCGCGGAACAGCGCGGGGGCACAGAGGACCGCGCGGGCGTCGCCGCCGCTCGTCGTCCCGCCGCTCGGCGCGACGACCAGCGCGTACGGGCGGTCCGGACCGGAAAAGCGCGTCAGGTAGCAGAGGTCGTCGTCGGAGCGGTCGCCGACGGCGACGAACGCCGCCGCGTCCGCCTCGCGGACCGCCTCGACGACGGGCCGGAGGTCGGTCCGGAGCGGGCGGGGTCCCCCATCGCCGTCTCCCGGCGTCGCGTCGCCCCCGCTCACGGCTCGGGTTCGGGGACCGCCAGCTCCGCTTGGACCTCGTCGACGAGCTCCTGGGCCGGCTCGTCGCGGAGCTCGTTGAAGAGGAGGACGCTGATCGGGAGCGTCGGCGCGCCGCTGATGAGGCTCTCCATGATCACGAGCCGCTCGCGGGCGCGGGACATCCCGACGTAGAAGACGCGGCGCTCGTTGTCGGTGAGGACCGGCACGGGGCTCGTCGACTTCGTGAACTCCTCGACGCCGTCGACGTCGGTCGGGTCGTCGATGGAGGCCGCCATCTGCTCGACCACCTTCTCAGTGAGGTCGGTGGCGACGAACACGTGGTCGGCCTCGCGGCCCTTCGCCGAGTGGATGGTGCCGACGCGGACGCGGGTCGGGTCGGTGCCCCGGTAGTCGCCGTCGAAGTACGCGCCCATCGACTTGCGCTGGAAGCTCGTCACCTTCCGGACCATGTCGTCCGCGCTCGCGGTGTCCGGCATGAAGGGGATGTACTCGTTCAGCGTGTCGGCGGCGACCTCGATCTCGGCGACGTCGTCGGCGTCGGCCGCCTCCTCGCGGTCGTCGAGGAAGTCGTAGAACTCCTCGCGGTCGTGGGTGCCGAACGCCGAGTCCTGGAGCATGTCCGCGAGCCGCCGCGCCTCGAGGCCGGTGACGGGCTCGTCCGCCTCGGCCTTCTCGATGGCGCTGACGTAGTCCTGGACCCGGTCGGTCCACATGCGCCCGTCGGTGAGCATCGTGAACGGGATGCCGTGGTCGATGAACTCGTCGATGAAGTCGAACATCTGGTAGCGCGCCCGGAACAGGCACATGATGTCGCCCTCGTCGTCCTCGACGGTGTACCGGACGTTCCGGACGAGCTCGATCATCGAGGGCGACTCGATCGCCTCGACGGTGCCGCCCTCCTTGCGCGGGTGGAGGTCCTTCTCCTGGCGCTTCTCGATGTGGCGGATCTCGGCGTTGACGACGTTGAGGATCTCCGAGGGGAGCCGGTAGGAGTTCGGCAGGACCACGTCCTCGTCGACCTCGGTGTCGAGGAGGAGGTCGGGGTCGGCGCCCTGCCACGCGTAGACGACCTGGTCGTCGTCGCCGGCGATGAGCACCTTTTCCATGTGCGGGCGCCACTCCTCGAAGACGTTGTACTGGAGCGTCGTGATGTCCTGGAACTCGTCGATGATCAGGTAGTCGACGCTGGGGACCAGCGAGCGCTGCGCGACCCGTTCGAGCATGTCGGCGAAGCCGACGAGGTCGTTGTCGCCCTTGTACGCGCGCCACGCCCGGATCGTCTCGGGGATGTCGATCCGGTCGTCGTCGGAGGGCCACGTCGGCGTGTACTTGTTCCCCTGCTGGGCGTTCGGGTCCTCCTCGGGCGGGAGCCGGACCTCCTCGACGTTCCACTGGAAGGGCACGTCGTACCAGTCGGCCACGTCGCGCTCGGTGCGCTGGAGCCACTGCGAGGTGGCGATGATCTTGTTGCCGATGGTCGTCGACCGCGCGGTGCGGCGGCCGGCGCCGCCGTGCTGGTCCTCGAACTCGATGCCGTACTCCTCGCAGAACGCCTCCTTGTCGTCCTCGCCGACCACGTCGCCGCGCGAGAGGTCGAGCAGCTCGTACGCCTTCGCGTGCATCGTGCTGACGTTCCCCTGGAGGCTGCGCGGGGAGACGCCGAGCCGCTCGGCGAGCCGCTCGCGGATCTCCGCCGCCGCCGCGCGCGTGTACGAGACGACGAGCACGTCGCGCACGTCGGCCCCCTCCTCGTCGAGAATCTCCTCGACGCGGTCCAGGAGCGCGGTCGTCTTCCCGCTCCCGGGACCCCCGAACAGCCGCGTCACCGTGGTATCAGTCATTGTTACCCCCAGATTCCGACTCTCCTTAAACGCCGTGGCTCGGCGGTCGTCGCCCCGGGCTCCGGCCCGGCCGCGACGGACGGGCGCCTCGCCGGCCAGGCGGCCGTCAACTGCTCCGCGTCGCGCGGGCCTCGCGGACGTCGGCGCCGTCGCGGACCAGGTCCTCGCAGGCCGGACAGACGCGGGGCCGATCGACCTCGTTCGGAGTGAACACCCGAACGTAATCTGTCGTGACGAACGAACCGCAGTTCTGACAGGTCGGCATGGTAGTCACTATCGGGTAATTCCTCATAATACTACCGGGGAGTACGACGGAAAGAAAATCCCTACACCGCGGCGTCGCCGCGGGGGTCAGTTCGGCCGCCAGTCGCAGACCGAACACCGCGCCGTTCCTTCCTCGTGGAGCGCACCGCACTCGGGACACTGGAGCTTGTTATAGGATCGCTCCCAGCTTACGATCTCTGTCTCGTGGCCGTGATCCGAGAGGAACTCGTCGAACACGTCGTCGTCCGAGCTGGGTGCACTACTAGACATGCGTGCCATGGTATGCCACACCAGCATATATATCTTTCTGCCGTTCTCGTCGCTGTGAATTACGCGACCGTTCGATCAGTTTTTCTGACCGGAAGCGCAACTACGAAAGTTCGGAACGTGTTGGCCGTCACAGAAGGTAATTCCTGTCGCGGAAGACGATTCCCGTCGCGTTCACCACGGCTCGTTCTTGACGCCGAGCGCGTACGCCCCGACGTTCGTGACCACGTGGAGGACGGGCGTCATCACGAGGACGACCGCGAGGACCCGCGGCGTGAACACCGCCAGCGCCCAGTCGGTGTCGACGACGAAGGCGAGGACCAGCGCGCCGACGACGAAGTCCAACTGGTCGAGCCCGGGGAACGCGGCGCCGCGCTCGCGCCCGGACCGGCGCTTGAGGAAGGAGGCGCCGATGTCGCCGCACATCGCGCCGAACGCGAGCGCGACCGCCGCCGGGAGCGCGAACGTCGGCAGGTCGGCGCCGAGCGCGGCGCTCGCCGGGTCGGCGAGGCGGTTGAGCGCGAGCGCGAGCAGCACGCCGACGAGTGTCCCCACCGCGGTCCCGCGCCACGTCTTCCCGTCGCCGAGCAGCCGCGCGCCGCGCCACTCGCGGCCGCCGTCGATGGGGCGGCCCCCGCCGGCCAGCACCGCGGCGTTGTTGGGGACGTACGCCGGGAGCATCGCCCAGAACGCGGTCGCAACGAGCGTACCGATCATGTCCTCACCGCCGGCGCGCGGCGTTTTATAAACCCCGGATCGGGCTTGCGGTCGTCGCCGCCGGGTCGGCAAAGGTAAAGTTCGCCCCGACCGGAACTGTTCGTATGATTCCCCCCATCGCCAGTCGGTTCGTCGCCGGCGAGAGCGTCCCGTCCGCCCTCGACCACGCTCGGGCGGCGAACGAGGACGGCGTCGCGGTCATCCTGAACCTGCTCGGCGAGCACTACGACGACCCCGCGGACGCCCGCGCGGACGCCGACGCCTACCTCCAGCTCCTCGACGACATCGCCGACAGCGGCCTCGACGCCTGCGTCTCGGTGAAGCCCTCCCAGATCGGAATGGACGTGTCGGCGGACCTGTTCGAGGAGCACTACCGCGAGATCGTCGCCCGCGCCGACGAGCTCGGCGCGTTCGTCTGGTGCGACATGGAGGACGCCGACACCACCGACGCCACCCTCGACGCCTTCGAGTCCATCGCGGCCGACTATCCGTGGAGCGTCGGCCAGTGCATCCAGTCGAACCTCAAGCGGACCGCCGACGACCTTGACCGCCTCGTCGACGTCCCCGGCAAGATCCGGCTCGTGAAGGGGGCCTACGACGAGCCGTCGTCGATCGCGTACACCGACAAGGCGCGCGTCGACGAGGCGTACCGCGACGACCTCCGGTTCCTCTTCGAGCGCCGCGACCGCGGGATCGCGGTCGGGAGCCACGACCCCGAGATGATCTCGCTCGCCGACCGGCTCTCGCGCGAGGGCGGCGCCGACTACGAGGTCCAGATGCTGATGGGCGTCCGCGAGGACGCCCAGCGCGACCTCGCCGCGCAGGGGGTCGACGTGTACCAGTACGCCCCGTACGGCGGCAAGTGGCTCTCGTACTTCTACCGCCGCGTCCGCGAGCGCAAGGAGAACCTGACGTTCGCGGTGCGGGCGGTGTTGGGCGGGTAGGCGAGGCGACCGCCGGCCGGCCTCGGGCCGCCGCCGCGTGGAAGCCCTCTTAAGGATTGCCGACACATACCGATCCGATAGATGTCCACGTGGAAACGCGACTTCGCCAGCGGGCTCATCGTGCTGGCGCCGCTCCTCGTCCTCCTCTTGGTCCTCCGCTGGATCTACCAGTACATCGCGTCGATCCCGCTGATCGAGGGGCTCCAGCCCGAGGTCATCCCCGCGCCCTTAGAGCCCGTCTCGCGCGTCGTCATCGCGTTCGCGGTGTTCGCGACCGTCGTCCTCGCGGTCGGGTACTTCATGCGGACCACGCTCGGGCGCCTGGCGGAGTCGGCCGTGGACGACGCGATAAACCGGATCCCGGCGCTGCGGGTGGTGTACAACGCCTCGAAGCTCGCGATCGAGACGGCGATCTCCGGCACGGACGAGCTCCAGAGCCCGGTGTACATCGAGACGTGGCCGGGGATCCGGATGACGGCCTTCCGGACGGGCAAGAAGACCCGCGACGGCAAGATCGTCTTGTTCATGCCGACCGCGCCGAACATCACCACCGGGTTCGTCATCGAGGTCGAGCCGGAGCGGATCGAGGAGACCGGCGAGACGGTCGAGGAGGGGATGACGCGCGTCCTCTCGGCCGGGTTCGCGGAGTCGGCCCACCAGGTGCCCGTCCACGAGGAGGCCCCCGCGGAGGGGGACGGGGCGGACGCTCCCGGCGGCTACGGGCACGTCCGGACCGACGGCACCCCGAGCGACGGGGAGGGGTCGGCGGCCGACGGCGGCAGTTCCGGCGAGTAGAGGGTCTGAGTTCCGGCGAGTAGACGGTCTACGTTCCGGTGAGTAACCGCTCTATCGAGACGGGGTCGCGCGGGCTACAGGTACGTGAACCACTCGTCGTGGTCGTCCGTCCGGCGCTCGACCAGGTCGAAGAAGGCGCTCTGGAGCTCCTCGGTCACCGGCCCGCGGGTGCCCGCGCCGATCTCCGTGTCGTCGACCGAGCGGATCGGGGTGACCTCCGCGGCGGACCCCGTGAAGAACAGCTCGTCGGCGGTGTACAGCTGCCCCCGCGAGATGACGGCCTCGTCGTGGACCTCGTAGCCGCGCTCCTCGGCGAGGGTGATCACGGTGTCGCGGGTGATCCCTTCGAGGATGGACTGGGCGGGCCCGGTGGTGTATATCTCGCCGTCGTTCACCATGAAGACGTTCTCGCCGGGCCCCTCCGCGACGTTGCCCTCCTTGTTGAGGACGATGGCCTCGACGTAGCCGTTCCGGCGCGCCTCCTCGCCCGCCAGCATGGAGTTGACGTAGAGACCGGTCGTCTTCACGTTCGTCGGCACCTGCGAGGACGCGTGTTTCCGCCACGAGGAGACCATCACGTCGACGCCGTCCTCGAGCGCCTCCTCGCCGAGGTAGGCGCCCCACGGCCACGCCGCGAGGACGAGGTCGGTCGGGCAGTCCTTCGGCGAGACGCCGAGCGAGTCGTAGCCGTAGTAGGCGATCGGCCGGATGTAACAGGACTCCAGGTCCTGCCGGTCGAGCAGTTCGAGGGTCGCCTCGGTTATCTCCTCGCGGGAGTGCTCGATGTCCATGTCGTACATCTTCGCGGAGTCGAACAGCCGGTCGAGGTGTTCGTCCCACCGGAAGATGGCCGGCCCCCGCTCGGTGTCGTAACAGCGGACGCCCTCGAACACGCCGCTCCCGTAGTGGAGCGCGTGCGTCAGAACGTGGGTCGTCGCGTCCTCCCAGTCGAGGAACTCCCCGTTCTTCCAGATCGTGTCGACGTCCATCTCGTCGAATCCCATGGTTCGTCGTTGCGGTCGGCGGGCTTAAAACTGTGACAACCGGCCTGGGACTGCCGGAACGGTCGCCGTGCGCCCCCGAAGGCCCATTACCCGTCGCGCCCGGAATATCGGCATGGCCGGGTCCCGCGCGGCCGTCCGCGACGCCCTCCGCTCCCGGCGCCAGCACCTCCTCCCGCTCCTCGCGGCCGGCTACGTCCTCGGCGTCGCCGGACTCCTCGCGCTCGACCCGTGGCCCGTGGTCGTCAAGGCGCTGTTCGTCGCCGCGCTGCCGGCGCTCGCGTACGTCGTAGCCGCGGCCGTCGTCGCGCTCGCGCCCGACCGCGTCCCGACGCCGTCGCGGTCGCGGGCCGCCACGACCGCCGCGCTCGCCGGGGTCACCGCCGTCGGCCTCGTCGTCGCTCTCGCCGACGTGTCGTCGATCGCCGTCGTCATGATCCCGACAGCCGCGGTGCTCGCGTGGCCGCTAGTGGGGGGCACGTACCTCGGGATCTGGTTCGGGTGGTCCGGCGCATCGCCGCTGATCGTCGTCGCGTCGTTCGCCCTCGGCGCGGCCGGAACGGCGGTCTGGCAGTACTGGCTCGTCGGGTGGGTGTCCAGGCGGGTCGCGGCGATCCGGGCGGGTCGTTGACCGGCGTGGTGCCGTTCGGAGCGTTCGCGTCGACGGATCTCGTGTCCGTAATCGCTACTGGAAGCGACGGCGATAGACACCTCCGAAGCCCCAGTCGCTCTCTTATAAGTGGTCGTGAGCAGATCCGTGACGAACGCCGCCGAAGCCCCAGCCGCGAGGCCCGCGCACGCTCGCTGTGCTCCTCGTCACTCGCTTCGCTCGTTCCTGCGGTGCTTGCGTCGCCTGCGCGGGCCTCGCGACTGCCCCTTCGAGTCCCGCCCCGCACAGCAACCGCACCTCACGCCTCCCCAGCCTCGTCGCTGGCGCCGGTGGCGCCAGCGACTCCCTCGCGCGTGCTGACTCGCGGCCGCCGAGGGCGGCCGCTCGCAGGCACGCGCCACCGCGAAGCGTGAGAAGGAGTTACTTCAGCGCCTCGACGAGCGCCGCGCCCTCGACGTAGGGGATGTCGCGGCGGGCCGCATAGGCGGCGGCGTCCGCGGGCGCGAGCGCGTCGCCGGTCTCGTCGTCGAGCATCTCGCAGACCACGGCGGCGGGCGCGGCGCCGACGGCCTCGGCCATCGCGAGGCCGAGTTCGGTGTGGCCGGTCCGGCCGTCGAGGCCGTCGCGGTCGCCGCGCAGCACGTGGACGTGGCCGGGCGCGCGGAACTCGGCGGCGAACTCCTCGGGCCCGTAGCCGGTCGGGTCGTCGCGGACCCGCGCGGCCGCGTTCGCCACCTCGACGATGGTCTTCGCGCGGTCGGCGTCCGTGATCCCGGTGAACGTCTCGCGGTGGTTCACGGGGAGCGAGAACGAGGAGCGGTCGTCGTAGTCGGGGTCGTCGTCGACCGCGGGGTGGTCGAGCGCGTCCGCGAGGAACGGCAGGTCGAACGCGTCGCCGACCGCGTCGCTGACGGCCACGCAGATCAGGCCGCCGGCGTCGTTGCGCATGTGCGCGACGGCGGCCTCGTCGACCGCGCCCGCGGGGTAGACGATGTCCGTCTCCCCCTCGCGGTCCGCGAAGTCGTGGACGCAGACCGGGTCGCCGGCGCGGAAGGCGTCGAGCGCGCGCTCGACCGGGTCCGTCCCCTCGGCGGTCTCGCCGGCGTCGGCCCCCGCCGCGTCCGGATCGGCGTCGACGTCGGCGCGCATCAGGCGACCTCCGTCTCGACCGCGGCCGACCCGGGCTCGTCGGCGCGGCTCGCGGGTTCGACGCGGACCTCCACGCTGTCGCCGTCTTCGAGGTCGAGCGCGTCGCGCAGCCGGTCCGGCGCGATCAGTTCGAGCTGGTCGTCGTCGTGGTGGGTCCGGTCGGGGACGATGGCGTGGACCGCCTCGTAGCGCTCGCCGTCCGCGACGAGGGTGACGCCGTAGCAGGTGGCCGCGCCGTAGGTGCGGTCCTCGCCCTCCCACGCCTCGATCGGGACGGCGTCGATGCCCGCCATCTCGCCGCGTCGGCGGACGCTCTCCTCCGTGAGGTTCACGTTGAGCGTCCCCGGGAACGGGTCGTAGCCGAGCCGCTCGCGGAACTGCTCGGCGTAGCCCGGCAGCGTGATGTAGTGGCGTCCCTCGCCCATCCCGCCGGTGACCGCGCCGCGGAGCGAGAGCTCGACGTCCGACTCGAACAGCCGGCGGTAGTCGGCGTACTCCGCGCGGAGCGCGGCCTCGCCCGCGTCCGTCACGCGGACCCACTGCCCGTCGCTGACCACGTCGCGCTCGACGTAGCCCGCGGATTCGAGCGTCTGGAGGCGCCGGGAAGCGGTCTGCGTGGAGGCGTCGAGCCGGTCGCCCAGCGCCGCGCACGACACCTTCGTCTCGGAGAGGCCGCCGACCAGCCCGACGTGTTTGAGGGCCGCGAGCGCGGCCGGGTCCACGTCGGCCGCCGCGTCGGTCGCCGTCGCGTCTGACATACCGAACGCTCGGTCGTCCGCGGCCAAAAGGGTAACGAATGTGGGATGCGTCTCAAAAACGTTATTCGACTGCCGGCGGCGAGAATCCGCGTCGTGTCAGCGAATTCGCGCTCGCGGTACCTAATCCCGTCGGTGCCGGCCGGGTTCGCGGGTGTCGGGTACACCGGCCGAACCCGTTCGGTCGACGAGTGGGAGCCTCTCGCGTACCGGTCGGCGAAAGGTAAGGTACAAATACGAACGGCGATTGCTTCGTCGTGAGGGCTCGTAGATCAGTGGCAGATCGCTTCCTTCGCAAGGAAGAGGCCCGGGGTTCAAATCCCCGCGAGTCCATGTTTTTGCGCCGCGAGCAACGTCGCGAGCGGCGCATATCTTAATGAGCGGGGATTTGAACCCTACCAGTCGCGCGCAGCGAGCGACGCGAGCGAGCACGTCTGGTTCTGGTTCAGAATCCCCGCGAGTCCACTCCTGCGCTCACTTCGTTCGCTCGTTAGGCCCGCGAGTCCGCTTCGTCCGTTGGAAGCGATTAAATACTCTCGGCGAATCCGTCGGCGTATGGGCGTCTCCGAGATACTCGAGGGCACGAACCTCACGCACCGTCAGATGGGGGCCATCATGGTCGGGTGGATCCTGCTCGTCTCGCTGGTCGCCGTCGGACTGCTGCTGTACACGTCCTCGCTGTAGCGTTCAGCGCGACCGATCCGGCGGACGGGGCCGCGAGCGCAATCCTCTTTTAGCCGTTCGTTGTCGGGAGCGGTATGGTACGAGACAGCGACGCACACGACGGCGCGGACGACCGGAGATCGGCGACCGGCGAGGGCGCGGCGACCGACGGGACCCCGGCTACCGACGGGGGTGCCGACCGCCGGCTCGTCGGCGGCTGGGAGGGCCGGTACTACGAGGACTTCGAGGTCGGGGACGTGTACAAACACCCCTACGGGCGGACGGTGACCGAGACGGACAACGTCTGGTTCACCAACCTCTCGATGAACCTCAACCCGATGCACTTCAACGAGGCGTACGCCGCCGAGACGGAGTTCGGCGAGCGCCTCGTCGACGGGACCTTCGTCATCGCGCTGGCGGTCGGGATGAGCGTCATCGACGTGTCGGCGAACGCGACCGCGAACCTCGGGTACGACGAGATCCGCCACCACGCGCCGGTCTTCCACGGCGACACGCTGTTCGCCGAGTCCGAGGTGATAGAGAAGCGCGAGTCCTCCTCGCGCGACCACGTCGGCATCGTCACCACGGAGCTGCGGACGTACAACCAGGACGACGAGCTGGTGCTCTCCTTGGAGCGCACGCCGATGGTGCTCAAGCGGTCGCACGCGCAGCCGAGCGCGGCGCAGCCGACGGGGTGGCCGGAGGGGATCGGCACCCAGCCGGAGGACTTAGAGTGACGCCCGCGCCCTCCGGTCCCGCGGCGCCGACCCTCGACGACCCGGTCCCGGCGACGCGGCTCGGCGGCGACCTCCCGTTCGCCGCCCCCGAGGAGGCGGCCGCCTTAGTCCCCGAGACCGCGACGCTGCTCGTCTCCGGCTTCGGCGGCGTCGGCTACCCGAAGCTGGTCCCCGAGGCCGTCGCCGCGGCCGACGGCGAGCGCGAGCTGACCGTGATATCCGGCGGCGGCGTCGGCGACGAGATCGACCGCGACCTCGTCGAGTCCGGCGACATGGCCCGGCGCTACCCGTTCGTCCCGAACGAGACCTCCCGCGAGGCGGCCAACGAGGGCCGGCTCGCCTTCCACGACCGCCACATCTCGCGGCTCGCCGACGAGGTGCGGTTCGGCGGCCTCCGCGCGGGGATGCGCGGCGAGACGATAGCGGTCGTCGAGGCGGTCGCGGTCGGGCCCGACTGGCTCGTCCCCTCCACCTCCATCGGTCACACGCCCGCGTACGTGGGTGCGGCCGACCGCCTTATCGTCGAGGTGAACCGGGCGCAACCGATCGACCTGGCCCGCGTCCACGACGTCCACGTCCGCGACGACCCGCCGAACCGGGCGCCGATCCCGCTCGACGACCCCCTCGGCGAGACCGGCGGCCCGGCGGTCGGGTTCGACCCCGAGAAGCTCGCCGCGGTCGTGGAGACGGACCGCCCGGACGACCCCTACGAGTTCCGAGACGTCTCCGCCACCGACGAGGCCATCGCGGCGAACCTCGGCGGGTTCTTGGAGGCCGAACTCGACCGCAACCCCCTGCTCGCCGACGCCGTGAACCTCCAGTTCGGCGTCGGTAGCCTCGGGAACGCGCTGATGGGCGCGCTCGCGGACGTGGACTTCGGCGACCGCGACGTGGCGTACGTGGGCGAGGTGGTTCAGGACGGCCTCCTCGACATGCTCGACGCGGGCGACCTCCGCGGCGCGAGCGCCACCTCGCTCGCGCTGTCGAGCGAGGGGCAAGAGCGGCTGTTCGCGGACGTCGAGCGCTACGCGGAGGACGTGGTGTTGCGCCCGGCGGACGTGTCGAACGCGCCGGAGCTCATCGACCGGTTCGGCGTCGTCGGCGTCAACAGCGCCGTCGAGGTCGACCTGTACGGCAACGTCAACGCCACCCACATCGGCGGCACCCGCGTCGTCAACGGCATCGGCGGCGGCGGCGACTTCGCCCGCAACTGCCGGCTCGGCGTCGTCGCGCTCCCCGCCACGGCGGTCGGCGGCGACGTCTCGCGGGTCGTCCCGCTGACGCCGCACGCCGACCACACCGAGCACGACGCGAGCGTGGTCGTCACCGAGCACGGCGTCGCCGACCTCCGCGGCCTGTCGCCCCGCGAGCGCGCCGCAGAGCTGATCGCGGTGGCCGACCCCTCCTTCCGCGAGGACCTGGAAGCGTACCGCGCGCGAGCGGCCGAGGACGGGGGCAACACGCCGCATCACCTTCCATCAGCGTTCTCGTGGGGGTCGACCGACTCGTAACCGCGCGAGATCCGTTTTTCCAACGCGTAAGCAGTGAAAAAACCCGGACTGTTACTCGGACCGTAGTTTCGTTTTCCGGTCGATCCCCTCGCTTTCCGTCAATTCTCGGGCGCGACGATACCCTTTTAGCGGTCCACGATGTTGGCGGAACTACATGGTAGATAGTGACAAGACGACTCGACGCGACGTTGTGAAGGGCGCGGCCGCGATGGGCGCCGTCGGACTCGCCGGCTGTTCCGGCGGCGGCGACGGCGGCGACGGCGGTGACGGCGGCGACGGCGGCGGCGACGTGACGGTCACCATCGGCGGGACGTCCACCGGCAGCTCGACGCAGGCGGCGGGCCAGGCGCTCGCCCGCGCCGCCTCCCAGCACAGCGACTTCCTGAACATCTCCGTTCAGGAGACGCAGGGCTGGACGGCGAACCTGTACGCCTACGACAACGGCGACATCCCGGCGATGGGCGTCGACAACAACTCGCTGGCGAAGGCGCTCAACGAGGAGGGGCCGTTCGCGGAGGACCCCGTCGACACCCTGCCGAACCAGGGCTTCCTGTTCACCTCGCTGCAGATCCACTGGGTCGGCCTCAACGACAGCGTTGAGTCCGTCGCCGACCTCCGCGAGGGCGGCTACACGATCTACCCGATCCAGCCCGGCTTCGGGACGCGACTGCTCACCGAGGAGATCCTCAAGGAGGCCGGCATGTGGGAGCCGAACGAGATCCTCAACCTCGACACGGGCGACATTCCCGGCGCCGTCGAGGAGGGCCGCGTCGACGCGCTCTGTCTGTACGGCGCGAACGGCGTCGCCCTCTCTGGCTGGTGTCAGAACGTCGACGTCCGCTCCGGCGGCGGCCTGAACCTGCTGGAGGTCGACGACGAGTTCCGCTCGGTCATCGAGGAGCACCCCGGCGCGATCCTCGAGGAGGTCGAGCCGTACGGGTACGAGCAGGACGTCACCGCCTACACCGACACGATGACGACCTGGTCGCTCGCCGGCCAGTGGGCGTTCAGCCCCGACATCCCGGCCCGCGCGACCGAGGAGATCTGCCGGCTCGCCATCGAGCACGAGGAGACGCTCCGCGAGTCCGACCCGACGACGCTGGAGTACTCGCCCGAAGCGATGACCCAGACCGTGATCCCGGAGATCGACATCCACGCCGGCGTGGCGAACTTCTTCGAGGAGAACGACGTCTGGGAGGACTCCTGGAGCCGCGGCGACGAGTAGTCCCGACGACGCGCGCACAACCACCCTGACCACCCCCTTTCACCCTTTGACGGATGGCCACCAACCCCGACACACCACCCGACCCGACCGATCCGCCGACTGACCCCGACGTAGCGGAGGACAGCCTGCTCGCCGACGAGGAGTCGCTCGACCTCGCGGACGGCGACCGCGGCAGGAGACAGCTCTGGCTGTACCTCCTCTCGCTGCCGCTCTGGGTGGCCGTCGTCTTCGGCCCCACCGTCGTCGCGCCCGCGCTGCTGGGCACCGAGATTGACGGGTCGACGACGATGGTCGGCATCGCCGGCGTCGGCGGCGTCGCGGTCGTGGCCGCGGCGATCCTCTGGCTCGGCTCCGGCATCGAAGAGCGGCTCCGCATGGCGCTCATCTGCTACTCGATCCCGTTCTGGATGATCGTCATGTGGTACTCGTACACCCAGCAGATGCCCCGCGGGCAGTACGCGGTCGCGTTCCTCGGCGGTATCCTCGGGCTGTACGTCCTCTCGGAGCTCGACGAGCCGCTGATCGAGGGCAACTGGATCGAGACGGCGCTGCTCGTCGTCTCCGGGCTGATAACCCTGGGAACGAGCGGCTACCTCTTCCTGAACTACCAGCAGGTCGCGATCGACACGGTCGGGCGCGCGACGGAGGCGCAGATCATGCTGGCGTTCGCGTTCACGCTCGCGATGATCTACCTGACCTGGCGCTCGTTCGGGATCACCTTCCTCGCGGTCGTGCTGATCGGCATCGGCTACGGGCTGGCGGGCCCGCAGATGCCCGGCGCCCTGAGCCACGGCGGCCTGAGCCCCTCGCGCATCCTCCGGATCCTCGTGGTGAGCGTCGACGGCTTCTTCGGCTTCCTCACCCGGTTGGTGGCCGCGTGGATCGCGTTGTTCCTGCTGTACGCCGGCCTGCTGAAGGCGTACGGCGCGTTCGACCTCATCCTGCGGCTGGCGGTCCGCTCGGCGAAGTACGTCGACTCAGGGATCGCCCAGACGGCCGTCATCGCGAGCGCGGTCATCGGCTCCGTCAACGGGAGTCAGACCGCAAACGCCGGGATGACCGGCTCGTTCACCATCCCGCTGATGAAGGAGAACGGGATCAAACCGGAGACCGCCGGCGGCATCGAGGCGGTCGCGTCGACGGCCGGCCAGGTGCTCCCGCCCGTGATGGGCGCGGGGGCGTTCATCATGGCGTCGCTCATCACCGGCGTCACCTACGTCGACGTCATCATCGCGGGGCTGATCCCCGCCGCCGTCCTCGTGGTCTCCATCGCGATGGCCGTCCACTACGTGGCGGCCCCGCAGATCGACGACCCCGAGATGGACGGCCTCATCGGCGATCAGATGGACCGCCGGACGGTGCTCTTGGAGTCCGTGAAGTACGGCGTGCCGCTCGTCATCCTGATCTACGTGCTGGGCGTGCTCCAGTACACGGTGATGACCGCGGCGCTGTACACCGCGCTGTCGATGATCGCCTTCGGGATCGGCGTCCCGCAGATCCAGGCGGCCCTCGACGGCGAGAGCAACCGCGAGGCGTTCGTCGAGACGCTCGAACAGACGATCGACGGCTTCCGCGAGGGGGTCATCGTCGTCGCGCCGGTGACGATCATCCTCGCGGCGATCAACGGCGTCGTCGACATCCTGATGGCGACGGGCGTCCCGACCGCCATCTCGCTCACGCTGCTCGACCTGTCGGGCGGCATCGCCATCGTCGCGTTCATGCTGGCGATGATCATCTGTATCATCCTCGGCCTCGGCATGCCGACGACCGCCGCGTACACGGTCGTGGCGCTGCTCGTCGCGCCGACGCTGATCAACCAGTTCGCGGTGCCCGAGTTCGCGGGCCACTTCTTCGTGTTCTACGCCGCCATCCTGGCGGGGCTGACGCCGCCCATCGCCACCTGCGTCGCGGTCACCTGCGGCATCTCCGGCGGCGGCTTCTGGGGGAGCTGTAAGGAGGCGCTGCGCATCTCCGCGCCGCTTTTCGTCCTCCCGTTCGCCTTCGCCTACCACCCCGAACTCGTCTCCGGGAGCTTCAACTACGCCTCGCTGTCCGCGGGCGTGCTCGCGATGCTCGGCTCGCTCGCGATCATCCACGGGATCAACTACCAGTTCGTGTTCGGCCGCGGGCAGACGTACGGGCTGCGGATCGCCTTCTTCGTCGCCGGCGTGTTGGCGATGGTCCACCCGATGCAGATGGTCCAGTTCGGCGCCCTGGCGGCCGTCCTCGCGCTGTACGGGCTCCAGACGGTCATCGGCCGCCCGAACCCGCTGGGGACCCTGCGCGGCGCGGCGGGCATGATCTCCGGCCGGAAGCGATAGAGGACCCGATTCGTCGGGGCTTTTTTAGCTGACTCGGTGACAACGACGCCGTCCGCTCCGTATTTGTAAATAGTAGAGAAGGGACCGACGGTGAACACCGCCAAAGCCCCAGTCGCGAGGCCGGCGCACGCTCGCTGCGCTCCTCAGTCGTTCGCTACGCTCACTCCTTGCGGTGCTTGCGTCGCCTGCGCCGGCCTCGCGACTGCCCCTTTGAGTCCCGCCCCGCGCCGCACGGCACCTCACGCCTCCCCAGCCTCGTCGGTGGTCCTCCGCTTCGCTCCGGACCACCGACTCCAGCGAGGGACCGAAGGTCCCTCTGGCAGCCGGCGCGTAGCGCCGGCGACCTCGCGCGTGCTCCTCGCGGCCGACTTCGGCGGCCGCTCGCAGGCACGCGCCACCGCACCGTTGATTTATAAACGACTCTTCCCGGCGAGTCAGTACGACCGCGGCAGCCCCAGCACGCGCTCGCCGAGGTAGTTCAGGGCGAGCTGCTGGGTGACCGGGACGAGCCGCGTCAGGCGGGCCTCGCGGAAGTAGCGCTCCACGTCGTACTCGCGGGCGACCCCGAAGCCGCCGTGGGTCTGGACCGCGGCGTCGGCCGCCTCGAACGCCGCCTCGGCGGCGAGGTACTTCGCGACGTTCGCCTCCGCGCCCGCCGCGGTGCGTTCGAGGTCGTCGAGGCGGTCGGCCGCGCTGTAGATCACCTTCTTGGCCGCGAGCAGGTCGGCGTACGCCTCCGCGAGCGGGTGTTGGACCGCCTGGTTGGCGCCGATGGGGCCGCCGAACACCTCGCGCTCGTTCGCGTACTCGATGCCGCGCTCCAGGGCGACCTCGCCGAGCCCGAGGCACTCGGCGGCGATCACCAGCCGCTCCTCGTTGAGCCCGTCGAGGACCTGGTAGAACCCCTCGCCCTCCTCGCCGATCAGGTTCCGCGCGGGGACGCGCAGGTCGTCGAAGTACAGCTGGTAGGAGTGGACCGCGCGGCTCGCGGTCTTCGGGATCCGCTCGATCTCCAGCCCGTTCCCGTAGGCCTCCTCGAGGTCGACGAGGATCATCGAGATGCCGCGGGTGCGCTTGTCCACCTCGTCTCTGGGCGTCGTCCGCGCCATCAGGAGGAGGTAGTCGCTGTCCTCGACCCGCGAGATCCACACCTTCTCGCCGTTGACCACGTACTCGTCGCCGTCCCGCTCCGCGGCGGTGCCGCTCCGCTCCGAGGCGCGCGGCGCCTCGCGCTCCGCCCGCGTTTCCATCGCCGTCGAGTCGGAGCCGGCGTTCGGCTCGGTGAGGCCGAACGCCTGGATGCGGGCGTCGCCGTCGGCGACGCGCGGCAGGAGGTCCGCCTTCAGCTCCTCGTCGGCGTACTTCACGATCGGGACGGAGTTGTAGATCCCGCCGTGGATCGACTGCGGGCCGGCGAAGCCGCCGCCGCTCGCGGCGATCTCCTCCATCATCACCACGGCCTCGCTCGTCGACATGCCGACGCCGCCGTACTCCTCGGGCACGAGCATGCCCAGCCAGCCGTCGTCGGCGAGCGCGTCGACGAACTCCGTGGGGTACGTCGCCGTCCGGTCGCGCTCGCGCCAGTACTCGTCGCCGAACTCGGCGCAGAGGTCCCGGACGCTGCGCCGCACGAGCGACTGCTGCTCGGTGAGTTCGACCGAGTCCCGCCAGTCCTGCGTCATGGGAGCACCTCCCGGCCGCGGCTCATAAGGATTCGTGACCGGGCAGTTCGCGCCGCGGAAAGGGCGATCCGGCCGCCCCCGAGGTGGTCGCCCGCGAGGTCGCCGCGCCGTCGGGTTGCCGCGACGGCACCGCTTATGAACCGGGACGTGGTGGCGGGCGGTGAATGGACCGCTCCTACTGGCGCACCGTCTCCCTGGTGACGCTGTGGCAGGTGTCCGCGAGCGTCTGTTACTACACCGTCTTCGCCGCGACGACGTTCTTCCGCGACGAGTTCGGGCTCTCCCGGTTCCGGGTCGGCCTCGTCGTCACGACGCTGACGCTCGGGTACGCGCTGTTCCTGCTGCCGGTGGGGGCGATAACCGACCGCGTCGGCGAGCGGAAGACCCTCTCGCTCGGCCTCGTCGGCCTCGCCGCGGGGATGGTCCTCGTCGCCGGCGCGCCCTCCTACGCCCTCCTCCTCGTCGCCGTCTTCCTGCTCGGCTCCGTCTACAGCGTCGCGATGCCGGGGACGAACAAGGCGATATACGACAGCGTCCAGCCCGGCCGGCAGAACACCGCGATGGGGATCAAGCAGGTCGGCGTCACCGGCGGGAGCGGGATCAGCGCGCTGCTCGTCACCGGGCTCGCGGGCTACCTCTTCTGGCAGGCCGGCTTCCTGATCGCCGCGGGGTTCGGCTTCCTCGTCGCGCTCGTCTTCGGGGTCCTCTACCGCGGCGCCGGCGGCGGGGCGGCGAGCCGTCCGGACCTCCGCGGGCTGGCGGGCAACCGGCCGTACGTCCTGCTCGTCGTCGCCGGGCTGTTCCTCGGCGCGGCGCTTTTCACGACCACGGGGTACACCGTCCTCTACGTCGAGGAGTCCGTCGGCGCGTCGGTCGCGTTCGCCGGCACCGTGCTGGCGGTCGTCCAACTGTTCGGCAGCGCCGGGCGGCTCCTCGGCGGGTGGCTCTCCGACCGCCTCCCCGGCGACCCGCAGGTCCGGATCGGCGGCATCCTCCTCGTCCAGACGCTCGCGAGCGCGGGGCTGTTCCTCGTCGTCGCCCGGACCTCGACGGAGGCGACCGCCGCGGTCGCGTTCGCTGCGCTCGGCTTCTTCGTCCTCGGGTTCACGGGCGTCTACTACTCCGTGATGGCGACGCTCGTCCCGGCCGACCAGATGGGGAGCGCGACCGCCGGCTGTCAGGTCGCCCTGACCTCCGGGGCGCTGTTCGCCCCGCCCGCGTTCGGCTACCTCGCGGACACCGCCACGTACGGCGCGAGCTGGACGCTACTCGCCGGGATCTGCGTCGTCGCCGCCGTCCTCGTCGTCGCCGTCATCCGCGCCGAGCCGCCGGTCGGCGAGACGGCGATGGCGGAGTAGCGATCCCGGCGCCGTCCCCCGGCCGACGCGCGCCCGACTCTCGGCAACCGCGGCGGCTACCCCCGACGTTATCAGCCGACCCGCCGAACCGTCGGCCGACATGGACGCCGCCGAGCGCCGGATCGTCGGATTCACCGCGGGGTCGCACGGGCTCGTCCACACCTACGAGCTGTCGATCCCGATCCTGCTGACGGTGTGGGTCGGGCGGTTCTCGACGACCGCCGCCGCGCTCGGCGTCGTCGTCACGCTCGGCTACGGCCTCTTCGGCCTCGGGGCGCTGCCGGGCGGCATCCTGGTCGACCGGTTCGGCTCGAAGCCGCTCATCCTCGCCTGCCTCGTCGGGATGGCCGGGTCGTTCCTGCTCGTGAGCGTCGCGCCGACGCTCCCCGTCCTCGCCGCGGCCGTCGCGGTGTGGGGGCTCACCGCCAGCGTCTACCACCCCGCGGGGCTGTCGCTGCTCTCGAAGGCGGTCGAGCAGCGCGGGACCGCGCTCGGCTACCACGGGATCGGCGGCAACCTCGGCATCGCGCTCGGCCCCCTGGCGACCGCGCTGCTGCTGTTGGCGTTCGACTGGCGGCTGGTCACGGCGGCGCTCGCGCTGCCCGCGCTTGCCGTCGCGGCGTACGGGGTCACCGTCGACGTGGACGCTGCGCTTCAGTCCGGGGACGAGAAGGATTCCGACGGGGAAGATCCGGACGGGGTTGATCCGGACGGGAAAGATCCGAACGGCGAGTCGAGCGACTCGGCCGGCGGGACCAAAGGCGAGGTCTCGCTGTCGTCGATCGCGACGGACACGCGGCTCCTGGTCGCGGGCGGGTTCCTGATCGTGTTCGCGTTCGTCACGTTCAGCGGGCTCTACTACCGCACGTTCCTCACGTTCCTGCCGGACCTGCTGGGCGACGTGCTCGGCGGCCTCGTCGACCTCCAGATCGTCGACCCCGAGAGCCCCTACGCCGACCAGTTCGACGTGGGCCGGTACCTCTACGTGGCGGTACTCACGGTCGGGGTGCTCGGCCAGTACCTCGGCGGCCGGATCGCCGACCGCGTCCCGCCGGAGCGCGGTCTCGTCGCGCTGATGGCCGCCCTGTCGGCGCTCGCGCTGCTCTTCGTCCCGGCGACCGGCGCGGTCGCCACCTTCGTCGCGGTGTCGCTCGCGCTCGGCGTCGCGCTGTTCACGGTCCAACCCCTCTCGCAGGCGACGGTGGCGGCCTACTCGCCGAGCGAGGCGCGCGGCCTCTCGTTCGGCTACACGTACGTCGGGATCTTCGGGATCGGCGCGCTCGGCTCCACGCTGGCCGGGACGGTCCTCACCCGCGCCGGGCCACGCGAGCTGTTCGTCGTCCTAGCGGTCATCGCGGCGCTCGGCGCGCTGGCGGCGACCGCCGTAGCCCGGTTCGCGACGCGCCGGGACTGATCCGGAGCGCCGTCGCCTCATCCCCGACTGACTCGACGAGGGCGCGGCGTTCGCGGGGCCTCGGATCCGGCGGGGGTGTTTAAGAAGGGCGGCGTTCAATCTCGCCGTATGTACCACGTCCTGTTGCCCGTCGACATCGAGACGGACCGCGCGCTCTCGCAGGTCGACATCCTCGAATCGCTCCCGGCCGACGCCGCGGAGATCGAGGTCACGCTGTTGCACGTGTACGAGTCCGTCGACGCGCCCGCCGACGAGGCGGGGTCGTCGGTCATCGACGAGATCAACGAGTCGATCGAGGACCTCCGCGGGATCCCCGACTCGCTGGAGGCCGTCGAGGCCCGGCTCGACGAGCTCGGAATCTCCCACGACCGGGAGCTCCACGTCGGCGACGCCGCGGACGCGATCCTCGCGGTCGCGGCCGACCGCGACGTCGACTCGATCGTGCTCGGGATGCGCGAGCGCTCCCCGGTCGGGAAGGCGCTGTTCGGCAGCGTCAGCCAGTCCGTCATCCTCAACGCGGACCGCCCGGTCATCGTCGGGAAGCCGTCCGGCGACGACTGAGGGCCGACGCCGCACTTCGCCTCACTCCGCCGTCGCCGCGTCGACGAGGTCGGCGACGGACCGCCCGTCGAGCGACTCGACGACGGCCGCCAGCCGGTCGGCGTCGACGCCGCTGCCCGCGAGCAGGCCCGCCGCCTTCGCCTCCGTCTCCGCGGCCGACATCGGCTTCTCCGGCTCGCCGAGCGGGACGCGCACCGACGCCTCGCGCGTCTCGCCGCCGGCGGTCACGGTCACCCGCGCGCCCCACTCCTCGGGGAACCGCGCCTCGATCGTCGGGTCCGTCTCCACGGTCGTCGCGTCCATCAGCCGGCGGACCGCGGGGTCGTCCCACCGCGGCGGCCCGTCGAGGCGCCCGACCGCGCGCAGGAACGCCTCGGCGTCGGCGGTCCCCTCGGTCAGCGTCACGGCGGCGGCGAACGGCGCGGAGAACTGGCAGTCGACGAACCCCTCGGGGCGCCGCTTCGCCGCGATCGGCTCGCCCGTGAGCCGGACGCCCGCGCTCGGGATCGCGATCTCGATCCCCTCGACCGCGTCGGGGTCGACATCGGGAGCGATCTCTCGGAGCCCGTCGATCGCGGCGTGGAGGTAGCGGCAGCAGGGGTACGGCTTGCGGCCCGTCTCCGCGACCGCGTCGCGCTCGCCGATCCGGCCGACGGCGGCGGGGTTCGGCTCGTCTGAGTAGCCGGAGAAGAAGCCGTGCTCGCCGTCGAGGGGCTCGGCCGCGCCGACGACCCCGGCGGCCGCGAGGTCGGTCGCCTCGATGCCGCGGCGCGCCGCGAGCCCGGGGTGGAGCCGCTTGTTCCACGCGCCGTTCGCGAGGAACTGGAGCGAGCCGGCCGCCTGGCTCCCCGCGATCCCGAACGCGTCCCGCAGTTCGTCGGCGTCGAGCCCGCGGACCACGCCCGCCGCCGCGACGGCCCCGAAGGTCCCGCAGGTCGCGGTGACGTGGAAGCCGCGGTCGTAGTGGGCGTCCGGGCCGACCGCCTCGCCGACGGTACAGGCCACGTCGTAGCCGGCCGCGACGCCCTCACGGAACCGGTCCGCGGGCGTCTCCGGGCCCTCGCCCTCGGCCGCCGCGAGCGCGGCTGCGATCACCGGCGCGCCCGGGTGGAGCGAGGAGGCGAGGTGGGTGTCGTCGAAGTCGAGGCTGTGCGCGAGCGCGCCGTTCGCGAGCGCCGCGTCCGCGGGGGTCAGCCGCTCGCCGCTCGGGAGGAGCGTCGCGGCGGCGTCGCTCTCGGGGTCGGGCGTCGGGCCCGCGATCTTCCGGACGCCGTCGAGGATCGCCGGGGTGGAGTCGGCGTGGGTCGCGCCGCCGACCGCGACCGCGAACCAGTCGAGCAGGTGCGCCGGGAGGGCCGGCCGCTCGGCGTCGACCGACAGGCAGTGGTCGACGATGCGCTGGGTTACCATGGCGGCGGGTCGTCGCCGCCGGCAATCAAGGTTCGCTCCGCGGCAGCCGCGCGCCGCGGGGGTCAGTCGTCGCGGTCGTCGCCTCTCTCGTCGTCGGCGACTTCTCCCTCGTGGTCGTCATCCTCCTCGCCCTCGTCGGCTTCGTGAGCGTGCGCGCCGGGGTCGTCGTCGCCGTCGCCGTCTGCCTCGCCCTCGGCCTCGACGTCGATCGTCACGGGCCCCTCGTCGGCCGCGTCCGATCCGGACTCCGTCGCCTCGTGGCCGCCCGGGTCGCCGTCGCCACCGAACTCGTCGCGGTCCGCCGACTCCAGTTCGCTCAGCGCGTAGCCGACCGCGTAGCCGGTCGAGCCGCCGAGGAAGGCGCCGATGCCGGCGCCGATCGGGCCGCCGCGGGCCCCGAGGACGGCCCCGGTGAACCCGCCGACCGTCGCCGCGCGCTCCGCGTCGCGCTCGGGGTCGCCGGTCGGTTCGAGCGGGTCCTTCGCGTGCCGGTCCGCGTCGCCGTGGTCGTGGGCGTCCATACCACGCCTTGCGGCCGCACGGGCGTATATCCCTCGCCGCTCAGGCGGTGTGTTTCGCCTCGTCGGGGTCCTCGACGACCTCGACGCCGCGGTTGTTGACCGCGTAGGGGTCGAGCCCCTGCTCCTGGAGGAACTGTTTGTAGAGCCGCTCGGCGGTCTCGCCGTCCTTCTGCTTGTCGCTGGCGTGGTCGCACAGCTCGACGAGGGTCTCGGGCACGTCGTTCTCGTGGACGATCCAGTGGTTGATCGTGTCGGAGAGCCGGCGGATGGGCGAAGTGAAGTGGCCGTAGATGTCGAAGTTGAGCGCGTGGTGACCGCCGAACGGGTCGTTCATGTACTTCGCCCGGGGCATCACCTTCAGCACGGCGCGCTGGATCTTGTTGAGCTGGCGCTCCGGGGACTCTTCGAGGGCGGCGTTGACCGCCTTCCGCGGGTCGTCGCCCCACGCCTTCCCGGGGATCGAGACGCCGTCGAGCTCCTGGATCTCCTTCAGCGCCTCGTTCCACTGGTCCGGGGTCGGCTGCGGGTGGACGCGGTACATCGCCTCGACGCCGCGGTCCCACATCAGGGTGTGCGTCACCGCCTTGTTCGCCTTCAGCATCGACTCCTCGATGATGGTGTGCGCGCGGTCGCGCCGGGGGTTGAGGACGAGCGAGCCGTCCTCCTTGCGCTGCTCGTGCATCCGATCCGCGAGCTCGAAGGCGAGCTGGTTCTCCTCGCTCAGGGGGAGGTCGGGGTCGTCGAGCCGGTTCTCGCACTCCTTGTAGGTGAGCCGCTCGTCGGAGTTGATGACGGACTTGTAGATGTCGATGTCCTCGAACGAGAGGGTCTCCTCGTCGATCTCCATCTCGACGGTGTGCGCGAGCCGGTCCTCGTTCGGGACGAGCGAGCAGACGGTCTCGGCCAGCACCGGCGGGAGCATGTGGATCGTGTAGTCGGGTAGGTAGACGGTGTTCGCCCGCTCGACGGCCTCGTCCCACATCGCGGTGTCGGGCGTGACGTAGTGGGTCACGTCGGCGATGTGGACCCACAGCCGGTAGGCCCCGTCCTCGCGCTCGATGGAGATGGCGTCGTCGAAGTCCTGCGCGTCGACCGGGTCGGTCGTCCACGTGGTGAGGTCGCGGAGGTCCTCGCGCTCGTCGATCTCGGCCTCGATCTCCTCGTAGACGCCCTCGGTCCGGGCCTCGGCCTCGCGGAGGACCTCGCTCGGGAACTCGTCGCGGATCCCGAACTCCTCGAACAGTTCCTCGCGCTTCTCCGCGAGTCGGTCCGCGAGCGCCGGTGTGATCGTCACGGGGCCCTGGTCCTCGGCGGACCCCGGCTTCGGCTCGTCGTCTGACATACCTCCACCAACGCGGGTGCGTTAGAAAGGCCTGTCGGGCGGCGTGAGGCGGCGCGCGGCGCCCGCCCGAGCGTCGCCGCTCAGACGGCCGCCGCGAGCAGCGGCGCCAGCGTCGCCCCCGCCACCGCGAGCGCGACCGCGCCGAGGACGACCGGGACCGCCGACGCGCCGACCAGTCGGAGCGCGGTCCGGCGCGCGGTCGCGTCCGAGACGACGAACGGCGCGCCGTCCGCGACCCGCGACTTCACCTCGCCGACCGGCGCGTCCGGGAACGCCGCGGCGTCGCCGACGACCGTCACCTCGTCGCCCGGGCGGAGCGCCCGCTGGACGTACCGCCGCCGCGGGTCGTCGCCGATCGTGAGCGGGCCGACCTCGTACCCGGTCTCCGTGTCGTCGACCTCGTCGACCGCCTCGATGAACCCCCGGACGCGCTCGGGCGGCTCCTCGCCGGCGTCGAGCTTGACCTTCTCGTCGACGTCGAGCGAGAACGTCGCCGCCGCGGGGTCGACGCGGACGCCGGTCCCGCCGGCGTCGACCCGGAAGGGGACGCCGGCCTCCCCCTCGTCGATCGAGACCCACGACTGGCCCTTCCCCTGGCTGCGCAGCTCGGACACGTCGTACTCGACGCAGAGGCACGGGTCGCCGCCGAACGGCGCCGGGAGCGTCTCGTCGTCGACCGCGGCGGCGCGGCCGGTGACCCGTATCCCCCGCTCCGCGCCGTCGAGTCCGGCCGGGTCAGTGGGCGTGGTTCGAAGGACCCGAACCGCGTCGCGGGCGCCGCTCGCGCCGCGCGCGAGGAGGACGATGCCGAGGACCAGCGCGCCGGCGCCGATCGCGGTCGGGACCGGGTCGAGGGCGCTGATCGCGGTCGGGACTGAGCCGAGGGGGTCGACGGCCGCCGGAACGGGCGTCGCGGCCGCTGCGTGGAGGGCGCACATGCCTACCGTCGGGGTACAAATCCGCGCCTGGTAGAACTACCGGTCGCGGTCTGAGCGGTCGCGGTCGGAGCGCGTGCGGTCAGATCGGCCGCGGTCCGACCGGGCGCCCGCGTCGCCCTCGTCGCTCCGGGCGCCGTCGTCCGCCACCGCGTCGACGTAGCGCCCGAGGAACTCCTCGTCGCTGAGCCCGTTCGCCTCGATCGACCGGAGCAGCGATTCGAGCCCGTCGCGCGGCTGGTGGCAGATCTCGTCGTCGCAGTCGGCACAGAGGTACTCGAACTCCTTGTCGCGCCGGCTCCAGCGGTCGCCTTCCTTGTCGTACTCGCGCGCGTCCTCCCGCAGCACCGAGTCGCCGCACGCGATACACACGACCGTCCGCCGGTCCCGACTCCCGCGGGAGCCCCACATACCCGTCCCCTCGGACCCGGCCCACTTAGCGTTTGGTGCGGCGGCCGACGCGCGTCCGACTCGGGCGCCCGCCGGAGTCGGACGACCCACCGGGACTCGTCCCCCTCGCCCGGCGACGTACAGACATATTACGGTGGGCTCTCTGTGCTCCGTATGACGATCACCGAGTCCGACCTCCCCGGGGTCGGGAAGAAGTTCGAGATCGAGCTGGGCGGCGGCGAGGAGATGGTCGTCGTCATCCACAACACGGGCAAACGCGAGGTGTTCCGCCGGTCCGACCCGGACGCCGACTCCGAGAAGGCGTTCGAGTTCTCCGACGACCTCGCGCGGACGATCGGCTCGATCATCGAGGGGGCGTACTTCCAGCCCGTCGAGCCCGAGACCCAGGAGACGACGCTGCCGGGCGGTATCCTCTTGGAGTGGTACGAGCTGCCACCGGGCTCGCCGCTCGTCGGGGAGACGCTGGAGAGCGCCGACATCGGCAACCGAACCGGGCTCGCGGTCGTCGCCATCCAGCGCGACGACGAGGTGCTCGACAGCCCGGGCGCCGACACCACCCTCCGCGAGGGCGACACCCTGATCGGGGTCGGCACGCCGGAGAACTGCGAGGCGTTCGAAGAGATACTCACCGAATGACCGGCGGACTCGGCGCGTCGCCCCTCGGCGCCGCGGCCGCTCCGTGCGGTCCGGTGACCGCGACCGTCGGCGCTCGGGGTGAGCGGTAGTGGCGCTGCTCGACGTCGGCGTCATGTTCGTCGCGGTCGCGGCCGCCGGCGCGGTCGCGAGTCGCCTCGGGCAGTCCGTGATCCCCGCGTACATCCTCGTCGGGACGCTCCTCGGGCAGTACGTCCTCGGGCGGCTCTCGCTCCCGGTCGTCGGGACCGTCTACGTCCCCGAGACGGAGTTCATCTCCCTCGGCGCGGAGCTGGGGATCGTCTTCCTGCTGTTCTTCCTCGGCCTGGAGTTCAACCTCGACCGGCTGCTCGCCCGGCGGGGCCCGATCGGGACGGCCGGGACGATCGACCTCGCGAACTTCGGGGTCGGGCTCGTCCTCGGGTGGCTCGTCTTCGGGGCGTTCCTCCCGGCGTTCCTGATCGCGGGGATCGTCTACATCTCCTCGTCGGCGGTGATCACGAAGTCGCTCATCGACCTCGGCTGGATCGCCAACGACGAGGCGGAGCCGCTGCTCGGCACCCTCGTCTACGAGGACCTGTTCATCGCGGTGTACCTCGCGGTCGCGTCCGCCCTCGTGCTCGGCGGCGGCGACGTCGCCGCGGCCGCCGCGGACGTCGGGATCGCGGTCGGGTTCATCCTCGTGTTACTCGCCGCCGTCCGCTTCGGCACGCCGGCGTTCGACCGGCTGGTGGCGACGGACAACATGGAGTTCGTCGCGCTCCGGGCCGTCGCCGCTGTCGTGTTCGTCGCCGGCGCGGCGCTCGCGCTCGGCGTCAGCGAGGCGGTCGCTGCCTTCTTCGTCGGGATGGCGTTCTCCGCGACCGGGCGGGTCCACGACATCGAGACGATCCTGGAGCCGGTCCGCGACGTGTTCGCCGCGGTGTTCTTCTTCTGGATCGGGCTCGTCACCGACCCCGCGCTGTTCGCCGACGTGGCGGCGCTCGTCGCCCTCGCGGTCGTCGTGACCACGCCGACGAAGGCCGTCACCGGCTACTTCGCGGGGCGCGCGTTCGACCTCGACGCCCGCCGCTCGACGCGCGTCGGCCTGGGGATGACCACCCGCGGCGAGTTCTCGCTCATCATCGCGACCGTCGCGGTCTCCGGCGCGGAGGCCGGCTCGTTCGATCCGGCGCTCGCGGCGACGATCAACGCGTTCGCGGTCGCCTACGTCCTCGTGATGGCGGTGCTCGGGACGACGCTGATGAGCTACTCGGCGCCGTTCGAGTCGCTCGCGACCGCGTGGCTGGATCCGGACGGATCGGACAGCGGCGGGGCGAGTGGATAGGATCTCGGCGACGCAGATCCTCGTTTACGTGGTAGCGACTACGGATCGGTGACGAACACTGCCAAAGCCCCAGCGGTGAGGCGGGCGCACGCTCGCTGCGGTCCTCAGTCGCCCGCTCGCTCCGCTCGCTCCCCTCCCTGCGGTCCTTACGTCGTCATCAGAACGCAAAGCGTTCTGATTGGCTCACGAGAGCTTCGCTCTCGTGAACGCCTGCGCCCGCCTCACCGCTGCCCCTTTGATTCCCACCCGACCGCGACCGCACAGCACCTCGCGCCTCCCCAGCCTCGCGGTTCGCTCCGGGCTCCCTTCGGTCGCCCGTCGCTCACCGCGTCCCTCGCGCGTGCGACTCGCGCCCTGTCGGGCGCTCGTCGGCACGCGCCACCGCCAGGGAGTAGACATCTCTTGTCGTCTCGGGGGTCTCGTAGAAACGGCGTCGCCGCGCTCGTCGCTTACTCGGTCGCGACCGGGCCGCGGCCGACGACGTCCTCGACCGCCTGGAGGAAGTCGCTCCGGCTCTCGAAGAGGGGCACCTCCGAGTCCGCGAGCACGTCGTCGAGCGTCTGCGGGCCGTCGGGCGTCCGGATCTCGGCGTCGCCCTCCTGTTCGCGGACGTCGCTGCGCGTCGCGGGCCACGTGAGCCGCGACGCGACGCGGGCGACCGGCTCGCCGGCCACGTCCGGCCCGTCGCCGAGTTCGACGGCCGGCGCCGCTTCCGCCTCCTCGTCCTCGTCCGCATCGGTGTCGCTCATGCCCCGCGGTTCCGCTCGGGCGACACTAATGGTTTCGATGCCGTCCGGTCGCCCGCCGGGCGAGCCCCGCCCGCTCGGTCCGACTGGGGGAATACACCCGGAATAATTCGGTAATACTGTTATATCATCCGGCGGCATTTACCGGTTGGGGGCACGGCACACGACTCCCGTATTCGCGTGTCGAACGTCGGCACGCCGGTCTCCGCGTTTTCCGTTCCGCCGCTCCGACGCCGAGCGGCGCGTCGCCCTCGACGACGGCCACGGCCACGAGTCGCCGGTCCCGCGGCTCGCCTCGCCGCCGGTCACGCCCACCCGCGGTCGGTCCGGTTCAGGCGCTCGCAGCCGTCCTCGGTGACGACCACGAGGTCCTCGACCCGACAGCCGAACCGCCCGTCGAGGTAGATCCCGGGCTCGACGGAGCAGACCATCCCCAGCTCCAGCGGGCGGTCGTTGCCGGCGACGAGGTACGGCTCCTCGTGGACGTCCAGGCCCACGCCGTGGCCGGTCCGGTGGACGAACGCGTCGCCGTACCCGGCCGCCTCGATGACCTCGCGCGCGGCGCGGTCGACGGCCGACGCGGGGACGCCCGGCCCGACCGCCTCGACGCCGGCCGCCTGCGCCTCGCGCACGACCTCGTGGACCTCGCGGTACGCCTCGCTCGGCTTGCCGCCGAAGGCGAGCGTCCGGGTCTGGTCCGAGGGGTAGCCGTCGACGCGCGTCCCGAAGTCCAAGACGACCGGCTCGCCCGCCCGGATCTCGCGGTCGCCGTGGCCGTGGTGGGGCTTCGCGCCGTTCTCGCCCGCCCCGACGACCGTCTCGAAGCTGACCCCGCGCCCGCCGCGCTCGGCCAATCGGTCCGCGATCCAGTCGGCCAGGGCGGCCTCGGTCATCCCGACCGCGTCGGCGCCCAGGTCGCGGAGGTCGCCGACGACCGCGTCCGCGACCCCGGCCGCCTCGCGGAGTGCCGCCAGTTCCGCCTCGTCCTTCCGCACCCGGAGGTCGGCGAGCGCCTCGCTCGCGAGCCCCCACTCGGCGTCCGGCGCCGCCGCGCGGAGGTCCTGCGTGAACCGCGCCCACATCGTGTCGTCGACGAGCAGCCGCCCCGAGTCGAGCCCGCGGTCGGCGAGCAGCTCGCGCGTCGCCGCCACCGGGTCGTCCCCGTCGCTCCACGTCCGGATCTCCCCGACGGTCGTCGCCTCCCGGACCTGCGTCTCGTACAGCGCCGGGGCGAGCAGCGCCGGTTCCGGGTCGGCCGCGCTCGCCGCCGGCACGACGAGGAAGAAGTGCCGCTCGCCCGGCTCCTCGGCGAAGCCGGTGAGGTACTGGAGGTTGCGGCTCGGGAACGCGACCAGCCCCGCCGCGCCGGCCTCGTCCAGCCGCCGCGCCGCCAGCTCGCGCCGCCGCTCGTGCGGGTCGGTCGGTCGCTCCCCTCCCGACCGGTCCGCGTGTGCGTCGTCTGTCACGGGCCGGGGTTCGGCCTCGGTATATAAGTAGGGTGGCCTTGCGGTGACAGCAAGCGGCGCATAACTACGCCGGATCGGTCGCTACGTGATAGCATGTCGACCGAGAACGCCGCGACCTTCGACTGCCCGGAGTGCGACGTGAGCGCCCCCTCGACGTCGGTGCCGTACGACTCGCTCGGTTACGTCCTCTGCCCGGTGTGCGGGTACGCCGCGTCGCCGAACGCGGAGGGGTCGCCGAGCGCCGGTCGGTCGCCGAGCACGGGCGACTGACCCGACCGACGCCGCGCGCCCGGCCCGAACCGTCGGCCGGCGGACGGCCCCCGCTCGGCCGCCGCGGAACCGCACCGCTTTAGCCGCGGGGCGCGTCCGCCCGGGTATGAGCTGGTCGCTGGAGCGCGACGACGGCACGGTCACCGAGTGGGAGCGATCGGACGGGTACGCGACCGTCAGGCTCCGCGAGCGCTCGGCCGGCGGCTTCGTCGTCCGCCTCGACGTGATGAAACAGGCGACCGACGAGTCGGCCTACGAGCGCGAGCGGTTCGACGACCGGGACGCGGCCGAGGAGCGGGCGACGGCGTGGCGCGAGGAGCGCGACCTCGACGGGTAGGGGACCTCGGCGGGTAGCGCGGGCCCTCGACGCGCGGCGCGGGCACCTACTCGATGTCGACGCCCTCGTCGAGGAAGACCTGACACTCGACGGTCCGCCCCTCGGGGTCCTCGGCGAAACACTGGTAGATGTCGTACGTCTCGTTCTCTCGCGGCTCCGTCACGACCGCGTCGCCGAGCCGCTCGCTCGCGGCGTCGACCCCGTCCCGGTCCGGGTAGACAAAGGTGAGGATGCCGCAGTCGTCGGCCGCGTCGCGCTCGCAGAACCCGAACAGGAACCCGTCGAACTCCAAGATCGTACAGTCGGGCTGTTCGAGCCGCACGCTCGCGTTCAGCCGCTCGCGGTAGAACTCGACGACCGCGTCGCGCCGCTCCGTCGCGTGGAAGACGATGCCGGTCATAGCGGTCGCTCGCGGCGGAGGCACTTCATCGCTCCGGGCGACGCGGTCGACGTCGCCGGACGCGACCTCACCGCTCCGGGTGCGTGGGCGCGTCGAACCCGCCGCGGACGAGCGGCTTCGCGACGTGGCGGCGCGCGCTCGGCGGCACCTCGTACCACCCCGGTTCGAGGTCGCGCTCGACCGACTCCGCGACCTTCCCCGGCGCGCTCGTCCCGCAGTCGCGACACCGGTACCCCTGTCCGCTCCCCGCCGACGACATCGACCGCCCGCAGTCGGGGCAGGTCGGGACCGCGGGCGCGGTCCGGACGAGGTCGCGGACGGCGAACTTCTCCAGTTTCAGGGTGCTCTCGGGCCCCGCCGCGTCCGCCCGCACCTCGTGTTCGCCGCAGAGGGTGACCCGGTCGCCCGGCCGGAGCGCGCGAACCCGGTCGCGGAACCGGCCCGTGGGCGCGAACGCGACGGCGCGGAGGCGGTCGGCGTCGCTCTCGTCCTCGGCATCGGTCCCGTTCTCCGTGTCGCTCCTGTCCCCGGCGTCGGCCGCGCCGTCGGCGGCGACCGCGTCGCGGTCGGCCGCGACGTCGACGTGGACGTGTCCCCCCCGTTTCGTCTCCGGCTCGCCCGCGACCCTCCCGGCCACCCGGTAGCCGGCGCCGTCGCGGAGGTCGCCGATCCGGCCGGGCGCGAGGTGCGCGTCCGTGCCCTGGTTCGTCAGGAACGTCGCCGCGCGCTCGACCGGCTCGCCCTCAATCTTCTCCGCGACCTCGCGGCACGCAGCCGGGTCGTCGCCGCGGATCCCGTGGAGGATCGGGCCGGGGGCGTTCGGGACGCAGACGGCCGCGCCGGTCTCGCGGTCGACGGTGTCCCAGACCGTCGGGTAGCCCTCCGCCGCGGCGTCGAAGACGCTGTCGGCGTCGACCTCGCGCGGCGTCCCGCAGCGGTCGAGCTCGCGGTAGGAGATGCGCTCGAAGGTCCAGTCGTCGAACGCGGCCGACGCGCCCACCGCCGCGAGCGCGCCGATCCGGCCCCGCCCCGCGACGGCCTCGTCCGCGCCCTCCGCCCCGCCGGCCGGGCCCACCGCGGCGTGTCGGAACCCGTGTTCCTCCGCGGTCTCGACCGCCTCCGCGACGGAGAGCCGCTCCCGGAGCGCGCGCCGCGCGAACGCGGCGACCGCCTCGGGGATCGGCGCGCCGGTCGGGTCGAAGGGGTCGCCGCCGGCGTCGCGGTCGGCGACGACGACGCCGGGGGAGGTCCGCGGGTCCGACGCCGCCGCGAACTCCTCGACCGTCTCGACCGCGACCGTCGCGGCCCGCTCCGCGTCGACCCCCGAGGCGTGGAGCGCGACCGCGGCGTTCCCGCGCGTCTTGTGTTTCACCGCCGGGTTCAGGCGGACGAGGAGGCACCGCCGGATCCGGGCGCCGCCGTCGGCGAGCCGCGCCGCGATCCGCGTCGCCACGTACGTCGTACACATCCCGCGCTCGCGGGAGTCGGTGTCGTCGACGGCGACGATCGGCATGTGCCCGCGTTCGCGGCGGCGCGTCAAGCCCCTTTCGAGGCCGGCCTCCCCCGACCGCCGAGGGGAACTCCGGGGCTCGCCGACCGCGTTTCGCGGCCGGTCGAGTATTTAACCGTTTCCCGCCTCGAACGGCGGAAATCGCAGGCTGGCGGCGGTTTCGTCGCCACACCGACGACACAACGCATATATACGGCGAGACGCTTATTCCGGCTATGTCCCGGACTGCGCTCATCGGGAACGTCACCGCGATGCTGGAGGACGCAGGGTTCCTCGTCAGCGACCGGTGTGCGGTCCGGCCCAAGAGCTTCGACGTGGCGGCCCGCCGCGACGAGGACCTCCTCCTGTTGAAGATCCTCGGCAACGTCGACGCGCTCGACGCGGAGACCGGCGCGGAGATGCGTCGGCTCGGCGAGTACCTCAGGGGGACGCCGATGGTGATCGGGATCCGAACCCGCGACGAGGAGCTGAAGCCCGGCGTCGTCTACTTCCGTCACGGCGTCCCGGTGATCAACCCCGACACCGCCTACGACCTGTTCGTCGAGGGGATGCCGCCGCTCATCTACGCCGCCCCCGGCGGCCTGTACGTCAGCCTCGACGGCGACCTGCTGGCCGACGAACGCGAGGAGCGCGGCTGGTCGCTCGGCCGGCTCGCGAACGAGCTGGGCGTCTCCCGGCGCACCGTCTCGAAGTACGAGGACGGGATGAACGCCTCCATCGAGGTGGCGATCCAGCTGGAGGAACTGTTCGACCAGCCGTTCTCCAGCCCGGTGGACGTGCTCGACGGCGCGGACGAGGTCCGCGACTCGGATCCGACCCCCTCCGCGCCCGAGGCGGACCCCGACGACGAGCACGTCCTCCACGTGCTCACGAGCGCGGGCTTCACCGTCCACCCGACCGCCCGCGCCCCGTTCAAGGCCGTCTCGGAGGACGAGGACAGCCCGACGACGCGCGTGCTCACCGGCCACTCGGCGTTCACCGCCGCGGCCGAGAAGCGCGCCCGGATCATGTCCTCGATCGGCGAGGTGGCCCGGACCCGTTCGGTGTACTTCACGGAGGAAGACGAGAAGCGCGAGTCGGTCGACGGGACCGCCCTCGTCTCCTGCGAGGAGCTGGCCGAGGTCACCGACCCCGAGGAGATCCGCGAGCTGATCCGCGACCGCGCCCGCGCCCCCTCCGAGGCCTGACCGGACCGCCGCGCCCCACCCGGTTCTCCCGTCTCACTTCCGCCGGCGAGCTTCCGCCCTCACCGGCCGAGTAGCCGGCTGAAGAAGCCGCCGTCCTTCTCCTCGTCGTCGTCGGCGTCCGCGGTCGACTCCGCCTCGGCGTCCGCGTCCGCCGAGCGTTCCCCGTCGTCCGCGTCCGTCCCGCTCTCGTCGTCTTCCTCGGACAGCACGGTGTTCATCGTCCCGGTGTCGTCGTCGCGGAACGGGATGCTCCCCGCGAGCTCGTCGTCGATGTCGTCGTCGGTCTCCGAGTCGGCGCCCGAACCGCCCTCGGGCCCGTCGCCGCCGGCGTCGCGCCCGGCGGTCGCTCCGCGCGCCGTCTCGTCCGCGTCGGGGATCGCGTCCGACTCCGCGTCGTCGTCCGCGGCCTCGGGGCCGGTGGCCTCGAGCTCGGCGGCCGCTCTCCCGCCGCTCACGGACTCGTCGCCGGCGCCGGGTCCGCCGGCCTCGTCGCTCTCGGTCGCCTCTCGGTCGGCGCCGATGCCCTCGCGAGCCGCCCCGTCGCCCTCGTCGACGGACTCCTCCGGCTCGCCGGCGTCGTCGGGCGTTCCCTCGTCGGTCGTCTCGCCTCTGTCATCGTCGGAGGCCTCGCTCCCGCCGTCACCCGTGTCGTCGTCGCCGTCTTCGTCGGTGTCGTCGGCCGCGACGTCTCCCGCCGCCTCGCTCTCGCTCGCGACGATGATGTCGTCGCCGTCGCCCGGCTCCGCCACGCCGGTCGCGTCGGGGTCCGCGACGATGATGTCCTCGTCTTCTCGGTCGGCGTCGTCAGGGTCGTCGGGATCCGTCGCTTCGCCGCCCTCGTCCTCGTCGTCTTGATCGCCTCCGCTTCCGTCCTCGTCGGGGTCGTCGTCGACGATCACCGCGTCGTCGTCGGGCGCGTCCGGCCGCTCCTCCTCGGCCTCGTCATCGGCTTCCTGCGGTTCCGCTGGTTCGTCGTCGCCCTCGGCTTCGACGCCGCTCGCGCCGGCGGCCGCCTCGGCCGCGGGCTCGTCGAGCCCGGCCCCCTCCACGTCCGCGCCGGTCAGCGCTCGGGCCAGGTCGCGGTACGCGTGCGTCGCCGGGGCGTCGGGCGCGGCGGCCAGCAGCGGGCGGTTCGCCGCCGCGGCCCGGGCGACGGCCTCGTCGTCCGGGATCCGGCCGAGGACGGGGGCGTCGAGCAGGGCGGTGACGACCTCGTCGGTGTCGTCGGTCACCCGGGTGATCGCGGCGCCGGCGACGGTCCCACCGAGCCGCTCGGTCAGCTGCCGCGTCTTCTCGGTGTCGCCGAGGGCGCTCCGCTCCGGCGTCGAGACGAGCAGCGCCTCGTCGGCGATCGCGAGCGGGAGCGTGGAGTCGTGGGACAGCCCGGCGCCCGCGTCGACGAACACGTAGTCCGCGTCGTCGAACGCCTCGACGACCCGGCGGAGCCCCGACGGGTCCGCGGCGGCGTACGCGTCGAGCTCGGTCGCCCCCGGGACGACCCGGAGGCCGGACGGACCCTCGCGGACCGCGTCCTCCGGGTCCGCCTCGCCGGCCAGGGCGTCGTGGAGGGTGGTCTCGCCGGGCGTCACCCCGACGGCGCCCGCGAGGTTCGCCATGCCGAGGTCGGCGTCGATCGCGACGACGTCGGCGCCCGAGTCCGCCAGGATCGTCGCCAGCGCGGCCGTCGTGGTGGTCTTCCCGACCCCACCCTTCGCCGACGCGACCGCATACACCGTTGCCATACGGTGAGGGTCCGGCGACTGCTACTTAAATGTAGGCGGCGGCGCGCGGATCTCCCGGCCGTCGCGGCCGGGTCCCGCCCGGAATCCGGGCGAGATCGCCCCGGAATCGGCGCGCAACCCCGCGGGCTTTCGCAAACACCTTATACGTCGCTTGTAGAGTTTCAGGCGATTAGTAGCATGGCGAGACCAGAGGTGCTCAACTCGATCAAGGAGGCCGAACGGGAGGCGGACGAGATCATCGCTGACGCGGAAGCGGACGCCGAGGAGCGCCTCGCCGAAGCTCGAGAGCGCGCGGACGAGATCCGCGCCGAGGCCGAGGAGGAGGCGGAGGCCGAGGCCCAAGAGCGGCTCGAAGCGGCCCGAGAAGAGATCGAGGAGCGGCGCGAAGAGATCCTCGAATCGGGGCGTAACGACCGCGACGAGCTCGAACGCGAGGCCCGCGAGCGGGTGGAATCGGCCGTCGAATACGCCGTAGAACAGTTCGAGGCGGCGGTCCACGACCAGGCCGAGGAGGCGGTGGATGCTCAGGCCTGAGCAGATGAGCCGGGTGTCGGTGACGGGCTCGAAGCGCGTCATCGACGACGTCATCGAGGCGGCGTACGCCCACCACTCCCTGCACGTCACGGACTACGACGACCGGTACGAGGGGTTCGAGCCCGGGACGTCGCTCGACGGCGCGGAGACCGTCAACGAGCGCCTCGTCACGGTCCGATCGCTCGAGAGCATCCTCGACGTCGACGAGGACGACGCCGAGGTCGCCCGGTCGCTCGACGACGACGAGCTCGTCGCCGAGCTCGAACGGGTCCGCGAGCGGGTCAACGAGCTCAACGACGAGCGCGACGAGCTCCAGGCCGCGATCCGCGACCGCCAGGAGGAGATCGACCGGATGGAGCCGTTCGCCGAGCTCGGGATCGACCTCGAGTACCTGCGCGGCTACGACTCGGTCGAGGTCGTCGTCGGCGAGGCAAAGCCCGACGCCGTCGAGGCCGCGCTCGCCGACGCCGACTCGATCGACGTCTTCGACGTGTTCGTCGGCGGCGACGTGCTCGCCATCGTCGCGCGGCCGACGGACCCCGACGCCGAGGGCGTCGTCCAGGACGCGCTCGTCGGCGTCGACATCGCGCTGCTCGACGTGCCGGACGCCGACGCCAGCCCGGAGGAGTACGTCGCGGAGCTGGAGGCCGAGCAGGCCGACCTCCGCGACGAGCTCGCCGGCGTCGAGCGCCAGCTCGAGTCGGTGAAAGAGGAGGCGGCGGGCTTCCTGCTGCGCGCCGAAGAGCAGCTCACCATCGAGGCCGAGAAGAAGGAGGCGCCGCTCTCGTTCGCGACCACCGAGAACGCCTTCGTCGCGGAGGGGTGGGTGCCGACCGAGACGTACCCCGACTTCGAGGCGGCGATCGTCGACGCGGTCGGCGACCACGTCGAGGTCGAGGAGCTCGAACGCGCCTCGTTCACGCCCGACGGCGACCACCACACGGAGCCGGTCGAGGGCGGCGACGCGGGCGGCTCGGCCGACGAGGTCGAGGGCGCCGACGAGAGCGCCGCTGACGCGGACCGCGAGGCGGAGACGGCGGTCGCCACCGACGGCGGCCACGCGGCGCACGGCGCCGACGACCCGCCGGTCGTCCAGGACAACGGCAGCGCGGCCGGCCCGTTCGAACTCCTCGTTCAGGCGTTCGGGCGGCCGAAGTACTCGGAGTTCGACCCGACGCTCCTCGTCTTCCTCACGTTCCCGGCGATGTTCGGGTTCATGATCGGCGACGTCGGGTACGGGATCCTCTACGCCGCCATCGGGTTCTTCATGTACTCGAACTACGAGGGGGCGTTCCGCGAGCTCGGCTCCGTCGCGATGTGGGCCGGCGGCTTCACGATACTGTTCGGGATCTACTTCGGCATCGACCTGTTCGGCTACCACGCCTACCAGCTGCTCGGCATCCACTGGCCGGTCGCCGGGAAGGGGCTCTCGCCCGCCGACCTCAACTGGGGGCTCTCCTTCCTCGTCGTGAGCGTCGTGTTCGGCATCGTTCACCTGAACGTCGGTCACGTGCTCTCGTTCGTGAGCACCGCCCAGCAGCACGACCTCAAACACGCCGTCTACGAGGCCGGCTCGTGGCTGCTGATCCTCAACGGCGCGTGGATCTGGATCTTCAGCCAGCACGTGCCCGGTCCGAAGCCCGACTTCCTGTTCGAGGCGGTCTCGATCCTGACGTTCGGCGCGATCTCGTTCCAGGGCTTCCCGGTCGTCGTCGGCATCGCCGGCGCCGTCGGCGCCCTGCTCGGGATCGTGCTGCTCGGCATCGGCGAGCCGCCGGAGCTCGCGGAGTTCCTCTCGCCGATCGTCAACGTCATCTCGTACGCCCGGATCATGGCCGTCCTGCTCGCGAAGGGCGGGATGGCGCTCGCGGTCAACCTGCTCGCGTTCGGCGCCTACATCGACGACGGCGGCGACGGGAGCTTCCACTTCATCTTCAGCGCGGACTACCTCGCCGAGGTACAGAACACCGCGGACTACGAGCTCGTGTTCGCGGGGATCACCACGGCGTTCGACCCGGCCTCGATCGGTCTGGTCGGGATCGTCGCCCTGGTGGGCGGGATCGTCGTGGCCGTCGTCGGCCACGTCGTCGTCCTCCTGCTCGGGGTCACGTCCGCCGGCATTCAGGCGGTCCGCCTCGAGTACGTGGAGTTCTTCGGGAACTTCTACGAGGGCGGCGGCCGCGCGTACCTCCCGTTCGGCCGCGACCGGAAGTACACCCGCGACGACTGACGACGCCCCGTCGTCGGTCGCCGCTCGGTCTCGCCGCTTCGACCGCGGTCGAACCCGGCAATTCCGTCGGGTTCTGACGCGGATAGCACCCGCTTTCCCCGCCGTTCTCCCGGATTCTGTTCGGTCGTTTTGGGAAGCTTTATGACTCCTCTAGGGGCAAATAGCAACCGTTCGGAGACGAGCAACAGCAACTACTACCAATGTTTGAAGCTACCAACGAACTCGGGAACCTCGTACTGTCGACCGGTGGAACGCTGACTGACCCCAACGCCGCGGCGGCGCTCGCCGTCGGGCTCGCGGCGCTGGGCGCAGGCTACGCGGAGCGCGGTATCGGGTCGGCCGCCGTCGGCGCGATGGCCGAGGACGACGACCTCTTCGTCAACGGGCTCATCCTGACGGTCCTTCCCGAGACGATCGTCATCCTCGCGCTCGTCGTGGTCTTCATCGTCGGGTAACTCTCCAGCGTTTTTCAACCAATGAGTTTGGAAACCGTCGTTGAGGACGTTGAAGATGAGGCTCGCGCGCGTGCGGAGGAGATCCGCGAACAGGCCGAGGCGGAGGCCGACGAGGTCATCGAGGAGGCGGAGGCCGACGCGGACCGCATCCGCGAGGAGCGGCTCGCAGAGGTCGAGAGCCAGATCGACCAGGAGCGCGAACAGACGCTCTCGTCGGCGAAGCTCGAGGCCAAACAGGAGCGGCTGGGCGCCCGCCGCGACGTCCTGGAGGACGTCCACGACGAGGTCGAGGCGGCGATAGCCGACCTCGACGGCGACGACCGCCGCGACCTCACGGAGGCCTTACTCGACGCGACCCTCGCGGAGTTCGACGACGACGAGGACGTCGCCGTCTACACCCGCGCCGAGGACGTCGAGCTGCTCGAGGAGCTCGTGGCGGACCGCAACGCCGAGGTCGACGGCGAGGTCGACTGCCTCGGCGGCGTCGTCGCCGAGAGCGACACCTCCCGCGTTCGCGTGAACAACACGTTCGACTCGGTCCTGGAGTCCGTCTGGGACGACGAGTTGAAGAACATCTCGGAGCGGCTGTTCGACCAATGAGCGCCGCCGGTAGCTCGAACCCCGAGTACGTCGTCGCGCGGGTTCGTGCCCGCCGCGGCAGCCTCTACGGGGACGAGGAGTACCGCAAGCTGACCCGGATGGGGCCGGCCGAGATCGCCCGGTTCATGGAGGAGTCGAGCTACGGCGAGGAGATCAACGCGCTCGGCAGCCGCCACGGCGGCGTGGACCTGATCGAGTACGCGCTGAACCGGAACCTCGCCGAGCAGTTCGACGCCATCCTCGACTGGAGCGAGGGGCCGCTGTACGACCTCATCGCCCGCTACCTCCGGAAGTTCGACGCCTGGAACGTGAAGACGGTCATCCGCGGCGTCTACACCGACGCGGACCAGTCGGCCGTCGAGGTCGACCTGATCCGCGCCGGCGAGTTCGACGACCGGCGCATCCGTCGGCTGCTGGAGGCGGACTCGATCGACGGCGTGATCGAGGTCCTCGAAGACACGATCTACGGCGAGCCGCTGCGAGAAGCGCTCGCCGAGTACGAGGAGACGGGCGTGCTGGTGCCCTTGGAGAACGCGGTCGACCGCGCGTTCTACGAGCGGCTCCTCTCCGGGCTCGGCGGCGACGAGCCGACCCGGCAGTACGAGGCGTTCCTCAAGGCGGAGGTCGACTTCCGGAACGCGACGAACGCGCTCCGGCTCGCCCGCTCGGGCGCGGACATCGACCCCGCGGCGTACTTCATCGAGGGCGGCGACCTGTTCACCCGCTCGTCGCTCGCGCGGCTGGCGCAGAACCTCGACGAGCTCGTCGAGTACATCGGCGACAGCCAGTACGGCGACGAGCTCGGGCCCGCGCTGCGCGAGCTTGAGGAGGCGGACAGCCTCATCGCGTTCGAGCACGCCATCGACGGCGCGCTGTTGGCGTACGGCGACCGCCTCGGCACGATCCACCCGGTGTCGGTCACCCCGGTGATCTCCTACATCCTCGCGAAGGAGCGCGAGACGGAGAACATCCGGGCGATCGCCCGCGGGAAGGAGGCCGGCCTCTCGCCTGACGAGATCGAATCGGAGCTGGTGATAACATGAGCCAGGAGATAGCGGTCGTCGGCAGCCCGGAGTTCACGACCGGATTCCGCCTCGCCGGCGTCCGAGCGTTCGAGAACGTGCCGGACGAGGAGAAGGACGAGCGGCTCGACGACGCCGTCGAGCGGACGCTCGACGACGACGACGTCGGCATCATCGTGATGCACGACGACGACCTCGACCACCTCTCGCGGGGGACCCGCGAGGCCGTCGAGGGGAGCATCGAGCCGGTCCTCGTGACGCTCGGCGGCTCCGGCGCCGGCAGCGGCGGGCTGCGCGACCAGATCAAACGCGCCATCGGCATCGACCTGATGGAGGAAGACGACTAATATGAGCAAAGCAGACACAACCGACGCCGAGACAGACAGCGGCGTCATTCAGAGCGTGAGCGGTCCGGTCGTGACCGCCCGCGATCTCAACGCCCGCATGAACGACGTCGTCTACGTCGGCGACGAAGGGCTCATGGGGGAAGTGATCGAGATCGAGGGCGACCTCACGACCGTTCAGGTGTACGAGGAGACCTCCGGTGTCGGCCCCGGCGAACCCGTCGAGAACACGGGCGAGCCGCTGTCGGTCGACCTCGGCCCGGGGATGCTGGACGCCATCTACGACGGCGTTCAGCGCCCCCTGGACGTGCTGGAGGGCAAGATGGGCAGTCCGTACCTCGACCGCGGGGTCGACGCGCCCGGCATCGACCTCGAGGAGGAGTGGGAGTTCGAGCCCGAGGTCGAGGCAGGCGACGTCGTCGAGCCCGGCGACATCGTCGGGATCGTCGAGGAGACGGTCACCATCGACCACAAGGTCATGGTGCCGCCGGACTACGAGGGCGGCGAGGTCGTCGCCGCCGAGTCCGGGACCTTCGACGTCACCGAGACGGTCGTCGAACTGGACAACGGCGAGGAGATCTCGATGCACCAGGAGTGGCCGGTGCGCGAGGCCCGCCCCGCCAACGACAAGAAGACGCCCCGGACGCCGCTGGTGTCCGGCCAGCGCATCCTCGACGGCCTGTTCCCCATCGCGAAGGGCGGGACGGCCGCCATCCCCGGGCCGTTCGGCTCCGGGAAGACGGTCACCCAGCACCAGCTCGCGAAGTACGCCGACGCGGACATCATCGTCTACGTCGGCTGCGGCGAGCGCGGCAACGAGATGACCGAGGTCATCGAGGACTTCCCCGAGCTGGAGGACCCGGCCAACGGCAACCCGCTGATGGCCCGCACCTCGCTCATCGCGAACACCTCGAACATGCCCGTCGCGGCGCGTGAGTCCTGTATCTACACGGGGATCACGATCGCCGAGTACTACCGCGACATGGGGTACGACGTGGCGCTGATGGCCGACTCCACCTCGCGGTGGGCGGAGGCCATGCGCGAGATCTCCTCCCGGCTGGAGGAGATGCCCGGCGAGGAGGGGTACCCCGCGTACCTCGCCGCCCGCCTGGCGCAGTTCTACGAGCGCGCCGGCTACTTCGAGAACATCAACGGGACGGAGGGCTCCGTCTCGGCGATCGGCGCGGTGTCGCCGCCCGGCGGCGACTTCTCCGAGCCGGTCACCCAGAACACGCTGCGTATCGTGAAGACGTTCTGGGCGCTCGACGCGGACCTGGCGGAGCGCCGCCACTTCCCGTCGATCAACTGGAACGAGTCCTACTCGCTGTACAAAGACCAGCTCGACCCCTGGTTCGAAGACGAGGTCGCCGACGACTGGGCCGAGCGGCGCCAGTGGGCGGTCGACGTGCTCGACGAGGAGACGGAGCTGCAAGAGATCGTCCAGCTCGTCGGGAAGGACGCCCTGCCCGACGACCAGCAGCTCACCCTGGAGGTCGCGCGCTACCTGCGCGAGGCGTACCTCCAGCAGAACGCGTTCCACCCGGTCGACACGTTCTGTCCGCCGGAGAAGACGTACCTCATGCTGACGACGATCCAGACGTTCAACGACGAGGCGTTCGACGCGCTCGACGCCGGCGTCCCGGTCGAGGAGATCATCGACATCGACTCGGCCCCGCGGATTAACCGTATCGGCGTCCAAGAGGACTACGAGGAGTACGTCGAGGATCTCAAAGCGGAGATCACCGAGGAGCTCCGGAGCCTCTACTGACCATGAAAGAGTATCAAACCATCACCGAGATCAGCGGTCCCCTCGTGTACGCCGAGGTCGACGAGGCGATCGGCTACGACGAGATCGTCGAGATCGAGACGGCACAGGGGGAGACGCTGCGCGGACAGGTGCTCGAATCCTCGGAGGACGTGGTCGCGATCCAGGTCTTCGAGGGCACCTCAGGCATCGACCGAGACGCGTCCGTCCGCTTCCTGGGCGAGACGATGAAGATGCCCGTCACCGAGGACCTCCTCGGGCGGGTGCTCGACGGCTCCGGCCGCCCGATCGACGACGGCCCGGAGATCGTTCCCGAGGAGCGCCAGGACATCGTCGGCGCGGCGATCAACCCGTACTCCCGGGAGTACCCCGAGGAGTTCATCGAGACGGGCGTCTCCGCCATCGACGGAATGAACACCCTGGTCCGGGGGCAGAAGCTCCCGATCTTCTCCAGCTCCGGCCAGCCGCACAGCGAGCTCGCGATGCAGATCGCGCGGCAGGCCAGCGTGCCCGAAGAGGAGGAGGGCGACGACGAGGAGGGCTCCGAGTTCGCCGTCATCTTCGGCGCGATGGGGATCACCCAGGAGGAGGCCAACGAGTTCATGGAGGACTTCGAGCGCACCGGCGCGCTCGAACGCTCCGTCGTGTTCATGAACCTCGCGGACGACCCCGCCGTCGAGCGGACGGTCACGCCGCGGATGGTCCTGACGACGGCCGAGTACCTCGCCTTCGAGAAGGACTACCACGTCCTCGTCATCCTGACGGACATGACCAACTACTGCGAGGCGCTCCGCGAGATCGGGGCGGCCCGCGAGGAGGTGCCCGGCCGCCGCGGGTACCCCGGGTACATGTACACCGACCTGGCGCAGCTGTACGAGCGCGCCGGCCGGATCAAGGGCCGCGAGGGATCGGTCACGCAGATCCCGATCCTCACGATGCCGGGCGACGACGACACCCACCCGATCCCGGACCTGACCGGGTACATCACGGAGGGGCAGATCTACGTCGACCCCGACCTCAACAGCCAGGGCCTCCAGCCGCCGATCAACGTCCTCCCCAGCCTGTCGCGGCTGATGGACGACGGCATCGGCGAGGGGCTCACCCGCGCCGACCACGCCGACGTGAAAGACCAGATGTTCGCGGCGTACGCGGAGGGCGAGGACCTCCGCGACCTCGTGAACATCGTCGGTCGCGAGGCGCTGTCGGAGCTGGACAACAAGTACCTCGACTTCGCGGACGCCTTCGAGTCCGAGTTCATCGACCAGGGCTTCGACGAGAACCGCGACATCGACGAGACGCTCTCGATCGGCTGGGACCTCCTCTCGATGCTGCCGAAGGACGCCCTCAACCGGATCGACGAGGAGTTCATCGAGGAGCACTACCGCGAGGACGAGTCCGAGCGCGAAGTCCTCGAAGCGGCCGACTGAGTCCCTCGTTCCTCTCACTTTTCGCCCGCCGCGAGCGACGGCGACGGCCGGTTACTCTCCGTCGTCCTCGACCAGATCGATCACGTTTTCGCGGCCGATCCGCAGCTTCTCGACGTCGCCGTCCTCGGCCATCCCCGAGAGCACGCGGGACGCCTTCGACTTCGACCAGTCGAGCTCGTCGACGATCGCCGACTGCTTCATGCGTCCGCCCCGCTCGCGGAGGAGGCTCCGCACGCGGTCCTCGTCGGTGAGGAGGGCGGCGTCGGCCGCAGGATCTGCGTCGTCCTCGACGCTGGCGGCCCCGATCTCGTCGATCGCAGCGGCGGGCGCATCGGCGTTCCCTGACGCGCCCGCGGCGCCGGGCGCCGGGGCGAGCGACACGCGCCCGGTCCGTATCCCGTACGCCGCGGCGGCGAGCGCGGCGACGAGGAGGACCGAACCGAGTCCGAGCGCGACCGCGGGGACGCCGCTCCCGCCGTCGTCGCCCGTCCCGGGGCCGTCGTCGCCACCCGTCGCACCGCTACCGGCGGTCGGCACGGCGCGGACGCGGGGGCGTCCGTCGTCGAAGTCCTCCCGGCCCCGCCACTCGACGACGCCCTCCGCGGTCTCGTCCGGCGCGGGCGACGCCGACTCGACGACGTAGCCGTCGGGCGCGGCGACCGCCAGCGTGTCGTCCTCGCTAATGAAGAAGCCGCCGCCGAACACGTCGCCGGCGACGACGGCGTCGTCCTCCACGGCTGCGAAACCGGTCCACGCGAACCGGAAGCGGACGATCCCCCAGCGTCGTGGCACCTCCTGGATCGCCGTCTCGGCGGCGAAGCCGGTCGCCCGCATGGCCCGCGGTGAGGAGTCGTTCGCGGCCGCGACGACCCCGCGCATCCGCTCCGCGAACGGGCCGAGGTACCGGCTGGTGTTCGACCGGAACCGCTCCTGAAACCGCTCGTACTCCGCCGTCTCGGTGTCGTTTTCGAGCCGAGTGCGGAAGGTGATCTCCCACGTCGCGCTCCCGTCGGCGGCGAGGTCGATCCGGGTGATCGTGTTGTCGGGATCCGGCTGATCGCCGACCTGCGGCGCGGCGACCGACTGCGCGGCGACGGGGGGCGGCGTCGCGGCGACGAGACAGCACAGCGCGACCGCGACCGCCGCGAGCGCGCGCGGCCCCGGTCCCCTCGGTGGCATTGCCACACGTTACTCAGCGACCGGAGTTAAATCCACAGATGCTCCCGCCCTCACGGCGTGAAACGCGACGAAACTCGGCGCAACCGTCCCGTATCGAGGCGGAATCGATCGAAACGGTGCGAAACTCACCGCCACGGTCGACCCGGTATATGTGGGTGCCGCCCCTCGTCGGCGACGATGAGAGCGCGACAACTCCTGGCGGTCCTCGTGGCCGTGAGCCTCCTCGGGGCGGCGGTGCCCGGCGGAGCGCTCGCGGCACCGGCGACCGACGGCCCGGCGGCGGCACAGGCGACTGACCAGACCGCGGACGACGACTCGACGCGGAACGGCTCCGCGGCGGGCGGGGCGACCGAGCGGGCGACCGTCGGCCAGCAGCTGGCGACGGTGATCGCCGTCACCGACGACGAGGTGAGCGCCGAGGTGGAGGCGGCGTCGCTCGCCGCGGCGTTCGAGTCCGGGACGGAGTCCGAGCGCGCGGCGCTGCTCGCCGAGCAGGCGCAGACCCTCCGGGACCGCGCCGACGCCGTCGTCGCCGACCGCGACGCGGCACGCGAGGCCTACGCGGCCGGAAACCTGACGCGCGGCGAGTTCGCGCAGCGGCTCGCGGCGCTCGCCGGCCGCGCGGCCACGGTCCAGCGCGGGTTCGACCGGCTCGACGACCGCGCAGACGACGTCTCGGCGTTCGAGCTCCGCGCGGCCGGCTACGACCGCAGCGCCAACGAGGCGGCGCGGGACCGGCTGAACCGCGTCGCCGACGGCGGCGCCCGCGCCCTGCTCGCGCAGTACACCGGCGAGCGGCGCGGCGCGTTCACCGTCGACGACGGCGAGGCCGGCCTCTCGATCAAAGTCGAGGGCGACGACGGCGAGCGCTCCCGTGAGTTCGTGCGCGACCGCCCCGGCAACGGGACGTTCGCGGTGAGTCAGAGCGACGCCGTCGCGGCCGCGACCGACGCGCTCGCCGACGACCTCGACGGGTCGTGGGCGCTCCGCTCGGCCGACCGCGACGACGACGGCTACTACGAGTTCGAGTTCGCCTTCCGCGGCCCGAACGCGACCGGCGAGGCCGAGGTCAGTGTCGACGGCGAGACCGGCACCGTGTTCGCGCTCGAAGAGGAGCTGGAACCGCGCGAGCGCGACGACGACGGGGACGAGGGCGACGAGGACCGGCCGCTGTCGATCACGATCGCCGACGGGACGGCGGCGCCGAACGAGACGGTGACGCTCGCCGTCGCGGCCGGCGGCGACCCGGTCGCGAACGCGACGGTTACGCTCGGCGACCGGATCGTCGGCGAGACCGACGCCGACGGCCGGATCACGCTGACGCTGCCCGACGCGGAGGAGGCCGAGATCGAGGCCGAAGCCGGGGACGGCGAAGGCGAACTGGAACTGCGGCTCCGGGCGACCGACGCCGACGAGGCGGCCGACGCGGCGATCGGCGAGCGGCTCTCGGTCACCGGGTCCGTCGACAACGGCACCGCGACCGTCGCGGTCGCCTACGACGGCGAGCCCGCCCCGAACGTGACCGTCCTCGTCGACGGGGAGCGCGTCGGCGAGACGGACGCTGACGGTCGGGTCTCGTTCGGCGCCCCCGACGAAGACGAGTTCGAGGTGACGCTGTTCAAGGGCGCGTTCGAGGCGGAGCTGTCGTTCGAGCCCGGCTCGGACGGCACGCTCGCGGCGGGCGACATCGACGTCGACGAACGGGAGATCGACGAGGACGACGATGAGCGCGAAGACGAGGACCAGGAAGCGGACGAGAGCGAAGACGAGGGCGACGACGAGCGTGAGGACGACGACGAGCGCGAGGACGACGACGAGCGTGAGGATGACGATGAGCGTGACGACGGAGACGTGAGCGACGACGAGGAACGCGATGACGCCGAGAGCGAAGACGAAGACGACAGCGGCGACGAGGACGAAGACGACAGCGACGAGTCGGAGGACGACGACTGATGTCGCCGCGAGCGCGACCGGTCGCAGCGGTCGCCGTGCTGACGCTCCTCGCCGTGATCGCCGTCGGCGGCGCCGCGGGGGCGACCGATATCGGCCCGGCCGCCGACAGCCCGGCGACCACCGCCGACGGGTCGGTCGCGGTGTCCGAGGCCGACTCGCTCGTCGGGGCGAACCGGTCGGCGTTCGTCGTCGCCGTCGCCGCTGACGGCGACGCGACCGTGACGCTTCGACTCACGTACGACCTCACGGACGCGGACGAGGCGGCCGCCTTCGAGCGGATCGACGGCGACGCCGCCAACGCGACGGCGCGGTTCCGCGATCGGCTCTCCGCAGTGGCGGCGCGGACCGTGGACGCGACCGGCCGCGAGATGCGCGTCTCAGACGCCGAGGCGACCGTCTCGACGGCGGCCGACGTGGGGACGATCCGGCTCACCGCCTCGTGGTCGAACCTCGCGGCGGTCGACGGCCACCGACTCACCGTCGCCGAGCCGTTCGCGAGCGACTTCCGTCCGGACCGGGCGTTCGTCCTCGTCGGTCCGGACGGCTACGCGGTCGCGAACGCGAGCGTCCCCGCGGCCGCGACGACCGACGCCGGGGCCGCCTGGGAGCCCGGGACGGACCTCACCGGGTTCTCGGCCACCTTTGCGCCCACCGCCAACTCGACCGCCGGATCGCTGCCGACCCCGCTGGCGCCGACCCTCGCGCTGATCGCCGTCGGCGCGCTCGGGTACGCCGGGTGGCGCCGACGCTGACCAGGGTGCGCGCCGGTTCCGAGCGTTCCGGGCTCGGCCCCCGGTTCGGTCTCGCTACTCGGGTCGCCGCCGCCGGACGCTCGGATCCGGTCGCGGCTCGCGACCGCCGATCCGCCGCGTCTGAAAAGAATTAACCGCCTCGGAGCGGAAGCTTCCCCCAAGATGGCCAAGGACGTCAAACCGACGCGGAAGAACCTGATGGCGATCGAGGACCGCATCGAGCTCTCCGAGCGCGGTCACGACACGCTCGAACAGAAGCGCGACGGGCTCATCATGGAGTTCATGGACATCCTCGACCAGGCGCAGGACGTCCGGTCCGAGGTCTCCGAGAACTACGAGACGGCCCAGCGCAAGATCGACATGGCCCGCGCGATGGAGGGCGACGTCGCCGTCCGCGGCGCGGCCGCGGCGCTGAAAGAGCACCCCGAGATCACGACGCAGTCGAAGAACATCATGGGCGTCGTGGTCCCGCAGATCGAGTCCTCGAAGGTCCAGAAGAGCCTCGACGAGCGGGGCTACGGCCTGCTGGGCTCCTCGGCCCGGATCGACGAGGCGGCCGACGCCTACGAGGAGCTGTTAGAGAAGATCATCCTCGCGGCCGAGGTCGAGACGGCGATGAAGAAGATGCTCACCGAGATCGAGACCACGAAGCGCCGCGTGAACGCCTTGGAGTTCACGCTGCTCCCGACGCTCTACGAGAACCAGGAGTACATCGAGCAGAAGCTCGAAGAACAGGAGCGCGAGGAGATCTTCCGCATGAAGAAGATCAAAGCGAAGAAGGAGGAAGAAGAGCGGGCGGAGGCCGAGGAGGCGACCGCGGAGGTCGCGGCCGCGGAGACCGAAGAGCCCGAGCCCGCCGACTGACGCCCTCGCGGCGCCGCTCTCGAATCGCCATCACCGCTTCCGCGCCGGTCGCCGCTCGTTTTCCCGCCGTCGGCTTTTAGCCCGCCCCGCTCGTAGCGACGGGCGTGTCCTGTCCACACTGCGACGCCGAGGCCGTCACCTTCGCGGTGCCGTCGGCGCTCCGCGAACACGCCCCCGCCGATCCGGCGGCGATCTGTACGCGGTGTCTGCGCGTCGCCGCGGCCGACGAGGCGGGCGTCGCGGACGCGGCGACCGACGACCCCGACCTCGCCCGCGTCGACCCCGCCTTCCCGTCCGGCGAGGCCGGGATCGCCCTGGCGCTCTGCTGCGGGAAGCTGGAGTCGTTCGCCACGAACCGCGCGTCGATCGAGGCCCTGGTCCGTCACGCCGAGGGGGCGGGCGCGGACGTGTTCGCGTTCCTCGGCCGGCTCGACGCCGCCGACGCCGCGTTCGACCTCGACCGGCGCCGGAAGGCCCTGATCGACGCGCTCTGAGCGGACGCGCGTCGAGCGGTGCGCTCCCGGTCGCCGAGCGCCTACAGGTCGACCCCGTCCGGGTCGTTCCACTCGTCGTCGTCGCCGTCGTCCGCCTCCGTGCCCGCCGGGCCGAGCCGCTCTTCTCCCTGCCGCGACTCGTGGACGGCGAAGCCGCCGGTGCGGCCGTCGTCGCCGCCGGCGTACGGGTCGGTCTCCGGGTCGTAGTCGCGCTCGTCCCGCTCGAACACGTACGCGAAGAAGCCGAACAGCGGGACGAAGAAGGCGATCAGCGCCCACTTCCGCGGATCCATCCCGTACTTGGGCGCGTCGACGTACGCGTAGGCGGCGAAGCCGACGAGCCACGCGAGCGGGACGCCGACGAGGATGACGGCGACGAGCGGTGTCATACCGTCGCTTCGACCGCGCGGTAATAAGGCTGCGGGCGGCGTCAGCGCCCCGTTCCGGCGCGGTGACGGAGGCCGCCGGGGCGGCGGTCGCCGTCGCTCACAGGAACGGCCGCCAGTAGAACGGGCTGACGAACCCCTCGATGACGGCGGCGACGCCGAACAGGATTCCGAGCCCGACCGTCACCCAGAACGCGGTCTCCAAGGCGTCGGCGAGCCGCTCGCGGCTCGCGCGGCCGCGGAACGTCCGCCACGAGACCGCGCCGAGGTGGACGCCCAGCGCGCCCGAGGCGACGAGCGCGGGGATCTCGAAGATCCCGTGGGGGACCACGAACGCGACGAGCGCGGGGAGGTTCTCCTCTAAGGCGGCGGTGGCGCCGAGCGCGAGGCCGTTGAACGCGAGCGACGAGAGCGCGGGGAGGACGAACCCCGTCCCGGAGAAGGCGGTCGCGATCGCGACGCCCCAGTTGTTCCCGAAGTACGTCAGCGTCGCCACGGGCGGGATCTGCCCGACGAGCCGCGACTCGATCGAGGTCGGGACCGTCTCGGCGAACGGCGCGGCGGCCAGCCAGCCGAGCGCGCCGAAGCCGACGGCCACCCCGAGCGCGAGGGCGTGGTGGCCGGGCGTCGACCGGACGAAGCTCCCGAGCGCCCGCCAGCCGCGGCGGGCCCCGCCGACGAACTGCGCTCTGACGCCGGCCTCGGGCGGCGAGACGGGGTCGACCGTGCCGCGGTAGTCGCCGTAGAGGACGGTCTTCAGCAGGTCGAGCGCGGGCGCGACGACGACCGCGCTGGCGAGCGCCACGACGGGGCCGCCGCCGAGGAACGCGAGCCCGGAGGCGACCGACGCGACGGCGACCAGCGAGCCGATCGCGACCACGAGGTAGGCGGCGGCGTCGACGGGGTTCGAGCGCACGAAGCCGCCCGCGCCCTCGACCGCGCCGACCACGCCGGCGTCGTCGACGACGACGGCGACCGGCGCGAACGCGAACAGGATCCGGACGAGCGCTAAGGCGACGAACCCGACGAGCAGGGCGGCGACTGCGACCGCGGCGCCGAGGAACGGGTTCGCGAGGAACGCCGCGCCGACCGCGATCGACCCGAGCGCGACGACGGCGATCCAGAGGAGGAGCTCGGCGACGTACACCCCGAGGAACGTGAGCCAGCGGGACCGCGCGCCGGCGATCCCGCCGACGAGCCCCCGCTCGTCGCGGAGGCTCGCGATGACCGCGGAGAGCTGCCCGGCCGAGACGACGGCGTACGCGACTATCGCGAGGGCGACCGAGGCGAGCACGCCGGCGACGAACAGGGCCCCGACCGTCGGCGTCAACAGGGGCTCGAACGCGGGCGTCAGGCCCTCGGCCCACGCCTGAAGCGCCTCCGGGTCCTGCGTCTCCGGCGGGGGCTCGACCCCGGCGAGGGCGTCGCCGGCGGCCGCGAGCCGCCCGGAGAGTTCGAGGTGGAGGTAGATCCCCGCCAGCGCGGCGAACGTGCCGAGGCGGGCGATCACCGGGACCGCGGTGCCGAGGAGGTAGAAGGGGAGGAGCTGTGCGGGGCGGCGACGGAGGGTCGCTGTCGTTGCCGAGACGGCGGCGGAGAGGTCCATGCCCTCGCTTCGGCCGTGCCACACAAAAAAGAGCGTGTCCGCGAACTAGTCCCAGAACGACTGCGTGCGCGCGTACTCCCGCTCCTGGCGGAGCACGTCGCGGTAGAACTCGTCTTCGTCCTCGCGGAGCTTATTGATGATCCGCGCGGCGTTGTGCGGGCCGACGCCGCGGGCGGCGAGGGCGATCACCGCCCGTTTCCCGTGGGTCTGGACGAGGCTCGCGGCGCGGTGGGCGCGCTCGGTGCGGCGCTCCTGCTCGTCGTCCTTCTCGGGCGCGCGCACCGCGGCGACCGTCTCGTCGTCCCACGGGTTCAGCGCCGCGATCCGCGTCGACCCGCACTCGGGGCACTCGGGCTGGTCGCGGACGCGCCGGACCTTCGTCGTGTGTTTCCAGTCCGTACAGTGGAGACAAAAGAGGATGACGCGGTCGTCCTGAATGCGCTCTCTGACCGTCTCGATCACGTCGGCGTCGGCGTTGTCGGGGACGAGGAACTCCGTGCCGGCGGACCGGCCCGCGGTGCCGAGCGGCGTCCGCTCGCGGGCGATCGCGAGGTCGAGCGAGCCCTCTTGGACCGCCGCGAGCAGGTCCGCGGTCTCCGGCACAGCGAGGTCGGCGTGGAACACCTCGCGGAGCGCCTCGTCGTAGACCGGGGTGTCTTCGAGGGCGGCGAGCAGGCGGTCGCCGCCGAACTTCCCTCTCCCCTCCTTGTACCGCTTGACGGCGCCGAACTTCGCGGCGACCTGCGCGAGCGTGAACTTCAGCGCGTCGGACTTCTTCACCGCGAGTTCGAGGTACGCCTCCAGCCGGTCGGGGTCGGTCGTCTCCAGCACCTCGCGGAACGTCCCGGGGCCGACGCCGCCGGGGACCTCGAACTCGATCCGGTACGGGTCGACGTCCATCCCGACCGACGAGCCGGCGCGCTGGCCGACCAGCGCCGCGAGCAGGCGCGCGAGCGTCTCGTTGACCTCGTGCCCGAAGGCGGCGTTGACCGCGACGGTGCGCGCGCTCCCCTCGATCACGATCCGCTCGTCCGTGGGGACCGGGTGGCCGGCGTCGACGTGGTCGACGACGGACTTCAGCGCGGCCGCGACCGTCTCCGCGTCGGTCGGGTATCGCTCGGCGAGGTCGGCGGCGACGGCCTCGGGAGTCGACCCGGCCTCCAGCGCGGCCGCGGCCTCGCCGCGGATCCGGCCCACCTCCTCGGCGACGGGCTTCGGGACGGGGATCTCCTGGCCCACCCACGAGGGGACCTCGCCGGTCGGGTCCGGGATCGGCGTCACGTTCACGCGCTCCTCCTCCTCGTCGATCTCGGTGATCCGCCACATCTCGCCGCGCTGGACGAACGTCTCGCCCGGGCCGGCGAAGTTGACGACGAACTGCTCGTCTAAGGTCCCGATACCCCGCCGCGAGGACATGTCGTACACCTCGTAGGTTGCCTCGTCGGGGATCATCGAGAGGTTCGCGTAGAAGTACTGCCAGGTGCCGCCCGACTTCTCCAGCGTGTCCGTCTCCTCGTCGAGCCACAGCAGCCGGTTCCCGTCGAGCTCGCGGACGACCTCCTGGAACCGCGGCTCGGAGAGGTCCCTGAATGGGTAGGCGTCCGTGATCGTCCGATACGCCTCCCGGGCGTGGAGCTCCCCCTCGTCCATCACGAGGCCGACGATCTGGTTCGCGACCGTGTCGAGGCTGCCGTGGTGGATGTTCGCGGGCTCGACGAGCTCCTCGCCCGCCCGCCGCGCGATGGCCATCGCTTCGAGGGTGTCGTCGCCCCCCTGCGCGACGACGGTCCCCTCGGAGACGAGGTCGCGGCGGTGGCCCGCGCGCCCGACGCGCTGGAGCAGCCGGGCGACCTCGCGCGGGCTCCCGTACTGGACCACGTGGTCGACGCGCCCCACGTCGATCCCGAGCTCCATCGAGGAGGTACAGACGAGCCCGTCGAGGTCGCCCGACTTGAAGCGGTCCTCCACGTCGATCCGGACCTCCTTCGAGAGCGACCCGTGGTGGAGCTCGATCTCGGTGGGGGCGTCGACCCCGCGCTCCCGCTCCTTCTCCGCGAGCGTCTTGAACCGCGAGCCGAGCGCCTCCGCGGTCTGTCGCGTGTTGACGAAGATCAGCGTCGACTCGTTGTCCGCGACGATCTCGCGGATCGTCCGCACGTGGCTCGCGGTCGTCTCGTCGACCGCGAGTTCGCCCGCGAGCGTCGTGTCGCGGTCCGTAATCTCGGGGTCGAGGACGCGCACGTCGGTCCGCGTCCCGGCCGCGACCTCGACCGTCTCGAAGTCGCGGTCTCCCTCGCGGTCCGGGTCCCGCGTCCCCGTCCCGACGAGGAACCGCCCCACCTCGTCGGGGTCGCCCACCGTCGCGGAGAGCCCGATCCGCTGGAACGGCCCCGCGACGCGGCGGAGCCGCTCCATGCCGACCGTGAGCTGGGCGCCCCGCTTCGCCGAGGCCAGCTCGTGGACCTCGTCGACCACGACGTGCGCGACGTCTTCGAGGGCGACGCGCATCTTCGAGCCCGTCAAGATCGCTTGGAGGCTCTCCGGCGTCGTGATGAGCACGTCCGGCGGGTCGTCGGCCTGCTTCGAGCGCTCGTACTGCGTGGTGTCGCCGTGGCGCACCGCGACCTCGACGCCGAGGGTCTCGCCCCACCACTCCAGCCGGTCCATCATGTCGCGGTTGAGCGCGCGGAGGGGGGTGATGTACAGCGCGGAGATCCCCTCGCGGGGCGGGTCGCCGGGCGAGTTTCGGGCCTCGGCGAGCGCGTCGAAGACGGGGAGCATCGCGGTCTCCGTCTTCCCGGTGCCGGTGGGGGCTAAGACGAGCGCGTTCCGCCCGGCCGCGAGCGGCGGGATCGCCTCGCGCTGGGGCTCCGTGGGCGTCGTGAACCCCCGGTCCGAGAGCGCCTCGCGGACCTCGCTCCCGAGGTGCGCGAACGCGTCCATGCCCGACGGTTCCGCCATTGTGTGATCGTTCTCGATTGGGCGCTCGGGCGATTAAGCCCGTCGCCGTGCGCGATCGATCCGCTCACGCCGTCCGGGCCGTCGCCCCGCCCCGACGCGCTCAGTCGGCGCGGCGGAGCTCGACGGTGAACACGCTCCCGGTCGGCTCGTTGTCCTCGACCCACACGTCGCCGCCGTACCTGTCGACGAGCGTCTTGACGAGGTACAGCCCGATCCCCGTTCCACCGCTTTCGAGTCCCTTCTCGCCCTCCTGGAAGATCTGCGCCTTGTGGTCGTCCGCGATCCCGGGACCGTTGTCCGCGATCGACACGCGCACCGTCTCGTCCGACACGCTGGTCGACACCGTGATCTCCGCCACGTCCTTGTCGTTGTGGACGACGGCGTTCGTCAGGAGGTTCCGGAACGCCGCCTCCAGCAGGTCGTCCGCCAACACCGTCACGTCCGGAATCGTCTCGTCCACGGTGACCGTCGCGCGGTCTTTGTCCGACCGGATCTGTTCGATCTGCTCGGTGAGTTCGGTGCGGAGGTCGACCGGCGTCTGGTCGGTACCGACCTGTAGCAGTACGTCGGTGACGTCTCTGGCGGTCTCCGTGATGTCTGCGGCTTGCCGCGCCGCGCCGATGACGGTCCGCGCGTACCTCCGACTCTGCTCGTCCGGCAGCGACTCTTCGAGGAACTCGGTGTACGACTCGACGACCATCAGCTGGTTCCGGATGTCGTGGCGGACGACCTGGTTCAGGAGCTTGAGGTTGTCCCGCTGTTCCTCCAGCGTCCGCTCGTACTCCTTGAGTTCCGTCACGTCGCGGGCGTACCCCAACACCGCGTCCTCGCCGGTGTCCGGGGCCTCGTACGGTATCTTCGTCGTCTGGAAGATGCGCGTCTCCCCGTCAGCCGTGGTCAGCGTCTCCTCGCCGACCGCCTTCGGCTCGCCCGACTCGATCACCTCCAAGTCGTCCTGTCGGAACGCCTCCGAGTCTTCGACGTCCGGAATGATCTCTGCCTCGGTCCTCCCTTCGACCTCCTCGGGCGTCTTTCCGTACGCCGCCGCGGTCGCCTCGTTCGCCAGGAGGTACTCGCCCTCGCGGTTCTTCACGAACACGAGGTCCGGCACCAGGTCGATGATCTGCCGGAGCTCCTCGCGCGTCGATTCGAGGGCGGCCTCGTACTCTCTCCGCTCCGTGATGTCTTGGAACAGTCCGAGCGCTCCGGTGACCGCTCCGTCCTCGCCGAACTGAGGGTCGCCGATGGCTCTGACCCACCGGGTCTCACCGGTCGCCGTGACGATCCGCAGCTCGAGGTCGTACGACTCGCCCTCCGTTCGTAGCCGCTCGAAGGCGCTCTCGATGGCGTCGCGGTCGTCCGGATGATAGAACTGTATTCCGTCCTCCAGCTCGACCGGCTCCGTCGTCGGTAGCTCGTGGATGCGGTACACCTCGTCGCTCCACGTCAGCGACTCGTCGACCAGGTCGACCTCCCACCACCCGATCGACGCGCTCTCCTGCGTTCGCTCGATCAGTCGTCGGGTCCGTCGCAGCTCCTCCTCCCGTCGCTTCTGCTCATCGACGTCGAGGTGGATCCCCACCGCGCGCACCGGTCCGCCGTCCTCGTCGCGCTCCACCACCTTCCCGATGTCACGGATCCACTTCCACTCGCCCGACGCGGTCCGCATCCGGTGTTCCGCGTCGTAGTACTCGGTCTCGCCGTCGACGTGGGCCGACAGAGCGTCCTCGACCGCCGGGAGGTCGTCGGGATGGACGCGGCGCTCCCACGCGTCGAGGTGCGGCTCGATCTCGTCGAGCGAGTAGCCCAGCATCTCCGCCCACTGGTCGTTGAACTCGACTTCGTCAGTGGTCATGTCCCAGTCCCAGACGCCGAGGTTCGCGCCTTCGACCGCGAGTTCGAGTCGGTCTTTGATCCGTTGGACCGTCCGCTCCCGCTCTCGCTGCTCCGTGACGTCGCGAGCGACGCCGACGATCCGCGTCACCGATCCCTCGTCGACGACCGGGCTCAGCCGCGTCTGCCACTCTTTCCGCCCCTCCGGCAGCGCGAGCGCCTCCTCGTACTCGATCGTCTCGCGGGCCTCGACGCAGCGGCGGTAGTTCTCCGCGACCGCCGCGCCCTGCTCCTCGCCCAGCAGCTCCCGCGGCGTCTTGCCGCGGATCTCTTCGAGGGAGATACCGGTGTTCCGTTGGTGAGACGCGTTGGTCCGTCGGAACCGGAAGTCGTACCCCGCGTTTCCGGCCTCGACGTCGATCAGGAAGACCGCGTCCTCCATCTCGCAGAAGATCGTCTCGTAGACGCCCCGCTCCTCGTCCCCGACCGCGAGATCGGCTTCCGACTCGGAGGGCGGTCCCTGTCGACCGTTCATGCGTCTGAGTTACCCGGCCGGAATATAAGTAATTCCGATCCGAGAGGTCTCGCGCCCGCTACGTCACGCCGCCCTCGCTCGTCGCGTACTTCTCGTGCGCGCCGCCGTCGAGGATCGCCTCGATCTCGTCGACCACCTCGAGTACGTCGGCAAAGGAGGTGTACGGGGCCGCGGGACAGACGCGCACCACGTTCGGCGGCCGGAAGTCGACGACGACGCCGCAGTCCTTCAGCGCCGCGCTCAGCCGCTCCGCCTCGGGGTGTTCGAGGGCGACGTGGCCGCCGCGGGCGTCGCGCTCGCGCGGCGTCCCGACCGAGACCGCGGGGAGTCGGTCGTCGACGAGGGCGATGAGGAAGTCCGTCAGGGCGAGCGACTTCTCGCGCAGGCGCTCGATCCCGGCCTCTCGGAGGAGCTCGACGGAGCCCTCCAGCGGCGCGGCCGCGAGCAGCGGCGGCGTGCCGATCTGCCACGCGCCCGCGGAGTCGGCCGGCGTGTAGGTCATGTTCATCTCGAACTGCGTCGCCTTCTCGTGGCCCCACCAGCCGGCCAGCGCGGGCGTGAGCCCGTGGTGCCGCTCCGCGACGAACAGCGCGCCGATCGACCCGGGGCCCGCGTTGAGGTACTTGTACGTACACCAGACCGCGAAGTCGACGCCCGCCGCGTCGAACTCGTGCGGGACGGCGCCCGCGGAGTGGGCCGCGTCGAAGCCGGCGTACGCGCCCGCCTCGTGGGCCGCCTCGGTGATCCGCTCCACGTCGAACAGCTGCCCCGACCGGTACAGCGCGGTCGGCATGAAGACGATCCCCACGTCGTCGTGCGCGTCCAGCGCGGCCTCGACGTCTTCGGGGTCGATCGTCCGCCCGTCGCGGCTCGGCACGACCCGGTGCTTCTCGTCGGGGTCGATCCCCCGCTGCCGGAGCTGGGCGCGGATCGCGTAGTGGTCCGAGGGGAAGTCGAGCTCGTTGACGAGAATCGCGGGGTCGACCTCGGGGTCGCCGCCCGGCGCCCACTCACCGTCGGCGCGCTCGAACCCCTCGCGGTCCGGGCCGTTCCCGGCCAGCAGCTCGTCGAGGAAGGTGCCAACGAGCGTATGGATGTTCACCGTGATCGAGTTGCCGACGACCACCTCGCTCGGGTCGGCGCCCACCAACGGCGCGAGCGCGTCGCCCAGCCGCTCGCCGACCTCGAACCACGGCGGGTCGGCGTCGGTCCACCCCGCGATCAGCAGGTCGCGCCACTCGTCGACGACGCGGTCGAGGCTCGCGAGGGCGGCGTCGCTCGCGGGGCCGAGCGAGTTGCCGTCCATGTAGAGCAGGTCGTCCGGGATCCGGTACCGGTCCGCGAACCCGGCGAGCGGGTCCGCGTCGTCGAGCCGGGCGGCGACGACGGCGGGGTCGGCGCCGGCCGCATCCCCGTCGGTGCCGTCCTCGCCGCCGCCGCTACCGAGCCCCTCGCCCGCGAGCGCCTCGCGCGCGGGAGCGTACGGATCGTCCATACGGGAAGGGACCGCGCCGGCGACTAAGCGTTTCCGGGGGCGGCCGCGCCCGCCGGATCCCTCGCCGGGCGTCGGCCGCTACTCGACGATGTCGATGGCGGGGCGACCGGGCTCCGCCTTGCTCACCACGCCCTCGTCGGCGTCGGCGGCGCGCTCGACGCGGACCGGCGCGTCGAACTCGCGCTCGATCAGCCACGCGGCCGCGCGCAGGGCGTCGTACTCGGCGTCGCCGTCGAGGGTCTCCCGCAGCGCCTCGCGGTTCGCCTGGAGGTCCTGGCCGTACGAGGCGGCGTCGTCGCCCCGCTCGCGGATGTGGTCCTCGGCCATCAGCTCGGAGATCAGGTTGTCGGCGTCGCTGTCGATCGCGATCGACAGGGCGTCGTACTTCCAGTCGGGGGCGACGACCACGTCGATCCGCTCGGGGTCCTCGATCCCCGCGACGTCGACGATGTCGCGCACGTCCTCGCGGGTGTTCGCGACCAGCCGGCGCCGGCGCTCGACGGTGTCGCGGTCGACGCTCGCGGTCGGCCACTCGGCCTCGGCGACGAACCCGTCGCGGCCGAGCGTCTCCCACAGCTCCTCGGCCAGGTGCGGCGCGACCGGCGCGAGCAGGCGCACGGCCACGTCCAGCCCGCGCTCGAAGACGGCCGGGTGCGGGTCGGCGCCCTCGCGGTAGCTCCGGAGGGTGCGGACCAGCTCCTGGGCCTCCCGCAGCGCGACGTTGAACGTCAGGTCGTCGTACTCAGCGCCCGCGATGGCGACCGCGGCGTCGGTCTCGTCGGCGACGTAGTCGTCGATCTCGTCGCGGTCGGCGGCCTCGGCGTCGCCGTCGCCGGCGAGCGCCACCTCGCCCGTGGCGTACGCCTCGACGAGGTCGCTGAGGCGGGTCAGGAAGCGGTGCGTGGAGCGGACGCCCTCCTCGGACCAGTCGAAGTCGCGCTCGGGCTGGGCGGCCTCCATCATGAACAGCCGCGCGGTGTCGGCGCCGTACTCGTCGACGATCCGCTGGGGCGAGACGACGTTCCCCTTCGACTTCGACATCTTCTCGCCTTCCAGCTGGACCATCCCCTGCGCCAGCAGGTTCGTGAACGGCTCGCGGTGGTCGAGGCCCTCCTCGTCGGCCAGCACCTTCGTGAAGAACCGCGAGTACAGCAGGTGCATCACGGCGTGCTCGATGCCGCCGACGTACTGGTCGACCGGCATCCAGTCGTTCGCGCGCTCCAGGTCGAACGGGGCGTCCGTCAGATCCGGCGAGACGTACCGCAGGAAGTACCACGAGGAGTCGACGAACGTGTCCATCGTGTCCGTCTCGCGGGTCGCGGGCCCGCCGCACTCGGGGCAGGTCGTCGCCTGCCACTCGTCGGCCGCGTCCAGCGGGTTGCCGGTCGTGTTGATGAACTCCGGCAGCTCGACGGGCAGGTCCTCGTCGGGCACCGGGACCGCCCCGCAGTCGTCGCAGTTGACGATCGGGATCGGCGTCCCCCAGTAGCGCTGCCGGGAGATGCCCCAGTCGCGCAGGCGGTACTGGGTCGCCTCGCTCGCGCCCTCGGTGTCCTCCGTAATCCGTTCCCGCGCGGTCTCGCTGTCGAGGCCGGTGTACTCGCCGGAGTCGATCACGACGCCGTCGTCGGTGAACGCCGCCTCGTCCACGTCGGGCGCGTCGGGGACCGTCTCGCCGTCCCAGTCGTCCGGTTCCGGCGCGATCACGGGCCGGATCTCGACGCCCTTCTTCGTCGCGAACGCGTGGTCGCGCTCGTCGTGGCCAGGGACCGCCATCAGCGCGCCCGTCCCCACGTCCGAGAGGACGAAGTCGGCGACGTAGACGGGTATCTCCTCGCCCGTGACGGGGTTGGTGGCCGTGAGGCCGGTCTCGACGCCGTTCGGCTCGTCGCCGTCGGGGTCGGCCTCCTCCTCGATGAACCGCCGCACGTCGTCGTCCTCCGCGGCCAGTTCCTCGGCGATCGGGTGGTCGGGCGCGACGGCGAAGAACGTCGCGCCGTGGATCGTGTCGATCCGGGTCGTGAACGCGGTGACGGGGCCGTGGCCCTCCACCTCGAAGTCGACCTCGCTCCCGTACTGGCGCCCGATCCAGTTGCGCTGCATCTGCCGGACGGAGTCGGGCCACCCCTCCAGCTCGTCGATGGCCTCCAGCAGCTCGTCGGCGTACTCGGTTATCTTCAGGAACCACTGGTCGAGCTCGCGGGTCTCGACGGGGGTGTCACAGCGCCAGCACAGCTCCGCGTCGCCCTCGACCTGCTCGTCGGCGAGGACGGTCTCACAGGAGGGACACCAGTTCACCTCGGCGTCGCGCCGCTCCACTAGGCCGGCCTCGTGGAAGCGGCGGAACAGCCACTGGTTCCACCGGTAGTACTCGGGGGTACAGGTGGTGACCTCGCGGTCCCAGTCGTAGCCGAACCCCATCGACTTCATCTGCCCGCGCATCGTGTCGATGCAGTCGAACGTCCAGTCGCGGGGGTTCGTGTCGCGCTCCTTGGCGGCGTTCTCGGCGGGCAGCCCGAACGCGTCCCACCCCATCGGGTGGAGCACGTCGTCGCCGCGCATCCGTCGGTAGCGGGCGTACGCGTCCGTGATGGTGTAGTTGCGGACGTGCCCCATGTGGAGCTTCCCGGACGGATACGGGTACATCCCGAGGACGTACGTCGGATCGTCGGCGTCGTCCGGGACGTGGTACACGTCTGCGTCCTCCCACGCCTCCTGCCAGCGTTCTTCGACCGTCGCGTGGTCGTATCCCTCCTGAGACATCTGCTTATATACTCGTGGTCGGTTCGGCGTCGTATAGCTTTCCATCCACTGGTGGCCCGTGACACACCGCCCCGCGGGCGGCGAGCGGCCGCACCGCTCGCGTTTTATCCCCGCCGTCCGACGCAGCGGTATGTCCGACACGAAGCCCGGATCGGGACGCGTCGCCGAGATGACGTGGCCGGAGATCGAGGCCGCCTTGGAGGAGACCCGGACGCTGCTGGTGCCGGTGGGCAGCACCGAACAGCACGGCCGCCACATGCCCCTCGGCGTCGACGCGTACATGCCGGAGGCGATCGGCGAGCGCGTGATCGCGCGGAGCCCGGCGCTGCTCGCGCCGCCGGTCTGGTACGGCGTGAGCCCGCACCACACGTTCAAGCCGGGGACGTTCACCGTCTCGACCGAGACGTTCCAGCGGTACCTCTTCGACATCTGCGCCTCAGCGAGCGAGTGGGGGATCGAGAACGTCCTCCTGCTGAACGGCCACTACCTCGCACAGGACCCGGAGCTGGAGGTCGTCGTCCGGCGGCTCCGATCCGAGCGCGACGTGCGGGCGTTTCACGTCCCCCTCGTCAACGTCTTCGCCGACGTCGCCGAGGAGGTCCGGACGGGCGAGGTCTCCTTCCACGCCTCCGAGTTCGAGACCAGCATCATGCTCGCGCTGTTCCCGGAGCTGGTCCACATGGACCGGGCGGAGAACGTCGACCCGCCCGCGGAGTCGCTGCCGCTGACCGACTACGACGCGCTCGGGGACAACGAGGTCGGCTGGTCGCTGACGGCGAGGGACATGGAGGAACTGACGCCCGCCGGGAACGTCGGCGACCCGACCGTCGCGACCGCGGAGAAGGGGGAGGCGCTCGTCGAGTCGGCCGTCTCCGACATCTGCCTCCTCGTCGACGAGCTCGCGGAGTAGCCGGGGGAGCGGCGCGCCGCCTCAGAGCTTGTCGGCGTTTTGCGCCTGCTCGACGCGCTTCGTCGCCTGTTCGACGCGCTTCCCGGTCGCGTTCGCGAGTCCGGGCGGGAGGCCCTCTCGCGCGGCCGCGAGACGCTCCTCGATCCGAGCGATCCGGTCGGCGACGTTCGCGAGCTGTCGCTTCGTGCCCTCGGCGTCGCCCTCCCGGGCCCGCTCCTCGGCCCGTCTCGCTTGGTCGACCGCCGCGGCGAGCGCGCGTTCGAGCCCGTTGACGGCGTTCGACGGGCCGCCGCCGGAGCCGCCGCCCCCGGAGCCCCCGCCTCCGGAGCCGCTTTCCCCGCCGTCGTCACTGTCGCCGTCGTCGTCGCCGCCCGACGCGGCCGCGACCGCGGCCCGCGTCTCCTCGGCCACGTCGGCGACGTAGCCGGCCAGCGGGGCCGCGCCCGTCTCCGGCCGCTCGATCCGGATCGGGTCGGGCCCGCCGGAGTCGGCGTCACCGTCGTCGCCGCCGTCGCCGTCGCCGGCCGACGCCGCCGGGTCCGGATTCACCCGGTACGCGCCGACCTCGTCGTCGGCGTCGCGGACCTCGGTCGTGTACGCGCCGCCGGCGTGGACGTAGGCCGCGTCGCTCCCGTCGATCGCGGAGTCGTAGATCCGCCCGGCGAAGTCGTCCTCGATCGCGGTCCGGGTCAGGTCGACGTCGCTGTCGGCGTCCGACAGCTCCACCTTCCGCGCGTCCTCGCGGGCGACGAGCGGGATCTCGCCGTCGACGCCCGCGGTCGTCACGGGCTCGTCCGTCGAGACGGTCAGGGTCTCGCTGTGGGGCGCGCGGCCGGCGCCGTTGACCGTGACGCGGTGGTCGCCCTCGGGGACGCCGTTCGCGACCGCGACGCCGCCGGCGAACGTCGGGACCGCCTCGGGGTCGCTCTCGATCAGGACGAACGACTCGACGCTCGATCCGGTCGTCGTCAGCCCCTCGCCGTCGGGGGCCTCGTCGCTCTCGGTCGCCCGCGTGACCCGGGCGACGACAGAGTCGAGGGCCTCCGCGGCGTCGTCGCCGAACGACGGATCGTCGGCGATCGCGTCGTACCGGGCGGCCATCTCCGACCGGTGGTTGCCGGCCGTGATGTCGAGCGCGGGGTTCTCGTAGCGGGGCTGGTCCCACGGGACGCCGGTGGTCGTGATGTGGCTCGCGACGGCGTCCTCGACGGCCTGCGGGACCGCGAACTCGAAGCTGAGCTGCGGGCCGGTGAACGCCGCGATGTCCTCCAGCTCGGCGCTCTCGACGAGGTCGTACTCGACGACCGACTCGGCGGCCTCCTCGGCGAGCGCGGCGTCCTCGCCGTCGGCCGGGCGCCCGCCGTGGCGGAAGGCGACCCCCGTCTCGCGGAGCGGGAGGTCGGTCGGCGGCGAGCGCAGCGCGTCGAGCGAGCGGATCGTCAGGGCGCCGTCGACGAGCGACCCCTCGCTGACGGCGGGGAGGTCGGGGTGGTCGTAGATCGGTTCGCCCTCGTACTCCGGGACGACGAAGGGGAGCCGCGCCCCCTCGTCCCGGGGGAGGCCGTACGCGATCGGGATCCCGAGGAGGTCCTCGACGGTGTCTATCGTCGTGTTCGTGATGTCCGCGAGGAGCCCCTCCTCGCCGACGCGCTGGAAGGTGTCCGCCTCCTCGTTGACCGAGAGCGTGCTGGAGTGCGAGCCGAGTTCGGGGAGGATCCGGGGGACCACGTTCGGGTCCGGGTCGAGGAACTCGTTGTTCGGGACGCTCCGGGAGTGCGAGCTGGCGACGTACAGCTGGGGGTCGCCCGTGTCGAGGTCGACGAACACGTGGAGCACCTCCCAGTCGTGCCAGTGGAAGTTCGCCGTGAACTGGTCGAACGCGGAGTAGAACCAGAACTGGACGACCGCGAGCGGGGAGTCCTCGTACCGCATCCCGTTGTAGAACACCGTCGGGGCCGGCGGCTCGCCCGCCTCGTCGTACCGCTCGTGGTAGCCGTTGAACGCCTCGAACCCGTCGACGACCGTCTCGCCGTCCTCCTCGACCGTGTACGGCCGCGGGTCCGTCGGGAACCACGGCTCCGCGGCGTCGAAGTACAGCGTCGGCGCGAACCGCGCCGCGAGCTCGTCGAGCCGGTCCGACTCCAGGTCGGTGGTCGCGGCGTCGTCCGGCCGCGAGCCCGAGCAGCCGGCGACCGCGGCGCTCCCGGCGCCCGCGAGCGCGCCGAGGACCGTCCGCCGGTCGACGCCGGTCGCGCTCGTCCCGTCGGACGCTTCGTTCGGTTCGCCGCCGCCGAGCGCTCCGCCCCGGTCGCCCCCGGTCGCGCCGTCGCCGGCGTCGGAGTGCCGATCCATTCCGTGGAACCATGAGAGCCGGAGGAATAACCTTTCTGTCGCCCTGCGCCGCTCTTTCGTCTCGGTTGTCACGTCTCGCGGCGGCCGCGGGAGACGTCCGAGACGACGGCGTCGACGCCGGCGGTCGCGACGGCCTCGTACTCCCGGGCCGACGCGACGGTCCACGGCAGCACCCGCAGTCCGGCGTCCCGCGCGCGCCGGACGAGGTCGGTCCCGAGACACAGCTCGTACCGCGGCGAGACGGCCGCACACCCCAGATCGGTCGCCGTCTCGATCATCCCGGCCACGTCCTGCGGCGGGTACGCCCACTGGGGCAGCGACGCGCCGCCGACCGGCCCCGGAACCAGCGGTCGGAGGGCCCGCGCCGGGACCGACTCGCGGACGCCGTAGACGGTCGGCACCGACGGGTCGGCCGCGGTCGCCGCCTCGATGGCCGCCGGGTCGTCGGCGGCGACGGCGAGATCGAACTCCCGGTCCGCGCCGGCCGCGACCGCGTCCGCCGCGACGCCCCGCTCCTTCAGGTCGAGCATGACCCACGCGCCCGGCGGTACGGCGTCGAGCGCCTCGGCGAGCGTCGGCACCGGCTCGCCGGACCCCTCGACCGAGAGCGCCGCGAGCCGCTCGTACGGCGTCTCGCTCATGCGCCCGGTCGCGTCCGTCACCCGGCCGAGCGTCGCGTCGTGGAAGGCGACGAGCTCGCCCGTCCCGCAGCGGCGCACGTCGAGCTCGATCCGGTCGGTCGTCGCCGCGGCCGCCTCGACCGCCGCGACGGTGTTCTCCGGGTTCTCGGCCGCGAAGCCGCGGTGCGCGATCAGGGGCGGGTCGGGGGCGCCGCGCTCGCCGTCGGCCGCGGTCGTCCCGCCGCTCTCGCGCCCGACGCAGCCCGCGAGGGCGGCGGACCCCGCGGTCGCCGCCCCGCCGACCGCGAGCGACCCGCACCGCCGAAGCACCGCTCTGCGGGACGGGGCGGTCGCCGGCTCGGGCGCGCTGGGGTCGGTCACGGGGCCGTCCTCGTGGGGCAGTTCGGCCCCGCGGACAAAAGCTCGCGGTCGGCGACGCCCGGTCGGCGACCGCGCTCGCCCGGGAGAAGGTATTTGCGGCCGGCAGCCCGATTCCGGGGCATGGACGGGAAGCAGGCCCTCTACTACGCGGCGATCGCGATCGCGGTGCTCGTCGGGATCAGCATCGTCGTCAGCGTGGTCTCGGCCCTCTTGAGCCTCGCGTGGGCGGTCGTCTCCGGGATCGTCACGCTCGCCGTGCTGGCGGGGCTCGCGTACGCCGCGTACAAGGCCGGCTCGTGGCTGCTCGGCGACGGGGACGCCGGCGCCGACTCGCTCGACTCGATCGGGTCCTCGTCGTCCGCCTCCGCCGACGCCGCGACGAGCCGGCAGGACCGCCTCCGCCAGCAGTACGTCGAGGGACAGATCAGCGAGACGGAGTTCGAGCGCCGCATCGGCGAGGAGTTAGAGACCGAGGAGGTCGACGACATCGACCGCGAGCTCGAACGCGAGCGCTGAGGATCAGAACCGGTCGCGGAGCTCTCCGCGGAGGTCGTCGACGTCGAGGTCCTTCATCGCGAACAGCACGAGCAGGTGGTAGACGAGGTCGGCGCTCTCCGCGGTGAGCTCGTCGCGGTCGTCGTCTTTCGCCGCGAGGATCGCCTCCGTCGTCTCCTCGCCGATCTTCTCTAAGACGGCGTTTTCGCCCTTCTCGTGGGTAAAAAGCGAGGCCGTGTACGACCCCTCCGGCAGCTCATCCTTCCGCGACTCGATGGTGGCGAACAGCTCGTCGAGGACCGCGTCGGGCGGCGTCGCCGACTCCTCGCCGGATTCCGGGCCCTGGTCGCTCACGCGACCACCTCCCGCTCGGGGAAGAAGGCGAGGTCGTGGATCCGCGGGTCGTCGGTGAGCTCCGGGTGGAACGCGGTGGCGACGACCGGGCCGTCGCGCACCGCGACCGGGCGCCCGTCGACCGTCGCGAGCGTCTCGACCCCCGGCCCGACCTCGTCGATGGCGGGCGCGCGGATGAACACGGCGTGGAAGGGGTCGTCGAGGCCGGCGACCGGCACCTTCGCCTCGAAGGAGTCCTTCTGTCGGCCGAACGCGTTGCGGTCGACGGAGACGTCGACCAGCCCCAGCGGGTCGACCCGGTCGTCCTTCGCGTCGTTCGAGCAGACGATGAGCCCGGCGCAGGTCGCGAGGACGGGCTTCCCGCTCGCGACGTGTTCCTCGATCTCGGCGGCGATCCCCTCGCGGTGGATCAGCCGGGAGATGGTGGTCGACTCCCCGCCCGGCATCAGGAGGACGTCGCAGTCGGGGACGATCCCCGCGTCCCGGACCTCGACGACCTCCGCGGACTCGTCGTGGGCGGCCGCGGCGTTGCGGACCGCGGCGGCGTGTTCGGCCACGTCGCCCTGAACGGCGATGACGCCTGCTTTCATACGAAGGGGTGGGGCGGGCGCGTGGAAAAAGGGCGCGCTACGCGGGCGAACGGTTCGTGCTCGGTCCGTCGGTGCGAGGAGAAGGGGAGCCTACGCGACGGTCAGCGACAGGATCTGGACGAACACGCCGAAGAGGACGCAGAACGCGACGACCGTCTTGGGGTCGATCGAGATGGCGTTCCGGTCCTCGTTCTCGAAGTAGCGGACCAGTCCCGCGCTGGACATCAGCCCGCCGGAGTTGGAACCACTCATGTCCGTTGCTGGACGGCGACGCGGCGTAAACGTTTCGTTCGCCGTCCGAGCCGACGGGCCGCGGCCGCGTCCTCGGGCCGGGTCGCGGCCGCCGATCGCGCCGCGTGGACCGCCGGCGTACACGAGTGGGAAACCCTTATGCGCGGGCCGGCGATAGTTGACGCCGACTATGACCGTTCGACTGCTGGATTTCCACGCCGAGTGGTGCGGCCCGTGTAAGACCCAAGACCCCATCCTGGAGGAGATTCAGGAGGACCTCGGCGACGCGTTCGAGCTCCAGAAGGTCGACGTCGACGAGGAGCAGGACGTCGCGAACCAGTACCAGGTCCGCTCGCTCCCGACGCTCATCGTCGAGAACGACGACGGCGTCGTCGACCGCTTCGTCGGCGTCACGCAGCGCGAGGACATCGAGGCCGCCCTCACGGAAGCGGGCGCCTGACCGTCGGTCCCGTTCGGTAGCCGTTCTTCTCGCGGCCGATGGCCGCACCCGAACGCTTTCAGACAGCCGCTTCGGGGGCGCGACCCGCCGCCGCGGCGTCTCGCAACCTTTTACAGCACCGCACGCGCAGTGAGGGTATGGCTAAATTCGACGCCGCCGAACGCCGCATGCTCGACCGACAGATCTGTATGCGCTGTAACGCCCGGAACGCCTCCGAGGCCGAGCGCTGCCGCAAGTGCGGCTACACCAAGCTCCGCCCGAAGGCGACCGAGCGCCGCGCCGCGTAATCCGGTCGGCCGCCGGGCCGCCCTCGGCCCTTCCTCCGAGCTATTCCCCCTCGACGAACAGCCGCGCGTCTCCCTTTCGTATCCGGCCTCGGTCGCGCCCCGCGCTCACTCGTCGGGGTACTTCGGCTCGCGGCGCTCGGCGCGCTCCGCCGCGCGCTCTATCACCTCGCGGACGGTGTCGGGGCCGTCGGCGGCGCGGTAGACGTCGCCGTGGCCGGGGAACATCGCCGCGGTCGTGTCGGGCAGGCGGTCGAGGATCTCGCGGAGGCTCTCGATCAGGCGCTCGCGGGACTGGCCGGCCATGTCCGTCCGGCCGAACGAGCCGTCGTCGAAGGCGCCGTCGTTGTAGACGACCACGTCGCCGGAGTAGAGCCGCTCCTCGCCGACGAGCGAGACGTGGTCGTCGGCGTGGCCGGGCGTGTGGACGACCTCGCACGCCTCGCTCCCGACGAGCACCTCGTCGCCGTCTTCGAGCGCCACGTCGCGGCGCGGGTGGTCCGCGTACGCGAACACCCGGGGGTCGAACCGGTCGGCCACCGCGTCGAGCTCGCCCACGTGGTCGTGGTGCTGGTGGGTGATCACGACGCGGTCGAGCCCGTCGACGCCGGCGTCGTCGAGCGCGTCGGCGATCACGTCGTCGACGCCCGGCATCGTTCCCGCGTCGACGAGCGTCGTCGCGTCCCCGACGGCGAGGTACGCGTTACAGGTGAACTCCTCCGCGTCCGCGGTGACGGTGATCGGCTCCATGCCCGTACTCGCTCGCGGAGCGACAAAAGGGTACAGCCGCGGCCGCGCGGCGTCTCTCCCCGCGAGCGGCCGTGGATTTATTTGACACCCGCCGTTAACTTTACACACAGATGGGCTTCGGCAGCTACGACGAGTCCGAACAGGAGAATCAGGACCTGGACGCGGACTTCGACGACGACGACGGTGTCCGGGCTGCCCAGGAGACCCACCAGGGGTCCGTCGACTACGAGCCCGGCGCCTCGAACGACGAGCTTCTCGATCGGCTCCAGGAGATCAAGTCCGAGGACGCGTGAGTGACCGCGCCGAGCCGCACGCTCGGCGTCGCGTTCTCCGACGCCCGCGACGTTAGCTACGCGGCCGGCGTCGTCGTCCGCGCCGACGGGACGCCCGACGGCCTCGCGTTCGCGCGGTGTACCGTCGGCGGGACCGACGCGACCGACGCCGCGCTCGACTGCTGGCGCGCGCTCGACCGCGAGGACGTCCGCCACGTCGCCTGCGCGGGGGTCGCGCCGGCGTGGTTCAACCTCCTCGACCTCGACCGACTCCGCGAGGCGCTCGACCGCCCCGTGTACGCCGTGAGCTACGAGGCGAGCCCCGGGCTCGAACCGGCCCTGCGCGACGCCTTCGACGGCGACGCGCTCGCCGACCGCCTCGCGACGTACCGGTCGCTGCCGCCCCGCGTTCCGGTCGGCTCCGCGGACGCGGACGGCGACGCCCCCGAGTCCGACGAGCCCCGGTTCGTCCGCGCGGTCGGCCTCGACCCCGAGCGCGCCGCCGCGGCGGTCGAAGCTCTCACCCGCGACGGCTTCCGGCGCTGCGAGCCGCTCCGGATCGCCGCGCTCGCCGCGAGCGCCCACCGCGAGGCGGTGACGGCGAGCGATCCTCCCGGGGCGACCGACGCACCTTAGACGGCCGCGCCCGGAGCCGTGGGTATGAGCGAACACGGCGGCGACGGCCTCGACGAGGACCTCCGCGTGCCCGCCTGCGAGCGGTGCCCGGAACTGGTCGCCTCCCGGAGCCGGATCGTCGACGGCGTCGGCCCGACGGACGCGGACCTGCTGTTCGTCGGCGAGGGGCCGGGCGCCACCGAGGACGAGGAGGGCGAGCCGTTCGTCGGCCGGTCGGGCGACGTGCTCGACGAGGCGCTACGCGACGCGGGGCTCGCCCGCGCCGACGTGCGGATCACGAACTGCGTCCGGTGCCGCCCGCCCGACAACCGGGACCCGACGACCGAGGAGCTGTCGAACTGCCGGGGCCACCTCGAAGCGGAGATCGACCGCCTCGACCCGACGCTGATCGTGACCCTCGGGAAGGTGCCGAGCGAGCACCTCCTCGACCGGTCGGTGGCGATCACCTCGGCGTCCGGCGACGTGGTCGACGCGCGGCTCGCCGGCGCGTCGCGGCGCGTCCTCCTGTCGGTCCACCCGGCGGCGACGCTGTACGACCGGAGTCAACGCGACGGCTTCTTCGAGACGATCGCCCGGGCGGCGGAGCTGAGCGGCGTCGGGGAGCGCGGCGAAAACGGCGGCGGCCAGTCGCGGCTCGGCGAGTTTTAGGCGCTCAGTCCCGCTTGGGACCGTCGCCGATACCGAGCCACTTCTTCGCGTCGAACAGGCCGCGGATCGCTTCGATCAGTCCCTTCCCCTCGTGTTCGCCGGGCCGGAGCCGGGCGCGGATCCGCGAGGAGATGAGCTCGATGCCGAGGACGACGATGAACACCATCACCAGCCCCGCGGCGGTCTGCTGGAACTCGAAGAGGTCCTGACTGTTCCGGATCATCAGCCCCAGGCCGCCGGCGCCGACGACCCCGAGCGAGATGGCGATCCGGGTGTTGATCTCTAAGATGTACAGGGTCCACGCGATGAAGGAGCGCGACACCTGACTCAGCATGCCGAAGCTCACGGTCTGGGTGCCCGAGGCGCCCGTCGACCGGATCGCCTCGATCGGTCCCTCCTCGATCTCTTCGAGGTCGTCGGTGAACAGGCGGCCGAGGTTCCCGATGCTGTCGGTCGCGATCGCGAGCACCGCCGTCACCTGTCCCGGCGGCCCGACGGGGATGTACAGGAAGATCCAGACGATCGCGGGGATGGCGCGGATGCCGCTGAGGGTCCCGCGGAAGATGAAGTTGAACGGGAACGGCGTGACGCGCTCGCTGCCGAGCACGCCGAGGATAAGCGCGAACGGGAAGGCGAACACGGTCCCCATGAAGCCGAGGAGGAGCGTCACGAGGCTCGCCTTCACCAGCGTCTGCCGCGGCGACTGGAAGCTCTCGACGATGCGGGCGCCGCCCTCGCCGAAGCTCGCCGGGATCGCCTGAAGCCCCGTGATCCCCTGGTCTTTGGTGTAGATCGTGAAGTTCTGGAAGTCGGGCGGGAAGAAGCCGGTCGCGATGAACTCGTACATCGCCGGGAGCCGTCCGGCGACGACGTTCGGCTGGAACCCGATGAAGCCGAGCCCCCAGTAGGTGACGCCGAGGACGGCGGCGAGCAGCGCGCTCCACAGCAGGTACTTGAGGCGCCGGAGCCGTTCGAGCGAGCGGAACTGGTCGGCGATCGCGGAGTCGGACGGGGAGCTCACGCCTCTCGCCCCCCGTCTGCGGCCGCGTCGGCCTCGGCGTCGGTCTCGCCCAGTTCCTCGCCCGTCGTCCCGGCCGGGACCGTGTTGCCGTCCTGTGCGCTGCCGTAGTAGATCCGGTCCATCTCGTCCATCGTGAGGTCGTCGGCGTCGCCGTCGAAGATCACTTCGCCGTCGCGGATCCCGAGGAACCGGTCCCCGAACTCGCGCGCGATGTTCACCTGGTGGAGGCTGGTGATCGTCGTGAGGTCCTGCTCGGTCGCGGCCTTCTTGAGGTAGCGCATCACGTCGCGGGCGGCCTTCGGGTCGAGGCTGGCCACCGGCTCGTCGGCGAGGACGATCTCGGGGTTCTGAACCAGCGCGCGGGCGATCCCGACGCGCTGTTTCTGCCCGCCGCTCATCGACTCGGCGCGCTGTCCCGCCTCGTCGAGGAGGCCGACCGTCTGGAGGGCTTCCAGGGCGGTCCGCTTGTCGTCGTCGTCGTGCATCCCCAGGGCGCTCCGGAGGAGGCCGTTCCGGGAGAGCGCGCCCGACAGCGCGTTCCCGAACGCGGTCTTGCTCTCGATGAGGTAGTGTTCCTGGAACACCATGCCGACGCTGCTGCGGTTACCCTGTATCTCCTCGCCGCCGATGCGGACGGACCCCTCGGTGGGCTGCGTGAGTCCGTTCAGCACGCGGAGCATCGTCGACTTGCCGGCGCCGGAGGGACCGAGGAGGATGACGAATTCGCCCTCGGAGATGGTGAACGATACGTCGTCGAGGGCGACGGTGTCCTCGCCGTATCTCTTGGTGACGTTTTCGAATTCGATCGTTGGCATAGGGTGTGGCTTTGTCCGAAAGGGGAGGGATCGGGTGAAAAGTGATCCGAAGTTGGAGACGGGGCCTTACTGGTCGAAGATGTCCGTGCCGACGCCGAGCTCGTTGGCGACGTCGATGACGGACTGGTAGTCCTCCTGGCTCGCCTCGCGGACCTTGCTGAACCAGAGGTCGTCGTCGGTGTCGGACTCGCCGTCGGCACCGTAGTAGATGCTGTCCGGCGCCTCGAGGAACGACTCCTGAATGGCGGACTTCACGTCGTCGCTCAGTTCGGGCGACACCACCATCGGCGCGCGCGGCAGCCCCTCGTCCTCGTGGAGCGTGGTGGCGACCTCCTGCCAGGCGTCCGGCGCGGGGCCGGTGCCGGTGTCGCGGACGAAGCCGCCCATCGCGGCGGCGTCGACCTGGCCCTGTTCGAGCAGGGTGTACGAGCCGACGTGACCGCCGGCGAAGCGGGCGTCGAACTCGGCCTGCGAGCCGTCGCCCTCGGGCAGACTGCCGATGTCGAGGCCGCCCTCGCTCGACATGCTGTACAGCGGGTACAGCGCACCGCTGGTCGACAGCCGGTCGGAGAAGGCGACGGTCTTGCCGGACAGGTCCGACAGCTCCGTGATGTCGCTGTCGTTCGGCGTCGCGATGATGCTCTTGTACGTCCAGCCGCCGTAGCCGAACCGCTGGAGAATGATCTCCGCGTTCCCGGTCTTCACGCCGAGGGCGGCCGCGAACGGCCCCGTCTCCGCGACGTCGGTCGTGCCCTGGCCGAGCGACTGGATGATCGCGCTGTAGTTACTGCCGACGTTCCCCTCGACCGAGAGGCCGTCGGGGACCTCGTAGTTCTCCTTCAGATAGCTCCCCACGTGGTCGAGCAGCGGGGAGTACTGCACCTCGAGGTCCTCCTGCGGGACCGACGGCGAGATGCCGAAGTCGACCTTCCCGTCGCCGCCGAACGACATCTGCGAGTCGCCGCCGTCGGAGCCGTCAGACCCGTCAGACCCGTCGGATCCGTCGGACCCGTCCATCCCGTCGCCGCCGTCGGAGCCGTCGCCGCCGTCGGACCCGTCGCCGCCGCCGCTACAGCCTGCGAGTCCAACGATACTTGCCGCACCCGCGATCTTGAGGAATTTGCGTCGTTGCGCCATGAGGTGTCCATTTGATGCTTTTACTGGCGTTTCAAAAGTGTTGCTGTTAATATATACACACGACTCTATACCGCTATGTAACAGTTCCCGGATGGAAACTGACTTCCACCGCGGTCGCGAACCGGAACCATGGACGAATCACCAACGGACGCCGAGGTGTCCGTCGCGCTCGTGGACTACGGGCTCGGGAACCTCCGGTCCGCGACCCGCGGGCTGGAGCGCGCGGGCGCGTCCGTCGAGATCACCGACGACCCCGAGGCGTTCGCGGCCGCCGACGGCGTCGTCCTCCCCGGCGTCGGCGCGTTCCGTGAAGGGATGGAGAACGCCGGCCCGCTGCGCGAGGCGCTGACCGACCACGCCGAGGCGGGGCGCCCCCTCTTCGGGATCTGCCTCGGGATGCAGATGCTCCTCACGACGAGCGAGGAGGCCGACCACGCGGGCGAAGGCGAGGTGACGGGGCTCGACCTGATCCCCGGCACCAACGTCCGCTTCGAGGTCGACCGGAAGGTGCCGCACATGGGCTGGAACGAGCTCGAAGTCGAGCGCGACCACCCGATCGTCGACGGCGTCGACGGGGCGGGGGAGTCGGGGGCGGCCGCGTCCGCCGGCGGGTCCGTCGACGGCGAGCACGCCTACTTCGTCCACTCCTACTACGCCGCGCCGGACGACGCGGACGCGGTCGTCGCCACCGCCGACTACGGGGTCGACTTCCCGGCGGTCGTCGCCAACGAGGCGGGCAACGTGTTCGGCACGCAGTTCCACCCCGAGAAGAGCGGCGAGACGGGGCTGAAGATCCTGCGGAACTTCGTCGACTACTGCGCGGAGCGGTAGCCGGCGACCGCGCCCGCTCCCTTCAGAGCTCGTCGTACGGGCCCGGCTTGGCCGCCGTCAGGCGGTCGACCTGCTCGTCTGAGAGGTCGATCGTCGCGGCCGCGAGGTTCTCCCGCAGCTGGTCGACGGTCCGCGCGCCGACAATCGGCGCCGTGACGCCGTCGCGGTGCGAGAGCCACGCGAGCGCGGTCTGCGCGGGCGAGGCGCCGACCTCGTCGGCGACCGCGTCCAGCTCGTCGTGGACGTCGAAGTTCTCCTCGGTGAGGTACGCCTCCTGGAACCGGCTCGACTCCGCCGCCTTCGAGTCGCCGGGCAGGTCGGCGTCGCGGTCGTACTTCCCGGTCAGGAAGCCCTGTCCGAGCGGGCTCCACGGGGAAACGGCGAGGTTCCGCTGGCGCGCGAACTCCAGGTACTCCCCCTCGATCTCGCGGTCGACGAGGTTGTAGCGCGGCTGGAGCACCGTGAACGGCTCCCAGCCCTCGCTGCGGGCGATCTCGTTGGCGCGGGCGACCTTCCAGGCGTTCGGGCGGAGCGTCGAGGCGCCGAGGTAGTGGACCTTCCCGGACTCGACGAGCCCGTTCAGCGTCTTCATCAGCTCGCGGGCGGGGGTCTCGTCGTCCCAGCGGTGGATGTAGAGGACGTCGACGTAGTCGGTGTCGAGCCGGTCGAGCAGGGCGTCGACGCGGTGGCGCACGTTCTTGCGGTTCGTCCCGCGGCTGTTCGGGTCGCCGTCGCGGATCTGCCAGTACACCTTCGAGGCGACGGTGTAGCGCTCGCGGTCGCGCTCGGCGAGCCAGTCGCCGATCCAGCGCTCGCAGTCGCCGCCGCCGTACACGTCGGCGGTGTCGATGTACCGCCCGCCGGCGGTCTCGTAGGCGTCGAGCAGCTCGTGGGCGCGCTCCTCGTCGATCTCAACGTTCCCCGCCTCGGTCACGCGGCCGAACCGCCACGTGCCGAACTGGAGCTCGCTCGTCCGCAGGCCGGTCCGACCCAGCGGCACGGTTCCCAGATCGATCTCGTCGAGTTCGGGCGTCATCGCCGAACGGTTGTCGCGGTCGACGGAAAAAGGCTCAGCAACCGGATGCGATGTGCGAACGCGTGGCGATCGCGGGGACGGAGCGGCGGCGAGCGCGTCGCTCTGGTTTCCGACGGGGTCCGGCGTCGAACCGACGCCATCGGGTCGCGGCGGTCACTCGCACGTCACGGCGAAGTCCTCCTCCGCCGCGGCCGCGGTGCACACCGGGCAGCCGGTGTCGAGGATGGTCTCCCGCATCGCGTCGTTGACCTCGATGGTCTGCTCGCAGTCCGGACAGGTGAAGTGAACGGTGGTCAACGCTTACCCTCTCGTTCCCTCCGGACGCGGTCTGCGGACATAAATGGACGGTTCCGACCGGGTCACTCCGTCCGCGGCACCGCGTACGCGCCGACCGCGAGGAAGACCGCCGCGAGCGCGGTCAACACGATGAGGTCGCCGGCCCACCGGCCGCCGGTGAAGGTGATCGCCCGGGTCCCCCGCGCGAAGTACGTCAGCGGCGAGGCGGCGACCGCGGGCAGGAACCACTCCGGCAGGAGCGCCGGGGTGACGAACGTCTCGGAGAGGAAGAGCAGGGGGAGCGCGACCGTGTTGCTCGCGGCGATCACGCCGTCCTGCGAGTCGGCGAGCGCGCCGAGGACGGCGCCGAGCCCGCAGAAGAGCGCGACCGCGACCGCGACGAACACCGGCAGGGCGGCCAGCGCCGGCGAGACGACGAGCGTCGCGTCGGTCACCGCCACCACGAGGCCGAGGATGAGCAGGCTCGCGGCGCCGATGATGCCGACGTTGACGAGCGTGTGCGCGACGAGCCACTCGGCGCGGGAGAGGGGCGTGGTCGCCAGCTTCTCGAACCGCCCGCCGTCGCGGTGGCGCGCGATCTCGGAGCCGACCCGCGACAGCGGCGTGAACAGGACGACGACCGCGAGGTAGCCGGGAATGTAGTAGCCCGCCGGCTCGGCGAAGAGGCCGCCGCCGGTCGGCTGCGTCCGCACCAGCGCGCCGAAGATGACGACGAGGATGACCGGGAAGAAGAACGTGAAGAACACCGCGGTCCGGCGCCGGGTGAACGACCGCGCCGCCGCGACCGCCTCGGTCCCGATCCGCCCGAGCCGGGTCATCGCTCGCCCCCGTCGGGCGCCGCGCCCGGCGCCGTCTCCTCCGCGTCCCCTCCCCGCCGCGCGTACTCCTCGCCGGTCAGCCGCAGGTACACGTCCTCCAGCGACGGCTCCGACCACGACAGCGAGTCGAAGGCGACCCCGGCGCCGTCGAGCGCGTCGACGGCGGCGCCGATCGCCTCGGGCCGCACGCCGCGCACCCGGAGCCCCCCGTCGGTCGCCTCGACGGACGGCCCGTCGCCGAGGCGCTCGCGGACGCCGGCCGCGACCGCCGCGACGGTCTCCTCCGTCGCCGGCCCCGCGGTCGCGGCGTCGAGCCGCGGCGCGCCGCCGTGTTCCGCGACCAGCCGGTCGGGCGCCCCGCTCGCGACGACCCGCCCGTCGCGGAGCATGGCCACGCGGTCGGCGAGCCGCTCGACCTCGTCCATCGCGTGGCTCGTGAGGAAGACGGTGGTGCCGTCGGCCGCGAGCCGCTCGATCAGCCGGTGGATCGCCCGGCGGCCGGCGGGGTCGATCCCCGTCGTCGGCTCGTCGAGGAAGAGGAGGTCGGGGTCGTTGACGACCGCGGTCGCGACGCAGGTGCGGCGCTTCTGTCCGCCCGAGAGCGTCTCGTACCAGGCGTCGGCGTCGTCGGCCATCCCCACGTCGTCGAGGACCGCCTCGGTGTCGCGGGCCGCGTCGTAGAGGCCGCCGTAGTAGTCGACCAGCTCGCGGGCCGTGAGCCGCGCGGGCGGGTCGAACGACTGCGGGAGCAGCCCGATCCGGCTCGGGTCGACCTCGCGGGGCGGCGCGCCGAACACGCGCAGGTCGCCCTCGGCCTCGGTCGTCCCGGTGAGCGCGCGCACCAGCGTCGTCTTCCCGGCGCCGTTGGGGCCGATGAGCCCGAACACCTCGCCGGCGGCCACGTCGAGGTCGACCCCGTCGAGCGCGTCGACGTCGCCGTACGCCTTCCGGACCCCCTCGCCGACGACGACGGGGTCGCCCGCGGGCGCGTCCGAGCCCCCCGCGTCCGCCCCGGCGGTCCCGCTCCCGCCCGCGTCGGCGGTCGCTGTCTCGTCCATGCGACCGAGTCCGGTCGCCGCGCGCGTAAGGGTTGCCTCTCGCCGCCGCGCGTCCCGGTCCGTTACGCCTAAGCGACGCGCCGCCGACCCACGGGACATGCACTACCACGAGGCGGCGGCGTTCCTCTTCGACCTCCGCCGCTTCTCGGTCAAGCCCGGGACGGAGCGGGTGGAGGCGCTGCTCGCGCACCTCGGGGACCCGCACGAGGAGGTCCCGTTCGTCCAGATCGCCGGCTCGAACGGGAAGGGCAGCGCGGCGCGGCTGACGGAGTCGGTCCTCCGCGAGGCGGGGCTGTCGGTCGGCCTCTACACCTCGCCGCACCTCTCGGCGCTCGCCGAGCGCGTCCGCGTCGACGGCCGGCAGATGACCGAGTCGGCGATCGCCGACTTCGTCGCGGAGGTGCGCCCGTGGCTGATCGACCGCGCCGCCGCCGGCGAGCCGCTCACCTTCTTCGAGGTCGTGACGGCGATGGCGGTCCGGGAGTTCGCGCGCCGCGAGGTCGACGTGGCGGTCCTGGAGGTCGGCCTCGGCGGCGAGTACGACGCGACGAGCGCGGTCGACCCCGTCGCGACCGCCGTCACGAACGTCTCCCTCGAACACACCGACGTGCTCGGCGACACGATCGAGGAGATCGCCCGCACGAAGGCCCGGATCGCCCGCCCCGAGGCGCCGTTCGTCACCGCCTGCGAGGGCGAGGCGCTGGACGTGGTCCGCGAGGTCGCCGGCGAGGCCGGCGCGCCGGTGACGCGAGTGACCGGCGACGCCGACGACGCGGGGTCGGCCGACGAGGGTGACCCCGCGGACGAGACCGACGACTCGCCCGCGCTCGCCGCGACCTACGAGGGCCGCGTCAGCGCCACCGACGCCGCAGTCTCGCTCGTCGGCGAGCGGGATGGGACCTACCGGATCCCGCTCGTCGGGCGCCATCAGGCCGCGAACGCGGCGGTCGCCGTCGCGCTCGCGGACCGGACCGCGGCGGCGCTGGGGACCGACCTCCCCGACCGCGCCGTGCGCGACGGGCTCGCGCGGGCGACGTGGCCGGGGCGGTTCGAGGTGGTGGACACGGCGCCGCTGACCGTCCTCGACGGCGCGCACAACCCCGCGGCCGCCCGCACGCTCGCCGCGACGCTCGACGAGTACGACTACGACGACCTCCACCTCGTGTACGCCGCGATGCACGACAAGGACCACGCCGAGACGGCGGCCGGGCTCCCGGACGCGGCGACGGCGGTCACCTGCCGCCCCGCCATCGACCGCGCCGAGGACCCCGCCGTGCTCGCGGCCGCGCTCCGGTCGGCGGGCGTCGACGAGGTGACGGCCGGCGACGACGTGGCGGACGCGCTCGCGGCCGCGACCGACCGCGCCGCCGACGGCGACTGCGTGCTGCTCGTCGGCTCGCTGTTCGCGGTCGCCGAGGCCCGGGCGGCGACCGTCCGGACGGTCCGCGAGCGGACGGTCCGGGGGCCCGCCGACGCGGCGCACGCCCTCGACACGGCCGGCGTCCCGCCCGAGGGCGTCGCGGCCCACCGGGACGGCGTCGACCACCGCGTCCTCACGCTCCGGCTGCGCGGCGACCGGGCCGAGCGCGTCGCGAGCGAGGCCCGAGCGGTCGGCGGCGACGCCGCGCTCGGGGGGCTCGGGGCGGACGAGGACCGCGGGGCCGCCGGCGAGCAGGTCCCGGTCACCGTCGCGGGCACGGTCGCGGAGCTGCGCGCGCTCGTCGACCGCCTCGACGCGGCCGACGGGGGCGGGCTCGGCGGCGTGGCGGCCGACCTCGCCGCGGCGGCCGGGATCGACGCGGGCGACCCCGGCGGAACGGAGGGCGAGAGCGACGCGGGCGACCCCGACGCCCCCGACTACCCGTGGACCGACCGCACCGCGGTGATGGGCGTGCTCAACGTCACGCCGGACTCGTTCCACGACGGCGGGCGCCACGCGGACCTCGACGACGCGGTCGCGGGCGTCGAGCGGATGGTCGACGCCGGGGTCGACGTCGTCGACGTCGGCGGGGAGTCGACCCGCCCGGGCGCGGAGCCGGTCCCCGTCGAGGAGGAGATAGAGCGGGTCGTCCCGACGATCGAGGCGATCCAGTCGGTGCCCGCGGTCGGCTCCGGCGAGGTGCTGGTCTCGGTCGACACGCGCAAGCCCGCGGTCGCCGAGGCGGCGCTCGACGCTGGCGCGGACGTCATCAACGACGTGACTGGGCTGGAGGACCCTGAGATGCGCTCGGTCGTCGCCGACGCCGACTGCCCGGTGATCGTGATGCACAGCCTCGACGCGCCGGTCGACCCGGACGCCGACCCCGAGTACGACGACGTGGTCGGAGAGGTCGTCGACGCCTTACGCGAGCGGCTCGCGCTGGCGGACACGGCCGGCATCGACCGCGACCGCGTCATCGTCGACCCCGGGCTCGGCTTCGGGAAGTCGCCGGCGGAGGACTTCGAGCTGCTCGCCCGCTGCGGGGAGTTCGCGGCGCTCGGCTGCCCCGTCCTCGTCGGCCACTCGCACAAGTCGCTGTACGGCGCGGTCGGGCGCGACGCCGACGACCGCGAGCACGCGACGGTCGCCGGGACCGCGCTCGCCGCCGACCGCGGCGCCGACATCGTCCGGGTCCACGACGTGGCCGAGAACCGCGCCGCTGTCGACGTCGCCGCTGCGGTGAACGGGGCGCTCCGCGGCGGGGGCGACCCCGCGGAGGGCGGGGAGTGACCCGGGACCGACGCGCGGTCGGGCGCGACGCCGACGGCCGCTCCCGCCGCGGCGACGGCAGCGTTTTGCCTCGCGGTCCCGTCGCGTCCCCATGACCCGGCGCCTGCTGCTCGGCTGTAGCGCGGTCGGGAACGCGCTCGTCGAACACGCCCGCGACGGGCGCGGCGGGCGCGACGACCTGGTGGCGATCACCGACGACACCGGCTGGGTGTCGACGCTGCGCGACCGCAACGTCGCCACCGTCGAGGCCGACCCGACCGACCCCGGGACCTACCCCGACAGCGCCGGCGTCGTGCTGATCGCGAGCGACGACGCCGAGCGCAACGTCACCGCCGCGCGCGCGGCCCGGGAGCGGTACCCGGAGGCGCTGATCGTCGCGCACCTCGGGGCGGCGCCGACGGACGAGCAGCGCGCGGCGGTCGAGGCGGTCGCCGACCGCGTGGTCGACCCGGTCGAGGCGGTCGCCGACCGCGTCTTCGCGGCGGTCGGCCTCGACGACGCCCCCGACCCGAACGCGGAGTTCGCCGCCGCCGACGGCGCCGAGAAGCCGGCCCGCCTGCTCGCGGCGCTCCGGGGGCTCTCGGGGCCGCTGCTCGTCGTCGCCCACGACAACCCCGACCCGGACGCCATCGCGAGCGCGCTGGGCTTGGCGCGGATCGCGGCGTCGATCGGCGTCGAGGCCGACGCCTGTTACGGCGGCGAGATCGCTCACCAGGAGAACCGCGCGATGGTGAACCTCCTCGACATCCGGCTCCGGCCGTTCGACGAGATCGACCTCGACGCGTACGGGGGCGTCGCCTTGGTCGACCACTCCCGCGCGGGGATCAACGACAGCCTCCCCGAGGGCCACCCGGTCGACGTCGTCGTCGACCACCACCCGCCGCGGGGGCCGGTCGCGGGGTCGTTCGTCGACATCCGGCCCGGGGTCGGCGCGACGAGCACGCTCATCTCGGAGTACCTCTCGCGGTACGGGATCGCGCCGGAGCGGGACCTCGCCACGGCACTTCTGTACGGCATCCGGATCGACACAAAGGACTTCACGCGCGCGACCGCCACCGACGACTTCGAGGCCGCGGCGGCGCTGCTCGCGCACGCCGACGAGTCGACGCTCGAGCGCGTCGAGAGCCCGAGCGTGAGCCCGGAGACGCTGCGCGTCCTCGCGGCCGCCATCGAGAACCGCGACGTGCGCGGCTCGGTGGCGGCCTCCTGCGTCGGCGAGATAGCCGACCGCGACGCGCTCGCGCAGGCGGCCGAGCGGCTCCTCGACTTGGAGGGCGTGACGGTGACGTTCGTCTACGGGTACATGGAGGGGGTCATCTACGGCTCCGCGCGCGCCCGCGGCGCGGACCTCGACGCTGGCGAGCTGCTGCGCGACGCGCTCGACCCCGTCGGCTCCGCCGGGGGCCACGCGGCGATGGCCGGCGCGCAGGTCCCGCTCGGCATCCTGAGCGAGGTCTCGGAGTCGGAGTCGCTGGCGGACGTCGTCGAGGCGTTCGTCGCCGGCCGGTTCTTCGAGGCGCTCGACGACGCGCCGACGCAGCCCACCGGGCTCCCGCCCGAGTTCCCGACCGACTGACCGCACGGGACCGACGGATGGGACGGCGTCGCACGGCGCCGTAACGCATTCGGAGCCGGCCCGCGAGGCGCCCGACATGCCCGACGGTCTCTACGACGAGCGCCCGCGGCTGTACGACGCGATCCAGTCCGAGTGGGACTACGACCGCGACGTCGCCTTCGTCCGCGACGCGCTCGCCGACCGCGGGGTCGACCCCGACCGCCTGCTTGAGGTCGGCTGCGGCACCGGCGAGCACACGCGCCGGCTCGCCGCCGGGGGTCTCAACGTGACCGCGATAGACGTCCACGAGGGGATGCTCGGCGTCGCGCGCGAGAAGTGCGCCGACCTCGACGGCGACGGCGGCGTCGAGTTCCGCCGGACGGGGCTGCCCGATCCGGACCTCGGCGGCGCCGCCCCGTTCGACGCGGCCGTCGCGATCCGCGGCGTCGTGAACCACCTCGCGCCCGCGGACCTCGACCCCGCGCTCGCCGCGCTCCGCGACCGCCTCCGGCCGGGCGGCGCCCTCGTCTTCGACAACTCCCCGCTGCCGCCCGAGGGGAACCGACCCGGACTCGACGTGGGCCGCGGCGCGGACGGCGCGGTCGAGTACGTCCGCGTCGCGCACCACGTCGCGACCGGCGACGGCCGCCTCGACTGGCGGGCGGTGACGTTCACGCCCGACGGCGACCCCTTCGTCGACGCCCGCCGGATGACGCCGTTCGCCGACGAGCGGATCGCCGACGCGCTCGCCGCGGCCGGGTTCGACGAGGTCGATACCGTCGACGGCTACGGCCCCGCCGACGACCGAAGCGTGTTCGTCGCGGTGCGGTAGGTGCGGGTCGGGGCACGGTGGCGCGGTCGTGGCGGTTCGAGGGGGCGGTCGTGCGGGAATCGCGCAACGGTCGCAACGTACATACGGCGCGCCGGCGAATCGGATCACATGACCGACGACATCGTCGAACACCGTCGACTCATCATCGCCGGCACCGGTATCTCGGGGCTCTCGGCGGCGATCTACGCCGCCCGCTCGAACAACGACCCGCTGCTCATCGAGGGCGACGAGCCGGGCGGCCAGCTCACGCTGACGACCGACGTGGAGAACTACCCCGGGTTCCCCGAGGGCGTCTCCGGGCCGGGCCTGATCAACGACATGAAAGAGCAGGCCGAGAAGTTCGGCGCCGAGGCCCGCAACGGCGTCATCGAGGACGTCTCGAAGGAGCCCGCGGGCCACTTCCGCGTCGCGCTCACCGACGGCGACGTCTACACCGCCGACGCCGTCATCGCCGCGTCGGGCGCCAGCGCCCGGACGCTCGGCGTCCCCGGCGAGGATGAGCTGATGGGGTACGGGCTCTCGACGTGCGCGACCTGCGACGGCGCGTTCTTCCGCGACGAGGACATGCTCGTCGTCGGCGGCGGCGACGCCGCGATGGAGGAGGCGAACTTCCTGACGAAGTTCGCGGACACCGTCTACGTCGCCCACCGCCGCGAGGAGTTCCGCGCCGAGGACGTGTGGATCGAGCGCACGATGGACGCCGTCGAGGAGGGCGACATCGAGCTCCTCCTCAACACCGAGCTCACGGAGATCCACGGCACCCCCGAAGACGGCATCGACCGCGTGACGCTCGTCGAGCACCCCGACGGCCACCCGAAGGAGAAGCTCGACGACCCCGCGACCGCCGACGAGGTCGACGAGTACGACTTCGACGTGGGCGCCGTCTTCTACGCCATCGGCCACACGCCGAACACGGACTTCCTGGAGGGGACCGGCATCGAAACCGACGACGACGGCTACCTGATCACTGAGGGCGGCCGCGGCGGCGGGCAGACCCGGACCGGCGTCGAGGGGCTGTTCGGCGCCGGCGACGTGGTCGACTTCCACTACCAGCAGGCGGCCACCGCGAGCGGCATGGGCGTGAAGGCCGCGCTCGACGCCGACGAGTACCTCTCCGACCGCGAGCGCGCCGGCGAGCTGTACGAGGGCGAGGTCGACGCCGCGGCCGCGGACGACTGATAATCGCGTAGTTCCGCGGTTTCTTATAAACCAACGTTCGGTCTCGCTTTCGGGGTCCGACGACTGATAGACTGCGGGTCGACCGTTCATTTATAAATAATCGGCTGTGAATCGGCGGCGAACGATTTCAAACTCCCAGCCGCTCGCTTATACATCGCTGACCGTAGATCGACGGCGAACGGCTTCAAAGCCCCAGCCGCGAGGACTCGCGCGGCTTGCTGTGCTCCTCGCTCAGTCGCTTTGCTCCTTCGCTGCGGTGCTTACTGCGCCGGGCTTCGTCCTCACGGCTGCCCCTTTGAGTCCCACCCGACAGCGACCGCACAGCACCTCACGCCTCCCCAGCCTCGCGGCTCGTTCGGGGCTCCCTGCGGTCGCCCCTCACTCACCGCGTCCCTCGCGCGTGCGGTTCGCGGCCTGTCGGCCGCTCACCGGCACGCGCCACCGCAGTTCTATTTATAAATACTCGCAGTGCTCGCCCGATCTACGACAGAATCTCCACGTCGTACCCCTCGGCTTCGAGCGCGTCGACGATGTCGGCGGCGTGTTCGGCGTCGTCGGTCTCTAATTCGAGTTCGAGCTCGGCGGCGTTGACGGCCACGTCGCGGGAGGTGCGGTCGTGGTGGACCGCGTACACGTTCGCGCCGGTGCGCGCGACGATGCTGGAGACCCGTTCGAGTTCGCCGGGCCGGTCCTTCAGGTCGATCGTGATCTTGAGGTACCGGCCCATCTGAACGAGACCGCGCCGGACCACGGTCCCGAGGCGGTTGAGATCGATGTTGCCCCCGCAGAGCGCGGCGACGATCGTCTCCCCGTCGTCGTACTCGAAGGCGTCCGAGAGGACGGCGGCGAGCGCGACCGCGCCCGCGCCCTCGACGAGCGTCTTCGCGCGCTCCAAAAGCAGCGTGAGCGCCAAGGCGATCTCGCGGTCGTCGACGGTGACGACCTCGTCGACGTACTCCTCCATGACCGCCAGGGTCTCCTCGCCGACCGACCGCGTCGCGATCCCGTCGGCGATCGTGTCGACGCTGTCGATCTCCGCGACCTCGCCCGCTTCGAGCGACTTCGCGGCCGAGGCGGCGCCCTCCGCTTGGACGCCGACGACGCGCACGTCCGGGATCTGCTCTTTGATCGCGACCGCGACCCCGGAGATCAGGCCGCCGCCCCCGATCGGGACGACGACGGTGTCCAGGTCGGGGCAGTCGTCGACGATCTCCAGCCCGAGCGTCCCCTGGCCGGCCATCACGACGGGGTCGTCGAACGCGTGGACGTAGGTGCGCCCCTCCTCGCGCTCCAACTGGTGGGCGTACGCCTGCGCCTCGTCGTAGTCGACGCCCTCCAGGCGGACGCTCGCGCCGTACCCCCGGGTCGCCTTCACCTTCGAGACGGGCGCGAACTTCGGCATCACGACGGTGGCGTCGACGCCCGCGCGGCTGGCCGCCAGCGCCACGCCCTGCGCGTGGTTGCCGGCGCTCGCGGTGACGACGCCGGCCTCCCGCTCCGCCGCCGAGAGGGTCCGGATCCGGTTCATCGCGCCGCGGATCTTGAACGCGCCGGTCCGCTGGAAGTTCTCCAGTTTGAGGTGGAGGTCGGCGCCGCTCATCTCCGAGAAGGACCGAGACCGTTCGAGGGGCGTGTGCCGGGCGACGCCCGAGACGCGCTCGCGCGCCTCCCGGATGTCGGCGAGACTGAGCATGCCACCCCGTCGCCGCGCCGACCGCTAATCGGTTCCGGTCGGACGCCAGGGGGAACGCGGCGCGCGACCGCCGCGTCGCGGTCGCCGCGCGGGCCGACGCCGTCGATCCGGGCCGCGGATGCGGGTCGACGGCGCGGTCGCTCGCGGTGGTAAAGGGGGGAATGCACGCGTGTGACGTGCGAGTGAAACGAGGCGACGGGAATACAAAAAGGTGAGGCTACCAGAGCGAAAGTGAAACCGCACGACTGCGGCGCCGTCATCCGCCCGTCAGACGGGATCTCGGGGGGTCAGCCGCACCCGCACGTCGCGGTCGTCGAGCACCGTCCGCACCCGGTCCGGAAACGGTCCGGTCCCGGGCCACGTCGCGTCCGCGTCGAGGCGGTCGGGGTCGCCGACGTACACCGCGGCGGTGTCCGGGTAGTCGTCCGGCGCGTCGAGCGGCACGGCCTCGCGGACGTACAGGCCGCCGTCCACGTCCTCGTACGCGTCGAGTGCGTCGACCGCCTCCGTCCGGAGGAGCCGCCCGGCGGTCTCGCCGCCCGGCGCGAGGGTCGGGTACCGCCCCTCCACGAGCCGGAGGCCGTCGAGGGTCGCCGGCCCGACGAAGACGAACGAGTCGACGACCTCGGCGACCCGCTCCGGCTCGGTCAGCGTCCCGTACACGAAGACGTCCATGGGGCCCGTGGGTCGCTCGCGGGTTTCAACGTTCGGACGAGTCCCGTCGCCGCGGCGTCGATTCCTCGGCACGGCGCCCCGCCGCTCGGCGATCCACAACCGTTTTACTCGTTTCCTCGGTTCGATACGTAATGTCGACGCTGCGCGGTCACCACGCGGTCTCTCTGATCGGGGCCGGTCTCCTCGCCGCCGCCGCGGTCCATCACGTCACCGAGATCGGCGCCATCGGGACCTCCGCGGGGCCGCTGCTGGCGTTCGCGCTCGACGGCGGGATCGCGGTGACGGTCCTCGTCGCGAGTCGCCGGATCGCCCGCCGAGAGCTCTCGCCGGCGGAGGAGTGGCGCGTCGCGCGGTGGACCGCCACCGGGACCGTCTTCGCCGTCGCCGCCTTCGCCGCGACGCTCGCCGTCCGCGCCTTCGAGGGGCGGCCGCTCGTCGAACCGGTCTTCCCGATGCTCGTCGCCGCCGGCGTCGGGAGCCTCGGCGGCGCGGTCGCGGGCTACTACGCGGTCCGCCAGGCCGCCGAGGCACGGCGCGCCCGCGACGCGGTCCGCGCCGTCTCTTTCGTCAACCACCTCCTGCGGCACGACCTCCGCAACGACCTCTCGACGATCCGCGGCTACGCCGACCTGCTCGACGGCGACGGCGAGGGGGCCGACCACGCCGCGACCGTGGCCTCGAAGGCCGCCGAGGGGCTGGACCGCATCGAGGCGACGAGCGCGGTCGCGGACGCGATCCTCGGCGACGCGGACTCCAGCCGCGTCGACCTCGCGGAGACGACGCGGGGCGTGCTGGCGAGCGTCGCGGACGACGAGTCGGTGACGGTCGAGTCCGACCTCCCGGAGACGGCGCCCGTCGCGGCCAACGACGGCGTGCGCTCGGTCGTTCACAACCTCGTCGAGAACGCGATCGAACACGCCGGCCCGGCGGTCACCGTCCGCGTCTCGGTCCGGGTCGACGCCGACGCCGGCGAGGTCGCGCTCGTCGTCGAGGACGACGGCTCGGGGCTCCCGCCGGAGATCCGAGACGGGTCGTTCTTCGCCGACGAGCCGTCGGCGGCGGACCCGAACGGCGGCGTCAGCGGCCTGCGGCTGGTCGCCACGCTCGCGGAGGCGTACGGCGGGTCCCTCACCCCCGGCGAGTCGGCGCTCGGCGGCGCGCGGTTCGCGGTGCGGCTCCCGCACGCACCGGCCGACTCGACCGGCTCCGATACGTAAAAACCGCGGGCGCCCCTCCGGGACGACAGATGGACCTCCCGCGGCTGCGGCGCGTCTGGAAGCGCGTGTTCTCGCTCGCGTGGCCGGTCATGGCCGAGCAGACGTTCCGCACCGCGATGCGGACGACGGACATCCTCGTCACCGCGCTGTTCTCGCCCGCCGCGGTCGTCGCCATCGGCCTCGCGGACCTCTACGCCCGGTTCCCGCTGCGGATCGGGCTCGGCCTCGGCGGCGGCGCCATCGCGCTCTCCTCGCAGGACACCGGCGCGGGCGCGGCGGAGAACCGCGACGAGGCGGTGACGCAGGCGATCCTGCTCGGCGCGCTCGCCGGGGTCCCGTTCGTCCTCTTCGGGTTCCTCTTCGGCGAGTTCGCGATCGGCGTGTTCGGCCGGCTCGTCGGCGAGCGCACCTCGCCCGCGGTCGTCGACCTCGGCTCGACGTACCTCGCGATCGTGTTCGCCACCGCGCCGGCGCGCCACGTCGCCCTCGTCGGCGCCCGCGCGCTCCAGGGGACCGGCGACACCCGCACGCCGATGTACGTCAACATCGCGGCCAACTCAGTCAACATCGCGGGGTCGATCGTCCTCGGCCTCGGGCTGTTCGGGCTCCCGCGGCTCGATGTCCTCGGCGTCGGCCTCGCGACCGCGGGCGCCAACGTGCTCACGGCCGGGCTGCTCTGTTTCGCCATCTGGGGCTCGTGGACCGACGCGGAGTTCGCGTGGCCGTGCGACCTCACGATCGCGAAACAGCTCCTCGTCGTGAGCGCGCCCCGCGTCCTGGAGGGGTTCGGCTCCGAGATCGCGGAGTTCCCGTTCAACGCGCTCCTCTTAGGCTTCGGCGAGACGGTCAACGCCGGCTTCCAGATCGGCCGCCGCGTCTACCAGCAGGTGACCGGCCCGCTCTCGCGCGGCTACAACGTCGCGGCGTCGGTGCTCGTCGGCCAGGCGCTCGGCGAGGGCGACCCGGAGGCCGCGCGGTTCAACGGGTGGGCCGTCGCGGGCCTCGGCGTGCTCACGGTCGGGTCGATCGGGCTCGGGCTCGTCGTCTCCGCGCCGCGGATCGTGCCGATATTCACCGACGACGCGGCGACGGTCGCGTCCGCCGTCGACTTCGCGCGGGTGTACGGCGTCGCCGGCGCCGCCCTCGCCTGCTTCTCCGCGCTCTCCGGCTCGCTCCAGGGCGCCAGCGAGACGCAGATCCCCCTCGTCGCGCGCGTCTCGGCCATGTTCGGACTGTTCTTGGGCCTCTCGTGGCTGCTCGGCCGCACCGTCGGCCTCGGTCCGACCGGCGCGTACGTCGGGGTGTCCGCGGCCTACGTCTGGATGGCGCTCGTCGTCGCCGCCGGCTTCCGCTACACGGGCTGGGCGGGCCGGGCCGCGGACATGATGGACGCCCGCGGGTCCGGACCGGGCGCCGACCCCGACGCGGCCGCCGGCGACGGGTCGCGCGCGGACGATTCGCCGTGAGGCGCCGCGCCGCGGGACGAGCGCCCTTCCCCATAGGGGAACAGTGATACGGCCGGCGTCCGTCGCCGACGTATGTCGAACGAGACGCTGTACGAACGCCTCGGCGGCGAACCGGCCATCGGCGCGGTCGTCAACGAGTTCTACGACCGGGTGCTCGACGACGACCGGGTGAACCACTACTTCGACGACGTGGACATGGCCGACCAGCGCTCGCACCAGACCAAGTTCCTGAGCGCCGTCACCGGCGGGCCGATGCAGTACGAGGGCGAGGAGATGGCGACCGCGCACGAGGAGCTGGCGATAACCGACGCGGAGTTCGAGGTCGTCGCGACGCACCTCGACGAGGCGCTGCGGGCCTTCGACGTCGACGACGCCGACCGCGAGGCGGTGATGGAGGCGGTCGCCGGGTTCGAGGACGACGTCGTCGGCGGCCCGGCCGGAGACGAGTAGCGGCGATCGAAGGGGTAGCGCCGACCCGCCCGCGGGCGGGGACCGCGGATCAGGGCTCGCCGCCGAGCGACTCCTGCTCGGAGCCCGGGTCGCCCCTGAGCCGCCGGCGCCGCTTGTCGTACGCCGCCTCCAGCTTCGCGTTCGTCGCCCGGGAGACGAGGTAACAGTCCGCGTCGCCGTCGTCGCGGGGGTGCGCGCTCGCGACCCAGACGTGGCCGTCGCCGGCCGAGAGGTCGTCCGCCCACCGCTCGGCGGCCGCGCGGCTCTCGAAGGCGTGGCGGGGCCCGTCCTCGAAGACGAGCCGGCCCACCTTCGCGTTCCGCTTGCGCGCGGACGGCTTGATCGCGACGACGACGCTCACACCCCGAGATCGGACGCCATCGGGTAAAAACCTCGTCAGACGCCGGCGTCAGTCGTCGGCGACCGCGCCCGGATCGGCGTCCGCGGCGTCGGCCTCGGCCGCGAGCAGACGGTCGAGCCCGTCGACCATCCCGACGACGCTCGCGCGGGTGATGTCCGCGTCCGACGCCGAGACGCTCACCGAGCGGTCGCCCCGCGAGAGGTCGACCTCGACGGTGACGACCGCGTCCGTGCCGCCCGTGATCGCGTCGACGTGGTAGGAGTCGAGGTCGAACGCGACGCCGCCGTCAGCGCCGTCCTCCCCGCCGCGCTCGCCGTCCCCGTCGCCCGAAAGCGCCGCGCGGACCGCCTCCAGCCCGGCGTCGACCGGACCGGCGCCGGTGCCGGAGGCGACGCGCTCCTCGTCGCCGACGCGGAGCCGCACCGAGGCGGTCGGGAGGTTGCCGCCGGAGGTCGCCGAGAGGTCGACGAGCTCGACGTGGCGCTCGCGCTCGCGGCCCCGCACGTCGTCGGCGATGGCGAGCAGGTCGGCGTCGGTGACGCGCTTGCCGCGCTCGCCCAGCTCCTTGACGCGGGCGACGACCTCGCGCAGCTCGTCGTCGTCGACCGCCACGTCGTGCTCGGCGAGCGCGGCCTTCACCCCGGCGCGGCCCGCGTGCTTGCCGAGGACGAGCCGGCGCTCGCGCCCGACCGTCTCCGGCGGGTACGGCTCGTACATCGTCCCGTCCTTCAGCGTGCCGTCGGTGTGGATCCCGGACTCGTGGGCGAAGGCGTTGGCGCCGCAGACGGCCTTGTTCGGCGGGAGCGCGACGCCGGTCGCCTCGGAGACGGTCCGGCAGAGCCGGTAGAGCCGCGAGAGGTCGACGGTGTCGACGCCGTACGACTCGCCGAGCGCGATCGCGACCTCTTCGAGGGCGACGTTGCCGGCGCGCTCGCCCACGCCGAGGACGGTGCCGTGGACCGTGTCGGCGCCCGCCTTCAGCCCCGCGTGGACGTTCGCCAGCCCGAACCCGAGGTCGTCGTGGGTGTGGAGGCTCGTCGGGCCGAGGTCGGCGAGCCGCGAGACGACCGCGGCGGTGCGCTCGGGGTCGGCCGCGCCGACCGTGTCGCAGTAGCAGATCCGGTCGGCGCCGGCGTCGAGGCCGGCGCCGAGCAGGCGTTCGAGGTAGTCGAGGTCGGCCCGCGAGCCGTCCTCGCCGAGCACCTCGACCCACAGCCCGTGGTCTTTCGCGTACTCGACGAGCTCGACGGTCGTCTCGACGACCTCGTCGCGGGTCGAGCCCACCTTCGTCTCGACGTGCTTGTCGGAGGCGGGGACGACGAGGTTGACGCCGCCGACGCCGCAGTTGAGCGCGGCGTCGACGTCGCGTTTCACCCCGCGGGCGAAGCTCGTCACCGTCGCGTCCAGCCCCTCGTCGGCGACGCGGCGGATCGCCTCGCGCTCGCCCGCCGAGGTGCACGCCGAGCCGGCCTCGATCAGGTGGACGCCCGCGGCGTCGAGCTCGCGGGCGACGCCGACCTTCTCGCCGGGCGTCAGGGAGACGCCCGGCATCTGTTCGCCGTCGCGCAGGGTGGTGTCTAACAGCTGTACCTCGTCGAGGTCTGTGAGCGGTGTTCGGGTCAAAAGGGGGTCCGTCGGCTCTGCGGTGGTCTCGGGGTCGGTGCCGCCGCGGGGCGGTCGTGCCCCGTCGTCGTTATCGCCGGAGAATTTCGCGGCCAGCCGCCGCGAGGCGACTTCCTCTATCCTCCGAACGATCGCGAGTGTCTCGCGTCATTCGTGCCCATGCGGACGACACACACACGTATAAAATGCCGGGTCGCGTCAGGTTTGACCGAGCGATCGTCACCGCGAGGCGCGGTTCGCCGACGGATCCTCGGCGCGGCCGCCGACAGCGTTAGGGGCGTCCCTCGCGACCGGCTCGCATGGAGCGAGTCGCGGTCGACGACGTCGACGTCGTCACGAACCCCATGGGCGTTCACGACATCCGAAAGCCGGTCTCGCGCGCGCTCGGGACCGACCACGTCGCGATGAACTACTTCGAACTCGCGCCCGGCGACGCCTTCTCCGGCGGCCTCCACACGCACGACGACCAGGAGGAGGTGTTCTACGTCCGCTCGGGCACCGCGACGTTCGAGGTCGGCCGCGACCGCGAGCGCGTGACGGTCGGGCCCGACGAGGCGATCCGCTTCGCCCCGGGCGAGTTCCAGTCCGGGTTCGTGCCCGAGGACGCCGACGAGGAGGTGGTCGCCTGGGCGATCGGCGCGCCGGGCGCGCGCCACGACTGGGACCAGATACGGTCCGTGGTGGAGTGTCGCGAGTGCGGCGGCGAGCGCGTCCACGACACGGAGCTCACCGACGAGGCGCGGTTCCGGTTCACCTGTACCGACTGCGGCACCTCCTTTTCGCCCTGAGCGCGGCGGACGGTTGGCCGAAGCGGTCGCGGCTTCGCCGCGCCACCTCACCCCAGCAGCGACCGCAGGCTCCGTCGCCGCGTGCCGCACTCGGCGGCGTAGTCGCAGGCGTCGCAGCGGTCGTCGTCGACGCGCGGCGGCGGGCCGTCGATCGACCGCGCCGCGCGGAGGGCCGTGCGATACGCGGCCTTCTTCCGGGTCGTCAGTCGCACCTCGCGGACGACCCCGACCGCGGGGTACTCGACCAGCGCGCGGTCGACCTCGCGTTCCCGCTCCCACGCCAGCGCCTTCGCGAGCCCGACCGCGCGGACCGCCTGCGGCTCCCAGACGCCGTTCTCCGGCGGTTCCCCCGACGAGACGAGAGTCGGGATCGCGGTCGCGGAGTCCGCGCCGTCCGGATCGCTCCCCTCCTCGCCAGGCTCCAACACCTTGTGAACGGTACCGTGACAGTCCTTCCCCGAGAGGAACCCGCGCTCGGTCGCGGGGTCAACGAGGCACTCGTACTCGTCGCGCTCGCGCAGTCGACGCAGGTTCCGGCGGTACGCGCTCGGTGATCGATGAAGCGGGAGTTGCCGGAGCGTTCGGTCGGGCGCGTCGGCCAACTCCTCGTAGCGGAACGCGAGGCCGATGCGCTCGCGCGCCTTCGGGGGCACGCTGCGCTCGTCGTCGCGCCGCACGTAGTAGAGCTGTCGGGGGCAGTACGCCGCGCGCGCCAGGTCGCTGAACGGGACGAGGGTCACGCGGCGTCTCGTCGCGTTATCGCTTATAAATGAACGACGGCGCGTGCCTGCGAGCGACCGGAGCGAAGCGGAGGTCGCGAGGCAGCACGCGCGAGGGACGCGGTGAGTGAGGGGCGACCGCAGGGAGCCCCGAACGGACCGCGAGGCTGGGGAGGCGTGAGGTGCGGTTGTTGGGCGGGACTCAAAGGGGCAGCCGCGAGGACGAAGCACGGCGACGCAAGGACCGCAAGGAGGGAGCGCCAGCGACTGACTGAGGACCGCAGCGAGCCGCGCGAGTCCTCGCGGCTGGGGCTTTGGCGTTGTTCGCCGCCACTCCGCCGCGAACTCCTTATAAAGACACGTCCGTCTCGATGTCTTCGGTCGCCTCGCGCAGGCCGTCCTCGCGGGCGTCGCTCGCGAGCGACCCCTGGATGTCGGCGTCGGTGAGCAGGTCGCGGAACGCGTCGCGGAAGCGGTCGTTCGCCCGCGTGGAGGCGATGTCGGTGCGCGCGACCGCGGCGTACCGGGCGACCGTGTCCGGCTGTGCGTCCAGCTCCTCGGCGCACTCGACGATCGAGTTCCCGGCGGCGGTGAGCCGCTTCAGGTCGGCGTACGCGAACGGCGGCTCGTCGCCCTCGCCCGCGTCGACCTCGCGGTCCGACTCGCGCACGAGGTGGAGGTCGAAGCGGGCCTTCCGGACGGTCTCGGCGTCCACGTCCGCGGGGTCGACCTCGGAGTCGCCCTCGCCGTCCGTCAGTTCGTCGCGCAGGGCCACGGCGATCGACTCGTCGCCCTCGTCCGCGAACCGGCCGCGGGCGACGAGCGCGTAGGCGGCGTCGCCGAGCGGCGTCGAGAAGCCGTACCGCTCGCGCATCGCGGCGACGAGATTGCGGACCGCGTCGCCGACCGCCTCGTCGTCGCGGTCGACGAGGGTCCCCCGCTCCGCCTCCTGCCGCTCGGTGACCGTCTCCGAGCCGGTTGCCTCGACGAACAGGTCGCGGAGTTCGGCGGTCTTCTCGTCCATGGGAGTCTTCCTACGCGGGCGCGGCAGAAAAGGGTCGTGTTGCGGTCACACGACTGCATCGAGCGGGGCGCTCGCAACTCGCTGACTCCCCAGTTTGAAATCTCGTATTTGAAAATAAATCTCTCAGAACCACTGAAAGCATATTATTTGCCGAGGAAAGTACTCTTCCACGTACATAAGCGGGCGTTTTCTCTTTAACAATAAGATTTATTTTATATCTTGTTATGTACTACCATGGCTGTGACTGGCAATACAATGAGTGACACGGGCCGTTCCGATACCGGTCCCGACCACACTTCGCCCGCGGAGCGATTCGCTCCCGGAACATTCTCGATAGCGGCACAGGATCCTGAAACCGGAGCGTTCGGCGTCGCAGTCAGTACGGCGCTCGTGGGCGTCGGCGCCTTGTGTCCGTTCGTGAGTGAGAACGCGGCGGTCGCGACCCAATCGTACGTAAACGTATCACACGGACGAAACGCGGTCGAACTCGCCGACAGGGGCGTCTCCGTATCGACCGCCTGCGAGGCGCTTCTCGCAGACGATCCTCACGACACGTACCGTCAACTCCACGGCGTGACGGCGGAGGATTCCTTCCGATACACCGGTGCGGACTGCGTCGACTGGGCCGGCGACTCCGCCGGAGACGACTACACGGTTGCCGGCAACATGCTCGATGGCGCGGACGTCATCGACGCGGTGAGCCGCGGCTACGCGGACGCGGACGGCGGGTTCGCGGACCGGCTCATTGCCGCGCTGGAAGCGGGGCAGGCGGCCGGCGGCGACAAACGCGGGAAGATCAGCGCAGCGCTGCTCATCGCGGCTCCGGAGCCGAAGCTGTACCACAACCTCCGGGTCGACAACAGCGATGAGCCGATTTCAGAACTTCGCGAGGCGTACGACCTCGCCGTAGAAACGGAGGAGGAACTCCCGGCTGTCGCCGAGGATCAGCTCGGTGAGTACCCCGACGCAATCGTCGACTTTGGATTGAAACGTTAACGAACTACTTGCTACGCACACGCAACAATGCGCGACACCTCTGAAGACACGACCGAGAGTATCGACAGGCGACGGTTCCTCGTTGCCACGGGAATGGCAGGCGTTGGCACGACGCTTGCGGGCTGTACCTCCGGTGGCGACGGCTCCGACGGCTCGAACGGGGGAGACGGCGGTGGCTCCGACGACGGACCGATTGGTCCGACCGGCGAGCCGGAAGAGGGCGGCACGCTCATATGGGGCCACAGCGAGGTCACCCAGGAACTCGACATCCACATCGCACAGACGGCCGCCTCGTCGCGGTTTCTGAACAACGTCCACGAGACGCTGGTCGGGCTAACGAGCGAACTGGAGATCTCCTCCGATCCCGACATCACGCGTCCGGGCCTCGCATCCGACTGGTCGATTAACGACGACCGGACCGAGTACACGTTCACCCTCCGCGACGGCGTGACGTTCCACGACGGGTCAGAGCTGACCAGCAGCGATGTTCAGTACACGATCGAGCGGATCACGGACCCGGACGTCGGAGCGCGGTACAGCGGCGTGTTCACGTCGGTCGAGTCGGTCGAGACGCCCGACGACTCGACGGTCGTTCTCCAGATGAGCGAGCGGTACAATCCCCTCCTCCGACAGTTGGCGTTCTCCGGCACGGCGATCATCCCGGAGGGTTCTGGTCCGGACCAGGCATCGAACCCAGTCGGCACCGGCCCCTTCGTGTTCGAGTCCCGCCAGCAGGGGAACCGGGCCGAGCTGTCGGCGTTCGACGATTACTGGGGCGAAGGCCCGTACGTCGACGCGCTCGAAGAGCGGACGATGACCGACCCCGACACCCGGCTCACGGGGCTCACCGACGGGGATCTCGACTACATCAACGACATCCCGCTCGACGACATGACCGACTACGTGGACGGGGCCAACGACAACGTTCAGACGTCCACGTGGCGGCCGCTGGCGTTCAACCACATGTATCTCCACAACGACCGCCCGCCGTTCGACAGCGTGAACTGGCGCCGGGCGATCGACTTCGCGATCGACAAACAAGAGCTGGTGGAGGGCGCCCTCTTCGGTCAGGGATCGACGCTCGCGACCCCGAGCTTCCCGAATAGCCCGTACCGGAACGAGGAGCTCGAACCGCGGCCACAGGACATCGAGCAGGCCCGGGCGCTCATCGAGGAATCGGAGTACGGGATGAACGAGTTCGCGCCGCTGGAGTTCAAGGTGACGACGAACTACCCGTGGCACATCACCGCCGCGACGATCATGGAGCAGTCGTTCTCCGAGCTCGGCCTCGAGGTCGAGATCCAGGAGCTTCAGTGGGGCGACTGGCTCACACAGGTCACCGCGAACATGGACTACCGGATGGCGATGGTCAACTGGTTCGGGGGTTGGGAGCCCGCACAGATGTACCGCGGCCTGTTCCACTCGGAGGGGTCGTTCAACTCCTTCGCGTACGCCAGCGACGACTTCGACGCCGCCATCGAGAACGCGGAGAGCGCCCCGTCGGAGGAGGAAGAGGTGGAGTACTACCGCGAGGCCCAACGCGTCCTCCACGAGGAGGTGCCGTCGCCGATGCTGTGGTTCCGTGACGGCGCGATGGGGGCGACACCTTCCGTCGGTGGCCTCGATACGGTGTTAGCGCCAAACAACACCGAGGTGAACTTCAGCGAGTCGTGGCTTGACGAATGAGATCGGCCATCGACGCGGGGTTCGTCCGGTACGCGGCTCGGCGGGTCGGGCTCCTGATCGTCTCGCTTCTAGGCGTGTCGATCGTCACCTTCGGCATCGTCAACGTGCTCCCCGGCGATGTCGCACTCCTGATCTTGGGCAACCGGGCGAGTCCGGAGCGGCTCGATGCGCTCCGGCAGACCCTCGGACTGAACCGTCCGATCTGGGTGCGATACCTCGACTGGCTCGCCGGAGTCCTGACGGGCGACATGGGGGACTCCCTCCGCTTCGGCGACCCGGTCGCCAAGCTGATCGTTCAGCGCCTGCCGGCGAGCGCGTTCCTCGCGGGCGCTGCCGTCGTCATCGCGGTCACGGTGGCGATCCCACTCGGCGTGATCGCCGGCCGCGCCCGAAACACGTGGAAGGACTTCACGACGAGCGTCGTCGCGTTCACCGGGATCAGCCTCCCGGACTTCTTTTGGGGACTGGTGTTGATCCTGGTCTTCGCGGAGTTCTTCGCGATCTTACCACCATCGGGATACGTGAACCCGGCGGTCGACCCGATCGCCGGCGTGAAGCACGTGCTATTGCCGGCGCTCTCGCTCGGCTTCGCGCTCATGGCGCACCTCACCCGGATGACGCGTTCGTCGCTTATCGAGGAGCTCAAGTCGGGGTACGTCAAGCTCGCGCAGTCGAAGGGGATTCCAGACCGCGACATCGTCTACCGCCACGCGCTCCGGAACGCGTTCCTTCCCGTGTTAACCGTGATCGGGCTCCAGATCGGCTTCCTGTTCAGCGGGATCGTCATCATCGAGCAGGTGTTTGCGTATCCCGGACTGGGGCGACTCGCGTTCCAAGCGCTGTTGAACCGCGACACCACGCTCATCCAAGGGTCGGTGTTGACGATCGCGACGGTGTTCATGCTCAGTAACCTCGTGGTCGACCTCCTGTACGCGGTCTTAGATCCGCGCGTCCAGGCCGGGGGTGGCGCCTGATGGCGACCCAGAACGCCGACGGGACGCGGTGGTTAAACGACGCTCGCCGCCGCAAGATCGGCGAGCTGTTCGACCGGTACCGGTCGAATTCGAAAGCTATCGCCGGGACGGTGCTCATCGGCCTGTTGCTCGCGGTCGGTCTGCTCGGCCCGCTGTTCGTCTCACTAGAGCAAGCCAACGCCCTCAACGTCGCGAACCGGTTCCAGCCGCCGAGCCTCGCACACCCGATGGGGACCGACCACCTGGGTCGAGACATCCTCCTCCGAATCGTTCTCGGCGCCCGAATCAGCCTGTACATCGGCGGGCTGAGCGTCGGCATCGCCACCGCGGCCGGCGTTCCGCTGGGCGCGGCCGCGGGGTACGTCGGCGGGAACATCGACGACGCGATCATGCGCTCGATGGACGTTCTGATGAGCTTCCCGCCGATCCTGCTGGCGCTCACGGTCGTCGCCGTCCTCGGCCCATCGCTGACGAACGCGATGATCGCGATCGGGATCACGTACATCCCCTACTTCGCCCGGGTCACCCGCAGCGAGGTGGTCTCGGTCGTCGAGGAGGACTTCGTCGAGGCCGCACAGGCGCTCGGCGAGCGGGACAGCCGCGTCCTGTTCCGGGAAGTCCTGCCGAACGCCGCCGCGCCGATCATCGTTCAGGCGTCCATCAGCCTGGCGTTCGCCATCCTCGCGGCCGCCGGGCTCTCGTTCCTGGGACTCGGCGCACAGCCGCCGCAGCCGTCGTGGGGGCTAATGATCAGGCAGTCCAAACAGTACCTCACGCAGGCCCCGTGGATGGCTATCTTCCCGGGGCTTGGGATCGCCGTGACCGTCCTCGGGTTCAACCTCCTCGGCGACGGCATCCGCGATGTCCTCGACCCGACCGTGAGCACGGAGCTCGGAGCCGACCATGACGAGTGAGCACACAGCATCCCCACGGCAGGCGTCGACGCCGATGGCGTCGGCTGGCAGCACAGAGACGCGTGACAGGGTCTTGACCGTCGACGGCCTCTCGACGGTGTTCCGCACCGACGAGGGCGTCGTCAACGCCGTCGACGGCGTCGACTTCCATCTCGATCGGGGAGAGATCCTCGGGCTCGTCGGCGAGAGCGGCGCGGGCAAGAGCGCGACCGCTCGTTCCGTGCTCCGCCTCATCGACGACCCGGGCGAGATCGTCGACGGGAGCGTCGAGTTCGAGGGTACGGATGTCCTCTCGCTCTCTCCCGAGCGCCTCCGCAAGTTCCGCGCGGAAAACACCGGGATGGTGTTTCAGGACCCCACCTCGACGCTGAACCCCACGATGACGGTTGGGAGACAGGTCGCGGAGGCGGTCGAAGCGGCGCGCGACCTCTCGCGGAGCGCCGCGCGGCAGGAGGCGGTCGACCTCCTCGACCGTGTCGGGATCCCCGACGCGGAGACGCGCGCCGACGACTATCCGCACGAGTTTTCGGGTGGACAGAAACAGCGCGTCGTCGTCGCGATCGCGATCGCGTCCGAGCCGGACCTCCTCGTCGCGGACGAACCGACGACGGCGCTCGACGTGACGATCCAAGCCCAGATCCTCGAACTGCTCGACGACCTCCGCGAGGACCTGGGGATGTCGATCCTCTTCATCACCCACGACCTCGGCGTTGTTCGCGAGATCTGCGACCGCGTCGCAGTGATGTACGCCGGGAGCATCGTCGAGTCCGGACCGGCGGAGGTGCTGTTCACCGACCCGCGTCACCCGTACACGAAGGGGTTGCTCGCGAGCATCACGAGCGTCGACGAGGCCGTCGACCCCGACGACCGCGACCGGCTCGACGTGATCGAGGGGCAGATGCCGGATCTCACCGGTTCCACGGCCGGGTGTAAGTACGCGGACCGGTGCCCGGGCGCGACCGAGGAGTGTCGCGAGGCACACCCCGATCTGGAGCCGGTCCCGAACGAGACGGGGCGCTCCGTCGCCTGCTACCGTCACGAGCAGGTCGAAGAGATGGAGTACGACTACGACCACGAGTCGCGGTCGCTCTCTTGGCAGACGGATCGCATCGACGACCGGAGCGACGGCGAGCCCGGTCCGGTGCTCGAAGCGGAGAACCTCACGAAGCACTTCGACACCGGCAGCCTGCTCGGTCGCCTCCTCGGCGATCCGGAGCCGGTGCGGGCCGTCGACGGCATCGACATCGAGATCGAGGCCGGCTCGACGCTGGGACTGGTCGGCGAGTCCGGCTGCGGCAAGTCGACGGCCGCCCGGACGCTGCTCCGCCTCATCGAGCCGACCGACGGATCGGTGACGTACCGCGAGAGCGACGTCACGACCGCAGGTTCCGACGAGCTCCGATCGCTGCGCCGCGACCTCCAGATCGTTTTCCAGGATCCGCAGTCGAGTCTGAACCCGCGTCGAACCGTCCGGCAGATCGTCCGCCGACCGATGGACCTCCACGACATCGACGACCAGACTGAGCGGCCCGAGCGCGTGGCCGAGCTCATCGACGCGGTCGGCCTCGACGAGTCGCACCTAGAGCGGTATCCGCACGAGTTGTCTGGCGGGCAGCAGCAGCGCGTGGGCATCGCACGCGCCCTCGCGGTGAATCCCGAGGTGCTCATCCTCGACGAGCCGGTCAGCGGGCTCGACGTCTCCGTTCAGGCGCAGATCCTGAACCTGCTGGCCGACCTCCAGGAGGAGCTGGGTCTGGTGTACCTGCTCATCAGCCACGACCTCTCCGTCGTCGAGTACGTCTGCGACCGCGTCGCGGTGATGTACCTCGGCGAAATCGTCGAACACGGCCGCACCGCGGACGTGTTCGAGCCGCCGTATCACCCGTACACCGAGTCGTTGCTGTCCGCGATCCCCGGGTTGGAGGACGGCGACGACCGGATCATCCTCGAGGGGAACGTGCCGGACCCGTCGGACGTGCCGTCCGGCTGCCGGTTCCACCCGCGCTGTCCGCGAAAGATCGGAGAGGTCTGCGAGCGCGAGGAGCCGACCGACCACGAGGTCGACGGCGAGACGATCGGCTGTCACCTTATGCGCGAGGAGTACGCCGACGAGGTCAACTGGGACTCTGTCGACTGAGCCGTCTGTCCAACGGGTCCCAGTCTCTCTTTACACTAGCCCCCCCACCGTGAACACCACGTAACAGCACGCCACCAGCGCGCCCGAGTGGAGCAGCGCGGCGTACCGCCCCCGCGCCGCGGTCCCGGCGAACCAGCCGGACGCGAGCACGGTCGCCTGCGTGACGACGTACAGCCGGAAGCGCTCTAACTCCGGATACACCCCCTCCGGCTCCGTCACCGCCTCCGAGGCGGCGGCGATCTCCGCTAAGCGCGCGGCGTCGACCACCTGCGTGTTGACGACCGCGACGACGCCGGCGACGAGGACCGCCGCGGCCCACCCCACCGCGATGTACGGCTGCATCGCCGAGCGGAGCGCGCGCTGCTCGCTGTACAGCCGCCCGACCTCGATCCGAAGCGTCTCGAACACCGCGTCGGCGTCGCTGCCGGCGTCGAGCGCGCCCGTGACGAGCCCGAGCGTCCGCGCCGCGAGCGGGGTGTCGACGCGGTCGACGAACCGCTCGATCGCGGCCGCCCGAACGTCGACCCCGCCCGCCCCGGTGCCGGCGCTCGCTCGGGTCGCCCCGTCGGGGGCGGTCGTCGAGCGCAGCGCGAACGCGAGGTCGGCCACGTCGTCGTCGAGGACGCCGAGGTCGGCGTCGCGCGCGACCGCCGCGACCGCGGCTTCGAGCGGGCGCCCCTGCGCGACGTGGCCCGAGACGGCGTGGACGAAGTCGGCCAGCTCGCGGTCCTTCGCGTCGTCGATCCGGGTGCGGCGCGCGGCGACGAGTCCCACCGGCACCGCGAATGCGGCGTACCCGACGAGGACGACGTTGACGAGCGTGTAGCCCGCGACCGCGAGCCAGATCGCGAGCGCGACCGCCGGCCCCGCGGCGACGACCGCCGTGCTCGCGGGGTTGCGGCCGGCGGTTGCGACGACCGCCCGCGGGTCCGCGGGCGCCTCGTAGCTCGCGCGCTGGCTCGGCGGGCGGAGCGTGCCGACCGCGACCGCGGCCGCGAGGCCGAACGCGACGAGGAACGCGACCGCGCCGTACAGCACCACCGCCCGCGTCGGCACGACGCCGACGGGCGTGGAGACGGGCGGGAGCAGCTCGGGGATCACCACCGACAGCGCGGTCGCGCCGATGACGAGGAGCGCCGGCAACACCAGCACGGCGACGAACAGCTCCGTGAGGAGTTCGAGGAACCGCCGGGCCCGCTTCCGGGCGCGGTCCTGCCGGTGCGACAGCATCCGGCGCTCGGTGGCGAGGAACTCGGAGAGCGCCTCGTCCCCGGTCGCGGCGTGCTTCCGGAACTTCAGCAGGAACGGCGCGAGCAGCTCCCGCGAGGGCGTGTCCCGCGCCACGCGGCGGAGCCCCTCGTCGAGGCTGCCCGCGAGCCGGGCGGCGTTGAGCGCCTTCCGCAGCGAGGTCGCGGTGGCGCCGTACGCCTCGCCATCGGCCGCCTTCCGGAGCATCGCCCGCGGCGCGTCGCTCCCGGACGAGAGCAGTTCGAGGTACCGCACCGCCCCCGGGAGCGTGCGCTCGATGTCCGTCCGCCGCGTCGCGACCGCCCACCGGAGGCCGAGCCCGGCCGCCGCCACCGTCGCGCGCTTCGCGCAGAGCGCGACCGCGACCGCGACGAGCAGCGCGGCGTGGTCCGTCCGGAGCGGCCCCACTGAGTCCGGCGTGGGCGCGGGAACGGCCGTCGACCCCGCCGAGAGCAGCGCAGCGCCGAACCGCGCCTCGACCGCGGCCGCGACCGCGGGCGCCGCGCCCGCCGCGACGACCAGGGCTGGGAAGAAGGCGGCGGCCGCGACGACCCACGAGCAGCCGTACGCCCGCGCGAGGTACGTCTCGAAGCCGGTCCCGAGCGCGGTCCCGCGGTACCGCTTCCGGTCGGCGTCGTGCCGGCGGTCGCTCGCGTGGCGCGCGAACAGCGCGTAGCAGACGCGGTCGACGACCGCCAGGCGGCCGCCCGCCGCGAGCGCGTCGGCGGCGTCCCCCTCGTCCGCGACCGCTTCGACGGCACCCGCCCCGTCCGCGCCCTCCTCGACCGTCGCGGTCGCGCGTCGCCGGCTCACGGTCGCCCCCGCTCGGCCGAGCCGTCGCGGTCCCCGTCGCCGTCCCGATCCATCGTCCGCGCGGCGCGCTCGACGGTCGCCGCCTCGTCGGTGCGCAGGTCGGCGAGGAACTCGAACAGCTCTTCGGGGTCGTCGACGCCGTCGCGCACGAGGTACTCCACGTACCGGCGCTTCGACGCGAACTCGGTGGCGACCGCCTCGCGGTCGCGGTCGGTCCGGGTCGCGATCCGGTCGAAGACGCGGAACCGCGGGCCGCCGCGGCCGTCGCCCGTCCCGCCGCCCGCCCCGGTCGCGCCCGCGCTCGACCCCTCCGCGTCGCCGCCCGGCGCGCCGGGGAACCGGAACGCGCCGTCGCCGTCGCGCCACGCGACCGTGTTGTAGCGGACGGACTCGCCGCCGGCCTCGACGACGCCCGCGCCGCCCCGCTTCGGGTCGCCGCTCGGGCTCCGGGTCGCCGCCGGGTCGAGGTCGTCGTACGCGGCCTCCGAGAGCGGTTCGATCGCCCGGGAGACGTACCGCTCGCCGTCGACCTGGCGGGGGAAGACGACGAGGTCGACCTCGCGGAGCAGGCGGGCGGGCAGGTCCCGCTCGCGCAGGCGGTTGGCGAGCGCCGCGACGTCCTCCGCGTGCGTCGTGCCGACCACGCCGTGGCCGGTGTTCAGGCTCTCGGCGAAGGTCTCGAAGCTCTCCGGGGTGTTGATCTCGGCGATCACCTCCACGTCGGGGTTCAGGTAGTTCGCCTCGGTCATCAGCTCCGCCATCCCCACCGACTTGTAGGCGTCCTCGTGGTCGCGGGTGGTGAGCGAGACGCCGGTCTCGTGGGGTAAGCGGACCTCGCGTGACCCCTCGTCCACGGAGACCGGGCGGGCGTCGAAGGGGATGAACGGCGCGTGGGCGTTGAGCAGCGTCGTCTTGCCGACGCCGGTCGGGCCCGCAAAGAGGACGACGCCGCGGTGCTCGTACAGCAGCCACAGAAGCGTCACCAGGTCGACCGACAGCGCGTCGCGCTCGATCAGGTCGACGGGGGTGAGCGCGTCCGCGCGCTGCTTCCGGATCGAGACGTGCGGCCCGCCCTCGGAGATGACCGGCAGCGCGACCGCACACCGGATCGTCTGCGGCACCCCGTCGAGTTCGAGGTTCACCTTCGCGGAGGGCGTCGAGGCGTTGAGCTCCGTGCCGTCGCGGGCGGCGATCCCCGTGACCACGTCGACGAACGTCGACTCGTCCTCGAACGCGAGGTTCGTCGGGACGCGGGCGCCGGCCTCGGCGCCGCCGTCCCCGGGCCCCGTCCCTTCGTCGGCCGCCCCCGAGAGGACGGGCGCGCGGGGGACGACCTTCACGCGCTCGCCGACGCGGTTCGCCTCCACGTCCTCCAGGTTGGGGTCGCGGATCGGTATCGTCAGGATTCCCTCGCCGACGAAGTCGCGGAGGACGTAGTACGCGAGGTCGTCGAGCCGGTCGCGGGCGTACCGCGAGTCGACCGGCGGCGCGGCGAGCCCCCGGTCCGCGAGCGCCGCCCGCGCCCGGTGGACCGCGGCGTCGAGCCACGCGCGGGTGTTGCGCGCCGTGAGCCGGCGCGAGAGGAACCGCCGGGCGCGGGCGGCGACGAACGACTCGCGGTCCTCGATCACGTCGCTCACGGTCGTCTCCCAGATCCGCGACTTGCACTCCTCGATGAGCGCCTCGTCGCCAGGGAGCAGGTCCGGCTCCAGCACGGCGTACTTCGTCTCGAACGCGTCGGAGCCGAGCAGCCGCTCGCGGTAGACGACCACCTCGACCGAGAGCCCGGCGAACTCGACGGCGTACTGCGCGAGCCGCTCGGCGGCCACCCGCTCGACGTAGTCGGCGTCGGCGTCGATACCGGTCTCCAGCGGCGCGAACGTCTCGGTGTGGACGACCAGTTCGCGGTCGTCGCCCACGTCCGCGACCTCGATCCGGTCGTCCAAGGCGACCGGGGTGAGCTCGCCGAGCAGCCGGAACTCCCGCAGCGCGTGGTAGTCGATCCGGCGCCGCGCGGCCGCGGTCGCGTCGATCAGCCGGTCGATCGCCGTCGCGTACTTCGGCTCGAACCCACGCTCGGCGCGCTCGACGACCCCGACCCGCGTGAGCGGGCGGCGATGGCCCACCGCGGAGAAGCGGTCGCGGACGCGGTCGAGCGCGCGCTCGTCGGCCGGCGACAGCGGCGGTTCGCGGACGTCGTAGCCGAACCGGCCGCCGTCGCGCTCGCGGACGGTCGCGACCACGCCGGGCGCCGCCTCGTACTGCGCCCGCACGTCCGGCGCGTACCACGCCTCCGGGTCGTCCGGCGGCACCGGTGCGGGAACCGCGCCGCCCGGATCGTCGTCGGGCTCGTCGACGATCCGGAGGGTCGCGCCGTCGCTCACCGCGCCGTCCCCCGCGTTCTCCGACCCGCCGCCGTCGCCGCTCGCCGCCGTGCGGCCGATCGCGTCGCGCTCGCCGCGTCCGTCGTGTCTGTCGCGTCCGTCCCGCGCGTTCCGGTTGTCGCGTGCGTCGAGCGCGGCGTCGTTCCCGAGCCGCCGCGCGCCGCGGTCCCGAGCTCCCGCGTCATCGTTCGATCCGCGGGTGACCGACCGCTCCGTTTAACCGTTTCTTTCTGTCACAGAGTATTCATTTACGGCTTCGGAAACGTTCGAATGCCGATCCGTATTTCGCCGGCGTCGCGGCCGCTGTGGCGACCTCCGCGACGTTGACGATCGTTCATCACTATCGTGACGTGTGGAAACGCATTTATAATATCCCACGTAATTCGCGTTCCACCCCTCAATGAGCACGTCACTGTCGAGCGACCTTCAGCGCGCCTTTCTGCGCTATCAGCACGTCTTCGTGTTCCTCGCCCCGCTCCTGTTCGTCGCGGGCGTGTACGCCTTCGCGCCGACGCCGGCCGACGCCGGCGTCGACTACTGGACCGAGTACTGGTGGCTGTTCCTGGCGTTCGTCACCGGCGCCACCGTCGTCAACACCGTCGGGATCAGCGGGTCGGCGCTGTTCGTGCCGTTCCTCATCTTCGTCTTCCCGCTGGTCGCGTACCCCCTTGAGCCGACGACGCTGGTGAAGATCGGGCTCATCAGCGAGTCGTTCGGGCTGTCGAGCTCGTCGCTCGCGTTCATCCAGTACGGGCTCGTCGACCGGCGGCTCTCGCTGTCGCTCGTGCTGGGCGGCGTCCCCTTCGTCGTCGGCGGGGCGCTCCTCTCCTTTGTCATCCCCGAGCCGCTGTTCCACGCCCTGCTCGGGATCGCGCTGCTGGCGGCGTCGTACCTGCTGTTCAAGGCCAACCTGGGGCACGGCGACCCGACGGAGAGCGCGGACGACGAGGAGGTCGCGACCGACGGCGGCTCCTCGCCCGACCTCCCGGACGACGACAACAAGCTCGGCCCCGCGGGCGTCGACACCGACGACTCCGGGACCGTCACGCGCGTCGACCGCGACGGCGACGACTACACTTACTCCCGCGGCGGCTACCTCGAACGGTTCCTCAACTACAGCGTCGGCGGCGTGTTCCAGGGGCTCGCCGGCTTCGGGATCGGCGAGCTCGGGATCATCTCGATGCTCCGCACGCAGGTCCCGGTCCGGGTCGCCATCGGCACGAACCACATCGTCGTCGCGACGACGGCCGTGCTGGCCTCCGTGGTCCACGTGTTCGGCGGCGGGCTGGTCGGCGGCCACACGATGGACCTGGCGACGACCCCGTGGAACATGGTCGTCTGGACGGTCCCGGCGACGACGCTCGGCGGCCAGATCGCGCCGTACGTCTCGACCGCGCTCGACACGGGGACGATCAAGGCCGGCGTCGGCGGCCTGTTCGCGGTCATCGCGGTCGCGCTGTTCGCGATGGCGGGCGGCGGGATCTGAGCCGCGTCCCGCGGCGGCGCGTCCCGTAGCGCTTCGCGGTTCGTCGGCGACGCACCGCGCTCGGCGTCGGCGCTCCTTCGTTGTTTTTTTCACATATTTGCTACAGTTGTTACACGGCGATGTCAGCAGACAAGCCCTCCACGGCCCTCACGTCGCGACAGCAGGTTGCTGTCGTCGTGTTGGCCGCGGCTCTGGTCGGCGCCGTGCTCGCTCCGAGCGTGTACGCGGCGACCAACGACCCGAACGACACAGTCGCCGTCGTCGAGATCGAGGGACCGATCAACACGGCCCTCGCCGACGACGTCGAGAGCGAACTGGCGGACATCCGCGCCAACGACTCCGTGGGCGCGGTCGTCCTCAAACTGGACACGCCGGGCGGCGCGCCCGTCGCCTCCGAGCGGATGTACAAGGCGGTCCAGCGGACGAGCCAGGACATGACCGTCATCGCGAGCGTCCAGTCGATCAGCGCCTCCGGCGGCTACTACGCGATGGCGCCCGCCGACGAGATCTACGTGATGCCCACCTCGACGGTCGGCAGCATCGGACTGAACGCTCCCGCGCCGTCGGCCCGCTCGACGCCCTTCGGTCCGAGCGGCCCCGACAAGGCCGGCAGCAACCCGACCCAGGCGTGGGCCGAACAGGAGACGCTCGCGGACACGTTCATCGACGCGATGATGGCGGAACGGGGCGAGGAGTTCCAGATGCCCCGCGAGGAGGTCGCGAAGGCCGACACGTACCTCGGCACCGAGGCCGTCAACAACGGCTTCGCCGACGAGATCGGCTCGCTCAACGAGGCGATCCACGCGGCGGCCACCGAGGAGAACCTCGGCGAGTACACGGTCGACACCCGCGAGACCGGACAGGAGTTCGGCATCCCCTTCCTCGTCCGCACCGACTCCGGGCTCGTCGCGATCCACGCGAACGACCCCGGGTACGCCGAGGTGAAGCCGATGCCCTCGACGTACGTCTACACGCCCGCCGTGCCGCACGTGGACACGATCGAGCGCTTCTCCGAGCCCGACCTCCGCGACGCCGGCGCGGCGTCGACGGAGCGGACGGCGACCGCCAACGAGACGGCGCGGCTCAGCGGGGGTGTCGGCGCGTGAACCGCGTCGCCACGCTCGCGGTCGCGTTCGTCGTGACCCTCGCGGCCGTCCTCGGCGGCGCCGCGGCCGTCGGCTTCGCGACCGCCGACGGGGCCGCGCCCGCCCCGGAGATACAGAACGACCACTACCTCGACGACGACCTCGTCGTCGACGACGACCCCGGCCAGGCGACCGTCGAGATGGACGCCTCGGCGGCGTCCCAGACCGTCCTCGTCGACCCCGGCGTCGAGGCGAGCGGTCCCGGTCCGGCGCTCCCCATCAGCCTCCTCGGGCTCGGCGGCGGCGGCGTCGACGACCGGGACATCAGACCGCTCGCGAACGCGCTCATCGAGAACGGCCACGACGTGGACGTGTACGTGCCCGACCCGGACCAGCGCCGACCGCCCGCGCGGCCCGGCGCCGACCGGCCGACGCAGCTCGGCGAGCGGCTCGCCGAGGCCGACGCGTTCGTGACGTTCCGGACGGACTACGAGCCGGAGCAGCTCGACGAGATCGAGTCGTTCGTCGAGTCCGGCGGCCACGTCGTGCTCGCCACCGAGCCCGACGCGGCGTACTCCCAGCCCGGCGCCGCGTCGCTCGACGCGACGCTCGACGTCACGACCCGGCCCGGCTACGTGTACAACATGGCGGAGAACGACCTGAACTACCAGCGCGTGTACGCCGAGGCGACCGGCGACTCGGCGCTGACCGAGGGCGTCGACCGCGCGGTGTTCCCGTCGGCGACCCCGGTCGGCACGGCCGTCGGCGGCAGCGACGTGCTGCGCCCGATCGAGGGCAGCGAGCTCTCCACGACCCGCGAGGCGACCGAGGCGCCGCTCCTCGTGCGCAACGACGAGGTCGTGATGATCGGCGACGGCGACTTCCTGTCGCCGGAGAACGCCCGACGCGCGGACAACGACGCGCTGATCGGGAACCTGGCCGACTTCCTCGTGACGAACGACCGGACGCCGCCCGGCGCGGGCGGGTCGACCGGCCCGACGCCGCCGCCGGGCGGCGAGCAGCCGCCGACGAACGGCACGGGCGCCTGACCGGTCGCCCGACCCCGGACGGGTCCTAGTGATCGGTCGATCGGATCCCGTCCGCCTCGGCTTCCGACACCCGCTCATTTTTGCCGCGCGCGACGGTAGCGGAGGCCATGCGCGCAGCCGTCTTCAACGGACCCGGCGACATCGGCGTCGAAGAGCGACCGCGCCCCGAGATCGAGGCGCCCACGGACGCGATCGTCCGCGTCACCCACACCGCGATCTGCGGCTCGGACCTCTGGTTCTACCGCGGCGACAGCGACCGCGACGCGGGCTCTCCGGTCGGCCACGAGCCGATGGGGATCGTCGAGGAAGTGGGCGACGACGTGACCTCGGTCGCACCCGGCGACCGCGTGCTCGCCCCGTTCGCGATCTCCTGTGGCGAGTGCGAGTTCTGCCGGAAGGGGCTCCACACCTCCTGCGAGAACGGCGACTCGTGGGGCGGCGACAACGGCGGCGGCCAGGGCGAGTACGTCCGCTCGACCCACGCCGACGGCACGCTCGTCCGCGTTCCCGACCGGTACGCCGACGACGAGGACGCGCTCCGCTCGCTGCTCCCGCTCACCGACGTCATGGGCACCGGCCACCACGCGGCCGTCAGCGCGGGCGTCGAGGCGGGCTCGACCGTGGCCGTCATCGGCGACGGCGCGGTCGGGCTCTGCGGCGTCCTCGCCGCGCGCCGGCTCGGCGCCGAGCGGATCGTCGCCGTCGGGCACCACGAGGACCGCCTCGAACTCGCCGAGGAGTTCGGCGCCACCGAGACCGTCTCCGAGCGGGGCGAGGCCGCCGTCGAGCGGATCCGCGAGCTCACCCACGGCGGGCCGAACCACGTGATGGAGTGCGTCGGCGCCGCGAGCGCGATGAACACCGCCATCGACGCTGTCCGCCCCGGCGGCACGATCGGGTACGTCGGCGTCCCCTACGGCGTCGAAGACGAGGGCCTCGACGTGTTCGGCATGTTCGGGCAGAACGTGACGCTCGCGGGCGGCGTCGCCCCCGTCCGCGCGTACGCCGAGGAGCTGATGGCCGACGTGCTCCAGGGAACGCTCGACCCCGCGCCGATCTTCACCGAGACGGTCGGTCTCGACGACGTCGCCGAGGGCTACCGCATGATGGACGAGCGGGAGGCGATCAAGGTGCTCGTCAAACCCCACGACGACGCGTAGGCCGGCTCAGAGCCCCTCTTTCGACAGATTCGGCGTAACATTTAGAAGCGTCTAGTCCGTGTTGATAGTTGTCATGTGCCACCATTACGACGAGGCGATGACCTGGGAGGAGGTCCAGGCACGTCACCGGTCCGAGGAGGCGGACGAGCTCGACGACACCCCCGACGTCGACGCGGTCGACGAGCCGGCGGGCGAGACGGAGGAGTCCGAGCCCCCGGCGGAGCCGCGCGTCCCGGCCGACGACTGACGCGGTCGGGCACGACCCCGCCTCGAACCCCGACGTTTCTTTCGCGCGTCGCCGTCCCCTGAGCGGCGTCGCTGTCCCGTAAAACTCGAATCCCGCCGTTAGCGTCCTCTCAACCCGTTTCAGGTGGTGCCTGAAACCCTGTTCAGGCCCTTCCCGAACCCGTTCAGTCGGCGAAATACAAGGTCCGTAGAGGTGCTTGTCCCGACATCTCCAGCACGGAGTCTCACACGCCTATGACACGGACACAAACGGAGGGACGAGTCGAACCGGTGCGGGTGGTCGACGAATGACGCGGGAGCAGGCACACGCGGTCGCGCTGGCCGCGGTCATGGTGCTCTCCGTGGTCGCGGTCGGCGCCGGCTTCGCCGGCAGCGCGGTGGCGCAGGACCAAGGGACCACGACCTACGAAGTCGGTCAAGGAAACGCGACGGACTTCCAGACGATCCAGGAGGCCCTGAGCAGCGACGCCCTCTCGCCGGGCGATACGCTCGAACTCGTCGACGAGACGTACTCGCCGTCGGGACAGCTCACCGTCGACACGGCGGGCGTCGACATCGTCGGCGTCGGCGACACGACGATCGAGAGCGAATCGAGTGGGTACGGAATCCGCGTCACGGCGGCCGACGTGCGCCTCAGTAACTTCGACATCACCGGCCCCGGGACGTACGCGGTCAAGGTCTCCGGCGCCGACCTGAGCGAGGGCCGGCTCGACGGCTTCACAATCGAAGACGTCGAGGTTCGCGGCAGCGGGTCGACGGGCGTCGACCTCAACGCGGTCACGAACGCGACGATCGACTCCGTGACCGTCTCCGACACCGTCTCCGGGAACGGCGTCGCGTTCACCGACGTGACCGACACCGAGGTCACGGGCGTCACGACGACGAACAACTCGTGGGGCGGCGTCGCGATCTACGCCGACGGCAATCTGAGCGACCAGCTCGGCGACGACGTCGGCTCGTACGGGATCGAGTTCGTCGGCGACCTCGACGCCAACGAACCGCTCCCGCTCTACGAACAGGCCCCTACTGATGAGCTGATCTATGATATCGACTACCCGGATAACTTCGAGTACCGAGTTACAGCTGGTCCATTCAATTCCTACTATCGCTCTGCCTCAACGGCTCTCGACGCCGCCGCGGCGACCAACGACGAAATCGAGGCCGATCCAGCAGCGGTCTCCGAACTCAATGGCCCGTTCGTCGTCGACGGAAACCTGAGCGTTCAGGCGGCGATCGACGCGGCCGAACCCGGAGACACGATCGACGTGTACCCGGGAACGTACGAAGAGGATGCGGGAGAGCGCGCTGGGGAAACATTCGGAGTTTACGTTGGAACCGATGACCTCACGATCCGCGGCGTGAACGAAGCTGGTGAGCCGATCACTACCCCGGCGAACGCTCAAGCAGAACTGGTGTCGCTGAACTCCTCGCTCGACGGAACGAACGGGGCGTTCGTTGCTGCTGACGACACGACGATTCAGGGGCTCGAACTTACTCCAAACCCCGACGCAGACCCGAACAAGAATGTCGAAATTGTCGGGGACAACACCACCCTCCGCTCGAACGTGATTAACGGCGATGTCGGCAGTGTCTACTTCGCTACTGGGGCCGTTCAGAAGTTCCTTGTTACTGATAATCAGATCAGTGGTTACTTGTCTGCTAGTAATGGAGCCGGAAACGAGACAGCTGCTTCAAACCGAGTTATCAGGAACAATCGAATAGGAGTCCTCCAGTTCAGCGGCACGCAGGAAGATATCCCCTGGCGAAACTACGACGTTGGCGGGGCTGAGATCAGTCAAAACACTATTCTCAACGGCGTATACTCGCAGGGGAAAGTCGATCTCAATCTATCCGCTGTTGCCGAAGAGAACAGCTTCCCTGAAGGGAAGGTGACAGCTCGGACTCCGAAAGGCGACATCCGTTCGATCAACGTCACGGTTCAGGTCGGTGAAGTTGGATGGACGGACAAAACGGCGGTCAATCTCACATATATTCAGGGTATCTACACTGACGTCTCATCAGCAGTTGAGGACGCTCAATCAGGCGATTCCGTCAGAATTGGCGCCGGCACATACACGGAGAATGTAACGATCGGTACGACAAACGTCACCATCTCCGGACAGGGGGACGACACCGTGATCAACGGCTCGGTCGCGCTCGACGCGGCCGACGCACACCTGTCCGACGTGCGGATCGAGAGTAACGTCGGCGACGTGTTCCCGAACCCGGCGGCCGAAAACAACGCGGTCAACGTGGCCGGGTCGAACGTGACGGTCTCCGATGTCACTGTGAACCTGTCCGTCGAATCGGCCGACTTCAGTGAGGGACTCGCCATTGAGGTTTCCGGTGATGATGCTTCGGCGACCATCACGAACGCGACGATCGACGGCACCGGTGAGACGACGAGTGACGCGCTGATCGGTGTTGTCGGCGTTAGTGCCGATAAGGGTGCGGACGCGACGGTCCGTAACAGCGATATTGAGGTTACAAGTGAAGGATACTCTATCGCTGTCGTCGCACGTGGAGCCGGGACAGAGACTACTGTACGGTTCAACCAACTCTCTGCGACCGGTGACGCTGAGAACTACGACGGTGTTGGATTTGGTGTCGAAGGTGCCACGCCCGAAGCTCAGACAGTCCGGTTCAACACCTTCGACGGTGTCGAGACGATCGAAAACAAGGCCGGGGACGGCGAGCTGGACGTAACGGGGAACTACTGGACCGACCTTAGCGATGTCGAGTTCCTCACGGACGCAGATACATTCAAGGAGGCTCAGAAGGGCGGGGAAATCACCTACGACCCGTTCTTGACAGTCGAACCCAACGAGGTCGACGCCGATTCGCTCGGCGAGACGACGCAGTTCGGCCACGACCTCGTCGTGCCCGCGGACGGCACGCCGCACTCGGTCGCGTTCCCGGCGCCGGTCGAGGGCAACGTCACCGAGGTCTTCGGCGAGTTCAACGGCACCGTCTACGCGTACGACGGCGACGGTTGGGAGAGCGGCGCCGAGATCGCCGACGAGGAAGTCGGCGCGCTCGACGCGTTCGCCGTCAAGGTCGACGAGGGGGAGGAGGATCTCCGGATCGCCTTCGAGTACGCGGCCGCCGACGCCCAGTACCCGACGAGCGCGGACCTCGAATCGGGCTGGAACTTCGTCGGCGCGCCCGAGTCCGGCACGTCCGCCGAGGCGTTCGACGTGACGACGACGAACGTCGCGACGGTCGCGCACATCAACGCCGGCGCGGGCTCGCAGCCCTACGGCGCGAACTCCACGGCGCCGTTCGCGACGAACCCCGACTCGGTCAGCCCGTTCCAGGGCTACTGGGTGTTCGTGACCGACGACGGCGAGCTCGGCGCCACGGTGCCGGTCGGCCCGACGCAGTCGAACGAGGAAGGCGCGGTCACGGGTAGCTAATCCATGAACCTCCGACACCTGCTCGGGATCGCGGCGCTCGCGGTGCTCGTCGCCGGCCTCGTCGCGAGCGGGGCCGCGGTGAGCGGCGCGGCGGCGCAGGACAGCCCGCCGCCGACGCCCGCGGCCTACTACGGCCAGGTGACGGCCGACGGCGAGCCGCTCGACGGGGTCACCGTCGAGGCGGTCGTCGACGGCGAGGTCCGCGATTCGATCGAGACCGACGCCGAGGGGCGCTTCGGCGGCCCGGGCGCCTTCGACGAGAAGCTCACCGTCGAGGGGCCCGCCGACGAGGTGACGTTCCGCGTCGCCGACTCGCAGGCCGGCACGGCGGCGTGGGAGTCGGGCGCCAACGAGGCGGTCGACCTCTCGCTCGCCGAGGCGCCGGCGCCGCCCGACGACGGCGACGGCGGAGACGGAACGCCGACCGATCCGGGCGACGGGGGCGACGACACGCCGACGGATCCCGGTGACGGCGACGACGGCGGTGACGGCACGGCGCCGGGCAGCGGTACCGGTGGCGCGCCCGGTGGTGGTACCGGTGGCGCACCGGCCGGCGGAACGGGCGGCGCACCGGGCGGCGACGACGGCGAAACGCCCGGCGAGGGCCCGGCCGACCCGCCGGCGGTCGACGACGTGCTCGACCTGCCCGCGGACGCGTCGACGACCGGCGCGGAGGCGGCGACCGCCGCGGTCGACGAGGCGACCGGGACGAGCTCGGTGACGTTCACCGGGCAGACCTCAGTCGAGGGGATCACCTTCGACGGCGCGGTCGAGGGCGCGGTCGGCGTCGCCGAGTACGAGTCCGCGCCGGAGACGACCGGCCCGGCGCCCGGCGCATCGGTGTCGGTCGTCGAGATATCGGTGCCGGCGTCCGCGACGGACACGCCGGCGACGATCCGGACGCGGATCTCCGCGGACCGGGTCGCGGCGGCCGAGGCCGACCCCGGCGACCTCCGGCTCTCGCGGTTCGCCGACGGCGAGTGGCAGGGCTTAGAGACGACGCTGGTCGAGGAGACCGACGACGCGGTCGTCCTGGAGGCCCAGACGCCCGGGTTCTCGACGTTCGCCGTCTCGGCGGTGAGCGAGCCCGACGCGGCGATCACGGTGCCGGTCGAGACGCTCGACCCCGGCGAGACGGTGACGCTGTCGGGGCTTCAGTCGAGCGACGAGTACGGCGAGGTCGTCGCGTACGACTGGTCGATCGACGGCGACGCCGCGACCGGCAGCACGACCGAGGCGTCGTTCGCCGAGCCCGGCGAGTACGAGGTGACGCTCACGGTGACGAACGATGCGGGCGAGACCGACACCGTGACGGAGACGGTGACCGTCGCCGCGGACGACGCGCCGGTCGAGGAGCCGGGGCTGTTCTCGCTCCCGACGCTCGGCGCGGTCGCGCTCGCGGTCGTCGTCGCGCTGCTCGTCGTCGCCGCGGTCCGCCGCGCCGACGGCTAACCGGCTCTCGCCCTTCTTTCGAACTCCCCGAGACGGCCGTTCAGAGCGGCTCGATCAGCTCGACGACGTGGCCGTCGGGGTCCTTCACGAAGGCGACGCGCGCGCCGGCCTCCGGGTGGTCGGTCGGCGCCTCCACGACGCCGTGGTGGTCGATATCGGCGAACGCCGCGTCCACGTCGTCGACGCCGACGGCGACGTGGTCGTAGCGGTCGCCGTCCGCGCTCGGCTCCTCCCCGGGCGTGTCCGACAGCTGGAACTCGACGCCGTTCTCGTCCGCGACGTACACGTTGCGAGTGTCGCCGTCGGCGACCGTGAACTCCCACGAGCGCTCGAAGCCGAGTTCGTCGACGTACCAGTCGGCGGCTCGGTCCGCGTCCGCCACGTTCAGGCAGGTGTGGAGAATCTCCATGCGTCGCCCTCGCGCCCCGCCGGCATAAATTCCCGACCGCCGGCTCCCCGCTCGGCGCGGGCGGCGCGGCCGTCGCGAGCGGTGCGGCCGGCGCGTCGCCGAGCCGCCCGAGCAATCATGTCGCTCGCGCCCGTCGCGTCCGTATGGACCGCAACGCGGTACGCCGCGCGTGGGACGCGGTCGCCGAGACGTACGCCGAGCGACGCGACCCGGACGGATCGGACGCGGCGCTGATCGACGACCTGCTCGACGCGCTGGCGAGCGACCCTCGGGTCGCGACCGACGACGACCCGCTCGTTCTCGACGTCGGCTGCGGCGACGGCGCCCGCACCCTGGCGAACCTCCCGCCGGGCAGCGTCGGGCTCGACGTCTCGCGCCGCGGGCTCGACCTCGCCCGCGAGACCGTCCCCGACGCGCGGCTCGTCCACGGCGAGATGTCCGCGCTCCCGTTCGCGGCCGACCGCTTCGACGCGATCACGGCCTACCACGCGGTGTTTCACGTCGAGCGCGAGCGCCACCCGACGGTGTACGACGAGTTCGCGCGCGTCCTCCGCCCCGGCGGTCGGATCCTCGCGACGCTGCCGAGCGGCCGCTTCGAGACGGTGCGGCGCGGCTGGATGGGCGGGGAGATGTTCTTCTCCGCGCCCGGCCGCGGGCGCACGCTCGACCAGCTGCGCGCGGCGGGGTTCGCCGACGTCGAGACGCGGACCGCGACCGACCCCCTGAGCAGCACCGAGTTCGTCTTCGCGACGCTGGCGGGCGACCCGGCGCCCGACGGCGGCGCCGAGCCGGGGGCGACCGACCCGTGAGCGACCCCGACGAGGTCCCGCACGACGTGCGCGCGAGCCTCGGCCAGTTGCTCGCGGAGGCCGGCGCGGCCGCCGAGCGCGGCGACCGCGACACCGCTCGCGCCCTGCTCGACACGGCCGAGACGGTGGCGACGAACAAGCTCCCGGCCGGCGAGCGGCGCGACCGGATCCGGTGGGGATGCGCGGCGGCGCGCGACGCGCTCCCGAACGGCGACCTCGCGGCCGCGTACGCGACGGCGACCGCCGACGCGGTCGGCGAGTGACGCGTCTCGACGCGCCCGGCCGCGGGAGCGGGGGAGTTTTCCGCCCGACGGACGGACGAAGGCGTATGGAGACGCGAGACGCGCGGTTCCTCCTCCTGAGCACGCTGCTCGCGGTGACGCTGTTGAACTCGCTCGACGCGCCGACCGCGGCGTGGTTCCGGACGGCGTCGTTCGCGCTGGCGGCCGGCGTGCTGCTCTACGTCGGCTACGCGGTCGCGCGGCCGGTCCTCGCGCGGCTCCCGGCCCGGTAGCGACCGACGCTCGGGCCCCTCACTTTAGTCGCCCGAGCGCCTCCCCTCCGGTATACGCGTCGCCTCGCTGCTCCTCTCCGCCACAGAAACGCTGTTCGCGCTCAACACCGGTCATGACGGGTCGAAAAATCCCTGGCGCCAGAGTAAACCGCCGTCACCTAGCGGTCCAGCGTCGTCGTGTCGTGTTTCTGCTTGTAGGACCCGCCAGAGCCGAAGGCGTCGACGTCGACGTAGTCGTAGCTGAACCGTTGTTCGATCTCGTGGTAGACGGGGAGGTTCGCCACGTCCTCCCAGTTAGCCTCCTCCATTGTGATGGCAGCCTCGTTGCGGATTTGGGTGTCCTCGTCGTTCGCAAGGGGGTTGTTCTCGATCCGCTCCCAGGCCTCGATTGCGTTCTGGGCCGCCTCGCTGTCGTTCGGCCAGTCGGCGTACATCTCGACTGGGCCTTCGGTCGGATCCGACCGCGAGGGGTCGAGGTGTTTGACGAACGCGTCCGGCGCCGCCCAAGGCACGATCCACGCGAGCGTAAAGGCCTCGACGTTGAGGGCGCGCACTCGTTCGAGCAGGGTCGAGAACGGTGCCTGCTCGATCTGCATGTCGATGTGCGCGTTGGTCAGCTTGTCACGGAGTGTGTTTGCCACGCTCAGCCACGTACTCGACTGGTACTGGAGCCAGTCCAACTCGTAGCGGTTGTTCGGCCCGTACCCGGCCTCTTCCATCACCTGCCGCGCGCCTTCGAGGTCGGTCTGGTTGTACCCGTACGGGTAGTTCTCTTCTGCGTGTTGGTTGTACGCCTCCGCCCCGCCGGGGTAAATGTTCGGCGACATCGTGTGGTACGCCGGTACCGCCCGGTTCTTGAACACCTGCTGGGCGATCGTCTGCTGGTTCATAGCGTGTGCTAGTGCCTGCCGCACGGGTTTCGGCACCGCGGGCATGTTGAACCCGATGTAGTTGTAGTTCAGCGTCGGAACACCGGTGGCCGACAGCGTTTCACCGTTGCGCGCCTCGTACGTGCCGCGCTGCCGGCCCTGCTCGTCTGTCCGGTCGACCGTGTAGCTGCCCGCGCTGAACTGTGAGGTCGGGATAGCGAACATGTCGGCGTTCTGGTTCATCGCGTAGTTGAACCGCGCCGAGGGATCCGCGATGATCTGCCAGTGGATCCCGTCCACTTCCGGGCCGCTGTCGTGATAATCGTCGTACGCTGAAACCCTCGCTTCCGTCCCCGACTGCCACATCTCGAACTCGAAGGGCCCGGCGCCGATGGGGTTATCGGAGGCGAACGTCCCCTGGTCCATCTCGCCGTCGTATCCCTCGATGTCGCCGACGATCCCCTCCGGGTAGACGGCAAACTGGTTGTTCGCCATCACCTGCGTGGCCGACGCGAACGGGGCCGCGAGCGTGAACTCGAACGTGTAGTCGTCGACGGCTTCCATCTGTAGGGTTCCGGGGACGTACGACCCATCGTCGGTTTCTTCGTGAGCGATGTTTACCGCGCTCAGGATGTCCGACGGGGCCTGGGAGTTCGGCGACGCGGCCAGCCGCTCCCACGCGTAGACGAAGTCTCCTGCCGTGACTTCGTCACCGTTGTGATACCTGACGCCCTCCTTGAGCTCGAAGGTGTACGTGAGGAAGTCGTCGCTGACCGAGTAGTCGGCGGCTAGGCGAGCCTCAACCGGAACGCCGCCGTCTACCCAGTTCAGCAGGCCGTCGAAGATCTGCGTCGTGACTTCCGACGAGGCCGTGTCCGATGCCTGAACCGGATCGAGGGAGCTCATCGTCGCGTTGATGAGCTGGAGCTCGTTCCCGGCGTCGTCGCCGTCCCCGCCGTCGTCCGACTCGCCGTCCTCGTCGGTGCCCGTGTCCGTCCCGTTCGTATCAGACGACGGCGGTTCGTCGCCGCCGGCACAACCCGCCAGCGCCGCACCGGTCGCCGCCGCACCTGTCGTTTTCAGAAAAGTCCGCCGTGAGGCGTCTGTGTCACCAGATACCATGGGAAGGGCCAGGGTACTGATGTATAAAAAATATCATAAATGGGCAATGGTATGGACTATTAGAAAATTTTATCCGTGGCACGTAGTAGCAAATCACACACTAATGGCCAAGTGGAACTACTTCCTCCGTCGGCTCCTCCTCTCGATACCCGTACTCATCTTGGGGACGACGGTGGCATTCTTGATCATCCGTGTCGGCCCGATCGATCCCGCGGCGGCAATTCTGGGACCGTCCGGTGACCCGACCGAGTACGAGCAGCTCCGAGAGTCCTTAGGGCTAAACGACCCGTTATGGGACCAGTACCTCGATTACATGTGGAATCTGTTCACCTTCGACCTCGGCCAGTCGTGGGTGATCAGCCCCGGGGACGGCGCGTACGAACTCATCGCGTCGTACGCTCCTAGGACCCTGTGGCTCGGGTTTTGGTCGATCCTGATCCCGCTGTTCATCGGCATTCCGCTCGGATTCTACGCGGGGTTGAACCCCAACACGCTGAGCGACTACTTCGCCTCGTTCGGCGGGATCGTCTGGCGCGCGATGCCGAACTTCTGGCTCGCAATTATCCTCGTCTCTGTCCTCTCCCAGTCTGAGGAGCTGTTCGGGTTCGAGTGGGCCACCTTCCTCGTCGAGACCAACATCGTGACTCCCCCGCCGTTAGGGTTCCTCGGTGACCCGCTCAGTCTGATCACGGCGCCTGGAGAGACGTGGCCGGTTGTGCTCGCGGCGACGAAACAAATCCTCCCGGCCGCGCTGGTGTTAGGATCGGCGTCAATGGGGAACGAGATGCGGATCGGTCGGACTGCCGTGCTGGAAACAGTGAATTCGAACTACGTCGAAACTGCCCGAGCGAAGGGAATGAGCCGGCGTAACATCGTTTGGAAGCATATCTTCCGGAACGCTCTGATCCCGCTGGTGCCGGTGATCACCGGCGAGGCGTTCCTGCTGATCGGCGGCTCCGTACTGGTCGAGGTGGTGTTTGGGATCAACGGGATCGGCTACCTCTTCTTCCAGTCGGCGATCCAGGGTGACCTGCCGCTGGTCTCGTCGCTCCTGTTCGTGTTTATCCTGACGTTGGTTACACTCAACATCATCCAGGACCTGCTGTACACGGTGCTGGACCCCCGCGTTGGATTCGAGGATCAATAATCCATGTCCGCCGAACAAACGGCAACGACAACGACGTACCGCGACCGAGTGCGTGACCAGCCTGTTCCGTTCGCCCGATGGCTGGTGGGAGCCTCACTCCTCCTCCTCGCCGAGCTCGGAGCAGTGCTCTCTTTCGTGCTGGGTGTGACGAACGACCTCCTCCGGCTCACCCTCGGAGCTACCCCGCTCTCCGGCGCGGTCGATGCCTCCCAGTCGCTTCCGACGCTGATTTCGCGCGAATTTGTGCCGAACCAGGGTTACTACACTGGGGAGGAATGGGTAGGCACGTTCCTCGGACTGGAGCCGAAGTACGCCTGGCTCGTTCGGGTCACCCTGGTCTTCATTTACGGGGCGGTCTGGTGCGGATGGCTGTGGTTCGGCTACATCACGTTCCGCCGCCATTACCGCGTCGCGGACTGGACGCCGACGGACGACATCATCGACCGGCTCAGGAGCCACCAGTGGGGGAAGTTCGGGATGGTCATCGTGGCGCTGTTCCTCCTGTTAGCGCTGTTCGCGCCCGTCGTGAGCCCGACGACGATGGAGCAAAACATCCAGGACCCGTATTCCCACCAGATCCAGTACTTCTCCGAAGAGACCGGCGAGGTTCAATCGACGACCGCCGGAGCGGCGAACCGGCAGTCGACCTCCGTCGGCTCGGTCGCGCGCAACGTCGGGCCGTGGGAGTACGACAACTTCAATCGGTTCCACCCCTTCGGCACGCTGCCCTCGGGGAAGGATCTGTTCACGTTCCTCGCTTACGGGGCCCGCATCTCGCTGTTCATCGGTGTCAGCTCGATGCTCGGCGCCGGCGTCCTCGCGATGTCGTTCGCGATGATCTCCTCGTTCTACAAAGGCGCCGTCGACTTGGCACTGGTCGTCACCAGCGACTCGATCCAGGCGTTACCGGTGTTAATGATCCTCATTCTAGCCGCGGTGGTGTTTTCAAACACTTGGATCGCGACGATGTATAACGGGGCTCTGCTGTTCATCGCGCTGTTTACGCTGATATACTGGCCGTATCTGTGGCGGGCCATCCGTGGGCCGTCGTTCCAAGTTGCCGAAGAGGAGTGGATAGACGCCGCGAAAAACTACGGGCAACATCCTGCGCAGATCATGCGGAAACACATGGCTCCCTACATCGTCGGGTACATGCTGATCTACGCCTCGCTCACGCTCGGTGGGGTAATAATATCCGTCGCGGGGCTTTCGTTCCTCGGACTCGGTATCACACCGCCGACGCCCGAGTGGGGACGAGCGATCAGTCTCGGGCAGCCGTACGTCGCCTCCGCCTCGTGGCACATCTCGCTGATCCCGGGGTTCTTGATCACGCTGGTCGTCACCGCGTTCAACGCGATGGGAGACGGGATCCGCGACGCGGTCGATCCGCAGAGCGCCGAGGGCGATGAAGCGACTGCCGCCGCGGCCGGTGGTGGTGGCGCGTGAACCGAACCCTGGAGCCTCGTACGGCGACCGCTGAGGGTGACAAAGCGATGCTCGCCGTGGAAGACCTACAGACGGTGTTTCACACCGACAAGGAGACGGTTCGAGCGGTCGAGGGGATCAGTTTCGAGGTTCGGGAGGGTGAGACCGTCGGCATTGTCGGCGAGTCCGGCTCCGGTAAGAGCGTGACTGCCCGCTCGATCATGGGGCTGGTCGACGCTCCCGGACGGATCGGAGACGACTCCTCGATCACGTTCCGGGGGCGTGAGCTGACCCGGATGACGGAAGACGAATACCGCGAGGTGCGAGGAAGTGGGATCGCGATGGTGTTCCAAGACCCGCTCACCAGCCTGAACCCGGTGTACACGGTGGGTAACCAGATCAAAGAGACGCTGCGGGTCCACCAGGGGCTTCGGGGCGACGAGGCCGACGAGGCGGCGATCGACCTCCTCGAATCGGTGAGTATCCCTGACGCCCGGCGGCGACTCGACGAGTACCCGCACCAGTTCTCCGGCGGAATGCGCCAACGCGCGGTGATCGCGATGGCGCTGGCGTGTGACCCGGACCTGCTGATCTGTGACGAACCGACGACCGCGCTAGACGTGACGATTCAGGCGCAGATCCTGGAGCTGCTTCAGGAGCTCCAAGCGGAGCGCGACCTCAGCATCATCTTCATTACCCACGACATGGGCGTGATCGCGGAGATCAGCGACTGGGTGAACGTGATGTACGCCGGCGAGATCGTGGAGTCCGGTCCGGTCGGGGAGATCTTCGAGAATCCTGCCCACCCGTACACCGAGGGGTTACTGAAGAGCATTCCCGGACGGTTCCCCGACGAGACGTACCTCAGAACGATCGAGGGGGACGTGCCGACGCCGACGGAGGCGCCGACTGACTGCCGATTCCACCCGCGGTGTCCGAAGAAGTTCGACACGTGCGAGGAGGTCCACCCCGCGTCGGTTGACATCGAGTCCGGGAGATCGGGTCACCAAGCAGCGTGTCTGTTGTACCCGGACGATCTAACTCGGGAGGCAGCGATCGAGGAACACGAACGACAGACGGCGGACTCGGAGACGGAGGCCGACGATGAGTAAAACGAATACGACGCCCGAACAGGAGCAACGAGCGGCGACTGCCGACGACGAGAGTCTGGTCAGCGTTCGCAACCTCCGGAAACACTACGGTGCGGACGGCTTTCTCTCGGACAATCCGGTAAAAGCTGTCGACGGCGTGAGCTTCGACATCCATCGCGGCGAGACGCTCGGGCTCGTCGGTGAATCCGGCTGCGGGAAGACCACGCTCGGGCGGACGCTCGTTCGACTTGAAACGCCTACGAGCGGCAAGATACGGTTCGACGACACCGATATCACGACGCTTTCCGGCAGCGATCTTAAGCAGTGGCGACGGAACGCACAGATGGTGTTTCAGGACCCTGACTCGAGTCTCAACGAGCGGATGACCGTTGGAGAGCTGATCCGCGACCCGCTCGACGTTCACGACTGGAAGACGAAGGCCGAACGCGACGAGCGGGTGCGCGAACTGCTGGAGAAGGTCGGACTCTCAGAGAGCCACTACTTCCGATACCCTCACCAGTTCTCTGGCGGCCAGCGCCAGCGTATCGGGATCGCCCGCGCACTCGCGCTCGAACCCGAGTTCCTCGTACTCGACGAGCCGGTCTCGGCGCTCGATGTGTCGGTCCAAGCGAAGATCCTCAACCTGCTCCGGGACCTCCAGTCCGACCTCGATCTGACGTACCTGCTCATCGCGCACGACCTCTCGGTCGTCCGCCACCTGGCCGACCGCGTCGCGGTGATGTACCTCGGCCACATTATGGAGCTCGGCGAGACCGAGCAGCTGTTCGAGAACCCCGCGAACCCGTACACGCACTCGCTGCTGTCGGCGATTCCCGAACCGGACCCCTACGCCGAGTCCGAACGGATCACGCTCCGCGGGGCGCCGCCGAGTCCCCGGAATCCACCGGAGGGCTGTCCGTTCTCGACGCGCTGTCCGACGAAGATCCGCCCTGAAAAGTACCGTTCGGTCGACGACGACGCGTGGCGGGCGATGGAGGAGCTCCGAGGGATCCTCAGAGAGCGGGCGCACACCGACCGCTCGATAACCGTGATCGCCCGCGAACTGCTCGGGCTGGAGACGCGCATCTCCGACATCGACGAAATCGTCGAAGAGGTGTTCGGTGACGTCGACTTACCCGCCGAGCTGTCCGACCACGTCGAGCGCGTCGTCCACGAGGTGAACAACGGGAACCCCGAGGCCGCTCAGAGCTACCTGAAACGGGAGATCGGCGGCCCGTGCGACACCGACACGCCCGAGTACCACACCGTCGACGACGCCGGGCGGTCCAGCTACTGTCACCGCCATGCCGCGGAGTACGAATCGCCGTCATCGATCCGCAACCTCGAGTGATGTCGACAGATCGGAGGTCGCCGGTCGCGGTGTTTCTCTCCAAAACAGTCGACGGCGTCGTCTACGCTGTCCTCACGGCGGGAGCCGCGTCGCTCGTCGGGTTGGCCGTCGGGGCGCTCTTCGCGGAGCCGTTGGTTGTCCTCAAGTACCTGCTGTTCGTCGGCGGGTTCTTACAGGTCGGCGTCGGTATCGCACAGCTCTGGCCGAGCGACCCGTCGGACATCCAAGAGTCCGCTCCCGACGCACCCTCTCGGACGCAGCGGGTCGTCGACCGTCTCTCGCTGACCCGACGTTTCGGCCTCCCTGTCGGCCGGCACTTCGCGCTCGGGACGAAACGGTTCCTCTCGGGGCTGGCGATCCTCTTCGTGTCGTTCGGACTGGAGGCGGTGCTCGGCGTCTGATGTCGTCGGGAGGTATTTAGGTGACATCTCCATAGCTCGGATCATGCCTGAGCCGACTGAGGATACTCCGGCGAGCGTCGAGGCGCGGAAGGACGCGTGGCGCCGAACGCTCCAAGAGATGGAGTCGATCGCATCGGACCTCCAAGCAGAGGGGTGGGAGACCGTCGCGATTCCGGTCGGCCACGCCGCGCCCGAAGTCCCCGACGTCGGCGAAGAGGGGCGGTTCGGCTTCGTTCACGTGATTCCCGGCAACTACGAGTCGGCGTTCCGAGAGGCGTTCGAAGCGGGCGGCTTCGAGCGCTACGACGTGTTCCACCGGGAGATCGGCGGGAAAGTGTTCTTCCTCGTTCAGCTGCTCGACGCACCCTCCCAGAACGCCATCTTGCTTGCCGCCCAGTACGACAAGCGACACGGAGAGTCACTCCGATCGGTGACCGAGGAGGAGGGGGTGGTGTACTCTCACGTCCAGAAGCTCGACGCGACCCACCTCGGCTCGTTCCGACACGACAAGCCAGAGAAGTTCTTCCCCGAGGGCTGAGCCGGCCGCTGTCATCGGTCCACGACGGCGGTCCGTTCGCGCACGGAATCGGCCTATTCAACCGCTACTCGGGCGACCCCTGACTTTTCATCGCCGAGCCCCTCAGTCCGCGTATGCGCGTCGCCTCCCTCCTCCCCTCGGCCACGGAAACGCTGTTCGCGCTCGGCGTCGAACCGGTCGGCGTCTCGCACAGCTGCGACCACCCGCCGGCCGCCCGCGGCCTACCGACGCTGACGAGCACGGTCGTCGACCACGCGGACCGCTCGGCGGCCGACATCGACGCACAGATGCGCGACGTCGACGGCGCCGTGTACGACTTAGACGAGGACCGCCTCGCGGCGCTCGATCCCGACCTCCTCGTCACGCAGGCGACCTGCGACGTCTGCGCGGTCGACGCGAGCGACGTCCGGGCGGCCGCCGCGCGCCTCGACCCCGCGCCCGAGGTGCTCGCCTGCGACCCGCACTCGTTCGCCGACGCCCTCGACGACGTGGAGCGGATCGGCGCGGCGGTCGGAGCCGAGGCGGCCGCGAGCGACCTCCGGGCCGACCTCCGCGAGCGCGTCGAGGCGGTCCGCGAGCGCGCCGAGCGCGCGGTCGCCGACGAGGGGCGCCCCCGCGTCGCCGTCCTCGACTGGACCGACCCGCCGATCCGCGCCGGTCACTGGGTGCGCGACATGGTCGACATCGCAGGCGGCGACCCCGCGTTCCAGCCCGACGGCCCCTCCGAGCCGGTCGCGTGGGCGGACGTGCGCGAGTTCGACCCGGACGCGCTCGTCGTCGCGCCCTGCGGCTTCGACCGCGACCGCGCCGTCGACGCGGTCGGGGACCTCGCCGACCGGCCGGGGTTCGACGACCTCGCGGCAGTCGCGGACGGTCGGGTCTACGCCGTCGACGGCAACGCCCTGTTCAACCGGCCGAGCCACCGGCTCGTCGACTCGCTGGAGACGCTGTTCGCGTGTCTCCACCCCGAGCACGCGGCGACGGCGCCCGCCGACCGTGATCGGACCGTGCGCGTCGATCCCCCGACGCCTTCCGTCCGCGCCGACGGCGGGTGACTCGGGCTACGGCTCGGCCGCCTCGCGGAGTGCGGAAAGAGTCTCGGCGTGCCGGAGGTCGGCCACCGAACAGTACCACGCGCCGCGCACGCCGTTCAGGTCGTTCTCGACGGGGCTATCGAGCGGCACGAGGTCGTCGAACGCGAAGACGACCACGACGCGCTCCTCGGAGAAGGGATCGATGAGCGCCGCCCAGTCGTCCTCGTCCATCGGTCCGGGGTCACCGCGCGTCTGTTCGGTGCGGTCGACGACGCGGGCGTAGTGGGTGACCGCCGACACCGGCGCGGTGCGGTAGAAGGCCATGAACTCAAAGTCGGCGCGGGTGCGGTCGTACGACCGCGGCGCGGGGTAGAAGCCGTCGCGGCAGCGCTCGAACGTGTCCGGTCGGGTCGCGACGACGCAGACGCGGGCGTCGCCGGGCGCGTCGTCGTCGGGGGCGTCCGCGGCGAAGCGGTCGAGGTCCACACCGAGGGTCGCCGGCGAGCGCGGATATATCCGCCGCCGGCGCGTACCGGGAGGCGATGGCACGGAGCGCGACGAGCGCGCGCGGCGGTCCCCGCGAGCGCGACGAGACGGACGCGGACGGCGACGCGGCGCCGCCCGACGACCAGCCCGGCCCGCCGGCCCTCGCGGTCGAGGGGCTCACGAAGCGGTTCGGCGAGGGCGACGACGCGGTCGTCGCCGTCGACGACGTGAGCCTCACCGTCGAGCGCGGGTCGGTGGTCGGCCTGCTCGGCCCGAACGGCGCCGGCAAGACGACGCTGATCAAGTGCGCCCTCGGCATCGTCATCCCCGACGCTGGCTCGGTCCGGGTGTTCGGCAACGACGTGCGCGACGGGCGCCGGGCGGCCTACGCCGACGTGGACGCGATGCTGGAGGGCGCGCGCAACGACTACTGGCGGCTCACGGTCCGGGAGAACCTCCGCTACTTCGCGACGATCAGCGGCGTCGACCCCGACTCCGTGGCGGCGCGTCACGACCGCCTGCTCGACCGCCTCGACCTGGCGGACAAGGCGGACACGCCGGTCCGCGACCTCTCTCGAGGGATGAAACAGAAGGTGTCGCTCGCGAGCGTGCTGGCGGGCGGCGCCGAACTCGTGTTCCTCGACGAGCCGACGCTCGGGCTCGACGTCGAGAGCGCGCGGACGCTCCGGGCGGAGCTGCGGCGGCTCGCGGCCGAGGAGGGGCTCACCATCGTCGTCAGCAGCCACGACATGACGACGATCGAGGCGGTGTGCGACCGCGTCGTCATGCTGTCGAACGGGCGGATCGTCGCCGACGACACCGTCGAGGCGCTTTTGGGCGCCGCCGCGAGCGACGCGGTGCGCGTGGCGAGCCCGGACCTCACGCCGGAGACGGTCGAGGGCCTGCGCGAGGCGTTCGAAGTCGTCGGCGTCGACCGCGAGGCCACTCCGCCGGCGGTGACGGTCGCGGCTGGGGGCGACCGGCTGTACGACCTGACCGACGCGCTGCGGGCGGCCGGCGTCACCGTCTCGGACATCCGGACGGTCCAGCCGGACCTCGAAGAGGTGTTCTTAGAGCGCACGGGGTCGGGGCTCGGAGGCGGGTCCCCGTGAGCGGGGACGCCTCCGCGGGACCGGCGTCGACGGCGGAGCCGACCGGCGACGCCGACGCTGCCGACGGCGCGCGGGCGACCGACGAGCCGCGCCCGGCCACCTACTACCACCTCGCGCGGGCGGTCCTCTACCGGGAGTTCCTGATCTTCGTGCGCTACCCGGCCAACGCGATCGGGGGGATCGTGGTGTCGCTGTTCTTCTTCGCCGCGCTGTTCCTCGGCGGCCAGCTGCTCGCCGGGCAGGCGCTCGCGGACTCGATCGAGGGGATCGTCGTCGGCTACTTCCTGTGGACGCTGTCGGTGGGCGCGTACTCGTCGGTGTCGAACGACATCGGCAGCGAGGTGCAGTGGGGCACCCTCGAACGCCACATCACCACGCCGTTCGGCTTCGCGCCCGTGGCGCTGCTGAAGGGGGTCGCGAAGGTGGTGCGGACGTTCCTCACGAGCGCCGTGATCCTCGCGGTGATGCTCCTCGCGACTGGGACGCGCCTCAGCCTCGCGCCCCTGACGGTGGTCGTCGTCGCGGGGCTGTCGATCGTCTCGGTGCTCGGTCTCGGCTTCGCCGCGGGCGGGGTGACGGTGCTGTACAAGCGGATCGGCAACTGGCTCAACCTCCTCCAGTTCGGATTCGTCGCGCTGATCTCCGCGCCCGTCTTCGACCTCCCGTGGACGCGCGTGCTCCCCTTGGCGCACGGCAGCGCCATGCTCCAGCGCGTGATGGTCGACGGCGTGCGGCTGTGGGAGTTCCCGCTCGCGGACCTCGCGCTCCTCGCCGCGGTCGCGGTCGGCTACCTCCTCGGCGGCTACCTCGTCTTCCAGTACGCGACGGGGCGCGCGCGGCGGCTCGGCGTGCTCGGCGACTACTGAACGGGTCGTCGGGTGACGCGGCGGGCGGGGCTCGGGGCGCCGAGGCCCTCACCCGGACGCGTCGCCCTCGGCCGCCGTCATCACGGCGTAGATCAGCGCCACCGGGATCGCCGCGCCGAGCGCGCCGGTCGGGATCAGCGCCGTCGACGCGCCGACGAGCGTCAACAGGCCGACGGCGACGCCCGCCGCCGCGAGACCGGCGAGGAGCACCGCTGCGGTTCTCCGCATACCGGATCGACGACGCCGAACCGACATGGAGGTGTCGACAACGCTCCCGCGGAAGGCGCTCACCGCGACCCGACACCGATCAGCGCGCCGACGATCAGCACCGCCACGAGGACGTGATAGACCACCAGGACCACCTGCCCGACGGCCGTCACGCCGAGCGACGGCGCGAACGCGACCACCGGGACGAGCATGAGCGCGAAGACCACGCCCGCGGCGGCGACGAAGTTCCGAACGGGACGGTCGGTGAACCGGACGAGCACGGCGTAGGCCAGGGCCGCGCCGGCCCCCGCGAGGACCGACGACGCGACCAGCGGGGCGGTCGCGAAGGGCGTCATCGCGCCCGTCTCGCCCACGTTGAGCCCGAGCAGCGTCACCAGTCCCTGCGCGAGCAGCACCGCCAGGACCGCGGCGCCGACGCCGAGCGCCGTTCGCCGAGCGAGCCCGCCGCCGGTGCTCGGCCGCGCGTATCGCGATTGTAACGTTACCATACCACATAGACGCCGGGAGCGGAGATAAGCGTAGCCGCCGCGGCGCCGGCCCCCGCGACGACGCTCCCTCGCGGCCGACCGCCCTTCGTCTACCGGTCCTCGTCCGGCTCTCCGGCCAGCGCCTCGTCGCGGAGCTCGCGGCAGCGCTCGCCCGCGACCTCCAACTCCGGCACAGGCGTCGGGTTTCCGTCGGCGTCGACGGCGACGAACACGAAGTACGACTCCGTCGTGAGCTCGCGCTCCCCCGTCCGCGGGGACTCACGGTACGCGCGGATCCGCGTGCGGAGGCTCGTGCGCCCGACCGCGTACACGTACGACTCGATGACGCAGGTGTCGCCCTGCGGGACCGGCCGCTTGAAGTCCAGCCCGTCGATGTTGGCCGTGACGCACGTCTCGCCCGCGGCGCGCATCGCGGACATCGCGCCGATCTCGTCCATCCACTTGACGACGTTCCCCCCGTGCGCCGAGGCGTAGTTGTTCGTGTGAGTGGGCTGGACGCGCTGGCGGTTCTCGATGTACGTGTCGCTGACGCTGGGCATGGGCCCCCGTCGCGCGGCCGCGGGAAAAACACCGGCCCCGGTCCGATCGCCGGCGGCCCGCGGCCGCCGTCCGGAGCGGTTCCGACGCTACTTCCGCAGTTCCCAGACCTGGATACCGTCTCCGTCCGCAAGCGGTTCGCCGTCGAATCCCCCCTGGACCGACCACTGATCGAACGGCGACTGACGCGCCAGCAACTCGACCTGTTGGGGCGGAAGGTGCGAGAGGACGAACTCGTCGCGGGCGACGACCTCCCCGCCGGCGTCGAGGAGCTCCTGCTCCGTGCGATAGGTCTGGGCCACCTGATCGGCGATGTCGGCTCGGGAACGCCCTCTCAGCGTCGTTCCGTCGTACTCGACCTCGCGAACCTCCTGCCACTCGCCGAACGACTCGGCGATGACGGTGTACCGGGGGACGTACACGTCGAACAGGAGTCGGCCGCCGGCCTCGAGAACGTCGTGAAACGCCTCGAGGGCGGCAAGCTGGTCGTCGACCCGTCGGAGGTTGCACATCGAGTTGTAGGGGACCAGCGTCAAGGCGTACGACCGGTCCGCGTCGACAGCCCGCAGATCGGCTTCCCACACGGTCGGCGTCACCCCCTCGTTGGCGGCCTTCTCCCGGAGGATATCCAGCATTGCCGGCGAGATGTCGAACCCGTCGGCGTCGACGCCGTTGCGAAGGAGCTCGAGGTAGAGCCGTCCGGTTCCGCAGGCCCCCTCCAGCACCGGCCCGGCAGCGCTCGTAGCCGCGTCGAGATAGAACGACTCGTCGCCGACGTCCCCGTGGTCGTGCGTCGCCTCGTAGAACGCGGCTAACGCCTCGGAAAATCGGTTCCCCTCGGCCATACCGACGACCGACAGCGTGAGACGGAAAAATCCCACCGGAATCGTGTGTTACGTAGGTGACACGGAAACCGGGCATGACGGTCCGCTCCTCGGCTCCTGCCGGGCGCTCCGGAGGTCGCCGACGCCGACACTCGCGACGATTATCGTGTCCGGTAATTGGGACTTTAATCCTAAGTATGGGTGTTCAGTCCGCTCAGACAATACGTATGTTGAACGCGATCACCTCGCGGTACGGGCGCCGCGTCGGGGCGGCGGTCCTCCTGACGCTCGCCGTGACGCTCGGCTTCATAGCCCTCTTCGCGGGGCACGTGGCGGCGGTCGGCACCGCGGCGGCGGCGACGGCGGCGCTGGCGTCGGTCGGCGTCGTCGTCACGCTGAACCTCGGGCTCCTGGGCATCGTCCTGATCGGGAACGTCGCGGTCGAGTTGCGGCGGCTGACGGAGACCGCGGAGGCGGTCGGGCGCGGCGAGTTCGACGCGAGCGCGACCTCCGACCGCGGCGACGAGATCGGCCGGCTCTTCGAGGCCTTCGACGAGACGCGGCGGTCGCTCCGGGACGCGGTCGCCGAGTCCGAGCGGGCGCAGTCCGAGGCGGAAGCCGCCCGCGAGGAGGCCGAAGAGCTGTCCGACACCCTCCTGACGCGCGCCGAGGAGATCGGCGGCGCCATGGAGGACGCCGCCGAGGGCGACCTCACCCGCCGGCTCGACGCCGACAGCGAGGTCGACGCGATCGAGCGCATCACGACGGCGTACAACGAGATGACCGGCGGGCTCTCGACGACGGTCGAGGACATCCAGGCGTTCGCGGGCGACGTGGAGGCCACGAGCGAGGAGATGGCCGCGGAGGCCGACGACGTGGCCGCGATGAACCAGGAGGTGGCCGCCGAGATGCGCGAGCTGGCCGACGAGCTGGACGCGCAGACCGAGCGGTTACGGGAGACGGCCAACGACACCGACGACTTCTCCGCGACCGTCGAGGAGATCGCCTCCACCACCGACGAGGTGGCCGGCGACGCGAGCGCCGCGGCGGAGCTGGGCGAAAAAGGCGAGGAGCGCGCGACCGAAGCGGTCGAGGCCATCGCCGCGATCGCCGACCTCCTCGAGGACCTCGACGACCTCGTCGCCGGCCTCGACGACCGGATGGACGGCGTCGCGGAGACGACCGACGTGATCGCCGACATCGCCGAGCAGACCAACATCCTCGCCCTGAACGCCTCGATCGAGGCGTCGCGGGCGGGCGGCGACGGCGACGGCTTCGCGGTCGTCGCCGACGAGGTGAAGGGGCTCGCCGAGGAGACCCGCGAGTCCACCACGGAGATCGAGGCGACGATCGGCGACGTGACCGAGGACGTGTCGGCGGTCGCCGGCGAGATGGACCGCACGATGACGGAGCTCGACGAGACGACCGCGGCGGTCGAGGCCGCCGGCGAGGCGATCGAGGAGCTCACCGGCACCGTCGAGGACGTCGACGTCGCGATGGGCGACATCGCGCGGGCGACCGACGAGGGCGCCGAGGGGATCGAGTCGGTCGCGGCCCGCGTCGAGGCCGTCCACGGCTCCGCCACCGACGCCGCCGACCGCGCGCGGACGCTCGCGGCGACCGCCGACGAGACGGCGGAGACGGTGGGCGACCTCGCGGAGACCGCGACCGCGCTCTCCGAGCGCACCGCGTCGCTCACGGAGCGGCTCGCGCAGTTCGAGACGCGATCGGATGCGGGGGAGGCCGGCGGCGCGGCGGCGGCCGCCGCGAGTCCGACCGCCGGCGACGCGGAGGTGAGCGCCGATGATTGAGCCGTCGACGGTGCGCTTCGCCTCCGCGGGCGTGTACGCGGTCTCGGCCGTGGTGCTGCTCGCGCTGGCGCGGCGCAAGCCCGCCGCCCTGCGGCGGTACTGCTACCCGTTCGTCGCGGTCGTGGCGCTCGCGGGCGTCGGGATCGCCTCCTGGGGCGCCGGGATCGGCACGTTTGCGGTCGCCAACGGCACGCTGGAGGCCGGGCAGTTGCTCTCCGACTACGTGGCGTACCCGTTCCTCTTCGGGTTCGCGGCGTTCGTCTCGGGGGCGAGCCGGCGGTACGTCGGCGGCGTGGTCGCGCTGGTCGTCGCGATGCGGGTCGGCTACGACTTCGCGGCGGTGTTCGACGGCGCGCTCGCGACCGCGGGCACGGCGAGCATCCTTGTCGGCTACGTCGCGCTCGTCGGGCTGTACTTCGGCCCCATCGCGAGTGCGGCCGCCCGGCAGCCGCCCGCCCGCGAGCTGTTCTACAAGAAGACGCGGAACCTCGTGCTGTTCGCGTTCGGCGTGCTAATCGCGTGGGCGATGCTCCAGATTGTTGGGGTGTTCGATCAGTTCACCGCCGCGGTGACGCTGGAGTACCTCGACCTCTTGCTCCGGGTTGGCTTCGCCGGCTTCGTGTTCGCGAACGTGGAGACGCTGGCGGCGGAGGCCGGCGGCGGTACTGACACGGGCCAGCCCGCGTCGCACACGCCGGTGGGAACGGGCGCAGACTGAGGCGACGGGACCCGAAGTTCATCGAATCCGCTGCCCGCGGTCTCGATAGAGTAAATAGTTCGACGACACCAGAATTATATAGTCTCTTCCGCTACTGACGGGTATGCCTGCCGACGATCCGGGCGAGGCGTTCGGACTCGCCGAGGGGTTCAGTGCGGATCTCGACGCTGAGCCCGCCGACGAGCGTGTGTACCGGGTTGCCCTCCAGCTGTACGACCCGGCGGGCGTATCGGCGATCGCCGAGCGCGCCTCGTGCGCGCCGGACACCGCTCGGCGGCATCTCAAGCGGCTGGCCGATATCGGCGTCGTCGAACGCGTCTCGGAGTCCCCGCTCACGTACGTCCGCAACGAGTCGTACTTCGAGTGGCGACTTCGGAACCGGCTCGAAGCCCTGTCACGCGACGAGCTCCACGAGAGGCTCGCCGAGCTCACCGAGCGCGAGTCCGCGTTCCGGGAGCGCTTCGGCGCCGAGTCGCCGACCGACGTGAACGCGCTCGACCACGCGGCGTACGACGACGTCGAGACGGTGTGGCTTGCGTTGAGCGAGTGGCACACCGTCAGGGAACGGATCGACCGACTGGAGGCGGTCCGTCGCGACCGCGGCTCTGACTCCTCTCTTGAGGAGAACGCCGCGTGACCGACTCCGACCCGTCGCGGTCCGTCGACGTGGCAACCCTTCGGTATCTCGGTCGCGCGTTCGGTCGACGGGACGAGGTGCGCCAGACGTCGCTGTTCCCGTCGAACAAGCCGGAGAGCCTCGTCGTGACGCTCGACGCCGAGTACTATCCCGAGCCAGTCGACGGCGTCTCGCTCGACGTTCGCGCATACACGAACGGTGAGTTTCACGTCTCGTACCACGAGACGCGTGCCGGCGACCGGCGACGGTGTCGCTGGGATCGCCACGACCAGCCGCACAACGCCCGGGACCACTTCCATCCGCTGCCGGACGCGGCCACGGACGCTGCGGTCGACCGAGACTATGTGACTGACCTCACGCGCGTCGTTGAACAGACGATACTCCCGTGGGTCGACGAGCGGGTCGGCGCGCTGTGGGAGTCGACGCCCGATTGAGTTCGTTTTTATTCAGCGTTCCGCTTGCGTGCGGTGCTTGACTCACACGACGAGCGTAATTCCGCCCCCGCCGACGATCGCGAGCGCGCCCAGCGCGAAACACACTGTTGCGAACGGCACGCGCTCGACGACGCGCATGAGCGCGTCGATGGTGAGGTAGCCGACGACGGCGCTCACGCCGAGCGCGACCGCCGCGGGCACTGGCGCGATCCCGGGTAGCCCGCCCGCGCTCGCAAGGGTGAGCGCGGCCGCACCAACAGATGCGGGAATCGACAGCAGAAAGGAGAGCCGAAACGCGGTCGGCGGGTCGTAGCTGCGGAACAACAGCGTGCTTGCGGTCACGCCTGACCGCGAGATACCGGGGAGGATGGCGAACCCCTGCGCGCTGCCGACGAGAATCGAATCGATGAGCGACGGGGTTTCGCGGCCGCCCATACTGGCGCTGTCTGAGGCCTGCTGGAGCAGCCCGGTGATCACGAGGAGCACGCCGATGACGGCGATGAACACGCCGCCCCTGAGGTCGCTGACGAGATCCACGGCGAGAACGTACAGCGGAATGCCGACGAGGCCGGTGAACAGCGACGCCACGACGACGTACGTCGCGATCGCGTGGTCGGCGTTGTATGCTGTCGCGGGCCGCCACCCGGGAAGTGTGTTCAGGATGGTCGCGATCTCGTCACGGTAGTAGGTTGCGGCCGACAGGGTCGTCCCCAGCTGGAGGAACAGTGCGAGCTGGACGGCGACCGCGGGATCCGTGCCGACGAGCGTGAGCACGAGCGAGAGATTCCCCTGACTCGAGACGGGGAGCCACTCGACCACGCCCTGGACGATCCCGGCAAGTATCGCGACAAGCAGCTCCGTGGTGGTCACTACTCAACTCGGACACGGGCACTCACTTAAGCGGCCGGCTTTGGGCGGGTGAACCTGCGGCGGCTACTTGTCGTCTGAGTCGTCGCTTGGATCGTTACCGGGCGTGTGCTCTTCCTGCGGCTCAGGCGGTTCGAGCGCGGCGAGAAGGAGCCTGACTGGCCGAGTCTCGCGGAGTTCGGTCCAACTCCGCCGCTCGCGGGTGGCGAGGGCGCCGGTGATGAGTGTGACGGCCGTCAACGCGAGTCGGGTTGTACCGAGCGTGCCCGCGCCGACGCTCGCTACCCCCACGAGTGCGCCCGCAACGAGAAGTCCGAGGCCGGCGACGACCGCGGGCTGCTGGCGGGTGACCGTCGCGCCCGTCTGGACGGCCCCGGCGACCCGTGACTCTCTGACGGCAGGTGCGAGACGGTCGATGGCCGCGTCAAGAAGGCGAATGACCGGGCCGACTGTCCACGTCTCCCGGAGATCTATCACGATCACGTCCGGGTCTGGTTCAGCAGTCAGCCACCGGTACAAATACGAGTCGCGGACCGCACCGGCGATCCACTGTCCTAGCCGGCCGAGTCGGGAGCCTTGGACCGCTCGTTGGACGGTGCTATCGTCCGGCAGCTCCTCCGATTCGGCCGTGTTTTCCATCTGCGAGTTCATTGGCTTGTCACGCGTATGGGGGTTACGACTCCGGTGGGCCCTAATGCGAGTGCGGTATCTGCTGGGTCTCTGCTCACCCTCCCACGCTGACGACGGTCGCCTCAATGACCACCGTCCCGAGATCGAGAGTCACGGTCGACCCCTGCCGAAGCTGCTCGCCCTTGAACGTGAGCCCACTTGGCGTTTCGCGGAGCTGTAGGTCGGCGGCGATGGTTACGTCGCGGTTGATCGGGTGATCGACAACATTGACGCTGCCGTTCTCGCCGGTGGTGATGATAAGCGACGGTTCCGTCTTCACGCTCGTAATCCGGGCAACCGTGGTGTCACCGGTGCGTTCAACCATCCCCGGCTCAATGGCGTCTGCAAAGTCCTCGCGCACCTCGTCCATTCGAAGGGTGACCGTTCGAGTAGTCGCTGTACCGAGGCTCAGCTCTCCGCCGACCTGTTCGATCTGGCCGTCAAGTGTGTACTCGCTTGCGGGGAGCGTTACTGTCTGCCCGCGTCGCACCGGCGTGCCCCCGAAGCGAAGCCGGTCCTGTTGGCGGTGGGCGGTGAGCGTCGCCGCAACGAGGAGTTGCCGGGTGGTCGGCTCCCCGGTGGCGTAGGAGGTCACGTTCTCGATTCGAGCCACTGTGCGGCCGCTCAGCCGGATTTCATCGCCTGACGTGACTGCCGCAGCGGTGCCCGCATCGACGTGACTGGACAGCAACACGCGCTGTTGGGTGGTCGCGAGCGCGTCGTTGTCGCCCACGTCACGAATCTGACCGTTGATCTGATAGCGGTCGGTGGTGATATCCAGTGTACGGCCGAGACGGGGTGGTGCACCAGCATAGGTGAGACTGTCCTGACTGTTGAGTTCTCCTTCGAGGGCCACACGGAGAATGACCCGCGTCTGATTGCCCTGCGGCGTGAGATGAACGTCCGTGACGCGGAGCGTGGACGCGCTGTCGGGGCTGTGGGTGTCACCCTCCTCGATTGCGTCAACGATGTACGGGGAGACGGTGCCGACATCAAGTGTCGCGTAGGTGGTGTCCGTCTCCGGTGCGGGTGCGGGACCGTCGGTGAGGACGAACGCGGCGCCCGCAACGACAACGGCAGCGATCAGCAGAACGACGAGCGCGTCGATGACGTTGACGGCCCCGAACAGTCGCCCCTCGTCGTCGATCAACTCCATAGAGATCCCTCCAAGCGCAACATTATCATCGATGACCGGCGCGCAGGTAAAAAGCGTACCCGTTCGCCGATCCGGCACGGGAACCCGAATCCGCAGGCTTTTGTCGGTCCTGCGAGACGACTCGGCCATAATGGGTCGCCTGCGGCTCCCGCTCGTGCCACGTGCGCTCCGGCTGGCAGGGGTTCTCGCGGTCGCGGCGACGATCCTCTACTTCTCGGTGGTTACACCGCCCGGGAGTGGCATGATTCGAACCGGGCCGTTCGGCGTTCTCCCGTACAGCACATGGCTCCACGGGCTGGCGTACGCCGGCCTCGCGGTGACGCTTGCGTACGCGTTTCAGGATTCGGCGTGGCGCGACCGGACTGTGTTGGTCGTTGTGTTCCTCGTCGCCGTCGGGTATGGCGGGAGCATCGAGCTGCTCCAGTCGACGCTGGACGCGCGAACCGCCGATGTCGGCGACCTGCTTGTGAATGCAATCGGGGCGGCCGCCGCGGCCGTGTGTTGGCGGGTGCTCACGCGGTGGGTGCGGTTCTATCGTGTGCGGCGCGCAGCCGACCTTGAGACACCAGTGCGGTGACCGGCCTGCCTTTTCCCCTGAAGACAGAGGCTGTGGTCAAGATACGACTCAATCAGTCAGTTCAGCAGTTTTGCGGTTCAAGCAAGGCCCGAATGGGTGTCAAGCAGAACAATACAAAGCAACTGGATCGGTTAACGACAAGTATGCGATTGAACAGACGAAAGATGCCTTACGAAGGAACATCAGCGAGTGCGAGCACGGAGAATGGGGCGGTGATCAACTAACCCCTGACAACGGAATATGAATTGACGAAGGCTCTTTGCCACGCTCGGTATGGCGGCAGCAGGTACCCCCGCGGCGGTCGGCACCGGCGCGTTCACGAGCGTGAGCGCAACTCGAGGTGTCAGCGTCCACGTCGCTGAGGATGCCGACGCGCTTCTCGCAATCGAGCTGTCGCCCGGTCCGAACGGTGAGTACGCCGTCGTCGAGAATGGCCAAATTGCGATCCGATTAGCGCGACTCTGCTGAGTTATACAACCTGATAATCAAGGAAGTATGCTTTTGTAGGTGAGTAGAAATCTTATACCAGCAACTGATAGGCGTGTGTTGGCTCAATCACGCCACCTCAATACTGATGAAACGAAATAACCAGCCTGACCCCCAATCATTGAATTCAAAGTCCTCTCAAAGTAGCGAGTCGCGCGGTAGCAAGTCGGACAGGTCCCGCAGCACGTGGCTTCTGACATCAAGGACTCGCTTCATATCGGTCGGAGGTATATTACTTCTACTCTGCTGTTTGTTACTTACAACTGGCTTACCTGTGGCTGGTATTAACGTTGACAAATCCTCACCGGTTAATTCTGATAGTTATCCGATAGATTCAGTTGCCTCCTCTGGAGTAACTGACTCTGCTAGCCAGGCATCTATTACAGGCGAGTTCACAAAATCAAGGTACACTGGTGTCGCAGGCGATCCAATCGAGATTGCCCATGGGTATAATAACCCAGATCCAGATGGAGCAGCATATTTGCTGGTCGGTGGGAACCAGATCAGTAACACCGGTCAAACAGTCGGATTTGTCGATGTTATCAAAATCAGCGGTAGCACAACGACAATTAACACGCGACTTATCGGAACAGAAGAAACAAATGTACAAAGCTGTGCGCTTGAGGAAGTCTCCTGTGATCTTGAGTTCCGTGATACGAATGGAGATCCCATAGCCGATAGTCTCTCAAACTTGACTGCGTCGTCCGGGGCAACCGGGGCTAGTGGACTGGTTCGCCCGTTAGTACCGCAGCGATATCGTCTGGCGATTACTGACGGAACGTTCACTGTGGATGACTCCGGAGTAGTGACACCGACAGCTGCTGCCGATCAGGCGGATCTTATCCTAAAAAAGCCAAAACTCAGTGATAAGGTTGAGGTGTTCACTAGTGTTGACCCTAAAATAGCTACCGAAGATATTGATACTGAATCACTCAACAGCCTCAGAAAGAATGGTCTTGAGCGCACTACTGTGACGGAAGGAAACCGCGTTGTGCTTGGATTTGAGTCGACTGGTATTTGGGGTGCTCTATCGTATTTCGCCGCAGATGCCGACTCTATTAAAGCTGGAGAAGCTGTCGACGCTCAAGCGTTAGTTGACCTGCTTGCGGCCGAGGAGGGTGTTTCACTTCAAGTACAACAGACAAACCCGAGCGGAAACGAGCCACGGTCAGAACTTGACCTTTCTCAAGCAAATGCGGATGATGTGACGGTTATCTTGGCAGACGATGGTGAATTGAACACCCCAAGTGCGCCCACCCAGTTCTATCTAGTGTTAAACACAGGCGATGATGGTCCGTTCACCCACAACCCTGAACCAGGCGACAAGTTCTCTGTTAAATTTTCGCTTGAGGGGGCTGAAGACATGCGGTATCGCTTCAACAACACGGACCAAACAAGCCCGCCGGACCCATTCAATCCAGTGGACTCTGGTAGCGAGCACCCGGAGTTATTCCCATATTGGGGGGTCAGTGACACCAGCACACACGCTGAAGCATCATTCAGTATCGAAGAGCGGTTCGTTCGATACGACCACGTCACCAATGACGGTGAGATTCTCGTTGAAGCTGAAAATGGACGTATTACCGGAACTACGTCGCTCCTGCCGGCTGTCGAAACCTCTGTAACACTCGTTAATGACGCTGGTAGCACGCCAGACCGCAAGGAGTCACAATTAGATATCTCTGACGGGGAATTTAGTATCAGCTTCGATACCGATGAGCTAACTCCGGGAACGCGTTTGAACTACAATCTATACCAAGGGTCAACCCACCGTGACAGTAGAACAGTTGTGATTGTCAGTGATAGCGACAACCCAGATAGACTCATGATCAGCAATGCTACACAGAATGTCACCGTTACTGAGGGCGAAAACCTCTCAGCGATCACTGTAGTAGCTCGTAATGTTGGCGGATTTCGTGGTGAAGGAGAACTCGCACTTACTGTAGAAAACAGCACTGTCGCCGGCTCGTGGGGGGTGCGGCTTGACCCTCGTGAGTCTCGGTCTTTTGATTTTGGGACGACGACCGCCGATCTTGAACCGGGCACCTACCCATTTAGCCTCCGGCTTGACGGTGATGTACACAACGGGACCCTTGTCGTTGAGCGTGACCCGGCAACGACGACTCTCGACGAGGATGAGCCAGCGTCCCCCGCTAGCGGTGGCACGGCCGACGACGAACTGGACGGCAATGGGACGACCGGCGACAGCAAACCGAACAATGAGACGACAGTCGACAACGGGGACAGCTCCAATGGTGAGTCAACCACAAACAGGAGTGACGGTGACAGCGCGCCGTCCGAGGAACCGGCAGATGATAAGCCGCGCAGCTCCGGGCTGATTCCCCTCCCGTTCGGTACTCGTGAGGCGTTCGGTGGAACCGTCATGGTTGGTGCCGTCTACTTACTCGGACACTGGGTGTGATGGCGGCTTATGCGAATCTCACGTCCGCACAGCCGACTGCTGCCTCTCTTTTCGGAATCTGCGGGGCCGTGTTCGGGTTGCTTGGAGTGAGCCTCATCGTTAGCGGACTGTCTGTCGATCCCCAGCTTGCTGCTGTGAGCGACTCTAGTCTCCGCGCAGGCGTGGTCTCTCTGTTCGGATTGACAGCGATATCAAAATCTGATGAATGCGTAGCCGTTCCCGAAAGCTGTGATCCGAATACAACGGTGAAGACGACATCCGGATCAGCACAGACCACATCCTTGAGAGCAGAGCGTATCTGTGACTGATCAGCATTCGGTTCCATACGAGGATTCACATCGCATCATCACAAGAAAATTCAGCCAAGACGTATTTTATCGGCGGACAAGGCGAATACCCCGAGGCTTGACCTCGGGGATGAAGCCGACAACTCGTGATACAAACCACTAAATGAACACATCACTAATCAATAGACAGCGATGGAACACAGTCGCCGCTACCACGCTTACCCGACACAAAAGGTAGCGGCTGGACTGGAACACCATCTGGATGTTCATCGCCAGCTCTACAACCACGTCCGCTGGGACTACGAACAAGCCCCGGAAAAAATAAGCCGAGTGAGTACGACCAGAACAACAAACTTCCCGGCTGGAAGCGAAAGTGGCCTGTCTTCGGTAAACTACACTCGAAGGCCGCCCAAGCTACTGTCGCACGCTTCTATCGGAACCTCTCGAACCTTCGCAAGAAGAAGGAGAGGGGATACAACGTTGGTCGGCTCAAACGGCAAGCACCCACCGATTATCGAAGCGTCACGTACAACCAGTCTGGTTTCGACCTCGATGAAAAGAGGGGCCAAGACAGGTTCGCGTACGCCCGCTTCAGCAAAATCGGTTGGGTGAAGATTCGTTACCACCGCCCGATTCCCGACCACGCCACGATCAAAGAGGTCACGTTCAAGAAGGAGACGACTGGCGAGTGGTTCGTCTCCTTCGGCCTCAAAACCGACGACGCCGATCTCCCCGAGAAACCCGACGTGGAATCGCTGGACGCGAGCAACAGCGTCGGCATCGACCTCGGAATACTCAACTACATCCACACCAGCGACGGCAAAACCGTGGATTGGCTCGACCTCGAAGACGACTACGAGCGACTCGGACGCGAACAGCGTAAGTTATCTCGGAAGGATAAGAGGTCGAACAACTACGAGAAACAACGAGTCGAAGTTGCCAAACTCAAGCGTCGGATTCGCCGGAAGGTGCTGGACTACCAGCACAAAATAACGACGTGGCTTGTCCGCGAGTACGACGCCGTATTCGTCGAAGACCTGAACGTGAAGGGGATGCTTGAACAGTCGCACAACACTCGAAACAAGCAGGATGCGGCGTGGCGACAGTTCATCACCTTGCTCGAATACAAAGCAGAATTGTACGGCAGTCACGTCGTGCAGGTCGAAGCCCGAGGCACGAGCAAAGAATGCGCGTCGTGCGGTGTGGAGTCAGCGAAACCCATCTGGGTCAGGGAACACTCCTGTCCGTCGTGTGGATTTGAGACGGACAGGGACGCGAATGCGGCGATGAACGTCTTACAGAGAGGCTTTGCTGAATTAGGGGTGGGATGGCCCGAAGACACGCCCGTGGAGACTGTGACCGCTACGGACACGACTCACTTTGAGTCCGTGTCTGCAAGTCATGTCGTGGAAACGGGAAGCCTCGGGGCTTGACCCCGAGGCGATTCACCCTCCGCAAGACAAAAGGTATTACGACTAGTATTACTGCGTATGAGTAAGTCTACCCGTGTCACAGAGAAGGGCCAAGCGACGATCCCTCACGAACTCCGCGAGAAGTACGACCTAAATCCCGGTGACGAGGTCGTCTGGATGGACACTGACGAGGGGATCGTGGTGAAAAAGCGTACTCGTACCGGCGGACGCGGGATGCTCGTTCCTGACGACACCTCGGATGCGAAGCGCGAGGAGATCGCCGAGGAGTTGGGTCAGCGCGTCCGAGATCGCCGTGATCTGAACTACGAGGAGGCCTGAAATGGCAGCATACACTGCTGACGTCGTCTCGTTGCTAGTCTATCTCGTCGACGCGCTCCCGCCAGAGGCTGACCAGGTGTTCGCTGAAGCTGAAGCCGGGGAAACGGTCATCGAGACACCGAGTACGGCGATCGCTGAAGTGCTGTACTCGGTTTCCCGCGACAAGGACGTTCGGGGCATCTCTCTCACGGGGACACCGGAGGACGCCCGTCAAGCGCTGGTTGGAAACGGACCGATCTCGGTCGCGCCTGTCGGTGATGCGGAGTTGGCAGAATACGCCCAACTGCTTGGTGAGTTCAGCATCCACGACGGCCTGATCGTCGCGAGTCACCGGGCACAAGAGACTGATGCGATCCTCACGACTGACGGTGTTATCGGTGACGCCGGGTACAACACGATCTGGGACTGAGTCCTTTCTCCCGTGCTTATTAGTACCGATCAAGCAGATCTTCAGCCAAATTCCTTCGCTGTAGGCGGTGAATCTACGATGGTTTCGAGGTGGCCATTCCCATTACAAGTTCAAACGGGAACGTTGGCACAGCACCTCGTGAACAAAGTGCTTCCCCGTAGTTCCACGATACTGCTCGCTGTCGTCTCAGGCGTCTGACTTAACGACCGTCTCGGTCTCCTCGTCGGTCTCGTCGCCCTGAAGCCGACGCTCGGCCTCGTCGCGGTCCTTGGGATACCCCACGTCGATGCGCCAGCCGTCAAGGCCGATGGCGTCGATGGTGCGGCCCGACTGGATGAGGAGATCAATCGCGTCGCTGATCTCGTACTCGTCGCGGTTCGACGGCTGGACGAGATGGCAGGCGTGGAAGATAGCGGGCGAGAAGGTGTAGAAGCCGGTCGTCACGAGGTTGATCGGCGAGTCCTCGGGCTTTTCGACCACGTCGGTGATCTCGCCGTACTGGTTCGTATCGCAGACGCCGTATCGGCTCGCTTCCTCCTAGGGGACCTCCTCAACGAGGAACAGAAGACAATGTTGTTGCCCGATGAACGACCCTACTAACGAGAGTCTGAAAAACACTCTGTATCAGTTTCTAACCCAATCTCACGTTGTTTTGTGGCCGAAATAGCGGTATAACGGCTTTATTTTCTTCACATATATAAACACTACAGCTGTTTAGTATGTGTTTCACGACGATCTAGTGTGTGCTGAAACACCCCTATTAGGCACTAAATCCGCACACGGGGGGTGGACACACTACAGCGGCCCGACTGATAATAACAATAATAACGGCATGCGGTAGCAGATGGCGATGTTAAGTTAAGAACGAGGCGGTCGGTAGTTCGAGTGTCTATGTGCGAATCCAACCGCCTCATCGACTCTACTGAGTGGATTGACTTGGATTTTGTGGAGCGAGAGCGGACACCCCACGAGA
>NZ_QPLV01000005.1:0-277158 GCF_003666025.1 Halorubrum sp. Atlit-8R
TCTCGTGGGGTGTCCGCTCTCGCTCCACAAAATCCAAGTCAATCCACTCAGTAGAGTCGATGAGGCGGTTGGATTCGCACATAGACACTCGAACTACCGACCGCCTCGTTCTTAACTTAACATCGCCGTACGCACCCCAGTCCTCATTTATCCACTCGTGCTCGGGGGCGCGGTCATCTACGTAATCGAGCGTGGCGTAGAAGAACAAGAGGTCCCCCTCTTCAAGTCGCTCAATCTCAGTGGTCTTCGGAGGATGTCTATCGCCGTAGGTGTACTCTGTACTCTCGGAGATTTCAGGAAACGCGGGGTCAAAATGCGTGACCGTATCGCGAACCTCATCTGGGCGGATGTCATTCAGACCAAGGTCTTCGTATGTTGGCGAATCGACTGACTCGTCCGCTTCGGCTATAGGAACATACCGAAACGAACCATCAGAGTGGATTGGCCCCCTGCCGCCGGGTGAACTACTGTTCGCACCGATGTTGAGTGCAACTGCTTTCACAGTGTGTTCGAACAGAAAAGAGTTATAAAATTATCAGGTTGGGATTATCAGATTGTGTTTCTAGGACAACCTTCTACTAACGTTGTATGGGTGCTCTGTGGGGAGTCGCATTGTCTGGCAATAGCCACTGTATGGTGAGACCACAGCATTATTGGTTACCCCTAAAAAAGCCTGAGATGGCAGATTTGGGCATTTAGGAGCGATTTTGGGGGCAAAAATTCAAAAGAAACTCATATATGGTTAGGTCTCGTCAGGGCGGTAGAGGAACTAGGAAATGGCAACCTCAGAAAAATGGACAAGCGAAGAATCGATTCCCGAATACACGCTGGAGGAAATGAATGTCGCCCCTCTGCGAGAGAGTATCAAGAATCAACTCAGCCGTCTTGAACTCGAAGAGTACGAGAGCTGGCGACTGGAGTTCGCACGGTGGGCGTTCTACTGTGGGAAAGAGCCCGAGGACTACGAGGGCTTTGCACTGAGCTCGATGAAGAATATCGTGAGTCGAGTGGACACCTTCGCTGAGGAGGTCTTCGCTCGGGAGGGGTTCACTACGGAATTCACCGAAGAACATGTCAACGGGTACTGGCACCTCCTCCGACAGCAGAAGCGAGACTGTCTGACAGACTCCAAGCGTCGACTCATCAACGACGTATCGCTGGTTCTCAAGCACCGCGGAATATCTTGGAAAATTCCAAACAGTGAAAAGACGTATCGGAAGATTTCGAAGGAGTCTGGAGCAGGCTTCCCTGACTGGCACACCACCAGAGAGCTAAACGGTCTCAGAAGAGCAGCACTTCGACTGTACTCAGTGCCGCGTCAGCGAGAACTCTCTCCAGAGGAGCGTGACCGGTGGGCAGCACGGCTTGCACAACTGCTTGAGAAGCCCAAGTACGAACTCACGGAGGAGGACTGGGAGTTCGCTAACTCGTGGAAGATACCATCGCTTGTGTACGTGAGCCGGGACGTGGGATTCCGTCCAAGCGAGGTTGGAAACACAAAGATGAGCTGGCTTGTTCTCGACGAAGAGGACGATGCCTACCTCAAAATTCCAAAGCAGGAGGATGCGAAGTCCGGGAAGGACTACTGGCGGTGTTTTCTGAGTTCCGAAGCAGCTCGAATCACTCGAAAGTGGGTCGACGAACGGGCGACCCGGCCGGAGTACGAGGGTCGTGAGAACATCTGGCTCAACGGTCGGAATAAGACTCCGTACAATTCAAAATCACTCCGAGACATCATGCTCAAGCTTCAGCCCGAGGCGGGAATCAACCCCGAACACCGGGAGAATGGCTGGTACATGATTCGGCGGGGGGTCGGGACTGAAATCGGGAATGCCGAAGGCATACATGCGCTAAAGGCTCAGCTCCGTATCAAGCGGACGGACACCGCGCTCAGGTACATCCACACGGATGAGCCGAGCATTCGGAGGTGGCTTAAAGAGCGGTGAGGACTCATATTTGGTAATGACTCTTCGCGACGACTGCTGGGACACAGTCTTGACGGTTCTGGTGAACGAAGGGCGGTTCAAGCTATCCGAGTTACCGTTTGAAGACAGCGAGAAGCATACAGTGAGAAGAGTGGTGCGCGAGATGGAGTCGAAGGGCTGGGTTGAGCGAAAGAGCAAGCAGGCTGCGATTTGGCGGATTGGGCCCAAGGGGAGATTGCTCTTGGACGTGGACGAAGAGGTCGTTGAGAAGTCCAAATTTTAGTAGGCACTATTGGGTCGGTTTACGCCTGTGACCATCACTGATTAGACCATTTTACAGCTACTGGTGGGCCGTTCTAAGCAGAAATCTGTGAAGCGTTTTGTGAGCATATTTGGGTAGGTTCCTTGTGGAGGCTGAGACGCGGGTTCAATTCTCGCACCCGGACCTTTTCACGACGACCGAAGGGAGGAGTGACAAGGCCGGACGGCGAGATTGAAGCACGCGAGACGAGCGGAGCGAGTCTCGCCTCGGGTTCAATCCTCGCACCCGGACCTTCGACAAACCGGGGTGCGTTAGAGCCCGGAAGTCTCGCCGACGGCGTCTTCGAGCCGGTCGAGAAACGCCACTTCGTGTCGCTCGTCGACGTGCGCGATGTTCCACAGTCCCGAGTCGGCTATCTCGTCGCGAGGATTCTCCCGTCCTAACCACTCGTCGCTCCGGGCGTCGACGGTGTCACGCTCGTAGTTGCTGAGGAGTGCGATCGCGTTCCGCTCGACGTACGCGCGGTCGCTCTCGGGGCCCGGCTCGTCCTCGATCTCGACCCACAGGAACGGGAGGTCGCGAATGTACTCGCTGACTCGGCGCTCGTGGGCCAACTCTGCGAGGCGACGCTCCCGGTCGGCGGTCGACCCCTCGCCCCAGTGCGGGTACTCGTCGCCGAGCCCGTCCCGTTCGATCATGGCCCGGCCGACGTGCCTGCGGAACACCGAGCCGCGGTGATTCCCGCCGCCCTCGTAGCTCCCGCGGTTCGCTCCCCGGTGCGTCCGCAGCCGATTCCACAGCGACGTTCCGGACCCCGTCGAGACGGCGTGCGTGCCGACGCGCGTGACTCGTAGCTGGCCTGTAGCCTCTCGGGTCTCCTCGCCCGCGAAAAAGAAGTAGACCCCTCGTTCGGGCCAGTCCATGCGCCCGGTACACTCCGCGAGGCGTCGCTTCCCGCCGACGTTCGCTTCGAGCCGATCGAGGAGGTCGTAGAACCGGTCGAGGTCCGGGGCGCGGGACATGCGAGTCCGTTCCGGGGTGACGCACAAAGTCGCCGGGGGTCCGTAGGGTGGAACGGCGTGGCGGTCAGAACCCGATCCGCTCGCCGTCCTCGGGAACCAATACGTCCTCCGTCGCCGCCCGGAGTTCCTCGCGCGAGAGCAGGCAGTGGTTGATCGCCTCCATGTGGACCACAGCGACCGCGGCGTCGGTCGCCTCGCGCACGGCCCGCACGTCGTCGGCGCCCATCGTGATCGGCTCGCCCTCGTTGAACCGCGCCGCGCCGCCGTTGAGGACGACCGCGTCGGGCTCGAACCGCGCGAGCGTCTCCGCGACCGGCTCGTACCAGACCGTGTCGCCGGCGAGGTACAGCGTCTCCGCGCCCTCGAAGACGAACCCGGAGACGGGCCCCATCGCCTCGGCCAGTTCCCCGTGTCCGTGGCGACCGGGCGTCCGGTGGAGCGTGACGCCGTCGAACGACGCCGTCTCCTCGACCGGCCGCACGTCGGTGAAGCCGTCCTCGGTGAACGCCTCGGCCTCTGCGTGCTGGCAGAACAGCGGCACGTCCGGGTCGAGCGCTTCGACCGCCGCCTCGTCGAAGTGGTCCGGGTGGCGGTGGGTGACGACCACCGCGTCGTGCGCGAGGTCGACGTCCGGCATCGGCACGAGCGGGTTGTTCCGGTCGTTCGGCGTGTCGTCGATCGGCGGCAGCGCGCCCTCCTCGGCGAACAGGGGATCGACGAGGAAGGTCGTCTCGTCCACGGTCGCGAGGACCGTGGCGTTGCGGGCGAGGGTGACGTCGAGGGCGGCGTCGGTCGACATACCGCCCCTTCGACGAGCGCGGTGTTGTGGCTTGCGGCGGGCCCGCCGCCGACCGCGGCGTCCGCGAGTTATTTGTCGGCTGCGGGTCAACCCGTGCGTCATGAACGGACGTGAGTCGACGTGAGCCCGCGCGGTCTGTGCTCCACGAGCGACGGGACCGGTGACGACCGCGCGGCGGGCGTCGGGTCGCGATGAGCGGGTCGAGCGAGGGATCGTCGAGCACGAGCGGCGACGCGGACGCCGCCGACGCGGGCAGCGCGGACGCCGCCGAAGCGGGCGGCACGGACACCGCCGACACGATGCGCGAGCGCGCCGGCGAGAACCGGGTGAAGCTCTGGTTGCTGTTGCGCGCAGACCGGCTCGTCGTCGCGGCGGTGCTGACGCTCGCCGTCTTCGTCGCGTTCGTCGCCGTCGCGGTCGCGATATCGCCGTCGCTCGCGACGAAGGTCGGGTCGAGCGACCCCGTCGAGACACTGTTCGCGTCGATGATCACGGCGATCGTCACGGGGGCGACGCTCGTCGTCACGATCGGTCAGCTCGTGCTCACCCAAGAGAACGGTCCGCTCGGCGACCAGCGGGACCGCATGGACGACACGCTCGCGGTCCGGGACGACATCGCGGACCTGACCGGCGGGCCGACGCCCACCGACCCGGCCGCGTTCCTCGACGCGATCCTCGGCGCCGCGGCGGGGCGCGCTCGGGACCTCCGCGACTCGGTTGCGGGGCAGGGGGACGACGGCGACGGATCGAGCCGGGACGCGCTCCGAGCGGAGGTCGACGACCTCGCGACGGGGCTCACCGGGAACGCCGACGCCGTGCGCGGCCAGCTGGACGGCGCCGAGTTCGGATCCTTCGACGTCGTCTTCGCCGCGCTGAACTTCGACTACGGGCCGAAGATCGGACAGATAGAGCGCATCGCCACCGAGCACGACGACGCCCTCACCGACGACGAGCGGGGGCTCCTCGACGAGCTGAAAGCGACCGTGTCGCTGTTCGGGCCCGCCCGCGAGCACGTCAAGACGCTGTACTTCCAGTGGGCGCTGATCGACCTCTCGCGGCTCATCCTCTACGCCGCGGTGCCGGCGCTGGTCGTCGCGGGCCTCATGGTCACGGTCGTCGACGCCGGCACGTTCTCGGGGAGCACGCTCGGCGTCGCCCACGTGACGCTCGCCGTCGGCGGCGCGTTCGCGGTCGCGCTCCTCCCGTTCTCGCTTTTCGTCTCCTACCTGCTCCGCGTGCTCACGCTCGCGAAGCGCACGCTCGCCATCGGGCCGCTGGTGCTGCGCGACTCCGAGTAGCGGGCGCGGTCGCTCTCGGAGAGACGCTGCGCTCGGGGGCGGAAGATGTCGCCCGCGACACTAACGACCGGTCTCATCTCCGGCGGCGTGCCGCGTCGACCGGGAAACCCTCGTGGCGGGCGGTCGCCTGCGCGGCGACGGGCGGGTCGCGTCTGCGACCGATGTCACGCGCCTGGGTTCTCCGCGCTGTCATCGCTCCCATCGGGGAGTACTCGGGCGGGGACTGATGGCGCGCGGCTGCCGGTACCCGCCGACCGAAGTTAAAACGTCCGTCCGCGGAGCCCGGCGTCGAACTCGGACGCAGCGTGAGAGTGTCACGCATTCATATTTATCACGTGTTAGCCGTCGGAGCGGATCCGGAGACCTCGGGCGGATCGCGTCGCTCGGTGACGGTCCGTCGGGCGCGGGCCGCCATCGCCGACGCATCATCGTCGTATCGGCCGTTCCGCTGATCCGCCGCCCGCGACCGGCGGAATCGACCCGTATCCGAACGCACTTACGTCCCTGTCACGGACCCACGCGCAATGTCTGTCCGAGTCGGTATCCTCGGCGCGACGGGCGCCGTGGGCCAGCGATTCATCCAGCTGCTCGACGACCACCCGACCTTCGACCTCGCCGCGGTCACGGCGAGTTCGGAGAGCGCGGGCGAGACGTACCGCGAGGCGGCCAAGTGGCGCGTCGACACGCCGATCCCGGCGGACGTGGCCGAGATGGAGGTCGCGGAGACGACCCCGGAGGGGATCGCCGACGCCGACGTGGACCTCCTCTTCTCCTCGCTCCCCTCGGGCGTCGCCGCGGAGGTCGAGCCCGCGTTCCTGGAGGCCGGCTACGTCGTCTCCTCGAACTCCTCGAACGACCGCATGGCCGCGGACGTGCCGCTCACCATCCCCGAGATCAACCCGGACCACCTCGACCTGATCGAGGTCCAGCGCGACGAGCGCGGCTGGGACGGCGCCTTGGTGAAGAACCCTAACTGCTCGACGATCACGATGGTGCCGACGCTCGCGGCGATCGACGAGTTCGGCCTCGAAAGCGTCCGCGTCTCCACGCTCCAGGCCGTCTCCGGCGCCGGCTACTCCGGCGTCACCTCGATGGAGATCATCGACAACGCCATCCCGCACATCGGCGGCGAGGAGGAGAAGATGGAGACGGAGTCGCGCAAGCTGCTCGGCGAGTTCGACGGCGCCGAGGTCGCGCTCCACGACGCCGACGTGGCCGCCTCCTGTAACCGGATCCCGACGCTCGACGGCCACTTGGAGAACGTCTTCGCCGAGTTCAGCGGGGACCCGTCGCCAGCGGACCTCCGCGAGGCGATGCGCTCGTTCGAGGGCGTCGGCGACCTCCCCAGCTCGCCGGACCAGCTCATCAAGGTGTTCGGCGAGGACGAGCCCGAGCGCCCGCAGCCCCGCCTTGACCGCACGTACGCCGACGGGATGGGGATCGTCGCCGGCGGCGTCCAGTCGACCGACGCCGGCGCGAAGTACAACTGCCTCGCGCACAACACGATCCGCGGCGCGGCGGGCGCCTCGCTGCTCAACGGCGAGCTGCTCGTCGAGGAAGGGTACGTCTGAGCGCCCCCGACCGTCACCGGTTTGCCGCTCCGGCGACTGGCTCCCGCTCGCCATGTCGGAACCGACCCGTACCCTCCGTCGAGGCGTCGCCCTCCTCCTGATCCCACTTTCCGGAGCGGCCTCCCTCCCCGGATTCGTGGAGTCCGCGCTACCGGGCGTTTCGGACGTCGTCGGCGTCGGGCTGTTCGTCGCGGCCGTCGCCTACCTCGTCGGCAGCCTCGGGCGGCAGGTCGCCGCCGCGGCGGACACGCCGTTCTAGCCGGCGCGCGCGACGGCTTCCGGTCGAGTTACTTCCCTTCGAACTCCGGCTCGCCGTCGCCCATGAACGCCGTGATGCCCTCCATGAGGTCGTCGGTGTTCATCACGTGGCCGAAGCCCATCGCCTCCACTTCGAGGCCGGCCTCGTTGTCGGTGCGGCCGGCGTGGATCGCGCGCTTCGTGTACTTCTGGGCGATCGGCGGGCCGCCGGCCAGCTGCTCGGCCAGCTCCCGCGCCCGCTCGTCGAGCTCGTCGTCTGGGACGACCTCGTTGACGAAGTCGTAGTCGGCCATCGTCTCGGCGTCGTAGCGGTCGGCGGTGAGGATGATCTCCTTCGCGCGGCCCTCGCCGACGATCCGCGCGAGCCGCTGCGTGCCCCCCCACCCCGGCAGCAGGCCGAGGTCGAGTTCGGGCTGGCCCAGCTCGGAGCGCTCGGAGGCGATCCGCATGTCCGCGGCGGTCGCGAGCTCCATCCCGCCGCCGAGGCAGTAGCCGTCGATGGCGGCGATCACGGGCTTGTCGGACGACTCCAGCTTGCCGAACGTCTGCTGGCCCTGTCGGGAGAGCTCGACCGCGTGGATCGGGTCCGCGCCGCCGGCGGCCATGCTCTGGACGTCGGCGCCCGCGGAGAAGGCGCGGTCGCCCGCGCCCGAGAGCAGGATCGCCCGGACCTCGTCGTCGTCGTCGAGTTGGTCGACCGCGTCGGCGAGCTCGTCGAGGACCTCGCCGCTGATCGTGTTCATCCGGTGCGGTCGGTCGATCTCGACGTGCCCGACCCGGCTCTCGGCGTCGACCTCGACGTTCAGCACCTCGTAGTCGGGGCCGTCGTCGGCGTCGCCGCCGCCGTCGCCGCGGAACCCGCCCTCCTCGGCCGCCTCGCGCAGGTAGTCGGTCGCCTCGTAGCGCGCCTCGCCGGTCTCCTCCGCGAGCGCGTCGAGCGTCTCGACGAGGGCGTCGAGCCCCTCCTCGTCCGCGAGCTTGGCCGGGCCGTCGGGGAAGCCGGCGCCCAGCTTCACCGCCTCGTCGATGTCGTCGGCGTCGGCCACGTCGTCGCCGATCAGGCCGGCCGTCTCGTTGGCCATCACCGCGAGCAGGCGGCGGCGGACGTCCGCGTCGACCGCGTCGGTCGGGATCTGGGCGCCGTCGCCGTCCTCGTAGTCGTAGAACCCCTTGCCCGTCTTCTTGCCGAGGTCCTCCGCCTCGACCTTCTCGCCGAGCAGCGGGCACGGGCGGTAGGCGTCGCCGAGGACCTCGTGCATGTACTCCAACACGTGGTAGCCCACGTCGATGCCGACCTGGTCGGCCAGCTCGAACGAGCCCATCGGCAGGCCCATGTCGAACTTCGTCGTGGAGTCGACGGCCTCCATCGTCGCGTCGCCGGACTCGACGATCCACGCCGCCTCGTTCATCAGCGGGACGAGGATGCGGTTCACGATGAAGCCCGGGCTGTCCTTCCGGACGCGGACGGGGGTTTTCCCCATCGACTCCGCGAGCCCCTCGATCAGTTCGAGGGTGTCGTCGCTCGTGTGCTTCCCGGAGATGACCTCGACGAGGTCCATCCGCACCGGCGGGTTGAAGAAGTGCATGCCGCAGAACCGCTCGGGCCGGTCGGTGACCTCCGACAGTTCGGTGATAGAGAGGCTGGAGGTGTTGGTGACGAAGACGGCCTCGTCGGGGGCGTGCTCGACCACGTCGTCGTACACGTCCTTCTTGATCGCCATCTTCTCGGGGACGACCTCGACGACCACGTCGGCGCCGTCGAGCGCGTCCCCGAGGTCGACGAAGGCGTCGACGCGGTCGAGCGCCGCGTCGGCCTCGTCGTCGCCGATCCGGTCCTTCTCGGCGAGCTTGCCGAGCGACCACTCGATCTGGTCGTACCCCTTCTGGACTAGGTCGTCGTTGATGTCGCGGAGCGACACGTCGTAGCCGGCGAGGGCGGCCACTTCCGCGATGCCGTGTCCCATGTTCCCGGCGCCGAGCACTGCCACGCGCTGGACGTCTTCGAGTTGCATACCCGAACGGTCGGAACCGTCATGGTTGAACGTTTCCATCTTCCAAACGCCAAACTCGAAGTAAGTTTATTCGGGCGGGCCGCCCCCGCCGCGGCGGTCCGAACCGAATCGTACTCCCGCGTGCGGTCCCGGGTCCCGACATGGACGACCGAGTCGCGGCGACCCTGCGCGAGGACCCGACGATGGCCGCGCTGATCGACCGCCACGGCCCCCTCGACGTCGCGCCCGCTGACGACGAGTTCGCGCGGCTCTGTACCTCTATCGTGAACCAGCAGCTCTCGACCGCCTCCGCGGCGGCCATCCACGAGCGGTTCGTGGACGCCCTCGGCGGCGACCCGACGCCCGCCCGCGTCCTCGCGGCCGACGAGGCGGCGCTGCGCGAGGCCGGGCTCAGCGCCACGAAGGTCGAGTACCTGCGGAACGTCGCCGACGCCTTCCGCGACGGCGAGCGCGACCTCACCCGGGAGGGGCTGGCGGACCTGAGCGACGCGGCCGTCGTCGACCGACTCACGGAGATCCGCGGCGTGGGCGAGTGGACGGCGCGGATGTACCTGATCTTCGCGCTCGGCCGCGAGGACGTGCTGCCGCTCGGCGACCTCGCGGTGCGAAAGGGGATAGAGCGGATCTACAACGACGGCGAGGAGCTGTCGCGCGCGGAGATGCGCGAGATCGGCGAGGCGTGGCGCCCCTACCGGAGCTACGGCACGCGGTACGTCTGGGCGGAGTACGAGTCGTGAGTCGGCGACGGGCCGGCGGCGGTCGAGCGCGGGGCGCCGGTCGCGGACGCGCGGATCAGTTGGCCTCGCTGCCCTGTCGCGGGCGCCGCCCCTCCCCCTCGGCCGGCGCCGGGTCGTCGCCGGCGGCGTCCTCGCGGTACAGCCGGAGCAGCTCTTCGAGGAGAACGGCGTGCCGGTCGCCCGGGACGTACTGGTGGTCGATGAAGTCCTCGGCGTCGCTGAACCGCCCGCGGAGCGCGAGCTTCCGGACGAACGCCACCGAGTCGAAGAACGGGGGCTCCCCCGTCTCGCCGTCGTCGCCGCCGAGCTTCCGCTCCGTCTCGGGGATCACCTCCGCCTCGATCGCGTCGTAGTCGATCGTCGACGGCTCGTACTCGTCGAGCGTCCGCGAGAGCACGTAGTCGGCGGAGAACCGATAGAACTCCGACTTGCTCTCGAACTGCCCCTCGTCGACGAGCGACTCGATCTCCTCGACGACCGGCTCGGGGAATCGAACCGTGCTCTTCACCATATGCCGTCACATTGACACCCCCGGTCTTATACCTTCGCCAGACGGGCCCGACGCCCGGACCGGCGCCGCCCGGGCGGTCTACTCCTCCTCTTCGAGGATCTCGCCCGCCTCGCCGCGCTCGGCCTCGTCGGTGTCGGCGCGCCGGCGCACGTCGACCCGGTAGTCGGTGAGGATGTCGCGGCCGAGCAGCAGCGGGTACTCCATGTGCCCGCGGTCCTCGACGCTCGCCGTGACGGTGTGCTGGTTCCCGCCGATCCCGATGACGAGGTCGACGACCGGGCGGGCCTTGCCGCCCTTCACGCTGCCCGACTTGACGCGCGTCATGCTCTTGATCGGGCCGGCGCCGATCTCGGCGGCCAGCTGGGTGTCGATGCTCGTCCGGGTGGCGCCCGTGTCGGACTTCGCGAGCGCCTGCGTCGAGCCGGAGGTGCCGGTGACGACGACCTCCTCGATGTAGCCGATGTCGGGCTGCTCTGTCGTGTTCGGCTTCGGCGCGGGCGCGCAGGACGGCCGCGAGTCGTCGAGCGTCGCGGCGACGCGCTCGACCGCCGCCTCGTCCACCTCGCCGCCGACCGTCTCGATCGCGTGCTTCGCGATGTACGGGGCCGGGCTCGTCCCGGTCGCCTCGAAGAGGCCCTTGAACCCGGCGGTGGGGTTCACCTCGAGGACGTACCAGCCGTCGTACCCCTCCACGAGGTCGACGCCGGCGTAGTCGAGCCCCATCACCTCGGCGGCGTAGAGGGCGGTGTCGGCGGCCTCCTCGGGCATGTCGTCGGTGGCGTCCTCGACCGCGCCGCCGAGCGCGACGTTGGTGCGCCAGTCGCCCTCGGGCGCGTAGCGGTACATCGAGCCGACGATCTCGTCGCCGACGACGTACACGCGCAGGTCGCGGTGCTTCTCGTCGTCGCGGTCGATGAGCTTCTGGAGGAACGCCTGCCGGTTGCCGACCTTCGGGTTCACGCGCTCCGTGAGGTCCACCTTCCACGTCCCGCCGCCGTGGGTGCCGATCGCGGTCTTGTACACGCCCACGTCGCCGAACCGCTCGCGGCCCTCGTTGAGGCGGTCGTTCGACAGCGCCAGCAGCGCGTCGGGAACGCGGATGTTCCAGTCGGCGAGCGTCGCGGCCGTGGCGAACTTGTGGATCGACGCCAGCACCGCGTTCGGCTCGTTCAGCATCGGGCGGATGCGCTCGAACGTCGCCGCCAGCCCCAGCAGCTCCGCGGGCTGGTCGGTGTTCGACAGGAGGAGGCGGTTCGCGATCACGTCGACCGCGGGCTCGACGGAGACGTCGCCGTCCTCGACGCTGACCGCGGCGTTCTCCTCGCGGAGCCACACCGGCTCGTGGCCGAGGTCCTCGACCGCGTTACAGATCGCCTTCGTCTCCTTGCTGTTGTGCAGCGACAGGACTCCCACCCGAACCGGGTCCGAACTCATAGCAACTCCTGCGCGGGCGTGCCTAAAAGTTCGACCGATCGACTCGGCCGACGGGCCGCCCGGGGAGGGACGGGTCGCCATATATATAGCCCGCCCCCCGCTCCGCTCAGGTATGAGCGACGACCGGGCGTTCACGTACAACGGCGGGGCGGTGCCGCCCGGCGACACGCAGAACATCCGCTACGGCATCAGCGAGACGTATCTCGGCGACCCGGTGCGGATCCCCGTCACCATCGTCAACGGCGAGCGCGACGGGCCGACCGCGTTCCTCACCGCCGCGGCCCACGGCGACGAGCTGAACGGGATCGAGGTCGTCCGCGAGGTCGCCCACGAGTGGGACCTCTCCGAACTGGCCGGCACCCTCGTCTGCCTGCCCGTGCTCAACGTCCCCGGGTTCCTCGCGCAGCAGCGGTACCTCCCCGTCTACGACCGGGACCTCAACCGGTCGTTCCCGGGGAAGCCCGAGTCGACCAGTTCCAAGCGCATGGCCCACCGGATCTACGAGAACTTCATCGCGCCGTGCGACTTCGGGCTCGACTTCCACACCTCCACGCGCGGCCGGACGAACATGCTCCACGTCCGCGCGGACATGACCGACGAGGCCGTCTACCGCCTCGCGATGGCGTTCGGCTCGAAGGTCGTCATCGACAGCGACGGGCCGAGCGGCACCCTCCGCGGCGAGGCGACCGACGACGGCATCCCCACGATCACGATCGAGATGGGGGAGGCCCACCGGTTCCAGCGCCCGCTCATCGACGACGCCCTCGACGGGGTGCGTTCCGTGTTCGCGGAGTACGGGCTCCTGGAGACCGACGCGGTGCGCTGGCCCGGCTGGCGCACCATCGTCGCCGGCGCGGGCGAGAAGACGTGGCTCCGCGCCGACTCCGGCGGCATCGTCGACACCCACTTCGAGAGCGGGTCGCTCGTCCGCGAGGGCGAGCGCATCGCGACGATCACCAACCCGTTCAAGGAGGACGCCGTCGGGGTCGAGGCCCCGTTCACCGGCCTCCTGATCGGCCTCCTGGAGAACCCGGTCGTCTACCCCGGCAACCCCCTGTGTCACCTCGTCGAGATCGGCGAGTCGACCCGCCGGGCGATCGAGGCCGGCGACGCGCCCACCCCTGTCGGCCAGCCGACGCCGTCCGAGTGAGCCGGTCGGTCGCGCCGTCGCGGCCCCGTCACTCCCCGCCGAGCCGTCCCCGGAGTCCGACCGCCGCGCCGGCGACGACCGCGAGGAACCCGACCAGGAACGCCGCCGGCTGGATGAGGACGCGCTGCGCGACGACGGCGCCCGGCTCGCGCTCGACGGTCCGCGTCCAGAACTCATACTGCTCGCCGTCGCGCTCGACGATCAAGATCCCGTCACCGAGCGTCGGCTCCGTCGGATACGACAGCGAGTCGACGCGCTCGTCCGGACGCTCGACGCCGAAGCCCCCCTCCGGCGAGTCGCGAGCGCGGTCGAACGCCGCCCGGGCGTCGGGCGAGAGGTCGGCGTACGCGACGGCGGCGTCCGAAGCGTTCGAGCCGTTCGCCGGCGACTCGAAGCCCGCGACGGACCCCTCGGTCACCGGCTGGACGGTGTGCGTGTACGCGGGGGTCGGCTCGCCGACCGAGACGGGGAGGAACAGCGGGTTCGCCATCAGGAGGACGCCGAGCGCGACGAGCCCGGCGGCCGCGAGCGGGGTGCGCATACGTCGCGTTCGGCGGGCCGAGAGTTGAGCGTTCGGGGTCGCCGCCGCGCTACCGACCGATCGTCCCCTGCCGCGTCACGGGCGCGCCGGGGTCGATCAGGAACGCCACGGCGGTCGCTCCCTCCCCGCCCGCGGTCACGGTCGGCGGGGCGCCGTCGCCGGTCCAGAGGACGCTCTCCGTCTCGTCGAGCGCGACGCCGTCGACGTCGACGGCGCCCTCGAAGACGTACACGTAGGCGTCGCGCCCCTCGATCTCGGGGAGCGTCGCGCCCGCGTCGGCGTCGAGGCGCACGTCGTAGCAGTCGACCGCGTTGCGCACGGTGAACGGGTGGTCGGCGCCCGCGGGCGCGAACACGCGGCGCCACTCGTTCGGCTCGGGGTCGGGCAGCGGCCCGTGCTGGATCCCGGGTTCGAGGCCGAGCTCGTGCGGCCGGACGAATATCTGGAGCATCCGGAGCGGCGGGTCGTCCGCGAGCGTCTCCTCGGCGTGCCAGAAGCCCGACCCGGCGTTCATCACGAGCAGGTGTTCGGGGTCCGTGACCAGCTCGTTGCCCTCGCGGTCGTCGTGGCGCATCACGCCCGCGGGGACCCACGAGACGATCTCCTCGTCGCGGTGCTGGTGCATCCGGATCAGCGTCCCGGGGTCCATGAACGACTCGACGACGGTCGAGAGCGGCCCGTAGCCGTGGTCGTCGTGGTCCGGCGCGTTGCGGCCGGGGAAGTTGAATCGGGTGCGGAACTTCCCCTGATTTTGGAACACGTCGGAGCGCGGGGCCGGGTGGAGCCCCCGGTCGGCGGCGGTGGGAGTGGAGTCCATTACCAACTGGTAAAATCTCCGCCGGCAAAAGGCGTCCGGTGGGGGCGACGCGCTCTTTTATCCCGCGCACCTCGTTCCGGTACCGTGACGACCGTCCTCTCGGACCGTGACCGCCGCAAGCGCGACGACCGGCCGGACGGGACGTTCTACGACGAGCCGCGGTTCGTCACCCACGCGGACGACGCGTTCCTCGACCGGCTCACCGCGCTGTACGACTCCGTCACCGAGCCCGGCGACCGCGTCCTCGACGCGATGGGCAGTTGGGTGTCGCACCTGCCCGAGACCGACTACGAGCGCGTCGTCGGCCACGGGCTCAACGAGGCCGAACTGGCCGCCAACGACCGCCTCGACGAGTTCGTCGTCAGCGACCTCAACGCCGACCCGTCGCTCCCGTTCGCCGACGGATCCTTCGACGCCGTCTGCTGCGCGCTGTCGGTCCAATACCTCCAGTACCCGGGCCCCGTGTTCGCGGAGTTCGCGCGCGTCCTCGCGCCCGGCGGGACGGTCGTCGTGAGCTTCTCGAACCGGATGTTCCCGACGAAGGCCGTCCGCGCGTGGCGCGCCGCATCGATGGCCGAGCGCGCCGACCTCGTCGAGCGGTACCTCGACGCGGGCGGGTTCCAGGTCACCGAACGGATCGCCGAGCGCCCCGCTCAGGACCCGTTCTACGCCCTAGTGGGGACGCTCCCGTGACGCCTCGCCGCGTCGCGGTCGGCGTCTTCGACCTCGCGCTCGCCCTGACGCTCGGCGCGGCCGCGCGGCTGGCGCACGTGTTCTGGTACCGCCTCTTCGAGACGAGCGTCGCCGTCGACCTCGCCGGCTCCGTCGCGCTCGGCGCCGTGTTCGGCCTCGGCCACGTCCTCGTCGCCTCCGGCGACCGCGTCTTCGGCCCGGCGGGGAGCACCGTCGACTCGTGGGTGTGGCGCCCGCGGCGAACCGCCGCGGCGTTCGGGGTCGGCTTCCTCCTTCACGCGTCGATCGTCCCCGCGTTCACGCCGTTCGGGCTCGAACCGGCGGGCGTCAACGCGGTGCTCACCGTCGGTGGCGTCGCGGTCGGACTCTGGTCGCTCGCGGTCCGACGGGCGGCGAGGTAGGGCGGTAGGACGCGGTAGTGGCCGGCGGACGCGGTAGTGGCCGGCGAACGCGGTAGAGGAATCGGGCGGCGAACGCGCCCGCGCCGCTCGTCAGTCCGCCGTCGACGGCGCGGACTCCAGCCCGGAGCCGCTCGGCGGGCGGAGGACGAACACCGCCGCCCCGGCGGCGAGCGCGAGCGCGCCGCCGAGGAGGAACGTCGGGTTCCAGCCGAGGCTCGCGACGAGGTAGCCGGCGACCGTCCCGGAGAAGACCCCGCCGCCGACCTTCGCGGTGTACAGGACGGCGTAGTTGCCGGAGGAGTTGGCCGAGCCGTAGTAGTCGGCCAAAAGCGACGGGAAGAAGACGTACAGCGGCGAGGAGAAGAACATCGCGCCGAGGACGAACGCGACGAAGACGGCGCCGTTGCCCGCCTCGCCGGCCGCCACCAGTCCGACCCGGAAGAGCCCGGCGAGGAGGAACGAGCCCGCCATCACGCGCTTGCGGCTGAAGCGGTCGGTCGCCTCGCCGAGGATCAGCCGCGAGACGCCGGCCGCGACGGGGAGCAGCGTCGCCGAGAGCGTCGCGACGAGCGCCGCCAGCCCGAAGTTCTCCGCGAACCGGACCACGTTCGCGATGACGAGGAGGTCGGCGCTCGCCATCGCGATGAACATCGCGTACAGCAGCCAGAACTGCCAGGTCGAGAGCATCTCCCGCGTCGAGTAGTTGCGGCCGCGGATCGAGGCGGCCAGCCCGTCGTCGCCCTCGTCGCCGCCGTCGTCCCCGTCGCGGTCCAACCAGTCCGTCGGCGGGTCCCGGAGGAGGAACGAGCCGACGAGCGTCACGACCAGGATTCCGATCCCGATGTTGCGGAGCACGTCGCTGTACGCCGCCACGGTCGCGTTCGCCCGCACGTACGGGACGACGAGCGCGCTGCCGGCCGCGAACGCCATCGTCCCGACCCCGGTCGTCAGCCCGGTGCGGTCGGGGAACCACTTGACTGCGGTGTTGACCGCGACGGTGTAGACGATGCCGACGCCGACCGCGCCCAGCGAGTACAGCAGGTACAGCTGCCACAGGCTCGTCGCGTACGCGAGGCCGATGTACCCGCCGCCCGCGAGCACCGCCGCGAGGAAGGTGAGCGCGCCCGGCCCCCGGCTGTCCCGCCACTTGCCCGCCGGGAACTGCGAGAGCGACTGGAACACAACGTAAAACGAGAACACCGCGCCCAGCGCCGGGAGCGCGATGTCGAGGCCCTCGGAGAGCGCCGGCGAGATGGACGACCAGACGTACTGGTACGGGCTCACCGCGGCCATCATCCCGGCCGCGGCCGCGATCTGCCACCACCGGGAGAAGCCGAGCGTGTCGGCGGCGCGCGCGGCGTAGTCGACACCGCCCGTCGACCCGTCCCCGCCGGCCGTCGCCTCTCCCTCCCCGTCGGCGTCTCCCGCCGTCGGTTCGCCCTCACCCATCGTCGTCCGTCGTCCGCGTGGTGTCGGTCTGTGTCATGGCGTGCGTACCCCCGTCGGTCCGCCTCTCGGCACCGGTCCCCCGGTTCGGGGAGTTCTCATTTCCACCCACCGCGCTCGCCGACTAAAACTCGTCGTTGCGGTCGGTCCCCGCGAGCCGTTCGCCGGTCCGGAACCGCCCGCGGTCGCCCGGCGGTCGGTCGCCGCCCAATAACGGGTGGTCGCCGTCCGACAGCGGTCGCGACCCGTCGCGCGCCGCCCCGGATAAATTATGATAATCGTCTATCCTGTCGAAAATTGTTAAGATGAAGCCTCTCGTAGCCGTATTCGAACACGGGGCGTCACAGACCGACGCCCGAACCCACACCATGTCCACCGACGCCGACGCCGCCGACCCGCGCGACGGAACCGCGAGCGCCTCCAGCGACGCCGACCGCGTCCCGCGGTCTCCCGGGACGGGGCGCTTCGAGCGCGTGCTGGTCGTCACGACCGACGACCCCGCGGGGCGGGCCGCGGCCTCGGCGGCGGTCGACCTCGCGGCGACGCACGGGGCGACCGTCGACGCGCTGTACGTCGTCGACACGACCGAGGGCTGGGACATGGTCGTCGAGCGCCGCGAGCGGGCCGGCGAGGAGCTCGTCGAGGCCGCCGCGGACGCGGGCGCGGCGGCCGGCGTCGAGGTGGAGAAGTGGTTCCGCTACGGCACGCCGCACCGGGAGGCGGTCGACTTCGCCGCCGCGCACGACGCGGACCTCGTGGTGGTCGGCGCCGCCCGCCGGACCGGGCTCGACCGCCTCCTCCACCCCGACCCGGTCCCGGCCCGCGTCCGGCGCGGCGTCGACGTCCCGGTCATGGTCGTCGGCCCGGACGACGACTGACCCGCGCGGCGACCGGTTAAGTGGTCGCGGTCCCTACGATCGGTGTGACCCACGTAGGCATCGTCGGCGCGGGCGCGGGGGCGGCCGCGGCGGCGTTCGTCATCGACGGTGCGGTCCCGGACGCGGACGTGACGGTCTTCGAGAAGTCCGGCGGGCTCTGCGGGCGCGCGGCCACGCGGCGCCACGAGGAGCTCACGTACGACTACGGCGCGAACTACCTGAAGAGCGACGACGACCGCGTCGTCGAGCTGATCACGGAGACGCTCGACGACGAGGGGCTCGTCGACGTGACGGAGCCGGTGTACACCTTCGAGGCGGACGAGACGGTGTCGCCGGGCCGGGACGCCGACGGCCACAAGTGGAGCTACCGGCGGGGGCTCACGCAGATCGCCAAGCGCCTGTTCGGCCGCACCGACGCGACCGTCCACCGGCGGACCCGGATCGAGACGGTCCGACGCCTGGACGGCGCGGCCGACGGCGACGGCCGTTGGGAGCTCGTCGACGCGGACGGCGAGACGCGCGGGCCGTTCGACGCCCTCCTTATGAACCCGCCGGCCCCCCAGACGAGGGACCTCCTCGCGACCGCCGAGTGGGACGACCCGCTCCGCGAGACGCTCGTCGAGGCCGTCGGCGAGGTTGAGTACGGCAGCGTCTGGACCGCGGTCCTCCGGTACCCGTTCGAACTCGACGTGCCCTATTACGCGCTCGTCAACACCGACAAGGAGCACGCCGTCGGCTGGATCTCCCGCGAGGAGTGCAAGGCCGGCCACGTCCCGGACGGCGAGACGCTGCTCGTCGTCCAGGCGAACGACGCCTGGTCGACGGCCCGCTACGACGAGGACCCGGCCGAGAACGTCGCCGCGCTCGCGGATCACACCGCCGCCATCGTCGGCGACGAGCGTCTGGCCGACCCCGTGTGGACCGACCACCAGGGGTGGCGCTACGCGCTGCCCGAGGGCGGCGTCGACCGCGGTCCGGTCGACTCGGCGCGCGACGCGGGGCTGTACCTGCTCGGCGACTGGGTCGCCGGCGAGGGGCGGCTCCACGCCGCGCTCGCGAACGGCCTCGACGTCGGCGAGCGCGTCGCGTACGGGATCTGAGGAGATCGGCGAGAAGGCAATCCGCGACGGTTCTGCGACTGTTTTCGGCGCCGCCGCTGGGCGCGCGAGTCCTTTCGAAAAGCGGTTCCGCGGCGGTTCGGTCGGACGCGGGTCGTTCGCGTCAGTTCGTCGTGATCCGGTACTCGACGGTCCCCAGGCCGGGGAGCGTGAGCGTCCGGACGCGGCCGCTGCGGCGGCGCAGGGTCCGCAGGACGGACCGCGAGACGACGGCGAGCGCGACGGTGCCGGTCAGCAGCGCGACGGTCGCGACGGGGTAGGCGAACGCGACGAACGGTGCGACGACGAGCGCGAGGAACGCGAGCGTCCCCAGCGGCGAGCGGCTGCCCGGCGGCGAGTCGGCGCCGATCGGCCGGTGCGTCTCCGCCGAGGTGATAGAGCCTTGGTACATATCTCACCGTACACGCTCGGCCGACTAAAACCTTTCACTTTCCAAATAAGTTTTGAGAAACGGTACCACACATCACGCATTCAGAACATCTGAAACGGTTGTTAACGGGGTGTAAACGATACCATGGTACTAATTGGTATACTTCTCATATTTCTGTAAAGTGTCGGTAACGAGCGGTCGTTCGGCGCGGGTTCCCCTCCCTCGCCGGCCGGGGCGACCGGTCGCGGACGCCGCCGTCGCGTCACGCGCCGTCGAGCGCGTCGACGAGGCGGAGATGCGCGTTCGGCGGTGCTTTTATTTCGTTACGACCGCTTTCGTAGATACGAACGGAGCCACACGATGACACTCGACACTCCCACCACCGATCCAGCGGCCGTGGTCTCGGCGCCGGAGCGCAGGCGCGCGGTCGCCGCCCTCGCGGACGGCGCCGTCGAGACGGTCGCGGATCTGCGCGTTCGCGGGCGGGCCGACGAGATCGCCGCCGAACTCCGCGAGACGCACCTGCCGGCCTTAGAGGAGGCCGGCTACATCGAGTGGGACCGCGAGGCCGGGACCATCGAGCCCGGTCCCAACTTCGAGGAGGCCGCGAGCCACGTCGATGACCTCCCGATGCCGGGCGTCGAGGCCTCCGACGACTGATCCCCGCGGGCGGACAACCAATTTTTGAACTACCACTGTAGCTCAAAATATATTCAATTTTGAAGCGGTCTGTGTAGTCATAAAAATCTCACTTAATTGATTGGACATTGAATTTTTATCACATCGTCAACTGTAGATGAGTGATGAAACGCTCACGGGCCAAAGATGAGCTTCTCGATCACGCCCTGAGCATTGAGCCTGAAGAGTTTGAGCAGCTGAGCAAAATTCTTGTTGAGCAGACGGAACAGACAAACGATGCCGAACTGACTCCGTTTCACGGAGATGGTGGTATTGATATTCGTGGCTCTATCGGACGTGAATTTTATCGCGCGCAGTTCGGAGTACAGGTAAAGCAGTATACACAGAGGGTTGGAAGCCCAGCAATGCGAAACTTCGTTGGCGCACTAAGTTCCCATGACTACCAGTTTGGCTCATTTATCACATCTTCCGAGTTCAACAGTGGAGCTATCGATGTAGCTGAGGGTGAGGTAGCCCAGCCTATCACACTAATCGATCGAGACCGTCTAACAGATATCATGCTTGAAGAGGAACTGGGCGTCGTTCAGGCTGGAGGAGAATTTGAAATAGATCACGAATTCTGGGATCTGTTTGGGACTTCAACCGGAGAGGATCTTGTAAAATCGGATGCGGTGCCGCAGGCTGATTCTTTCGATGTTATTAATACTGTAATAGAGGGAATCGACGAGGGACACAGGTACAAACACCAGATTTTGGAATATATGAAGCGTATGACCGGAGAGGATTGGACACCTCGACAAGCTGATTATTACCCACAGGCAGCGTGGGCGCTCGGATACGTTCACAAGGATCCACAGGGTGAGTACGATGGCCGACAAATGCGTCAGTGGGGACTCACTCGAGACGGTGAAGAGTACCTGACATTCATTCGAGAGGAAGACGATGAGTCCGCTCAGGATAGCCTTCTAAAACACATTCAAGAAGCTGATATCATTCAGAGTGTCTTACAGTACCTCCGTGAGCATACTCCAATAAGCCATGATGACTTAGCCCAAGTTATTGAGAGAGAAAGCGAACTAAATGAGACAACCGCGAAACGGCGACGCGGAACGGTCGGTAAGTGGCTCAATATGCTTCCTGAGGTCCGGCAGTCTCGGGACGGTCAAACCTACAAATACGAGTATTTGGAAAAGAACCTAGGCGACTATTGACTACTTATCCCCGCCGTCGGCTTTAGCAAACTGATCAAGGTAAGCTGTTTTTTCTCGCCGGTTATCTGTTGGCACATTCGTCACAATAATCTCTCCGACTTCTCCTCGTCCATCGCTGTCCGAGTTGATATGTCTCTTTGCTCCAACATCGTGGACTTGGAACTCATCGAGGTATTCGTACAGTTCCCGCATCGGGGGTGAGTTTGAAATAACGACGTATGCTCCCATTTCGTTTAGTTCGACAGCTACCTCACAGAGCCGCTCCTGCTGCTCAGTGCCGAACTCCTCTGAAGAGTACTCAACAAAACTGGACGTACGCGAAACGGGTTCGTACGGTGGATCAAAGTACACGAGATCGTCTTCAGATGCGTAATCGAGTACGTAGGAGAAGTCGCCACACTCGATATTTACATCTTGGAGTGCCCGATGAGCTTCCATTATACGGGATGCTTGGACCCAGTTTGCCTCACTGTGTCGGCCAATCGGGACGTTGAATTCTCCCGATTGATTTTCTCTGTAGAGGCCGTTGTAACAGGTCCGATTCAGATACATTAGGAGTGCGGCCTCCTCCACTTTGTCGTAATCTTCCCCTCTCGGACGTCGGTTGTAGAGCTCTCGCTGTTGGTAGTAATACTGGTCAATGTCCTCTTCATCTGAGAACTCTCGATCGGGATCTGGGTCCGACTCTGGAGCATCGAATTCTTCGAGCAACTCGATGAGATCCTTAGGATCGTCACGGACAACCTCGTAGAAACTCATCAGGCGCTCGTTGATGTCGTTGATACTACTCCCGGGCGCATGAGGTCCAGTCTTGAAGAAGAGAGCACCCCCACCGAAGAACGGCTCGTGGTAGGCATTCACATCTGATTCAGGTGGGAAACATGCTCGTATCTCGTGGAGAATTTGACGCTTCCCTCCTGCCCATTTCAGAACCGGCTCAACCATCTTATCTGAGGGTGGCTTGCCTAGCATTATAAACGTCACCCAAGTAGAGTGGAGGTAGAATATCACAGGTATCGTCACCTGATTCCGCCACCTGGCTGCCCCGTTAGGGCGGGCTTTTTGACCTCCCCCGCCGACGGGTCGGGTATGACCGATCTCGACATCGACCTCGTCCTCGTGCCCGTCGACGGCAGCGAGGAGTCACACGAGGCGGTCGACTACGCCATCGCGCTCGCGGCGGAGTACGACGCGAGCGTCCACGCGCTGTACGTCCTCGACGAGGAGGTCGTCCGCGCCATCGACCACGGGGTGGTCGACGAGAGCGAGGTTGCCGACGACTCCGAGGCGTTCACCGACTCCGTGGCCCGCCGCGCGGACGCGGCCGGGGTGCCTCACAGCAACTCCATCGCCTACGGCTTCTCCACGTCGGTGAAGACGGTCCACCCGGGGAGCGTCGTCCTCGACACGGCCGAGGAGCTGGAGTCGGACTTCATCGTCGTCCCGCGCGAGCCCGTCTCCGGCGACCCCGGCGAGGTGCTGGGGAAGGCCGCCGAGTACGTGCTGTTGTACGCGAGCCAGCCCGTCCTGTCCGTCTGATGGTCGGCGGCCTCCTCCCCGCGGGCACGACGCTGCCGCCCCTGCCGCACCTCCTCGCCGTCCTGCTCGCGACCGGCGGGGTCGTCGCCGCGCTCCGCCGCCGCCGCCCGCGGGTCACCGCGCGGCGCGTGCTCGCGCTCGCCCCGTGGATGGCGCTCGGCTCCGCGGCCCACGTCCTCTACGTCGTCGACGCGCTCCCGCCGCTCCTCGCCCCGTTCGCCGGTTCGCCGACCGTCTACCTCACCGTGGGGGCGCTCGCGGGCGCGGCGTGGCTCGCCGCCGACGCCGCGCGGCCGGACCGCGTCGCGGCGACGCTTGCGGCCGCCGGCGCGCTCTGTCTCGTCCCCGTCGTCGCGGTCGCGGTCGGGACCGGGATCTCCCCGGTCGGCGCGCGCTGGTCGACGGTCGCGCTCGCGCTCACCGTCCCGGTCGCCGGCGCCGCCTGGGCCGGGCTGACGCGGCTCCGGCCCGAGGCCGCGGTCACCGGCTCCGTCGGCGCGCTCGCGGTGTTCGGCCACGCGCTCGACGGCGTCTCGACCGCGGTCGGGACCACTCAGCTCGGCTTCGGCGAGCGCACGCCCCTCTCGCGGGTCCTGCTGGAGGTCGGCGGGCTGCCGTCGCTCCCGGTGATCGGGGAGGGGTGGCTGTTCCTCCTCGTGAAGCTCGCGGTCGCGAGCGCCGTCGTGTGGCTGTTCGCGGCGTACGTCCGCGAGACGCCGGCCGAAGGGTACCTCCTCCTCGGGTTCGTCGCGGCGATGGGGCTCGGCCCGGCCGCGCACAACCTCATCCTGTTCTCCGTGGCGGCGTGAGGCCGAGCCGGGGCTCAGACGACCGCCAGCGCGAACGCGACCGTGACGCCCGCGAGCAGGACAGCCTGGACGAACGCGCTGGCGAGGGCGCCGACCACCGCGTAGGCCGCCTGCCGAGCGGCCTCGCGTGTGTCGCCGTCGTGTTCGTCGAGGGCGGCGACGAAGATGGTGCCGCCCAGCCCGACGACGAGCCCGATCGGCCCGAGCGGGATCAGGAGCACGATCCCGATCAGCGTCCCGACGACGACGGTCCGGGTCGAGGCGCCGCCGATCCGGCCGGAGACCATTCCGGACACGAGGTCCGCCGCGGAGGCCAGCAGCGAGACGGCGACGAGCGCGACCAGCGCGGGGAGGCTCGGCTCGGCGAAGCCGGTGGTGTACGCGTAGCCGACGACCGTCAGCGCCGCGAGGACGCCGCCCGGCACGAACGGGACGAACGAGCTGGCCGTCCAGACGACGAGGAGCGCGATCGCCAGGCCGGCCGCGAGAGAGACCATGCGGACCCGACGCTACGGGCGCTGAAAACACTTCACCTCGATCGACCCGGCGGGGGCGGGTCCGGCGACGCCGTCAGTCCTCCTCTTCGACGACTTCCGGGTCCTCGATGGCCGACTGGAGGGAGTCGAGCCCGTTGACCCACTCGGAGACGAGGCCGTACTCCAGGTCCTCGACGAGTTCGATGTCGAGCGCCTCGCCGTCGATGACGCGCGTGCCGGCCTGGACCACGTAGCCGAGCGCGGCGTCGAGGTCGTCGCCCTCCTCGGCCTCGGCGGCGGCGCGCACGAACTCACTCACGTCGCCGTCGACGACGCCGCCGACGACGTACTCCTCGGCCGCGTAGAAGACGGGGACGAGCGAGGTCTGGACGCCGTCGATCAGCATCACCTTATCCTCGTCGTCGAACTCCACGTCGGCGAGGACGATCTCGCGGATGTCGCGGATCTCCTCGACGGCGCGCTCCTCGCCGATGCGGTCGTCGTCGAACGCCGCGAGCACCTTCACCACGGCGATCGCCGCGTCGTCCTGGAGGTTGAGGAGGAGGCGCGCCGAGTCCTCGTTCTCGGGGTCGAGCTCCTCTTCGGCCAGCCTGTCGAGCCAGTTCTGCCAGCGTTCGTCGGTATAGAACGTTTCGACGGCGTCGTCGTCGGTCATGTGCCGTACGTCGCCCGGCCAACTCAAATGCCTTTCCTATCGATCGCCGCGCGAGACCGCGTCTCACCCGCGTGAATCCCGGATTCCCGGCGGCGCCACCGTCCCGCGGTCGGACGCCTCCGTCCTGGGGTCGGGCGCCTCCGTCGCCCTCCCGGACTCACGTCATCGGGTCGTCGCCGAGGTCGGGGTGCTCCCGCGCGAACGCGACGATCCGGTCGACGTACGACTCGAACCGCGGGACGGAGACGTCGGTGTCCGCCAGCGCGTCGCTCGCGTTCGGGCAGCGGTAGCGGGTCGGGTGGTCGAAGTAGTCGATCGTCGCCGGCTCCACGTCGACGCCGCGCGCCGAGAGCAGCTTTGCGGCCGCCTTCGCGACGGGCTTCGGCGTCGGGACCGTGACCGTCCGGCGCCCCGCGGCGTCGCTCATCGCGGCGACGAACGCCGGGACGGTGAGCGGGTCGGGGTCGCAGAGCTGGTACGTCTCGCCGACGGTCTCGGGGCGACCGCTCAGTTCGGCGATCGCGTCGACCACGTAGTCCCGGGGCACGACGTTCAGCTCCGTGTCCGCCGCGCCGGGGATCGAGAACGCGACCGCCAGCCGCCGCGGCTGCGCGAGGAGTAGCCGCAGGAGGTTGTAGGGGCCGTCGAGCTTGTCGGTCTCGCCCGTCTCGCTGTCGCCGACGGCGATCGCCGGGCGGTAGACGGTCGCCGGGAGCCCCTCGGCCATCCGCTCCCGCACCGCGACCTCGGCGCGGTATTTCGTCGCCTCGTAGTGGTTGTTGAACGACTGGCCCTCGCGGAGGTCCTCGGCGGTGAAAACCCCGTCGTACCGGCCGCTGACGTAGCAGGTGCTGACGTAGTGGAGGCGGTCGACGCCGACGCGCTCGGCCGCGTCGAGGACGTGTTCCGTGCCGCGGACGTTCACCGCCTCGGCGAGGTCGGCGTCGACGCTCAAGTCGTACACCGCGGCGAGGTGGTACACCTCGTCGACGCCGCCGAGCAGGTCGGGGTCGTCGAGCGCCGCGCCCAGCCCGAGGTCCGGCTCCGTGATGTCGCCCTCGTAGAGGTGGACGGCCGCCCCGTCGCCGGACTCGTCCTTGACGTCGGCGACGATGTCGCGGGCGCGCCGCGACGCGAGGTCGCGGTACCGCGGCTGGACGAGGCAGGCGACCGGGCCGTCGCCGCGGGCGAGCACGCGCCGGAGCAGCGCCGAGCCGAGGAAGCCGGGGAACCCGGTGAACAACACCTGGGGCGGCCGCGAGGCGTCGGCGCCGCTCACAGCTCCTCGCGCTCTAGCGTCGCCTCGGTGTCGATCCCGTACACGTCGCGCGGCGTCTCGACGTGCGCCCGGCGGACCGCCGCCTCGTGACCCGCCTCCAGCAGCCAGCGCACCCGCCGGGGGACGGTCTTCGGGCCGAGCACCATCCCCGGGCGGTCGGGGTCGTCCACGAAGTCCGTCTCCATCAGGAACGGCTCGCCCGCCTCGGCGGCGCGCTCCAGCCGCTCCTTGTCGCTCATCACGCTGGGCGTGACGCCCGCCAGCTCGCCCGCGGCGTAGTGTTTCACGACCTTCGAGGGATCGAGTCCGACCTCCTCGGCGACCGCCGCGAGGTCGGTCAGGTCCTCGGTCGCCTCGGTGTGGAGCTGGACCGCGCAGCCGACCTCGGCGCCCAGCTCGAACGCCCGGCGGGTGACCGCGTTCGACGCGTCCCACACAGCGTCGCTCACGTCGTAGTGGGGACGGCCGGACTTCAGCGCGAGCGCGTCGCCGTCCGCGACGTACTCGCTCGCGACCGACAGGCCGCCGCGCATGAGGTCGCGGGCCGCCTCGGGCGAGAAGCCGCGCTCGTCGACGAGCCGGCTGATCAGTCCGGGGTGGACGCCGAGGACGGGCCACGCGCGCCCCGGGAGCGCCTCGCTGGCGGCCGCGACGGTCTCCAACGTCTCCTCGAAGACGGCGCGGAAGTCGTCGGGCTCGTCGGGCTCGACGCCGAGCAGCCACGAGGGCTTGTTCACGACGAGCAGGTGCGTGCCGCCGAGCCGCGCGAACTCCTCGACGGCCTCGATCCCGCGGCCGTGTCGCGGGTCGAGGTGGAGGTGGTTGTCCAGCACGGGCGTGCCGAGGTCCTCGGTCATGGGCGTGGGTTCGGCGGCGACGGATTAGAAGGATCGGTCCGCGGCGGCGACCCGGTCCGGTCCGCGGCCGCGTCGCCGTATCGACCGCGCCGCTCGCCCCGCCAGCACCGCCAGTCTCGTCCGACCTCCGTGCCGGCCGCGCTCAGTCGGCGCGGTTCGCCGCGAACTCGCCGTCGGTCCGCGGCACGGTCACGTCGGCGAGGCCGGACTCGATCTCGTCGCGGCGGTCCTCGAACCGCCCGGGCAGCACCAGGCGCTCGCCGAGCGCGTCGAGCGGCTCGTCGCTCGCGTAGCCGGGGTCCGCGGTGGCGAGCTCGAAGAGGACGCCCGCGAACTCCCGGAAGTACACGGAGCGGAACCAGTGGCGGTCGATCTGTTGGGTGGGGCGGAGGCCCATCGACGCGACCGCGTCGCGCATCCCGGACTGGTCGTCGTCGGTCGGGGTCTGGAACGCGACGTGGTGGACGGTGCCGCGCCCGGAGCGCCCGCGGCGGTCGACCTCGACCACGTCCACGTACTTCCCGACGGGGCCGCCGGCCGCGAACCGGGTGCGGTCGCCGTCCGTGTTCGCGTCGGCCTCGGACTCGGCCTCAGTCAGCCCCATCGTCCGGAGGAGGCGCTCGGTGCGCTCGGGCTCGTCGATCCACAGCGTCACCGAGTGGAAGCCGTGGATCGCGGCCGACTCGGGGACGTGTGCGGTCCACGCGGTCGTCGGGTCGTCGTCCGGAATCTCGACGGCGACCAGTTCGACCGGGAGCCCGTCGGGGTCGCGGAAGGGGAGCACCGTCTCGCCGAACCGCTCCTCGCGGGCGTCGTAGTCGACGCCGCGCTCGTCGAACCGCTCCTCCCAGTAGTCGAGGCTCCCCTCGGGGACCCGGAACGCGGTGCGGGAGACCTGCCCGGAGCCGACCTCGCCCTCGGGGAGGTCCGTCCACGGGAAGAACGTCATGCTCGTGCCGGGCGTCCCCTCGGCGTCGCCGTAGAAAAAGTGGTACGTGCCGGGGTCGTCCTGGTTGATCGACCGCTTCACGAGGCGGAGCCCGAGCGTCTCGACCCAGAAGTCGAGGTTGCGCTGCGGGTCGCCCGCCACGCAGGTCACGTGGTGGATCCCCGGCGTGGGAGTCGGGCCGTCGCTCGCGTGTCTGTCGGCGCCGTCGTCGGTGGCGTCTGTCATGCCCCGCACTACGTCGCGGAGGGACTTGAATCGGCGCGGACACGGGTGTTACCGGGTCCCGGCTGCGGGCGACGGGCGGCTCACCGCGTCCGCGCCATCGCCCGCTCGATCCGGTCGCGCAGGCGCTCCAGCCGGTCGCCGACCGTCCCGACCGCGGCGAGGACCGGATACGAGGCGTCGAGGTCCTGATAGCAGTACGCCGCGAAGTCGATATCGTCCCCGATCGCGAGCCGGCGCTCGTGGTCGGCGAGCACGCGCTGGCGCCGCGCGGCGATCCGGTCGCAGTCCTCGACGAGCGCCTCGGTCCGGGTCCGGCAGGCGTCGAGCGCGCCGAACCCGGCGGCCGCCGCCGCGGCGTCGCCGTCGCCGAGCTCGTCGTCGATGGCCGCGACCTCCGAGCGGACGGGGTCGAGCCGGGACCCGGCGCGCTCGACCGACTCGACCTCGGACTCCAAGGCGTCGAGGAACGCCTCGCGCTCCTGGACCGCGGTCTCGACGGCGCTCAGGAGCGAGCGCTTGTACGCCTCGTGGAAGCTGTCCGTCCGGGTGAGCGCGTACGCGATCTCGGGGCCGAACTCGGCCGCGACGCTCCGCTCGTAGGTGTCGTCGTACTCCGCCTCGTAGTGCGGCACGGACATCACCGTCGCCCGATACGCGTCTCGGACCGCGACGAGGCTCGACCCGGGCGACGCCGCCCCGCCGGCGCCGCCGTCGGGACCGCCCGCCGCCCCGCCGATCGCGCCGCCCGCGCCGCGGGTCGGATCCATCGCGGCGGGACCCGCCGCGGTCGCGTTCCCGTCCTCGGTCGGGACCGACGAGACGCGGCCGCGGAACGCGCGGAGGGCCTCCCGCTCGTCGACGGTCCGGCGGCGCTCGACGCGGAGCGCGGCCCGCGCCGCCCGGATCGGATCGCTCCCCTCGTCCGCGTGGGTCGCTGCCATACGTCGCGGCACGCACAGTCCCCTCGTAAACGCTTATATGAGGGGTCCGGCGCGCGCCCGAGCGGTCCGCACCGCTCCGGAGCGCTATATACCCCGCCGCGATTCGGTAACCGTCGCGGGCGCCGCGGCCCCTGGGTGAACAGCGACTTTACCGCTCCGGCCCCGACCGCCGGTATGGAGACGGTGTCCCTCGCCGAGGCGTTCGGCTCGTTCGACGAGACGTGGTCGCCGCGGCTCGCGGCCGAGCTCAACGGACAGGCGGTCAAGCTCGCGAAGGCGGACGGGGAGTTCGTCTGGCACAGCCACGCGGACGCCGACGAGCTCTTCTTCGTCCACGACGGCCGGCTCCGGATCGAGTTCCGCGAGGCGGACGACGCGGTGCTGGAGGCCGGCGACTTCACCGTCGTCCCGCGCGGGACCGAGCACCGGCCCGTCGCCGAGCCCGAGGCAGAGATCCTGCTGTTCGAGCCGAGCGAGACGCGCAACACGGGCGACGTCGAGACCGACGAGACCGTCACCGACGTAGATCGGCTGGACTGAGCGCCGGGCGCCGGACCGCGTCAGGTCGCGACGGCCCGCGCGAGCGACCCGAACAGCGGGAGCGCCAGCCCCGCGCCGACCGCGACGTAGGTGATCGGCCGCATCCCCGGCACCGCCGCGGCCGCCGGGCCGAGCGAGACCGCGAACGCGGCGAGGGCGACGACGCCCGCCCCGAGCGCGTACGCGACGCCGCGGCGGACCGTCGGCGCGACGAGCGACGCGAGCGCGCCGGCGGCGATCAGCCCGAGCCAGTGGACCGACGCGAGCGCGACGCCGACCGCCGCGGCGGCGACGACCGCGACCGCGTGCGCCCGCGGCTCCGTCCTGACGCGCTCTACCGGCGACGGCGCGTCGCTCATCGCGACCCCTCCGTCGGCTCGAACCGCACCGCCGGGTCGCCGCCCCCGCCGAGCGGCATCGGGCGCTGGTCGTTTTCGAGCCAGCGCCGGAGCTGGTCGTCGTAGTGCTCGGAGAAGTAGTCGCCCGAGTTCCCGCCCGGGAGGACCGCGGTGGCGTCGGTCCCCGGCCGCACCACCATCCGCCAGCTCGACCCGACGGACGACTCGACGCGGTAGTTCTTCACGGTGGCGGGCGAGCCGTCGGCGGGCAGCGCCTCGTAGTTCAGGAACGGCGCCTCGCCGCCGAGCGGGTGCGTCATCGCCCGCGTGGTGTTGTAGTCGCCGTACGCCTCCCAGCCGGCCTCGTCGGCCTCGGCGAGCGCGTCGCGGAGGGCGGCGACCGCGAGGTCGGCCCGCGAGCGCCCGTCGAACAGCGGGTCGTCGTCGGGGAGCCGCGCGAGCGTCCAGTCGCTCGGGTAGTAGGAGTCGTCGAGGTCGGCCTCGCCGAACGCGGGGCCGAAGACGCGCTCGCGGAACGCCGGCAGGTAGCGCGCGAAGAGCAGCGCGCCGCGGGCGTCGCGCGCCATCCGGTAGTCCCAGTCGTCGAGGGCGTCGGCTGCGTCAACGAGCGCCGGGTCGGGGTCGGACCGGTCGCGCACGGCGGCGACCACCTCGGGGACGAGTTCCGGCGCGCGCCCGTCGCGCACGTCGCTCTGGAGCCCGCGGTGGAACTCGGGGTCGGTCGTCCCCCCGTCGGCCGTCCGCTCGGCCAACCCGTCGGCGATCCGCGCGCCGCGGTACGGGGTCGCGTAGTCGACGCCGACGTAGTGGATCGGGTCGTCGATCGGCCGCTGGTTCGCCGTCGAGAGCGCGTCGGGGTCGATCGCGTGCGGCTTCTCCTCGAAGGGGACGAACCCCTCCCACGAGGACTCGCCGAACGGCTCGAACCCCGTCCACTCCCCCTCGCCGGCGGAGCCGTCGAAGACCCGGTCGCCGTCGACGACCTCGCCGTCGGTCCGGCGGATCGGCAGCCGGCCGGTCGCGAAGTAGAGCGTCCGCCCGTCGGCGTCCGCGTACACGAGGTTCTGCGTCGGCAGGTCGAAGTCGCGGGTGGCTTCGAGCAGGTCGTCTATCCCCTCGCTGCGCCCGTACGCCTCGATGGCGGTCGTGGTGCGCGTCGCCGTGTGGCCGGTCCACGCGACGCCGACCGTCCGCCCCTCGCGCTCGATCAGGGGGCCGTGGACGGTGCGGCGCACGCGGAGCTCGCGGTCCTCGCCGCCCGCGACCGGGATCGTCTCGCGCTCGTCGACCTCGAAGGGTCGCCACTCGCCGTCGTATCGGTAGCGGTCGCCCGCCTCGTCGATCTCGTACCGGTAGCAGTCGAGCACGTCGGCCCCGAGGTTGGTGAACGACCACGCGCCGCGGTCGTTCGCCCCCGCGATGACGAAGGGCACCCCCGAGAACGTCGCGCCCCGCACCGAGCGCTCGGGGGTGTCGACCGACTGCTCGTACCACAGCGGCGGCGCCTGAAGCGAGAGGTGCGGGTCGTACGCGACGGTTGGCGTCCCGCTCGCGGTGTGCTCGCCCGAGACGACCCAGCTGTTCGAGCCGACGCCGGTCGGCGACTCGAAGCCCGAGAGCCAGTCGGTCAGCGCGGGGTCGACCGGGTCGACGGAGTCGCGCTCCCGACCGTTCGAAGCCCGGTCTTGGCCGTTCGAGGCTCGCTCCCTGCCGTTCGACCCGCGCTCGCCCGCGTCGGCCAGCGCGGACTCCCGCGCCCCGTCGAGCCGCGTCTCGGTCCCGTCGAGGATCGGGTCGTCGTGGTCGTACCGCGTCGGGAACAGGGTCACCGCGCGCTCCGCGCCGAGGCGGTCGGCGACGAGCGCGCGGCGCAGCTCTGAGAAGCTCCCCGTGAGCGTCCACGATATCTGCTTCTCCATCAGCATCGAGTCGACCGGGGTCCACGGCTCGGGCTCGTAGCCGATCAGCTCGAACTCCAGCGGGAGCGGGAGGTCGTCCATCGCGGCGTTGACGCCGTCGGCGAACGCCTCGACGAGCGGGCCGGCGCGGGTGTCGGCGACCGCGTCCCAGGTGACCGCGGCGGCGTCGGCGAACCCCATGGCGACGTTGAACTCGTCGCTGTCGAGCGTCGCTTCGCCGATCACCTCGGAGAGCCGGCCGCGCATCACCCGGCGCTGGAGGTCCATCGCGAACAGGCGGTCGAACGCCTGGCAGTAGCCCACCGCGAAGTACGCCGCGGGCTCCGCGTCGGCCTCGACCTGCGGGACCCCGAACTCGTCGCGCGAGACGCTTGCCGCCCCGTGCGGGCTCTCGACCGTCTCCGGGAGCGACCGGTCGGCCGCGTCCCACGTCTCGCCCGACAGCGGGGCGAACGAGTCGAGGAGGTCGGCCGCGTCGCTCGCCGCCAGTCCGGCGCTGCCGGCCGCGAGGACGCTCGCGAGGACCGCGCGGCGCGTGGTGTCGCGTGTCACTTCCCGACCGAGGCCGCGGTCCCTCATTATTATTCGGGTCCGTCCGCGGCGGGAAACGTACATCCGTCGGCCGGTCGTACGACGGCCCGATGGAGGTCGCGCTGATCACGGTCGGAGACGAGCTGCTCTCGGGCGACACGGTGAACACCAACGCGAACTGGCTCGCCGCGGAGCTGAGCGAGCGCGGCGTCGCCGTGTCGCGGATCCTCTCGATCCCCGACGACAGGGCCGAGATCGCGGACCGGGTCAGCGAGTACGCGGCCGACTTCGACGCCGTGATCGTCACCGGCGGGATCGGCAGCACCCCGGACGACGTGACCATGGAGGCGGTCGCGGACGCGTTCGACCGCGAGATGGCCCCGACCGACCTCACGCGCGAGTCGGTCGAGCGCCGGCTGGCCGCGATCCGCGAGCGGGTCCCCGACCGCGAGTTCGACGTCGACGTCGAGGCCGAGGCGTCGGTCCCCGAGGGGGGCCGCCCGCTGGTGACCGAGGCCGGGCTCGCGCCGGGCTGCGTCGTCGAGAACGTCTACGTCATGCCCGGGATCCCGGACGAGCTGAAGGCGACGTTCGAGACCGTCGCCGACGAGTTCGCGGGCGACCGGCGCTCGCGGTTCCTCTACACCGTCGAGCCGGAGTCGAACATCATCGACGCCTTGGAGGAGTCGATGGAGCGGTTCGACGTCGCCGTCGGCTGCTACCCCGACCGCGAGGCCGACCACAACCGGCTCAAGGTGACCGGGACCGACGACGACGCGCTCGACGCGGCCGCGGCGTGGCTGCTGGAGCACGTCGACGCGAGCGAGACGCCGGTGTCCCGGGACTGGTGAGCGCGAGGTCGCCCGCGGACCGCTTCGGGCCCTTCCGTCGGTCCGGCGATCCGAACACACAGCCGCGGGCGGGTTTTGAGTGCGTGCCATGTATCGGGAGCCACGATGGCGAAAGCAGCAATCGTGATCCTCGCTGGCAACGAGTCGCACGCCGACTACGGTCGCCTCGCGAACGCCCTGGAGGCGGCCAAGGAGTTCGCCGAGAACGACGACGACGAGCTGAAGCTCATCTTCGACGGCGCCGGGACGCAGTGGGTCCCGGAGCTCGAAGACGAGGAGAGCGACTACCACGAGCTCTACCGCGCGGTCCGCGACGACGCCGCGGTCTGTGACTACTGTTCGAGCGCGTTCGACGTCGCGGACGCCGTCTCCGACTCCGGGCTCGCCACCCTCGCGGAGTACGACGGCCACCCGAGCATCCGCTCGCTCGTCGACGACGACTACGAGATCATCACGTTCTGAGCGGCTCGGTCCGCCGAACCGCACTCACGCTTTTATCGACGCTCTCACCTCGCCAGCGACTGCCGGTATCGCCGACCAGTCGTAGCCATGCCGGTCGGATCGGACTTATGCCGTCGTCGGGCCTTCCTCCGGTATGATCGAACTCACGCGGGCGGCGTACGACGACATCGTGTATCACGCCTACGAGGGCGGCGAGGCGGAGGTCTGCGGCGTCCTCGCCGGCGACCGCGGGACGGACGGCGATCCCAGCGTCGTCACGGAGACGCACCCGGCCGAGAACGTCGCGGACACGCCCGAGATCCGCTACCGAATGGATCCCGAAACGCAGCTCGAACTGATCGAGGCCGTCGAGGCGGCGGGCCGCGACGTGGTCGGCTTCTACCACTCGCATCCCACCGGCCCGACGCACCCGAGCGAGACGGACGCCGCGCGGGCGACGTGGCCGGACCGCTCGTACGTCATCTGCGCGCTCGACGGCTACCCGTTCGTCGGCTCGTGGCGCTGGCGCGACGACGCGGACGAGTTCGAACAGGAGACGGTGTCGGTCCGGAGCGAGCGGTAGTCGGACCGGTCGGACGCCGAGCTGTGGCCGTTGCCGTCCTACCCTGTCTTGTCTCGTCCCGTCCCGTCCCCTCCCTCGCGTCCCTCGTGGTCGCCTCGCTAGATGAACTCCGACGGGTTCGGCCCGTTCGTGATGTGAACCTCGAACGGCTGCGTGCCGACGTCGTCCCGCTCGACGAGGTGCCAGTACGTCTCGGCCATCTCGTCGGGGTCGAGGAACGTCTCGGCCTCGCGGTCCGGCTGTCGCTCGCGGGCGTCCGGCGAGTCGATCTGACCGTCGATCACGACGTGCGCGACGTGGACGCCCTCGCCGCCGAACTCCTGAGCGATGTCCATCGCCATTCCGCGGGCGGCGAACTTCGCGGCCGTGAACCCGATCGCTCCGCCGCGGCTCCGCACCGCCGACGTCGCGCCCGTGAATATCACCGTGCCGCCGTCGGTTTCGAGCATGTCGTCGACGGCTTCCTGCGAGCAGACGAACGCGCCGCGGCCGTTGACCGCCCACGACTCCTCGAACGCCTCGACGCTCGTGTCCATGAGCCCGGTCCACGACGCGGCGCTCGCGTGGTTGACGAGCACGTCCACCGGCCCGAACGCTTCGCGGACGGTCTCGAACCCCTCCCGAATCGCGTCGACGTCGGCGAGGTCCGTCGTGACCGCGAGCCCCTCACCCGGTTCGGGGAGGTCGGCGGCGAGGTCTTCGATGAACTCCGTCGAGCGGGCGAACAGGGCCACCCGACACCCCTCCGCGGCGAACTTCCGCGCGAGCGACTCCCCGAGCCCCGGACCGACGCCGGCGATGACTGCCGTGCGAGCCATGGCTCGGGTACGGGCCGGCGCGTGAAAGTCGTCACGTTCCCAGCGGTCCGCGCCGGCCGCGTCGGCTTTCGCGGGCTCCAGACCAGAGCTCCCGAACGACGGCTCAGTCGGCCGCCTGCCCGCCGTCGACCGGGATCGTGTGGCCCGTGACGTACGAGGCGTCGGACGAGCAGAGGAACGCGACGACGCCGGCGATCTCCTCGGGGTCGGCGATCCGCCCCATCGGCACGTCGCGCATCGCCGACGTGTCGTAGTCCGCGCGGATCGTCCGGACCGCCGTTCGAATCAGTCGGACCGCGGTCCGGAGCCGGTCCCGGAGCGACGGCGCCGCGCCCCCGGGGGCCTCCCCCAGCAGCCCGGACTGGATGTTCGTCTTCGTCGGGCCGGGCGCGACCCCGTTGACCCGGATCCCGCGCTCGGCGTGTTCGAGCGCGACCGACTTCGTCAGTCCGACGACGCCGTGCTTGCTCGCCGAGTAGCTGGAGAGGCCGGGGATCCCGACCAGCCCCGCCTCCGAGGCGGTGTTGACGATCGCGCCTTCCCCCTGCGACTTCATCACCGGCAGTTCGGCCTTCAGACACGTCCAGACGCCCTTCAGGTTCACGTCGATGATCCGGTTCCAGCGCGCTTCGGATATCCCCGTCACGTCGACGAAGTCGGTCAGGATGCCGGCGTTGTTGTGCGCGAACTCCAGGCTCCCGTACGTCTCGACCGCGACGTCGACCATGTTCTCGACCGACTCCGCGTCCGCCACGTCGACCTCGACGAACGTCGCCTCGCCGCCGGCGTCGTCGATCAGGTCGACCGTCTCTCTCCCCTCTTCCGTCGCGATGTCCGCCACGACGACGTTCGCGCCTTCCGCCGCGAAGCGGCGCGCCGAGGCCCGGCCGATCCCCGACCCCGCGCCCGTCACGAGCGCCGTCTTGCCAGCGATTCCGTTCATGACTCGCCTCGTCGATCGGCGCGTCGCCGCAAAACCCTTCAGGTGCCGGCGGCGCGTGCGGTCGGAGTCGAGTCGCCCTCGAACGCGCCCCGATCCGGCGGTGCCGCCGGTCAGTAGCGCGAGAAGTTGTCGTCCGGGTAGACGCGCCCGTCCGCGAGGTCGACCACGTCCAGCGCCGCCAGCCGGCGCAGCCGCTCGGTCGCGTCCGCCTCCTCGACTCCGAGTTCGACCGCCCGCGAGATGACCCGATCGCGGGTGGGAACGTCCTCGATGAGCCCGTCGTCGTCCACCACCAGCTCCTCGGCGATGACGGCCTTGAGGATCGCGCCGCGCTCGCGCTTCGAGGGCGTTCGGTCCTTTCCGGTCCACTCGATCGAGAGCGTGCCGTCGGTGTTGACGTGCGAGACGACGAAGCCGTCCGGGAGTGTCTCCGTCAGCGCGGCCACGAGCGCCGCCCGGTCGAGCCGCGCCGCGAACCGAAACCGGTGCCCGTCGGCCGACCGTCCCGTTGCTTCGACGTTCGCCCCGGCCCGCTCGACGGCCTCCGAGACCGAGTTCGCCAGCCGCCTTGCGATCGCCGACGCCGTCTCGTCGCGCTTCCGCGCCGCCTTGGCCGCCTCGCTCGCCAGCGCATCGTGCGTCTCCATCCGCTCGTGTAACGGCGTCTCGTCCATACGCCCTCACTCGGAGCCAGCGGATTACCTCTTGTGTCCGCCTCCCGGTCGTCGAAAGCGGCGCTCGTCGCTTCGGGCGATCAGACGCGACTCGGGGGAGGGGGATCGAACGCTGGCCTGTTCTGCGTCTCCTTCAAAAACAGCAGGAAAACGTATGGGTTGGGGCGGGACTCTGAACAAGTACGTACGAAGTCTTCCCCCGCGCTGTCGGGCGGTATGGAGCGTTTCTGGGGGTTCCATGCCACCCATGAGCATACAACGAAACGAACTTCAGCCGATGAGTCCGGCTGACGCGCAAGAGTTGTTCCTCGACCACAAGGCGACCAATTGTACCGAAGCTACTGTCCGTAACCACCGCTACAGGACGAACCACTTCGTCCGCTGGTGCGACATCGAAGGGATCGACAACCTAAACGACCTGACCGGACGGTACCTCCAGGAATACCGTCTCTGGCGCAAGGAAGACGGCGATCTCTGTCCGCTCACGGTCAAGGCACAAATGTCGACGCTGCGCGTCTTCCTGAAGTGGGCCGCATCGATCGAGGCCGTGCCGTCGGATCTCTACGACAAGATCATGATCCCACGTGTCGCTCCCGAAGAGCGGCAGCGCGACGAAACACTCGATGCGGACACTGCTGAAGAAATCCTCGAGTATCTCACAAAATACCACTACGGTAGCGAGAAGCACGTCGTGATGGCGCTACTCTGGGAGACCGGGATGCGTATCGGCGGTGTGCATTCGCTCGATCTCGACGACGTCAACCTAGAAGAGCGGTACCTCCGGTTGGAACACCGCCCACACCAGGGAACGAACCTGAAGAACGGCGAAGCCGGGGAGCGACTGGTCGCGATCACGCCTGAGCTGACTCAGCTGCTGGAGGATTATATCACCAACAGGCGGAAAGACCAGATTGACGACAACGGTCGTGAGCCGTTACTGACGACAACAAAGGGCCGCATGTCTCGAGCCGCGATCAGACGCCATGTGTATCGGATAACAGCTCCCTGCTTCAGGGACGAACCGTGTGATGGCTGCGAGGACGGGGAGAAAAAGTGCGACGAGGCAGTTAGTCCTCACGCGATCAGGAGGGGGTCGATCACTCACTACCTGACCGAAGACGTACCTCCGGAAGTCGTGACCGATAGGATGAATGTCAGCAGGAAGGTTCTAGATCAGCACTACGACAAACGAACAGAGGAGGTCAAAGTCGAGCAGCGTCGGAGTTTCCTCGATAATATCTGAACTGGATCTGAATCGTGAGATCGTAGGATCTCCCCCAATTTCTGTATCCTAGCTATCCTTTCTTTGCTCATCACGAATTCAAAATCGGTGTCGATAGTCACCCCTTCAGCTCTCGTATTCTCAAATCAGGCTTGAATCAAGTGAAGGGTACTCACCATCAGCTCGCGAGCAAAGCTAGATTGAGAGCGACCATACAGACCATCATGCTGTACGTGACCATCCCCTTCGCGGCCGTGGTAGCGTCAGGCGTCGAGATTCCATCACTAGGACTGAGTTCGTTCAGCTCACGGCTGAGTCGGTCTGGTATCCACGCGCCGATCTCGACACCGATCTGAACGGGGAAAGCCACCGGATGTGCTACCGCATTGGGACCGTTTTCGAACTGTGATAGGCTCATCTGTGAGTCGCCATCTGACGTTTCGTACCCTTCTCGGGTGGCGGCCAAAGTCTCCATTCTTCGCTGGCGCTTGCGCTCTTTGGACCGTCGGTCGTAGTGCTTGTCGAGCACAGGAACGGAGACATCGGCTCGGTCAGCGAGGTCTTCCCTCGGTACGCCGTCGTCCAGATGGTCTTCGATAGACCAACGGCGGATCGGATGCGGACTGTAATTGACGGGACATTCCGACGCCATCGAGTCTTTGGCTGCGTCACACTCGTTGATGTCTCGGTTCTGAGGACATTCATTCGAGAAGGCACACGGTCGAGTCATCTTATACAGATCCCGACGGACCGTCGTTGTCGAAGGACGACCGCCGTTCCTGTTCCGTAGTAAGGGTTTTCGACCAAATTTGTCCGTCCCCTCGCCGTTTCGTTCAGGATGTTCGAGGTACTCGTTGATCAGCTCGCAGAGGTGACTCGGGACGTTGATGTTCCTCTCTCCGTCGGACCCGTTTTTTAATGGTGTCCCCTTCCCACCGTATTCTTCCTCAGGTCTATGCCGAAGTTCGATCTTCTGCTCGTCAGGGTAGTAGTCGTCCTCGTCGATACTGACGAGGGCACCGAGACGAATCGTCAGTTCCTTCGGCAGAGCAAATTCGATATGACGGCGGGATGCGCGGTCGTACTTGTGAAAGTACGCACTGATCGCTTCTACTGCCTCGTCGTCCGGTTTCCGATCACAGACTTCTTCGTCTTCATCGATGCTCGCCTGAGGCATCCTGTCCGGTGTGTTTTCGGAGACAACTTCGATGCGTTCACAGAACACCAGAAATCTCCGGACGACCGCAAGATACCCGTTGAGGCTGACGTTGTTGGTGTCGGATTCTCTCTTCCACCACATCTTCATTTCTTGTAACTGGCGACCGTCGATCTCGTTCATGTTCTCTAGACCTTCCTGTTCCGTCCACTCGACGAACGTATCGAGGACAGAGCGAGCCTTGCGCAATGATTCATAGCTCCTTTTCTCCTCGTATTCATCGAGGTAGAGATCCTTCGCTTGCTCTGGCGTGATCGGGTTGAGATCGGACGACATATTATTCGTCCTCCGTCCAGCGATGATTACGCATTTGAGACCGGCTGTCCGTCGCGTGATTTTGTACAAGCCCTTGAACCGACGTTAGATCCCTTTTGCTGGGCCAATCCTCGTTCAGTTCCATTTTGGGGTTCGATGCTTCTTCGCTAGTCTGACTTAAGGGTCAGCCCAAGGCGTGTCAACATTTGTCTCATAGTGTTTGATGGACAAAACGACAGATTTAGAATTACTGACACTCCGTTACACCTGATTAGCAACGACGCGAATTCGGTCGCTGTCGACTCTGTGATATATAATGAGCGCGTGAATTGCCGACAATAATTCCGTGACGAGCCGATGTAACAGCGTGCTCGAGGATCCGGATAGTAACAGATTATAAGTGTAGTCGGTCAGAAAGTCGGTGTGTGATGAGTGCCAGAGAAAGAGCGGCCTCACAGGAAAGCCTGAGATCGGAATTCATCGAGAAGCTCTCTGATCGAGGCGAGGCTGTGAGCATCGACTATTTACTCAACGAAACTTCCGTTGAGAGCCGGAGAGAAGCGAAGCAGGTTCTCCGGACGATGATCGACGAGGGGATGATCTCGACCACTCCTGGTTTCAAATATAAGCTTGCAAGTGACGTTTCTGCGACCGCATAGCATCGTTTTAGATGACAGCGGATTTTCCACGTGATCGCCGCCCCTCAGATCTCGATCAAGATTTGAGTTCCGGGTATGATCCAGAAAAAGAGTCAGAAAAGAGTGTAGATCGCGATACGGAAGATCAAAGGCGTCCATTCGAGCGAGACAGGGACCGAATCCTGTACAGTCGAGAATTCCGTCGGCTCAAGGATGTCACGCAGGTCGCTCGCGCAGGCGAGTCATATCTGTATCACGACCGATTGACTCACTCACTGAAGGTCGCACAGGTTGGGCGTAGGCTCGCTGAACTGCTTGAGAAATTCTATGACGCCGAGTTCGAGAATCTCGATAATTATCTCGACCCTGAAGTTGTCGAGACAGCGTCTCTGGCTCATGACATCGGTCACCCACCGTTCGGTCACGAGATTGAAGAGCTTCTTGACGACAAGGTGCGCGAAAAGTCGGGAGAGGATGGAGTAGAGGAAAACTTTGAAGACACGGAAGGTGACGGAAGAAATGGTGAAGAGGGGGAGACCAACAGAGACCACGATAGTGAGGAACAAGACGAATCAAAGATTCAGGGGTTCGAGGGGAATGCACAGTCGTTCCGTGCCGTGACTCGCTTGGGATCCCATCGCTCAGGTATCGAAGGTATTGACCTGACTAGGGCGACTCTCAACGCCATACAAAAGTATCCTTGGTCAAGAGCGGCAGATGCTAAAACGGACGAAGACACAGACGACAAGTGGGGATACTATCCGTCGGAAGAGGGGTATTTCGAGTTCGCGCGAGCTGGGACCGCCGACGGCCGGAACAAGATCCTTGAGGCGGAAATAATGGATTACGCGGATGACCTGACGTATGCGATTCATGACGTGGAGGATTTTTACCGAAGTGGGCTGCTCCCCTTCGACCAATTGCTGCGTGAGGCAGGAGAACTCCGCAATCAGCTCCCAGACGACTTTGGTGAAGACGACGACATTGGGCAGCACACCGAATTGCTCCGATCCTATGCCAAGTCGTACGACATGAAACTCCACGATTTCGGCCAGTACATTAACGACGACACCAATGTCGAAGCGTCGATTGAGGATGTCCTCTCTTTCTTCGTTGAACTTCGCGATTTTGCGACGGTCGTCGAAGAGTTCTACACGCCATACGAGGGGACCCAGTCGGAACGTAACCTCCTGAACGAGTTTTCGTCGTCCATGATCAGTTGGTATCTGGAGGCGACTGAAGATGATCCCGGAGACAGAGAATACGTCGAACTTGGTGAGCATGACGAAGATGGTAATCCGACACTGCTCGTGGACAACGATCTACGACAAGAGATTGAGATTCTAAAACAGCTGACCTTCTACTACGTCATCAGTAATCCAACTCTCAGAGGACAGCAGAAAGGACAGATTCAGGTCATCGACGAGTTGTTCGAACTGTTGTACGACGAAGCGGCACCAAAATCGGTTGACACGTCAGCAATACTGGAACCATATCGTGAACGATTGAATGATACCGACGAGGACGACGATACTGCACGGGCACGCATCGTAGCCGACATGATCTCAAACATGACTGAGACACAGGCCATAGAAATGTATGAACGAATGTCAGGAGCACGGCCCGGATCCCTCCAAGACACGATTATGCGGCAATAGAGGTCTTCCAAAGCGCTATTTATTTCTAAATTTAGCCAGCGAGATATCGACGTCGATCATCTTCAGGTGCGTCTCGTCGTTACGTGACGCCGAATCGTAATTAGATGATCTATGCGTCTCCCCCCTGGTCGAATATGCTCTCAATAGTGGGCATATCTTACTGACTTTCATCGCTTCCTAGACTGTCATTTGAATCTATAGTGGTTGTGAAACGGCGTTTTTCGTCCCAGCCACACTGTCGACAGTACCGCCTCATCGAAATACTCTCCCCATCGTCTAGGTCAGCAAAGGTAGCCGTGAGCGACCAATCTTTGTCGTCAGACCATGCAACTCGAGCTGATTTTTCTTCACAGTTGGGACACCATTCTGGATCTTTTTCTTTATCGCGCGGGAACACGTGAGAAGGTCCGGTCGGTAGATTGGTATTATTTTTGCCAAGTGTTGGCCAAGGGAGGCGTTACTGGGTTCAATTGTCCACGACGGACAATTGAATTACAGTCTCTAAGAGAGAACACTTCGTTTATTAGATTTATTATAGGTAAGTCCGTTTTTTATTTTGAGGCGAGGGTTCACGAGGTATTTATTCAATTCTAAAAGAGATAATTCATGGCATTCTATTCCGACGATCGAAAATCTATATATGTTCTTTAAATAGAGTCAAGAGGAGCGATTATTTGCCCATTTTAACCACCAAAAAGCGTTTTACTAAACTCTCTAAAAATCACTTGTAGCGAAGTCAGGTAGTAGAGTTCGCCAATCTATAGCGAAATGAGCCATCTGAGACGAAAGTCGCAGAACCAGCTAGAGCGATCTATGTCAAAATCAAAGTCACAAAACCACGGTAGAATGGAGTTGGAAGACTACGTCCGCAGCCTCAGCGAGATAGAAGATGCTCATAGCATTGTAGCAGCCAAAGAGTTTCTGCTTGAACAGAGTGGACTCGTCATCAAGGATCACGCTAACCTCTCTTACCTGGGTTCGCTGGATGTTCAAAAGCATGTTCAGTTCGCAAGAGACCAGATACAGGCAATCGTACACCTCGAGTCCCAGGGAACAGGGAGCCCATTTGAGATTCCTATCTTTCAAGAAGGGCAAGTAGCAGCGGAAGACGGCCTCAAGTTCCTCAAGCAATACGCTCGAGGCCCACAAGGAACGAACTTGTACGACCTAGTGTTCAGTGAAGATGAATAAAGAACCCAAACCGCTGTCAGCATCAAAGTACAACAAACTGCTTAACACCGCAGAAGAGAAATCAAACCGCCACGGATTCACCGTATACGCCCTCGGCCACACTGGACTGCGCGGCAGTGAGTTCAGTCGCTTGAGCTGTGAATGGCTCGACAGCGGAGAGCGAATGCTCCAAGTCCCGGAAGATGCAGTTAAAGGCATTAGGTCCCGAGTGAGATCGATTCCGCTGTCCGAAGAAGGGGTCGAACGGTTCGAGGAGTTCTTCGCAACGCGAAGTGAGGTTGGGATCACCCGCTCGACGGTGACGAACCGAGTCAAATCAATCAGTGAAGACAGTCTTTCCGAGAACATCACCCCTCAAGCACTTCGATCGACATTCACAACGCGCCTGCTTCAGCTCGGGGTTCCACAGTCTGAGATTCGCCAACTTCTGGGGCATACCCCATCAAAGTTGGATCTAGTACCCCTGGACGGTTACGGGGTCGCTGAAGAGAAGATCCGCAGCGGGTTATATTAGCCCGCCTCGCTGCTGGTATTCCTCAGTATTTTTGCGTATAAATCACGACTGTAAGAAATTTGTGTCCCTTGTGAATAGCTGGGCAGCATCGATTTCGGTTCTCAGAACTGGGGGGCAGCAGGGAGACTACTTCGACAGCCTGTGACGGGCCAAGTAATCTCTTCGATCAACTCGAACCCATTTTTGAACTGAACGCGCCCGTCGAACCCTTTCCGTGAGAGAACCAAAACAATACCTTCGCTGGCGACCATGTCAGTCGCCACAATATACACAAATTCGACGTCACCAGCGTCAAGGCGCTCTGTCGACACGGCTGCGAGCGCGGTGTCCGCTTTTCAATCTGTCTTCCCATTGTATTCCTCCTCAGTTCTATGCTGAAGGTTGATTTTCTGCTCCTCAATAGCGTAACACAAGCACGTTAATCCCCAAATGTTACGACTCATCTCTGGTAACGAAGAGAGGATAAACCGATACGAGTAGTATATTTAAAATCTGTTGGTGATCATATGAAGATCGAATATCTACCAACCATATTTTCCTTTTAGGAATATCCGAGCACTATCGGCTACTTCGATCATTTTGGTCCTGCCCTTCTTTGTAGTTCTTACAAAACCTTCAGATTCTAGACTATCTACGTGACGTGCGATAGTGCTTTTTGATTTGTCAAGTTCTGTGGCAATGTCGCTGATAGATAATGGCGTTTCCAAACCGTTCAGATCAGTGAGTAAAGCTGCTTCAGCATCGGAGACGTTTCCTCGAAGATTCACGCGTGGAAGCCGTCGCACGCTACTGTCAATATCACCGACTTGGAGAACGGTATCGATGTGGTTCTCGTTGGAGAACGTGGCAACCGTCAACGGGAATAGGATCTCTCTTGCTCCACCACCGAGTACAACTATCGTTTCACCTTCGGCTGCTTGCATAAAGTCTGCACAGAGTAGCGTCGTTTCGACAAAATCGGCATACGGGAGATGCTCCGACTCCAACTTGAGGTCCGGAACAACCTGTGTCAGAACGTTTTCCACTTCCTCATACGCGTCCTTGCTTTGGTCAGAACCATTCGCGGGTTGGAGGAGAACAACGCGATCCGATTCATCCAATCCTTCGCTCAATACCGGTCGAACAACACGTCGACTGTCGAATCCCAGTGGCGCGAGGTATGTTCTCATACACATGGTGTCGGTCCAAAGCCCCGTTACTGTTCCGGAATATTGCAACAGTCATCGCAATATTGGGATGAAAACAGAGTCGGAGGTGCCTAACTCAGCACTTTTCTGAATAAGGCCTCCAAACTGTCCCAGATTAATGCAAGTGATGGAGAATTATTTCGTCGGCGATAATTATTTGATGTCTGAATATAAACTGGTCCATGTTCGCATACTACGTGTCGGTAGGTGGTAACCACCGGCACGAGGAGAGGCATCTCTACAATACATAATCTACCCGACACTTTTATCATGTCCGGGGTGTGATTGATTCACGGAAGCACTCAATATGACCAGGCCAGAGGTGGCCTGTATCCCGTAGCCACCGCTATGGGAAGCAGAGGCGAAAGAGCGGCGTCAACCATCCCACACCGACGCCCGGAACAACCCAAGCACCCCAGAAAATGACAGACCCACCCGATCCAGAGACGCCAGCACTCGCGGATTTTATCGGAACACGAGACTCGTTTCTCGTGATCCGAGACCCGCAACTCGCCAAAACTGGCTCACAGGCCCGCGCACAACTCAGATCGCTGCCGTTCCTCGCGCAGTTCAGTCTCCAGAACGTCGCCCATCCCGGTATCTACGACAACGGGCTCCGACTCGTGGAATACGACCTCGTAGCGAACGAAACACTACGGGAAAACGGTGTTGAGGATGTCGAATTCCCACTGGTTCACTACGTCAGTCAGGAAATGCTGACTGGTGAACTACAGGACGAGGACAGCACCTACGATGAACAAGATGTCGTTCGGCGGCTGCTACGAGCGCGGCCGACTGACGCGACGTACGTACTTGTTACCGACACGAGTACCCCGAAGATGCCGCGGCTCACGAAAAAGCCCGGCAAGTCGTTCATCGACGAGTTCGAATGCTCGGTCGCAGATTACAAGGGGTTACTGAAACGGTATCTCCAGTACAATCTCGACTCCGCGCTCCCCCTGTCAACGACACAGAACCTGTACTTCCACGAGGTTTCAGCGCATCACAAGCACGCCGGTATAGAAGCTGGTTCCATTCCAGACCTGTTTGATTACACGCGCATCCCAGCGGACAGTCCCGCGTGGGGTCCCCTCTACTATCTCATTCGCGAGGATGTCGATCAAGTGCTTGAGGATTACTCTGAACGCATTCGTGAAGCACTTCGTTCTTGGACCGAACGTGGACCAACTCAGAAAGTCGCTAACAGCATGCTCGACATGCTCGAGCTAGTCGACTTCGAAGAGGACCGGCTCGACAACTACCGCTACCGGCATCAAAAAGACGCATGACCACGACATACACACCGGCGAGTCAAAAGCCGGACAAGCTACTCACCGGGTTCATCTCGGTTCGAGCACCGGAACTCAAACACATCCACGCCTCGCTTCAGGGGACGACGAGCGCGTCAGAAGTTACGAGCAAGTTCGGTCGTCCGTCCGGCAGTGGTCTCAAAACGAACCACGTCGAGGATTCGCTGCGGTTTCTGAATGCGGTCGATCTCGTCGAGAGTCCGACTGGGGATGTTCTGGACACGGTTGAGCGAATTAACGACCGTCACTTCGAGGAATTACCCTTTGAGTCGCGTTTGCTGTATCACTGTAACCAGCAAGATGGTCGTCAAAGCCATTTCGCTGACATCCACCGAGCGCTCTTGAGCGAGGGTAGCAGGACAGTGGACGCCGGCCGGGATAACCTCCGAACAATCCTGAAGCGGGAGACAGACTACGATTTCTCTTGGACCGACGAGAAAATCGATATGTGGGTGACGTTGACCGAGCAGCTGGGGCTCGTCACCGAGACCGAGGACGGCCTTGTTTTGAGCCCCTGTCGTGCGTTGATGTACGATGCGCTCGCGCTCGCGCCAACCAGTTCGAGTGATGATCCCGAGTACGACGACCTCCCGGTAGAAGACGGCGAGGCTCAGCAGATGCTCAACTGGATTAATGACAATCTGTTCACGGTTTACGCAGCTAGAACGGGAACCCCTAAGATCCACCCCGCTATCGCCGACGTCCTTCGAAACATGGCCGAAGATAGCGTTATCGACCTCTCAGCACCGGGAGATTCACAGAACGAAGTGAAGCTCCCTCCCGAAAATCTCGACGACGACAGTCGCGGCAATCGGCAGGGCGTGACGTACGTGTCGGTTCACTCCAAACCGAGCGAGACAGCTTATCAGTACCCCCTCGACCAGTTCCTTACCCACTCATGAGCCAACAGACTCCAAAATCGACGGTAGGCAACGAGATGCCCACATATTGGGACGACCAGCAAGTCGACCACTTCATCACGTCAGAGGCGCATACGAAAAAGAAGACACCAGAACAGTTCAGGGAGACGCACGTCGACATCGACCGGATTTACGCGGACAATCTGATGCCGCTCGGCGTCTCTGATGAGTTTGTCACCCAAGAAGACATACTCAACGCCATCACGGCGTCGAACCTCGATGACCCGAACCGCATCTTCATCTTGCGTGGCGAACCGGGATCTGGCAAGTCGCAACTCTGTGAGTGGACTAAGTACCAAATCAACGGCTACGGCGAGGATGACGAGGGAATCGAGGATCGTGTGGCACTCCACGTGTCACGCAGCCAGACCCGAATGGACCAGATTCTCGATATTTTAACCGAGCCCCTGGATGTTGACACCGATGTCCGCAACATCGACGATCTTGACCCCGACGACGCGGCCGCTGCAATCGTCGAGTACCTGCGCGGCATCTGGTCGACCGAACACCTCAGTGACGATGAGATTCGCGAACTGACGGAAGCCCGGGGAGACAAGAGCGACCTTCGCGAAATCTTCGCAAAAAACATCCAAGAGTACCAGGAGGCTCTCGAATCCCGCGACGAAAACCCAGATTTCAACCTTCTCACTCGGACAGACTACCGGGATCTTCGGCTACAGGTGAGCTTCGGAAACAAACTCACCGAAAACAAGGACGTGTTCTTTTCCGTCCTCAAGAACGAAGCCCACGAGTACCTCTCTCGGAACCTCGTCGGCGATTTCAAAGAGCTGCTACAAGAATACTCCCAAAGGTATCAGGATCAGGGTATTCGACCGACGCTCATTTGTGAGGACCTCACCACCTTCAGTGTCCTGAAGGAACAACTCTTGGACCACATTTTCGAGCTCGGTAGTAGCAGCTTCGACATCGTTCTCGGATGGACTATCGGATGGGAACAGGACAACATCAACGACGCGCTCGCTCGTGAGAACGCTGCGACGTACATGAAAGGGCGCTCGGAGGGGTATCTCACGATGACCGACGACAACGGCGAGGCGTACTTCCTCGACGACGATGCGTCCGTCGCGCTCGCCCGGTCGTACCTCGGCGCAATCAAGCGGAACTCCAACGCTGAGACCGCTCCGGAAGAAGTCGAGGAAGCGTTCGACGAACTCTACCCGTTCAACCAGCGCTTCATTCACGTCGCATACAGACAACTGAACGACGGAGGGAGTAGCCGAAAGACGCCGAGGCTACTATTACTCCGGGTAGTCAAACACTGTCTGAAGTCGAGTTGGCCGCCCTACGAGGCGATGAAGTCGAACTCGTTCGTCGATACGCCGACGTTCGAGATCGACATGAAGTACGACCAAATTTACCAGGATATCAGCCGGTGGTACGGCGTCCCGGTAGCTGATGGAATTGGTGTGAAGGTCGGTATTCTCGAAACCTTCGATATTGATCTCCCTGACAGCGACAAAGCACCGGTCAAAGATGACTATGTGGTCTTCGAGCGTGGGAGAGGTAGTACAGTCATCGAGAAGATCAAGAACCCTCCAGCGCCGGAACACGACGTCGACAAAGACGAGGACATCGACAAGGATACCGAGGAAGAGGAGGGCGATTCGGAGGTAACTGAAACGGACGAAGGTGAGGAGGACGAGGAGGATGAAGTCGAAGTCATTGACGAACCGGAACTCACGGAGGAAGAGCGCGAGCGCCAGCAGAAATTCCAAGAGTTCCAGGATTGGGTGACCAACGGGGAGGAATACCCGAGTTCAGACACACTCCACGACGGTGCGGTCGCGACACTCGAACGCTGGCACGAACCAACACGCCTCAGTAATCCCAACGCGTCGACGCGTTCTGCTGGAGGTATCTACTACGCACGCGGCGACAGCATCCCCGTCTCGATTCAGGGGGACCAACAGCGCCAGGCCAGCATCGACATCGAACTCGAGTGGGGGGAGAACCATGGCGACCTCTACACCAGTATGCTTGAGTATGGGCTCTTCGACGTGTTCGACCCCCAGACGACGGATTTCGACCAGCTTCGTTCTTGGGCCGACACGAACGTCGCTCAGTTCAAACACCAGATGCGCGAGGAGATCGAAGAGTGTCTCCCGTCAGAGCTCAACATCGAGAAGACGCTGGTACTGGCCCAGTGCTTCCTGATCAACGCAGCTCGGGGCGTCGAGATTGAGGATGACGGGATTTCGCCTGAACTCGTTTTTGAGGAGTATAACAGTAATCAACCGTACGGCAAGCCGGTGTCCGAGCACTTCGATAGAGAGAGTGCGTTCGGACAGGCGTTCACTGACCTGACGATGTCGTCCAGCGACATCGGCGACCTGATCGAGGGGATCTTCCTCCTCAAGTCGAACGTCGTAGACTACGAGCGCCTCTCGGAAGCACGGCGCGATATTACAGACGACCCACAAGCGCACGTCGACGCAGCGCTGATGATCGATACTGCTGATCTAGCGGACGCATACAAGGTTGGCACGACACGCAACAAGGCGAACACGAAGTTGTCGAGCCTGCTCGATCGTATTTCCGACTACGCTGCCGAACTCGACCGCCTCACCGTCGAGGAAGACGCATCCCACATTCAGGAAGCGCTCGAACCGGTAGAGCGGTGGTACGACAAGAGCCATACTGTCGACGACTTGGCCGAGTGGTTCGAGACCCTGTACGAATGTGCCGGCGCGATGGACGTGCCGATCAAACCGAGTTACGAAAACGCCTACGAGACGCTCACCGAATCGTCTGAGGAAGTGAAGTTATCGGCGTTCAGTGACGATGTCGAGCAGTTCCAGAACATGGGGAACACGACGGGCATGACGCTCGTTTCTCGACTCCACGACTTCGCCCGAAGCCAACACGAGCAGGACGCCTGGGAGATTTACGAGGCGTTCGACTCGCTCATCGACGACCTCCAGGAGCAAGACCATGCGACCGGTGTCGACCTCGAACACCGTATCAAACAACTTGATGAGTACAGTGACTACGAGCAGCAACGCCAGAAGATTCTCTCCGTAACGGAGGACCTGTAAGATGTCTGGAACCCAATCACTACCCACGGCCGTTGACGCTCTGGAAGACAAGGCTCGAGAGCATAAACAAGCACAAAACACCGAGTATCACGTCTCGGTCGCACGCCACAACATACGCGAAATTAATAGCGAACTCGACGACCTCGAAGAGTCAGTTCGCGATCTGCGGTACTACAAAACCGTGTTTGTGGAAGCCTTCGATGGCTCAGTACCGACGATGGTTAGTAGTGCTGTCCAAGCCGCTGAGAATGCTGTTGAAGTGACACAGGATGAACTGCTGGCGAATATCCAAAACAACGCGATGGATGAGGGCGAAACCGTTCATGAGGAAGACCTGACTGGGCTTGAGGTTGAACTCACACCGGAAGTGAAGAAACAGCGAAGTCAGATTCGATCCGCAAAACAAATGGTAGAAAATGTTAGTGAGAATATCCAAACGAAACTAGAGAGCAAGCGTGACACTTGGAGTACGCGCGTAAGCGCCGCCGAAGAACTCCAGAAGATCCTCGGGAGTCAGAACTCAGATTTCGCGCGTACGCTCAACCACATGCACCAACTCCTCACCCGGGATCTGATGGATTCCAGTGAGAACGCATCTAGGTTCGTGTCCGAGTGGGAGAACGCTACTGACAACTGGGAGGAGCACCAGTCGCTCCAGAGCTTCGACGACTTCAAAGAGAAACACGACCTGTCGGACTCAACCATAGAGGACGTGAAGACGCTCAGTAAGTCTCAGCAGCTCACGCTGGCCGACGTCTCTATGGATACTCTTGAAGAGATGAAACGCGTCGATGAACTCGAATCAGCCGTAGAACTCAGTCTCTGACAATGAAAGACCCCGCCGCCCGCGCGGAACAGATGCAAGCGGCCTACCGCGACTACTTCATCGGTCGCGGGGGACGCGCTGCCCGCAGCGTAGCGCATCGGTTAGCCGACGGGGAAAGCGACATCACAGGGATGCGTGGGCCATTCCTACAAGCACTCGACATCCCGAACTGGAGCGACCGCTCGTGGGATGCCTTCGCCAGGTCAGCACACCTCGAACCTCACATCAGGAGGGCGTTCTCGGAGATCGGCTTCGAGAGGCTCTACGACTTCCAGGAGCGGAGTATCGAGTCAATACTCGAGGGTGATGACACGGTGATCACTGCCGCGACGGGGCGGGGGAAGACCGAGGCTTGGCTCATTCCGATTCTCAACCGGATCCTCGAAGCGAAACGCCACGAAGAGGACGAGGGAGACGACACAAGCGTCAAGGCTACACTCATCTACCCGACGAAGGCCCTAGCGCAAGACCAGTTGAAGCGCCTCCTCCAATACCTCTACCTCATTAACAAGCAACTGAAGTCGTCACAACGCATCTCAGTCGGCATCTACGACGGGGACACTCCCCGAGACGTGAGCGAGTCCGGTTCGGAAGGGTACCTCAATTCCACGTTCAAACACTTCGAGTGTCCCGGATACAATCCCGAACTCGACAAGTGTCAGGACTGCGGTGGTGGTGTTCGCGTCAGGAACACCGGCTCCCGGTTCAAGCTCATTCCGGAGAAAGCTCACTGCGAGGACGATGATCCGAACGACGTGCCGTTGGACTTCCTTCGGCTGACTCGGTACGACATCCTCGAAAACGGCGTCGACATCGTCCTTACGAACCCCGACACGATCAACTACAGACTCATCAACACCAACGCCGAGGACGAACACCAACGGTTCATCTACGAACCCGAGTTCCTCGTGTTCGACGAGGTTCACACGTACGACGGCCTGTTCGGAAGCTACACGTCGACGTTGATGAAGCGCGTGCAGGCCCTGCGAGAGAACCGGGGCGTCGACGACTTGCAACTCATCGCGAGCAGCGCGACCGTCGAGAACGACGTCGAACTCTTCCAGAAAGTCAGCGGCGCCGTAGATGTCACGCAGGTGAGCGAGTCGCCGCGCGAGCTCGACGTGACGGTACCATCGTCCGTCCCGGAAGAGCTTACGTCGCACAGTCTGTCCGTCGACCGCATTCTGCGTGCGACCGGAGCGCCGGACGACGCTGTACCGGGGCTTGACGCGTTCGATTACACGCTTGAGGAGGCATCGAGTTACGACCGTGACCGCCGGGAGACACTGGTCGCCGATGCCCTCTTCGATCATCTGACCGGCGATCACGACAATACCGGCGTACAGGTCATACAGTACGTCCACCAGTTGCTCTACGACGATCCGCTGACGCGGTCAGAACTACACGATCAGTTGGCTGAGACCTTCGACCTCAATGAGTCAGGTGTTGAGACGCTGGTGGAGAACGTCCGTACGCTCGGTGAGTTCTCCGGAATCTTGGAGAACCGTAGTCACATGTTCTCTTGGCCGATCGACGGGTTCTACGCATGTGCTGCGTGCGAAACCGCCTATCGCTCACCACAGGATTCCTGTCGGCAGTGCGGATTCGAGTTTGTTACTCGCTCCACATACTGTCGGTATTGCAGCGACGAACACCTTGTTGCCTGGTACTGTACCGAATGTGACCAGTTAGAATCGTACACGCCTACCGAACACGGATCAGTTGGACAAGACGAGGATCACGTCTGTACTCGGTGTGAACGCGTTCGCGACGACGCGGTACAGATGGTTCGTGTCACGTTCCAACCCTTCTTGGAGTGTCTGGAATGTAATCACCAGTCGGAACGGACTACCATTACTGGATGTTCCGACTGCGGGTCCCGTACTGTCAGGACCGATTCCGAGACTACCACGTGTATTAACCCACAGTGTGGGAGTACCCAACCAGTTGAACACACCTGTGAGCGGTGTGAGGGCTCTGTGTTCGAAGTTACCACTGTCGAGGGGCAATTCGATTGCCCTGAATGTGGAGCTACGTACGACCGGCCCGAAGATGCTCCTGAGCGTTGTCGAGAGTGTGATTCGGCACTCGAATCGACACGATACCTACCGTGGGTGTGTGCGAACGACGGCTGTGACCGGATCCACTTCCGAGATGCCCCTGACCAGTGTCAGTGTGGATCGTCGTCGTTTGTGAAGCGTGGGTTATTCGAGATACAGCGCGACCAGCATTGCCGGTCATGTGACACTGCGTTCGTCGGAGAAGAAGGATGTAGTTGTGACGACCCCGACGTCCACCAGAGAACGGGGTCTCATCGGGCCTACAAAACGCTCGACACACACGGTCGAATTCACTCGATTAGCTCCCAGGGCTCGGCAGTTCCGTGCCCCCACTCGTATGCTCGCTACGAAATCGGTAACCGGTTCGATGAACTGATGCGCAGTCCGAACAACCTGGCAGCGACGACATCACAGTACCTGATGCGTGCAGTCGCTGACGACGAGGGGCAACAGGCTGCCAAACTCCTCTCGTTCGCTGACTCGCACCGCGATATGAAAGAGCTCAGCAGGGACTTCTCTGAACCCGAGGTCGAGACGCTGCTGGACCAACTGCTCGTGCGTGGCGCATCGAACGACGGTTCGTCCTCGTGGGTACCATTCGACGACGTCCTCGAATACGCCGACGAATCTATTGACAGCCTCAACGAGTTGCTGGAACCGCCACGTGTGGCGAGGAACGTTGAATTCGACCTGAAATCCCGTCTCAAGGATCAACCTCGTAAACGGTGGGACGACGATGATGCGCTGTACGACCGCCTCACACGCCGCGCAATATCGCACACATACAGTCAGCGTCTCGGGGAACGCGACGACCCTCTCTCAGAAGTCGGCTTACTCGACGTGCGGTTCGCTCCCGGACTGGATGCCCTTTCCGATGCCGAACGTACAATCGTCCGAGAACTCGTCGATGAAGGGAACGATTACCGTGTGGCGAACTTCGATGATCCAAGCGCTAGCAGAGGCGCAACCGAGGTGGTCTCGGACCTCGTCGAACGCGGCATTCTCACGTACGGCCACTCCGACGAGTACGTCTCGTTTGACCCGACTGCGCTCGAAGTCACTATTGCGGGTGACGACGATAGCATCGCTTTCGACCCCGAGACCGAGCGGTACTACACAACACTTGAGCACAAATTCGGGCTCGACAGTCAATCGACAGTCTCGTCGAACGCGACTCTGTCGGAGCTGGCCTCCGTGTCACATCCACGCTTCACACAGCGTGCGCACCGGGTAGAATACTCACAGACCCGTATTCTGGTTTCCGAGGAGTATCTCGGAACGACCGAGAAGCGTAAGCGCCGCGAACTTGAGTTCCTCTTCCGCGAAGAGAACTATCCACACCACCTGTCGTCGGGCCCGACGATGGAACTCGGTGTCGACATCGGGGCGCTCGACGCCCTGTTGCTGTACGGGACGCCACCCAACATGAACGCGTACCTCCAGCGTGTCGGTCGTGCTGGACGTAGCTCTCACTCGTCGTTAGTGCACTCTGTGAGCCAGCGCAATCCAATTGACTACTACTACTACGACCATCCAGAGGATCTCATCTCGGCCGAACCGACGCCGGTGCCACTCAACGAGCACAACGAAGAGGTACTACGAGTATCGCTTTCGTGGGCCGTCTTCGATTTCGTAGCGGCCAACTTCTCGATTCCGTGGGATGTCAGTCGCCACGGTCGTTCCCGTTCGATCGACGGTGGTGACACCTACCATCAACGCAGCATACTCGAAGAGAGTGAACGAGAGGACGCAAGCAAACTGACCCACGTCATGTCGCTTGCCGCTGATACGCTATCGTTGGGGAGCGACGATTCGCAACTCGCGGTACTGAGCGAAGTGGTATCTGACTACGAGTCAGAGATCAGGGCCTACCTCGAGTCCCTGCTGGAGTACCAGTATTGCGAGGACTGTGAGCGGCGGTACGCAGCCGACGACGATCGAACCACCTGTGAGCGAGAGGACTGCGACGGTCGAATCAGACACGCTGGAGAGCAGTTCGGGCACCTCGTCGAAGACGCAATCTCGAACTTCGACGACCGGTACATCACGCACTATCAAGAGTATCAGGAGTCGCTGGAGAGTGAGCGCGCGTCGCTCTCCGAACGAGATCGCGATCTACGGCGCGACCAGCAACGTGCGAGTGCGGATGAACGCGGTCAAATCATGCGTGAGCGCCGGGGACTCCAAGAACGCATGGAGGTTCTCAAAGAGCACCTATCTGACTTAGGCCAAGAGAGTTACTTCGATTTCCTCCGGGAATCCCGCGAGAGCAAGTATGATTTCTCGATGCGAAGCGTCGCCACTACTGCTGGTCTAACGCTGGTCGACGAAGGGTACGACCGACGCAACATCGGGGACCAATCGAGCGGTAGGGCGATGCGGATGGCGCTGTCAGAGCTCCATCCGGGAGCGGCGTACCTCGACAACGGTGAGACCTACACTGTCGCTTGCGTTCGTTTCGATGATAAGGCAGGTTCTGATTTACGAGAAGCAGTCAACGACGCGAACGGCGACGACCATCTCGCGGACGAACTGGTCTGTCCGGCGTGTAATTCGACTTACGGGCTCGATGCGACCAGCTGTGACTGCGAGAACGACGTGCCCTTGAAACGACGCCAGCTCGCCGTCCTCGATTCGGTCGAGGCATATCACGACAACCTACAACTCACTTCCGAAGGCGACGAGGCACGTTACTTACATAGCGAACCCAACCAGCAAGTTCAGAACACATACGCCGAACGCGAGACCTCGATCCTCTCTTTCGATACTAAGCAGACGTACGAGTTACAGACAGACGAGGGAGAGGTACTCGGAACGCTCGAATACGGTGACTACTCAGTTCTCCTGCACACCGACGGCTATCGGACGAAGTACAAATCAGGAGAGGTTGACGCACGAGAGTCACCCTTCGAAGTCTGTGGTGAGGAGAACTGCCACGGTGTAATCTACGAGGACGACGATGAGACGCGTCGGTGTAGCGCAGACCCCGAACACTTCCCCGAAGGGAGAGGGGCAAACTCTGAGTTCGTCAGACTCGGTTACCAATACGAGACACAGGGTGTCCGAGTCGAGTTGAAAGACCGTGAACAGTCCCACACGCTCGCTCACGGCCTCCGGGTCGCCCTTCAGTACCTCGGCGGCGTCAACATCCGTGAGTTGTCCGAGTACGTCGGAGAGGACCACGTCGACGTCTTCGAGTCACAAGAGGGCGGATCGGACGTCGCACGCCTGCTCTTCGAGCAGTCCGATGGAGATTTCCGCGCCTTCTCTCGAGCAGTCGGTCTTATGAGCGAGCAGTTCGACTGCGACTGTGACAATGGCTGTCCGTCGTGTCTGTACCAGTACGGCTGCGACGTCAGAAACGACCAGCGGTCCTTCGACCGTGACCGTCTCCAGGCTAACTTAGACGAACAGAGGTTGTCGATTCATCCACTCGACAACCGTGACACAAACGAACAGTTGACTGACTAACCACATCCCACAAGAGATACCCACCGATGGAATTCGACCCACTAGAACTCGCCGACACGATGCGCGAATCGTACGCCGAACACTACGCAGGCTCACAACCCTCGCCAGCCGTCAAGAGCCTCGTTTCCCGCTACCACGAAGGTGCAGGCGAGTCCCTGGAAGACGACCTTCCTGAGTTCATCCGAACCAAGGGTCCCTACCTTCAGGTACTCGACCTCCCTCGAATGAGTGACACGCCGTGGAAGACCTTCGCTGACAATCACGACCTACATTCGGACGTCACGGAAACATTCAGTGAGGCGGGATTCAGAAACCTCTTCGAATTCCAGGAGGACTCAATCGAGGCAGTCGGTGAAGACCACCACACGCTGTTGACCGCGGCGACGGGGAGGGGGAAGACGGAAGGATGGCTGATTCCGATACTCCAGTTCATCTCTGAAGCGAAAGCAGGCCAACACGACGAACATCCCCCGAATAGCGTCAAATGTGTCCTCACGTACCCGACGAAAGCCCTGGCACAAGACCAGCTGAAGCGCCTCATCGACTACCTGTTCACGCTCAATCGCGACCGCTCGGCGAACGACCAGATCACTGTGGGTATCTACGACGGGGACACGAAACGTCGCGACCCCGACGAACTAGCGTACCTCCAGACAACGTTCCAGTATTTCGACTGCCCGTGCGGAGAGTGTGACTCTTCGTTGACTGTCCGGCGTCGCTCGGACGACTCGTTCGTCGTCGAACCGCTGGAAGAACACGATGAGGACCTCACGTTCGACTTCATCAAAGTCACGAGAGACGCCATCGTCGAAAGTCCAGCTGACATCCTGCTGACGAACCCAGACACGATCAACTACCGGTTGTTCAACGTCAATGCGAACGAAGCACAGCAGCGGTTCGTCGCCGAGCCGAAATACTTCGTCTTCGACGAAATTCACGAGTATTCCGAGTTGTTCGGCTCATTCACTTCGGCGCTGATGCGGCGGTACATACGGGAGCGGCAGGAGCTCAACGACTACGACAGCGAGGCCGACGACGATCTCACTATCGTCGGTGCGAGCGCCACCGTCGAGAACAAACTCTCCGTCTTCCAGCGTATCAACCCGTTCATCGACCCCGACATCGAGGTGGTCGAGGAGGAAGGACGCACACTCGATGCTCCCTTCCCTAGCGACGTTTCCGACGAATTCACTACGACCGAACTGTCAGGTGACGAGTTGCGTTCCGGAGAGACAGACGCTGCGAAACTCGTCCTCGAAGCAGCGGGTATCGACGATTCTAGCGACGAGGTAGACGTCGAAGGCGATCTCTACGAACACCTCGTGGAAGGCAATAGCGAGATGCTGGACTTCGTTCGCGGCATCTACTCGGCTCTTCGAGAGAAACCACTTCGACCCGACGGCCTACGCGATCGACTCGTTGAATCTGCCGGTCTAACCGAGGAACAGGCAGAGACGGTGGTGGCGAACTTCATGACGATAGGCGACGTATCCGGGATTCTGGAGCGTCGTGCCCATCTATTCAGTTGGCCGCTCGACGGCTACTACTCCTGTATCAACTGTGGAACGGTCTACGATACTCCACAATCTGCTTGTGCCGAATGCGGACACCACTACGTGACGAAGCTCTCGCTGTGTAACCAGTGTGGTGAGGAGTCACTCGAATCGTGGTTCTGTCCGAACTGCGAACGGCTCGAACCACATACTGTGACCTCGGAGGAGGGCCGATTCGATTACTTCTCGAGACGGGAGTGTCAGTGTGAAACGGCCGAAGGCGAAACGCCGGAGATGGTCCGCGTCTACTGGCGGCCGTTCTACGAGTGTTCCGAGTGTGGCGAGCGCCAGAAGGTCGACCACCAGCAGGATTGTCCGACGTGTGGTTCCTCGATGGTACTCGACGACTCGATGGAAGCCCACATTTGTTCGAACCCGGAATGTGACGAGGAGGTCACAGTAGAGGAGGCCAGAGATCCGACCTGCCATTCGTGTAATACTGCGGCGTTAGAGCCCCTGTCGGACGACAGCGTCCAGTATTGTACTGAGTGTGGAGAGATATACGAAAACTCCGACGTACAGGAGTGTACGGCCGAAGACTGTGATGGAGACCTCACACCGAAGCGGCTACTCGGATGGACCTGCGGTGATTCAGATTGCGATGAAGTGTACTTCGGACGATCCCCAAACACATGCAACTGCGGAAACCGGCGGTTCGTCCGTACCGCGCTGTTCGATATTCAGATGGTCGATGAGTGCACGTCCTGCGAGCGCGAGTTCCTTCCGGGTGGACGACAGGACTGTAACTGCGACGATCCGGAAATCGTCCGGCGCGCGAAAGGATACAGTAACTTCCGGATGGTCGACGATGACGGCCGTATTCGGGAATCGAGCCAGTTCCCCGGTGGCCTTCCCTGTTACCATCAGGACCAACGGGAGACCTACTCGAAGAGCGGTAGATACGACGCGATGCTGCGTGGCCCGGCAAACACAGCGGTGACACAAGGGCGGTACCTGCTGCGGTCGCTAGCTGACCGCGACAACCCTGATAGCTTCACGGAATCGAAGATGCTCTCGTTCGCGGACAGTCAGTCCGATATGAAAGAACTGGAGCGGAACTTCCGTGAACCCGAAGAGGCGTTCTTCTTCGACCAGCTGTTCGTCAGCAGTCTCAGGAATGAGGCCGACGCTTCTGGATGGGCGTCATTAGCGGGCGTTGTCGACCGTGGCGTCGCCGAGGCAAAACAGTATGAGGAGGACCTCGAAGGGGAAACCAACAACCCGCCGAATGCGTTCGAATTTCTTACCAACTACGACCAGTCAGTCGACGAGTATCTGACTGAAGAACTGGTGTCGAGAATCTTCGCTGGACAGTACAGCGAACGCTACCGTAGTCAACAACTCACTGACGACGGAATCGTTGACGTTCGCCTGAACGCCGACATCGGTGATCTCGAACCACACGAACGGGAACTACTCGCAGAGTGTATCGCACAGAATCACCGGTACGAACCACAACTTATCGATGAAGTCGAGAAGGGGCACAGCCATCTCGACTCACTGATCGACCGGGGATTGGTCCGTCGGATCGAAGAGGACGGCAGCCGGTACGTAATGGTGGAGGAAGACAAAATTGAATGCGCGGTCGTCAGTGAGGCGACGCCAACGTACTACAGTCCGAGTCAGGAGGACTTCGTCACGAGCCTCGAATCAACGCTGACCGACATTCCTGACGATGTGGTTGAATTCGACTCGACTCCGGAAGATCGTTCCACGTTCTCGCATTCCCACTTCTCACTGACGGCACAACAAATAACGACGTCTGATCCCATGATGCTCCTCGCAAGGGCCTACTACGGGGAGACAGACCGAGACGAACGGCGGGAATTGGAATACCAGTTCAGGCAGGGTAGGTTCCCTCACTTCCTGTCTTCGGGGCCAGCGATGGAACTGGGCGTCGACATCGGTGACCTCAACACGCTGCTCCTCTACGGCACCCCACCGAACGCGAACTCATACCTCCAGCGTATCGGACGTGCCGGGCGGGAATCTGGAAATTCACTCGTACACTCGGTCAGCCAGCGAAATCCGATCGACTACTACTACCACGAGCACCCCGAGGAGCTCATCGCGTCCGACCCACAGCAAGTTCCGCTCAACGAAGTGAATCGTGAGGTACTCCACCAGTCTCTCACATGGGGAATCCTCGACTGCGTAGCGACGACCCGGTGGGTTCCATGGCGACGAGACCAGAGCGGACTCGACGAATTCGTCGTCTGTAAAGACGAGCCGTCTCCACGGTCCGAGTCGAAGCCTAACGACCTACTGCCGTTCACCGGTATTCTGTCGTCGTCGAACTTCCAAGTACAGAACCAGAGCGACGACGCCCCACTGGAAGTGCTGCGTTCCGTCATCAACGAGAACCAGGACGAGATCGAACAGTGGCTCGAGGATTTGGTTTCCTTCGGTATTTGTTCGAGCTGTGGTCGCAAACACGAACCCGGGTACAATGGTGACTGTCAGCGAGACAGCTGTAGCGGCTCTGTCGAATCGATTCTAGACGAATACGACGACGTCGTCGAAGGGGCACTACGGGGGACTGACGACCACCGTGGTATCGGAGCGACGATTATCGACCTCTATAACGTTCAACGAGACGCTATTGATGGTGATCTAGAGGAACTTGACGAAGAGGTCGCAGACATCCGCAGCAAAGAACGACGCACCCGAGACCGCGAAGAAAAACGTACACTACGTGAACAGAAGCAGCAACTACGTCGCCGTACTGACCAGTTAGACGACTACCTGCGGCGGCTTGAGGACATGGACTTCGGCCAGTACCTCAACCGAGAGAGTCCGGCAGCGTTCGGTTTGCGGTCAGTGGGTGATTCAGTCGATTATCAACTCGTTGGCGAGGAGTTCGATAACGTTAGTGACGGTTCTCGAGACCGTCGCATCGCACTCTCCGAACTCCACCCGGGGGCGGCGTACCTTCACAACGGCGAGACGTACGTCGTGACGCGGACGGAATGGGAGCCACTGGAAACCGCCCGTATCAGCGAACAATTCGAGGACGCGGCTATCTGCCCGACGTGCGCTTCGGAATACGATACTGACACGTCGAATTGCGAGTCATGCGGCACCCGGCTGAAGCGGCTGGTCACGAAAGTACCCGAACGCGTGACTGCGTTCCAGCACGATTTACCGCTGGGGATAACGCCCAACGCCCGTGAGCTTGAGCCGTCGAGTGTGTACCAAGCCGACGAAGAAGTACAGAGCACGTACGCACCAGTAGACACTGACGCGGGGGATTCGTTCGACTCTACAATCTCGTATGACATCGTCGACGAAAGCGGAAACGTACACGGCCAATTCGAGTACGGTGACGTAACGATCGCCGCTTCGACGAGTAAATACTGGGCGACATACAAGAATGGGGGTTCAGACCCGCTTCCGAACGTATTCGAGGTGTGTGGTATTGAAGGTTGCAACGGCATGATCGCTAGCATGGGGGAGTCCGCAGCATGTACGAACAACCCCGAACATCCCGCAGACGAAAGTATCGCAGTGCGTCCCGCTACCAAGTTCGACACCAAGGCCGCACGTGTCCGGTTCGACAGTGAGGAACTTGAGCACGGGTTCGCTCACGGACTCCGGGTGGCACTCCAATACATCGGCGGTGTGAGTGTTCGCCAGGTTCCTGAATCGATCGAGGACGAAGGTACGTTAGTGTACGACTCTGACGAGGGGGGGAGTGGAATCACCGTACTCCTCACACAGGATGACGGTGAAAAGTTCGAGAGAGCGATCGAGATAATGCACGATGCGTTCTCTCCGAAGGAGTCGGAGTGTAACTGTGAGAACGGATGCCCGTTCTGCCTCTATCAGTACGGCTGTTCCGAACAGAATGACCCCGACTCGTTCGATAAGGACGAGTTGCTCGAACTGCTGTCTCACGACTTACACCTGGAAGCGAGAAACGATGACTGAAAATGACGTAACCGACTCGGCGCGAGCACTTCGGACTCGCTCTCCCGAACGGCTCTGGGGAGTCTCACCGGCGAGTATCTACGCAGCACTATCGGTGAAAGTGACCGAGGACAGCCTCGAAGAGTGTCTTTCGCCACATATTCGTGCGGAAACGCTGCGGACGAATGATGAACGAAAATCGAAGCGGGTGACAGAGATACACAACTGGATGCTCGACGAGTTGGGCCTCATTAAAAGAGATCGCCCAACTCTGGCTGGTAGTTTGGTTCTCTCAGTAGACGAACCTCGCCAGCTCATTCGAGCCATCATCGTTGCCAGTTCTCGGACAGCCGAAAGGGTCCTGCGGTCCAGTCTCGGGATCGAGGACGAAATTCTACCCCGCCGAGAGTTCGACAGCCTGCTCGCGGGCGACTGGGAGGAGACCGTTCTCGGTCCACTTCTCGGGTCTGCCGGCTTCCTGACGATCTACCCGGACAGTGTGGAACCGCACTTCGAGCGCATCGAATCAGCGCTTGAAGCCCAAAGAGAAGTGCCGACAGAAGATGCTACTGCTGAGGGCTATCTATATATTCTTCCACAGGTTTCAGGTATCGAAGAACGTGACTGTCTCGAAGCCATCACACAACGATTGGTTGGAGAGCTATCGAACGATACGTTCTCGTTAGAATCAGTCGCTGCATCGCTTGCTAAAAACGATGTGCCACTCCCGGACACTAGCGTGGTTGAAGACGCAATCGAAGAGCAATACGACGAGTACGAACGCCGATTTGAGACAGTACGTTCGCTCCTAGCTCCACCGGCAGAAACCGAACTGTCACAGGTCGATGTTGGAAAACGAGTCAGTGTATCTGATATTGATGGTGATTCCGAGATCGGCGAAGCGGAGCGAGAAGACCTCATTAACGTAATCGCCACCGTCTCTACACACTCTAAATTCACGACCCTCGATTTGAGCTTCGTGACCGACCGTCTCGGTGCGACGCCCTACGAACTCTATCAGTTACTGTCCGGAATTCCCGGCGTCGATTGCGAAATCGGTGACAACGAAGTTATTGAATTCTCCACCGTCCCGACGCAGGTTGATGGTAGCAGCCTTCAGGAGGAGTATACAACACATCTTGTCGAACGTTGTGCGGCAATACAACGACGAATGGAAACGTTGTCCCGAGCGTCAGTGACGACACTCTCACCGGTCGCTAGTGACGCCATCGTTGCTCAAGATTACGCCTCTCTTTCCGACGGTGATGTTGCGCCAGCATATTTTTCGTATACCCTCGTGGATCCTGAGGCTCTTGGCGAGAAGAAAATGGACGACTATGTGGGTGAATCTCGTGGTCTCGGCCGTGAACGAGCGAGGTTACGACGCTGGCATGAAAATCGGCCCGCGGGGATGCGGTCGTACACAGCGATGACCGACCGTCTGTTCAGTCTCGGCCTTGAACGTGATCTTGATGACAAGGTCCTGCGGATTATGACGCCGTTTGACGACGATACGTTCAACGAATACGTCTCCCAGATACGGCGCCTCCTGAACCAAGGATTCGCACTACGATTGCTGACGCGACACACGAAAGAACCCTGGGAGTGGCGACGCCTACAGCAGAACCTGCTCAGCGAAATCAAGCACCACCGAGAGAAGGTCACGATCCGCACCTATTCGCGGTTCAAAGAGTACCAGCGGGTAAATCCAGACATGGATTTCCGCGAGCTCGGTGAATTCGGCATCCACGGGAAGGTACAGACTATCGGAGGTTCTGAGGAAGGCGCAGCATTGCTCGGTTCGGCGAACTTCATGGAGAACAGCTACGACTGGAACCCCGAATGCGGAGTATACACTGAACGGACGCAATTCGTTGACGCTGCGCTCGAGTTCTTCGACATCGTGTGGGAACTCGCTGAATCCGACGAACTATCTACCAAACGCCTACAAGAGGTTCCAAACCATCAACTTGTACCGACTGACTACAGTTGAGGTTACACCCTCTACTCGGACCAACAACGAACTGGTCTAGTGTTCTATCTCTCGCTCAGCAATTCGATTTTGTAAAAAGAAAGATCTCCTACCAGACACATAACAACCGGTCTTTGTCCATATTTTCGACAGAAGTTACATCCTCAATCAGCGCCGTCATTACCGTCTCACAGGTAGTAGTTATTCTTCCCCCTCTATCGCGAAGTCTAGCGCCCTTTTTGGCTCCCGATTATGTGCTGGACGTGTCCCAGTTGGATCGATTGCGAGATTATGATCATAAGTTCCACGCGCTTGGCTACGATAATCAATATCCACGACTTCAGAGAAGGGAGTGGTGCCACCGATGGAACTGGCAACTCCCAAGCATCCCAGGTGTAGACGACGACACTTCCAGTGCCACGCATCCCACTACGCGGCTATTCGTCGTCCAATTAGAAGAACGGCGGTAACAGTAATAGATATTCGCCCGTTAGAACAGCATAATCAGATTCTACACTTCAGACAGACGACCCAGTTGAGAGAACGAACTGAGCGATTGTCGAAAGGACGATGTGCCGTTCAAGCGACTCTTCCACGGTTACCGCCTTGCGCCGTTCGTCGTACTGGATGAGACCTCTCTGATCGATTTTTGGCAGGTGGGTCTGGATCAGCGCATTGTACGCCGATTCGTAATCGGCAGTTTCCACGTTTCTAGGTGGATTCCCAGTTTCAACTCCTCGGATGACGCGTGCTAAGTGACGTACCTCGATGGTGGTGCCCGGCTCGAACAGAGCGAGGTACCGTAGCGTTAGCAGCCGCCGTCGGTTGCCGAGGAAGTTGAGCACGTCTGCAACTCTTGAGGAACTGCCACTAACTGCGCTCAAAATGACCACCTCTTCTTTGATTCTTCTATCGCCGAAGATGCGATACAACCGTCGATTTTTTGCGAATTGTCGTTGTTAGTATACATGCTGTCTATTCAGGCAGCGCGGGGTCGGTGTCTCCAGCACCGGGCCCACTCTTCGTGAACCATCCCACGCATCGAGAAGAATTAGCGATGGAATCAACTTAACCGTAGGTAAATCGCCTCAGTGGCGCCTACGGCTCGGTATTGTCAGGATATTCGACGTATTCAATCGGATCTCTCTCAGCGAGATTCTGGAATACCTTAGGACAGAACACACGCATCACACGTGCTGTAAGCCGGTGCTTTGCCCGATAGCATCCCATGCGTGCTCGTAGGGGATGTCGAGTTCAAGATCGGACCCAGCAATGTCGATAACGATAGCTCGTGGGTGCCATGTGCTAAAGTACGCTACAAGCGGTCTATCTGGAACTCGCGAAGACCCAGCAATGGTCACTTATTGATCGCTGTTGACGAATGTATCTCTGAACAAGTTGAAGCAGAATGCCCTGACCAGTGGATTCGATGCGACTCCACAACAGCCCTACACCATCTGACTTCGATTAGCGAGTATCACCTACACACCCATTTTAGGGTGAGGCACTTCGAACGGATTTATACGATACCCTCACATCGCTACGGGTGGTGACTATCTAACGTGCGGTTCTACGTACCCGAGTGGGATGACGCAGTCGACGCCCACTACGATTTTGAGCACGATGAACTCTCTACACTGGATCGTCAAGAACGCGACTTAGATTACATCTGGGACATTTTCGACCCCGAAACGACGCCAGTCGATGGGGTTCTCATCTCACGTGAGCAGGTCGAAGAGACTGACCGTAAAGCCGAACGACTCGCGAAGCACGGCGTCTACGACGATCCGGTTCTTTCTGTCCCGAATTGGCTGCCCACGATTAGTGACTGCGGGGCCTGGGGCTACAAGTCTCTCCCCTTCCCGCCGTACGGGAACGAAGATATGCTTGATTTCTACGAGACGCTGGACGTTACTGTCGGCGTCACAATTGACCATCTCGTCCTCGGGTCGGGCAAGGATAAGGGCCGACTCTACCTTGATGAACGAGCGTTCGACGAAGAACTCAACAAAAGCGATGTCCCAGATGCTATTACTGATGTCGTCGACGTAATGATCGATGAATGGCCGGAAGAGTGGCCCTCATACGTCGATGAGTATGAGCCGACGATTCGTACCGGTTCCGACACAGATGTTGAGTCGTTTGTTGGAGAGGACTTCCAAGGAGATATTGACACGGTTCTAGCTCGTCTCGCAGAGGATCCACGCGCAGTCTACCGTAAACACGACGCCGAGTTCCGCTACAACCTAACGCTGCGGAACGCCCAAGAGATGTATGACCTCTACCAGCGTCGTGACTACCCGTTCCGACTGATGGTTGCCATCCAAGGATGGAACCCCGCCTCATACAGTAAGGCCGCTGAGAAGGTGCTTGATATTGGATACGACTATCTTGGAATCGGGGGCGTTGCAGGTAGTCCCACCCACGACGTCCGTGGAATCGTCAAGAGCGTCGGAAAGACGATCAAACAGTTCGAACGGGAACACAACACTCGTATCGACTCTCACGTCTTCGGCTTCGCGAAGACTGAGGCGTTCGAGACGATCGGTCGATCGGGAATGACTAGTTTCGACAGCGCGAGTATGCTTCGTTCGGCGTGGACGGGTGGACAGAACTATCGGCTTGATAACGGCGAACGCTACGATGCCATCCGAGTTCGCTACCCATCGAGCCGAGATGATCTCGACGAAGCTGTCGAGAAGTCCCTACGCGGTCGTGAAACACTGGTGGCGCTCCGAGCATACGATACAGGAGATTCGATTAGTGATGCTCTTGAGAGTTGGTACGACCAGGCCGAGGAGGTGCTACCAGCGACGAGAGAATATCTGCTGGAACACCGCCACGATGATCAGTACGACGAGTCGCTCCTGCAGGACATAGAAAGAGCGTTCCGAGAGGATTTCGAGTACGGACGCGAGCTTCAGGCGAGCTTCAGCGACAATCTCCGTAGTAAGCTGGTCAAACTTCTGCGGGAAGACACCTCGACTACTCCAGTACCCTTCGAGGAGTACGAGGAACTACTGAACACGGCGATAGAAGCATTTGAGGCATTCCCACACGCGAAGACCGTTTTAGGCGGGCCGCACGTTGTCAGTGACTATGATCGCGTCTGGGCGATTGTCAGGGATTATGCTACTTGGATCGGTGACGACGATCTCCTCCAAGAGTATCAAGAAACCCTTCGAAGTCGCCCGTGGGAGAAATGTGACTGTCCGATCTGTAGAGAGCACAGTATCGAGGTTTGTATCTTCCGGGGGAACGATCGGAATCGGAGACGAGGATTCCACAACACACGACGCTTCTACGATGAATTCGAAGAGGACCTTCCGAAGATCCTCGTCGCGACCAAGGGTGATGCGGGCCTCGGTAGCTACGAAACTGTTGAAGACTATCTGCGCGACAAACGCCCATCGTTCTGGACACAGACGCACGATCTTCCGGTTGCAGAGATTGGCGTACTAGATGCGAACGGCGTGAGCGAGTGGTGGGAAGAAACTCCGTCACTCGTCTCGTTTGCCCCAGACCGTATGGCAGCAAACATCGGCGAACAAGCAGCGAGGTACCAACATCTCTTCGTACACACACTGGACGGTGAGCTTGACGAAGAAGCCGTAGCGGCTGCTCGTGAAAACGGTTGCGAGGTTCACACCAATAGCACCCCCCGAGAGTTGCGAAAGCAAATACTCGAGGTATGTGGCCAGAACTACGCCGCAAGTGACGATTTCGTGCCTCATCCACCTGAGATCGATACCGAGAACGGATTGGACATCCTTGTCATCGATCAATGTTCAGGATCGAAGGATGTGCCAGAGGGTGCACCAACCTTCGGTGAAGAGGAAACTCTCCAGTTCTCTCGTGAAGACCTCCTCGCTCGTGATAATGTACCAGGGATCGCGGCAGGCGACCTGTACACTGGACGCCAGCAAAACTACGTCAAGAGTGCAGTCAGATGGCTCATGAGACAAGGTCACGATGTCGATCGCTACTTCGTGAGTGCCGGATTTGGCCTTGTCGCAGAAGACGAGCATCTCCCCCCTTACGAGGTAACGTTCAGTTCAATGAATGTTAGCGATATACGAGAGCGATCGGCAAAACTCGACATTCAAAAAGACCTACGACGCCTTCTTCAAGAGGCCGATTACGATGTCGTCTTCTTTACCCTCGGGAAGGACTACTACACTAGCATCGACATCGACTCAATGGTTCAGGAAGTGCGTTCTGACCGGATTGGTGTGGTATTCAACCGCGAACTTGTCGAGGATCAATTTGACAATATCGAGTCCATCCCCGCCCGGACAGAAGACGCAAAAGAACATGGCACGATCGTTGTTGGACTCAAGGGACACTATATGAAGAACTTCGCTCGATACATCGATACCGTCGATATTCTTCGCCCGGAAACTATCGAAGAACTATGTCGGCGAGTAGAGGAAGTACCACCACAGGCGGAATTCGAGTCTGAGTGATTCTCCACTACCAGATGGAATTATGCTTGTTCTTTCGCTCCTAAGGATTGTTCTCCTGTTCGAGGGTAAGTTTCAGATGTGTGAATGAATCATATCGCCCCATTCACTAAATAAGAGGACAGCCTATCCGAGCGGGAGGCATGTTGTATCGACGCCGGAAACTCGATCTCCCCCGGGGGGAATTAGACACCCCTGTTCTCTTCCCCGTCAGAAACATCGGGAAGCGGTCGAGTGACAATACACCGACGTACGTCGGCACGATCCCAGAGTTCTCGGCAGCGATGATCAACGCGAGATCAATCCGCAACCGAGACCCAATGTGGCAGAGAATATCGAATGGTGTAACGTTACGGGAGGAAATGGATGTCCCCGAGGACACCATCGTTTTCGCGGACAGTGGGGGGTTCGATTTCGCCAACGGAAAAGTGGACACTACCCCAGCAAAAACGCTTGATACCCAGAGTCAATTGGACGCGGACATCCTCGGTACAGTCGACATTCCTCTCTCAAGGGACAACCGAGCAGCAGAAAATCAACGACGTATCGACAAAAGCATCGAGTACGCACTCAAAGCGAGCGACCGCCACGATGGAGAGGGACTCCTCTTCGCGAGTGTCCATGGTTACGATCCAGAGACGATTCGGAATAACATACAATACCTGGAGAAGAACGGCGAATTCGATGGGTATGCCCTCGGAAGTATGGTTCCGATACGAACCGATTATAAAAAGGTAACCAAACTGATACTGTCCGCACGAAACGCGACAGACAAGCACCTGCATGTGTACGGCCTCGGGGGTCTCGTCTATCAACCACTTCTGCTCTACTTGGGGGTCGACAGTTTCGATTCATCGGCCTTCATCCGCAGCGCAGGCAACCGTAACTACCTGATTCCGGGATTCGGCGGGGAAGAACTACGGAATATCGAGGAATTGGAAAGACTCCCCTGTCCCTGCCCAGTATGTGGACAAAGAGAACTGGACGAGATTCGCGAAGACCGAACTGCTCTGACTCAGCATAACCTCTGGGCGCTCGCGACCGAACTGCGTCGCTTTCGGTATGTCGCTGAATCAGATCGGGACGTCGAGGAGTATCTTGACTTGCGCTTCAGTGGGAACGAAGTCACCAAACGAGCATACGAAACCGCGAAGCAACAGGTGCGAAGACTCTCATGAGCGACGAGAGACCAACTGTAAGGCCAGTCACTCTCAGCCGAATGGCTGAACTGACCCACGCCTGTGAAGCAGTTAGCAGGCCCACTGAGGATCTCGAAGACGAATTGGACGTCAGTCACCGCCGTGCGCGTGAAACGATCCTCGAAGCGAAGCGCATCTCTTTGCTTGAGGAAGATGACTCTGGCGAGGACCCAGTCTACACGACGACTGATGTCGGTTTGTCGTTCCTCAGTGCGATTCGCGACGAGGACTGGGGTCAAGTAAGCAAAATCCTGGAGACACGTAGTCCACACTACGGGACCTTTATCGAGGTTCTCGAAGATGTCGAAAACGCTGGTTTAGACACACTCCTGACTCAGTTAGAAGAAACTCAACAGTTCAGCCCGTATTCGTATAACCAAACGAGTGTGGAGGTGCTCGGTGATTGGGCTGAACGGCTGGGTCGGGTCCAACGAAATGCGTTCACGGGAGATTACTACTTGACAGATCAGGCGGCGATACCCGCTAACTTCCACTACCTGCTCTTGGGCGTGTACGATGACCTCGAAGAAAGAGCGGGCGTCGACCTGCGCCAGCGCTACCTGCCGATTCCACGTCTCCGTGAGGAGACCTGTGAACGACTCGGCTGTACTCGTGATGATTTCAACGAAGCGCTGCTCGAACTCTGCCAACAGAATGTCGGTAAACTCGAACTGTCGGGGGCACCGATGGATACGGCTGCGAAGGATGCCGCACTCGGTATCAAGCGTATTGCGCTTTCCGAAGAGGACGGTTTAGTTAGTACCTCGCAGTCCACTCAGCAGGTCATGGCCGGTGTCGAACAGTTCGGTAAAAAATACTACTACCTCGCGGTGCACGACCGCGACATCGAATACAGACAGGAGGCTACATAATGTCCGACGCATTCACGATCACCGACGAGCAGCAAGACTACTCACAGTACGACCTGGACGCGAATCCCTTCCCGTACAGTCCAGTCCCAGCTGAAGACCCCGAGATTTACTGCGGACAGCAGCACGTTTCGGACAAGATCAGCTCGACGGTTTCGTCGATGTTGTCTACTGGGAAGTCGAAGCATCTGGTGGTCACTGGGAAGTATGGGAATGGGAAGTCTCACACGCTCAAATACACGCGCTCGCTACTCCGCGATCGCGACGATGTCGTCGTAGGTTACGTCGCTCAACCCGGAGAGGGTTTCTTGGATATTTACCACGAGTTCGTCTACGATCTTGGATTTAACCGCGTACAGAAATTGGCGTATGAGTATCTCGCATCGATTACCCGTGAAGTCACCGAGTTGAATCCGATGGGTGCAACTACCATGCAGTCGCTTATTGACGAAGGAGAGGTTCTCCTCTCTGACATCGTCCCAGAAGCAATAAGACAGCTTAGCGATGTCACCAAGTTCGCCGACTTTGCGCGTGCCATCATCCACATGGTGTACGAAGACACGAATCTCTACGCGTGGCAGTGGCTCACCGCAGAGGGGATTCGCTACGAGCAGCGTAAGGAGATGGAAATTCACAGCGCGCTCGACGACGACACGATGGGTGTTCGAGCTTTCACCGCGCTCAAAAATATGTTGCTCGAACTCGGCTATACCGGTATTTTCGTCTTCGTTGACGAATTCGAGAGCATCGCGCAACTCTCACCCAAGAACGAACAGGCGACGCTCAATAGCATCCGGCATCTGATGGACCAGAACAGTTCTGGGCTCTGTATGTTGTTCGGTTGTGCTCCCGAAGTCTGGCAAGACGTCATGAGTGAGTATCATGCCTTCAGCGAGAGAATCGGTGAAGAAGTCGCTTTGAAACCACTCACGAATGAGCATCTGAAGGAATTGGTATCGAACTATCTCGATCGAGAGCGTGATGGATCAAACGAAGGTTCTTCGATAGCCCCGTTTACTGATGAAGGGTTGGACGTAATTTTACAGCGTTCGCAGGGCAACATTCGTCAAGCTCTTGCTATCTGTAGCCGAGTGTTAGATGCCGCTGTCGAGGAAAGCCAAGAAGTGGTTACTCCCGAGTTCGTTCAAGAATCGATGTGAACATACCGTGTGCTGAGTGAACATCCCACTAGTTATGGGATTCCCACCCCTCAAAACTACTTGCCCGCGTCGAGTATGAGCCGCCTCAGAAGAGGCGAACACCCACGCTAGGCCCGTGGGTGCTCAGACCTCGATGCGGTCAGACCAGACCGACCGCATGCTACGATACATACTCACACGTCCTGAATCCTGTGCTCAACCGTGGACGCATCGGAATCAAAAGACTACCAGGCAGGAGGAATTCGATGACGCCTGATGATGAAGACGAGTCCAGACAGTTTGGAGAGGACCCACAACACTTCGACGACAGTGCCCGTGCCATCGCTGATAAGGCCAAGCTATGGACTAACGCCCGCCGTCAACACGTCGTACGACAAGTGTTGGCCGCTCCGAATAGGGAACTGTCGCTCAGAGAACTCGCTCTGACTCTTCGCGATCATATTGACCAACACTCCGATCAGAACCCCGATTACGATCACGTTCGCCAAACGTTGCGCCGACGTCATCTTCCGCGCCTCGCAGAACACGGCGTCGTCAGGTTCGAAGACAATACGATCCGTCCCGGCCCGGAGTTCGAGACAGCAATAGGACTGTTAGTTCGCAGCGATCCTCGAATCTAACGACTGAACTGGGTAGTAATCGCTGTAGTTAGACTTCAAGCCCTTTCATCGCGAGCATGCGACCTTGCTTTTCAGAACAACCTCTCATTATGATAGTTAGACTCCAGTAGGTTCTGTTGGCGCCACCAGATTTCGAATTGGCTGTTTCGTATCATTTCGGGGCATAGAAGCGTGCTACTGTCGAGCAGAGACTGTGGACGCCGCTGTTAATGCTACTTCGTTCCACCATCCAGTAGCGGAGTGCCGAAGTTAGCCCTCCACTCCAATCATTCGACAATGACACAGGCAACGCAATCACCGGCTCCCGACGACCGACAGTACGACTATCCGAAGGTGAGGATTTACTCCATCTTGGGAGATACCGAACACCGGATCATCCTACGAGTTCTTGCAGACGCCGATGAACCGCTATCTCTCAAGGAACTCACCCGTGCGACACTTCTTGACGAGGAGTTCGATCAGGAAATCAGTGCATCGGTGCTGAGAGGGCTGATGTTGGATATTTATCTGCCAGTTTTAGAGTCCGCCGGTGTCATCGATACTGACGCAGGTTACAACAAGATCGCACCGGGAGAGCACCACGAGGGGTACCATGAGATGGCTACGGCGGTCGACGAACTCTACGACAGTCACTTTGGGGGTCGCTGATGCTCGCGACGCCTATCGGACTCTACGAGTTGTCGGATGTCCATCTTGATGTAGACGAGTTTGGCATCAATATCGACGATCCGGTCGTTCTCATCGGGACACGGTCTGCTGGACCAACCCGCCGTGAGCGGGGGACAAAAACAGTGGTCGAACTCGGCCCTGCCCGCTATCCGGCGTCGATCTTCCAGAGAGATTGCTGTGATGTCCTCGACGCCTCGAATGATATACTATACGGTTCCGTTGTCGTGTCGGCGGACGACCTCTCAGACGATGCGATCACCGCTCTTCGAGAGAGTGGTGGTTCCGTGTTCTCCGACATCACTAGCCCGAATGCGCTCTACTGACTTCAGACTAGATTTTCGATCGTGAGCGTGCGCCAATATGGGCTTCAAAGAATTTGTCTCCACGGTCGATAGCGTATTTGACCGATTCGAGGTGGTGAAGAGCTCTCTTTCCGGGTTGGAACGACCACTTGACGAACTGTTCGACGATCCGATTGTAGTCATTCATTGGTCCGCCGCGTCCGAGGAAGAGATACCGGACGTCTCCCCGGTACTGAAACTTGCCGCACGGGAAGACATGGTCCTCGTCGATCGAACTCTTGGATATATAGGTGACGACGAAAGCTCGACCAAAGCGCCACAACTGAGCGAGCACTTAGAGTTTGAATATTGTCCATGACTGCTGCCGGTCACGGAGCTTGCTCTTCGAAAGTTTCGAACAGTCACCATACAATATCTCCCCTATGTTATTCTTCCGCCCACTCAGTGCGACTCCGATACAATAGTTAATCGAACTGAGTGATCATTGTCATGGACCTGCGAGTAGCCGAGTCCAACTGGCACCTGAAGTTGCCGTCTCAGTGACGACAGAACGTCTGCTCGCCTTAATGGCTCATAGGCATGGGTTCTTACGGACTCAAATCGGCCCTCACGCCGTACTATTTCGCCATATAACACCACCAGATTCGTTAAGAACTTCTCTAATCCTAAGAGAAAGCGTGAGAGATTTTGGCCGTTTTCCACAATATCCATCTCACGCTTTCTTAGAGCGTCAGAGAACACAAAACAGAGTTTAGATATTTCTTTCGCCAAGTATCTACTGTATCTACCAGACTAGGCTGAATATACCCTCTCGGGATGATATAAATGTGGGCAAACTGCCCACACCAATTTTGAAATCGCAAGACAACAGCCGAGTGTCGAAATCACTTTTTTTGACACGCACTATTTCACTCCAGTGATAAGAAAAATCGGCCAGAATCAGCCGGGGGAGTCTGTACCACACATATCGGTTCGATTATAGAAATGTGGGCAAACTGTATACATCGATTTGAGAATCACATTACAGAAGTAGAATCCCCATATCAGATAAGAGACAACGGCACAGTCAGTAAAGTGAGAGTCCTGAATTTTCGGCTTCCACCTTCGATTTGTGACTGGTGAATGGGTTTGCTCAATTATAGAAATGTGGGCAAGCTGCCCACACTCATTTTGAAATCGCACGAAGAGACTTGATTCTCTATCTCGGTTTTCTGACACGCCGTATCTATTCATGATGATATGGGTCTCGAAGGACGAACTACTGTACAGAGTGTATGATTTCTTATAGAACGGTGGCTCGCGTGGGGTTCGGTCAGGCAGTCAACCAGGAGCGTTTGTTCGATGTCGATCTCACCACGACCGTCCAAACTGCCGACACGACCAATTACCCAATTCAATACTATCTCAATCTCGGCATCAACTACTTTGAGCTGAGCAAGACGTCTCTATTTTGGACGACCGGTGTAACTAATGTAACTGTTAGCCTGAATTCCCGATGCTCGCGCCCTAACGTGGGATTTCAGAGAGACTAACGATGTCGTGCGGTCTGTGTCCGCCTGCCGACGAGTATAAAATAAGCAGTTGTAACTTGCCCTATTGGTCGTATATCAACTGTAGAATCTGATACCGGTGATCCAGATAGAGATGATAGCAGTCAGATTATCGTGGCTTGGTACGACTGTTGAGTTCTCAGTATCGTGTCCTTGTCAGTCATGTGTTCCGTCTCCAGTTTCAGGTGAATCAACCCGCCCGTGCCGTTTGTCAATCTCATCGAGGGTATCCAGTGTCTTGCGGATTGACGCTCGAACTGCGTCGCTCCGATTGACGAACTTCCCGTCGTCACCGACGTGTTCGTCGAGGTCATCAAGCAGTTCTTGAGGGATTTCAACGCTGACCTTCGGCATACAGTTGTATTCGCAGAGGAATCTCTTCAGCGTACCGCACAGGACACCGGTCTAGCCGCCTGATACCGATACGGCATGCCCTGCTGTAAACAGCGTGGTATCTCTGAACAGATGGATTACGGGAGCCACCAATACATCTGCGCACTCGGTCGGTGCCTGTGGAATGGCCTTCAGAGAGAACTCAAGCGAAGAGTGGAACACAGATTTTTAATCGCTGCTATATACGGTACTCAAAGACACCATGCCTGAAAGCGAAACTGAGGACCTCGACTACTACCCCCCAGGGTGGAGCGAAGAGATTCACGACGAATACTACATCGAGTGGGTCCTCGATGACGATCAAACAATTTTCGTCCGCCTTGACGGAACGATGGGCGACGGGCAGTATTCCGTAACTCCACTCACCGGCGTGAACACGGATGGTGAGGAATTCGTCACGAAACCAATATCTGGACTGTCACGAACCGACGCGTTCGACGTCGCAGCGACACTCATCTATGCCATGAACGGGGTGGCGGGGCGGCTCAACGGCGAAGCTGAATTTACAGGAGACATCGGCGCCGAATCTTAACATCGACAGATTGGACTACTGTGTTCAACGCCGCTTGACTAGACTTGTCACGAGAAATCCGGCCGCTCAGCGTATGTAATTGGATCGCGTGACCCGGCATTTCGGAACGCCTCAAGCCGGAAAGCGCACGCATCACATGTACCACACGCCGGTTCCTCGTCACGATAACACGACCATGTGATGTCGTACGGCACGCCGAGTTCCAATCCTCGCTCAGCGATTTCCGTTTTCGACCACTCAACGAACGGTGCTTTCAATTCAATCTCTGTCTCGGGTTTCGTCCCGACGTCGATCACGTTCTGAAAAGCGTCGAAGAATGCCGGGCGACAATCAGGGTATCCGGAGAAATCCTCTGAATGCGCGCCGATAAACAGGGCTGACGACCCGGTTGCCTCCGCGTACGATGTCGCCATCGACAACAGATTCGCGTTCCGGAACGGCACGTACGACGTCGGAATCTCGTCACTCTCAAGATCCGCATCAGCCACGTCCATCTCCTCGTCTGTCAGGCTTGACGCGCCGATTTGGGAGAGGTGCCCTGTTTCGATGTGCAGGAAGTCAGCCGCACCGACCTCCTCAGCAAGTGCTTTCGCACACTCGTACTCCTTGTCTTCCGTGCGCTGCCCATACGACGTGTGGAGGAAGTACGGCTCGTACCCCTGCTCTATCGCCTCGTACACAGCTGTCGCACTATCCATCCCGCCGGACACCAGAACCACCGCGCTTTTGTTGCTCATGTCTGCTCAGTTACGTCGGATTTGTCATCGTTCTGTCCACCAACCCGCGAGCGATGCCCATACCACACTTCCGGCACCGCTCTACGTTGACCGGAATCTCGTCGTGTAGTGCTCATGTTCCAGGGGCGTCGTTCCACAAATCAACATGAAGCCGAGGGGTGTACCGGTACCCGTATTCCATCGCTAACTCTGCGACCTCGCTTCGCGTCCCATCGAGTTGCTCACGCGTCATGCCTTCCGGCATCAACAACACGTCATCGTCCGCCACGGTCGCCTCCGTTGCCGCTCTCACTCGATCAACCAGGTTCGTAATTTCCGGAAGATCAGACTCGTCCGTCACGACGAACTTGAGTTGTGTTTCGTACGCGTCAACCATGCGGGAGAGCGCATCCATATCGATTCGGTTCTGCTCGTGTTTCTCTTCCCATTCCCCGTCGCCCTTCGGGTCACGATCCGGTGTCGGCGTGCTACTCGCCAGTTTCGGGCTGATACTTGCCAGATCGATCGGCGCATCCCGGTAAATCGTCCCGTTCGTCTCCACCGTTGTATGATACCCTTCGGCGGCCAGTCGCTCTAAGAGCTCGACTGACTCCTCGTGGATGAGTGGTTCCCCACCCGTGAGTACGACGTGGGTAGCCTGCTCGTAGGAGTGGATTTCGTCCACGATCGAGTCGACGTCACGCCATGCCCCGGTCGGCTCCCACGACGTATGGTACGAATCACAGAACCAACACCGCAGGTTACATCCAGAGGTCCGTACGAAGACGGAGGGGACGCCAGCAAGCGTTCCCTCGCCCTGTAGCGAGTAGAACACCTCGTTGATCGGGAGTCCCTCACCAGCCGCATCAGCGTCCGTCGTGGGCTCCTCGGCATCACTTGCGACCGGCATTAGTAGGTCGCGCAGAGCTCGTCGGTTTCGCTCACCGACACCGACACGTCCGAGACGGTGTCCGGGAACGCGTCGAGCATTCGCTGTTCGAGCAAGACGCTCATCACCTCGGCCGTCGGTGGATGGTCCAACACGACGAGCGCGTCGCCGTCGCCGGACGCTTCGAACGCGTCGACGAGCGGGTCACCTTCTTCGACGAGGAACCGGTGATCCCACGCATTGATGACGTCCGTGACGTCACCTTTGTCGACGACCCACCCCTCCTCGGTGAGCTGGCCGGTCACTTCGACGGTGATCTCGTAGTTGTGCCCGTGTGGCCGCGAGCACTTCCCGTCGTGATGGAGGATTCGATGGCCCGAGCTGATCCGAATCGGGTTTTCCTCGCCAATCAGCAGCGTTCGTTGCCCTGCTTCCTGAAGCACATCTGCTTCGGATTCGTCTCTGGATATACTTCGGGCCATACTCGAAGAATATTCGGAGAATATATAAATATTGAGTTTCGTTACTACATCGATGGAACAGCAGTCCCACTCACACTCACGATCATCCTTCCTCTGCCAGGTCCCCCGTTACTCGCCGGTATCCACTCGGCCCGAGCGACACCAACGCATCACACGCAACTGTACGATCACAGATGGCGGTGACAACTGATGGAGACTGAGGATACTCGCGCGATCTTCACCGCTGTGTTCGCCGGTTCAATCGTCCTCGCAAACGTCCTTGCCGCGAAACTGACGTGGATCGAACTGCCCGGGCTCGGTGGCGTCGCCGTCCCCGCTGGTTTTGTCGCCTTCGGCGTCGCGTATCTCGCTTCAGACCTGCTCGTCGAGTACCACGGAAAAGAATATGCTGCGACAGTGGTCAACGGAACTGTCGTCACGCTCGTCATTGCGTATGCGCTCGTGTTTCTCGCAATCTGGATGCCGTCTGCACCGTTCTACGGCGGACAAGAAGCATTCGTCTCGACGCTTGGTGGCTCCGCATCAATTATCCTCGCCTCAGTCGTCGCGCTCGCGGCCGCCCAACATCTCGACGTCCGATTATTCGCCAATCTGAAGACTCGCACCGCTGGTCGGCATCGTTGGCTCCGAAACTGTGGTTCGACCGCAATTAGTCAAGGTGTGGACACGGTCGTATTCATCACACTCGGTTTCGCTATTTTCCCGGCACTCGGCCTTGGTGGGGACCCAACGTGGGGTTGGGCGCTCGTGTCGATTGTCGCTGGGCAGTACATCGTGAAACTATTAGTGGCACTGATCGATACGGTCCCGTTCTACGCCGTCACAGAATTCGTAGAACGACCAACTTAGCTGGAAGATATACTGAATATAATTCTGTTGAATGACTGTATTAGCCGAGCACCTGTGCGAGCGAGCAGACCTCTAAGACGTGACAGGGACGACGCAAGAGACCCTCGCGTGCATTCTTGGAAACCCCGAATCGAGCGGCTTGATCCGGAGAAAGTCAGGACGTACGAGGCCTCACCGGCGGGTCAAGCGCTTCTTGAGGTCTTCTATCCAACTGTCGAGACCGCTGCTACACTCGGTACCCTTGGAGACCCCGTCGTTTGGCTCCCGTTCACCGAGGTCAACTTCGACGTACGGCACCTCGACAACGCTTGTGTCGTCCAATCAGCAAAGGCCGATGCCACCCGGCCGGTGAATCGGAGCCTTGACCTCATTGATCAGCCTGAAACCGTCCGACTGGTCATAGGGTAGGGGCTAACCCTTTTACCTAAACCTCCACTGACCACCAAATATGACGACAGCGCTGACCTCTACGATGGGCCTCGGAGAACAAGTTCCGCGGTTGCGACGGCCTCCCATATCCGGCCATACCTCAGCCTTGGTTTCTCGAGAGGGAGACCCTGGTTAGATGGAGCAGGCAACACCGCCAAGTTACGTCCTTGGCAACGGTATCAGACCGGTTGGTAGTCCCGACCGTCGAATCGAAGATGACGAAATCGGCTGGAAGAATCCACGGAATTGGTTCCGGAAGAGTGGTGGTAGCGTATGAGCACCGCCCAAGACCCAACCGCCGAGGAACTCACATCGTTGCGGGAGACGGTTGAGGACCTCCGTGACGAACTCGAAAAAGAACGTGAGGCTCGGCGAGCGATAGAGCGGAAGCTGGCAGCTCATTCCAAGCAGCTCCAGAACGACGTAGAATTCGAGTGGGATACCGGGATGATCGAGGATCTGTCCGTCAGGTCCACGACTGGAGCTGAATTCCCCCTCGGTACCGCGGTGATGAAGCGTGCGACCAAAGACCGTGTTCAGGAGCTCGAAGCTCGCACCAGGAAGCTCGAAGAGGGGGAAGTAGACGTCGTCGTCCGGAACGAGATGGACCACGACGCGCTCCCGATCGAGCGGGCAATCGCACTGCGTCAGCAGGGTGGTAGTGACCTCTCCGCCAACAAAGAGAGGGCGACGCTGGTCTTTCCCGAATTCGGCCCTACGTCCCGATCTTGGTCGGGGAAAATGCGGCTCGACTCCGATGGAGTACGTCGCATCCTCGCTGAGAAGACCGACAGGTCCTCTAAGTCATGGAATCGGAATACCGTCGTACGGGTCATGCGCTGGGTAGCCAAACTCTCCTCGGACGAGGAACCTGATGACCGCGACCCCTACGACGATGGAAACCTGATCCACATGCGCGAGGGCGACAGACGGCTCGAACTCGTCGCCGACCGTGGGGAATGGATCGACTGGACCAGAGAGGCCGCTGGGGGTGATCACTGAGCCAGCGTTACACCGTCGTAACACTGGACCCCAGAAGGGCCGTAACGACGACTGACGGGTCATAGATGGCCTGTCACGAGTTTCGGACCACTATCGGTCGTAAACATCACTTCGTTAGTGCTGAGTGTACCTACCGCCCTACCCCTCGCCCATTATTTTCCAAACTATCGTGTCGTTATTATCTTCGCGCAACGTTACGACCTATCTTCCACCAGCGTTACGACAGAGTAACGACGTGGCGTCCTTTGGAGACCGGCCTTCCGAAAGTAATGGGTTCAACGATGCTAGCACCGGCAGAGGCCAGTCTATTTGAATACAGTACACGTACGTGTCCGATCCCCTGTCGAGACTGAAGATGGAGACGAAGTCGTAGAGACGGTGATGGAGGATGTAACAGTCGAGGCTGATGTCACAGTCAATGGCAGCTGGTCTATTCAGGGATCGTTGCCCAGTCCACCCGTGTTATCAATCCTACAGCGCTCTTGAAGTGAGTTGGTAACTATAGGCACGATATACCAGCATTTTTAAATCCTCTAGCAGTACGAATACGTGGAATCCCCAGATGGCGACGACCCGCGCAGGATATCGATTGGGTTACGAATTCACAACGCCTCCAATTCCCCGGCCGAAAAACCCGAAAATGTGGTTAGAAGGTCTGAAGATGGAGAAATCGTACGGTTACAATCCGTACGAAGTTGGTATGGGTTGGGGCGGATTCGAACCGCCGGCCTGCTCCGTGTGAAGGAGCCGTCATAACCTGGCTAGACCACCAACCCGCTCACTCCGAGGTATCCGACGTCCGGACTTAAGAGTTACTTTACGCCGAAGCTTCATTTCGCGGCCGCCCGGATCCCCCGTCGTGACCCACGAACTCCGCTTCCTCGAACGGCTCCGCCAGGGCGTCGCGAGTCTCCTCCACGCGCCGCTGTCGCTCGTCGGCCTCTACGCCGAGCGGGAGACGCCACGGGAGCAGTACGCGCTCACGCTCCGCGAACCGTACCCGGTCGTCGAGGCGCGGCTCCATCGGCTCGGGTTCGTGCGCAACCTCGTCTCCTCGCTCAAGTACCGCGACTACGAGACGCCCCCGCAGACCACCGTGGCCAGCTGGGTCCGGTACCCGGAGGGGCCGCTCGAAAGCGACGACCAGCTTCACCTCGCGCTGTACGCCGGCGCCGACCGCTCGACGACCGACGTGTACGCTCACTGGGAGCCGTCGTGGATCCGGCACCCGATCCGCCACTACCGAGCGACGGACGTCGACGCAGAGGAGGGGATCCGACGGGTGCGGTCGCTGTTCGAGGCGGCCGACGTCGAGTACGCGGTGCTGCCCGCCGAACAGCGGATCGGCGGCGACGCGGCCGCGACGGCTGGCCCGCCGCTGAAGTAACTCGACGTCTACGCTCGCGCCGAGAGGAGCGTCGTTACTCCGCGGCGGTGTCCTTGCCGCGGTACTCCGCGACGCGCTTGCGAGCGGACGCGACCGCATCGCGGGCCTCGCCCTCGGCGCGCTCTTCGAGCTCCTTCAGGTCCGCCTGGAGCTTGTCCAGCCGCGAGGGCTCCGGCTCCTCGTCGTCCTCCCGGCCGACGAGCTCTTTCACTCGTTCCTCGACAGGCGCTAACTCCTCTTTCACGCCCGCCTTCGCGTGTTCCGCCGCTCGACCGAGGTAGTACCGTGCGTCTTCGAAGTGCTTGCTCATATCTGTCCTTTGGTGAAGGGCAGATATAATCTTTGTGGCGGCGCACTGAGGACAGTATTCGTCGCGGCGCGTCGTCCATCCCGAACGCCGGGCCCGACTCGGGAACGCCGAGACCGCCCCGGAGAATGAAGCGTCGGGACCGCTTCGTGGGATCTACTCTCGCGCCCCTGGCGGCAGCGGGTCGGCGTGGTCCGCGATCGCCTCGGCGACGCGGTGGGGATGTTCGTGGACCACCCAGTGGCTCGCCTCGTCGATCACGAGCAGCCGGCCGTCGGCGCAGTGCTCGACGCTCTCGTGGGCCAGTCGGCGCGCGAGGAACCGGTCCCGTGCGCCCCAGACGACCAGCGTCGGCACCGTCACCTCCGTCGTCGCCGGCTCGGGGCGGTCGCGGACGATCGCGCGGTACCAGTTCACCATCGCCTCGAAGGCGCCGTCGCGGTCCCACGCGCGGCGATAGCGCCGCAGGTCCTCGTCGGTGAAGGTGCCCGGCGCGCTCGTGTCGCGTAACGCGTTCGTCGCGAGCCGCCAGTTCCCGGCGCTGGCGATCGCCTCGGGCAGCTTGGGGAACTGGAACGCGAGCACGTACCAGCTCTTGAGCCGCTGGTCCCACGAGGTGCGGAGCGCGCGCTCGAAGACGGTCGGGTGCGGGACGTTGACGGCGACCAGCTCCGAGACGCGGTCCTCGTGGTGGAGCGCGAGCCACCACGCCACCGCCGCACCCCAGTCGTGTCCGGCGACGGCCGCCGTCTCCCGGTCGTACGCGTCGATCAGCCCGACCACGTCGCGCGCGAGTTCGTCGATCCGGTAGTCGCGCACGGCCGAGGGCTTCCCGGAGCAGTTGTAGCCGCGCTGGTCGGGGACGACGACGCGGTAGCCCGCGTTCGCGAGCGACGCGATCGCGTCGTGCCAGCCGTACCAGAACTCGGGGAAGCCGTGGAGCAGGACCAGCAGTTTCCCGTCTTCCGGGCCCGCCTCGACGACGTGGAGCGGCACGCCGTTCGTCTCGACCGCGCGGGATCGGCCCGGAACCGACTCGGGAATCTCGTCGTCGGGGACCGACTCCGGCAGCGCCGCGTCGTCGACCGGCCGGCCGGTTGGCGTCTCGTCCATGTCGACACGGTGTGTCGGCACCGGCAAATAGGTACGCTCGACGGGAGATGCCCGGGATCGAAATCCTCAAGCCGCTGGCTACCGCCGTTCCAGGTATATTCGCGGATCCCGAAGTCCGCCGCGGTGAGCGCGTTCTCCGGGGATTCGCACCGTACCCTATGACATCTGACTCGTCGACCCCTTCAGCCGCGGACGCGGGCGCGTCGACCGACGACGCGCCCGTCTCCAACGTCGTTCTCGTCACCGTGGACTCACTCCGCGCGGACGCCGTATCCCCGTACGACGCCGAGCGCCGCTCGCCGGTGATCGACGACCTCGCCGACGGGGGGACGGTGTTCGACCGCGCGTTCGCGACCGGCAACTGGACGCCGTTCTCGTTCCCCGCCATCCTCGCCTCCGAGCCGGTGTTCGCGCGGACGGGCGACATCGGCGTCGACGAGTCGGTGACGCTCGCGGAGGCGCTCTCCGACGCCGGGATCGCGACCGGCGGCTTCAACGCCGCCAACGGGTTCCTCACCGAGCACTGGGGGTACCCCGACGGGTTCGACGAGTTCGAGCCGTTCGTCACGAGCGTCGGCTCCAGCGTCTACAGCCGGTACCTCGCCGCGCATCCGACCGTCGAGGCGTGGATCCAGCTCGCCACCTCGCCGATCCGCCGGCTCGGCTCGAAGCTCCGCGGCGACAGCGACGACCGCCCGTTCCTCGACGCCTCGCGCATGTTCGACGTCGAGGACGGCGCGACCGCGTTCGTCGACGACACCGACGAGCCGTTCTTCCTGTGGGTCCACTACATGGACACGCACACCCCGTACGTGCCCGCGCCGCGGTACATCCGCGAGGTGTCGGACGGCATCGTCGGCACCCACCAGATGCTCCACGCGCACGCCCGGACGAGCCTCGGCCTCGAAGTCGGCGAGCGGACGCTCAACGAGCTACGGACCCTGTACCAGGCGACGGTGCGGCAGGTCGACGCCAGCGTCGGCCGGCTGCTCGACGCCCTGGACGCGGCCGGCGTCCGCGACGACACGGCGGTCCTGCTCGTCGGCGACCACGGCGAGGAGTTCCAGGAGCACGGCCACCTCGCGCACTACCCGAAGCTGTACGACGAGCTGATCCACGTCCCGTTCGTGGCCGACGTCCCCGGGCTCGACGGCGGGCGCGTCGACGGCCGCGTCGGGCTGGACGCCATCCCGCCCACCGTGGCCGACCTCCTCGGCGTCGACGCGCCCGACGACTGGCACGGCGAGTCGCTCCTCCCGGCGCTGCGCGGCGACGGGGCGCTCTCGGAGACCGACGAGGAGTCGGCGGCCGACCCGGTCGTCTCGGTGACCGTCCGCGGCGAGGACGTGACCCAGCAGCCGATCCCCCGGTCGCTGTCCGACGGCGACCTGTTCGTCAGCGCGCGCGACGACGACTGGACGTACATCGAGAACGTCGACGCCGGCGAGCGAGAGCTGTACCACCGCCCCTCCGACCCGACCCAGCAGACGAACCTCGCGGTCGACCCCGACGCGGAGGCGCAGGCGGTCATCGACCGGTTCGCGCCCGTCGTCGACGCCCACGCGGAACTGCTCCGCGAGCGCGGTGCGGCGGCGGCCGCGGCGGCCGCCGAGCGCGGCGAGGACGAGGGGGAGGTCGACGAGGACCTCGAAGCCCGCCTCGAAGCGCTCGGGTACAAATGATCCGAGCGGTCCTGCGCGACCTCGCGAGCGGGCCGATCGCGGTCCAGATGCGGCGGTTCGTCGTCGTCGGCGCGCTCACCGCCGGGCTCCAGTTAGCGCTGCTCTGGCTGTTCGTCGACACCGCGGGACTGAACTACCTCGTCGGCGCGACCATCGCCATCGAGATCACGATCGTCTGCTCGTACGTCCTCAACAACGCGTGGACGTTCCGCGCGAGCCGCAACACGGGCGTCTCCGAGTACCTCACCGGACTGCTGAAGACGAACCTGGTCCGCGGCACCGCGATCCCGATCCAGCTCGGCGTCCTCGCCGCGCTCGTCGAGTGGGGCGGCGTGATGTACCTCGTCGCGAACGTGGTCGCGATCATCATCAGCGGCCTCTACCGCTTCGTGCTCGACGCGCAGTGGACGTGGGGGTAGCCCCGTGTCGACCACCGGCGGCCCGCTCGGCCGGCGAGCGCGCCGCGCGCCTCAGAACGGGAGCCGCGGCTCGACCCGTTCGACGAGGTCCCGGACCGCCTCCTGCTTGTAGTAGCCGACCGCGGACGCGGCGACGACCAGCCCGACAAGCGCCATCGCCGAGAGGAACCGCCCGCTGGCGAGCTCCCCGCCGGCGTACACCGTCAGCACGTACGCCGGGAGCCGCCCCACGGCGATGACGCCCATGAACGTCGGCAGCGACCACTTGGTGAGGCCGCTCAGGAAGCAGATGGCGTCGTCCGGGAGGCCGGGGATGATGACGAACGCGAACAGCCCCGGGACGCCGACGGTGTCGACGAACCCGTCGAACCGCTCGATCACGTCCTCGTGAATGACGTTCTCGACGAAGGAGCGCCCGTACCGCTTCGAGAGCGAGAAGGCGACCGCGCTGCCGATGAGCACGCCGGTGAGGCTGTACACGGTTCCCCAGAGCGAGCCGAAGAGGAAGCCCGCGACGAGGGCGACGACCTGTCCCGGGATCGGGGCGACGACGACCTGGAGGGCCTGGAGACCGATGAACACGATGGGGGCGAAGACGCCGAACTGGTCGAGCCACGTCCGGAGGGCCTCGGCGTTGGTGAGGAAGCCGGCGTAGCGGCTCACGAGGACGTAGAGCCCGACCGCGAGGACCGCGACGCCGACCGCGGCCGCGATCCCCCGCCGGCGGTCCGCCCGCGAGGAGAAGAGTTTCATTCGTGTCGTAGCGGGCGACAGAGGGACTTGAACCTTACCAACGTCGGAATCGGATCTCGCTCGTTTCCCCGGAGGTATGCTGCCGGGCCCCGATCCCGGCCGCGTCTCACGCCAGCGGCTCCGCGCTCCAGTACGCCATCCGCATCGGGATCCCCTCGGCGTCGCGGTAGTCGGCGTCGCTCGGCAGGAACCGGAGTTCGTCGGCCGGGCGGCGCGCGACGACGGCGAGCGCGAGCGCGTCGACCGCGTCGTCGACGGTCGCGTCCGCGGCCTCCGCGAGGTCGGGGGCGTCGTCGGCCAGCCCCCGACAGATATCCCCGAGCGCGGCGCCCGGCTCGTCGAGGTGGGCGGCGAGCGCGTCCAGCCGCTCGCCGACGCCCGGCGCGCCGGTCTTCGAGTGGTCGAGTGAGCGCCCGGCGAGCCCGCGGAAGCACACCTCCGGGTGCGCCTCCATCACCGCCTCGCGCGCCGCCTCGTCCCCTCGGAGGAACGCGTCGACCTCGCCGACCGCCGGCGCGATGTGGTACGACTGCCGGCTCAGTCCCTTGTCGAGGTCCCGTCGGTTCCGCTCGCTCACGGTCTCGTAGTCGGCCCCGTCCATCGCCGCCTCGCACGCGCCCCGAGACGGGACCGGGAACACGCTGCTCGGTCGGCCGCTGGCCGACCGCGCGGCCGCGTCGACGGCCTCCCGGGCCGCCAGCGTCTCCGCGTCGTCCGGGAGCCCGATCGGCACGTCGACCAGGATCCGATCGACGCCGTCCGCCCACAGCGCTTCGAGGTCGCGTTCGAGGCGCGCGTCCGGTTCGCCGTCCCCGTCGATCACGACCGCGAGCCACGCGCCGCCCGCCCAGTCGACGCCCGCGACGGTGTCGGTTGGCATTACCGATCGGTTCCCGCTCGGGACACTCAATCGGTTCGGTGCGTCCGAAACCGAGCGCCGCGGCTCGTCGGGGCGAACGGATGCGGGAGAAGTGGGCCGGCACGAATTTGAATCGTGGTTACGGCCACCCGAAGGCCGAAGGATACCAAGCTACCCCACCGGCCCGCACTCGACAGAAGGCCGCTCGTTCTTTTAATCCTTCCGAAAGGGGGTCCGGACGCGCTCGATCGATCCCGAGCCATGCGCCTCACTCGCACACGTGCCGAACGCTTATTCCGCGATCGGGCGTCTTGGGACCGTGACACTCGACTTCGACCGGGACCGCGAGACGGTGTTCGAGAAACACCGCAGGAACGAGTCGATGCCGGGGAACGCAGCGCTCAAGCTGCTCGTGTTAGAGGAACTGCTCGCCCGCGAATTCGAGGTCGGAGAAGTCTGCGAGAAAGACGAATTCACACGCCGCATCGGCGAGCACTTCTCGAACCCGATCGAACTGCGCCGCGAGTTCGTGAACTTCGGCCACGTCCGGTACGACAACCGCGAGAACGAGTACGAAATCCGAGCCCTCCAGCTCTCCGAGGCCGACGTGCGGGCGAACGACCACCTCGAACGCCACGCGAAGGACCTGGGTGCGTTAGACTGACGCTCCCCGACGGGCGACCGTCGCCCGCTCCGTTCGCCGGTCTGCTCGACCGTCGGCGGTGTCCGAGCCGTCAGACCTCGAAGTACCGGTCCCGGTGCTTCCGACAGCCCGGGTTGAACGCGGCGCCGCACGACGGGCACGCGTCGTCGTCGGCATCGAGGTACTCGCGCGCGGTGAGGGTCGTCCGGCAGGCGCCGCACAGCACCGCCGGCTCGTCGAAGCGGTCGCGGGGCCACGGGACCGCCTCGTGGTCGGCGGCCGCGTCGTGGCAGGCGTCACAGGGGTAGTACGTCTCACAGCAGCCGAACCGGAGCGCGATCACGTCCACCGGGTCGTCCCAGTGCGCGCAGCGCGTCCCGGGGCCGACGTCGATTCCGCGGAGCGGGACCGCGAAGCGCGGGTCCGTCTCGGGCGCGGTCGTCGTCTCGCGGTCAGTACTCGGCGTAGCCATCGGTGTCGAGCCAGTTGTGGACCACGGTGACGGTGTGGTCGGCGTGGAGCAGTTCGGGGCCGACGCGCAGCCGCCGCTCGGCGCGCTCGGCGACTGCGTCCGCCTCCTCGGGCGCGAAGTCGTGGTGATCGGAGAGCACGAACACGGGCTCTTCCGGGGGCTCCGCGTCGACGAGCGGGTCGCCGTCCTCGTGGAGCTGGACGAGCGTCCCGTCGGGGCCGCGCCCGTCGTCGCCGACGAGCCGGTCGAGCGTCGCCTCCAGCCCCATCCGGCGGATCTCGACGCCCGGCGACACGTCCGCGGGCATGTGCCCGATCGCGTCCGCCTTCGCGTCGAGCGCGTCGCGGATCCGCGCGGCGACGTTGCGCTCGTCGGGGTGGAGGTGGCGGACCGTGTCGGCGTCGACGGTGACGGTGAACTCGTCGGCGATCACGAGGTGGACCCGGACCGACTCGCGGATCCCGTGCGAGAGGAAGAGGCCGGCGCTCACGCACCGACAGAGGAGGTCGAGCCGCCCGGCCCCGGGGATGTCGGACAGCGAGACGGCGTCGGGGTCGGTGGGCACGTCGCGGCCGATGACGACGAACTGGCGCATGTCCGGGGCTCGCCCCCGACCCTCATAAGCCGTGCGACCCAACCGCCGCCGTGAGCCTCACCGGACTCTGCCAGGTCTGCGAGGCGGCGACCGCGAGCCGGACCTGCGACCGCTGCGGGCGAGCCGTCTGCGACGACCACTGGGACGAGACCGCCCGCGCCTGCTCGGGCTGTGCCGCCGGACGGGGGTAGCGCCGGCCGAGCCGACGCCCGCCGGAACGCCTCGCCGCCGGCGACCTATCGGTGGCGGTTCAGGCGCTTCTTGAGCCGCTTGGCCGCGTCGCCCGCGGCGCCGAAGTACGTCGCCTCGTCGTCGGGGCGGCTCGACTCCTCGCCGGCGAAGATGATGCCGCGCGAGGAGTTCACGAGCCCGACGTCGACCGGGAGGTCGGGCCGGGACGCGAGCCCGTGCTCGACCGCGGCCTCCGCGTCGCCGCCCTGCGCGCCGACGCCGGGCACGAGGAACGGGATCTCGGGCACGATCTCGCGGACCGTCTCCAGCTCGTCGGGCGTCGTCGCGCCCACGACCAGCCCGACGTTGCCGTTCGCGTTCCAGGTGTCCGCGAGCGCGGCGACGCGCTCGTAGACCGGCTCGCCGGAGGCGAGTTCGAGGTCCTGGAGGTCGGCCCCGCCGGGGTTCGACGTGCGACAGAGCGCGAACACGCCCTTGTCCGCGCGGTCGAGGAACGGCTGGAGCGAGTCGCGGCCGAGGTACGGGTTCACCGTGATCGCGTCGACGTGGTCGAGGATTCCGGCGTACTGCCGCGCCGTGTTCCCGATGTCGCCGCGCTTGGCGTCGAGCAGGACCGGGACGCCCTTCCCCTCGGCGTACGCCGCGGTCTCGCGGAGCGCGCGCCAGCCGTCCGGGTCCTCGTAGAAGGCCGCGTTCGGCTTGTAGCAGGCGGCGTGCTCGTGGGTCGCGTCGATGATCCGGCGGTTGAACGCCCACCGCGGGAGGTCGGCGTCGGTCACGGTCTCGGGGAGTCGGCTCGGGTCGGGGTCGAGCCCGACCGACACGACGCTGTCGACCGCGTCGATCCGGTCCGCGAGCGTCTCGAAGAAGCCCATACGCGCCCTGCGTCGGCGGGCGCACTAACCGTTGTGTTCCGCGGCCGCGCCCCGAGGACCGCGGGCGAGCGTCCCCGCCGGCCGAGCCGGCGTATGTGCCGACCCGGGGCCGCCGTAATAACAGGATACACCAGTCGGCCCCTCGTCGGTCGCCACAGGCATGGCCGGTCGCACGGGCGGTGGGCTCCGGACGGCGGTCTCCGGACCCATCCTCAAGTACTACGTCTACAAGGCGACGAAGTCGGTCGAGTTCTACCGGCCGATCATGTACCTCTTCTTCCTGGCGCAGGGGCTCTCGTTCACGCAGATCGCCGTCTTAGAGGCGCTGTACAACCTGACGACCGTGTTCGGCGAGATCCCGACCGGGTACGTCGGCGACCGCGTCGGGCGGCGCAACAGCCTCCTCATCGGGACGGCGCTCATCTCGGCGACGCTCCTCGGCATCGGCCTGTCGGACTCGTTCCTCCCGCTGGCGGGGCTGTACGTCTGCTGGTCGCTGGGGTACAACTTCCGCTCCGGGAGCGAGGACGCGTGGCTCTACGACACGCTCACCGACGACCTCTCCGAGGACGAGTTCGCGCGCGTTCGGGGGCGCGGCGAGTCGGCGGCGCTGGCCGTCGGCGCCGTCGCGGCGGTCCTCGGCGGGTACCTCGGCGGCGTCGACCTCTCGTACCCGTGGTTCGTCGCGGCCGGCGTGACGAGCCTCGGCGTCGCGGTGCTCCTCACCCTCGACGAACCGGAGACGTACAAGGAGACGGACGCGGACGACCTGACCCTCCGCCGGACCGTCGGCATCGTGCGGGAGGTGCTCTCGCGCCGTCGGATGCGCTCGTTCCTGCTGTACTACTACGTCCTGTACGCCGCCGTCACGTACCTCGCGTTCGTCTTCCTCCAGCCGGTGTTCGAGACCGTCGTCCTCGACCTCGGGGTCGCGCGGTCGCGGGTCGAACCCCTCCTCGGGTGGTTCTACGCGGCGTACAGCCTCGTCGGCGCGGTCCTCACCTACTACACGGGGGCGATACGGGACCGAATCGGGCTGCGGGCGTGGTTCCTCGCGCTCCCGTTCGCCGTCGGCGGCGCGCTGCTCGGGATGTACTTCGTCCCGGTGCTCGCGCTCCCGACCTTCCTCCTGATTCGGGGGGTGTCGGACGTCACGCGGTCGTTCGCCGGGCAGTACGTCAACGACCGCGCGGAGACGCTCGGCCGCGCCACCGTCCTCAGCGCGATGGCGATGGTGAGCGGGCTCGCGGTCGTCCCGTTCCAACTCGGCAGCGGCGTCATCTCCGACGCCGTCTCGCCGCTGTTCGCGCTCGGCGTCGGCGGCGGCGTCCTCGTCGTCGGGGCGACGGCAATCCTCCTCTGGCGGGTCCCGATCGGCGGCGGGCCGGCCGACGACTCGGGTGACCAACGCCCGGACGGCTGAGGCGCTCGCTCGCCGCCGCCCGCTAACAGGAGCAGTAATACTCGCGGTCGACGAACTCCGTCTCGAACAGCTTCGCGGCCGGGCCCGGGTCGGAAGGCCGGTACACGCCGGTCGTCAGGTCCCCCTCGCGCTCGAACGCGCCGGAGACGAGCCGGCGCCAGTCGGCCGCCGACAGCTGGTCCCAGAAGGCGTCGTCGCCCGCCAGAAGCGAGAGGTAGTCGCGGAGGTACACCCACCGCGTCGGCTCGACGCCGTCGGACTCGTAGCTCGCGTCGGTGACCGCGGCGTAGGCGGCCATCGGGAGGTTCGCGCCCGCGGCGACCGGCATCGAGATCCACTTCCACGGACGGGTGTTGACGTCGAGCAGCAGGAACTCCTCGCGGTCGGCGTCGTAGACGAACTCCGACTCGCTGATCCCGTGGTACCCCGCGTCGTCGAGGACGGCGAGCGCGCGCTCCTCGATGGCGGGCTCGTCGGCCGTCTCCACGAGACAGGAGGTGCCGAAGTTGCGCGGGTACCGGACCGCGGCGTTGCCGACGACGGCGAGCGCGTCGTCGCTCCCGGACGGCGGGACGTAGGAGGCCAGCGAGTGGTCGCGACCCGTCGCGATGTCGACGCGCTTCTGGGCCATCACGGCGATCCCCTCCTCGCTCGCGGACGCGACGACGTCCGCGAACTCCCCGCGGTCCGCGACCTCGATCACGTTGGTGCCGAACGCCTCCTCGAAGTCGCGCTTGAGCTCGGGTTTCACCACCAGCGGGAAGCCGAGCGCGTCGGCCGCCTCCCCGACCGTCGCGTCGGGCTCGCGCGTCGCCGCCGCCGCGGTCTCCTCCAGCCGGTACGTCTCCGGGTAGGGGACGCCGAGCGCCTCGCAGGTCGCGTATAGCTCCGACTTGTTCAACACGTCGTCGAGCGTCTCGCTGCCGGCGAACGGGAGCCGGACGCCGTCGGGGTCGGCCTCGGCGTACGACAGCGCCCACTCGTCCATACAGCCGAACGCGACCGCTTCGGTGCCCGCGGCGTCGACGATCGCCTCCACGTCCTCGCGGAACCCGTCGAGGTCGTCGAGCGGGTACGTCACCGCCCCGGCGAAGTCGACCGCGTCCGAGGGCGGCGCGAGGCCGTCGTGCGTGACGGTTCCGGCGTCGGCTCCCGCGTCGCCGCCCGCCCGGTCGAGCGCGATCACGGGCACGTCGTGGGTGTCGAGCGCGCGAGCGACCCCGAGCCCGGTGATGTGCGCGTTGCTGACGAGCGCCGGCGGCCGGTCGAACTCGGCGTCCGCGAGCGCGTCGATCAGTCCCTCCGTGGACCGGAACGTGTCTGCCATACCCCGCCTCGTCGGCGGACGCACAAAAGGGTCCCACGTACCGGCCCGGAGTGCCCGTATCGAGGACGGAGCCGGGCGGGTCCGCGTCGGCGGCCGCGGTTCGCGCCGGCGACGCGAGCGGCTTTTCAGGGCGCGTCGCCTCCGGATCGCTATGACCGAAACCGAGGACGACGCCGACGCCGAGCGCGTCGACGACGACGCCGACGCCCCGGCAGATGAACTCCCAGACCGGGTCCGGCGCGCGTTCGCGGACCACGGCTCGTTCGAGCGCGAGGGCGACGCCTGGGTCTCGACGACCACCGCGTTCGACGGGCGCGTCCGCGCCGAGCCGGCGGCTGAGGGCCGGATCGCGTTCGCGGTCACCGTCCGCGTGCCGACGCTGTCGGCCGTCACCGCCGACGAGGTGGCCGACGTGGTCGAGGACGGCTGGGCCGACACGTTCGAGCGCCGCGCGGTCGACGTGGGCGGCGTCACCCGGAAGGACCGCGAGTTCGACCCCGCCGTCGAGCGCGAGGGCGACGAGATAGCGGTCACATACGAGTTCGTCGACATCAACGAGCGTCGCGGCGTCGACGACGCGGGCGCGCTGATCGACTTCGTCGAGGGGACGTACGTTCAGGGCGTCATCCCGGGCTACGAGTACACGGCGCCCGTCTCGGACCTGCTCTCGGCCGCGCGACAGCAGGGCGGCGGCGGTCCCGTCTGAGGCCGATAGGGGGAAGTGTCGCCGGCCCGTACGGCGACCATGCTCGCGCTGTTCGGGTTCGGCAGCCTCCTCGCCTTGGTGGCGTTCCACACGTTCCTCGCCGGGGTCGCGACCCGGTTCTTCCGGATTCAGCTCTCCACGTCGTGGGGGTCGGTCCTCTACACGCTCGTGTTGACGCCCCTGCTCCTGCTCGTCTCCACGCTCGTGTTCACCGGCGCGCTCGGCGTGGGAACCGGGATCGACGTGGGGAGTTCGACGATACTGCTGGCGCTCCTGATCGCGCTGCCGCTGGCGCTCGGGATCGCCATCGACTACCTCTACGTCCCGTCGCCCGACGACTACGAGCTGCCGGACACGCGCTGACGGCGATAGCCGTCGCCCGCGACCCTCCCGGCGGTCAGCGGTCGACCAAGCCGGCCACGATCTCCTCGACCCGAGCGACCACGTCCTCCGGTGCGCGCGTCGCGTCGACGCGATGGAATCGCCCGGGGTCGGCGTCGATCAGCCGCTCGTAGTTGTCGCGCACGGCGGCGAGGTAGCCGTCGCGCTCGAACTTGTCGGTCCGGCCCGCCCGCTCGGCCGCGGTCTTCGGGTCCAAGTCGAGGTATATCGTCGCGTCCGGCGGGCGCGAGAAGGCGGCGTGGATCCCGCGGACGTACTCCAGCGGCCGCTCGATCCCGGCGTCCGAGCGCGCGAGCGTCGCCCCCTGATAGGCGAACCGCGAGTCTGAGTACCGGTCGGCGATCACGAGGCCGCCGTCCGCGAGCGCCGGTCGCACCGTCTCCGAGAGGTGGTTCGCGTGGTCGGCGGTGTACAGGAACAGCTCCGCGAGCGGGTCGGCGTCCGGGTCGCCCATCGAGCGCCCGACCGCCTCGCCGTACCAGCTGTCGGTGGGCTCGCGGGTGAACGTCGCGTCGGGGTACACGTCCTGGAGCGCCTCCCAGACCGTCGTCTTGCCGCTGCCGTCGAGCCCCTCCAGCGTGATCAGCATGGTGGCGTTCCGACGCGGCGAGGAATAAACGGCGCGGGTCCGGACCGCCCGGGGCGGACCCGCTTACCGGTCTCGACCACAGGCCGACCGCCCCTTTTTGTGACCCCTTCCCGAACGACCGCCATGGTCGTCGACTCCTCGGCCGCCCGCGCGCTCGGAGGGGACGGATGGTAGCGGTCGCCGTCTCCGTCTCGCGCGTGGCGGCGGCCCTCGCGCTGGTCGCGTTGAACGGCTTCTTCGTCGCCTCGGAGTTCGCGTTCGTCAGGATCCGGGCGACATCGGTCGAGCAGCTGGCCGAGGAGGGGAAGGCGGGCGCGGAGACGCTCCAGGAGGTGATGGGCAACCTCGACGACTACCTCGCGGCGACCCAGCTCGGGATCACGCTCGCGTCGCTCGGCCTGGGGTGGATCGGCGAGCCCGCGGTCGCGGCGCTGATAGAGCCCGTCCTCGGGCCGCTCCTGCCCGAGGGGCTGGTCCACCTCGTCGCGTTCGCGATCGGCTTCTCGTTCATCACGTTCCTCCACGTCGTCTTCGGGGAACTGGCGCCGAAGACCATCGCCATCGCGCAGGCGGAGCGGATCTCGCTGCTGCTCGCGCCGCCGATGAAGCTCGCGTACCTGGTCTTCTCGCCCGGCATCGCGGTGTTCAACGGGACCGCGAACGCCTTCACGAGCCTGATCGGCGTGCCGCCCGCCTCGGAGAGCGACGAGACGCTCGAAGAGCGGGAGATCCGCCGCGTGCTGGCCCGCGCCGGCGAGGCCGGCCACGTCGACGAGTCCGAGGTCGCGATGATCGAGGGCGTGTTCGACCTCGACGACACCGCGGCCCGCGAGCTGATGGTCCCCCGCCCCGACGTGGTCTCGCTGCCCGCGGACGCGTCGCTCTCGGCGGTCCGCGAGACGGTCCTCGACGCCGGCCACACCAGGTACCCGGTCGTCGAGCGGGACGACGCCGACCGCGTCGTCGGCTTCGTCGACGCGAAGGACGTGCTGCGCGCGACCGCGGCGGGCGACGACGGCGCCACCGCGAGCGACCTGGCGCGCGAGATACTCGTCGTCCCCGAGACGACGAGCGCGAGCGACCTCCTCGTCCAGTTCCGCGACGAGCGCCGACAGATGGCGGCGGTGATCGACGAGTGGGGCGCCTTCGAGGGGATCGCCACCGTCGAGGACGTCGCCGAGGCGCTCGTCGGCGACCTCCGCGACGAGTTCGACGTGGCCGAGCGCCGCCGGACCATCCGCCGGACCGGCGACGGGACGCACGAGGCCGACGGCTCCGTCGCGCTCGCCGACGTCAACGACGCGCTCGGCACCGACCTCAGCGGCGACGGCTACGAGACGCTCGGCGGGTTCGTCCTCGACCGGATCGGCCGCTCGCCCGAGGTGGGCGACGTCGCGGAGACGGACGCGTACGCCTTCGAGGTGACCGCCGTCGACGGCGCGCGGATCTCGACGGTGCGCGTCACGCGGCGCGACGACCCGGCGGGGTCGGCGGACGAGGGCGACGACGGGCAGTCGTCGGGCGCCGGGGACTCGCCGGACGGTGACGCGGCGTAACGGCGCGGCGGTCTCGGGCCCCCTGAGCGGTCCCGCCTCCCCCACGCCGACGCGGCGACGACGCGAGCGTTTTTCACCCGCGGGCGCGACCGGGCGGGTATGTTCGACCGGATCTGCGTCCCCACCGACGGCAGCGACGCGGCCGCGGCGGCGTTCGACCACGTCCTGGCGATCGCCGCCGACCACGGCGCGACCGTCCACGTCCTCCACGTCGCGGACACGACCCGCGACAGCGTGACGCGCATCGGCGGCGACGTGGTTGACGTGCTGGAGACGGAGGGCGAGTCGATCGTCGAGGCGGCGGCCGCGCGCGCCGCGGAGCGCGGCGTCGACGCGGAGACGGCCGTCGAGCAGGGGGGCGTCCCCGAGACGGTCGTCGACTACGCGGACCGGGTCGACGCCGACCTCGTCGCGATGTCCACGCGCGGGCGGCAGGGGGTCGAACGCCTCGTCGGCAGCACCACCGAGCGCGTCGTCCGTCGGTCGCCGGTGCCGGTGCTGGCCCTCCGCCCGGGCGACGAGGCCGTCCCGTACCCCTACGAGGACGTGCTGGTGCCGACCGACGGGAGCCCGGCCGCGACCGCCGCGCTCGACCGCGCGCTCCCGGTCGCCGAACGGGCGGGGGCGACGGTCCACGTCCTCTCGGTCGTCGACACCGGCGGCATCGGCGTCGGGGACCACGTCGAGGTCGACGTGCTCTCGGAGTACGCCGACGACGCGGTCGCCGCGGGCGTCGAGCGCGTCGAGGCGGCCGGGCTGGAGGCGGTCGGCGCCGTCGAGGTCGCCTCCTCGCCCGCCCGGGGGATCCTGTCGTACGTCGGCGACCCCGGCGTCGACCTCGTGGCGATGGGGACGCACGGGCGGACCGGCGTGGGCCGGTACCTGCTGGGCAGCGTCGCCGAGCGCACCCTCCGCAGCGCTCCCGTCCCGGTGCTGACGGTCCCGGTCCGGGACGAGGAGTGACCGCGGTCGACCGAGTCAACCCCCTCGCCGCGGCGCTCTCCGCCCCGGATCCCGCCGGCGTCCGCGAGCGTCTGACGCCGCGGTAGGTTTACGGGCCTTCCACGCCTCGTGGCTCGCATGAAAGTGTTGGTAGCCGGGGGGACCGGATTCATCGGGTCGTACCTCTGTCGCTCGCTCGCCGACGACGGCCACGCCGTGACCGCGCTCTCCCGATCGCCCGAGGAGGCGCCGGAGGGCGTGACGGGCGTCAGCGGCGACGTGACCGACTACGACTCCATCGCGTCGGCCGTCGAGGGGCACGACGCGGTCGTGAACCTGGTCGCGCTCTCGCCGCTGTTCGAGCCCGACGGCGGCAACCGCATGCACGACCGGATCCACCGCGGCGGGACCGAGAACCTCGTCCGCGCGGCGGAGGACGGCGGCGTCGACGGGTTCGTCCAGCTCAGCGCGCTCGGCGCGGACCCGAACGGCGACACCGCCTACATCCGCGCGAAGGGCGAGGCGGAAGGGATCGTCCGGGACAGCGACCTCGACTGGACGATCTTCCGCCCCTCGGTCGTCTTCGGCGAGGGCGGCGAGTTCGTCTCCTTCACCAAGCGGCTGAAGGGGATGTTCGCGCCGGGGGTCCCGCTGTACCCGCTCCCGGGCGGCGGGAAGACGCGGTTCCAGCCGATCCACGTCGAGGACCTCGTGCCGATGATCGCCGCCGCGGTGACGGACGACGAGCACGCGGGCGAGACCTACGAGATCGGCGGGCCGGAGGTGCTCACGCTCCGGCAGGTGACGGACCTCGTCTACGAGGCGGAGCGGAAGGGCGTCACCATCGTCCCGCTGCCGATGCCGCTCGCGAAGGTCGGCCTCTCGGTGCTCGGGGCGGTGCCCGGGTTCCCGATGGGGCCGGACCAGTACCGGTCGCTGAAGTTCGACAACACGACCGCCGACAACGACGTCGGCGCGTTCGGCGTCGATCAGGCGGACCTGACGACGCTCGGCGAACACCTCGGGATCCGATGACCGGGGGACCGAACATGTCAAATCTCCTAATCTCAACGCTGGTAACGGCAACCGAAGGCTTATATACGAGATCGCGTTCTGTTCAGTTCAAACGCGGAGGGAGCACACGATGAAACTCGCAATGATCGGATTCGGACAGGCGGGGGGTAAAGTCGTTGACAAGTTCTTGGAGTACGATAAGCGGACGGGCTCCGAGATCGTTCGAGCCGCCGCGGCCGTCAACACGGCGAAGGCGGACCTCATGGGGCTCGAACACATCGCCGAGGACCAGCGCGTCCTCATCGGCCAGTCGCGCGTGAAGGGCCACGGCGTCGGCGCGGACAACGAACTGGGCGCGGAGATCGCCGAGGAGGACATCGACGAGGTCCAGGGCGCCATCGACTCGATCCCGGTCCACGAGGTCGACGCCTTCCTGGTCGTCGCCGGCCTCGGCGGCGGGACCGGCTCCGGCGGCGCGCCGGTGCTCGCGAAGCACCTCAAGCGGATCTACACCGAGCCCGTCTACGGGCTCGGCATCCTGCCGGGCAGCGACGAGGGGGGCATCTACACCCTCAACGCGGCCCGCTCGTTCCAGACGTTCGTCCGCGAGGTGGACAACCTGATGGTGTTCGACAACGACGCCTGGCGGAAGACGGGCGAGTCCGTCCAGGGCGGCTACGAGGAGATCAACGAGGAGATCGTCCGGCGGTTCGGCATCCTCTTCGGCGCCGGCGAGATACAGCAGGGCCAGGAGGTCGCCGAGAGCGTCGTCGACTCCTCGGAGATCATCAACACGCTCTCCGGCGGCGGGGTCTCCACGGTCGGCTACGCGGAGGAGGAGGTCGAAGAGCGCTCCTCGGGCGGCCTGCTCTCGCGGCTCCGCGACGACGGCAACGACGAGGAGCTCGACAGCGCCCACACCACCAACCGGATCACCAGCCTCGTCCGGAAGGCGGCGCTCGGCCGGCTCACGCTCCCCTGTGAGATCGAGGGCGCGGAGCGCGCGCTGCTCGTGCTCGCCGGCCCGCCGGAGTACCTCAACCGGAAGGGCATCGAGCGCGGCCGCAAGTGGCTCGAAGAGCAGACCGGATCGATGGAGGTCCGGGGCGGGGACTACCCGTACCGCGGCGCCGGCTTCGTCGCGACCGTGATCCTGCTCGCGGGCGTCACGAACGTCCCGCGGATCAAGGAGCTCCAGCAGGTCGCCATCGAGGCGCAGGACAACCTCGACGAGATCCGCGAGGAGAGCGACGACAACCTCGACGAGCTCGTCAACGACGACAGCGACGAGCTGGAATCCCTGTTCTAAGACCTCCCGCCGCCGCGATGGAGGTCATCGTTCCCTTCTCGACCGACCGCCCGAAGTCGCGACTCTCAGACGCCCTCTCCCCCGACGAGCGCTCGGCGTTCGCCCGCGCGATGCTCGACGACGTGCTGGACGCCGTCGCCGCCGCCGACGGCGAGCCGTACGTCCTCGCCACCGACGCGATCGACGTGGACCGCCCGGTCGCCGTCGACGACCGCCCGCTGACCGCGGCCGTGAACGCGGCGCTCGACGCGCGGCTGGGGGCCGACGGCGACGAGCGCGACGCCGACGGCCCCCCCGAGCCGGTCGCCGTCGTGATGGCGGACCTCGCGCTCGCGACCCCCGACGCGGTCGAACGCCTGTTCGCCGCGGGCCGGGACGCCGACGTCGCGGTCGCGCCGGGCCGCGGCGGCGGGACGAACGCCTTCGTCGCCTCGCACCCCGAGTTCCGGGTGGACTACCACGGCGCCTCCTACCTCGACCACCGCGACATCGCGGCCGAGGTCGGCGCGTCGTTCGCCGCGGTCGACTCCCACCGCCTCGGGACCGACGTCGACGAGCCGGACGACCTCGCCGAGGTGCTGATCCACGGCGAGGGCCGCGCGGCGGCGTGGCTCCGCGAGGCCGGCTTCGCGCTCGACGCGTCCGAGGGCCGCGTCGCGGTCGTTCGAGAGTGACCGGCCGGGGTCGCCCGAGCCTTTCCCTCCGCCCGTTGTCGCGGTCGTCCCCTCCGCCCGTCGCCGGGCGTAACCGGTTCCGGTGTCGCCGGGGGTTCCGCAACCGCGATTCTTTTTAAACGCCGACCGCGAGTGACGGCCGTGTTCGCCGGGGCCGACGAGTACGGGGTCGACGTGGCGGTCGCCGACCGGGCGGTCGAGCGGCTGCTCTCGGTCGGCCCGGACGACGTCGAGGCCGCCGACCAGTTGACGTTCGCGCGCAACGTCTTCATCCCGCTCACGACGGCGTGCCGGTACACCTGTACGTACTGTACCTACTACGACGTGCCCGGCGAGGCGTCGCTGCTGTCGCCCGCGGAGGTGCGCGAGCAGTGCCGCGTCGGCGCCGACGCGGGCTGTACGGAGGCGCTGTTCACGTTCGGCGACGACCCGGACGACCGGTACACCGAGATCCACGAGACGCTCGCCGAGTGGGGGTTCGACTCCATCCACGAGTACCTCTACCGGGCCTGCGAGATCGCCTTGGAGGAGGGGCTGCTCCCCCACTCGAACCCGGGCGACCTGACCGAGGCGCAGTTCGCGGACCTCCGCGAGGTGAACGCGTCGATGGGCGTCATGCTGGAGACGACCGCGGACGTCGACGCGCACGCCGGGGGCCGCCGAAAGACGCCCGGCCAGCGGCTCAACACGATCCGCGCCGCCGGCCGGCAGGGTGTCCCGTTCACGACCGGCATCCTCGTCGGCATCGGCGAGGACTGGCGCGACCGCGCCGAGAGCCTGCTCGCGATCCGCGACCTCCACGAGCGGTTCGGCCACGTCCAGGAGGTGATCGTCCAGAACGTCGTGCCCAACGAGCGCTCCGACTTCTCGAAGCCCGACCGCGACGTGATGCGCCGCGTCGTGGCGATGGCGCGCGCGGCGCTACCGCCCGAGGTCTCCGTTCAGGTTCCGCCGAACCTCTCGCCGGCGGCGGAGCTCGTCGACTGCGGGATCGACGACCTCGGCGGCGTCTCGCCGGTGACGGACGACTACATCAACCCGGCGTACGAGTGGCCCGACCTCCGCGGGCTCGAGGCCGTGGCGGACGCCGGCGGCGTGCCGCTCCGCGAGCGCCTCCCGACGTACGCCCGGTACCTTCCCGACGACCTCCGGCCGCCGGGCGTCGACCCCGCCCCGGACCCCGACGGTCGCGCGGCGTGGATCCCCCCGGCGGTTCGCGAGCGGATGGCCGACGACGGCGTCCACGGCCGGCGGCTGCGCGCGGTCGCCCGCGGCGACGGGCCGCTCGCGGTGCGGAGCGACTGACGGGCCGCCGGCCGGGCGGTCGCCCTCGCCGGCCGGACGTAAACAACCGCGCTGCCAGTAGCTTCTTTATATAGTCTCGCGAACGGGATGACGATGCTCCCCTTACAGCTCGACGCGATCGCGAACGCGGTCGACGTGGCGGCGATCGCCGTGACGGTGGCCAGGTTCGTCGCCGGCTTCGTCGCCGTGTTGTTGCTCGGAAAGCTCGTTCTCATCCCGGGGCTGCGACGGGTCGTCAGGGCGCGCGGGTTCGACGAGGCGGTGTTGAGCCTCGGCACGAACGTCCTCAACGCCGTCGTCTGGGTGGCCGCGATCGCGATCGGCTTCGCCGTCGCCGGCTACGGGAGCTTCCTCTCCGCGTTCGCGGTGTTCGGCGGCGCCATCGCGCTCGCGGTCGGCTTCGCCGCGCAGGAGCTCCTCGGGAACTTCGTCGCCGGCGTGTTCATCCTCAAGGACAAGCCGTTCGAGGTCGGCGACTGGATCGAGTGGGACGGCAACTCGGGCCGCGTCGAGGAGATCGACCTCCGCGTCTCGCGGGTCCGGACGTTCGACAACGAGCTGGTGACGGTGCCGAACGGCGACCTCGCGAACAGCGCGGTCACGAACCCCGTCGCCTACGACACGCTCAGACAGAAGTTCGTCTTCGGGATCGGCTACGACGACGACATCGACGAGGCGACAGACATCATCGTCGAGAAGGCCGAGGCCCACGAGGAGATCCTCGACGACCCCGGCGTCTCGGTCCGGCTCGTCGAGCTCGGCGACTCCGCCGTCGGGCTCCAGTCGCGCTGGTGGATCGCCGACCCCGACCGCGGCGACTTCGTCCGCGTGCGCTCCGAGTACGTCACCGCGGTGAAGGAGGCGTTCGACGACGCCGGCATCGACATGCCGTACGTCCACCGGCAGCTCACCGGCAGCGTCGAAGTGATCGAGGAGGTCGCCGACGAGTAGCTCACCCGACCTCTTCCTCCGCGTCGCCCGCGTCGGGCCGGTACTGCCGGCTCACCGCCTGCCAGCGGTTCGAGCGGAACCGGTAGCCGTTCAGTCCGGCCGGCACCAGCTTCTCCGCCACCAGCGCCGCGTAGAGCCCGCCGACGCCGAGCGGCGTGACGAGGCCGACCAGCGCGACCGGGAGCGCGAACGCGTACAGGCCGACCATCGACGCGAGGAAGGGCCAGCGCGTGTCGCCCGCGCCGCGCAGCGACCCCGTTATCGAGCCGTCCACGCCGAGCGGCACCGCGCTCACCGCGGCGGCGACGACGAACGCGGCGGTGGCGCTCACCGCGGCCGGGTCGTCGACGAACACGCCCGCGATCGGCGTCGCGGCGGCGATCACCGCGGCCGACGCGAGGACGTAGACGACCACCGACAGGGAGATCACGTCGCGGCCGTACGCCGTGGCGAGCGCCTCCTCGCTGGCGCCGAGCCGCTGGCCGACGAGCGTGCTCGCGGCGATGGAGAAGCCCCAGCTGAAGCTGCCGAGCAGCGCCCTGACGCGGCGGCCGACCTCTAAGGCGGCGACGGTCGCCTGGCCGAACGACGACGCGACCCACAGGAGCGGGAAGACGACGACCCCCTCGGCGACGCGGCGCGCGATCAGGGGCGCGGAGACCCGAAGTAGCTGGCGCGTCAGCCCGGCGTCGAACCACGGGCCGGAGCGCCCGACCGGGACCGGGGAGGCGCCGCGGCCGAGGTACGACCGCCCGGTCATCCCCCACGCGAGGACGAGCCCGACGGCGGCGATGGAGACCGCAGTGCCGAGCCCGGCGCCGAACACGCCCAGCCCGGCGCCGAGGACGAACCAGACGGTGAGGACGACGTTCAGCAGCGCGCCGCCGGCGCGCGCGACCATCGGGGTGCGCGTGTCGCCGACGCCGGCGTACGTCCGGCTGGCGATCATGTTGAAGAACTCGAAGGCGAGCGCGGGCGCCGTGACCGCGAGGTAGGTGGTCCCGGCCGACAGCGCGGCGCCGTCGCCGCCCACGAGCGCGATCAGTCGCTCCGCGCCGAGGACGTACCCCGCGACGATGGGCGCGACAAGCAGCGCGGCCACGATCAGCGACTGCTTGACCACGAGGCCGGCGCGCCCGCGCTCCTCGCCGCCGTAGTTCTGCGAGACGAGCGAGACGGTGCCGCCCGCGAGCCCGATGGAGACGAACTTCGCCAGCTGCCAGTACGCGAACGCGAACCCCATGCCCGCGACCGCGGACACCCCGACCGCGTACCCGATCACCGCGAGGTCCACGGTGTTTTTCGACATGATCGCGAACCCGGTCACGATCCGGGGCCACGCCAGCCCCATCGTCTCGTCCAGCCGCGACCGGTCGATGACGCCGGCCCGGTCGAGCGCGCCCGCGACCGCCTCGGCGACGTGCGCGGCGCCGTTCCGGAGCCGGGATAGCATTGGACTCCCGTACGGGTCGCGCCGGCTTGTGTCTGTCCGTCACGGCCCGCGACCGGACCGCGCGGCCGCGGTCGGAGCGCAACCGTTTTGACGTGACCAACGGTTTGTACCACACGTGAATATCAACGAGTGGCGGACGTATCTCGTCACGGCGGCGAGCCGCTCCGCGGGGCGGGCGACCCCCGAGGTGGTCGCGGCCGCGCTCGACGGCGGCGTCGACGTCGTCCAGCTCCGCGACAAGGCGGCGACCGACCGCGAGCGCTACGAGACGGGGCTCCGGCTCCGCGAGCTGACCGCCGAGGCCGGGGTCCCCCTGCTCGTCAACGACCGGATCGACCTCGCCGCCGCCGTCGACGCCGACGGCGTCCACCTCGGGCAGACGGACCTCCCGGTCGCGGTCGCCCGCGAGCGGCTGGGCGAGGACGCCGTCGTCGGCGTCTCGGCCTCGACGGTCGAGCAGGCCGAGGCGGCCGAGGCCGCGGGCGCGGACTACCTCGGCGTGGGGGCCGTCTACGGCACCGACTCGAAGGACGTCTCTGGCGACCGGGACGGAATCGGCACCGAGCGGATCGCCGCGGTCGCCGACGCGGTCGACGTCCCCGTCTTCGGGATCGGCGGGATCGACGCCGGCAACGCGGCGCCCGTGGTCGAGGCGGGCGCGACCGGCGTCGCGGCGCTGTCGGCGATCACCGCCGCCGAGGACCCGGCGGCGGCGACCGCGGCGCTGCGCGAGGCGGTGACGGGGTGATTCGGCCCAACCGGCGGGAGACCGACCGCACCGGCGCGGTCACCAGTCGCGCTCGAACTCGGGATCGAACAGCCGCGCCGACATCGGCGTCGGGTCGCCCTCGGTGAGGTTGTACTCGGAGAAGTCGGTGACGCCCGCGTCGCGGAGCAGTTCCTCGTCGTAGAAGCTGTGCCCCGTACACTCGGTCGGGTCGCGGGCGAGGATCTCGAGGACCGCGTCGGAGACGACCTTGGGGGTCCGCCAGTCGTCCTCGGTCCCGAGCCCGAAGTAGCGCGTCGCGCGGGTGTCGATGGTCGTCACCGGCCAGAAGGTGTTACAGCCCACGTCGTCGCTCCCGAGCTCCTCGGCTAGCGAGAGCGTGACGAACGACATCCCGAGCTTCGACCACGCGTACGGCGCCTTGCCCGGCGAGCGGTCGGTCGTGACCGGCGGCGCGTTCGTCAGGAGCCACGCCTCGTCGAGCCCCGCGAGGTGGTCGGCGAAGGCGTGCGCGACGAGGTGGGTCCCGCGGACGTTCACGTCGGTCAGGAGGTCGAAGCGGTCGGCGGGCAGGTCGGCGACGTTCGCCAGCTGGATCGCGCTGGCGTTGTTGATCACGATGTCGACCTCGCCGAAGCGGTCGATCGCCGCCTCGACGACCTCGTCGACGCGCTCCTCGTCGCGGAGGTTCAGTTCGAGCGCGAGCGCCTCCGGGCCGCGCTCGCGCACCTCGCGGGCCGTCTGCTCGATCGACCCCTCCAGCTCGGAGTCGTCGTCGGTCGTCTTGCCCGTCGAGACGACGTTACAGCCGCGGTCGGCGAGCGCGAGCGCGATCTGCTTGCCGATGCCGCGAGTCGTTCCGGTGATGAACGCCGTCGAGCCCGAGAGGTCGGGGTCCGCGAGTGGCATACCGGCCGTTCGACCGGCCGGGGGATAATTCTCGGTGGTCGATTCGCGGAATCGACGCGCGGCGGCGACAATTGGTAATAAGCGAACGATGCGGTGGCGCGTGCCTGAGAGCGGCCGACAGGCCGCGAGTCAGCACGCGCGAGGGAGTCAGTCGCCGGAGCGAAGCGACGGCGACTGACGAGGCTGGGGAGGCGTGAGGTGCGGTGCTGTGCGGGGCGGGACTCAAAGGGGCAGTCGCGAGGGCGACAGCGCGCGACGTAAGCACCGCAACGAGGGAGCGAAGCGACTGAGTGAGGAGCGCAGCGAGCGCACCGAGCCCTCGCGGCTGGGGCTTTAGAGGTGTTCAGCGTGGTGACGAGGATGTACGGCTGAACTGTCTGAGTATCACTCCCGTTCGTCGCCGATCCGAGGTCGGCTCGATCTTATCGCGTCGCGGACTTCCACTCCCGCAGCCCCAGCCGTCCGCCGTTCAGGTCCTCGGCGGGCGCCTCGGTGGCGGCCCAGACGAACAGCGGCGCGACGCTCTCCGGGTCGCGGGCGCGCTCCTTCCCGGTGAGGTCGGTCGCGACCAGGCCGGGGTCGACGACGCCGACGGTCGCGTCGAGGTCGGCGGCGAAGCCGCGCGCGACCGCCTCGGCGGCCGCCTTCGACACCGCGTACGCGCCCATCCCGGGCTTCGACTCGGCCGCGACCGCGCCCGACGGGACGACGACGCGCGCGCCGTCGGCCAGGTGGGGGACCGCCTCCGATATCGTCGCGAACACGCCGCGCGCGTTCGTCCGCATCGTGTCGTCGTAGTCGGCGTAGGTCACCTCGGTCGTCGGCCGCTCGCCCGGCGCGCCGTGGAACACGCCGGCGTTCGCGAACACCACGTCGATCGGGCCGGCCTCGCGGGCGGTCCGCTCGAAGAAGCGTTCGAGGTCGAACTCGTCGCGCACGTCGACGCGCTCGCCCCACGCGGCGCCGCGCTCGGCGGCGGCGTCGCTCCCGTCGTCGGCTTCGCTCCCGCCGTCGGCGTCTATTCCCTCGTCCGCGTCGTCGCCATCGCCGTTCAGCGCCGCGACGGTCCGATCGACGGCCTCGCCGTCGCGCCCGGAGACGGCGACGAACGCCCCCTCGTCGACGAACGCCTCGGCGACGGCTCGTCCGATCCCGCTCGTTGCCCCGGTGATCGCGACCGTCAGATCCATGTGAACACGGCTACGCGCGTCGGCGACTTAGTGGTATCCACTCGGGGCGCGACCGGCCGCCGACCCCGACGCGTCTGACCGGATTTATACCCCCGCCGCTCCTAGGATCGCGTATGGACGTGGTCCCGGACATCGACGGCGTCGCCGGCGAGTCCGTCGTCGTGATCGGCGGCGGATTCGGCGGCCTCTCGACGGCCTGCTACCTCGCGGACGCCGGCGCGGACGTCACGCTGCTGGAGAAGAACGAGCAGCTCGGCGGCCGGGCCAGCCGGCTCGAAGTCGACGGCTTCCGGTTCGACATGGGGCCGTCGTGGTACCTGATGCCGGACGTCTTCGAGCGGTTCTTCGGCCACTTCGGCCGGTCGCCCGACGACTTCTACGAGCTGGAGCGGCTCGACCCGCACTACCGCGTGTTCTGGAAGGACGGGGACAGGGTCGACGTGCTGCCGGACCGCGAGAAGAACAAGGAGATATTCGAGTCGTACGAGCCGGGCGCCGGCGAGGCGTTCGACGAGTACCTGGCCGAGTCCGAGCGGACCTACGAGATCGGGATGGAGCACTTCGTGTACGAGGACCGCCCGCGGCTGCGCGACTACGTGGACACCGACGTGCTGCGCTACTCGTGGGGGCTCTCGCTTTTGGGCAAGATGCAGGGCCACGTCGAGGACTACTTCGACCACCCGAAGCTCCAGCAGCTGATGCAGTACACGCTCGTGTTCCTCGGCGGCTCGCCGACGAACACGCCGGCGCTGTACAACCTGATGAGCCACGTCGACTACAACATGGGCGTCTACTACCCCGACGGCGGGATCGCCGCCGTCGTCGACGGCATCGTCGAGCTCGCCGACGACCTCGGCGTCGAGTTCGTCACCGACGCCGAGGTGACGGGCATCGAGGGCCGGTACGGCGCGTTCGCGGTCGACACGGCGGACGGCGAGCGCTACCTCGCCGACCGCGTCGTCTCCGACGCCGACTACGCCCACACCGAACAGGAGCTGCTCCCGGAGCACAAGCGGCAGTACACCGAGGAGTACTGGGAGTCGCGCACGTACGCCCCCTCCGCGTTCCTGCTGTACCTCGGCGTCGAGGGCGACGTGCCGGACCTCGAACACCACACGCTCGTCCTCCCGACCGACTGGGACGAGCACTTCGCGCAGATCTTCGACGACCCCGAGTGGCCCGACGACCCCGCCTACTACCTCTGTGTCCCCTCCAAGACGGACGACACCGTCGCGCCCGAGGGGCACAGCAACCTCTTCGCGCTCGTGCCGATCGCGCCCGGGCTGGCCGACACCCCGGAGATCCGCAACCGCTACCGCGACCTCGTCATCGACGACATCGCGGAGAACACCGGCACGGACCTGCGCGGGCGGGTCGTCGTCGAGGAGACGTTCTCCGTCGACGACTTCGCGGACCGGTACAACAGCTACGCGGGCAGCGCGCTCGGCCTGGCGCACACCCTCACGCAGACCTCGCTGCTGCGCCCGCCGCACGTCTCGGACGCGGTCGACGGGCTCTACTTCACGGGCTCGACGACGACGCCCGGCATCGGCGTCCCCATGTGCCTCATCAGCGGGGGGCTGACCGCGGAAGCGATGGCCGACGACGACGTGTGATCCCCGCCGTGAGCGACCAGAACCGATCCGCCGGAGAGGGCCAGCCCCGGTCCGTCGAGGACGAGCAGTCCCGCGCCGCCGGGGGCGGCGGCGAGGGGCTCCGCTACCTGCTGGTGCTGTCCCGGCCGCGCTTCTGGCTGTACCTCGCCGGCCCGGTCGCGGTCGGCGTCACCTACGGCATCGACGCCGTGAGCGGGCTGTTCACGCCGGCCACCGTCGCGCTCGCCCTCTACTTCCTCGTTCCCGCGAACGTGTTCCTCTACGGCGTCAACGACGTGTTCGACGCCGACATCGACGAGCTGAACCCCAAGAAGAAGGGACGCGAGGCGCGCTGGCAGGGGAGCCGGCCGGTGGTCGCCGCGGTCGTCGCCTCGGGCGCGCTGGGGCTCGCGACGCTCGCGGTCACGCCCCGGGTCGCGTGGCCGTACCTGCTCGGCTTCCTCGTCTTGGCCGTCGGCTACAGCGCGCCGCCCGTCCGCTTCAAGACGACGCCGTTCTTAGACTCGCTGTCGAACGGCCTGTACGCGCTCCCGGGCGCGGCGGCGTACGCGACGGTCGCGGGGGCGCACCCGCCGCTCGCGGCGCTCGCCGGCGCGTGGCTCTGGACGATGGGGATGCACACGTTCTCCGCCATTCCCGACATCGAACCGGACCGCGCGGCGGGGATCGACACGACCGCGACGCTGCTCGGCGAGGGGCGCACGTACGCCTACTGCTTCGCGGCGTGGACCGCCGCGGCCGCCGGGTTCTGGGCCGTCGACGCCCGGCTCGGCGCCCTGCTCGGCGTGTACCCCGTCTTCGTCGCGTGGGTCGCGCGCTCGTCGGTCTCCGTCGACCGCGCCTACTGGTGGTTCCCGGCGCTGAACACCGTCGTCGGCACGCTGCTGTCGATGGGCGGCCTCTGGCGGGTGTACCCGCTCTGGGAGGCGCTGCCGTGACCGACGGCTCGCCCGGCGGGACCTCGACCGCCGCCGGACTCGACGCGCTCCGCGAGCGCGCGCCGGACACGCGCCGCGAGGCCGAGGCGCTGCTCGACCGCCTCGTCCGCGAGAACCGGTTCACCATCGCGGTCGTCTTCCCGCTCGTGGGGGCGATAGCGCTCGTCGGCAGCGCCGAGGGGTGGGTGCCGGAGCCGTTCGCCTTCCACCCGTGGTTCGTGCTGTTCGGCGTGATCGTGATGCGCTCGCCGCTGGTCGTCGGCGTGCTGCCGACGATCGACCGCCGCGCGCTCGGCTGGATCGGCGTCCTGACCGCGTACACGTACCTCATCGAGTCGGTCGGCGTCGCGACCGGGTGGCCGTACGGCGAGTTCGCGTACACGGTCGACCTCGGCCCGATGCTCGTCGGCGTGCCGGTCGCGCTCCCCGTCTTCTTCATCCCGCTCGTGATGAACGCTTACCTGCTCTGCCTGCTCCTGCTCGGCCCGCGCGCCGACAGCGTGTGGGTCCGGCTGGCGACGGTGATCCCCGTCGTCGTCGCGATGGACGTGGTCTTGGATCCCGGCGCGGTGTCGCTCGGCTTCTGGGACTTCGGCGGCGGCGCGTTCTACGGCGTCCCGCTCTCGAACTACGCCGGCTGGGTGCTGTCGGCGGTCGTCGCCGTCGTCACGCTCGACCGCGCCTTCGCGGCGGTCGGCGTCCGCGAGCGGCTCCGCGACTGCGAGTTCATGCTCGACGACATGGTGAGCTTCGTGATCCTCTGGGGCGGGATCAACCTCTGGTTCGGGAACCTCCTGCCGGCGGCGGTCGCGGCCGCGTTCGGCGTCGGCCTCCTCCGCGCCGACCGGTTCGACACGCGGCTGTTCACCCAGTGGCGCGGGTCGTGAGCGGTCGGCGTCGCCGCGGGCCCGGGTCGCGAGTCGTCCCGGGCCGTGAGCCGCCCCCGGCCGACTCTGTTGCGCTTAAATACCGGTGTCCCGTCTGATCGGACGTGATCGACGGCGGCAACAGCGGCGGACGACGGAACCGAGGGGCTCGAACGCGATGAACGACCTCGCCATCGACTACGGCGACCACGGGCGGGTGTGCGAGGTCGTCGACCGACTCACCTACTGCGCCGAGCACGTCGGCGTCGCCTTCGACGGGTGGGACGAGCCCCACGTGAAGGGGCCGGGGCTCTACTTCGCCGTCATCGGCGACAGCGACTACGGGGCGTACGCGGACCCGATGGGCGACAACCGCTGGCCGCGGGACACCTGTCCGTCCGTCTTCGAGGAGGACGCGCTCGCGTCCGCCGCCGAGTCGGTGAGCGTCGCGCAGGACGGCGGCGTGGTGGTCGCGGTCGACGGCGGCATCGAGAGTCAGATGGTCCGGTTCCGCGACCTCGGCACCCGCGACGAGGAGGCCGACCTCGTCGACGACGTGAGCTACGAGCCGTGGATGGGGTCGCGCCACATGAGCGCCATCGAGACCTCCGTGCGCCCGGAGGTCGTCGCGACCGTGACGCTGAGCGAGGAGACCGGCCGCGTCAGCGTGTTCCGGGACGGCAAGGCGAACAGCATGCGGCGCGAGGAGATCGGCGGCCGCTGGCGCGGCGAGTAGCGCGACGCGGCCCCTCGACCGCGGCGCGATCCCGGACGGCGACACCGAGGCCCCACCGTTAAGCCCCGGCCGGGCGAACGGCGACGCATGTACGACGACATTCTCGTGCCGACCGACGGGAGCGACGCCGTCGACCGCGCGCTCGACCACGCGATCCGACTCGCCACCGACCACGGCGCGACCCTCCACGCGCTGTACGTCGTCGACCAGCGGATCGCGGCCGCCAACTCCGGCGACCTCCACGACGACGTGGTCGAGGACCTCGAGTCGCAGGGCGAGGCCGCGGTCGACGCGGTCGCCGAGGCGGCCGCGGAGGCCGGCCTCGACGCCGAGACTCACGTCGCGTACGGGACGCCGGACACGGAGATCGTCGACTACGCCGACGAGGCCGGGATCGACGTGATCGTGATGAGCCCGGAGGGGAAGTCCCCCCGCGAGCGGATCCAGTCCCTCGGCAGCGTCTCCGACCGCGTGGCCGACGACGCGTCGGTGCCGGTGTTCCTGATCAAGTGACCCCTCGGCCGACCGCGACCGGCCGCGCCCGCTCGGCGGCCGTCCGAGCCAGTTGGGTGGGTGGCGCCGCGACCCGTCGGCATGGAACTCACCGTGCTCGGGTCCGGCAGCGCGATGCCGGTCCCCGACCGCGCGCAGGCCGGATACCTCCTCGACGACGGCGACCGCTCGCTGCTCGTCGACTGCGGCAGCGGCGTCCTCGGGCGCCTCGCCGGCACTGACACCGGCTACGAGGGCGCCTCGACGGTCCTCCTCACGCACCACCACCTCGACCACGTCGCGGACCTCCTCCCGCTCGTGAAGGCGCGCTGGCTCGCCGGCGAGGAGCACCTCGAGGTCGTCGGCCCCGCGGGCACGAAGTCGCTCGTCGACGACCTGCTCGACGTCCACGACTACCTCGACGGCCGGATCGACCTCGCCGTCCGGGAGGTGTCCGCCGCGCAGTCGTTCACCGCCGGCGGGTTCGACGTGACCGCCCGCGAGACGCGCCACTCGATGGACGGGTTCGCCTACCGCTTCTCGCCGCCGAGTTCGGACGCCGCGCCCGGCGACGGCCCCCTCGCGCTCTCGGGCGACACCGAGGCGTTCGCGGGGATGGCGCCGTTCGCGGACGGCGCCGACTGCCTCGTCCACGACTGCTCGTTCCCGGACGACGTGGACGTGTCGAACCACCCGACGCCGACGAGCCTCGGGGAGTCGCTCGCGGGCGCGGCGGTCGGGACGCTCCTCCTCTCGCACCTCTACCCGCACACCGGCGGCCGCGAGCGCGAGATGGTAGAGGGCGTCCGCGACGCGGGGTTCGACGGCGAGGTGCGGGTCGCGGCGGACGGCCTGCGCGTGTCGCTTTGAGGCCGGAATCGTAACCGGCGGTCGGCGGCGTCGCGGGCGCGGCGTAACCGCTGAGTGTTACGTACCCGCACGTTCGACCCGGATATTTAAGCGCGCGTAGTGGCTCCCGTCTCTCATGGCCGGCCCACTCGCGGACGACTTCGGACGGGAGGTGACGGGGGTGCGGATCTCGCTCACCGACCGGTGTAACTTCGACTGCGTCTACTGTCACAACGAGGGGTTAGGCGACACGCGCGGGCCGATGGAGCCGAGCGAGTCGGAGATGAGCGCCGACGACGTGGTCCGTTTCCTGGAGGTCGTCGAGGGGTACGGCGTCGACGCCGTGAAGTTCACCGGCGGCGAGCCGATGCTCCGCCAGGACCTCGAAGAGATCATCGAGCGCACGCCCGACTCGATGGAGGTCTCGATGACGACGAACGGCACCTTCCTCCCCGGGCGCGCGGCGGACCTGAAGGCCGCCGGGCTCGACCGCGTCAACGTCTCGCAGGACGCGCTCGACCCCGACGACTTCGCGGAGGTGACGAAGTCGGGCGCCTACGAGAAGGTCCTCGAAGGCGTCAAGGCCGCCGTCGACGCCGGGCTCGACCCCGTGAAGCTCAACATGGTCGTGTTCACGCACACCGCGGGCTACGTCGAGGAGATGGTCGAGCACGTCGCCGACAACGAGGGGCTCCAGCTCCAGCTCATCCAGTACATGCCGGAGCTGACCGGCAAGCCCGAGTGGAACGTCGACATCGGGCGCGTCCACGACTGGCTCGCGGAGAAGGCGGACCGCGTCGAGCACCGCGAGATGCACGACCGGAAGCGCTACTTCGTCGGCGAGGCGGGAGACGACGCGACCGGTGGGATGGTCGAGATCGTCGACCCCGTCGAGAACGAGGACTTCTGCGCCAACTGCGGGCGCGTCCGCGTCACCCACGAGGGGTACCTGAAGGGGTGTCTCAACCGCAACGACGACCTCCGCTCGATGGGCGAGATGACGCGCGCAGAGATCGCGGAGACGTTCGAGGAGGTCGTGGCGAACCGCGTCCCCTACTACGGCGAGTACCTCGTGGAGGGCGACGACGGCGAGTACGAACTCAACGAGAAGTACCTCGGGGCGCCGAGCGCGGCGGACTGAGGGGTCCACCGGTCGCCGCAAGGCGCGCGAGGCGCGGGCGCGATTACTCCGGCGGCTCGTACGGCCGGCTGCTCCCGTCGTCCGGGAGCCGCCGCAGGTACTTCGCGAACAGGTCCGCCACGCGGGTGTACGCGTCGACGACGTTCTCTCGCTCCCCGAAGCCGTGCGGCTCGCCCTCGTACCGGCGGAGTTCGTGGCGAACGTCGTGTTTCTCAAGCTCGGCGACGAGCTGTTCCGACTGGCTGATCGGAACGCGGGCGTCCGCCTCGCCGTGGAGCACCATGAGCGGGTCGTCGATGTCGGGCACCGTCCGGATCGGACTCGCCTCGCGGTAGGCGTCGAGGTCGGACACGAAGTCGCCGAGCTCGCGCTTGAGGAGCTGCCACCCGACGTCGTCGGTATCGTCGACGAACGTCTCGTAGTCGTACACGCCGTAGAAGGCGGCGCCGGCGCGGAACCGGTCGCTGTTGCCGAGCGCGTTCACCGTCATCAGCCCGCCGCCCGACCCGCCGAATATCCCGACGCGGTCGCCGTCGACGGCGTCGTACCGCGCCGCCGTCGCGTCCGCGGCGCGGATCACGTCGTCGAGGTCGCCCCCGCCCCAGTCCCCGTCGTTCGCCATCCGGAAGGCCCGCCCGAACCCGTCCGATCCGCGGTAGTTGGGCCGGACGACCGCGTAACCGAGCGCCGCGAAGTAGGCCGCCCGGTGGTCGAACCCGAACCCGTCGAACGCCGTCGGCCCGCCGTGCGGCTTCACGAGGAGCGGGACCGACTCCGGGTCGGCGTCCGGGTCCGGCGGGTGGACCATCGCGTGAATCTCGGTCCCGTCCGAGTCGTACGCGAACGCCTCCGGCGCCGGGAGCCGCGCCGACAGCCCCGCGGTCGCCGTGGGCGTGCGACGCTCCCCGCTCGCCGCGTCGACGACGGCCGGCGGCTCGGTCGGCGACTCCCGGACCGACAGGACGCGGTCGCCGTCCCACCGCGGCGCGCCGTGGATCGCGTCGTCGGCCGCGAGGACCGTGACGCCGTCGGCCTCGCCGGGCTCGACGTCGAGCCCGGGACCGGCGCCCGCGAGCGCGCCGCCGGCGTCGACCGCGTGGACGTGCGTCCGGCCGTCGCCCGTCGCCGTCACGGCGAGCCGGTCCCCCGCGTCGTTCCACTCGGGCGCCGCGATTTCGGTCTCGGGGACGCCGTAGATCGGAGTCGGTGAGCCGTCGTCGCCGTCGCCGTCTCCCGCGTCGCCGCCGACTCCGTACACCGCGTCGTAGCCGCTCCCGTCGTGGACGAACGCGACCGCCGCGTCGTCACCGGGTCGCGGACGCGGACAGGCCGCCCGGACGCCCGGTTCGGCGAACAGCTCGGTGACGCGGTCGCCGCCCGCGTCGCCCTCGCTCTCACCGTCGAGGGACACGCGGACGAGCGCCGCCTCGTAGTCGAACAGGTCGGCGTGCGCCGAGCGCGTCGCGACGACGCGCTCGCCCTGCCAGTGCGGGTCGGCGTAGAGGTACTCGTCGTTCGCGACCGCCTCGATCCGGTCTCCGTCGGGAGAGACCACCGCGAGGCTCGCGCGCGAGAAGGCGTCGGTGACGATCGCGATCCCCGGCTCGCCCCACGCGAGCCCCGAGATGCCGCCCTCCAGGTCGGTCAGCACCTTGACCGCGCCCGTGTCGGCGTCGACGGTCGCCAGCTCGGCGTCCGCTGTGACGAAGGCGATCCGGTCGCCCTCGGGGCTCCAGTCGAGCCACCGCGCGTCGGTGCGGCCGTAGCGCATCGCGGCCGCTCCCCGGCTCGTCAGTCGCCTGTCTTCGTCGCCGTCCACCAGCCACACGTCGGTGGTCAGCTCTCGGTTCTTCGCGTAGGCGATCCGGCCGTCCGGGCCGACCGCGGCCTGAATTACCCGGTCCGCGACGGCGGTGTCGGCGAGCAGGCCGTCGTAGTCGGTGTCCCTGAGGTCTCGTCGGTACACGTGCGTGACTGCGGAGAGCGGGCACTTGGGCGTATGGCTCGCGGAAGGCGGGCGACCTCACCGCGTCTCGAACCACACCGCCACGGCGACCAGCCCGCCCGCCAGCGCCAGCGCGATCGGAACGATCGGCACGTCGTACCCGAGGTTGACGCCGAACACCAGCAGCTGTACGACGAACAGCAGGAGCATCGCCAGCGAGCCGACGATGCGCTCGCCGACGTCGCTGTCGGTCACCTCGAACAGCACGCTCATGAACACGACGACCGCCGGCATCGCGAGCACCGCGACCGGCTTCCCGACGACGTTGTCCGCCTCGCCGGCGGCGTTCCAGTGGATCGCCATCTGGTCCGGGAGCGCGCCGTACAGAGCTCCCCTGAGCGCCAACAGCGCGACGACGACGAGGCCGGCGACCGTCTTCTGCCGGGCGAGAAGCCTTGCTGGAGGGTCCATGTGGATAGGCGACGGCGGCCCCGAATAAATACGTTATTCGCGCGAAACGAACGCCGCGTTCCGTCACTCGGCGCGCTTGATTCCGTTCAGCAATTTCACGAGCACGGTGGGATTCGAACGCCGTCTCGCGCTTACGCGCTCGTTCCCTCGCGCGGCTTCCAGCCGCGCTCGGCCACGACCATCTCCAACCTGCGGTTCGGCTACAAAGAGGTGCCCAAACCCCAATGCACATCGATGACGCCGTGACCGTATACTTAGAGCACCGAGAGACCGAATGTTCACCCGCAACTGTCCAATCCTACCGATACCGACTCCGCTTCTTCGTTGACTGGTGCGAAAATCAGGGACTCGAAGAAGTCGAAGAGATAGACGCGCAAGACGTTCATGAGTACAAAACGTGGCGTTCTGAAGGGTTAGCGAAGCCGACAATCAAGTCTCAGATGGACACGCTGCGGAGCTTCCTGCGCTACATGGAGCGATTGGATTACACTGAAGAAAACCTCCATGAGAGCGCAGTCTCACCGACTCTACAGGGAAAGGAGAACATCCGCGAAGACATCGTCGAGACTGACCAAGCGAAGCAGATTCTCGAACGACTCGACCGATATCGGTTCGCCTCCAAGGAACACGTCCTCTTTTTGATTGCTTGGCGCACCGCTGCTCGAACTGGAGCTCTCAGAGCCCTTGACCTACGAGACTACGATTCCAACGAACAGTACCTCCGATTCGTCAACAGGCCCGATACCGACACTCGACTGAAAAACGGCGACAACGGCGAGCGACTGGTCGCCCTTCGAGAGGAGACGTGTACTGTGCTGGATGAGTTCATCGAGAACAAACGGTACGACGTAACGGACGAGCATGGCCGACGCCCACTCCTCGCATCAAAGATGGGTCGGATAGCCAAAAACACAATCCGCGGCTGGATGTACCGACTCACACGCCCCTGCTGGTACGCCGATGACTGCCCACATGACCGCGACCAATCGGAGTGCGAAGCTGCTGTCAACGACAGCTACAGTTACGAATGCCCATCGTCAACCGCTGCCCACTCGGTTCGACGCGGCTCGGTGACCCACATGCTCCGCGAGGATGTCCCCAAGACAGCCGTCAGCGACCGCGTTGATTGTTCTGTTGACGTTCTTGAGAAACACTACTCGCAGCTCTCAGAGCGGGACAAGATGGAGACGCGTCGTCAGTACCTCGACGGATTGTGATGCGCACATACGGGGGCGTTCCCGTAGTTCAAACGCACTGGTAGGGGGGCCTCACTCATTCAGCGTTAGTGGGCAGGGGGCCTCCGACCTGTTTATAAAAACTGGAGAAGGGGCCTAACCCTAAACAGGCAGTAGAAGGTCTGAGTAGCCAGATTTCGGAAGATACCAAAGTCTGTCAGCCATCTATCCATATGTAATGGCCGCAACGAACCAGAGCTCTAATGAGCAGAAGTACAGCATCGAGAAAGACTTCGGCGACCTACCGCCCCAGAAGCAGCGAGCGGTCGACCTGAACATCACCCTAACCACCGACGAGGTGATTAAACACGTCGCAGAGGAGGCTGACATTGACGTGGATACAGTCTACCTCGTTCGTAACCACTACGCACATGCTGTCGAGCAGCGTCGCCGCGAACTCCGCGAACAGATTGCGAACAGCAGCTATGAACCTGATAACAACGGCGTAGATATCGACGGCCTGCTCGATACCCTGCACAAGTTCCAGACCCTCCACAACTCGGATTATGATGTCGACTACAAACAGGCGTTTGAGGAGACGATGGCCGCGTACGCGGGTGAAAAGGCATGAGGCCAGAAATCGAAGAACTGCGCGACCGACGCGACGACCTCCGCGACCAACTCGCCAACGAACAGGACAAAGACAACCCCGACGAGAGCCGCTGCGACGACCTCTACGATGAGATTCAGGAGTTGGAAGACCGCATTGAGGAAATCGAATACCTAGATAGAGTCGAAGAAGAGCGACAACGGAGGCTGTAACGTGCCACCCCCACAACCATGATAGACACTAACAATGAAAATAGAATAGAAGACGGTCAGCTGCTGATGCTCGGTGACCGCGTCGAGAACGGCAAAAACCAACATGACGTGTACTATCAAATACGGCGAGTCGGTACGTTATGGCTCATCTACTGTCATAACAAACCAACCTTCGCTGCCGACCCACTCTGGGGAAACCACTACGACGAGTGGCTACAAGCCTGCGCTGGCACACCTCACCACCCGAAATCACTCAACAAAGGGTGGGTCATAGTCGATATGGAGTCCAGCGAACAAGATGCTCGGGAAACACTCGCTGATGCGGATAGAGACCGCGTCGCAACGGAGTTATCACAGGCTAACATGGGCACTAAGAGACGCGTTGATAAGATTCGAACATCGTCAGGACAGACCACTGATGGGCGTTGGCCACCGTACTGACTGGTTTTCACACCCGTTCTGAGGAGGATTGGTTGGTCACCTATCAAGACCTACCAGCGATGGTAGTCGCTGAGGATTGGATACATGGAGTATGAAGTATTACGTATTATTTTACGTAACATTATTACGTACCGCTACTGTTGGGTGATTCCAGAGTCGTAATATTATTACGCAGATTATTACGTAACACTCTCCACCCCATTCCTCTCCTCTGAGAGCATCATAGCAAGGCTGGTAGCTGCTTGGTATGTGTTAATCGTAATAATGTTACGCAGATTATTACGTAATACTGGGAGGGGGTTACCCGCTCTGTCCTCAGAAGTCCTCTTCGACAACGTTCCTGACGACCGCCTCTTGCTTGTCGGTGAGGGTTACGTACTCGTCGTCGTCAGGGTCGATAATATCTGGCGTGTCTTCGTCGACGAGCTCGTCGGGGAGGACGTTCTCCTCTTCGAGCATCGGCATGTTACCGAGGTTGTCCACGTCAGGGGTTGCTGCAGGTTCGACAGAGTGGATATCCGCTTCTTCAAGGATTTGCTGGAACTGCTCAACGGTGATGCCAGCGCGTTCCGCGAGTGATTGAAGTCTACCTGTTTTTCTATCCTCTGGGCTGAGTCGGATGCTGTCCTCGACGGCATCGATGAGGTCGTCAAAGGCGTCCCGTTCACCCGATTCGTATTGTTCGAGTTCAGTTTCGAGTTCTTCGATTTCCTGCTTGATGCGGCGGACTTCTGCTTTCTTGGATTCGAGCTGTTCTTGCTTCTCTGCAATCTCTTCTCGTAGCTGGTCGGGTCGGGTTTTCGCTGCGGCTATGCGTTTCCGAGATACCATCTCGTTGACCAGCTCGCTAAGATTGGCGTCGACGCTGTCTATCCATTCTTTGTTTTCGGGGTCGATGGCGACGGAAGTGCGTTCTTTGCTCATTGTGTATCACCGTTGGTTACTGGGTCGTCGTCGTCGGCGTGCTCGTCTCGTCGGTTCATGTCGAAGTCGGTCGTGGCGACGAGGATGCTGCTTGGTACGGTGTCAGTTTTGCTGACGTGGATTGTGTCGAGGGCTGTTTTGAGTGTGACTGTGCCGTCGTCTTTGTCGATGACATCGAGGTCGAGGTTTTTACTGGTCATCGTTCTGTGAGTTGTTTGGAGAAGTTGAGTTGTTTCTCGCACTCGTCGCATTCGTTGCGGACGAGGCCTGTGCCGATGCTACCCGCTTGGTTGCTGATGTAGTGGTTGTGTCCGCCGCTGCCATGTCGGTGTAGCCAGCCGAGTTCACGGGCGTCTTGGAGGGCGCGGCTTGCGGTGTCGTCGCTGACGTTGGCTTTGTCTGCGATGATGCCGCGTTTCACTTTAGCATGAACGCCCGCGAGCCTCAGGGCTTCGCTGAAGGCGCGGACGCGGGCGGGGACGGTATACTCGTCTTTTTCCTCCGTCTGGTCGTCTGTACTGTTGTCGGGTCGGTTAGTATTACTCATCTGTTTAGTATTACTGTTTGATATACTAAAGCATTACTTCCACGCAGATTCTACCCGATAGATACTAAAAGTCGGATACCATACATTTACCTGCGATGTCAAATAGCAGAAACGACGGTAGTACAGACAATCAACGAGAGGCAATCAAACGACGTTACGACCTGTGCGACGCAGCGTACGACGCGCATGTCGAGACAGTATCCAGCTGGGTCGAGCAGGGCTACGAGGTTGAGGAGACGCGGATGGAGCCAATCTTTGGACGTGGTGTCGAGACACTACTGGTAGGCGATGATGGTGATGTTATTAGCGTTGAGACGGCTAACAAGTCGGTTGACGCGATGTTTGTCGGAGTGTATGATGTGACGCGTGAGCTTGACCCGATTGAAATAGCGACGCATGCGGATTACGAGGCTGTCCTCGCGAGCGAGGGTGATGCACTATGAGCGTCCGCGGGTACGAGTGTAGTTGGTGCGGGTCGGCGTTGGTACAGCGTCCCGACGGTAGCTGGTATTGTCCAGACTGCGGCCGTGAGGCAGGTGATGGACGATGAACCGCTTCACTGACGACGACTGCGAGCACGTTCGAGGTACAGCATATTGTGACCATTGCGAGGAGGCAGTTCCTTGGACTCGGGACGTAGTGACTGAATTCGGTGAAGTGAGTCTTTGTAAGGAGTGTTTCATGACTGTATCACCCACTGAAGCAGCTCAGGCCGCGCTTGGAGGCTCCGAATGAGCGGAGTGGGGGTTCGACTCCTCTCGACGGCTATCGACGGAGAGGCTAATGCTGAATCAACATACAAACAAACGTAGATGCGCTCAGGTGTGAGTCCGTCGCGCGGGTTGAACTTGAGTAAGCCATAATCTTCTCTTCAGTGAAAATCTTCAACGTCGGCATACCCGTCAAGGTCTGCTCCGCGCTCTTCTAAGAACGCCTCGATACGTCGGACACGGGCGACCATTTCGTTCATCCAAGGGATTGCTCCATCTATCGTTTCCTCTAACTCATCAAGTCGCTCCTCAGTAGTTTCCTCCACGTCTCCGTTGACGGCTTCACCTCTCTGAATCAACTCCCACCCCTTGTCGGTTAACTCGGCTACCTGCATCCCTGCAGCACCGTCGGCAGTCAGGCTGTTGTCGAGTTCAATGTTCACGATACCATTCTTAGCAAGCTTCTCGTGTCTGTAATTCACCTGCCGTCCGTCCATCTCTGTTCGTTTTCGAATCTCAGTTGTCGTTGCCTCCCCGCCCAGCTCCTCTAAGACGGCGAGGTAGTCGCGGTCGTGCTGTCGCAGTTCCATGGCTAGTATTATAACTTTCTTGTTACTTTGGTCTACGGGGGTCTACGGTGGGGAGAGGTAGGGGTATGCCAGTGGTCTACGCATTTGAGACCAGATTGTAGGTCGCCGCCACTTGTGCTCAAGTGCGCCGACACCGTTCCCACGGAACGGGTAGGGGAATACCCGCTTCGAGCCAGATGGATTCGGGCAGACCAGCGATGACTCTCCCCCGAGCAGCGAGATAGAGTGGTGGGTTCGGGCCGAGCGTCTGCAGGCCCGAGGGTCAGACTGGGGCGAAAGACACGGAGGGTCAAGCTAACTCAGCATCTCTGAGGGTCAGGCGGCGGAAGCGCACCGAAGGGAGAACCGCGCCTGTCGGACGCGCCAACCCATTGAATACGGATAGAAGCGGAGTCGGGAACTGCTACTTTCTCGCGACCGCGTGAGTCGCACCCATCGGCTGCGGTTCCTCAACGAACAGCTGGCCGATGTCAAGGTAGATGCCTTCACCGCTCCGCTCAATCCGAACACGGAACTCGACATCATCGACGATTCGACCGTCGATGTCGAATTGCACGGCGTCCATCGCGCTCAGCGACCGCGTGCCTCGGAGTACCTGTCGAAGCGTCGCCAGCACTTCGCTCCGCGAGTCCTCAGCCGCGTTGTAGAGGAGCGTCTCAAGACCGACCACTGTGACAGGCGTCTCAATCTCTTCGTCGTGTGCGGCCTTGCGGAAGAACGTGAGCGCAGCCAGCTCTGACTCCGTCTCCTCGACCCGCTCCGTCACGATGTTGTAGCCTTGGTGCAGTGGCATAGTCTATCTTAGAACTGCTGGAGCCCCATCTCCATCACGCGCTCGTACCGTTCGTCACCAGTCACGTCGGCCATGAAGTCGGCCAAGTCCTCAAGGTCGGAGCTTTTCCACTCCTTGAGGTACTCAACGGTGTTCTGGTCGGTCTTGTAGAGGTGATAGAGGTAGTGCACCTTATCGATGTCCAGCAGATTGTCGGCATCGTCGTCGCCGTTTCCGAGGGTCTGCTGTGAGCCAGAGCCGCTGTTCAGCTTGGACTCGATGTAGTTGATGCGCTCGTCGGCAGTGACAGGCTCCTTCTTGTCTCGGGGCCCCTTCACCAGCTTCTCGTCTTCGAGGTCGCTGACGTTGAGGTTCTTTGCGAGCAGATGTTTGTTCAGCTGGTCGTAGTCCTCAAATCCACGCTGTTGGAATGCTGCGTAGGCCTGCGTGATTGAGTCGATACTCGCAGGGAGGCTGACTGTGCTTTCCAAGACTTGTTCAATAACCGAATCGACCGTATCGAGTGCCTCGTCAATACCGACTTCTTCACCGTCAGAATACACATATGGGTAGTGTTTTGAGTAGTAATACATACATTTACCACGTAGAATGACACCAAGGTCAGCTTGCGATAGGGAACTGTGACGTTTTCTTTCAGCTTCAGCAATCTCCTGAAGGTCGAAGAATAAGTCTTGTCGTAGCTCTTCGAGCGTTGTCTCATCTTCCGACTTTTCTTTATTAGCAAATATTAGTATGTCATATTCTGCATTATCTAGATTAGTTATGTGTGGGTTGTTTGACCGTTCAGATTGAACGGGATATGCAGCAGTAACTGTAAATCCACTATCGATAATGGCCTGTAGAATCACAGACCACGCTTCGTTTTCATTGTGATGATAAGTGAATACCATTTCACCATCATTTTTCAATACTCTATGACATTCCGAGAAGACATTTGATAGACTATCGATAAAGAAGTCTTCACTTTTACCCGATTTTTTATTTGCAACTATCTCTCGTGCCTTTGGTACCACTTCAGGCTCAAATTCGTCATAGTCCTCTTTGAGTGCTTGGTGCAGCCAGACGTAGAAGTAGTCAGATAGCTCGCTATATTGAACATTATCGTAATACGGCGGGTCTGTAATGACATAGTCTACACTTTGGTCAGGCTCATCAAGCCTTTCGGAGGTTTTACTTTGGAGTGAGTGTAGACGGTCTTCCGATACTGACTCATTCTGAATATATCGCTTGTCGATATCACCTGTTTTGGTGTTTTTAACTTTCTCAAATGGACGCTGACAGTACTCTTTAGCATCATATACTTTGTCGAAGTGGTTTTCGAGTGCGGTGATGTTTTGCGCTCGGTTTAGTGGGTTGCCTTCAACAGGCTGGACAACGGGAATATATGCATGTCGCTGAAATACATTGAGTGATGTCTTTCTACCAGTATTCCACTTGCAGAGCTTACCGTTTCGAGTGAGTGCAGCTGAAATCGCCGTAATCAGGAACTCCCGAATATTCTTGTCGTCTACCTCCTTGGCTCGGTCAAATAGTTTACCGAATGTGAGAAGATGCCTGTCGGTAAACAACTCTGAGAATCTCTCATAATTGTAATTCTACAAAGCCCGCGTTTTATCTCCATCGGGTATCTTCTGCGATGGGATTGGCAATTCTTCTCTTATTTCCTCAAGCTTATTTTCCGCCTGCTTAACTTTATTTAGGTCATCAGCGTCAGGTTCTTTGAATTTTTTCTCACCAGCAGGGGTTCGATAATACAAAGCAAAATACTCGAACTCTGGCTTTTGGTCGTTTCTCTGCAGCGATTCCTTTACGTCGCTCTTATGCCCATTAGAGCAAGTGAATTTCCCATATCCATATGTTCCTTCACTCGGGTCAAACTCTTCACCACAACTGCTACATGTCTCCGTCTCACCTATCTCATGGTCTAAGTACTCAATGCGGTTCTCGCAATCTTCATTCTTGCAGTAAATTACAGCTGGCGATGTCTTCTTCTTTTTACCCAGTTCATATCGAGGGAACAGTTGAACGGAATCTTCGCAAGAGAGACACTTTACTTTCTGCGTTTGGAGAGAATAGAGTATTTCACACTCTTTCCCAGTATCTGGGTCTTTTGTAGTATAGTACTCATCAAGTTCATCACGGACATCATCAAGAACCCGCTCAAATCTATCTCGGAGTTTATTCAAATCAACCTCATCAATCGATTTTTTTGCTGTCCACCAAGCAACAGGATTCAGCTCGTAACCGATTGTTTGTGCTCCCAAACGATTCAATTCGAATAAAGTAGTACCTCCACCAACGAATGGGTCAAGAACTGTTTTATCACTGAATTTTTCTTGCTGGTCTTCAAAAAATAGGCCATCGAAAGAGCCTGAACTGGTTTCTCTGAGAATATCTTCAGCCTGAACACTATCGTCGGTAAGCGTCGCTAATCCCAGTGCTCGAAAAGTCGTCCCGGGCCTCCTTGCCCACCACTTATGAATGGAATATATTGGTCTGTAGTAATTCCTATTAATCGCTTCTCGTTCTGCGAACCAATCCATCGCTGCGAGCGGTAGTTTATTCCAAGTTTCCATGGTTAGCTTCCTCCTGCGGGGTCAGTATCGATGCGAAGCACTGGAGTCATACACTCGGGCAGACTCAGCCCGCCGTGCATGATTTTCTTCGTCGCACCACGTTTCGTCCAACTGTGGTGACCACGTATCATGTAATGGCCACCTTCTCTCTTAATAACGTTCGCCTCCTCCAGCAGTTGATACGCGCTACCGTTGGCGACTTCGCAGAAGCGGCCACTGAATTTCTTCGAGACCGCTTCCTCCTGCTCGTCGCTCAGTGAGTAGGGGGAGTTCCCGAGGTGGTTGACGTAGCCGTGGTCGCTCGTTACGAGGAACTCTTCATGGACGCTTTCGTGGACAATCGTCTCCAGAAGCGACCTCACGTCCTCGTAAATGTCCTCAACCTCCTCTGTAGAGTAGTTGCCCTTCAGCGCACCTTCGAGCCGCTGGTCTGGATGTCGCGTCCAGATGTAGGCAGGGTCGCTGCTGGGGAGTTGCGGCACGTCCATGTCCCCGATGAAGCGGTAGTTTTCCTGCGAAACCGCCGACGGACTCTGCGCGTCGAACCACTCACGACAAATGAACTGCGTCTCGCTCGGAAGTCCTTCGATTGGAGCCCACGAGAGCGACACGTCCCAGTCGTGGTCGTCCGCCAACTCCTGCTCCAAGCGGAACCCCTCGCGGAGACTGAGCGCGTCCATGATGACTCCGCACCCGCTGTCCAGCTCGGTCAACGGATGCCCACCCATTTGCTCAATGAGGTCGTCGTAGAGCGACGGGTACAGGCTGGTCAGCTCATATTCGAGGCGACGGGTCTGGTATTCCGATTCAGTCAGGTTACGGTCGTTGAGTGCTTTGGTGTCGCCCCAGATACGCCGAAAACACTCGAACACGCCATCGAAGACGTTCTCTTCGTTAAGCAGGGCGTCGAATTCCGCTGCTCCATAGAGACCGTTACTCATCTTTGTCCACCTGCAGACTCACTGAAACGGAGGCATTCTCAGGAACGTTCAAGTCCCACACAAGACTCAGGAAGCCCTGCCGCGAGAATGGCTCATCTGGGTCGATATTGAATGTCTCGTCCAGCGTGACCCTCTCGTCTAACGCGTCAATGCTGAGTCCGTAGTCTTCGAGGTCGGCGGAGGTTAGCTGCCCCTCAACGGTTATTTCGGCTTCGTGGACTTCCCATTCTATTCCGATGTCACGCTCCAACTGGTCGATGAGGTCGGGCTTGTTGTCAGCGTCAATCGTCCCCATCGGTGGATGAGGTCGAATTTTCGGGCCGACATCCTCGTCAATACCAAACTCCTCCAGAAGTTCTTCAGTCGTCGCTCCCTCAACGGAGACCCTTCCTTCTTTTAAATCCGTCGCGGTGAACTCGAAGCCGCACTCACACGAGTTGTCGACCAGTTCGTCACCACACTGTGGACAATTGAATGCTGTTGTTGCTGTCGTCGTGCTCCCACCACCGTCACCACCGCCTGTCGTGGTTGTCGTACCACCCGTGGTGGTCACACCTCCGTTACCGCCGTCACCTCCATCGCCGCCCGTTGTATCGATAGTGATGGTATCGTCGTCGTCTTCTTCATCCTCCTCCTCGGTGACATACTGCTCGTGGACGAGGTTCGTATCGTTGCCGAGACTGCCGACGCTCTGTTCGAAGTAGTTCCCAACCTGAATGACACCATCACGACAGAGGGAGTCAATCGCGTCTTCGAGTTCTTCTTCGCTGGTTAGGGTGGTGTACTTCGGATTGCGGTAGATGTCGTTGCGGAGATGCTCGTACTGAATCCCGCTGCCCCCTTCGTCTTTCACGATATTTTTGACTTCTGAGCGTAGTTGGCTGGAGTCGGGCTCAACCACCGACGTGGTCGCCGCGTAGAAGTCCATATTCCCACCAGACGGCAAGTCTTGGGGGAAGAGACCACGCTCGGTCGACGTATGAACCGTCCCGTACTTGTCACGGACGCGGTCACGGAGGTTCTGGTAGTTCTGGTCGTGAATCTCATCGAAGCCTTCGGGTAGAACTTCTTCTTCCCGCTTGAGTTGCTCGCCTGCAACGACCTTTCGAGCGAGCTCGATGATGCCTGTGTTAGTGTCGACGCTCGACCGCTTCTCTGGTGTGACGAGCACGAGAGTGTTGTTGTACTCCCGTTCCTGTCCCGTGGTCAGGGCATCGAAGTCTTCGTCGTAGTTCCGTTTCGCACCGAGAGAGACAACGATTTTGAGCGTCTTGTTGTCTGGTATGTCCTGTTCGGTGTTGACTGGGTCAAGGATGTAGACGTTGTTGTGGCCCCCAAACAGGTCTTCACGGACGAGCGACTCGATGCGGTGAATCGCGTCGTGTTTGTGGATGTCCTCGGCCTTCTTTTCGATACGAGCAGCAGGGTTCTCCTCGACGTCGAAGGCGTATTCCCCGTTGATACGGTGGATGTGCCACGCGTGGCCGTAGACCTCCTCTCTGAAAGTCTGGATGAGACGGTGAGCGTTGATACCTTTCCGAATCGTCCCCATCAGCATCTGTCGCTTGTTTGCTCCTTCTTCACCCGCCCGAGCAAGACTGTGGATGAGAACGATGTTCATCAGCTCCTCGATATACTCGTCAAAGCTGCCGTCGGGTTTCTGGAGACGATTGTAGTCGTTGATGTACTTTCCAACGAGCTCATTGTCGATGTACTGGAAGCGGTCGGTGTATCCGTGGACGTCGATATCGCCCGATAAGATGAGGTCGACTTCGTGGTAGTTGTCGCGGAGAATCTCGGTTAGGAAGCGAAGAAGACCGCGTGCGTCAGAGGAGATGCGTTGCTCGGAGTATTTTTCCATCAGCAGGTCGAGGACGATAGGATGGAACGGATAGTACCGCTCGATGCGGTCTTGCATATCCTGATAGTCCTCCAGTTGTATCTGGTCGTTCTGGCGATATACGTCAGCGTACTCCTGTGCCAGAGAAGCGACACCGTCTGGGTCAGTTACGTCACCGACGAGGCGGTGGAGGATGAACTCTATTTTTTCGTCGCGGCGTGAAGAGAGGTCGTACGTGAAGGGATTCGTTCGCTGCGTGATGGCCTGTACATCCTCGTCCTCGTAGAGCAGTGAGACAAAGACGCTCAGCTGGGTGTCGTCCCGACCTGCGGCTTCGAGAAGGTTCTGGAGGAAGGCGAGGTTATCATCTCGGTACTCAGAACGACCTGCCATGCCGAACCACCGCTCGAATTCGTCGATAAGGACGAGCGTTGGCTTCCCTTCGAGCGTGTCTCGAATTTGGTGGACGGTAGGGAGGTCAGCACTCTCTGTCCATTCATCGATACCGAGATAGTCACCGACAGCCTCCGACAGTCGGTTGTACTCCTTGTCCAGATTGAACATCTGGAGGGCAGTTGCGCGTGTCTCCTCAGGGAGCGTCGCGTCGATGCCCTGCTGGTCAAGCCACGTTTGACCGAGCGAAGGGGAATTGAAGAGATGGTAGACGACGAGTTCGATGTGACTTTTCCCGCTGCCGTACTCACCGCCGACGATTTGGCCGCCCTCAGAGAAATCAGCCTCAGCGTCGAGCTTACGAGCAGTATTGCGGATTATCGTATCGAGAGTCTCTGTCGGATAGGTGATTTCGAGAATACGCTCTGCGTCCTGCTCTGGGGACTCTCGTTCATCGTAGAGGTTGTAGAGGCTAACCTCATCCAGCAACCCTGCAGGGTCGATGCTACCATCAGTAGCGCGTATTTCGTCACTGGGCTCGACGTAATCAGCAATGACACCGTCAGCCATGATTACCACCAGAACCTATCGACGTACATGAGATTGGCACGTCAAGACAGTCTGAGGCCGCGCTTATAATGGTTATCTCGGCGTTACACATTCAGATAACGCGACTCAAGACTCGGAGAGGGTGACTCTGGAAGGAGTTCACCTCCGAATGACCCAAAGCTCTTTGCTCGAAATCTACAACCTTAGATATGGACGCGAAAGAAACCATCCAGCTCATCGCCTTTGGTGGGTTCTTTCTGTTCGTAGCTCTCCCGCTGCTCGGCGGGAGTATGTGGCTGCTCAATTCGCCCTCAGCAACCACGGGAGATGCGATATCACTGCTGGAGGGTGCTGTCGTTCCTTGGTGGACTGGCTTGGCTCAGGCTGCACCGCTTCTGTTTGTCCTCATCGTTGGCATTCTGGTGTGGGCTGGTGCAGACGAAGTGCTTGGTTAGTTTCCGATTCTCACCCAGAAACAGAAATTCCCCCGTTCACAACCGCTCTAACCCTACCCTTCAGCGCATAGAATCCAAAATCCGCTTCTGAATTCCTTCGGTTATTCGGAAAACACCTAAAAATCTAGTTCAGAATATATATTCTCACATGCAAAAGAAAGAACCGAACAGACTCTTCCTTGAACGCTCAGAGGCAGGACAACTCGAACGCTACTACGACGACCCAATCAAACAAGCAGCCATCCGCTGCATGCTCCTCGGCGGCCTCCGCATCTCAGAAGTCGTTGAGATTCGGTCAGGAGACATCATTAAATCCGACAAAGGCGTTCACCGATTGCGCGTCCGCGACGGCAAAGGCAACAAGCTCAGGGAAGCTGTCGTTCCCGAGCGCGTCGGTGAACAACTTCAGACAATCAGCCGCATCCAAGACACCAACGGCCGCATCATCGATGTCACCAAACGCACTGTCCGAAACTGGACGTACGACGCTGCCAAAGCAATCGCCGACGAGACTGGAAACAGCGATTGGCGAGACCTGAAACCCCATGACCTTCGCCGCTACTACTGCTCGCATCTGGTGCGCGAAGGCTTCGCCGCCGCAGAAGTGATGGAATGGTCAGGACATTCTGATTACAGTACGTTCAGAGACCACTACTGGCTCCCCTCCGACGAAGTCGTCAGCAGCAAACTGGACGACGCAGACTTCTAAAGTATCTGTTAATTATCGGCCAATACTCCGAAAGTCTCGCCCCACTCAAAATACCTAAAATGCCAAAATAAGCCGTCTTAGGCGGTTTCAAAGGGTTTTAGAGTCTGATAGCCACAGTAACATATGCGATGGCACAAGCAAACAATCCATCCGACAACGACGCAGAGAACGCAAAACAAACCGCGATGCGAACCCTCGCAGTCCACACCTTCGCAGAACAGCTTGGAGTCAGTCCCGAATCTATCAGAACTTATCCAATGACCGTCAAGCATGACGGTGATGAGCGAAAGATGAGGGTTTCATGGGATGGAGCTGAGGATACTCCCTTCGGAATACCCGACGACTCTCTGGCCCTGTTCATGACCTCAATATACGAAAGTATGTTCTTCGCCATGTATGGAGAAGGACGGATTGGAACGCTGCTGACCAGCGAAAAAGGAGAAGAGGGCGCAGCTGCGGTGCTGCGGGAGGGACAACTTGTACGAGTCTGGTAACTACCTACCAGAATCGAAATCCCGAACGTACTCTTCCTTCGCCGCGTCCCAATCCGTTACCTCGGTACGACCGTCCTCGTAGACCACTCGCAAGCGGCTGATGTCCGAACCGAAGCGATAGCTACGCGACAAGCGCGAACAATCCAACGGCAACTCACTGACGAACAACTGATGCTCGCTAACGTACCAGCAACCCATAATCGCACTCCTTGCAGTGAGAACATCGAGGACATCGTTGTTACTGTCGGTGACCGTCCACTTGTGCAGAATGTAATCGTAATGGTCGCTCTGGTAGTGATAGACGCGACGACGACCGCCTTTCACCAGTTCGCCCTCAACCTCGCCCTGCTTGTCGTCGGAGCTGAGCGAGGGGACTCTGACGGTCGCGGCTGTGCCGAGCGCGCTGAGGAACGAGCGTCGATTCATACGACCTCAGTACTAACGACCGAGCCGTCTCTGGTCTTGACAACGACCCGATTACCGCAGTCCTTGCACAGCGTCTCAGCTCGGTCATGCCCGCGGTCGTCAACGACCACAGCGTGACTGTTCCCACACCCTACGGACGGACAAGAGACTGTTACTGATGTAGTCATTCTCTGTGCTCCTCGGGAATGAATCGCCAGATTCCCTCCTCTATTTTATAGATTTCACCCTTCTCGCGGAGCTCTTCGTACTTTCTTTGGGACATGTGCAACAGTATCTCGACTTCCTCTTCCTCCTCTTCGTCGTCTGGGCGTACGTCGATTTGCGACAACGGAGACAACGCGACGGAGGCCGCTGCAGACTCAACGAAATCCCTACGCCTCATATTCCACCTCAACGACGTTTTGCAACCGTTCCGCAGCATCGGTTAGCTCTCGGACATCGAACGCCACCGCAGTAGATTCTGGGTTGGTTTCATCGGAGCTACCGCAGACGCGACCTAACGCGAGCGCGGACAACTCAATCTGCCGAGCGAGATACACGTCCACACGCATTCCCTTCTCGTCCGCCCGCTCCTTCGCTGATTCGAGGAACGCGTCTGGCTGGGTCATCGGTCACCCCCAAGCGACAGCACGCCCTCGGGCTCGGTCGCTACGACCTGACGGTCTACTTCAACCCACTGACGCATCTGCCGCTCCATCTGCTCACTGGCGAGGCGGACGAGCTCCGACTCCTCAGCGTAGCCCGTAATCTGCACCTCGATGCGACCAGCCTGTAACTGCACCTCGTTGGGTCTCGAACGGCTCGGAGTCGACACTCCCGTACTGTCACTGTTGTCGTTGTCAGAACCCATCACCTACTCGTCGGGCCTCTTGTGTATTTAACCGAAAGAATATCTTCCAAATACCAAAGCCGCGCAATTATTATCTAAATATAATGTGTCTGATAAGAATAGATGGACAGCAGAACGCGTCAAGCAAGCAATCAACGACCACTACACGCCAGCAGACGACGAAGGCATGTACCAATGTAACCTCTGCGGCATGACCATCTACGCCGCCTACAAAGTGGACGAAGTCCCACCGCCCGCCACAGTGGAAAACGTAGTCCACCATGAGGAGACGCAATGCCCACGTCGAGACGAGACCCACGAATCCTGATTCTACCGTTCAGAGGCGAATTAGAATCCTCCTATCTGGTGTTGGAATAAATTCTCAGACTTATACCACGGCGACCCTGCAATCCAATGAACCGCATGAGGAGACAGGGCCGCGTCATTACGGATGACGAAATCAGCCCGCGGTTCGGGGTGAAAAGCAGGCCAAACCCCGAGTCATCTTGCCAATCTGACCGTGTTCTGCGGGAACGGGCACGGTGGGATTCGAACCCACGACCATCGGATTAGAAGTCCGACGCTCTATCCTGGCTGAGCTACGTGCCCCCTATCGTCTCCTGATCCCCCGTGTCTAAAAAACGCCCGCGGTTCGCGCCGTCGGCGGGCCAACAGCAGACCTAAGTCCGCGAGCGGAGTATTCGCCGGTAATGAACGTCATCGGAACCGTCGGCCTCCCCGGCAGCGGGAAGGGGGAGGCGGCGAACGTGGCCGAGGCGGCCGGCATCCCCGTCGTCGTCATGGGCGACGTGATCCGCGCCGAGTGCCGGCGCCGCGACCTCGACCCGGCGCAGCACCACGGGCGGATCGCGCAGGCGCTCCGCGAGGAGGAGGGCGACGACGCGATTGCCGCCCGGACGCTCCCGCGGATCCGGGAGGCGGCGGCCGAGAGCGACCGCGACGAGACGGTCCTGGTCGACGGGCTCCGGTCGACAGTCGAACTCGACCGCTTCCGCGAGGCGTTCGGCGACGACTTCACGCTCGTCGCGATCCGGGCGCCGTTCGAGCTCCGCGCCGAGCGGCTGGGCGAGCGCGGCCGCGACGACTCCGACGCCGACCTCTCGGCGCTGCGCGAGCGCGACGCCCGCGAGATCGACCTCGGGCTCGGCGAGACGCTCGACCGCGCCGACGTGGAGATCGACAACACCGACAGCCTCGCGGCGTTCCGCGAGCGCGTCCGCGAGGTGCTGGGCATCGACGGCGAGGCGTCCGGCCGCTCCGACGGCGGCGCCGAGGCGGCCGAGGCCGGGGGTGACGGCGCGTGATCTACAGCGTCGACGTCCGGATCGAGGCGCCGGTCCACGACACCGAGGTGACCGACCGGGTCGCGGACGCGGTCGCGAACGTCTTCCCGGACGCCGAGCCGGCCCACGAGGACGGGCGGCTCATTGCCGAGACGCACAGCCTCGACGCCTTCTCCGACGTGCTCCACGAGCAGGAGATCCTCGACACCGCCCGCCGCGTCTTCCGGCAGAACCGCACCGACGAGGGGTTCGCCTTCTCGCTGAAGAAGCAGGCGGCGCTCGAAGGCGTCGTCAACTTCGCGGTCGGCGAGCCGGACGAACTGGGCGAGATCGACGTGGAGGTGCGCGTCCGCGAGCCGGACGTGGAGTCGTTCATCGATTACGTCGCCCCCGAGACCGACGAGGGCCAGCCCGTCGACCCCGTCCGCGAGTACGGCGACCGCTTCGACCCCGAGGACGAGGCGTACTGACTCCGGAGTGGTCGAACTCGAACGGAACGCGCCTGCGGTCCGACTCAGTTACTCAGGAGCGACGACCCCGCGCCGCCGAGCGCGCCGAAGGCGGCGGGGTAGACAGCGCCGGCGAGGAGGACGGCGGTGACGACGTCCGGCGCCACGCTCCCGTCTCCGACGGCGTATCGGAACAGGAAGGCCCCGACCAGCGCGAGCGGGAGGTAGCCGGCCGCGACGAGCGCCCCGGAACGGGCGCCGTCGAGGGGGCTGTCCGCCTCGGCGACCCGGCCCGCGACGAGCCCGCCGACGAGCAGCAGGGCCGGCGGGACGACGAACAGGAACCCGGCGCCCTCGGCCTCCATCAGGAGGTTACGCGACTGCGTGCCGCCGAACAGCGCGGGGAACACGGTCTCGACGAAGTGGGCGTTGTAGAACATCCAGCCCGACACCTGCCACGCCGAGATGGGGTCGTTCCCGAACAGCTCGGCGAGGAAGTTGAGCCCCGACAGCCCCTCCTCGATCCGACCGCTCTGCGTGAGGTAGACGGACAAGTAGCCGAGGAGGTAGGCGGCGGCGCCCGCGACCGCGCCGCCGATCGCCTCTCGGGCCGTGCTCGGACTCGAACCGGTCGTCCCACCGGGCGGTGACGAAGACATGCGCCCGGTATCGTTTCGGGCGGCGTAAGTGTTTGTTGGGTCGAGACGGAGTCGAAATTTGACGGAGATACGGCCGAGCGACGCGCTCGGAGAGTTCTCCGGCCGATCAGGCGGTCGCCTCTCGCCACTCGGCCTGCGAGATGGTGTACCGGACCTCGTCGTGGACGCTGCCGTCGGCGAACGTCAGGCGGTTCCGGAGCCGCCCCTCGCGGCGGCCGCCGAGCCGGTCGACGTACTTCTCGATGGCGCGCCGCGACTGCTCGTTGTCGGGGTGGTGGCTCACGGCGACGACCTCCAGGTCGAGGTCGTCGAACGCCACCTCGACGAGCGCGGCGGCGCGCTCGCCGGAGTAGCCGCGGCCCCAGAACCGCTTGCGGAGCCACGTGCCGAGGTTCGCCGTCCGCGTCTCCCAGTCGACGCCGAAGCCGCCGAAGCCGGCTATCTCGCCGGCGCCGTCCTCGCCCTCCCGGGGGCGGATCACGTAGCTCGCGGCCTCGCCGTCCTCGAACCGCTCGCGGCCGCGTTCGAGGAACTCCAGCGTCTCCCGCTTCGTCTCGTGGGGGTCCCACGTGACGTACTTGGTCACCTCGTCGATGCCGGGGTCCGACGAACAGATCCGGTAGCACTCGTCGAGGTCGACCGCCTCGGGGCGCCGCGCCTCCAAGCGGAGTCGGTCCGTCTCGATTACCTCGGGGAACATGTCAGACGACTCGTCGCCGTCCGAATAAATCCTGTCGGGGGCGCGAGAGGGCGTGTCACACCTATCGGTCCGGCGACGCCCCCACGACGATTCGCCCGGCAATCGCGCGTCGCGAACGTCGGCGAACCGCTCAGCCGGTCACGCCGGCGGCCCGCAGCTCTTCGCGGATCGCGTCGCGTTTCACCAGCGCGAAGCCGACGCAGATGACGAGGAAGCCGGCGACCGTCGTGGCGGTGATCCCCTCGTCGAGGACGAGCCACCCGACGACGGCGGCGAACACCGGCGCGACGTAGGAGACGAGGTTGATCTCGATCGGTCCGAGCCGGTCGAGCAGGTCGAAGTAGATGAGGAAGCCGGCGCCGCTGGCGACGACCGAGAGGTACGCGAGCGCGAGCAGCGACTCCGTCGTCCAGACCGCGTCGGCGACCGACTCGCCGATCGCGACCGAGACGAGGTGGGTGAGCCCCGCGCCGAGCAACATCGACCACGCCTCCATCGTCTCGATGGCGATGTCGGCCTCGGAGGCCCGGGAGAGCACGGAGCCGAGCGCGAAGGAGGCGGCCGCGAGCAGGACGAGCAGCTTCGCGACCGTGCCGCCGCCCGTCAGGTTCGCTGGGTCGGGGTTCGCGAGGACGACCGCGCCGACCAGTCCGATCGCGAGGCCGAGCGCCCCGACGGCGGTCAGCCGCTCCGCGGGCAGGAAGGCGCGGGCGAAGACGGTGGTCAAAAGCGGCGAGAGGCTGACGATGACGGCCGCGACGGCGCTCGTCACCGCCGGGTCCGTCTCGCCGACGAACAGGAAGGAGTGGTAGGCGGCGATGATGAACACGGCGCTGGAGGCGACCTCCAGCCACGCGTCCCGGCCGCGCGGGATCGGGTCCTCGACCGCGTACGCGGCGTACGCGAGCATCACGACCCCCGCCACGTCGTACCGGAACGCCGCGAACAGCACCGGCGGGAAGTACGTCAGCCCCGCCTTGATCGCGACGAACGCCGAGCCCCAGACGGCGGCGAGGACGAGGAACAGCGAGAGGTTTCTGAGACGGCTCACGTCGGCCCTCTTCCCGGACCGGGCCAAAAGCTTCCGGAAGCGGCCCGGTTCGCTGGCTCGGACGACCTGGGGCGAGCGCGGTTAGGGTGCGAGCACGACCCGGAAGTGAGCGTGACTCGGTGGTGAGCGCGACTCAGGGCGCCCGAGGCCCGGGAGACGGCCGACCGTCAGCGGACGCGGTACCCGTCGGCGTCGCGGGCGATGACGCCCACGTCGGAGAGCCGTCGGAGCGCGCTCTCGACCGTCGACTCCTGTGCGCCGACCTCGTCGGCCACCGCCGCGGGGGTGCCGTCGGTCTCGACGACCGCGGCGATGACGGCCGCGAAGAAGCGGCTGTCGGCCTGCCCGCCGAGCCGCTCGTCGATCTCGGCGAGGGCGTCTTCCACGCGGCCCTGGACCCACCGCTGAGCGAGGGAGAGCTCGCGGTCGAGGTCCTGGAGGCGCGCGAACTCCTCCGCGAGCTCCGCGAGGTCGCCGGTCGAGCCGGACCCGTCCGGCGCCTCGATCGAGAGGTGGGGACAGCGCCCGGACATGTCGAGGCTGTTCTTCGCCGGGTACGCGCTCTTCGCGCCGAAGCCGTACGGCGAGACGCTCACCTCCAGGCGGAGGCTGCGCGCGATCCGGAAGTACTTCCGCCGCTGGTCGTCCGTGGTCGACTCGACGACGCCGGCCTCCTCCAGCTTCCGCAGGTGGTCGATCACGGCCTTCGGGCTCACGTCCAGGTACTCCGAGATCTCCGTGACGTAGCAGGGCTTGGTGGCGAGAAGCCGGAGGATGCGCCGGCGGTTCTCGTTACCGAGGAGATCGAGCAGTACCGCGGAGTCCATTAACGTGTGGTTAGCGTCGAGCGGATAAAAGGTTGGCTTCCGGTGACGGCCGTTTGGGGCGCGGATCGACCGAGGGAGCGGCCCCGCCGGGAGCGCGGCGAGACGCCGCCCACCGAAGGGTAGTTACCCCGCGGGCGGCACGCGGGAGTATGGAGACGGCACTCGTCATCCTCGACGGCTGGGGGCTCGGCGACCACGACCGCCGCGACGCCGTGAAGGCGGCCGACACGCCGACGTTCGACGCGGCGACGGAGCGCGGGGCGGACGGCCGCCTCGTCGTCCACGGGCGGCGCGTGGGACTCCCCGAGGGACAGATGGGCAACTCGGAGGTCGGCCACCTCAACATCGGCGCCGGGCGGGTGGTGAAGCAGGCGTACACGCGGATCACGGACGCGCTCGCCGAGGGGTCTCTCGCGGACAACGACGCGATCGCGGACGCGCTCGACCACGCCGACTCGACCGGCGGCCGGGTCCACTTCATGGGACTGGTCTCCGACGGCGGCGTCCACTCCGACGTGGAGCACCTGCTCGCGCTGATCGACGCCGCGGCCGACGCGGGCGTGCCGGCGACGAGCCACGCGTTCACCGACGGGCGCGACACGGCCCCGGAGATCGCCGACGGGTTCCTCGCCGACGTGACCGCGAAGGCGAACGAGCGCGGGACCGGCCACGTCGCGACCGTGACGGGGCGGTACCACGCGATGGACCGCGACGAGAACTGGGAGCGCACGAGGAAGGCGTACGACGCCATCGTCTCGCGCGAGGCGCCCCACGAGGCCGAGAGCGCCGTCGCGGCCGCGAGGGAGGCCCACGCCCGCGGCGAGACGGACGAGTTCGTTGAGCCGACGCTTGTCGCCGGCGAGCCCGCGCTCGAAGACGGGGACGCGGTGATCTTCTTCAACTTCCGCGCGGACCGCGCGCGGCAGCTGGTCCGGATGCTCACCGGCACCCGGCCGGCGTGGGAGTTCGACCTCGATCAGCCCGACGTGCGCATGACGACGATGACCGAGTACGACGAGACGTTCGAGTTCCCGGTCGCGTTCCCGCCGCAGATCCCCGAGAACACCATCGGCGAGGTCGTCGCCGACGCGGGCGGCACCCAGCTGCGCATCGCCGAGTCGGAGAAGTACCCCCACGTCACCTACTTCCTCAACGGCGGCCGCGAGGTGGAGTTCCCCGGCGAGATCCGCACCATCGTCGAGAGTCCGGACGTGCCCACCTACGACCACCAGCCCGAGATGTCCGCCCCCGAGGTGACCGACGAGGCCGTCGAGACCGTCGCCTCGGAGGACCCTGACCTGCTCGTCCTCAACTACGCGAACCCGGACATGGTCGGTCACACCGGCGACTTCGACGCGGCGGTCGAGGCCGTCGAGGCCGTCGACGAACAGCTCGACCGGCTGCTCGACGCGGTCGCCGACGCCGGCGCGCACGCGGTCGTCACCGCCGACCACGGCAACGCCGACGACATGGGTACGGCCGACGACCCGCACACCGCGCACACGTACAACCCGGTCCCGTTCGTCTACCTGACGCCCGACGGCGACGACGGGGGACGCAGGGTCCGCGAGGACGGCTCGCTCTGCGACATCGCGCCGACGCTCCTCGACCTGATGGACCGCGACCGGCCCGCGGAGATGACCGGCGAGAGCCTGCTCGCGAATAAACGATAAACTTCGGAGCGATTCCCGCCCGTTCCACGGCGTTTTAATACGGCGTCTGTCCTGTTATCTTTCATGACAGACGAGACCACGCCCGTGATCGCGGCCGCGTACCGAACGCCGCAGGGGAAAGACGGCGGCGTCTACGAGGACGTCCGCAGCGAGGACCTCTCGACGACGCTCATCGACCACGCGCTCGAAGAGACGGGGCTGACCAGCGACCACGTCGACGACCTGATGTGGGGGGTCGCCCAGCAGCGGACCGAGCAGGACAACAACGTCGCGCGCGTCATCGCCCTCCTCTCGGAGCTGGGCGAGTCGGTGCCCGCCACCACGATCAACCGCTGGTGCGCCTCCTCGATGCAGGCGGTCATCTCGGCGTCGGACGCGATCGCCGCGGGCAACCGCGACTGTATCATCGCCGGCGGCGTCGAGAACATGAGCCGCGTCCCGATGGACGGCGACTCCTACCAGCACCTCCACCCCGAGCTCTCGGAGCGGTACAACCTCTTCCAGCTCCAGATGGGGATGACCGCCGAGAAGGTCGCCGAGGAGTACGACGTGAGCCGCGAGGCGCAAGACGAGTACGCCGCCCGCAGCCACCAGCGCGCCGCGGAGGCGACCGAGTCCGGCCGCTTCGACGACGAGATCGTCCCCGTCGAGACCGAGGACGGGCTCGTCGATGAGGACGAGGGCATCCGCCCGGACACAACCGCCGAGAAGCTCGCCGACCTGCCGCCGGCGTTCACCGGCGACGGCAGCGTCACCGCCGGGAACTCCTCGCAGATCTCCGACGGCGCGTCGCTCACGGTCGTCACGAGCAGGGCCTTCGCCGAGGAGCACGGGCTCGACGTGCTCGCCGAGGTCGGCACCAACGCGGTCGCCGGCGTCGACCCCACGGTGATGGGGATCGGCCCGGTGCCCGCCACCCGCGGCCTGCTCGAACGCGCCGGCACGGACATCGACGACTACGACCTGGTTGAACTCAACGAGGCGTTCGCCTCGCAGTGCGAGTACTCGCGGCGCGAGCTCGGCGTCGACGAGGACAAGTACAACGTCAACGGCGGCGCCATCGCTATCGGCCACCCGCTCGGGGCCTCGGGCGCGCGCCTCCCCGTCACGCTGCTCCACGAGATGCAGAAGCGCGACGCCGAGCGCGGCCTCGCCACGCTCTGCGTCGGGTTCGGACAGGGCGCCGCGATCGAGTTCATCCGGTAGGCGACCCGCGAGACGAACTTTCCGCCGCGGCGCGCCTGCGAGCGGCCGCCCCCCGGCGGCCGCGAGCCAGCCCGCGAGGGAGTCGCGAGCGGTGCGAGGTGCGAGCGAAGCGAGCACCTCGATTGCGAGCGGTGCAACCGCGAGCAGCGAGCGACGAGGCTGGGGAGGCGTGAGGTGCGGTCGCGGTGCGGGCGGGACTCGAAGGGGCGGCCGTGAGGCGTGCGCAGGCGACGCAAGGACCGCAACGAGGTAGCGAACGAAGTGAGCGACCGAGTGAGGACCGCAGCGAGCGTGCGCACGCCTCACGGCCGGGGCTTCGGAGGTGTCCGTGTCGATCGCTGATCCGCTCTTGTCGTCGATCGCTTACTCGTCGCCGTGCGTGAAGCCGCGGTCGGGTAGCGGGTCGCCGTCGGCCGTGACGCGCGGCGCTTCCTCGGGCCCTTCGACCACACAACCGATCCGCGTCAGGCCGGCCGGGCACGCCGCCGCGACCGCCTCGAACTCCTCGTCCGGCACCGCACACAGCAGCTCGAAGTCCTCGCCGAAGTGCGCGGCGAGTTCGAACCGCTCCGCCGACCCCTCGGCCACCTCCTCGACCGCGGGGTGAACCGGGACCGCCTCCCGGTCCAACTCGATCCCGACCCCGCTCGCCTCGGCGAGCTGGTGGCACGACCGCGCCAGCCCGTCCGAGGAGTCCATCATCGCGGTCGCGGTGCCCGCGAGCGCGAGCCCGTCAGCGACCCGCGGCGTGAACCGGAACAGCTCGTTCGCGCGCTCGACCGCCGCGTCGTCCCCCTCTTCGAACAGGCGCAGCGCGGCCGCAGACCGCCCCCACTCGCCGGTGACGCAGAGCGCGTCGCCCGGCCGCGCCCCCGACCTGGTGACGGCTCCGGCCTCGGTCACGTCGCCGACCGCGGTGGTCGCCGTCGTGAACTCGGCGTGCTCGTCGAGGTCGCCGCCGACATACTCGGCGTCGACCGCCTCGCAGACGTCGACCGCGCCGGCGACGAACGCCTCGAGGTCGTCCCGGTCGAACGCCTCGTCGGCGTAGACGGCGACCGCCGCGCGCGCGGCCGCGCCGGTCGCGGCCACGTCCGACAGCGACGCGCCGACCGCACGCCAGCCGGCGGTGTACCGCGTCGTCCCGGGCGGGAAGTCGGTCCGCTCGTGGAGCATGTCCGTCGTGATGACCGTTCCGTCGACGACGGCGGCGTCGTCGCCCGCGTGCGGGAGGTCGGCCGCGAGGGCCCGGAGGGCGTCGCGTTCGTTCACTACCGACGCTCGGCGCGGCGAGGGCAATAAGCGATCGGTCCGGGCGCCCGGAGCGCGGACCATCACCCGGAGCCGACGCCGAGGGCCGTTCGCTCGGTCCGTTCGCCGTGTCTGTGCGCCGTGTTGTCATGGAACATTTAATCGGGTAAAACAACATAACGAATATTATCATTATCAATCATTATGTTTATTACTCCCTCCCGAGTCGTCCCAGTCGCAATGGCAGTATCCGTACACGGACACGCAGCGACCCGACGCACCGAGTCGATCACCAGACGACCGCCCCAACCGCCCACACGACCCGATGAAGACACCTAACGACACGCCCGACGACACGACCCGACGCACCGACAGTACGACCGACGCGGACTCGACGACCCGTACCGACCGCCGGACGGAGTCGAGCACGACGACACCTTCTCCCCGGACGATCCCCGGCCGCACCCCGCTCACCGAGGAGGCCGGCGCGCCGCTGGTCCCGACGATCACGACCCGCCGAGCCACCGGGACGCGGTCGCCCGGCTCGTCGCCGGCGACCGAGGCCCGCCGGCCGACCCGCCCGCCGACCGACGACGAGCGCGACGCGCCGCTCGTTCCCGACCTGCGTCCCGCCTCGCGGACGCGGACGGACGGGGGGTCGCGATGACGGCGAACGCCGCGCGCCGCTCCTGCGACCGCTCGGCCGGATCGCCCGCCGAGGGCTCGTTCCGCCGCGCCGTCCCGATGGCCGGGACCGGCGACGTCCCCCGACCCGACCCCACGACGTTCGCGCCGAGCGCTCGCTGCGACGGCGAGCGCCGCGGCGACCGACGCGCCGCCGCCGACCGACGCTCGACCGACGGCCGCCGCGCCGGCGAGCGACGGGCGACGACGAACCGCACCGCAGCCGACGACCCCACGCAGTAACCCGATGAATCCCAACGAACTCGACGACGACGTCTTCACCAGAGATATCGACAACCCGGCCGGCCGCCGACTCCGCGAGCTGTTCGACGAGCAGGAGTACACGTTCGCGCCCGGGATCTACCACGCCCTCGACGCCCGCCTCGCGGAGATGGCCGGGCTCGACGCGGCCTACATGAGCGGCTACTCGACCGTCCTCGGCCAGTTCGGCTTCCCCGACCTAGAGATGGTCACGATGAGCGAGATGGTCGAGAACGCAAGGCGCATGGTCGAGGCGACGAACCTCCCCGTCATCGCCGACTGCGACACCGGCTACGGCGGCGTCCACAACGTCCGCCGCGCTGTCCGCGAGTACGAGAAGGCCGGCGTCGCCGCCGTCCACATCGAGGACCAGACCTCGCCGAAGCGCTGCGGCCACATCGCGGGCAAGCAGATCGTCTCCCGCGAGCAGGCCCGCTCGCGCTTCGAGGCCGCGGTCGACGCCAAGCAGAGCGAGGACACCGTCATCATCGCCCGCACCGACGCGTACGGCTCCGCCAACGGCGACTGGGAGGAGCACCTCGAACGCGGCCGGATCTACGCCGACGCCGGCGTCGACCTCGTCTGGCCCGAGATGCCCGACCCGTCCCGCGAGGACGCGGTCGAGTACGCCGAGACGATCCACGAGACCCACCCGGACCTCGATCTCGCCTTCAACTACTCCTCGTCGTTCGAGTGGGGCGCCGAGGAGGACCCGCTCACCTTCGAGGAGCTGGGCGATCTGGGCTACCAGTACATCTTCATCACGCTGTATGGGCTCCACTCCGGCGCGCACGCCGCCTACGAGGACTTCGCGAACATCGCCGAGAACGACGAGGAGGCGCAGTTCGACCTCGAAGAGCGGTACATCGGCCACGAGACGGAGAGCCACCACGAGCTCTCCTTCGTCCCGCGGTACCAGGAGGTCGAGGCCGAGTTCGACCCCGAGGCCCGGCGGCGCCAGGAGGAGTCGGCCGGCTTCACCGAAGACGAGAGCGACCCGATAACGGCCTCGGAGGGCGACGACTGATGGGCGGACCGGACGACGTGACGCTCCGGCGGAGCCAGCTCGCCACGCCGGGCTCCGACCCGAAGATGATCGAGCGGGCGCCCGACTCCGGCGCCGACGAGGCGTTCCTCGATCTAGAGGACTCCGTCGCGCCCGCGGCGAAGGTCGACGCCCGCGAGAACGTCATCGAGGGGCTGATCGAGTACGACTGGTCGGACACCCGGCCCTGTTACCGGATGAACGGCGTCGACACCCGGTGGTTCTACGACGACGTGATCGAGGTCGTCGGGCGGGCCGGCGAGTACCTCGACACGATCATGGTGCCGATGGCGAACAACCCGGAGACGGTCGCCACCGTCGACAATCTCCTGACGCAGGTCGAGGCGAACAACAACCTCCCAGTCGGCGAGATCGGCCTCCAGGCGCAGATCGAGTCGCCGGAGGCGATGACGAAGGTCGCCGACATCGCCCGCGCCAGCGACCGCCTGGAGTCGCTCGTGTTCGGGCCCGGCGACTACACCGCCAACGTCGGCGCCGCCGGCCTCACGATCGGCTCCGGCGGCGGCTACCCCGGCCACTACTGGCACTACCAGCTCGCGCGCATCGCCCACGCGGCGAAGGCGCAGGGCCTCCAGGTGATCGACGGCCCGTACGCCGAGATCGAGGACGCGGAGGGGTTCCGCGACTCCTGCCGCTGGGCGAGCCAGCTGGGCTGTGACGGCAAGTGGGCGATCCATCCGAGCCAGATCGAGCCCGCCAACGAGACGTTCGCGCCCTCGCCCGAGGAGGCCGAGAAGGCGCGCCGGATCGTCGAGGCCTACGCCGAGGCGAAGGAACAGGGGAAAGGCGCCGTCTCGGTCGACGGCGAGATGGTCGACGAGGCGACCGACAAGATGGCCCGCGGCATCGTCGCGCGCGCCGAGCAGGCCGGGATCCTCTGAGGCGCCGGCGCGCGCCCGCCGCTCACTCCTCGTCCGCGATCGCGCCGAGGTCCCGGAGCTCCTCGATGTCGCCCTCGCCGTAGCCGTACTCGCGCAGCACCGACTCCGTGTGTTCGCCGAGCGCGGGCGGGTGGCGGCGGACCGTCGTCGGCGTCCGCGAGAAGTGCATCGGCGAGCCGGGGAACCGCACCGTGCCCGCGGTCGGGTGCTCCGCCTCGGCGAGCATCCCGCGCGCCTCGATCTGGGGGTCGTCGAACACCTCGCCGACGTCGCGGACGCGGCTCGCGGGCACGTCGTGCGCTTCCAGCCGCTCGACCGCCTCGTCGGTCGTCATCGCCGCGAACGTCTCCTCCAACTCGCGTTCCAGCTCGTCGCGGTTCCGGACGCGTCCCTCGTTCTCTTCGTACCGCTCGTCGGCGAGCAGGTCGGGGCGGTCGATCGCCTCGCACAGCGGCGGCCAGAACCGGTCCGACGAGCAGGCGACGACGACGTAGTCGTCCGCCGTCTCGTACGCCCGGTAGGGGACGATGTTCGGGTGCTTGCTCCCCATGCGCCCCGGCGGCTCGCCGCTGGCGAAGTAGTTCGTCGCCATGTAGCTGGTCCAGGCGGCCTGCCCGTCAAGCAGGCTCACGTCGATCTTCTGCCCGCGGCCGTCGCCGAGCTCGCGTTCGAGCAGCGCCGCGAGGATCGCCTGCGTCGCGTACATCCCGGCGCCCACGTCGGCGAGCGCGACCCCGATCCGGACCGGCGGGCCGCCCTCGACGCCCGTGAACGACATGAACCCGCCCCGCGCCTGCATCATGATGTCGTAGGCGGGCTTGTCGCGGTCGGGCCCCCACTCGCCGTAGCCGGAGATGCCGCAGTAGACGAGCCCCGGGTTCTCCTCGACGAGGTCGCCGTAGTCGAGGCCCCACTCGGCGGTCTTGCCGACGCGGAAGTTCTCGACGAGCACGTCGGCCTCGCGCGCGAGGTCGCGGACGACGGCCCGGCCGGCCTCGGTCGTCAGGTCCAGCTGGATCGACCGCTTGTTTCGGTTGACGCTGACGTAGTAGGCGCTCTCCGCGCCCTCGTCGCTCTCGCCGTCGCCCTCGCTGAACGCCGGGGGGACCCACGTCCGGGTCTGGTCGCCCGGGCCCGGCCGCTCGACCTTGATGACCTCCGCGCCGAGGTCGCCGAGCTGCATCGTGCAGAACGGGCCGACGAGGACGCGCGAGAGGTCCAACACGGTGAGCCCGTCGAGCGGGCCCGTGTCGCCCTCAGGTTCTCGCGCCTCACCGACCACGCGGTCTCGCCTCCGCTGACCGTCGCCGTATCCGGTTCATGCGATCCGGCACAGCCGCCGGGGTACTGAGTGTTGCGGCGTCGCCGCGACCGACGGAAAACGAGCGTCGCCTCAGGCCGCGAGCGTGTCGATACCGTCGATCTCGACGTAGCCGTAGCCGCAGTCGGGACACCGCCACTTCGTCTTCTCGCCGAGGTGGAGCGTCATCGCCGCGGTCCGGTAGAACGAGCGAGTCTCGCCGCACGCGGGACAGTCCACGTCCTTTTCGAGCGCCATGTGCGCCGATCGATCCGGGCCGGTGTTGAACCTACTGATCCGCCCGCCGCCGTCGCGCGCGGTCGGTCGCCGCGGTCCGCGCCCCGCCGAGCCGGCCCTCACCACACCGGCGCCAGCAGCAGCGCGACCGTCGCCGAGATGAAGACGAGCTTCAGGGCGGTGTTGACGACGATCACCTTCGTGCCGAACGAGGGGCCCCAGATCCCGTACTGGAAGGGGATCGAGCGCCGGAACGTCGAGACGGCAAACGAGAGGATGCTCCCGATGAGCAGCGACGCGACCGCGGTGCGGGTGGTGAAGACCCCGGCCTCGGTCCCGGCCAGCGTCGCCGCGCCCGCGGTCGTGTCGAGCGTGAACACCGCGATGACCGGCACCGCGGCGCCCGGGAGGCCCAGCACGCCCGTGATCGGCTCGGCGACGCTCGTCAGCGCCCGCACGTCGTAGGTGGTGACGAGCCAGATGACGAGCGTGTAGACGACCGCGAGCCGCGGGACGATCCGGCGGAGCGTCCCCCACGACTTCTCTGCGGCGTCGCGGACGCGCTCGCGGTCGGTCCGGTCGTCGGCCTCGGGACCGGTCGCGTCCACGTCGGCGAGCGCGGCCCGGTCGACGTTCGACTCCGAGAGGAGGAGCCCGCCCGCGACGACGCCCGTGACCGAGATCAGCAGCGCGATGCCGGCGCGCGCGCCGACGTAGACGGCGCCGGTGGTGACGCCTAGGATCGGGATCAACACCGGCACGTAGTAGGTGAACACGTGCTGGACGAACCCGAAGAACGTGTTCATCACCACGGCGACGAGCGTCGCCCGGTCGTCGAGCAGGCCCGCCTCGCGGTACTCCGCCAGCGTCGCGTAGCCCGCGGTCGTCGACGCGGCGGTCGTGAGGATCGCCGTGCCGACCTCGTCCGGGAGGTTCGCGGGTCGGGTGAGCCACCCCGCGACCCCGGCGACGTACCGGACCAGCCCGAACGCGACGGCGACGTTGGCGGCGAAGACGCCGCCCGCGATGAACGCCGTGATCCGCGCCAGCCGGGGGACCACCTCCGCGAGCAGGACCGAGAGGTCGGCGGCGACTGACTGCACGAACCGGCGTACGCGAGGGGCGCTCAAATGGGCGTCGGAACGCGCGCTCGTTCCCACCGCGTCGGAACGCCGGCCCGGCGTCGGCGCGCGGAGCGAGAGTGTCGGCGCGCGGAGCGAGAGCGGCGGCGCGCGGGGCTTATGTCCCGCCGCGGAGAACGAGGGGCCGATGGCTCCCGCCGAGGACGACATCTCGATCGACGAAAAGCGCGTGTACGCGGGCAGCGCCGGCCGCACCGACGCCTACGTCGCGACGGGGTCCGGGATCGTCCGCGTCTCGCTGTCGGCCGACAAGGTCGGCGCGTTCGACATGGTCGCCCGCGACCCCGCCCGCGACGTGGCCGTCCTCGCGCGCGGCGACGGCGCCGCCGACCTCGTCGCCGCGGCGACGCCCGACGGGCTCTCGGTCGCGGCGGTCGGCGACGACCCGGAGTTCGAATCGGTCGACGACGACGCGGCGGTCGCGGTCGGCGCGGCGAGCGGGCGCGGCGACGCGACGGGAGCGCGTGACGGCGCGCTCCTCATCGCCCGCGAGAGCGGCGCGGTCGAGCGCGTCGCGTTCGAGGCGGGCGGGACGGCGGTCGCCGCGACGACGCGGCTCGGAACCGTCTCGGAGTCGCGCGCGGTCGACGGGGCGCTCGTCGCGGGCGCGGAGGGGGTGTTCCGCGTCGCCGACGGCGGGCTCACCGACGTGGGACTGGACGACGCGCGCGACGTGGCCGGCGCCGGGATGCCGCTCGCCGCGACCGGGGCGGGACTGTACTGGCTCGGCAACGGCTGGATGACGGCGCGGGAGGGGCCTGCGGACGCGGTCGCGGCCGACGGCGACGGCCACGCGACGGCGGTCGTCGACGGCGACCTGCTGGTTCACGCCGACGCGGGCGGCGAGTGGGGCGACGAGGCGTGGGAGCCCGCCGAGCTTCCGGTGGACGAGGCGGTCGTCGCGCTCGGCTACGGCCCCGGGCTCTCGGTCGCGGTCACGGCGGCGGGCACGCTCTGCGTCGACGCCGGCGACGGCTGGCGGCACCAGGTGGTCGGCGTCCGGGACGTGGAAGGGGTCGCGCTCGCGGTCGTGGAATAAGACGAGCGATATGCGGAACCGTTCGGTTGCTCCTCCGCTGCCGCTGGCGCGATGAAGACCGCCGAAGCCCCGGTCGCGAGGCGGGCGCACGCTCGGTGCGCTCCTCGCTTGCTCACTCCGTTCGCTCGCTGCGGTGCTTCCGTCGCCTGCGCCCGCCTCGCGACCGCCCCTTCGAGCCCCGCCCACACAGCCCCGCACCTCACCCCTCCCCAGCCTCGTCGGCGGTTCTCCGCTTCGCTCCGAACCACCGACTCCCTCGCGCGTGCGACCAGCGCCCTGCGGGCGCTCGTCGGCACGCGCCACCGCCTCGGTCATATATAAGCAACTAGTTAGATTCCCGCCTGAGGCCGTCTTACGCGCTCGGCAGGTCGATCGGCTCGCCGTCCGCGTACACCGTCGGCTCCCGGATGATCCCGTCGAGGTGGAGCGGCGCGTCCGTCTCGCCGCCGATCCCGGCGTTGTCGCCGATCGCGATGTGGACCGTGCCGCCCGCCTTCTCGTCTAACAGGACCGATCCGACGAGCTCCTCGACGCCGCCGTTGGTCCCGATGCCGAGCTCCGCGAGGTTGTAGGCGGCGTCGCCCACCTCCTCGGCGGCGGCCTCCACGTCGGCGCGGATCGCGTCGTCGGCGATGTCGGTGACGAACCCGTCCTCGACCTCGAACGCGAGCGTCTGTCCCTCGTCGAGCAGGCCGTGGGGCATCATCGTCCCGTCGACGACGAACGTGCCGGTCGCGGTCTCGGGCGCGACGAACACCTCGCCGGCGGGGAGGTTCGAGAAGTCGCCCGGCTCGCGGACCATGCCCGTATCGGCGAGCCACTCGCGGCCGCCGATCCCGAACGTGATGTCCGTGCCGGCGGGCGCGGTGACGCGGACCTCGTCGGCGGCGGCCACCTGGTCGAGCACGTCGTCGCAGGCGGCGTCGATGGCGGCGTAGTCGGCGTCGAGCCCGGTCGTGAACACGTCCTCGGTGATTCCCGGGAGCGTCGCGCCGCGCGCGCCAGCGTCGCAGGCGGCGCCGCGGGCGCGGGTGTGACTCAGGCTCTTCGTCGTCGGCGCGAGGAAGACGTCGGCCTCCCGCATCGCGGCCGCAACCGGCGCCGGCGGCTCCGTCCCGTGCTGGTCCGCGGGGGGGTACCGGAGGACCGTCGCGTCGTCGGTGACGGCGCTCGCGGCCGCGTAGAGCGCCTCGCCGATCGGCTCGCGCTCGTCGTCGGTGACGACGACGACGGACTCGTCGGAGGCGACGTTCAGGCACTGTTCGACCGCGGTCGCCGCGGCGTCGGAGAGGTCGGCAGCCATGCCCGCGTCTCCGTCCGCCCGGGCGTTAGGCCTTGTCATCGCCGATTTTACTCTATTTCGTAATTGAATTATTTACGTCCGGTACCGATCGGCGTCGAATTAACCGATCGATTACTCGTGGGGTAGTTAATTTCAATTTGCGTTTCTCGAAAAGATTATGCCGGTCCCCGAGCGAGGGACGCACATGATACGCGTGGGCGTCAACGGCTACGGCACGATCGGCAAGCGGGTCGCGGACGCCGTCGCGGCCCAGGCCGACATGGAGCTCGTCGGCGTGACCAAGGCGTCGCCGGACTACGGCGTCGAGACCGCGGCGCGCCGCGGATACGACCTCTACGCGGCTGTCGAGGACCGCACCGAGCAGTTCGCGGCCGCCGGCGTCGACCTGGCGGGGACTCTCGGCGACCTGCTCGACGCCGTCGACGTGATCGTCGACTGCGCCCCCTCCGGCGTCGGCGAGCGCAACGCGCCGGTCTACGAGGCACACGACACGCCGGCGATCTTTCAGGGCGGCGAGGACGCGGCCGTCGCCGACGCCTCGTTCAACGCCCGCGGCCGCTTCGAGGCCGCCCGCGGCGCCGACTCCGTCCGTGTCGTCTCCTGTAACACGACCGCGCTCTCGCGGCTGCTCGCGCCGCTCGACGAGACCTTCGGCGTCGAGAAGGCGCGCGTCACGCTCGTGCGCCGCGGCGGCGACCCGAACGAGACCGACCGCGGCCCGATAAACGACATCGTCCCCGACCCGGCGACGGTCCCCTCCCACCACGGCCCCGACGTGAACGAGATCCTCCCGGACGTGACCGTCGACACCGCGGCGCTGAAGGCGCCCGTCACCGGGATGCACACCCACAGCGTCAACGTCACGCTGGCGACCGAGCCGGACCCGGCGGCCGTCCGCGACCTGCTCGCCGACGAGAGCCGGATCTTCCTCATCCCCGAGGCCGCCGGCATCGACGGCGCGGGCGCGCTGAAGGACTACGCCGCCGACGCGGGCCGGCCCCGCGGCGACCTCTGGGAGAACTGCGTCTGGGAGGAGTCGATAAGCGTCACCGGCCGGGACCTCTACCTGTTCCAGAACGTCCACCAGGAGGCCGACGTGGTCCCCGAGAACGTGGACGCGGTCCGCGCGCTCGCGACCGACGTCGACGCGGCCGAGTCGGTCGCGCGGACGAACGAGACGCTCGGCGTCGGTCTCGACGGCCGGCTCGGGGACGGCGAACTGACACGCACGGAACTCCCCGCGGACGACTGACGGGAGCGGGCGCTGAGTTCTTCTTTACTGCCGCCCGAAAGCGACGATTACTCGGTCGGCCGCGTGACGAGGAACGTCCGCCCGCCCCGGCGTTCGAGGTGGACCTCGCTGCCGTCGACGCGGTTCGCCCGGACGCGGTCCGGGAGGCGGTCGGTTCGACAGTCGGTGACGTCCACGCGCGTCGGCGTCGCGTACCGCGGTCGGTCGGAGACTACTGCGCTCATACCTCCCGATCGGAGCGGAATCCCCCTATAAGCGAGCCATGCCCGGAGTGAAAGTGAAAGTGGACAGCTCCGTACCGCTGGCCGGCGATTCGGGCACGGCGGCTCCGGGGTCCGCCTCCCCCTATCGACGGAGGCCGGTCGCCTCGTCGTCCTCGACGAACCGCACCGTGAAGTAGTCGTAGCCGCCGTAGGCGGCGTCGAGTGCGCCCATCCACCAGTTCCAGCGCTCGACGAGCGAGGAGCCGTCCGGGGCGTCCTCCATGTGCCCGACCACCCCCGGCACGGTCAGCCCGTGACCGCGGTCCTCGGAAGGCCGCCCGGAGTCGACGAGGTCGCGGGCCGCCCGCGAGACGGCGCGCCGCTCCGCCTCGGTCCCGCCGAACTCGTCTTCGAGCGCGCGTTCCAGACGCTGTCTGTCCATGTCCGTGCTACGGTCCGCGAGTATATGAGTCGCGTGGTAGGGGGTGTCACGTCCGGTGTCGGGGGCGTCTCACAGGCGCGCGGCCAGCGCGAGAAACAGGAGGGAGAACGGCGCCGTGAGCAGCGCCAGCGCCACGCCGCCCGCGCCCTCGCCGGCCGCGACGGCCATCAGGAGCCCGACGACGAGCGAGAACGATCCCAGGACCGCGAGGGTGAGCCGCTCCGGGACGCTCGCGCGGTCCGGGCCGTCGCTCTCCGCCAGCACCGCGTCGAGCGCCGCCTCGACCTCGTCGGCGCGGTCGGTCGGGACGAACAGCCACGGCGTCGACCGGAACCACGCGTTCCCGCGGTACGCGAGCAGGAACAGCGTCGTCCACCGGAGGTCGATCCGCCGCGTCCGCACGACGGACCCGAGGTCGTCGCTCCGGGTCCGGTCGTAGCTGGGGTACGTCCGCTCGACCGTCGCCGCCGCCGGGTCGAGCCGGACGGTCTTGCCCGACGACTGGGCGACGGCCGGCACGAACCAGACGAGCCAGAACAGCGGCCAGAAGGCCGGCAGGAGGTCGGACGGGAGCGCCAGCGCCGCCGCGGCGACCGCGCCGAGCCCGGCGAGCGTCCAGCCGGGCCGCAGCGCGCCCGCGGCCTCGCGCAGCCGGGAGACGGTCAGCTCGCTGACCGCGGTCTCGCGGTACCAGACGTACAGCGAGGGGACGGTGGCGACCGCGAGCGCGAACAGGAACCCGACGCCGACGGCGGCCTCGGCGAGGCCGACGCTCGGCAGCGCGAACTCGCCGATCCCGGTGAGCACGGCGGCGACGACGGCCCCGATTCCGACGAGGACGGCGCCAGCGATCCCGCCCGTCGCGCCGGCCGCGAGCGACCTCAGCCGGTCGTACCGGACCGGTCCCCACTCGATCGCCTCGCGCCCGGGACCGCGAGCCGCGTCGACCCCGTCGGTCGCGGTCGCGTCGTCGCGCTCTGCGTCTTCGACCGCGTCGGCGGGTTCGACGGCGTCGACCGCGTCGGCCGCGGCCGCGGGTCCGCTCTCGGAGGGCATGCGCCCGAATTGCCGTCGAGCCGATAAAAATCGTGAGGCCGATCTCGCCGGCTCCCGCCGGGCGGCGGCGCGCGCTCCGCTACGCGCCGGACTCGTCGGCGGTCGCGTCCGCCGCCGGCGGCTCCGCGGGCTCGACGCCGCCGAGCCGGAGCGCGTTGCCGGTGACGCCGAGGCTCATCCCCATGTCGCCGACGACCACGGCCATCGCGACGCTCACGTAGCCGAGCGGGGCGCCGGCCGCCAGGAGCGCCTTCACGGCGAGGGAGGCGCCGATGTTCGTCCGGATCGTCGAGCTCGCGCGCGAGGAGAGGTCGACGACGTACGGCAGCCGCGTCAGGTCGTCGGCCATCAGCGCCACGTCGGCGGTCTCGATGGCGGTGTCGGTGCCGGCGGCGCCCATCGCGATCCCCACGTCCGCGGCCGCCAGCGCCGGCGCGTCGTTGATCCCGTCGCCGACCATCGCGGCGCCGCCCTCCGCCTCGGCCGCGAGCTCGCGGACCGCGTCGACCTTCTCGTCCGGGAGCAGCTCCGCGCGCACTTCGTCGACGCCGACGCGCTCGCCGATGGCCCGCGCGGTCCGGTCGTTGTCGCCGGTGAGCATCGCGACGCGGTCGACCCCGAGCTCGTGGAGGCGGTCGACGACCCACGCCGCCTCCGGGCGGACCGTGTCGGCGACCGCGATGACGCCCTCCAACTCCGTCTCGGTCCCGACGAGGACGACCGTCTTCCCCTCTGCCTGGAGCCGGGGGATCGTCTCGCTCGCCAGGTCGAGGTACTGGCCGTGGTCGCAGGACTCGGGCTCGGTGACGCTCGCGTCCGCGTCGTCGGAGGCGTCGGCGTCCGCGTCGCGCTCGCGGACGACCCCGCCGTCGGGCCGGACGTGCGCGTGGCTCAGGTCGAAGCCGAGCTCCTCGAACAGCGAGGGCTTGCCGGCGTAGTGGGTCTCGCCGTCGAGGTCCGCTCGGACGCCCTCGCCGGTCAGCGCCTCGAAGCCGGTGACCGCGGTCGCGTCCTCGCCGTCGAGCTCGGCGCCCGCCTCCTCGCCGCGCGCGACGATCGCCGCCGCGACCGGGTGTTCGCTCCGGCGCTCGATGGCGGTCGCGCACGCCAGGACGTCGTCGGCCCCGCGGTCGCCGAGGGGGACCACGTCGGTCACCGACAGCTCCCCGCGCGTGAGCGTCCCGGTCTTGTCGAGCGCGACGGCGTCGACGTCGCCGGCGGCCTCCAGGTGCTCGCCGCCCTTGATCAGGACGCCGTTGCGCGCGGCCGCGGTCACGCCGGAGACGACGCTGACGGGCGTCGAGATGACGAACGCGCACGGGCACGCGATCACGAGCAGGGTGAGCCCGCGGACGAACCATGTCTCCGCGCCGCCGCCGACGAGGACCGGGCCGAGCGCCGCGGTCGCGACCGCGCCGACCACGACGATCGGGGTGTAGACGCTCGCGAAGCGGTCGACGAACCGCTCGGCGCGCGTCTCCTCGCCGTTGGCGGCCTCCACGAGCTCGACGACCCGCGCGATGGTCGACTCGTTCGCCGGCGCGGTCGCCTCGACCTCGAGGTAGCCGGCCTCGTTGATCGAGCCGGCGTACACCTCGTCGCCGGGGGCCTTCTCCGCGGGGACGGACTCGCCGGTGATCGGCGACTCGTCGACCGCGCCGGAGCCCTCCCGGACGACCCCGTCGAGCGGGACGCGCTCGCCCGGCCGCACCGCGAGCCGCTCGCCCGTCGCGACGCGCTCGGCGGGGACCGTTTCCTCGTCGCCATCGCGGATCACGACCGCCTCGTCCGGCGACAGCTCCATCAGCTCGCGGAGGGAGGTGCGCGCCCGGTCGACGGAGTAGCGTTCGAGCAGCTCGGCGACCGAGAACAGCACCGCGAGCGTCGCCGCCTCGAACGGGAGGTCGACGAGCAGCGCGGCGACGACGCCGACGCTCATCAACAGGTCGATGTCGAGGCTCAGGCCCCGCAGCGAGTAGAGCCCGTTCCGCAGGATCGGCGGGCCGGCGACCGCGACCGCCAGCAGGTACGCGACGGACGCGCCGGTGACCGCCCACGGCCCGAGGAACCCCACGCCGCCGACCGTCGCGAACGTCGGGTCGAGGCCGGGGAGCAGCCACTCCAAGACGAGGCCGGCGGCGAGGAACACGCCGCCGACCGCGGTCGCGATCGCCCGGGGGCTCGTGAACAGGTCGTCGGCGACGCCGTCCGACTCCGCGTCCGCGACGGCGTAGCCGGCGCCCTCGACCGCGGCCGTCAGCGCCTCGACGTCCGTCAGGTCGGGGTCGTACGTGAGGACGACGACGCCCGTGGTCGGGCGGGTGTTGACCGAGAGCACGCCCTCGCGGTCGAGCGCGCCCTTGACCTTTCCCGCGCACGACGAGCAGTCCATGTCCGGCACCGAGAGCCGGAGCCGCGCCCCGTCGGGCTCGTCCGTCGCCCCGCCGCCGCGGCGGTCGGCCGGGTCGCCGTCGGGACCGTCCGCTTCGCGCGAGTCGCTCATTACTAACCGCTACCGCTCACAGCGTTATTAATCCAGCTACCATTTTAACGGCCTCTCTTATCAAGAGTTATTAAATAAACGCATAGGAATAGCAATTTGACGACGAAGTATTTACCCGCGGATAGGCTACCGCGTCGCATGACCGACTGGCGCGCCGTGGGCTACGGGTTCGTCGTGATGCTGATCGCCGGGCTGCTCGCGACGCTCGTCCCCGTGGTGGGGCACGCGGCCGCCGGCCTCGTCGGCGGCTTCGTCGCGGGGTACCTGGCGGGCGGCGGCCTGCTCTCCGGCTTCTGGCATGGGCTGCTGGCGGGGTCGGTGAGCGGGGTCGTGGTCACGCTGCTGCTCGCCCTCTTCGGCGGCCTCGTCGGCCTCGTGGGCGGCCCGGTCGGGAGCCTGCTCGGCGGCGCCGGCGTGCTAGTCGTCGGCCTGTTCCTCACGTTCCTGTTCGCCGTCGACTCGGCGCTCGCGGGCGCCATCGGCGGCGTGGTCGGGGAATAATCGCGCATCTTCGAGACTGCCGGTTCCGAGGGAGTCGAAAGTGGTCGTTTCGGCGTCGGCGCGCGCCTCCGAGCGGGCCTCGCCCGCGAAGAGCGGGTGCGAGGTCGCCGGCGCTACGCGCACCTCAGTACCGTATAAAAAAGCGATCCGAACAGCAGCAGAAACGACTACTCCGCGATAATCCGATATTTAAGCGCTCTCGACGGCGTCGAGGACCGCCTCGTAGTCGGGCTCGTTCGTCGGGTCGTCGGCGACCCAGTCGTAGACGATCTGCCCGTCGTCGTCGATCACGAACACAGCGCGGTTGGCGATGCCGTGGAGCCCGAGGTCGGCGATGTCGATCTCCAGCCCGTACGCGCGGATCGCGTCGCCGGCCATGTCGCTCACGAGGTCGAACTCGATGCCGTGCTCCTCGCGGAACGCGCCCTGCGAGAACGGCGAGTCGGCGCTGATCCCGAACAGGGTCGCGCCCGCGTCGGCGAAGGCGTCGGCGCGCTCCTGGAACGCGATCATCTCGTTCGTACACGGCGGCGTGAACGCGCCGGGGAAGAACGCGAGCACGACCGGCCCGTCGCCGATCCGCTCGTCGAGGTCGAACGGCTCGTGGTCGCTCGTGCCGACCGTCGCGGTGAACGTGGGTGCGTCGTCGCCTGTGGAAACCATCAGTGTCTGATACGGTCGAATCACGCAAAAGGCTTGCCGCGACCCCGTTCGGTGCCGCTATCGGAACCGCCGGCTCCGGGGCGAGCGGCCGCTACTCCCGGTCGAGGTACTCCTGCTGGACCGCGACGACCGCGGCCGAGTCCTCGCAGTCGGCGTACCGCCGGAGCGGCTCGGCGTTGAGTTCGAGGAACGTCTCGCCCCAGGTGAACTTCGCGAGGACGCGCTCCGCGTGGTCGCGCTCGCCGAGGATCGCGAGCGCGGCCGCGAACGCCTCGACCGTCGTGAGCCGCATCGGCCGCCCGAAGTTCACGGGGTTCGCGGCGACGAGGTACGGGAGCGCGCGGTGCTCGCCGGGGAGGCTGAACATCTTCTCGCCGGCCGACTCCCACGAGCAGTCGAGCGCGACGAGCGCGCTCTCGGCGGCCCGCTCGGCGTCCGCGGGCGAGAGCGCGCGCTCCGCGTGGGGGTTGAGCACGACCCCGTACGGCGTGGCCCGGTCCGAGCGGTGGAGCTCGGCGAGGTCGAACCGCGAGAGCTTCCGGGCCGTACACTTGTCGGGGTCGTCGTCGCCCTCGTACCGGACGTGGAGGTCCACACCCCGGGTTCGGCGGAGTCGCCTATAAGCCGTGCGGACGGGTGCGGACGAGGGCGGACGGGTGCGGACGAGGACGGACGAGGGCGGCGAAAAATCAGCGAAATCGTGGCCCGCCGCCCCTCACGGGGCGCGGGTCCGCGTCAGGAACGGTTCGTCGTCGTCGCTGTCGGCCGGGACGCGCGTTCGCGTCCCGATCGGCGCCGGATCGGGTTCAGTCGCTGATTCGCACATCGCGGCCGAGGGTCGCCGGTCACGGTACAAAACCGTTCGGCTGAATGACTCGTTATCGCTGCCATCTCCTAATATGCGTTTAACAGAAACCGCGTTGCGCGCGGTATCGTGTCATTAACGCCTGCTTCTCTGTCCGAACGTCGAAACGGTGACCGGACCTCGTCATATACCACGCCCCGGATAGCGTCAAACCGACCCGGTACCGGCGGGGTTTTTCCACGTCGCCGCGCAGGTATTCGCATGGAGCTGTTCGCGGTTCCGGACCTCCCGGAGATCCGGGAGGGGGACGACCTAGCGGCCATGATCGGCGAGCGCGTCGACCTCCGCGAGGACGACGTGGTCGTCGTCGCCAGCACGGTCGTCTCGAAGGCGGAGGGCCGCGTCTTCGACCTCGACGACTTCCCGGCGAGCCCGCGCGCGAGGGAGGTGGCCGACAGGCTCGCCGAGATCACGGGCGAGGAGAAGGACCCGCGGTTCGCGCAGGCCGTCATCGAGGAGTCGACGGAGCTCGTGATGGAGGCCCCGTTCCTCCTCACCGCGACGCGCTTCGGCCACGTCGGCGTCAACGCCGGCATCGACCGGTCGAACGTCCCCGGCGGCGACCTGCTGCTCCTCCCGGAGCGCCCCTCCGAGAGCGCGGAGCGGATCCGCCGGGGGCTCGCGGCCGACCGCGTCGTCGTCAGCGACACCTGCGGACGCCCGTTCCGCCACGGGCAGCGCGGGGTCGCGATCGGCTGGGCGGGGATGCCCGCGAGCCGCGACTGGCGCGGCGAGCGCGACCGCGACGGCCGCGAGATGGGCGTCACCGTCCAGAACGTGGTCGACGAGCTCGCCGCGGCCGCCAACCTCGTCGCCGGCGAGGGCGCGGGCGGGACCCCCGTGGTCGTCGTCCGCGACTGGGAGTTCGGCGACCACGACGGCTCGGACAGTCACTTCCGCGAGGTCGAGGGCGACTTCGTCCGCCAGGCCCTGCGGGAGTGGACGTTTCAGGAGTAACCATGCTCGGTATCGAACTCACCCCCGAACACGAGATGTCTCGCCTCGTCGACCTCGGCGTCCGCGCCGAGGCGGCCGGCTACGACGCCGTCTACTCGACGTGTCACTACAACAACCGCGACCCGTGGGCGTTCCTCTCGCGGCTCGCGGCCGCCACCGAGTCGGTCCGGCTCGGCCCGGGCGTCGCCAACCCCTACGAGACCCACCCCGTGACGCTCGCCTCGAAGGTCGCCACCCTCGACGAGGTCGCCGGGGGGCGCGCCGTCTTCGGCCTCGGGCCGGGCGACCCCTCGACGCTCTCGAACCTCGGCCTCGAAGACGAGCGGGGATTGCGGCCCGTCCTGGAGGCGTTCAAGACCGCCCAGAAGCTGTGGGCCGGCGAGCGCGTCGACCACGAGGGCGCCTTCGACGCCGCGGACGCGGGCCTCAACTACGAGCCGCCGCAGGGCGCGTCGATTCCGATCCACGTCGGCGGCGAGGGGCCGCACATGTGCCGGATGGCCGCGAAACACGCCGACGGCCTGCTGTACAACGGGTCGCACCCGAAGGACCTCGCGTGGGCTCGCGACCAGGTCGACGACGGCCTCGACGACAGGCCGGACCACCGTGGCGAGTTCGACCTGATCGCGTACGCCGCGGTGTCGGTCGCCGACGAGGAGGCGGCCGCCCGCGAGGCCGCCCGCCCGCCGGTCGCGTTCATAGCCGCGGGCGCGGCGCCGCCCGTCCTGAAGCGCCACGGGATCGACCCGGGCGCGGCGAGCGAGATCGGCGACCGCGTCTCCGCCGGCGAGTTCTCCGCCGCCTTCGAGCGCGTGACGCCCGAGATGATCGACGCGTTCTGTATGGCGGGCACGCCCGAGACCGTCCGCGAGCGCGCCGCAGCGGTCGCCGAGCACGCAGACGGCCTCGTCGTCGGGTCGCCGCTCGGCCCCGACCTGGAGGCCGCCGTCGACCTCGCGGCCGAGGCGGTCGACGGCCTCTTTTGAGACCTCGCGACGGGCTGTTCTAAGGCCCCGCGACGGCGCGCCCGCTCGCCGTTCGACCGTCCGCCGTTCGATCGTCTGCCGTTCGACCGGCGCCGGCCCGGTCCGCGGATTCTCGGCCCGTGACAATCGAGAATCGAACGTGATAACGCCGGCGGGAGGTTGATAACCCGGTCTCGTCGAGGTCCGGACATGTCCACGACACGGCAGCGCCGCCCCGGGATACGCGGGCGGTACGACGCCCTCCTCTGGCGGACGATGGACGGGCTCGGCGTCTCGGAATCGATAGAGCGCAAGATGGTCGCGGCCGTCGGCATCCAGTTCCTCGTCACCGTCGGTATCTTTCTCGCGCAGTTCGTCCTCTCCGGCACCGTCGCGTACGTCGTCTCCGGGGCGCTGTTCCTCGGGTCCGTCGTCGCCATCTACAACACGCTGCTCATCGTCCGGCGGGATCTCGTCGCCCCGATCCGGGCGTTAGAGCGTCAGGCCGAGGCGATCGCCGCGGGCGAGGTCGAGGAGGTCGACCGGGACGCCGCGGACGCCCTCGACCCGAGCCAGCCCGACGAGGTCGGGAGCCTCGTGGCCGCGTTCGGCGAGGTCCACGGCTACCTCACGACCGTCTCGGCGCAGGCCGAGGCGCTCGCGGCGCAGGAGTTCGACGACCCGGCGCTCGACGAGGACGTGCCCGGGTCGTTCGGCGACTCGCTCGACGAGATGGCGGAGAACCTCGCCGCCTACACGACCGAGCTGGAGGCGCTCGTCGACGCCTTCGGGGACGCCGCCGAGCGCGCGCAGAACGGCGACCTGACGGCGACCATCGACGAGGACGCGCTGGCGACCGACGAGGACCGGTACGCGGAGCTCGTCGACAACTACAACCGGCTCGTCGCGACGCTCGGCGAGACGCTCGGCGACGTGGGCGCGTTCACCGCGGACGTGGCCGGCACCGCGGACGACGTGCGCGCGAGCATGGACGAAGTCGAGGACGCGAGCGGCGACGTCGCCGGCTCGGTCGGGGAGATCTCCGACGGCGCGGCCGAGCAGACCGACGAGCTGGAGGCGATCGCGGGCGAGATGAACACGCTGTCGGCGACCGTCGAGGAGATCGCCGCCTCCGCGGACGACGCCGCCGAGACGGCCCGCGACGCGGCCGACCGCGGTCGCTCCGGGCGCGAGGAGGCGGCCGAGGCGATCGCCGAGCTCGAGACCCTGGAGAGCCGGATCGGCGAGACCGCGGCCGCCGTCACCGACCTCGCGGAGCGGGTCGGCGAGATCGACGAGATCGCGGCCGTGATCGACGAGATCGCGGAGGAGACCAACCTGCTCGCGCTGAACGCCTCGATCGAGGCGGCCCGCGCGGACGGCTCCGGCGACGGGTTCGCGGTCGTCGCCGACGAGGTGAAGTCGCTCGCCGAGGAGACCCGCGAGTCGGCCGCGGAGATATCCGGACGCATCGAGGCGGTCCAGGAGGCGTCCGCCGAGACCGCGGCCGACGCCGAGGCGATGGAGGCGCAGGTCGCCGAGGGCGTCGAGACCATCGAGTCGACGCTCCGGGAGTTCGAGGGGGTCGTCGAGGACGTGACGACCGTCGACGAGACCGTCCAGGAGATCAGCGACGCGACCGACGACCAGGCGCGCACGACCCAGGAGGTCGTCGACATGGTCGACGGGGTCGCGTCCGTGAGCAGGCAGACAGCGACCGAGGCGGAGACTGTCGCGGCCGCGGCCGAGGAGCAGACCGCGACCGTCTCGGAGGTGACGGAGCGCGTCCACACGCTCTCGGAGCAGTCCGACGAGCTGCTCGCGCGGCTGAACGAGTTCGAGGTGCCGGACGGCGCGGAGGAGGGCGGGATCGCGACCGGCGCGCCGGCGGACGCCGCCGCGACCCGGTCGGCGCCGGGCGACGACGACTGACGGATTCCCGGTCGGGCCGACCGCGGGTTCTTCTGTTACTCCGAGCGGCCGCGGCCGCCGAGCGAGGGCAGGTCAACGCCGATCTCGCCGAGCAGGGCGCCGGCCGCCGCGTACCCGAGCGCGCCGACGGAGGCGACGATCAGCACCTGTCCGACGACGACGAGGAGCGCCGACAGCGGGTCGCCCGCGCCGAGGATCAGGTCGTTCAGGAAGATGTCGACGAACCGGCCGACGTCGCCGACCAGCCGCGAGACGAAGTCGATGAGCGCGATCATGGGCCACGCTTAGACCGGGGGGTACTTGGGTGTTGAGTTCGCGGCGGCGCCTCGCGCGCCGGCCTCACGCCTCCGCCGCCGACTCGGCCTCGTCGGCGCGCGCGTAGCGCAGCGCCCACCCGATCAGCACGCCCTGAAACGGCAGCCGAACCCACGCCGCGAGCCGGGCCGGTTCGACGAGCGGATCCGGGACGAGGTCGTTCAGCGTCTCGCTCCGGGCGAGGTGGACGTTGGCGGGGAACACCGCGACGAGGAGCGCGACGATCCCCCACGCCGAGGCGCGTCGCGTCCGCGGGATCGCGACGCCGATCCCGAGGAGTATCTCGGCGACCCCGGAGAGGTAGACCAGCCCGACCGGCCGCGGGAACGACGGCGGGACCGCCTCGGCGAATCGCTCCGGGATCAGGAAGTGCGCGATCCCGGCGACGACGTACGTCGCGCCCATCAGCGGCGCGAGCGACCGCTCGGCGTCGACGGGGGCGTCCGCTTCGGTCTCGGCGCGCGTTCGGTCTGCGTCGGTCATACCGCGACACACGAGCGGGAGGCGTATCAGTCCTCGCCGCCGGGGGTTCCGGGAACCGAACCCCTTACGAACGGGCGAACCGTACCGGGTCGTAATGAACACGCTGTTCTGGGTGCTCACCGGGGTCCTCGCCTACTCCGCGGTCGCGATGTGGCTGCGGAACGAGGGGGTCCTCCCGGACGCGTTCAGGGTCTCCGGTCCGGTGTTGACCCTCCGGACGCTTCGCGGGCGCGCCTTCCTCGGCCGACTGGCGGCGCCGAAGCGGTTCTGGCGCGCGGTCGCCAACCTCGGGCTCGGGGGCGCCCTGGTGGCGATGGTGGCGTCGTTCGCGCTCATCCTCTCGTCGGCTCGGTCGGCGTTCACGAACGCGCAGCCCTCGGCGATCCAGCAGCCGCAGAACTTCCTCATCATCCCCGGCGTCAACGACTTCCTCCCGCTCTCCGTCGCGTCCGAGATCGTCGCCGGGCTCGCCGGCGCGATGGTCGTCCACGAGGGCGCCCACGGGCTCCTCTGCCGGGTCGAGGACATCGACATCGAGTCGATGGGGCTGGTCTTCTTCGCGCTGCTCCCGGTCGGCGCGTTCGTCGAGCCGGACGAGGAGGCGACGCAGGAGGCCTCCCGCGGCGCCCGCGCCCGGATGTTCGCGGCCGGCGTCACCGCGAACACGGTCCTGACGATCGTCGTCTTCGCGCTCCTGTTCGGGCCCGTCGTCGGCGCCATCTCGCCCGCGCCCGGCTACGCGGTCGGCGAGGTGAACCCCGGCTCGCCGGCGGCCGCCGCCGACCTCTCGCAGGGCGACCGGATCGTCGAGGTGGCGGGCGCGCCTGTCGAGACGAGCGCCGAGTTCGAGGCCGCGATCGCCGACGCCGGCGACTCCGTCGCGCTCACCGTCGACGACGGCGACGCCCGCGAGACGGTGACGGTCGACCGCGAGCTACAGGTGGTCGGCTCCGCCGGCGGCAACCCCCTCGGCGTGACGATCGAGGGCGCCCCCGTCACGATCGCGGCCGTGAACGGCGAGGCGGTCGCGACCGAGTCTGCGTTCTACGACGCGGTCGGCGGCGACGAGCGCGCGACGCTGACGGTGACCGGCAACGCGACCGTCCTCGACCAGGTCCGCGAGGCGCCGGGCGCCGAGAACGCCTCGGGCGTCGAGACCGCGGACGGCGAAGGGGCCGTCACCGTCCCCGACGTGCCCATCGGCGCGTACGTCGTCGGCGTTCAGGAGGACGGCCCGATCCACGACGCGGGCGCGGCGCTCGGCGAGCCGCTGACGATCGTCTCGGTGGACGGCGAGCGCGTCGTCGACAACGGGGCGCTCTCGGCCGTCCTCGGCGAGCGCGACCCGGGCGAGACCGTCCCCGTCACCGTCTACGACGCGGACGGCGAGCAGGCGACGTACGACGTCGAGCTAGATCCGCACCCGAACCGCGACGGCGGCTTCATCGGCGTCAGCGTCTTCCCCGGGACGAGCGGGCTGGCGCTCGACGACGTGGGCGTCACCGAGTATCCCGCCGGCGCGTACCTCGAACTCCTCGGCGGCGACGGCGGGGAGGCCGCGGACGGCGTCCCGCTCGGCGGGGTTACCCAGTCCCCGCTCGGACTCGTGTTCGTCGCGCTCATCCTGCCGCTCGGCAGCCTCTTCGGGCTCCCGTTCAACTTCGCGGGGTTCACCGGCGACCTGACCAACTTCTTCGTCGTCGAGGGGCCGCTGGCGGCGCTCGGCGGCGGCGCCTTCCTGCTCGCGAACCTCCTCTTCTGGTCCGGGTGGATCAACATCCAGCTGGCGCTTTTCAACTGCCTCCCCGCGTTCCCGCTCGACGGCGGCCGCATCCTCCGGATGGTCGCCGAGGCCGTGATCAGCCGGGTCCCGATCAGCGACCGGCACGCCGCGGTGCGGACGATCACGGTCTCGTCCGGGCTCGTCATGCTCGCCGGCCTGATCGCGATGATCTTCGGCAACCAGATCCTCACCGCGCTCGGCCTGATCTGAGGGAAACCGGTTTCCCCGCCGGGCGCGACGCCTCCGTATGACCCACTCGCGGACCGTCGAACTCGAAGGTCACATCATCGACAGCGGGACGATGCAGCGCTGCTTCGGCGCGGTGATGGACCTCGGCGGCTCCTTCGACGTCGAGCGGTTCGACGTCGGCAAACACGAGACCGAGGAGTCGTACTGCCGCCTGACCGTCTCCGCGGACGACCCCGAGACGCTGCGGGACATCCTCCACGAGCTCCACCAGAACGGCGCGGTGCTCGAAGACCCCTCCGAGGTGGAGCTCGTCGCGGCGCCCGCGGACAAGGTCGTCCCGCCGAACTTCTACTCGACGACGAACCACCCGACGGAGGTGCTGTACGACGGCGAGTGGATCGACGTCGAGCGGATCGAGATGGACTGCGCGCTGGTCGTGGAGCCCGAGCCGGGGGCGGACGCCGGCGAGGGCCCGCGCGCCTACACCAAGACCCTCAACGCCGTCGAGGAGGAGGACCTCGTCGCGACGGACCAGTCCGGGATCCGCGTGAACCCGCCCGAGCGCCCGCGGAGCGGCGGCGGTGCGTTCGGGTTCATGCAGGGCGGCGTCTCCGCGGAGCGTCCCTCGGAGTCGACGATCCGCGAGGTCGCCGAGGAGCTGCGCGCGGTGAAAAATGAGGGCGGCGACGTGATGGTCGTCGCGGGGCCGGCCGTGATCCACTCGGGCGCTGGCGACGCGCTCGCCGACCTCGTCGCCGCGGGCTACGTGGACGCGCTCTCGGCCGGCAACGGGTTCGCCACCCACGACCTGGAGCGGTCCATCTACGGCACCTCGCTCGGGATGAACGTCGAGACGCTCGAACACCCGCGGAAGGGCCACAAACACCACATCTGGACCATCTCCGAGATAATCCGGGTGGGCGGCATCGAGGCCGCCGTGGCGGAGGGAATCGTCACGGAGGGAGTGATGTACGAGTGCGTCGAGAACGACGTCGACACCGTCCTCGCGGGGTCGGTCCGCGACGACGGCCCGCTCCCGGACACGATCACCGACGCGGTCGAGGCGCAGGACGCGATCCGCGAGCAGGCCCACGAGGCCGACCTCGTGATCATGCTCGCCACGCTGCTCCACTCCGTCGCGGTCGGGAACTGCCTCCCCTCGACGACGAAGACCGTCTGCGTCGACATCAACCCGGCTACCGTCACCCAGCTGCTCGACCGCGGCTCGGCGCAGGCGATCGGGATGGTCACCGACATCGGCACCTTCGTCCCGACGCTGGCGGAGTTCGTGCTGGAGGGGGAGGACGCGTGAGCCCTGTGATCCGTCCCTACGACCGCGAGCGCGACGCCGACGGCCTGTACGAACTGAAGGCCGCCTTCGAGCGCGGCCTCGGCGAGAACACCGGCGGCGACGGAAAGGCGGCCGCCTACGAGGGCAAGCTCACGGACGCCTACCGCGAGCGCTGGCTCGACTGGGTCGACCGCTGCGTCGCGGACGACGAGCGGTGCGTGACCGTCGCGGTCGAGGGGGAGGCCGCGAGCGGTACGGAGGGCGACGGCGCCCTCGTCGGCTACGCCTTCGTGCTCCCTGAGCGACTGTCGATGGTCTGGGACGCCGCGGTGCTGAACGAGCTGTTCGTCGTCCCCGAGCACCGCGGGACCGGCGTCGCCGACGACCTGCTGGACGCCGCGCTCGCGCTCGCGGCCGACCAGGACCTCCCGCTCGACCGGCTGGTCCTCGACGTCGACCCCGCGAACGAGCGCGCGAAGGGGTTCTACGACCGCCGCGGCTTCGAGCCGTGGGGCGAGATGGTCGCGAGACCGCTGGACGAGTCCTGAGGCGCGCGCCGGTTTCGAGCCGAACCTCGTCGCTTCCGACTCCCGAAGCTACAAGCGCGCTCGCCCGTTTTCGACGCCCGTGATACAGATCGGGATCGTCGGCTGCGGCGTGATCGGGAACCGCCTCGCGGCCGCGATAGACGACCACGACCGGTACGAACTGGCGGCCGCCTGCGACCTCGACGCCGACCGCGCGGCGTCGCTCGCGGCCGACCACGGCACCGACCGCACCGCGACGACGACCGACCACGCCGCGCTCGTCGAGACCGACGGCCTCGACGCGGTGTACGTCGGCGTGCCGCCGCTCGCGCACCGCGAGGTGGTCGCCGACGCGCTCGCGGCCGGCAGGCACGTCATCTGCGAGAAGCCCATCGCGGCCGACGCGGAGACCGGTCGCGAACTCGTCTCGCTCGCAGCAGAGACCGACCGCGTCACGGCCGTGAACCTCCCGTTCCGATACACGCCGGGGTTCGTCCGGCTGCGGGAGGCGGTCGCCGCGGGCGAGGTCGGCGACCCGCGCCGCGTCGAACTCCGGTTCCGGTTCCCGCGGTGGCCCCGCGAGTGGCAGGACGTGGCCTGGTTGGAGTCGCGCGAGCAGGGCGGCCCGCTGCGCGAGGTCGGGACCCACTTCCTGTTCGGCGTCCAGGAGCTGTTCGGCCCGATCGAGACCGTCTCTGCCGACGTGGGCTACTCGGGACCGGACGCCTGCGAGGACGACGTGGTCGGGACCTTCCGGGCCGACGGCGTTCGGGGGACGATCGACCTGCTCTGCGACCACGAGGGCGAGGAGGAGAACAGCGTCACGGTCGTCGGCGACGAGGCGTCGCTGTCGCTGACGGAGTGGTACCGCCTCGTCCGGGACCGCGGGCGCGAGGGCGAGGAGACGCTCGTCGACGAACGGGGCGACACCGTGCGCGCGCTCCTGACGGAGTTCGCGAGCGCCGTCGACGGCGACGGCGGCGACCTCGTCTCGTTCGCCGAGGCGACGCGCGTCCAGGAGGTGCTCGACGCGATTCACGCGTCGGACGGCGACCGCGTCCGCCCGGGGACGGGCGGCGACGCGGCGTAGGTCGCTCGCGGAGTCGCGGCCCGGGAACGCCCGACAGGAATTATGTGTCCCTCGGGCCGATCCGTACGTATGAGCTACCTCGTTGCGACCGACGGGTCGACGGAGAGCGACGAAGCCGTCCGGTACGCGGCGCGGCAGGCGGTCGCGTTCTACGAGACGCTCGAGATCGCCCACGTGCTGACGCCGGACTCGGAGCTGGTCGACGGCACAATCGTCCTCCCGGGCGAGGAGGCCGCCGTCGAGGCCGGGCAGGGCGTCTTAGAGAGCGCCCGGAGCATCGCCGAGGAGGCGGCCGACGAGCCGATAACCGTGGAGACGCAGCTCCTCACGGGCCGGCCGGCGGACGCGATCACCGAGTACGCGGCCGATGAGCCGGTCGACGCGATCTACGTCGGCCACCGCGGGCTCTCGGAGGAGCGCGAGCAGGTCGTCGGCAGCGTCGCGAAGAGCATCGTCGACAAGGCCGACGTGCCCGTGACGGTGATCCGGTAGCTGTCGGGCGAGAGAAACGAACAGGCACCCGCGAACCGTCCGAATTCCGGCGTTTCGGTCGACTGCCGGTCGTCACAGGCGCCGGAAAGAACCGCCATTATCGGACGTTCAAAACGGCCTTCCGCCCTATTAGGCGTGATGGCAGACGACGTACTCGTCACGGCGGACTGGGTGGAAGAGCACCTGGACGACTTCCAGAGCGACGATTCGGACCTGCGGCTCGTCGAGATCAACAACCCGACCGTCACCGACGAGTCGGAGTACACGCCCTACGAGGAGGGCCACATCCCCGGCGCGCTCAACTTCGAGTGGGACGAGGTCTTCACCGACGAGACGGAGCGCGACATCGTCTCGAAGGAGGACTTCGCGGCCCGGAACGGCGAGGGCGGCATCGACGCCGACACGACCGTCGTCGTGTACGGCGGCGGCCGCGTCCCGAACTGGTTCGCGCTGTTCGGCTACTGGATCTACAAGTACTACGGTCACGACGACATCCGCGTGATCGACGGCGGGAAGGGCTACTGGGTCGACAACGACTACCCGCTCTCGACCGAGGAGCCCGACTTCACGCCCCGCGAGTACGTGGCCCGCGGTCCCTTCGAGAGCGTCCGCGCCTACAAGGACGACATCGACAAGGCGATCGAGGAGGGGATCCCGATGGTCGACGTGCGCTCCCCCGAGGAGTTCTCCGGCGAGGTCATCGCCCCGGAGGGGCTCAACGAGACCGCCCAGCGCGGCGGCCACATCCCCGGCGCGAGCAACGTCCCGATCGGCACCACGCTGAACGAGGACGGCACGTTCAAGAGCGCGGACGAGCTCCGCGAGCTGTACAGCGACGCCGGCGTCGACGGCGACGAGTCGACGATCACCTACTGCCGCGTCGGCGAGCGCTCGTCGATCGAGTGGTTCCTCCTCCACGAGCTGCTCGGCTACGACGACGTCCGCAACTACGACGGCTCGTGGACCGAGTGGGGCAACCTCGTCGGCGCGCCGATCGAGACCGGCGAGTAACCGACGCCGTCGGTCCCCCGCGCCGTCCCGCGCGACCGATCACCGGCGATATGTGTCCGGGGACGTAAGGCGTCGCATGGCACCGTCTCACGTCCTCGTCCCGCTCGACGGGTCGCCGCTCGCCGCCGACGCGCTCGACGACGCGCTCGAACTCTTCGACTGTCGAGTGACCGTCCTGAACGTGGTGACCCCGCTCGACGCGCCGATGAGCGAGGGCGGGATCCTCGGCGCCGACGAGGACCGCCGCGAGAGCGCGCGCGACCGGGCCGACCGCATCGTCGACCGAGCGACGGACCGCGCCGCCGAGAGCGACCGCCGCGTCGAGACGGCGGTGCGGACGGGCGACCCGGCGGCGGCGATCCTGGAGTACGTCGACGCCCACGACGTCGACCGCGTCGTCATGGGCGGCCACGGCGGCGAGCGCGGCCGCGTCGCGAGGCGGCTGCTCGGCACCGTCGCGACGAGCGTGGTCGGCGACGCCCCCGTGACCGTGACGGTCGTGCGCTGAGGGCCGCTTCACCCGCCCAGCACCGCGGCGAAGGCCGCGTACAGCCCGTAGCCGATCGCGATCGACGCCACGAGCGTGATCCCCCAAAAGAGGAGCGTGACGCCGATCTTCCGGCGCGAGACGCCCGCGGAGCCGCCGGCGAGCCCGCCGCCAATGACCCCCGAGATGATGATGTTGTTGAACGAGATGGGGATCCCGAGCCCGATGGCCACCTGCGCGATGATGAACCCGGGGACCAGCGCGGCGATCGACCGCCGGGCGCCGAGCTGCGCGTACTCGCGCGAGGTCGCCTGGAGCAGCTTCGGCGCGCCCATCCACGCGCCGGCGAGGATGCCCGCGGCACCGAGCGAGAGCAGCACGATGCCCGGCAGGCCGAGCTCGACGCCGTAGAGGTTTTCCAGCGGTCCGGTCGCCAACCCGACCTGACTCCCGCCGCTGGAGAAGGCGACGACGCTCCCGAGGACGAGGAGGAACGTCCGGATGCCGTCCTCGACCGACGCCAGCGTCCGCCGCCGGACGGCGGCGAACCACGCCGCGGCCGCGAGCAGCGTCACGAGCGCCGCCACGGGGTCGACGCCGACGAGCGTCGGCGCGCCGACCTGGCGCGCGACGAACCCCGCAATGGAACTCTGTGCCGCGTCCGGGGGCGAGGGGATGACGCCCAGCCGGACGTTGGCCACGATCCCGCCGACGGCGGCCGCGAGCAGCGGGACCCCGACCGTCTCCGGAATGTCGTCGCGCCGGAGGAGGGTTGCGGTGAGGTACGCGAGCCCGCCGGAGACCGGCGGCACGAGCGCCCAGAAGAGCCCGATGCGTCGGTAGGTGGCGAGGGCGGGGTCGCCCCCGAGCGAGAGCCCGACGCCGACCATCGCGCCCGTCGTCGCGAACGCCGCCGGGACCGGGTAGCCGGTGTAGACGCCGAAGGCCATGAACCCTGTCGCGGTGAGCAGCCCCGCCGTCGCCGCCAGCGAGGTGATCTGGACGCCGTCGATTAGTCCCGCGCCGACGGTCTCGGAGATGGCTCCGCCCTGCGTGAGCGCCCCGAGGGCGGCGAGGATCCCGATGAGGAAGGCCGCCCGCATCGTCGAGATGGCGTTGGCGCCGATCGCCGGGGCGAACGGCGGCGAGTTGCTGTTCGCGCCGAGGGCCCACGCGGTAGCGAGGCTGGTCAGCGTCGCGAGGGCGACGAGGACCCAGAAGCCGACGCCGACCACGCTCACGCGCCTCCCTCCGCGCGGAATCGAGCCATGTCACTCGCTCCGACGGCGGCGTCGGCTAAATAATCCCCGTCGGACGGGCGTCGGCCGCGTCAGTCGTCGAGCGACGCGACCGCGGTCCGCTCCGCGCCGATCCGGCGGTCGAGGAAGTCGTCGAGCAGCTCCAGCGAGCGGATCTTCTGGTCGATGTCGCCCGAGCCGTGGCCCTCCTCGCCGAGCTCCTCGTACTCGTAGTCGTCGCCCTCCGCGAAGCCGGCGTCGTCGAGCGCGTCCCGGAGGATGCGCGCCTGCGAGACCGGCACCCGCGGGTCGTTGACGCCGTGGACGATGAGGAGGGGCGCGTCGACGTTCTCGACGTAGTTCACCGGGCTGCGCTCGCGGTAGATCGCCTCGTTGTCGTCCGGCTCGCCGAGGTTCTTCACCATGAGCTCCGTCCGGAAGTGGGGCATGGTGTTCTCGTACATGTCGAACAGGTCGCTGACGCCGACCCACGTGATCCCCGCGGCGTACAGGTCCGGGTACTGGACCATCTGCCAGTTCGCGGAGTAGCCGCCGTAGGAGCCGCCGTAGACGGCGACGCGGTCCTCGTCGAGCCAGTCGTACTCGTCGAGGACGTACTCAGCGCCGGTCGCCACGTCGCCCTGCTCGGCGCCGCCCCAGTCGTCGTACAGCTCCTGGACGAACTCCCGGCCGCGCCCCGTGGAGCCGCGGTAGTTCACCTGGAGCACCGAGTAGCCGCGCGACAGCAGGAACTGGACGCGGTAGCTGAACCGCCGCATGTCGTGGTGTCGCGGCCCGCCGTGGGGGTTGACGATAAGCGGCGAGGGGCGTCGGCCGGAGTCGAACAGCAGCCCCTCGATCTCGAACTCCTCGTAGGGGTCGTGGTCGACCGCGCGCGCCGGCGTCTCGGGGACGCCGTCGGAGGCGAACGTCACCGTCTCCGGCTCGACGAAGTCGTCCGGGTCGAACGGGCCGTACTCCGCGTCGAACAGCGTCTCCGTCGCGTCCGCGTCGAGGTCGTACGCGACCAGCTCCGGCCGCTTGCTCGACGTGGTCCGGTACGCGAGCAGGCGGTCGTCCGCGAGGCGCCCGTCGGCCACGCTGGCGACGCCGGCCGGGAAGTCGAGCTCGCGGCCCTCGCCGCTCTCGACGTCGTAGACGACCGGGACCGTCACGGCGCCGCGCGTCCGGCCCGCGACGAACCGGTCGCCGCCCTCGAGGAAGTGGCTCGGCGACTCCTCGAACTCGCCGTCGCCGAACCAGGTCACGTCCGCGTCGTCGACGCCGTCCGAGAGGTCGACGATCCCGGCCCGACCGAGGTCGGTCGTGTTGTCGACGACGAGCAGCCGGTCGCCGTCGGGGCCCCAGTCCGAGGGCGCGGCCTCGGCGCCCACGTCACCGATCTCCAAGTTCCGGGGGTTCGACCCGTCGCCGTCGGCGACGTACACGTCGCTGTTCTCGTAGGCGTCGGTCTCGTTGGTCGTGTACGCGATCCGGTCGCCGTCGGGCGACAGCTCCCCGGCGGCGACGGCGCGCTCGTAGTCGGTCACCTTCGTCGTCTCGCCGCTCGGCACGTCGTGGCGGTAGAGGTTCATCTGCCCGTCGCGGCTGGAGCCGAGCAGGAGGGTCTCGCCGTCCTCGCCCACGTCGTGGAGGCGGATCTGGCCGTCCATCTCGACGACGGGCTCGCTGTCGCCGTCGAGCGACATCGCCCAGATGTCGTGCTGCTCGTCGCCCGCCTCGTCGCGGTGGTAGAAGAGGCGGTCACCGCTGGGGTCCCACTCGAAGCCGGCGCGGACGGACCGGGGCACGTCGCCGTCGCTGAGCTGCTCTAAGGACCCGTCTGTCGGGTCACAGAGGTGGAGCTCGTTGCGGCCGGTCACGTCGTAGTAGAGGGCGACGGTCTCTCCGTCCGGGGACACGCGCGGACTCGCGATCGTCGGCAGCGAGGCGAGTTCGCGCAGTACGTCGGTCTCGTCTGAGTCTGACATCCGTGTACGTACGGCGACGGAACGCTATTCAACGTTTCCCGTCCTCGGGACCGCCTCTCGTCCGATGGGATTCCGCCCCCGGACGGGCGATAGGCCCATGGTTCCGAGGCCCGTCGGTTCACACGAGATGCCAGGCGGCGACGACGCTCCCCTTCCCGTGGCTCCGGACGCCGAGGCGGTCCGCTCCCTCTCGCGGTCGGACGACGCCGACCCCGGAACCGTCGTCTGGCACCGCAGCGACCTGCGGATCGCGGACAACCCGGCGGTCGCGGCGGCCGCCGACGAGTCCGACCGAATCGTCCCGCTGTTCGTCTTCGACCCCGGGTTCCACGACGAGCGCGGCGCGGCCTGCGACGCGCGGATCGCGTTCCTCCACGACTGCCTGCGCGACCTCGACCGCCAGTACCGCGACGTCGACGGCGCGGGGCTCACGTACGCGCACGGCGACCCGATCGAGATCCTTTCGCGATTCGTCGACGCGGGCTGGGACGTGGTCGCGACAGCGACGGCGACCGGCCGATACGGGCGTCGACGAGACGAGCGCGCCCGCGAGCGGCTCGGCGTCGAGTTCGTCGACGGGGACGGGCTCGTGCGCGACGCGGACCGTCCGCGAGAGAACTGGGGCGACCGCGTCGAGGCGTGGCTCGCGGCCGAGCCGTTCGACTGGGACCCCCGGTCCGTCGCCGTCGAGCGCGTCGAGACCGGCGTCACTCCCGACCGGGTCGCCGACGCCTACGGGATCGAGCCGACGAAGACGCGCGTGCCGACCGGGGGACGCGAGGCCGGCCGCGAGCGTCTCCACGCGTTCACGGAGGAGATCGCGGAGTACCCCGGGTCCATCTCCTCGCCGGTCGACGCCCGCGACGGGACGAGCGGCCTCTCCCCGTACCTGCGGTTCGGCTGCCTCTCCGTCCGCGAGGTCCACCGTCACGTCGACGAGCGCGCGCCGGAGGGCCGCGGCAAGTCGATGTTCGTCTCCCGACTGTACTGGAACCGCCACTACACGCAGAAGCTGCTCGACTGGCCGGGGTGGCTCGACCGCGCCGTCAACCCCGTGTACGAGGGGTTCAACCGCGACCGGCACGACCCGGACCTCGTCGCGGCGTGGAAGGCGGGCGAGACCGGCTTCCCGATGGTCGACGCGAGCATGCGCTGCCTGCGCGAGACCGGGTGGCTCAACTTCCGGATGCGGGCACTTTGCGCCTCCGTCTACTTCCACGTGCTCCAGCAGCCGTGGCGGATCGGCGCCGACCACTTCTACGAGCACCTGATCGACGGCGACCCCGCGATCAACTACACCCAGTGGCAGTCACAGTGCGGACTGGTCGGCCGTCCCGGACTGCGATTGTACGATCCCCGCAAGCAGGTCAGGGACCAAGACCCGGACGGGAAGTTCATCTCGCGGTGGGTCCCGGAGCTCGCGCCGCTCCCGGCCGCCCACCTCGACGCCCCCGAGAAGGCCCCGCTCGCGGTCCAGCGCGAGGTCGGCGTCAGGATCGGCGAGACGTACCCATATCCGGTGGTCGACTACGAGGCGGCCAAAAGCGAGTTCCGCGAGCGCTACGGCGCCGCGTACCCCGCCGCGGCCGAGCGGCTCGGCGAGGAGGCGATAGCCCGGCGAGCGTCGCTCTCCGGCGGGCTCGACGCCGCCGAGTCCATCGCGGCCGACCACGGGGAACCGGACGCGGACCCCGGGACCGGCTCCACCCAGGCGGCCCTCGACGAGTTCGGGTGAGCGGTCGGCGGCCCCGTTCGGCCGCGCCCGCGACGCAGTGGAAAGCTTGATACGGTCGTGTGCTTTATTGTACTGTATGGAACAAAACGTCGGTTCGACGGACAAGCTCGTCAGGACGGCCGTCGGCGCGGTCGCCGGTGCCGTCTCGATAGCGACGCTCGCGGGCGCCGCGCCGCTTCCGGCCCTCGCGGCGCCGGTGCTCGGCGTCGTCGCGCTCGCGATGCTCGCGACCGCGGCGACCGGCACCTGCGGGCTCTACGCCCTGTTCGGCGTCAGCACCTGCCCCGCGGACGGGCGCGCCTCCCGCTGAGCGGCGGCGGAGCGGTATCCTATTTCTCGGTAGCATAGCCCCGTAGCCACGGATTTACGCCGTTTCGGCGGAGGCCTCAAGTGGCCGCGAGCCGTACCGATCGCGTGTTCGACAGCCATCCGAGCCGACGGCGTCTCGCGGCGGACCGTGCCGCGGATTCGACCGGGGTGAGCGCCGCGTGAGCGACGATCCGACGGTCCTCGTGATCGGCGGCGGCGCGACGGGGACGGGGATCGCCCGCGACCTCGCGATCCGCGGCGTCGACGCCGCGCTCGTCGACCGCGGCGGGCTCGGCGGCGGCACCTCCGGGCGCTCGCACGGCCTCCTCCACAGCGGGGCCCGGTACGCGGAGGCCGACGCCGAGGGCGCCCGCGAGTGTATCGAGGAGAACCGGACGCTCCGGTCGATCGCCGGGGCCTGTATCCGCGACACCGGCGGCCTGTTCGTCCGCCTCGCCGGCGACGACCCGGACTATCTGGAAGAGAAAATCGCCGCCTGCGAGGAGATCGGCATCGAGACCGAGCGGCTGGACGGCGACGCCGCCCGCGAGGCGGTGCCGGGGCTCGCGGACGAGGTCGAGGAGGCGTTCCGCGTCCCCGACGGCGTCATCTACCCGTCGCGGCTGGTGGCCGCAAACGCGGCCGACGCCGAGCGCCACGGGGCGACCGTCCACCCGCACGCGCCCGTCGAGGACGTGACGGTCAGCGACGGCGGGGTCGACTCGGTCCGCGTCGGCGGCGCGGTCGACGCGACCCTCTCGCCCGAGGTCGTCGTCAACGCCACCGGCGCGTGGGCGGACTCGATCGCGGAGATGGCCGGCGTCGAGGTCGGGATGGCGCCGAGCCGCGGCGTGATGGTCTCGGTGGAGTACGACGGGGTCGGCCCGGTGTTGAACCGGTGTCGCGACCCCGACGACGGCGACATCGTCGTGCCCCACGACGGCGAGGTCGTGCTGGGGACGACGAGCGTGCCCGTCTCCGACCCGGACGACTACGAGACCGCCGACTGGGAGATCGAGCGCTCCGTCGAGGAGTGCGCCGCGATGCTCCCCGCGGTCGCCGACGCGCCGACCGTTCGGACCTGGTGGGGCGTCCGCCCCCTCTACGCGCCCGACGAGGCGGGCTCTGACCGCCGCGGGATCTCCCGCGGGTTCACGCTGCTCGACCACGAGCGCGACGGCGCCGCCGGCCTCTACAGCGTCGTGGGCGGGAAGCTGACCACCTACCGGCAGATGGCCGAGACGACCGCCGACCGCGTCTGCGAGCGGCTCGGGGTCGACGCCGCCTGCGAGACCGCCGGCGAACCGCTCGCGCACGCCGACGACCCCGAGCGGCTGGACGAGCTGGTCGCCGAGTACGGCGGCGCGAACCCGACCGACGCCGACGTGGTCGGCGCGCCGACGGACGACTGAGCCGAGCGCTACGCGCGGGTCGCCGCCGGGACGCGGCGCGGGTTCGAGGCTGAACCACGGGGTTGAGGCCCCGTCGGCGAGACCGATCGGTATGCCAGTCGCGACGGTCGGCGAGACGGCGACCAACGAGGTAACGGTGACCGAGGAGACGATCGAGGCGTTCGCGGAGCTCTCGGGCGACGAGAACCCCATCCACCTCGACGACGAGTACGCCGCCGAGACGATGTTCGGCGGCCGCGTCGCGCACGGGATGCTCTCGGCAGCGGTCGTCTCCGGCGCGCTCGCGGGGCTCTCCGGCGACATCGTCTACCTCTCGCAGGAGCTGTCCTTCGAGAAGCCGGTGTTCCCCGGCGAGACGGTCGCGGCGAGCGTCAGCGTCATCGACGACCTCGGCGGCGACCGGCTCGCGGTCGAGACGACCGCGACCGTCCCCGAGCGCGACGAGCGCGTCCTCTCTGGGGAGGCGGTGGTGCTGTCGGTGCCGCACGGCGACGAGTAGCGAGCCGCCGCCGCACCCGGCAGGTCGGTTACCCCTGCCACCGGAGCACGGTCGCCGACCAGGTGTAGCCGGTGCCGGCCGCGAGCAGGCAGACGAGGTCGCCCGGTTCGAGCCGGCCCGTCTCGACGCCGGCCTCCAGCGCGAGCGCCTGGTCGACGCTCTGGACGTGGCCGTACTCGTCGAGGTAGTAGCCGTCGCTCGCGGGGTCGAGCCCGAGTTCGTCGAGGACGCGCTCGTGGAACGACCGCTTCATGTGCGTCAGCGCGACGTAATCGAGGTCGCCGCGCTCGAAGCCCGACCGCTCCAGGGCTTCGTCGGCGACCGAGAGGTACGCCGGCAGCGACACCGGCCCCAGCCGCTCCTTCATCCCCTCGGGGTCGGGCACGTCGAGGGTGTGGAGCCCCTCGCGGACGGTCTCCTCGCTCGGCGGGCGCTTCGACCCGCCCGCCGGCATCACCACGTCGTCGGCGAACGAGCCGTCGGTCTCGGCCGCGCTGGCGTGAACCGTCGCTCGGGCGCGACCGTCGAACGGGTCGCCGTCGGCCGCCGGTTCGGAGTTCTCGTCGTCGGCCGCCTCGACGACGAGCGCGCTCGCGCCGCTGCCGAAGTTGAACATGAATGAGCTGTCCTCGTTGCCGTAGTCGACGAGGTCCTCCTCGCGGCTGGCGGCGACGAGCAGCGCGGTCTCCATCGGTTCCGTCTCCAGCTGCGCGGTCACCTGTCGGAGCGCGATCGGCGCCCCCGCACAGAGCGTGTAGCTCTCGGTGGCGTAGGCGTTCGTCGCGCCGATCCGGTCGGTGATCGCCGCCGCCGCCGACCAGACGACGTGGTCCTTGTACTCCGAGCCGTGGTAGACGACGACGTCGAGGTCGGTCGGGTCAACGCCCGCGTCCGCCAGCGCGGCCTCGGCCGCCTTCACCGACATGTCGGTCGCGTGGTCGCCGTCCGGCGGACAGACGCGCTTCTCGCGGACGCCCATCTTCTCGACGACGACCTCCTCCGGGATGCCGCTCTCGGCGGCGATCGCTTCGCCGGTAACGGTCTCGTCGGGGACGTACGTCCCGAGTCCGGTGATCCCGACCGTCATGGTCCGCCTCGGTGCCGCGTTCGGTCCGTCTCGTCGCGCTCCGTCCGGTCCGTTCCGTCGTGTCGCGTGGGTTCGATCATGTGTCGTGTGAGAGTCGCGGGCGGTCGCGGCGAGCGCGCGCGGTCGGCGCGTGCCGCGGCGTCCGCGGAGCCGCGGGCCCGCGACGCTACCGGAGGTAGCGCCGCAGGTGGTCCGGGAGCCGCTTCCCGACGGTGCCGCCGAGCCGGTCGCGCAGGGTGCCGAGGATGCCGTTCGGGACGAACAGCACGAACAGCACGAAGACGATCCCGAGGTACAGCGGGGCGCGCCCGTCGACCGCGGTGTTGACGAACAGCTCTAAGCTGACCCCGAAGAGGTCGGCCTGGAGGACGCTCTCCGGGAGCCCCTCGCGGAGCAGCGTCGCGATCCCGCCGCTCTCGGTCGAGAGGACGTCCTCTAACCCCTGGTTGAACAGGGTCCCGTACACCGGGCCGGCGAGGGTGCCGAACCCGCCGACGATGGTCGTGATCAGCGCGTCGGCGGTGACGAGGAAGTAGAAGGTCCCGTCGGGCGCGACCGACCGCGAGTAGGCGGCGAAGATCCCGCCCGCGACGGCCCCGAAGAATCCGCTGACCGCGAACGCGGCCAGCTTGAACCGGTAGGTCGCGTAGCCGACGGCGCGGGCCCGCTCCTCGTTCTCGCGGATCGCGATCATCACGCGCCCGAACGGCGAGTGGAGGATCCGCTGCATCGCGAAGTAGCAGGCGACGACGACGATCCCGAGCGCGTAGTACGAGACCACCGTCGCCGAGAGGTCGAGGCCGAGCCCGAGCAGGTTCTCGAAGCTCTCACCCGTGAGCCGCCCCACGTCGAGGCTCAGCGCGTCGACGTACGGGACGCCGATCGCGAGCGCGTCGCCGCTCACCGTCGCGCCCTCGGTCGGGTTCGTCGAGACGTACCCCCACGAGCGGATCAGCTCGTAGATCACCTGCGCGAACCCGAGCGTGATCATCGCGAAGTAGACGCCCGTGAGCCGGAACGACACCGACCCGATGACGAGCGCGAGCAGGCCGGCCAGCACGGCGCCCAAGAGGAGGGTGAACATGAACGGTGTCCCGCTGGGGATGCCCGGTACCTGCCCGTTCGCGGCGAGGACGACGAAGTACGCTCCCGTGCCGTAGAAGGCCGCGTGGCCGAACGAGAGGTAGCCGGTGTAGCCGCTGACGAAGTCGAAGCTCATCGCGAACAGCCCCATGTACAGCACCACGACCATGAACGTGATCGCGGGGAGGAACGCCTCGGCGAACGGGGCCGCCGGCGTCGCGAGCAGCGCCTCGTAGGCCAGCGGGTACAGCAGGAAGCCGACGATCACGGCCGCGTGAACGGCGTGGTCCCGCAGGTACGCGCGGAGGCCGCCGGTCGCGGTCGACGGCGGGATCGGGTCCGCCTCGTCGACCGGCGCGTCCGATTCTGTCGGTGAGTTCGCGTCGACGGGCGCGTCCGACTCGGTCGGCGCGTCCGCGTCGGCGGAGGGATCGGGGTCGCTAATGGCCCCCCACCTCCTCGACGCCGTAGAGCCCCTGCGGGCGGATGATCAGCATCACCACGAGCAGGAGGAAGATGGTCACCTCGGAGAGGCCGGGGAAGGTGACGATCCCGGTGGTGAACAGCCACGTCGTCACCGAGTCGGCGACGCCGACGATGCCCGCGGCGACGAGCGTCCCGGTAAAGCTCCCCAGCCCGCCGATGATGACGACGACGAACGCGTACAGCAGCACGTCGATGCTCAGGAGGACGCTGGGGCCCCAGATCGGGTCCCACATCAGCAGCACGCCGCCGACCGCGGCGAGCCCGGTGCCGACGCCGAACACGACGGTGAACGCCTGCCGCACGTCGATGCCGAGCGCCTGGACCATCTCGGTGTCCTCGCTGCCGGCGCGGATGTAGAGGCCGTACAGCGTCTTCGTCAGGAACGCCCACACCGCGACCGCGACGACCGCGCCGATCGCGATCTCGAAGAGGTACAGCCGCCTGACCCCGACGCCGAACAGCTGGGTCCGGCCCAAGAGCACGTCCGGGGCGGTGGCCATCGGCGCCTGCCACTGCGGGTCCGGTTGGATCCCGCGGAGCGTCAGGACGATCCGGGCGACCTCCTCGATGATGAGCGAGACGCCGAAGGTCAACAGGATCTGGTAGGTGGGCGTGCGGTCGTAGATCGGTCGGATCAGCGCGACCTCCATCGCGCTGCCGGCGGCGGTCGTGACCGCGAACACCAGCGCCAGCGCGACGAAGAAGACGAGTATCGTCGCGAGCGTCCCGGTGTTCGCGCCGACGACCAAGACGAGCACGAGGCCGCCGAGGTAGGCGCCGACCATCGCGACCGCGCCGTGCGCGAAGTTGAGGACGCCCATCAGCCCGAAGACGAGGGTCAGCCCGACCGCGATGGTGAAGTACACCGCGCCCTTGCCGATCCCCTCCGCGAGCACGCGGGCGGCCGTCTGAAGCCCGTCGACCGCGCCCCCCGTCGCGAGCAGCGCGCCCGGATCGAGCAGCGGCGCGAACTGCGAGAGGGCCGCCGCGAGCGTTCCGAGCGTCATGCGGTGAGGTACCTCCGGATTCGCTCGTCGTCGCTCGTGACGCCGGCGGTCTCGCCCTCCTCGACGACGACGCCGTGGTCGACGAGGTAGAATCGGTCGGCCAGGTCCATCGCCAGCCGAAAGTTCTGCTCGACTAAGACCATCGTCGTGTCCGCGGAGGCCGCGCGGAGCGCCTCGACCACGTCCTCGACGATCTGGGGCGCGAGCCCCTCGCTCGGCTCGTCGACGAGCAGCAGGTCGTTGTCGCCGACCATGCCGCGGGCGATGGCGAGCATCTGCTGTTGCCCGCCGCTGAGGTCGCCCGCCTCCTTGTCGGCGAAGCGGTCGAGCGCCGGGAACAGCTCGTAGGCCTCCTCGATCCGGGCGCCCGGGTCGGCCGCCGAGTGCGCGGCGACGCGGAGGTTCTCCTCGACCGTGAGATGCGAGAAGACGCGTCGCTCCTCCGGGACCCAGCCCATCCCGCGGGCGGCGATCTCGTGGGGTTCCATCCCCGTCACGTCCGTCCCGCCGAACCGGACCGTCCCCTCGCGGGGCGGCGTCAGCCCGAGCGCGGTGCGGAGCGTCGTCGTCTTCCCGACGCCGTTGCGCCCGACCAGCGCGACGATCTCGCCCTCCTCGACCGACAGCGAGAGCCCCTGGAGGATGTGGCTCTCGCCGTAGTACGTGTGGACGCCGTCGAGTTCGAGGGCCGTCACCGGGGCTCACCCCCGGCGCTCGCGCGGCGACCGCCGTCGGCCGCCGCGTCGCCGTCGCGGTCGGCGGCGCCGTCGCCCTCCTCGGTGCCGTCGCCGGTCCCCGCCGCTGTCGCCGAGTTATCTTCGGAACCTTCGCGACCGTACCCGCCGAGGTACGCCTCCTGGACGGCCGGGTCGCCGCGCACGTCCTCGGGCGGGCCGTCGGCGATGAGCTCGCCGCGGTGGAGGACGGCGATCCGGTCGGAGATGTCCATCACCACCTCCATGTTGTGTTCGATGAGCATCACCGAGTGGTCCTCCGCCACGTCCTCGATCAGCGCGACGACCTCGTCGACGCCCTCGCTCGACACGCCGGCGGTCGGCTCGTCGAGCAGCAGGAGGTCGGGGTCGCCGGCGAGCGCGACGCCGATCTCGAGGCTGCGCTTCTCGCCGTGGCTCAGGTTCTCCGTGACGGTCTCCGCCTCCGCCGCGAGCCCGATCCGTTCGAGGATCGCGGTCGCCTCGGCGTAGTGCTCCTCGAAGTCGGCCACGTTGCGCCACAGCTTCCAGGAGTCGTTCCCCCGGCTCGCCTGCGCGGCGACGCGGACGTTCTCCAACACCGTCAGCGTCGGGAACAGGTTCGTGATCTGGTACGACCGGTGGATCCCCGCGAGCGCCGTCTCGTCCGGCGAGGCCGCGGTGATGTCGAGCGCCGAACCGCTCCCGTCCGTCCCCGCGGTGCCCGCGCCGCCGCCCGCCGGGTCGAAGCGGATGCGTCCGTCGGAGGGCTCCAGCACGCCCGTGAGCAGGTTGAAGAACGTCGTCTTCCCCGCGCCGTTCGGGCCGATGATCGAGCAGAGCTCGCCGGCCTCTAACGCGAAGTCGACGCCGTCGACGGCGGTGATGCCGCCGAAGCGCTTCGTGAGCCCCTCGGTCTCCAGCAGCATTACAGCGAGCAGCTGGCGTCCGATTCGGGAACCATCACGTCCTCGGCGTCGAGGCGTTCGAGCGGCTCGCCCGGCATGATGGGCGCGCCCCAGGTGTCGGCGTACTCGTCGCTGGTCGGGACCGGCCACGCGACCGTCATCTGCGAGGCCGCCTGGTTGTTGTGCTCCTGGAACGTGTACCCGTTCTCGCCCTTCGGCGTGTCCGTGACGGTCATCCCGCGCAGCGCGTCGGCGATGTCGGCGCCGTCCGCGGAGCCGGCCTCCGAGACGGCCTGCGAGAGCGCCGAGGCCGCGGTGAAGGTGCCGGAGCTGAACAGGTCGGGGACGATGCCGTACGCGTCGACGTGCATCTGCCGGAACTCCTCGTTGATCGGGTTCTCGTACTGGTTCCAGTGGTACCGGCTGGTGAACGGGCCGAGCCCGGCGTCCTTGATGTCCTGCGCGGTGAAGTCCTCGCCGAGCGCCGACTCGATGGTGCCGCCGATGAGCTGCGTCGTCAGCAGGGCCGCGAACCCGCCGAACACCTGGACGTCGTAGGAGATGGCCGAGGTGAGGAACTGCGGCAGCGTCGACGCCGTGAAGCCGCCGACGACGCCCGACGCGCCGTCCGAGACCGCCTGCTCGAAGAGGCCGTCGAACTCGGAGTAGCCGACCTCGACGAACCGCGGCTCCAGCACGTCGACCCCCTGGTTCTCTAAGACCTGGGTGTAGTTGCTCGCGACGCTCTGTCCGAACGCGTTGTCGGACGCGAACACGGCGACCGTGTCGATGTCGAAGTTCTCCGCGACGTAGGTCCCGCCCGCCCGCGCGTCCATCGCGGTGTGCTCGCTCGCGCGGAACGCGAGCGGGTGGCAGAACTCGTCGCTCACCGTGATGCCGGCGTCGGCCGCGGGGCCGATCAGGTAGGGCACGTCCGTCTCGTCGACGACGGTGTTGATGATCCGGCGCGCGCTGTCGGAGGAGGTCCCCCCGAACAGGATGTCGACCTCCTCGTCCAAGACGAGGTCCGTCGCGACGCTCTGGGCCGTGTCCGGGCTGAACTGCGTGTCCTCGACGATGATCTCGTAGGTCGGGCCGCCGTCGGGCTCGACCGTGTACGTCCCCGGCGTCGCCTCCTGGATCGGGTCGAGGTCGTGTTTGTACGCCAGCCCGGAGTAGAACCCGCGGAGGCTGATCTGCCCGTAGTACTGGAGGTCGCTCGAGGTCGGCTGGAGCGCCCCGATCCGGACCGTCTCGTCGGAGAGGTCGGCGCCGCCGGAGCCGTCCCCGCCGTCGGAGCCGTCGGAACCGTCCCCGCCGCTGCCGCCGGAGCCGTCGCCGCCGTCCGACCCGTCGCCGCCGTCTCCGCCCCCGGAACAGCCGGCCAGTCCGGTCAGTCCCGCCGCGCCGACCGCGGCGCCGGTTCCTCGCAGGTACGACCGCCGTGTGTGTTCGTCTCGCATACACTATCCGAGGACGACCACCATCATCAAGGGCCGAGTTAAGATGTTAACAGTCCGCTCGGATTCGGCGGAATACGCCGGAAACGGGGCTGAAACCGAGGTTTCCGAACGGCGCGCCGTGCGATCGGTCCCCGCCGATCCCCCGCGTCGACGGGTCGCTTCGGCGGCTACTCCAGTCGGTCGAGCGCGGCGACGACGCTGCGGAGCAGCTTCTTCTCGCCGCGGCGCATGTTCTTCGAGACGGCCGCGGTCGAGACGTCGAACTCGTCGGCGAGCGTCGACAGCGTCGCCTCGCGCGGCGACTCGAAGTACCCGGCGTCGGCGGCCGACTCGATGGTCTCGCGCTCGACGTCGGTCAGGTCCCGGCACGCCTCCAGCATCGTCGAGGCCGCGTTCGCGTTCCGCATCGTGTCGAACAGCGCCTCCATCGAGAGCTCCGAGCGGTCCTCCACGACGAACTCGTTGCCCTTCTCTAAGTCGTGGAGCGCCGCCTCCGTCGTCGCCTCGTCGTCGAAGCCGACCTGCCACTGCTCGGAGCCGTCCTCGATGAGGAAGGGGCCGGTGATGTAGCCGCCGTGGTCGGTGATCGTCGACATCGCGTTCGTCTCCTCGATGACGGTCCGGATGATCGCGGTCCCGTCCTCCTTCGAGAACAGGCGGTACTCGGCCATGTTCTCGTGGTCGCGGAGCGCCGAGAGCCCCTCGCCGAGCTCGTAGCGGTCCGGCGACTCGACGAGCAGCCGCGTCTCCAGCTGCTCCGCCGCCGTGTCCAACTGCCAGTGCATGGCCGAGAAGGAGACGTCGTGGTCGGCGGAGGTGTCGATGAACGGGCAGTCGAACTGCTCCATATCCATCGTGACGTCGAGCATGCCCCGTCCTTATCCCCTGCGTATATAATGGTTGTTCCTGTGGGTTACGGCGCCGTCAGCCACCGAACCGCTCTTTCAGCGCCGCGCGGTCGATCTTCGAGGGCCCCGAGGTCGGCATCTCATCGACGAAGGCCAGCTCCTTCGGCACCGCGTACCGGGCGACCCGCGAGGCGAGGTGCGACTCCACGTCGCCGAGCGTGAGCGACTCGTCGCCGACGAGGATCGCCTTCCCGACCGTCCCCCACCGGTCGCTCGGGACGCCGATCACGACCGCCTCCTCGATCCCCGGGTGATCGGTGAGCGCGTCCTCGACGCGGGGCGGGTAGACGTTCTCGCCGCCGGAGACGAACATGTTCTTCTTGCGCCCCTCGATGTGGTAGTAGCCGTCCTCGTCGACGCGCGCGAGGTCGCCGGTCGACACCCAGTCGCCGAACGTCTCGGCCGTCTCCGCCGGCTCGTTCCAGTAGCGGTCGGCCGCGGCCGGGCCCGCCAGTTCGAGTTCCCCGACCGTCCCGTCGGGGACGGGCCCGTCCTCGTCGACGACGCGCGCGTCGACCGCGAGCGCCGGCACGCCCACGCTGGCGGTCTTCTCCTGCGGGAACCCGTCGGGCATCGCGAAGTTGTTCGGCCCGCACTCGGTGAGCCCGTACCCCTGCGATATCTCGACGCCGCGGTCGCGCCACGCCGCGATGACGCTCTCCCGACAGGGCCCGCCGCCGCTCTTCACGAAGCGGAGCGAGGAGAGGTCGGTGTCCTCGAACTCGTCGTGGCGGGCCATCATCCGCAACACGGCCGGCACCGCGACCAGCGTCGTCGCCGACTCGCGCTCCACGTCCCGCAGCACGCGGCCGGGGTCAACCTCCGGACTCAGCAGGATGCGCCCGCCCATCTGGAAGAAGGGGACGGTAAGGACGTTCCACCCGCCGGTGTGGAACATCGGGAACACCATCGGCGTCACGTCGTCCTCGCGGAGCCCCCACGCCGTGATCGTGTTGAACGCGTTCCAGCGCATCGCGCCGTGGCTGATCACCGTCTCCTTCGGCGTCCCGGTCGAGCCGCCGGTGTGCAAGAAGAGGTGCGGGTCCGCGAGCGACACGTCCGCGGTCTCGACCGGCGACCCGTCCGCGGGCAGGTCCCGCGTGTACGACCGCCACGCGTCGTCGCCGTCGGTCGGGATCGACCTGACGGCCGGCTCGACGTCGGCGCGCTCCAAGGCGTCGATGACGTCGCCCTCGAACGGGGTCTCCACGAGGAGGAGTTCGGGGTCGACCGTCCCCAACACCGCCGAGAGGTCGCGCTCCGCGAGCCGGTGCGAGAGCGGCGCGAGGACGGCGCCGGTCTTGCCGGTCGCGAAGAACAGGTCGACCAGCTCGACGCGGTTCCGCGAGACGACGGCGACGCGGTCACCCGCCTCGACGCCGACCCCGCGGAGGAACCGGGCGGTGCGGTTGGCGCGCTCGTCCAGTTCGGCGTACGTGTACTCGGCGTTGGCGGCCGTGTCGGTGACCGCAACGCGGTCCGGCGAGAGCCGCGCGCGCCGCGCCGACAGGGAGCCGACCCACTCGTACGCCCGGTCGCCGTGCGGGTGCGGTCGCGGGTCGCCGCCGCCCCCTGCCGCGCGGTCGTCGCCCTGCGGGTCGTCTCCGGTCGCCATCTCAGGCGACCCCGCCGAGGAAGGACCGGACTCGCTCGTTGACGCGCTCGCGCTCCTCGACGAAGAAGAGGTGCGGGCCGCCCTCGAACCGCTCGACCTCGGCGTGCGGGATCAGCTCCGCCAGGAGGTCGGCGTTCTCGACCGGGAGGACGCGGTCCGCGGTCCCGTGGAGGACGAGCGTCGGCACGGACAGGTCGCCGAGCCGGTCGCTCGCGTCGAACGCCGCCACCGCGGCCGCCTGCGCCTCCCGGCCCGTCGGCGTCGCGTCGCCCGCGAGCCGCCAGTCGACGATCCGGTCGACGAGTTCGGGCTCGCGCTCGTAGAACCCGTCCGAGACGGCCGGCTCCATCAGGTAGCGGACCCGCTCGCGAGGGTCGGTGTCCTCGGGCGCCGAGAAGATGTGCTCTTGAACCGCCGGCGGCGTCGGGGTCGCCTCGTCGCCGCCGGGCGACGTACACAGCAGCGTCAGCGACGCGACCCGGTCGTCGGCGAGCGCCAGCTCCTGCGCGATCATCCCGCCCATCGACGCGCCGCAGACGTGGGCCGCGTCGACGCCGCGGTCGTCGAGGACCGCGGCCGCGTCGGCCGCCATCTCGGCGACCGTGTACGGCCCCTCGGGCACGTCGGAGTCCCCGGTGCCGCGGTTGTCCGGACGGAGCACCTCGTAGTCGTCCGCCAACGCCTCGGCGAGCCACCGCCACATCCACCGGCCGTACCCGAGGCCCTCTAAGAGTAGCACGGTCGGTCCGTCGGGGTCCCCGTCGACGGCGTAGTCGATCGCCACGCCGTCCCGTGTCACGCTTGGCATAGCAGGAACGACCACGGGGTCCTTCATCAATCCGGGCGTTAACGTTTCAACCACCCCCGCCGAAGCGGGCGTTTTTCGCCGATTCGCCGCTGTCTCGGGACCCCCGAAGCGCGCGGGCACACACTCAAGTCGGTCGGGGATGACCGCCCCGCATGGATACCGCCAACTTCCTCTTCGTCTCGGCCGACGCGGCGCTGATAACCGACCTGGCTTGGCAGGTCCACCGCGAGGGCCACGGCGTGAAGTACTACGTCGAAGCCGAGAGCGACCGCGAGATCGGCGACGGGTTCGTCCCGAAGACGGACGACTGGCGCGCGGACGTGGAGTGGGCGGACGTCGTCGTCTTCGACGACATCTGGGTCGGTTCCGACGTCGGCACGGGCGAACTGGCCGCGGACCTCCGCGAGCGCGGGAAGGCCGTCGTCGGCGGGACGCCGAACACCGACCGCCTCGAAGAGGACCGCGGCTACGCGATGGAGGTCCTCGAAGAGAACGGCGTGAACACCGTCGAGCACCACGTCTTCGACAGCTTCGACGCGGGGATACGGCACGTCCGGGAGCATCCCGCCCCGTACGTGATCAAACCGCTCGGCGAGGTCCAGAACGTCAAGCGCCTGCTGTACGTCGGGAGCGAGGACGACGGGAGCGACGTCGTGGACGTGTTGACGGCGTACAAGAAGGCGTGGGGGCACCGGATGAAGGGGTTCCAGCTCCAGCGGAAGGTCGAGGGCGTCGAAGTCGCGATCTGCGGGTTCTTCGACGGGAGCGAGTTCATCGACCGGGTCAACTTCAACTTCGAGCACAAGAAGCTGTTCCCCGGCAACATCGGCCCCTCGACCGGGGAGATGGGTACCTCCATGTTCTGGGCGGGACAGAACCGACTCTTCGAGGAGACCATCGGGAAGATGGAGGGGTGGCTCGCCGACGAGGGGTACGTCGGGAGCATCGACATCAACTGCATCGTCAACGAGACCGGCATCTACCCGCTGGAGTTCACGCCGCGGTTCGGGTACCCGACCATCGCGCTTCAGGAGGAATCGATCGAGTCGTCCACCGGGGAGTTCTTCTACGATCTCGCGCACGGCGACGAGCCGGAGGTAGCGGTTCACAACGGGTACCAGATCGCCGTGCGAGTCGTCCTCCCGCCGTTCCCGTTCGACGACGAGAAGACGTACGACGAGAACTCGCGGAACGCGGCCGTCGTCTTCCAGACCGACGACCGCGAGGGGATCCACTTAGAGGACACGAAGCGGGTCGACGGCCAGTGGCGCGTCGCCGGCGAGAGCGGGATGCCCATCGTCGTCACCGGGAAAGGCGAGACGATGGGGGCGGCGCGCGAGCAGGCGTACGGCCGGATCGAGGACATCGTGATGCCGAACCTGTACTACCGCGACGACATCGGCGAGCGCTGGATCGACGGCGACGGCGACCGCCTCCAGGCGTGGGGGTACCTCGGACCGTGAGCCTCGAACGGCGCCGGACTCGCTGACACCGATCGCCGGTCCGACGGTCCGGCGGCGGCCCTCGCCCTCCACGACTTTTTAACGGTCCGGACCACTACACGGGATATGCCGAAGTATTCGACGGGCGGCGGCGGCGGCGGCGACGACGGCGACGCGTGCGAGCTCTGCGGCCGCGAGACCGCGGACCTCCGGAAGGCGACGGTCGCCGGCGCGAAGCTGCTCGTGTGTTCGAACTGCCGCCCCCACGACGACGCCGGGAACGCGCCCAGCGGCGGGTCCCGCGGCGGGAGCGCCGGCGGTAGCCCCGGGGGCGCCGGCGGCGGATCCGGCTCGGGCGCGACCGAGAGCCGGAAGAAGGAGCTCGCCCGCAAGCAGGCGAAGATGTACGACTCCGCCGCCGGCGACTCGAAGCGCTGGGAGGAGGAGGGGACGAGCTACGAGGCCGACCGCCTCCCGTACCTTGTCTCCGGCTACGGCGACGTGGTCACCGAGGCGCGGCAGGACGCCGGGCTGACCGTCGAGGAGGTCGCCGCCGAGCTGGAGGTCGACGAGGACGACCTGCTCGCGGTCGAGGACGGGCGCGCCGCGACCGCCAACGTGGGCGGGTCGGTCGTGCGGGCGCTCGAAGAGCGGTTCGGGATCGACGTCGTCGACGAGTGACCCGCGCCGTCTCCCCCGTCGCCGGGTCGACCCCGCGGACCGCGCGGGACACGAGGGGACGGGCATGAAGGCCATCAAGGACAGCGTCCACGGCCACGTCAGGCTCGGCGACCTCGCGACCGACCTCGTGGACACGCCGGCGTTCCAGCGGCTGCGACACATCAAACAGCTGTCCACGGTCCGGCTCGTCTACCCCTCCGCGAACCACACGCGGTTCGAGCACAGCCTCGGCGTCTACCACCTCGCGCGCCGCGCGGTCGAGGGCTTCGACCTCGACGCCGACACCGCGGCGCACGTCCGCGCGGCGGCGCTGCTCCACGACGTGGGGCACGGGCCGTACGGCCACCAGACCGAGGGGATCATCCGGCGCGCGACCGGCCGCGACCACGACGACGTCGCGTGGCTCCTCACCGACGGTGACCGCGAGGTGTGTCAGGTCCTCGAACGGAACGGGCTCGACCCCGAGCGCGTCGCCGCGCTGATCGACGGCGAGGGCGCGCTCGGACCCCTCGTCTCCGGAGAGCTCGACGTGGACCGGATGGACTACCTCGTGCGCGACGCCCACCACACCGGCGTCCCGTACGGCACCGTCGACACGGGCCGGCTCGTCACCGAACTCCGGCTGATCGGCGGCGACGGCCCCGGCGAGTCCGCCGACCTCGTCTTGGCCGAGGGGAACGTCGCCACCGCCGAGAGCCTGCTCGTCGCGCGGTCGCTGATGAACGCCGTCGTCTACCGCCACCACGTCTCCCGGGTCGCCGGCGCGATGCTGGAGCGCGCCTGCGAGCGCTACCTCGACCGCACGGGGACCGAGGTGGAGGCGTTCCGCGAGATGGCCGACCACGACCTCCTCGTCGAGCTCCGTGACCGGGTGCCGGCGCTCGGCGAGCGCATCGAGCGCCGCGACCTCTACAAGCGCGCGGTCTGGTCCGGGATCGACGAGGTCCCAGCGGGGACGGTCGACGCCGGCCGCGCCGAGGAGCGGGCGGCCGAGCGCGAGATCGCCGACGCCGTCGGGATCGACCGCGACGCGGTGATCGTCGACATCCCCTCGCGGCCGGCCCTCAAGGAGTCCGGCTCCGCCGTCGTCGTCGACGGCGTCCCGCAGCGGCTGGAGGACGCCTCCGAGCTCGTCGCCGGGCTCCGCGCCGCCGAGCGCCGCCGCTGGACGCTCGGCGTCTACTGCCCGGCCGAGCGCGTCGAGCCGGTCGCCGACGCGGCGCGGGACGTGCTCGGACTCCGGGCCGCCGGGCGGCCCTCCGCCTGACCGCCGGGCGCGGGGCGGCCGGGGCGCCCGACCGACGGCGCCCGCCGCGGCCTCACTCCCCGCCCGACCCGGGGACCGCCAACACCGGCCGGTCCGCGTTCAACACCAGCGCCTGCGTCGTGCTGCCGAACACGGCCTTCCCGGCCGGGCTCCGCTTCCGGCCCGACACGCAGATGAGGTCGGCGTCGACGTCGTCCGCGGCCGCGAGGAGCTCCTCGCTCGGGTCGCCGCTGGCCTCGTAGTGGACGCAGTTGACGCCGGCGTCTTCGAGGATCTCTCGGGCGCGTCGCACGGTCCCGAGCTGGTGGACCGAGGCGCCCTCCGGGTTGTCCTGGAAGACGTGACAGAGGTGTGCGGTCACCTCGTCGGGGGCGCCCGGCAGCCCGACGATGGCTTCGGCCTGTGCGCGCGTCCGCTGCTCGTCGTCGAGTCCGACCGCGACTAACACGTCGTACATACGCGACGGTTCGTGCGGTCGGGTAATAAATCGCGCCACGGATTCGCGGCCACCGAAAGCGGGTCGCGGCGAGGGCGAGACCGCGTCGCGGAGACTCACAGCCTTTTATCGGAAGCCGCCGAAGGCGAACGCATGATCACGGTCAAGGACACCGTCCACGACCACATCGAGATCGACGGTGTCGCCGCGGACCTCGTCGACACGCCCGCAGTCCAGCGGCTCCGACACGTCAAACAGCTCGGGACGGTCCAGCTCGTCTACCCCTCCGCGAACCACACGCGGTTCGAGCACAGCCTCGGCGTCTACCACCTCGCGAGCCGCGCGCTCGACCACCTCGGGATCGAGGGGACCCGCGCCGACCGTATCGAGGCGGCGGCGATGCTCCACGACGTGGGGCACGGGCCGTTCAGCCACAACCTCGAGTCGCTCACGCACCGCCGGACCGGGAAGTACCACGACGACGTCGACGAGCTGCTCGCGACGGGCGCGGTCGGCGACGTGCTGCGCGACCACGACCTCGACCCGGACCGGATCGCCGGGATCGTCGCCGGCGAGGGGCCGTACGCCGGGCTCGTCTCCGGGGAGCTCGACGTGGACCGCATGGACTACCTCGTGCGCGACGCCTACCACACCGGCGTCCCGTACGGCACCATCGACACCGAGCGGTTCGTCCGCGAGCTGACGTTCGTCGGGCGCGACGAGATCGCCGACGACGGGGAGGCCGACCGCGAGGGGCCGGAGCTCGTCTTGGACGAGGGGAACGTCCAGACCGCCGAGAGCCTGCTTTTGGCCCGCGCGCTGATGAACCCGGTCGTCTACACCCACCACGTCGCGCGCATCTCGAAGGCGATGCTGCGCCGCGCAGCGAGCGAACTGCTCGACGCGACCGCGACGACGGCCGCCGAGCTGCGCCGGATGGACGACCACGACTTCCTCGCCGCGATCCGCGACTGCCGCGCGACCGCCGAGCTCTCCCGCCGCTACGACGAGCGCGACCTCTACAAGCTGGCGGTGTGGGCCGAGTACGACGACGTCCCCGACCGCGTCCACGAGGCGGACCACGCCGCGGAGACCGCCCTCGAACGAGAGATCGCCGCCGAGGCGGGCGTCGCCCGCGACCACGTGATCCTCGACGTGCCCCCGGAGCCGACGATGCGCGAGTCCACCGCGCGCGTCACCGTCAACGGGGAGATCCGACGCCTCGAACGCCAGTCGCCGCTCGTCTCCGCGCTCCGGACCGCGCAGCGCAACCAGTGGCGCCTCGGCGTGTACGCCCCCGAGCCGGCGACCGACCGCGTCGGCCGCGCGGCCGCGGACGTGCTCGGCCTCGACCCCGACGGGCTCGTGACCGAGGTGCGCGGCGCGATGCCGACGACGCTCGACGAGTTCGAGTGAGGTTTATCCGCCCGCCGGGCGACGAGCCGCCGTGACCGACGCGCACCGCGAGAACCGCCGGCTCTGGAACGAGTGGAGCGACGCGTTTCAGGCGCTGTGGAACGCCGAGACCGACACCTATCCGCCGCCGGTCCCGACGCCGTTCGACCCGGACGGGCACGCGGCGACCGGTCCCGAGTTCCCGCCGTCGGCCGAGGGCGAGGCGGTCGTCGAGCTGGGCTGCGGCGGCGGGCAGGGGAGCGTCGGCACGGCGCTCGCGGGCGCCGAACGGGTCGTCGGCGTCGACATCTCGGAGGACCAGCTCCGCCACGCGCGCCGCCTCCGGGACCACTACGGCGCCGACGCGCGCTTCGTTCAGGGCGACGTGACCCGCGCGCCGCTCGCGAGCGACGCGTTCGACCTGGCCTTCTCGGAGGCGGCGTTCCAGCTGGTGGCGGACGTAGAGGCCGCGGTGCGCGAGGCGCGCCGCGTCCTCCGGCCGGGAGGGACGTTCTACCTGGCCGTGATGCACCCGTTCCGAGAGCTGATCGACCCGGACGACGGCGCGCCGCGCCGCGGCTACCACGCGCCGCCGCGCCGCGAGATCGAGATCGACGAGTCGTACGACGCGGACCTGGTCGCGTTCGACCGCACCGTCTCCGACCTCCACCGCGCCCTCACGGACGCGGGGTTCGTCGTCGAGCGACTGGTCGAACCGGAGCCCGAGGGCGGCGAGACGACGAGCGAGGGCGACGCCGCGGCGGCCGCCGAGCCGCGGGCGCTCCTCCCCGACACGCTCGGGTTCTGGGCGCGGCTCGACGCGCGGTGACCGCCCCTGAACCCGCACCCGTGACGTTTTAACTTCGGGCTGGCGAGCCACCGGTATGTACCTGGAGGGGACGGTCCTGGTCGGTCGCGACTTCGAGCCGGTCGAGGGTCGGGTCGTCGTCGCGGACGGCGAGATCGTCCGGGTCGAGGAGGCGTCGGTCGAGAGCGACCGGGTGATCCTCCCGGCGTTCGTGAACGCCCACACCCACGTCGGCGACTCGATCGCCAAGGAGGCGGGCGAGGGCCTCTCGCTCGACGAGCTGGTCGCGCCGCCGGACGGGCTGAAACACCGGCTCCTCCGTGCGGCCGACCGCGAGCAGAAGGTCGCCGCGATGGCGCGCACGCTGCGGTACATGGAGGCGACGGGAACCGGGACTTTCCTGGAGTTCCGCGAGGGCGGCGTCGAGGGCGTGCGCGCGCTCCGCGACGCGGTCGCGGGCGAGGGGGTCCCGTTCGGCGAGCGCGCGATCGACCCGGTCGTCTTCGGCCGCGACGACCCCGACGTGCTCTCCGTCGCCGACGGGTACGGCGCTTCGGGCGCCCGTGACGCCGACTTCGACGCGGTCCGGGCGGCGGCGCGCGACGCCGGCAAGCCCTTCGGGATCCACGCCGGCGAGCGCGACGCCGACGACGTCAACCCCGCGATGGACCTCGACCCCGACTTCCTCGTCCACATGGTCCACGCCGAACCGATCCACCTCGAACGCCTCGCCGACCGCGGGACCCCGGTCGTCGTCTGCCCGCGCTCGAACCTCGTGACGAACGTCGGCGTGCCGCCGATCCGCGAGCTGGCGGAGCGGACGACCGTCGCGCTCGGCACCGACAACGTGATGACCGACTCGCCGTCGATGTTCCGCGAGATGGAGTTCGCGGCGAAGCTCGCCGACCTCCCCGCCCGCGAGGTGCTGCGGATGGCGACGGTCAACGGCGCCGAGATAGCCGGGCTGAACCGCGGCGTAGTCGAGCCCGGCGCCGACGCCGACCTGCTCGTGCTCGACGGCGACTCCGACAACCTCGCCGGCGCGCGCGACCTCGTCCGCGCGGTCGTCAGGCGCGCCGGACAGGCCGACGTCTCGCGGGTCGTGATCGGCGGCGAGACGGTCGTCCCGCGCGGGGACTGAGTCGCCCGCCCGGGCGACGTCCGCGCGACGCTTTTTTCCGCCGCCCTCCCTCGCCGCTTTCCTCGGCCGCCTTCCCCCGCCGCTTTCCGCCGCAGCCTTCCCCCGCCGACGGAGTGAAACCGCTCCCGCCCGTGACCTCTCCTATGACGACCCTCTCACTGCTCGCCGGCCTCGCGCTCGGGCCGGTAGTCGGACTCGCCGCGACGCTCGCGATGGACCCGGTGATGGCGCGGCTCCCCGAGGGGACGACGGCGCCGAAGGTCGCCGCAAGCGTCCTCACCGACACGCCCGTCGACGACGCCCCCGAGCGCTTGGCGACGTGGGTCCACTACGTCGCCGGGGCCGGTTCGGGGCTGCTGTTCGTCGGCCTCGTCTCGGCGGTACAGTCCGTGCTCGGCGCCGGCGTCGCGGTCGCGCTGGCGGTCGCGGCCGTCGTACAGTTCGCGCTGATGGTCGGCTTCTTCGCGCTCGTCCCGCTCCCCCGCGCCTCGGGGCTCCCGCGCCAGCGGCTCGGCCCGATCCGGCGCGACTGGGCCGCTTCCGCGGCGGCGTACGTCCTCGTCGCCGCCGTCGCCGTCGGCGTCGCGACCGCGGTCTGACGCCGCGTCGACGCCGGGCCCGCGCCGGTCCCGCCGAGCGCCGCGCGCCCGGAGAGAAACGGTTTTGTCGCTGGCTCCGGCCCGATCCGGTATGCACGCCATCACTCGATCCGGCTGGATCGAGGTCATCTCCGGGTCGATGTTCTCGGGCAAGACCGAGGAGCTGCTCCGCCGGCTCCGGCGCTCCGAGATCGCCGGGCAGTCGGTCGCCGTCTACACGCCCGCGGTCGACGACCGCTACGGCGAGGCGACGATCGGCAGCCACACGGGCCGCCAGTGGGAGGCGACCGTCGTCGACAACGAGGGCGACGGTCCCCTCGACATCCTCGACGACGACCCGGCCGAGGTCGTCGCGATCGACGAGGCGAACTTCTTCTCGGACGCGCTCGTCGAGGTCTGTAACGCGCTCGCGGACCGCGGCAGCCGCGTGATCGTCTCCGGCACCGACCAGACGTTCCGCGGCGAGCCGTTCGACCCGCTCCCGCAGCTCATGGCGACCGCCGAGTACGTCGACAAGCTCCAAGCGATCTGCTCGGTCTGCGGCGAGCCCGCCTCCCGGAACCAGCGGCTCATCGAGGGCGAGCCCGCCCACGTCGACGACCCGACGATCCTCGTCGGCGCCGAGGAGTCCTACGAGGCGCGGTGTCGCGACTGCCACGTGCTGCTGACCGGCGACCGACCCGAGGAGGAGCGGCCGTTCGAGAGCGCCGAGGCCGACTCCGCGAACGACTGAGCCCGGTCCCGGCCCCAGCGTCCGACGACGCAGCCCGCCGCCTCACTCCGGGCGTTTCGCCCGCCGGTAGGCCCAGAGGTGCCCGTCGCCGCCCGGCAGGTCGATCGGTCGGTACGTCCGGATCAGCGCCGTCCCGTCGGCGAGCGCCAGCCGCTCGTCGTTCACCGGGGCCCCGGCGTCGACGACGCGCTCGATCCGCGCGACGAACTCCCCCGGGTCGGCGAACTCCCCGCTCAGGTCGGCGGCGAGTTCCCGGCAGTCGAGCCCGGTGGCGTCCTCCGGGTCGCCGTCGAGGCCGAACAGGTCGAAGAGCCGCTGGTTCACGCGAATCACCCGCCTGTCGGCGTCCTCGACGAGCATCCCCACGGGGAGCGCGTCGAGGGCGGTCGACAGCACGGCGTTCGTCCGTTCGATCTCGCGTTTGCGCGCCGTCTCTTCGGTCACGTCCTCGAACTGCGAGAACACGCCGATCACCGCCCCGTCGGCGTCGGTCACCACTTGGTTGTGCCACGCGCAGCGGATCCGCTCGCCGTCGCCGCGGACGTTCTCGTTGACGCTCTGGTACCCGCCCTTGTCCGAGAGGAGGTCGCGTTCGAGCGCGGCGACGTGTCGGCGCTCGGACGCGGGCACGAACGGGAGCCACGTCCCGCCGAGGAGCTCCGACTCGTCGTAGCCGAGGATCTCCTCCGCGGCGGGGTTCGCCCGAACGATCCGGAAGTCGGCGTCGTACTCGATCGTCCCCAGCGGCGACTGGTCGATGAACCGCGAGAGCCGCTCTTCGCTCTCGGCGAGCGCGACCCGAGACCGGTGCTGGTCGACCGCGTTGCGGACCCGGTTGGCCAGCACCTCGTACTGGTCGTTCCCGCCGCGCTTCTGGATGTAGTCCGTCGCGCCGGCCGAGATGGCCTCGCTCGCTATCTCCTCGCTCCCCTTCCCGGTGAACAGCACGAAGGGGATCTCGATCCCGCGGTCGCGGACCCGCTGGAGGAGTTCCAGGCCGTCGGCCTGCGGCATGTCGTAGTCGGAGACGACGCAGTCGATCGCCTCGTCGTCGAGCGTCTCCAAGGCGTCGTCCACGTCGGTCTCGGAGGTCACCGCGAACGCCTCGTCGATCCGTTCGAGGTAGGTCGCGGTCAGGTCGAGGTAGGCCGGGTCGTCGTCGACGTGGAGCACGCGGAGGCTCGACGCGTCCGCCGACCGGGCGTCCGAGGAGGGCCTCGACATGACAACTCATACCGCGACCGGTCAAATATACGTTCGGGTCGACCGGCGCGCGCCGCCGGCGGGCTACCGGCTCACGCCTCGTCCGCGTCGCCGCCGTTCGCGTCGTCGCCCGCGTCGCCACCGTCCGCACCGTCGTCCTCCGCGGTCGCGAGGCGGAACAGCCCCACGAGCGCGCCGGCCGCCACCAGCGTTCCCTCGACCTTCGCGGCCGCGTACACCCACTCGCGCGGCTCCGCCTCGCCGGCGTTCCGGTAGAGCGCGCGCGTCCAGAGCGCGACGGCGCGCCGCGGGGCGACGGCTTCGAGCAGTCCGCCGATTCCGGCCACCAACAGCAGTAGCGCTTTCATACCGCCCCTTCGACGCCGGTCCTGAAAAGCGGACCGGGGGACCGGCCCGTCCGGTGTGTCCCGGCCGATCAGTCGCCGGTCACCCGTTCGGCCGCGTCGAGGTAGCGACGGCAGGTCGCGGCCGCCCACTCGCGGACCGCGGGGTCGTCCGTCCACAGCAGGGCGGCGACCCCCGCGTCGTCGACCAGTCCGACGACGGCGCGGTCGTCGCCGAGCGCCACCGCCACCGGCGAGTCGCCGTCGTGGCGGTACGCGTCGACGCCGCGGTCGGCGAGCGCGCGCCGGACCATCGGCCCCGTCGCTCCGGCGAGGCGGTCGGCCGCGGCGCCGGTGAACACGACGCGGGCCTCTCGCGGCGCGACCGCGTCGGGTTCGGTGTCGGTCGCCCCGTCGGCTCCGTCGCCTCCCGCCGCCAGCGCCGCGTTCAGCCGACGGGCGAGGTCGGCCTCGAACCGCGGGACGACGGCGACGACGCTTTCGGACTCGCCGACGAGGTCGGCCAGTCGCCCGGCGGGGATCTCGGGGTCGCCGCTGACCGCGCCGTCGCCCGGCGATCCGCTCTCGGGCGCCTCGTCGTCCGCCGATGCGCGCCCGCGTTCGAGGAGGTCGACCCGCTCGTCGAGGCGCTCGGGGTCGGCGTCGACGGCGCGTGCCACGAGCGACCGGAGGACGGCCGCGGCCGACGCGGAGTCATCGTCGCTCACGCGTCCGGATCGCCCGCGGCCGCGGAGTTCCCCGCGGCGTCGTCTGCGCCGGCTGAGTCGTGTTCGTCTCCCGGCCATCGGGCGGGCGCGTCGGGTCGCGGCGGATACGACTGCCGGCCGCCGGTCGACTTCCGCGCCAGCAGCCGCGCCGTCGCGCGGCGGCGGTCGCCGGGGCGGCGGTCGCCGGGGCGCTCCGTCGTCGTTTCGTCGTAGTAGCGCACGCTCAGTCCGAGCCCGGCGCGGAGCAGCTCGTTCGCCGCGAAGCGGTAGCGGTCGTCGCTCGGCCCCGACGGCGACGGCTCCGCCGAGCGGAGGTGGCCCTCGACGAAGAGGTACCCGCCGGGCGAGAGCGACGCGACGAGGTCGGCGAAGCGGTCGAGGGTGTGGAAGTAGCTCATCGTGACGAGGTCGTACGCTTCCTCCGGGAGTTCGTGCGTCGTCGCGTCCGCCGCTATCGTCTCGATCCGGTCGGCGACGCCGCGTTCGGCGGCGCGCTCGCGGACGATCCGGAGCCCCTCCGCCGAGGCGTCCAGCGCGTCGACGTCGTAGCCGCGGTCCGCGAGGAACACCGCGTTGCGGCCGGTGCCGGCGGCGACGTCGAGCGCGCGACCGTCGGGCAGCGACGGCTCGTAGGCGCGTAGCACGGGGGACGGCTCCGGCGCGCGAGGGTACTCCCCCGACGCGAAGCGCTCGTCCCAGTCGGTGTCGGTCACGGTCGCCGTTCGACGCGCCGGGGCGTAAACCTCAGGGGCGCCTCGCCCGGAGTGGCCCGTATGGACGACGCGACAGACCCCGCCGAGCGCCTGAACGCGCTCCTCGCCGACCGCGACGAGACGCTCGCGACCGCGGAGTCGCTCACGGGCGGCCTCGTCGGCTCGCGAGTGACGGACGCCCCGGGCGCGAGCGCCTACTTCGACCGCGGCTTCGTGACGTACACCTACGACGCCAAGCGCGAGCTGCTCGGCGTCTCCCGCGAGTCGCTCGACGCGCACGGCGCCGTGAGCGAGCCGGTCGTCCGCGAGATGGCGGCGGGCGCCCGCGACCGGGCGGACGCGGACTGGGCGGTCGCGACGACCGGCATCGCCGGACCGACGGGCGGGACCGACGAGAAGCCGGTGGGACTCGTCCACTTCGGCGTCGCGCACGCCGCGCCCTGGGGCACCGGGGAGTCGTTCGTCCGGACCGAGCGGGCCGTCCTCGACGGCGACCGCGACGCGGTGAAGCGGGGCGCCGCCGAGCAGGCGCTCGACGCCCTCGTCCGGGTCATCGAGGACGTCGACGGGTGAGGGTGCGACCGGTCGGCCCGCCCGACCCGCGTCACCACCTGCGTTTATCAGGAGACGGCGCGTACTGCCGGCATGATCGAGCGCGTACTCGTGGCGATGGACGGCTCAGACCTCTCCGAGCGCGCGCTCCGGTACGCGCTCGACGGCCACCCCGACGCCGAGATAACCGTGCTGACCGTGGTCGGCGGCGCGTCGCCGATGATGGGACAGGCCGCGGGGATCGCGCTGTCGGACGACGGCGAGGACGGGGTCCGCGAGGCCGCCGCGCCGGTGTTCGAACGGGCGCGGGAGATCGCGGCCGAGTACGACGCGACCGTCGAGACGGCCGTGGAGGCGGGCCGCCCCGCGCGGCAGATAATCGACCGCGCCGAGGAGTTCGACGTGGTCGTGCTGGGCACCCACAGCGGGTCGCTGGCCGACCGCCTGTTCGTCGGCAACGTCGCGAAAACGGTGTTCCAGCGGTCGCCGGTGCCGGTCACGGTCGTGCGGTGAGTCGGCGGGGTTCAGCCGCGATCCGCGCACCCGGCCGCAGTCAGTCGATGTACGCATTTCCGACGACCGCGACGACCAGCGCGGCGATCACGATCCACGTGAGGGGCTCGACCGCGAGGAGCCGGATCGGGCGCGCGGCCGACTCCCCGAAGCCGAAGAGGACGCCGCCCGCGAACGCGACCGCGACCACGAGCGCGCCGACGATCCCGGCCACGCCGAGCAGCGCGCGGTCCGACGAGTCCATACCCGACGTGGGCGTCGGGGCTACTTAAGAAATGCCCGCGGAGGGTCGCGACGGGGTCGAAGCCAGGGCAGGGATTTGAACCCCGGAAGTCTCGATTACAAGTCGAGTGCATGAACCACCCATGCTCCCCTGGCGCGTGCGGCCGTACTCGGTCCTCCTATGAGTGCGTGTCGCTTTCCGCGAACCCGGCCGGCGTCAGCCGCTTTCGTCGGTCGGGTCCGCGCCCTCACCGTCATGCGACTCGGCCTCGAAGTCCGTCGATTCGGCCTCGGCGTCGCCCAGCGACTTCGTCAGTTCGACCCGGTGGAGGCCGTAGCCGCGCGCCGCGTAGAACTCCCGGGCGCGGTCGTTGTCGGCGAGCGCCTCCAGCGCCACGTGTTCGGCGCCCGCCTCGGCGAGCTCGCTTTCCGCCGCGTCGAGCAGCGCCGCGCCGATCCCCTCCCCGCGCCGCTCCGGGACCACGTAGAGGTTGCTGACGGTCCCGCGGACGGCGTCGCGCTCGTAGTCGCCGCGTTCGAGCGAGAAGCCGACGAAACCGACCGGGTCGGAGTCACCGTCTCCGCCTCCCTCCGTCTCCGCTTCGGGGGACGGAGCGCGAGCGACGAACAGCTCGCCCGTGACGACCGACTGCGCGACCCACTCGCGGACGGTCGCGCGGTTCGCCTCGGCGCGGAGCGTGGCGCCGTGCTCCCGCTGACCGGCCGCGAGCGAGACCCACATGTCGGTGACGGCGTCGACGTCGTCGGCGGTCGCCGGCTCGACCATCGCGTCCGACTCGCCCATGCGCACGCCTTCGGCTCGCGGCGTGTTGAGGCTGCCGGCCGGCGGCTCGCTCGCCTCGGCGCGGGCTCAGATCTCGCGGCAGTTCGGGCAGACGGCCTGCCCGTTCGCGGTGACGAGGTCGGGGACGAGCGCGCCGCAGTTCTCGCAGACGCCCTGGGTCGATCCCCCGTTCGCGCTGCCGGTCGCGTCGGCGCCGCCGTCGGTGTCGGCGGTCTCGTCCCGCGTCGCAACTGCCGCGCGCTCCGCCGCATCGGGGTCCATCGTCGCCTCGGCGCGCCGCTCCGCGTCGGTGTCCGCGGCGGCCGCGGTCGACAGCACCGCTCCGTCGGGCCCGGGGTCGCTCGCCGCGGGCTCCTCGCCGAAGGCCTCGGCGCCGGTGCCCGTCCGCGGCGCGCCCGCGGCGAGCGCGTCGCCGTCCGTGACGACGCCGACGGCCTCTCCGTCCGCGACGGCGACGACGCGGTCCGCCCCCTCCGCGACGAGGCGCTCCTCGACGGCCGCCAGCGAGTCGTCGGGCGCCACCGCCGGCAGCGGCGGGCCCATCACGTCACCGACGGTGAGGTCGGCGGGGGCCGGACCGCCGTCCGACCCGCCGGTCGTCGCCTCCAGCAGCGCGTCGAGCGCGTCGCGGGACTCCAGGCGTCCGACCGGCTCGCCGCCGCGCACGACGACCAGGCAGTTCGTCTCCTCGTCGACCAGCAGCGCGGCCGCCTCCGGGAGCGAGTCCGACTCGCTGACGCCGAGGAACTCGCGATGCATCACGTCACGGACCGTGGTGTCTGTTCGCATACGACCCGGATCCGCTCCGACCGGCTAAAAGGTGCCCCCGGTAGCGTTTTATCCGCGCCGGTCGTACCATTGCGATCGGTTCCCACGCCGGTCGCCGGACGTGCGACGCGCGGCGGCCTCCGGTGCGTGCGCAGCGGTGACGGGGATCGCACGCGGCGAGGAAAGGGAGCGTTCAAACCCTCCGGCGTTCGAACTGCAATATGGCCATTCCCTCGTTCGTGATCGGGATCGCGGGCGGGACGGGCGCCGGGAAGACGACGGTCTCCCGACTCGTCACCCGCGACCTCGGCGACAGCGTCACCCGGATCCCGCTGGACAACTACTACGAGGACCTCTCGCACCTCGAGTTCGAGGAGCGCCAGGAGGTCAACTACGACCACCCCTCGGCGTTCGAGTGGGAGCTGCTGCGAGACCACCTCGAAGCCCTGCTGGAGGGCCAGTCCGTCGAGATGCCCCAGTACGACTTCGAGGTCCACAACCGGAAAGACGAGCGCGTCACCGTCGAGCCGACGGACGTGATCGTCTTGGAAGGCATCCTCGCGCTGTACGACGAAGAGATAAACGACATGATGGACCTCCGGCTGTTCGTCGAGACCGACGCCGACGTGCGCATCCTGCGCCGCATCCGGCGGGACGTGATCGAGCGCGGCCGCGACCTGGAGGGCGTCATCGACCAGTACCTCTCGACGGTGAAGCCGATGCACGAGCAGTTCATCGAGCCCTCGAAGAAGCACGCGGACGTGATCATCCCGGAGGGCGCCAACAGCGTCGCCGTGAACCTCTTAGAGGAGAAGCTCCGCGCCGAAGTCGAGGGCGACGCGGTCCGCAGTTGGGAGCGCGGCAGCCTCGAACAGGAGCTCGGCGAGAAGCGCTCGCTCGACGTCGACGGCGACGATTAAGTATGGCGAACCGGTCGCGGCCAGCGGAACCGACGGCGGATCGGTGTGGATCCCCGTTGTAGATCCGTTCGGCACTATAATCTCGCACCGGGTCGGTTGAAATCCCACGTCAACTGCGGGACGGATTACCTCGGAATCTCTTCGGGCGGCTTCGCGCCGTGACGGTGAAGCTCCGCGTCGAACGTGACGAGCGTCCCGCCGATATGGTCCGCCCCGGCGAGCATGATGGCGTCCATCGCCGTCGTGTACGTCTCTTCTTGGATCTCGTCTGCCCGCTGAATCAACACAGAGCCGTGAGAAACGGGGTCGGCATACGTCCGTATCGTCCGCTCAACCGCTTCGATCCTATCGCGCTTCAGATGGTACTTCGTCGCGAGAACGTTCCGTACCTCCATCACGTTGTAGATCGACGAGTAAAACTCGTGTTCGCTGTTGAGAAGTTCGCGTGCGACATCGGAGCGGTCGGTGTCGTCGGTGACGATCGCGATGAATATATTCGAATCCACGAAGAGCTTCATACGTTTTCGCGGGACTCACGAACGGCTTCGACGGAATCGATCTCCGGAGCGTCTTCGACCGCGAGTGTCGCCAGCGCGTCGCCGAAGCCGAGGTTTTCCTCCGGGCCGTCTTCTTCGTCGGATGGCCGCCACTCAGTACCCGACATGTGATACCCAATTCGGCCGGAACGAATAAATCCCACTGTGAGACTGAGAGAGGTTTATATCCGATCGTCGCAGCCGCTCACAGGAATTTAACCATCGCCTCCCGACTGTTCCGGCTTATCGCCGCCGGCTCGCCACCCGCTCCTCGGCGGTCTCGGCGCTGACCAGCTCGTACAGCGTCGCCCGACCGCCGTCCTCCTTCGGGCGGAGCACGCGGCCGAGCCGCTGAGTGAACTCGCGCTCGCTGCCCGAGCCGGAGAGCAGGACCGCCACGTTGGCGTCGGGCACGTCGACCCCCTCGTCGAGGACGTTCGCGGCGACGACCCGGCTGTAGGTGCCGTCGCGGAAGCGCTCTAAGATCTCGCGTCGTTCCTTCGCGCCCGTCTCGGCGGTGATCGCGGGCAGGAGGAAGCGCTCGGAGAGGCGGTAGACGAGGTCGGTGTGGGCCGTGAACACGATGACGCGGTCGTCGCGGTGGCGGTCGAGGATCTCGGCGAGCCGCTCGACCTTGCGGTCGGCGTTCATCATGATCTCGCGGGCGTCCTGCTTCGCGAGCAGTGCCTCGCGGGCCGCGGGGTCGTTGCCGGAGCGCTTGACGAGTTCCTGGTAGTCGCTGCCGCTCGAAAACGTGATGCCGGCGTCGCGCACGTACTCGACGAAGGTGCCCTGCCTCTCGTCGTATCGCTCGCGCTCTTCCGCCGTCAGCTCCACCTCGATCCGCCGGATGTCGTAGGGCGCGAGGTGGTCGCCCGCGAGGTCGTCGATGTCGAGCGCGTAGACGCGGTCGCCGACCAGGTCGGCGACGACCTCGTGGGCGCCGTCCGGGCGCTCGAAGGTGGCGGTGAGGCCGAGCCGCGCGGGCGCGGCGAGGAGGCGCGCGGCGTCGCGGTACCCCTCGCCGCCGAGGTGGTGGACCTCGTCGAAGACGACGAACTCGAAGGCGTCGCCGATGCCGTCCGCCTTGAGGTACGCCGAGTCGTACGTCGACACCGTGACCGCCTCCCGGCGCTGCTCGCCGCCGCCGAACCGGCCGATCGGCGCGTCGAACTCCCGTTCGAGTTCGCGCTGCCACTGGTCGAGGAGGTCGAGGGTGGGGACGACCACGAGCGTCGGGACGCCCAGGTCGACCATCGCCCGGACCGCGATCACGGTCTTGCCCGCCCCGGTCGGGAGTTCGATCACGCCGCGGTCGTCCGCCTCGCGCCAGGCGTCCAACGCCTCGCGCTGGTACTCGCGGAGGTCGTAGTCCGTCGCGAGCGCGTCCGGCAGCCCCGCCTCGCTCGCGGCGCGGTCGCTCGCGTCGAGCACGCGGTCGTCGACCGAGACGCCGGCCACCTGGAGCGCCCGCCGGAGTTCGGCGTAGCGGTGCGCGGGCGCCCGGCCGGTCCCGGTCCGGGGGTCGGTCTCGACCCCCGGGAGCGGCGGGAGCGCGTCGGGCGCGAGGTCGGCGTCCGCGTCGACCCGGATCGTGCCGTCCTCGTAGGTCAGCCGGACGTCCATCGCCCGGAGTTGCCGACCGACTTACAAAGGCCCACCGCCTCGCCCCGGTATGCGCGCGGACGAACTCGACCCGGACCTCGCCGCGGCGATCGACGAGATCGAGTCGCTGGGCCTGCCCGCGTGGAGCGACCTCTCCGTCGCGGCCGCCCGCGACCTCGAGGACGACCTGTTCTCCGGGCCGCCTGAGCCGCCGGTGGCCGAGGTCCGCGACCTGGCGTTCGACGGCCCGCACGGCGAGGTGCCGGTGCGGGTGTACCGGCCGGAGCCCGCGCTCGACGCGGCCGACGGCGAGCCGAGCCGCGCCCTCGTCCACTTCCACGGGGGCGGGTGGACGCTCGGGACGCTCGACTCGGTCGACGGGATCTGCCGCGAGCTCGCGGATCGGGCCGACGCCGTCGTCGTCTCCGTCGACTACCGCCTCGCCCCGGAACATCCCTTCCCAGTCCCGGTCGACGAGGCGACCGCGGCGGTCGGGTGGGTCGCGGAGGCGGCCGACTCCCTCGGGGTCGATCCCGCTCGGACCGGCGTCTCGGGGACCAGCGCGGGCGGCGCGCTCGCGGTCGCCGCGTCGCTCCGCGCCCGGGAGTTCGACGAGCCGCCGACCCCCGCCGGCCAGTTCCTGCTCTATCCGATCGCCGGCCACGACTTCGAGACGGACTCCTACGGGGCGAACGCCGACGGTCCCCTGCTCACCCGCGCGGACATGCGGTGGTTCTACGACCAGTACCTCCGGAGCCCGGTCGACGCCGCGAACCCCTACGCGGTGCCGCTCCGGGCGGCCCACCTCGGCGACCTCCCCCCCGCGACGGTCGTCACCGCCGGCTTCGACCCTCTGCGCGACGACGGCGCCGCGCTCGCGGAGCGGTTCGGGCGCGAGGGGACCGCGGTCGAGCACCGTCACTACCCGGCGATGGCGCACGGGTTCTGTAGCCTCGCCGACCGCGTGCCGACCGCGGAGGCGGCCCTGTCCGCGGTCGCCGAGGACGTGCGAGAACGGTTGTGACGCGGCCGCGGGGCCCGAGTCGATCCCCCGAGCCCCGGGCGCCGACTCCGATCAGGCGCCGACTCCGTTCAGGCGTCGACGGTCGTCTTCACGATGCTCACGGGCGCGGTGGACTGGCGGGAGACGCGCTCGGTGACGGAGCCGAGCATCCGTCGGTAGTCGCCGGAGCGCGTCTTCGACCCCATCACCGTGAGGTCCACGTCCGCCTCGTCGACGTACCGGAGGATCTCCTCGTGGGGGACGCCGTACCGCAGGGCGGTGACGGTCTCGACGCCGGCCTCGTCCGCGCGGGACGCGACCGCGTCGAGCGCCTCGCGGCCGCTCTCTTCGAGGGTCTCCTCGGCGCCCTCGGCGCCGTCGACGAACTCGTCGCCGGAGTAGGCGTTCACCACGTCGCTGTCGACCACGTAGAGGACGTGGAGCGTCGCGTCGTAGCGGTCGGCGGCGTCTATCGCGTGGTCGGTCGCGCGGTCGACGCCGACGCTGCCGTCGGTCGGGAGGAGGACGTTGTCGTACATACGCGACGGTTCGACGGGCGAGCGAATAAATCGGTCGCCCGTTCCCGGCGGCCGGTTCAGTCGGCGGCCGCCGGCGCCGCCGTCCGACCGGTTCCCGAACGGTTAACACGCTGTGCGCCCGCCGAAGTCCCATGACAGAGGCCGCGGACCGGATCTTCGTGAACGGGGAGGTACACACGCTCGCGGACCCGGACGACGGCGGCGACGAGGTCGCGGAGGCCGTCGCCGTGCGCGACGGTGCGGTCGTCAGGACCGGGCGGACCCACGACGTGGAACTGCTCGCGGGCGTCGACACCGACGTGGTCGACCTCGGCGGGCGCGTGCTCCTCCCCGGGTTCGTCGACGCGCATACCCACCTGACGACCGTGGGGCGGTACCTCGTCCACGCGGACCTCTCCGCGGCCGACTCCCCCGGAGCGGCCGTCGACCTGCTCGCGGAGCGCGCGGCGGAAGTGGAACGGGAGGCGAGCGGCGGCGAGGCGGCCGGCGGGGGCGACGCGGCGAGCGACGGCGACGGGACCGGCGAGTGGGTGTTGGGCTACGGCTACGACGAGTCGACGTGGGACGAGTCGCGCTACCTGACCCGCGCGGACCTCGACCGCGTCTCGACCGAGCGGCCGGTCGCGGCGTTCCGCGAGGACATGCACGTCGCGGCGGTCAACGGCGTCGCGCTCGACCGCTTCGCGGACGCGCTCGCCGACGCGCCCGACGGGACGGTGCCGACCGAGGACGGCGAGCCGACCGGGGTCCTCCTCGAGGCCGCCATCGACCCGATCTACCGGGCGGTCGAGCCGGACCGCGAGGAGACGCGCGCCGTCGTCGAGGCCGCGCTCGACCAGTGCGCCGAGCGCGGGATCACCGGCTTCCACGACATGGTCCGGGACTCGCACGCCCCGCGGGTCTACCGCGACCTCGACGCGGCCGGCGAGCTCACCGCCCGCGTCCGGATCAACTACTGGAGCGACCACCTCGACGCGGTGCGGGAGGTCGGCCTCGCCACGAACGCCGGGAGCGAGTTCGTCGAGACCGGCGCGATCAAGTCGTACACGGACGGGAGCTTCGGCGGTCGGACGGCGCGGCTCTCGGCGCCGTACGCGGACGCCCCCGACGAGACCGGGCAGTGGGTCGTCGACCCCGAGGAACTGGACGAGACGGTCGCGGCCGCGACCGAGGCGGGCCTCCAGTTCACCGCCCACGCCATCGGTGACGAGGCGGTCGACGCCGTGCTGGACGCCTACGAGGACGCCTCGCGGACCGACGCGGGCGAGGCGCGCCACCGGATCGAACACGTCGAACTGGCCGACGACGACGCGATAGCGCGGCTCGCGGAGACCGGCGTCGTCGCGAGCGTCCAGCCGAACTTCCTGAAGTGGGCGGGCGAGGGCGGCCTCTACGAGGAGCGACTCGGGCCCGAGCGCACCGCCGAGACGAACCGCTACCGCGACATGCTCGACGCGGGCGTCGCGCTCGCGTTCGGCTCCGACGGGATGCCGATGGACCCGCTCGTCGGCGTCCACCACGCGGTCACCGCCCCGGCCGAGGCCCAGCGGCTCACGGTCACCGAGGCGCTGCGCGCGTACACGAGCGGCGCCGCCTACGCCGGCTTCGACGAGGACCGACTCGGGACGATCGAACCCGGGAAGCGGGCCGACCTTGTCGCGCTCGACGACTCGCCGTGGGAGGCGTCCGACGCCATCGACGACATCGACGTCGCCCTGACGGTCGTCGACGGCGAGGTCGTGTTCGACGACCGGTGAGGCGGCGGCGAGCGGCGATTCGGCGGCCGGACCGTGAAACCCGCAATCGCTGCCAGAAGACAGTAGTTATTAATCGTGTAGTTCCAACGCGGCACCATGGCAGAGATAGCCATCGAGTACGCCGAGGGGAACCGCCTCCGGTCGGAGGCGGAGACCGCCCGACGGCTCATCGACGCGTACCTCGGCGACCGCCCCGACGTCGACCGCGTCACGCTCGCTCCCTCCGGAGAGTCCGTCTTCTGTGTCAGCGTCGAAGGCGACCGCATCTGGTGTACCGACCCCCGCGAGTGGATCGACGCCATGGAGGCGGTGACCGCGGCGCGGAAACGCCTCTCGGAGGTCTCGTAACGCTCCCGTCCGTCACTCGCCCGACTCGTCGTCGCGGGCCGCCGCGTGCGCGAAGACGAACTCACGGAGCAGCTTGCCCGCGACCGCCGCCGCCTGTCCGTCGTCGCGGTCGTTCACCTCGACGACGTCGAACCCGTCGGCCCGGGGCGCGACGGTCCGCACGAGGTCCCGGACCTCTCTGGGCTCTAACCCGAACGGCTCCATCGTCCCGGTTCCGGGGGCGTACCCCGGGTCGAGCCCGTCGACGTCGACGGAGCAGTAGACCGACTCGTCCGCGAAGGCGTCGCCGTCGAGGGCGTCGAGCCATTTGCGGGCGTCCTCGGGCGCGACGACCTCCACGTCGGCCTCGGCCGCGCGGTCCCACTCCGCCTCGGAGCCGGTCCGGGCGCCGACGATCACCGCGCGGTCGACGCCGAGGTCGTCGAGACAGCGGCGGGTGACACAGGCGTGGTTCCACGGGTTCCCGTCGTACGCCTCGCGGAGGTCGAGGTGCGCGTCGACGACGACGAGGGCGTCGGGTTCCACCGCGTCGACGCCGGCGTAGGTGACCGTGTGCTCGCCGCCGAGGAGGAGGGGGACGGCGCCGTCGTAGACGACGCTCCGCAGTTCGGCGGCGAGGTGGTCGAGGTACGCCGGCACGTCGTCCCAGGGACGCACGTCGCCGGCGTCGTGGACGCCGAGCGCGGAGAAGCGGCTGTCGGTGCGGCGGTCGTAGTCGTCGTACGTCTCCGCGAATCGCCGGACCCGGTCCGGTCCGAACCGGGCGCCCGGCTGAAAAGTGGTCGTGGCGTCGAGCGGAGCGCCGACGACCACGTGGGAAGCAGCTTCGCGGTCGGTCGTCGCCCCGGGGAACATGCCGACTACCCGATGATCTTCCGTTGGCCCTCGTAGTCGAGGTACTCGATGTTGTCGTCCGAGGTGAAGTCCTCGCCCTCGGGGATACGCATCGTGAACGTGTCGTAGGTGTCTAAGTCCATCACTTGGACCTCATCACCGCTGACGTTGACGACCTGTCCCTGCTTGCGCTCGATGATCGGGACCCACACCTTCGCGTCGACCGGCTGCGAGAGCGAGCGCTTCTTGTCGTCGAAGACGCCCTTCCCCTCGACGCGTGCCTTCGCGCTGCCGTGTTTTCCGGGTTTGGCGGTGCTGTAGTGGTTGATCTTACAGGGCGCGTCGTCCATCATCACGTAGCTGCCCTCCTGGAGTTCGCGAACCTGCTTCTGCTCTCGCGGCATGAACGCCATTTCCCGCGGGGCGGGTATAAACGGTTTGGAACCGCGGCGCTGCCGGAATCGGTCCGGCGGCCGAGGCCGTTCCGAGGGGCCGGTTCGGACGATCCGGCCGCCCCCGCGGAGGGGAAACACTCAACAGGAGCCGAGTTGGATCGCCGGGCGTGTCCCCGACCGCCCCCCTCTCGTCGGACGCACCGATCTCGACCGCCGCTATCGGCGACGCCGCGACCCCGAGCGTCGCCTCCGCCGACCCGGCCGCGATCCCTCTGAGCGGCGACGGGCTCGTGCTCGCCGGCGCGGTGATCTCGGCCGGAGTCGCGCTCCTCGCCGGCATCGTCGTGTACGTCCTCCGCTCGTCCGACGACCAGGTCGACCGCGTCGCCGACGCGCTCGGCGGCGACCTGCCCGCGCCCACCGACGCGCCGGTCCGCGAGGAGGCCGACGTGCCGTCCTCCACCGGGCTCCACGAGGTCGCCGAACACGACGACGGCGACCCGGTGTACGTCCCCGTGGTCCGGATCCCGCTCGCGACGGCCGACCCCGGGATGGACGGCGTCTACCGCCACGCCGCCCGCGCCGCCGCGGCGCTCCACGACGAGTTCGACGACGCACACGTGCGCGGCTACGACGTGGAGTTCGGCCTCGACGACGGGTCGATCGGCGACGTCGGCCGGACGGTGAAACGCGTCGCCGTGACGCCCGGCCTCGCGGAGCGGCTCCGCGACCCGGACTACGACCACCGCGACCTCCGGAGCGACGTCGAGGCCGGCGACGACGGCGACCCCGGCGTCCCCCCGGTCGACTGGGGCGACGCGGTGAACTACGCGAACGCCGGCGGGACGGCCGCGGCCGGCGGCGCGGCGGCGGCGACGGCCGCGGCGACGTAGGGTGCCCCGCTCGCGGAAAAAAGCGGTCTACGGGTCCAGCTCGTCGACGTACTCCTCTACCCCCTCCTCGTCGTCGACGTTCCCGTCCGGCGGGACGAACTGCCCGGTGTAGAGGTAGCTGACGACGAACATCACGATGAAGCCGACACCGACCGCTGCCGTCGTCCGGACGACGAAGGGGAAGTCCATGACGATATAGAAGAAGCGGTCCGCGATCGCGATGGCGACCGCCGCGGTCACCAGTATCTTCTGCTCGTCGGTCGGGTCGCGGACGAACTCGACCACGTCGTCCTTGAGGTCGCCGAGCAGGCCCATCAGGCGTCACCCCCGGTCGTCGCGGCCGAGTCCGCCTCCGCCGCGCGGGTCTCGATCACGCGGCTCACGCGGTCCAGCCCGTCCTCCAGCTCCTCCGTCGGAAGCCCGAAGCCGATCCGGAACCGGTCCGGGAAGCCGAACAGGTTCCCCGGCGCGAGGACGACGCTCGCCTCTTCGACGACCGTCCGGCAGAACTCCTCCGCGTCGTCGAAGCCGTCGGGGACGGTCACGAACGCGTTGACGCCGACCGGGTCGAGCCAGTCGAGGCCGTGCTCGTCGACCCACGCCGCGACGCGGTCGCGGTGGTCGCTCGCCAGCTCGCGGTTCTCGGCGAGGATCCGGTCCTCGCGGCGCCCCAAGGCCTGCTTCGCGACGTGTTGCCCGAACAGGCTCGGCGAGATGGTGGTGTAGTCCTTCCACCGCCACGCGCGCTCGACGACCGGCTCCGGTCCGGCGATCCAGCCGAACCGCAGCCCGGCGAGCCCGTACGCCTTCGTGAGGCTCGTGGTCGAGATCCCGTGCGCGCCGTAGCTCGCGACCGGCGGCTGCGGGTCGTCGGCCAGCAGGCGGTACACCTCGTCGCAGAGCAGGTAGGCGTCGCGCTCGACGGCCACGTCGTACACCGCCCGCATCGCGGCCTCGTCGTGGTACCGCCCGGTCGGGTTGTTCGGGTTGTTGACGACGATCACGGCGGTGTCGTCGCGCGCGGCCTCGGCGACCGCGTCCGGGTCCAGCTCCCACTCGGGCGGCTCCAGCTCGACGCGGGTCACGTCGCCGAACGCGTCCGGCACGGCGTGGAGCGCCTGATACGTCGGCGTGACGACGACGGCGTGGGTGCCGGAACCGACGCCCGCGGGCGCGGCGGCGGCGTCGCCGCCCGTCCTCCCGCTCCCGTCGACGGCGGCCTCGTCGCCCAAAAGCGAGAGGAACGTCAGGAAGTTCGCCTCCTGGGTGCCGCAGGTGAAGAGCACCTCGTCGGCGGACCGGTCGTAGCGGTCGCCGACGGACTCCCGGAACTCGGGGTCGCCGTTCGTCGGGATGACGTAGCCGAGCTTCCCCGGGTCGAGGTCGAACCGACTCGCGTCGAGCGACCGGATGCCGCTTTCGGCCAGCATGATGTCGGCCTCGTGTTCGTGCTCCGCGAACCAGCGTTCGAGGCCGAACGGGTCGATGCGCATGGGCGTACTCGGGGAGGCGCGAGGTTAGGTGCTGTGGTCTCGGGTGCTCGGCGCCGTCCCGGGGCGGGCCGAGACCACCGCAACGACTTTCCTCGCCGATCGCGACAGGGCGACATGGTTCTCAACCGGCAGCGGCTGTTGGGCGTGCTGCTCGTCGCGCTCGCGACGCTCGCGGCGGCCGTGCTGGCGGAGGTGCTGCGGACGGTCGTGTTCGCGGTCACCGTCGCGTACGTCCTCTACCCCCTCCGGCAGCGGCTCGTCGGCCGGGGACTTCCACTCCGGATCGCCTGCGGCGTCGCCACCGCGGTCGCCTTCCTCGGCGCCACGCTCCTCGTCGCCCCGCTCCTGTACGCGCTGTACCGGCGCCGGGCGGAGCTGATCGCCATCCTCGAAGGGATACCCGACGCCGTCCCGATCAGCGTCGGCGGCTTCGAGACGACGATCGAGATCGCGCCGTACGTCGCGGCGGCCGAGGCCTTCGTCCGGGACGTCGCGCTCGCGCTCGCGGGCGCGGCGCCCGTCCTCGTCTTGGAACTCGTCGTGTTCACCTTCCTCGTGTACGGCATCCTCTACCGGCCGGGAGCGGTCGGCACCGCCGTCTTCGGGGTCCTGCCGCCGGAATATCACGACATCCCCGCTCGGCTCCACGAGCGGACGCGGCGGACGCTGTACTCGATCTACGTGCTTCAGGCGGCGACAGCGGCGGCGACGTTCCTCCTCGCGCTCGTGGTGTTCCGCGTCCTCGGCTACGGCTCGCCGGTCCTGTTGGCCGTGATCGCCGGCATCCTCCAGTTCATCCCCGTCGTCGGGCCGAGCGTCCTCATCGTCGCTCTCGGCGCCAGCGATGTCCTCGTCGGTCAGGTTGGGCGAGCGATCGCCGTGCTGGTGATCGGCCTCGTCGTCGTCGCCTTCGTCCCCGACGCGGTGATCCGGACGCGGCTCGCCGGGTGGACCGGGAAGATATCCCCGGGGCTGTACTTCGTCGGCTTCGTCGGCGGCATCCTCACGCTCGGCGCGGTCGGGGTCATCGTCGGCCCCCTCGTCGTCTCGCTGCTGCTCGAGGTGATCGACATGCTCACCGAACACGGCACAGAGTCGGGCTCCGTCGCGCACGAGGCCGGCCCCGTCGCGCACGAAGCCGGCTCCGTCGAGGAGCGCGAGGACTCGTCGGACTGACCGGCGCCCCGTCCGCGGTCCCCTCTCCGCCGCCGGTACCGCTTTCCCTCCGCCGACCGTCGTCACGGTATCCGATGCCCCCGACGGATCTCCCCACCGCGGTCGGTGACGCCCCGACGCTCGCCGCGCGACGCCTCGACGACCTCCCAGAGCGCGTGGCCCGCTCGCGGCCGGCGGACGGCGACGACGCCATCGACGTGTTCGCCCCGGCGACCGGCGAGCGGATCGGGCGCGTGCCGGCCTGCGACGCGGACGACGTGGCGGCCGCCGTCGACCGCGCGCGGGACGCGCAGGCCGAGTGGGCCGAGGCGCCCGCGGCGGAGCGCGCCCGGGTCGTCGACCGGTTCGGCGACCTCGTCGCGGACCGCCGCGAGGAGCTCCTCGACCTGCTCCAGCTCGAGACGGGCAAGTCCCGGCGCACCGCCGTCGAGGAACTGTTCGACGTGCCGACCGGCTGCGCGTACGTCGCGAGCGAGGCCCCGGACGCGCTGGCCGAAGAGCGCCGCCGGGGGGTCGTGCCCGGGATCACGACCGCGACGGTCACCCGCGAGCCGGTCGGCGTCGTCGGGGTCGTCTCGCCGTGGAACTACCCGCTCACCCTCTCGATGGCGGACGCGATCCCCGCCTTGGCCGCCGGCAACGCGGTCGTGCTTAAGCCCGACGAGAAGACGCCGTTCGGGGCCCTGCTGCTCTCGGAGCTGCTGGAGGTCGCCGGCCTCCCGGCGGACCTGTTCCAGGTGGTCACCGGCGAGGGGCCGGAGGTCGGGCCGTCGCTGATCGACGCGGTCGACTACGTCGCGTTCACCGGCAGCACGTCGGTCGGGCGGACGATCGCGGAGCGCGCGGGGCGGAACCTGATTGGTTGTTCGCTGGAGTTGGGCGGCAACAACCCCCTCGTCGTCCTCGGCGACGCCGACGTCGACGAGGCCGCCCGCGGCGCGGTCCAGGCCTGCTTCTCGAACGCGGGCCAGCTCTGCCTCTCCGCCGAGCGGATCTACGTCGTCGAGTCCGCGTACGACGCCTTCCTCGACGCGTTCGTCCGCGAGACGGAGGCGGTGACGCTCGGGACGGAGTACGACTACGACGCCGACCTCGGGTCGCTCGTCGACGCCGACCAGCTGGCCCGGGTCGAGTCGCACGTCGAGGACGCCCGCGAGCGCGGCGCGACCGTCGAGACGGGCGGCCGCGCGCGCCCCGACGTCGGGCCCCACTGCTACGAGCCAACCGTCCTGACCGGCGTCGAGCCCGACGCGACCGTCGCCTGCGAGGAGACGTTCGGCCCCGTCGCCGCGGTGACGCCGGTCCCGGACGCCGACGCGGCGATAGCGGCCGCGAACGACTCCCCCTACGGACTCAACGCGAGCGTCTGGACCGCGGACCGCGAGCGCGGCGCAGAGATCGCCCGGGAGATCGACTGCGGCACGGTGAACGTCAACGACGCGTTCCTCGCCACGTGGGGCGCGGTCGACGCGCCGATGGGCGGATTCGGCGACTCCGGGCTCGGTCGGCGACACGGGCCGGAGGGGATCCGGCGCTACACCGAGACGCGGACGGTGGGCGTCTCGCGGGTCGGCCCGCTGACGTTCCCGGAGCGGATCCCGACCGACTGGTTCGTCCGCGGCGCGTTCGCGGCGATGGGGGTCGGGCGGCGAGTGAGCCGCGCGGTCGACGCGGTCAGACGGCGCTTCTCGCGCCGCTGACGGAGCGAATCGAGCCGGCGACCCGGAAGCGAGGCGCCGGACGCCGCTTCACTCCCCGTCGTCGATCAGGTCGCCGAACACGGAGGCCGCGGTGTCCGGCACGTCGAAGTCGTGGTAGTGTTCGCCCTTCTCGTTCGAGAGGATGTTGAGCGCGGCGGCCGCGCCGTCGCCCCCGGAGATGATCGCCTGCCACTCCTCGGCGCGGGCCATCGCCCCTGTCGCGTAGGCGCCCTCGACGCTGGTCTCCATCGAGACGCCGACGCTGACGGTGTCGTCGTCGTCGAACTCGCAGCCCAGCTCCTCCGCGAGGTCGCGGTTCGCGCCCGTCGCGAGGACGACGTAGTCGGCCTCGTACTCGTCCTCCTCTGTCGTCACGGCGAAGCCGTCGTCGGTCGACTCGACGCCGGTGACCTCCTCGCCCTGGTGGCGGTCGACGCCGAAGTCGTCGACCTGCTGGCGCGCGGTCGCCATGAACTCGCTGCCGCCGACCGAGCCCACGCCGAGGTAGTTGAACAGGTGCGCCTTGTGCATCCACGTCCCGTCCGTGTCGAAGAGGACGGTGTCGAGGCCGTTCTTGCTCGCGAACAGTCCCGCGCTCAGTCCGGCCGGTCCACCGCCGACGATTGCGACGTCTGACATGGCCGCCATATCACCGCGCCCGGACATAAGGGTTGACGGAAGCGGGGATCGACGGGGCGGGCCGAAACTGATCGGTCGCGGCGTCGACGCGCCGGCGGCGGCGGACCTGGCGACTTACGCCCCGAAGTCGCCGAGCGAGCCGTCGGGAGCGTCGTCGTCGCCTTCCTGGCCGTCGTTCCGATCTCCCTCCTGACCGACGTTCCGATCTCCCTCCCGGCCGTCGCTCCTGTCGCCTTCCCCAGCGCCGTCTCCTCCCCCGCTCTCATCGCCGGGCTCACCCCACGGGTCGTTCGGGTCGACCGGTTCGACGGCGCGGTCGAGCTCGTCGGCGTCGTATTCGGTGTCCTCGTCGAGGATCATCGCGAGGCGCTGCCAGCGCGCGCTCTGGTCGTCCTCGCCCTCCGGCCCGACGCGGGCGCCGTGAGTCTTGAAGAAGCGGGTGCCGCGCCCGCGCTTCGAGCCCTCGCCGGTGTGGCCGTCGAAGACAGCGTCGAACTTGCCCTCCGGTTCGAGGTCGCCGACGGGGAAGTCGTGGGCCGGCTCCTCGCCGCGCTCGCGGGCCTCGGCGCGGACCTCGGCGACGGCGGAGAAGTAGGCGTCCGCGTTCGACGCCTCCCGGGTCGAGCGGGCGCGGGCGGCCGCGAGCGCGGCGTGAATCGCACAGAGGCGGCCCTTCCACGCGTCCGGCTCCCAGCGCTCGGTGGCGAGCTCCTCGTAGCGGTCGATCAGGAGCGCGACCTCGTCGCCGGTCCGGAGGTCCTCGACGATGTAGAGGTTGAGACGGTCCCAGAGGTTCCAGGCGTACCCGGACCGGGCCAGCTCCCAGGCCGCCCACGCCGCGACCTCCTCGTCGGAGCGCCGGACCGCCTTCTGGAGGAGGCTGGAGACGACGTACCGGCTGTACCCGCCGTCCGTCTCGTTCGGCTCCTTCTCCTCGCCGAAGTCGTTCTCGCCCGTCGCGTCCGGCGTCGTCTCGGTTTCGAGGCTCCCGTCCGACCCGAACGTCGCCTGTCTGTCGTCGCCGTCGGCCATGCCCTCGCTCCCGCCGCGAGCGACTTAACTGCCGCGCGGCGAGCGCGCCGGGAGCTCGGTCCCGGCGGCCGTTCGCGTCGGTCGATCCGGGCCGCGGTACGGCGGATCACACCTGCGCTGAAAGGGAACGCTTAAGTCGAATCCGGCGGCTATGTTTCGGTAACCGCCCTTAGCTCAGCCTGGTAGAGCAGTCGACTGTAGATCGACTTGTCCCCCGTTCAATTCGGGGAGGGCGGACTCGTTTTCCAGTCGATTCGTATCCGAACGTGGCTCGGCTCGATTCCGTCCCCGCGAGCGAAGCGAGCGGGGAACAGGGGGGTGACCGCAGCGAGACTCGCGCGTATCAATTCGAGGAGGGCGGACTAAGACAGTTCCCGGAGAGACGCGGCCTCCGCGATTTTCGCGGCGCTCGAATCGGCGAAGGCTTGATTTCGGTCACGACGTGCGTTCCCTGCGAGGATGTCGTTTCCGTCGACGATTGACTGGGACGACCACTGGGAGGCGACGGACCGAGACGGGTTAGACGAGATGCGTGCCGCCGGCGAGCGAACCGTCGACCGCCTAGAGCGGTTCTTCGACGGCTTCCCCGGGTCGCTGGCCGACGTCGGCTGCGGGCCGGCGTTCATGCTGTTCGAGGCCGCCGACCGCCACCCGGACGCCGACCTCTACGGATACGACGCGGCCGAGTCAGTCGTTCGGCGGAACCGATCGATCGCCGCCGAGCGCGAGGTCGACGGCCTGCGCTTCGAGACGGCGCGGCTCCCGGCGTTGGACGTCGACCGCCGGTTCGACTGCGTCACGTGTATCGCGACGCTCCACTACGTCGCGGACGTCCGGTCGGCCCTCGACTCACTGTACTCCCGCGTCGCGCCCGGCGGACACCTGGTGTTCAACTACCCGAACCGGCACACCAGGCGAATGTACCGGGAGGACCCGGACACTGACCCCGAGCGGTTCGAGCTCGTGCTCGACGGCGAGAACCTCCTCACGTACGAGGACATCGAGGCCACCCTCTCCCGGAGGCCCCGCAGCTTCTGGAAGGCGGTCGACGAGGACGACTGGCGCTCGATCGGTCGGGTGAACCCCTGCGTGATCGTGAACAAGCCCGAGGGCTGACCCCGGCGGCAGGGGACGGCGCCGTCACCGCCCGACTTTTGCCGACGCCCGGCGACGACCGCGTATGAGCGTTCGCTGGCAGTCGATCGCCGTCGTCGTTCTCCTCGTGCTGGCCGGCTGCGCCGGCGCGCCGGTCCCGGACACGGGCTCCGGCTCGCAGCCTACCGCCCTCGACTCGCCGCCCGCCAATCCGGACGGCGTCAACCCCGACGACCCGGCAGACACGGCGTGGACGGGCACCGTCGTGCGCGTCGTCGACGGCGACACGATGGAAGTCGAGTTCCCGAACGGCGAGGTCGACACCGTCAGGCTCCTCGGCGTCGACACGCCCGAGACGAGCGTCGGGTCGACGACTCCGGGCGAGTTCGAGGGGATTCCGGACACCGACGCCGGTCGCGCGCACCTCGCGACGTGGGGCGGCGAGGCGTCGGCGTTCGCGGAGTCGGAACTCGCCGGCGAGACGGTCACGGTCGTGACCGGCGGCGACCGCCGCGGCGGGTACGGTCGCCTGCTGGCGGTGCTGTACGTCGACGGCGAGGACTTCAACGAGCGCCTGCTGACGGAGGGGTACGCCCGGCTCTACGACACCGAGTTCGCGAAGCGCGACGCGTACGCGGCCGCCGAGGCGGGCGCGAGGGAGCGCGGCGTCGGCCTCTGGGCGTTCGAGGAGGGCGATTCCTCGGCAGAGACGAGCGAGGCCGACGGCGCGGACCCCCGGACGCTCCCCGGATTCGAGGCCGACGCGACCGCGACCCCTGTGTCGGCGTAACACACTTAAGAGCGCGCTCGGTACGGTGGTGTAGTGGCATCCCGACAGGGCGGGTCGGGGGACGCGGAGCCCCTCGGGCCCGGATCGACGGAGCGTCGGACCGCTTCCACGACCGCCGCCGCGAGCCGGCAGGCAGACGCGCGACCCCGGTCCCCGCCGGAGTCGCCGGCGCGCCGCCGCGCTCGGGCCGGGCGAACCGATCGGTCCGCGAACTATCGGTCGGTCGACCCGCCGCACGGCGGGGAGGCCGCCGCTCGGACGCCGGAGGACCCCCCGGTCCGGGACCCCTCCCTCTACGCGCTCACCGACCACTTCCGCGAGCGGCTCGAACAGCCAGGTCGGTACGTCTCGACGCGCACCGTGAGCGACGCGATCCGGGAGGGACAGCTGCGGTGGAACAGCACCGACGGCTGGCGGTTCGCCCTCGTCGAGGGGGGCGTCCGCTTCGTCGTGGTCGTGAGCGACACCGAGACGAACTCGCCGGTCGTCGTCACCGGCTGGACCGAGGTCGCGGACCGCGAGGCCGCGCTCGAAGCGCCGCGGTGGGACGGAGTCGACGTCGACACCATCGCCGTGCGGGCCGCGCTGAGTGAGTCGGCCGCGACGCCGATCCCCGACCGGATCCGCCCCCGGACCGTCACCCGCCCCTTCGAGGTGGGCGAGCACCGTCTCGAAACCGAGCCCGGCGAGCCGTTCGTGCGCTGTACCGACTGCGGCTGCCGGTTCCGCTCGAAGGAGGGGATCACGTCGCGGCGGTGTCGGCAGCGCTCGCCGGGGCGGTAGCCGGCAGCAGTATTTCCTACCAGCACCCGAACTTTCACGCGATTCACGGGCGGGCCTCACGACCGGGGCCTTGGAGGTGTTTCCGGTCGATCGTCCGCCGGCAACCGATTCCAGTTTCCATGAAGTAACCGACTCGTTCCGTCGGCTGACGCTATCCATTTCCGCGTCGCGGCCGAAGCGGCGATGATGACCGACGACACCGGCGACGACGCCGGCGACGATTCCAGCGAGAACGACGCTGAGGACCTCTCTATCGACCGCTTCCACGAGGCGCTCGAAGCCGAGGAGCGCCCGGTCGCGACCGCGAGCGAGGTCGCCCGCCGGCTCGGCACGACGCAGGCCGCCGCCCGCGACGCGCTCGCCGCGCTCGTCGACCGCGGCGACGTGGACCGGCTCGACGTCGAGGCCGACCCCGTGGTCTTCTACCCGCGCGACTGGGGGGCGCTGGCGAGCCGCGAGCGCGTCGTGGTCTTCCCGAAGCGCCGTGAGATCGTCGTCGACCGCCCCACGCAGTACACCCGCGCGCGGCTCTCGCAGTTCGCGAACCTCGTCGACACCACCGGCACCGAACCGGGGACCCGCGGGTACCTCTATCGGATCCGGCAGGAGGACGTGTGGGCCGCGCCGTTTGACGACGACGACGGGCTCGTGGGCGCGCTCCGGTCGGTGCTGCCCCGCCGGTACGACCACCTCGAAGACTGGGTGCGCGACCAGTGGCGGCGCGCGCACCGCTTCCGCCTGTACACCCACGAGGACGAGTACGTCGTCCTCGAAGCCGCCTCGGAGAATCTGATGGGGAACGTCGCCGACCAGCACCTCGACGACGACCACCTCCGCGCGCCCATCTCGGACACGGAGGCGTGGGTCAACGAGGCGGCGGTCGCGGCGGTCAAGCGCGCGCTCTACGACGCCGGCTACCCCGTCGAGGACGACCGCGACTTGGAGACCGGTGACCCCGTCGAGATCGAACTCACGACCGATCTCCGCGATTACCAGGAAACGTGGGTGGAGACGTTCCTCGACCGCAAGTCCGGGGTGTACGTCGGGCCGCCGGGCTCCGGGAAGACCGTCGCCGCGATCGCGACGATCGCTGCGGTCGGTGGCGAGACCCTCATCCTGGTCCCCTCGCGAGAGCTCGCCGAGCAGTGGCGCGAGGAGCTGCTCGACCACTCCACCGTCGATCCCGCCGACATCGGACTCTACCACGGCGGGACGAAGGACGTCCGCCCCGTCACGATCGTGACCTACCAGATCGCGGGGATGGACCGCCACCGCAGCCTCTTCGACTCCCGCGAGTGGGGGCTGATCTGCTTCGACGAGGCGCACCACATCACCGCCCCCGTCTTCTCCCGCTCGGCCGAGCTACAGGCGAAACACCGGCTCGGGCTCTCTGCGACGCCCGTCAGCGAGACCGGCAGCGAGGAGGAGATATACACCCTGATCGGCCAGCCGATCGGCGCGGACTGGGACGCGCTGTTCGAGGCCGGATTCGTCCAGGAGCCCGAGGTCGAGATCCGCTACGTCCCGTGGCGCGACGAGATGGCTCGCAACGAGTACGCGGCCGCTGACGGCCGGGAGCGCAGACGTCTCGCGGCCGAGAATCCCGCGAAAGTCGAGGAGATCCGCTACCTCCTCGCCGCCCACCGCGACAAGAAGGCGCTCGTCTTCGTCGAGTACCTCGACCAGGGCGAGGCGATCGCCGACGCGCTCGGCGTCCCGTTCGTCAGCGGCGAGACGCCGCACCGCGAGCGCGCGGAGCTGTTCCGCCGGTTCCGCGCCGAGGACGGTGCCGACGGGAACGCCGACGGCGAGGGCGCCGACGGCGGCGACCTCGACGCGCTCGTCGTCTCCCGGGTCGGCGACGAGGGGATCGACCTCCCGAACGCGGAGCTCGCGGTCGTCGCGAGCGGGCTCGGGGGGTCCCGGCGACAGGGGTCACAGCGCGCCGGCCGGACGATGCGGCCGACCGGCTCCGCGCTCGTGTACGTCCTCGCGACGCGCGGGTCGAGCGAGGAGGAGTTCGCCCAGCGGCAGATGCGGCACCTCGGCCGGAAGGGCGTCCGCGTCCGCGAGACGAACGTCGCCGAGTGAGCTGGCCCGGGTCCGGTCGCCCGTTCCCCGTCGGCGTCGAAGGCTTCAACACCCGCTCGGTCGAGTTCGCGGTATGGACGCGGACGAACCCGCCGACGAGACGCACCCGACCGTCGCCGAGGCGGTCGTCGACGCCATGCTCGACCGCGGCGTCGACGCCGTCTTCGGCATCCCCGGCAAGCAGACCCTCCCGCTGAACCGGGCGCTCGCCGACCGCGACGCGCGGTTCGTCGTCGCCCGCCACGAGACGGCCGTCCCGCATCAGGCGTGGGGGTACGCCGAGACGAGCGAGCCGAGCGCGATGGCGGCCACCTGCGTCGTCCCCGGCCCGGGCGACACCAACGCGATGAACGGGCTGAAGAACGCCCGCAACGACTGCGTCCCCCTGCTCCACCTCGCCGTCGAGACGGAGCGGTCGGTCCGCGGCGGCGACGGCATCCACGAGACGCCGCCCGAGACGTACGACACCGTCGTCAAGGAGAACGTCCTCGTCGACTCGCCGGCGGGCGCGGTCCCGGCCGTCGCCGAGGCGATCCGCACCGCGCGCGAACACCCGCAGGGCCCGGTCCGCGTCGGGATTCCGAAGGACGTGCTCGCGAGTCGCACGCCGCAGCCGGCGGTCGGCGACCGCGACCCCGCGCCGCCGCCGACCGCGCCACCGGACGCGGTGCGAGACGCCGCGGACCGCCTGGCCGACGCGGCGTCGCCGGTCGTCCTCGTCGGCGGCGGGGTCAGGCGCTCGGGCGCGAGCGAGTCGCTCCGGTCGGTCGCCGAGACCCTGGACGCGCCCGTCGTGACGACGTACAAGGGGAAGGGGACGCTGCCCGAGACGCACCCTCTCTCGGCCGGGGTCCTCTGCGGCGGCGCGAGCGCGGACCTCCGCGACCTGCTCGCCGGCGCGGACGCGGGCCTCGTCGTCGGCTCCGACCTCGACGCGGTCGCGACCGCCTCGTGGTCCGTCTCGATGCCGGAGACGCTGATCCACGTCACGCTCGACGGCGACGACGTTGGGTTCGGCTACGACGCCGACCTCGGCGTCGTCGCCGACGCCGACCGCTTCCTGCGGGACCTCGACGGCGCGCTCGACGAAGCGCTCTCGGCTGCCCGAGAGCGCTCCGGCGCCGAGCGAGCCGAGGCCGTCCGCGCGGCCGACCGCGATCGGTTCGAAGCGCTCTCGGAGGACCGCGGTCCCGACGATCCGCTCCGGTCCGTCGAGGTGCTCTCCGCGGTGCGCGACGCGGTGCCCGAGGACGCGGTCGTCACGGCCGACGCGGGCGGGTTCCGGCTGTGGACGCTCGTCTCCTTCCCCGCCGCGGGGCCGCGGTCGTACGTCAACCCCGGCTCGTGGGCGACGATGGGGACCGGGCTCCCCTCTGCGATCGGCGCCAAACTGGCGAACCCGGAGCGCGACGTGGTCGCGCTCACCGGCGACGGGGGACTCATGATGTGCGTCCACGAGCTCCACACGCTGGCGAGCGAGGGGATCGACGTGACCGTCGTCGCGCTCAACAACGACGACTACGCGATCATCAGCGAGGAGGCGGAGCGCTCGTACGACTTCCCCGAGGGGAGCTACGGCTGGGCGGAGACCGGCCTCGACCTCGTCGCGGTCGCGTCCGGGATGGGGCTGCCCGCGGAGCGCATCCGCGAGCGCGACGCGGTCGGCGACGCCGTCGAACGCGCCCGGAGTCGGGAGGGGCCGGCGCTCGTGGAGGTCGTCACCGATCCGGGCGAACCGCAGGCAAGCGAGTGGATGACCGGGCCTCGACCCGGCGAGTAGCCGCTCCGTTTCACGCCCGGTGTTTCCGAGATCTGAAGCGAACTATATCAGGGTCTGCTCCCGACTGCGCGTATGCGCAACCCGTGGGTCCACGACGACGTGCCCGACGACGCCGGCGGCGGATACGACGGCCCCGTCCGCCTGCTGGCGCTGCTCGTGTGGGGGTCGCTGGCCCTCCTCGTCGGTGGGTTCGTCCTCCTCTCCAGTGCGGGCGTCGTTGACCTCGCAGACGGCGGCTCGCTGGGGGCGGTCGTCACGGGGGTCGTCGCCGCGCTCGCGCTCGCGCTGGCGCTCCCGGTCCTGTTGAAGCTGCTCGCGATCTCGCGGGCGCTCGCGCTCCTCGCCTTCCTCGGGACCGGCGCGACCGTCGGCCGGTTCGTGATCGCCCGCGAACCGGAGCAGTTCCGGGCCCTGCTCGACGCGCGCGACGCCCTCGCCGAGAACGCCGACTCGATCGGCGGCCTCTTCGACGTCGTCGACTCGATGTCGCCCGCGGCGGTCGACGCCGGGACGGCCGTGGTTGACGCCGCGGTGACCGCTCTCGCCGCGGTCCCGGCGGCGTGACCGCGGCTCCCGCGGTCCCCTTGTGACCGAGGCGTGCTCGGTCGCGCCGCTGATTTTCCCGCGTTCGCCCGGACGTGAGCCTTAACAACACTCGTTGTGAATCCCGCCCATGACGCATCCGAACGACGTCGCCGTCGGCATCGTCGGCCTCGGCGGCATCGGGTCCCACCACGCGACGAAGCTGGTCGAGCGCGGCGCGAACCTGGTCGGCGGCATGGATATCGACGCCGACGCCCGCGCGCGGTTCCACGAGGAGTTCGGCCTCCCTGCGTACGAGGACGAGGCGACCCTCTACGACGAGTGCGACGCCGTGCTGGTCACCACGCCGAACCGCTTCCACGAGGAGTACGCGACCTCGGCGCTCTCGGCCGGCCTCGACGTGCTCTTGGAGAAGCCGCTGGCGCACACGGTAGCGAGCGCCGAGCGCATCGCCGACGCCGCCCGCGACGCCGAGGGGTTCTGTATGATCGGGTTCAACAACCGGTTCGCGGAGCCGGTCCGGGTGATCAAACACTACCAGGACGAGGGGCGGTTCGGGGAGACCACGCACGTCGAGGCGAACTACGTGCGGCGGCGCGGCGTCCCCGGGCGCGGGTCGTGGTTCACCTCCTCCGACGTGGCCGGGGGCGGCGCGCTCATCGACATCGGCGTCCACGCGGTCGACCTCGCGCTCTACTTCCTCGATCACCCCGAGGTCGTCGAGGTGTCGGGCGAGACGCGCTCGGAGTTCGGCGGCCGCGACGACTACGCGTACGTCCACATGTGGGGCGACGACGCCGGACCGGAGGGGTTCGACGTCGACGACTCGGCGTCGGCGTTCATCCGCGCTGCCGACGGCTCCACGGTGTCGCTGGAGGTCGCGTGGGCGACGAACCGCCCGCCGACCGACGAGTTCGTCGTCCGGGGCACCGAGGCGGGCGCGACGTTCGACCGCGGCAGCGACGACCTCACCGTCCACGAGGCGGGCGTGGGCGGCGGCCATCACCTCACGGACGCGAGCGTGGAGACGCGCGAGGGGGACGCACACGCCGCGGAGCAGGCGACGTTCCTCGAAGCCGTCGCGGCGGGCGAGGCGCCCGCGATCAACACCGTCGAGGAGGGGCTCCGCGTCCAGCGCGTTATCGACGCCATCTACCGGTCCTCCGAGACCGGCGCGGCGGTCCGACTGGACTGACCGCGCCCCGCCCGAACCGGTCGGCCGGCGGGCGACGGCCTCCGCGATGGGAACCTATTCGGTGCTGGGGGTCGTTCCCGGTGACAACTCGTGACCAGCGATCCCGGCCCGACGCCGCCCTCCGAACGCATCACCAGCCTCGACGCCCTCCGGGGGTTCGCGCTGCTCGGCATCCTCGTCATCAACATTCGCGTGTTCTCGATGCCGGAGCAGACCCTGCTCAACCCCAACGTGTACGGCGACTTCACCGGGATCGACTACTGGACGTGGTTCGTCGGCCACGTGTTCGCGCAGTCGAAGTTCATCACGGTCTTCTCGGCGCTGTTCGGCGCCGGCGTCCTCCTGTTCATCGAGAGCAAAGAGGAGAAGGGGCAAGACCCCGTCCGCCTCCACCTCCGCCGGACCGCGGTGCTGATCGCGATCGGACTCCTCCACGCGTACCTGTTGTGGTACGGCGACATCCTCGTCACGTACGGGCTGACCGGGATCTTCCTGCTGTTCGTCCGCGACCTCGACGCGCGCCAACTCGCCGGGCTCGCGGGGATCTTCCTCCTCTTCGTCCCCGCGATCGAGCTGTTCGCGGCCGTGTCGATCGGCGGGGAGGCGATCGCCGGCCAGTGGATGCCCTCGGAGGCCGCGATACGGCAGCAGGTGGCCGCCTACCGCGGCGGCTGGCTCGACCAGATGAGCCACCGCGTCGACTCCTCGCTCCAGCGACAGACGAGCGGGTTCATCGGGTCAAGCTTCTGGCGGGTCGGCGGCGTCATGCTGCTCGGGATGGCGCTGTACAAGCGGGGCGTGCTGACCGGCGAGCGCTCGACCGCGTTCTACCGGCGGCTCGTCGCGGGCGGCGTCGTCGGCGTCGCGATCGTCGTCGCGGGCGTCGCCTACATCGAGGCGAACGACTGGAGCGCGGGCGCCGCGCTGTACTGGCGGCAGTTCAACTACGTCGGGAGCCTCCTCGTCGCCGGCGGCTACGTCGGCCTCGTCACGCTGTTCGTCCGGCGGCGCGGCGAGGGGCTCGTGACCCGCGCGCTCGCCGCGGTCGGCCGGACCGCGTTCACGAACTACCTGCTCCAGACGGTGATCGCGACGACGATATTCTACGGCCACGGCCTCGGACTCTTCGGCTCCGTCAGCCGCGTCGAGGCGATGGGGATCGTCGTCGCCATCTGGGCGGTTCAGGTACCGCTCTCGGTGCTCTGGCTGCGGTACTTCCGGTTCGGCCCGGTCGAGTGGGTGTGGCGGACGCTCACCTACGGGGAGGCGCAGCCGATGCGCCTCAAAGGCTGACCGGCGCCGCGCCCCTCGACGACCGCAGCCAAGCGCGCGTTCTCCGAACTGAGACTCGCGAGGACACGTTCAACACCCGCCCGCCGAACCTCCCTCCATGACCGGCTTCGACGTCCACGACCACCGCCACGAACTGAAACAGCTCCGCGACTCCGGTCGGACGAGCCTCTGGGAGAACAGGGAAGCGATGGCGTGTCCCGTGTGCGACGACGTCTTCTCGCGGCTCTTCGTCACGCGGCAGGCGGGAACGACGTTCCCCGAGAACGACGGCGCGCGGTTCTGTCTGCTCCGCGACGACGACGCCGTCTACCTGTTCAGGCACTGAGCGCACAGGGGATCAGTTCTGCGGAGCGTCAACCGCGTTGAAATCCCTTCCGCAGACGCTTACTCGCCTGAGAAGGCTGGTCGCTGAAGTGTGCGAACTGATCGCTGAGAACCCTCCCGGCTTGAGAGAACCGACTACGCGCTCGCGGGGGCGCTGTCGGCATCGCCGTCATCGATGAGCGGGTAGTCGATGTGGACTTCGATGCGGTCGAACGGGACGACCGGCTGTATCGCGCCGCCGTGCCCGCCCTCTTCGAGCGTAAGGATACCCAGTACTTCCAGCTGCTTCAGGTCAGAGTGGACGTCAGACACGTCCCTCTCGACGAGCCGCGCCGCTTCGCGCATGCTTTCGGGAGCTTCCTCGGCGATCGCTCGGATGAGATTCAGGCGGAGCGGGGTGAGACTGTCGACGAAGTCGTCGTAGGTTCCGAACTGGAGCGTCGCTTTTCCGTCTTGGTCGTCGTCCTCGACGTCTTGGACGAACTGGAGTGCGTCCTCACGGAGCTGTTCTCGGTCGCCGACGGTGATGTGGAGTGTGGTCATGGTTGGGGTGTGGGTCGGAGGGTGTTCGATCAGTGCGGTCGGGGTGGGTCGCCGCCGACAACGTCCCAGTACTCGTCCGCACTCGCCCAGAACTCGACGAGCAGCTCCTCCATCCCTGGGAACCCGACGCCGTCCATATCGCCCGCTGCGGTGTGATGCTCGTGTCCCTTCGTATCCTCGTGGGAGTTGTCGTACCGGACGAGCGTGAGATCGTCGAGGGTGCCCAGATGGAGGGTGTACTTCCAGCCCGAGGGGTACGTCTCGGTGTCGTCGGTCGGTCGAAGGACGACGTTCTCGACGAGGCCGGCTTCGACGTGTGTGTACTGGAAGAACGCCTCTGAGGGCATCCCGTACGTGTTGGGACACCACCCAACGGCATAAGCGTTGGGCAGAAGTCCAACACCGAACGGGAACGTCGCTCGTCAGCGATATCCTCGGATGTTCCTTGTCCATTAGTTACCGATCTTCAAACAACGGATCCGGCGCGGTCAGTCGTCGCCGACGGGGTCGACGCCGGGGTCCGGGTCGTCGATGTAGCGTTCGGTCCACGTCCCCCGCGAGAACCACGCGACGCCGACCGCCGCGCCGAGGACGTTCCCGAGCGCCATCCCGACCCACACGCCGGTCTCGCCCCAGTCGGCCACGAACACGAGGTACGCCACGCTCGCGACCCGGCCGACCCAGAGGGTGACGATGGAGATGACCATCGCGGTCTTCGTGTTGCCCGCGCCGCGGAACGCGCCGAGGATTACCTGCGAGACGCCGATGAAGGCGAACTCGACCGACCGGATCCGGACGTAGTCGACCGCGTAGCCGATGGTGGCCGGCGCGTCCGGCACGTCGCCGAGGAACGCCCCGACGATCGGCTCGGTGAACGCCACGGCGACGACCGCGACGAGGAACATCACGCCCGCGCCCGTCGTGGCGGCGAACTTCACCGCCTTGCCGGCGCGGTCGGCGCGGTTCGCCCCGAGGTTCTGCCCGACCATCGTGTCGATGGCGCGCCCGAGCCCCATCGCGGGCAGGAAGACGAGCGAGATGAGGCGGTTGCCGAGGCCGTAGGCGGCGACCACCGGCGGCGAGAACGTGACGATCATCGCGGTGAGCGTGATCATCGCGAGCGCGCTCGTCGTCTGCTCGACGCTGGACGGGAGACCGAGCCGGAAGATGTCGCGGATGAAGTCGAGGTCGGGCGCGAGGTGGCCGACGGTCACGTTCGGGCCGTAGCCGGTGCCGAACAGGATCCAGAGCCCGATGGCGGTCGCGACGCCCCGCGAGAGGATCGTCGCGAGCGCGGCGCCCTGGATCCCGAACCCGGTTATCCCGGTCGCCGAGAGCAGGGTGGCCTCCAGCGCGACCGGATCGAGCGCGGCGACGCCGGGCACCGCGGCCAGCCACTGGAACAGCGGGTTCCCGTCGAACCCGAAGATGAAGAACGGGTCGAGCAGGACGTTCAGGAGGACGGAAATGAACATGACCGCCATCGGCGTCCGCGTGTCGCCGTAGCCGCGCATCAGCGCCGAGAAGACGAAGAAGCCGAACATCAGGGGGATCCCGGCGAAGATCACCTCCATGTAGTCGGCCGCGAGCGGGATCACCGTCGCCGCGGTGTCGGCGTCGCTCGGGAGGATCTCCAGGGCCGGTCGGGTGTAGAAGTACCCGCCGATGCCGATGAGCACGGACAGCACCGAGACGGTGAAGATGGTCTGTCCGGCCACGAGGCCGGCGGACCCGTCGCCGTCGGCGCCCGTGTACTGCGCGACGAGGATCGCGCCCGCGGTCGTGAAGCCGCCGGCGACCGCGATCAGCAGGAAGATGAGCGGGAACGCGAGGCTGATCGCGCCGACGGCCTCCGCGGAGAGCCGACCGAGGTAGAGGGTGTCGACGATGTTGTACGTGACCTGTAGCAGCTGGATGACGACGATCGGCCACGCCAGCCGGAACAGCGGCCGGAGGAGGCTCCCCTCGGTGATCGATTCGTCGTCGAGGGGGCCGTCGTCGTCGGGACCGCCCGACGGCTCTGCGACGCCGTCGTCCGGCCGGTCGCCGGAGGGGTCGTCGGGGGAACCGTCGGCGGAGGAGCCGTCGGGGTCGGCAGCGGGCTCGTCGCTCACTGCCGTAACACGCCGGGGGCGCTCTATCAGGCTTCCGATTCGGTTACCCGGCCCCGCCGCCGCTCACGTCGCCGCGGTCGGGTTCGGAGTCGACGCCGCCTCGGGCGGCGCCGTCGCCGGCGGCGTCCGAGCCCGCGCCGTCGCCGATCTCCGACGCGTCTGCCGCCGGCGCGTCGGGGTCGGCGGCCCGCGGCGCCTCGCTCCCGGCGTCGACGCGGGCGACGCCCGACGTGTCGTCGAAGACGAGGTGCCGGTGCGGGTACGCCATCTCCACGTCGGCGTCGGCCAGCCGCTCGCGGATCTCGGTGTTCACGTCCGACTGGACCTTCGCGAGCTTGTACGGCTTCTTCACCCAGTACCGCAGCCGGAGCAGGATCCCGTTGTCGCCGAACTCGTGGAGGCGACAGTCGGGGCCGGCCATGTACCGCGCCACGCCGATGCGGATGTCTGGCCCGCCGTCGATGACGGCGTCGCAGTCGCGCGCCGCGCGCTCGATCCGGCGGCGGGCCTCCGGGATGTCGCTCTCGTAGGTGACGAGCACGTCGATAGAGCGGCGGGTCCGCTCGTCTTCGGCCGAGAGGTTCGTCACGTCGCGCTCGCGCATCGTGCCGTTCGGCACGACGAGAAAGGTGTTGTCGACGGTGAAGATCTTCGTGTAGCGGATCGTGATGTCCTCGACGAACCCCGCGGTCCCGTCCTCCAACTCGATCATGTCGCCGATCTCGAACGGCTGGTCCGCGAGGACGAACACGCCGTTGATGAAGTTCCCCACCAGCGGCGCGAGGACGATACCGATGACGGCCGAGAACACCGCCGTCCCGAGGAGCAGCTCCTCGAACTGGAAGCCGGCCGCGCTGAGGCCGACGAGCAGGGCGGCCGCGATCGTCCCCGCCCGGACCCCGCGGACGATCGTCTGCGCGACGCTCTGCCGCGACACCCGTTGGGCCACGGGGCGACCGATCAGCCGGACGAGGAAGTTGGCGAGGACGACGCCCACCGCGACGGAGGCGACCACGGTGAGGAGCCCCGCTCCCGGCAGGTCGGCGAGCCGAGACCCGAGGCCGGCGAGCCGCGACGCGACGCCGGGGATCGCCGTCGCCTCCGGGAAGACCATGGAGACCCGCGGACGGCCATCGGAAAAAGCGTTTCTCCCCGCGGACGGCGGCGGCGGGCGCGGCGGCTCGGACGCACCCGCGCCGGGGACAACCACTATGTCGCGGCTGTGCGAACGGAGCGTATGCCTCGACCGTCCGCGGACCCGACGAACCCGAGTTTCAGCGTCGAGCACGACGCCGAACCGGGGGGCGCGCTGATAGCCGGGTTCTCCTCGTTCGGCCTCGCCGGGCTGACCGCCGTCGACTACCTGGTCGACGACCTCGGACTGACGGCGACCGGTCACGTCCGCATCGACGGCGTCCCGTCGATCACGCCGTTCACGAAGGGGACGCCGCGACACCCGATCCGGCTCTACGCCGCCCCCGACCTCGACATCACCGTGCTGGTCGCCGAGCAGTTCGTACCGCCGTTCCTCGGCGAACTCCTCGCCGACGCCCTCCTCGACTGGACGGAGGCGAACGGCGTCGAAGAGATTGCGGTGCTGGCGGGCGTCCCGGTGGCGCACGGCCCCGACGCGCACCGCACGTTCCACGTCGCCACCGAGGACTACCGCGCCGCCCGCTTGGAGGGCGGGCCGGACGTCCCCGCGATGGAGTCCGGCTTCCTCGACGGCGCGAACGCGGGGCTGCTGGAACGCGGCCTCGACTCGCCGCTCGGCGTCGGGGTGTTCGTCACGCCGGTCCACGCGCAGGCCCCCGACGCGGAGGCCGCGGTGCGGCTCGTCGACACGGCGAACGCAGTGTACGACCTCGGGGTCGACGCGGGCCCGCTGGAGGCGTTCGCGCAGGAGATTCAACGGCGGTACGAGGACCTCGCCGAGCGGATCGAAGAGCGCGAGCCGGAGGGGAGCTACGACCGGATGTACATGTGAGGGGTCGGGCGAAGGAGTGAGGGAGCGAACTCTGAAAACGCGTACAACTCGGCTCATAGTAAAAAGCTATAATCCCCGCCCCCGATCGTCTGCCCATGACGGACGACCTCCGGGACACCCTCGACCGCGTCGGGGACCGGTTCAACCTCGGCGAATACGAGATCGACGCGTACCTCGCGGTGTTGGAACACGGGGAGCTGACGGCGAGCGACATCGCCGACCGGACCGACATCCCGCAGCCGCGGGTGTACGACACGGTCCGGAGCCTCTCGGACCGCGGGCTCGTCGAGCTCCGCGAGTCCCGACCGATGAAGATCGTGGCCGTCGACCCCGACGACGCGTTCGGCGAGCTCCGCTCGTCGTTCACGGAGATGGTCGACGAGCTCGAGGCCCGCTACACCGCGCCGACCAGGGAGACCGAGGCGGTGTCGCTCGTGAAGTCGCGCTCGACGATCCTCCGGTACATCGAGGAGGTGATCGAGAACGCGGAGTACGAGCTCGCGGTGTCGCTCACGCCCGGCCTCCTCCGGCGGTTCCGGGACCAGCTCGCCGCGAAGGTCGCGGCTGGCGTCAGCGTCGAACTGCTCGTCACGCCCGCGTCGAACGCGCCCGACCCGGCGGAGTTCGACTACCTCGAGGTCGCGACCATCGCGCGCGCCCGCCGGGGAATCACCACGCCGGTCCTGGCGGTCGGCGACGGGGAGTACTCCGTGTACGCCACGCAGGACGCGCTACGCGACGACCGCGAGCGCTACGGCGTCATCTTCAACCGCTCCGCGCTCGGCTTCCTCGTCTCGGGCTTCTTCGGTACCGTCCTGTGGACGACCGCCGAGACGCTGGCCACCGACGGCGCGGAGCGGCCCTTCCCGCGCCGCTACGCCTCGATCCGCCGCGCCGTGAAGGACGTACGGGAGTTCGACGGCGAGGAGTTCTACGCCACCGTCGAGGGGCGCGACATCGAGACCGGCGAGGAGGTGACGGTCCGCGGGAAGGTGGTCGACGTCGCGTTCGTCGACACCGAGGAGGTCGCCTCGCTCGTCGTCGAGACCGACGAGGGGCGCGTCGAGATCGGCGGCCGCGTCGCCGCCTTGGAGGACGTCGAGGGCCAGGAGATCGTGATCGGCCGCGGCGAGCCGCCGGCGCTGTGAGGCGGGCCCCGGGCGCCGCGCGGTCGCCGTTCAAGTGCGTGCGGTCCGAAGCGCCCCCGTGACCGACGACGCGTCCGCCGACGACGACCGGGCGGTACCGACCGTCTCCTGCGAGCGGTGCGGCCGCGAGTGGGACCTCGACCGCGAGATCGACGGCCTCGACCCCGGCGGCCACGCGGTCGAGCAGTTCGCGATCGACCACGAGCGTCACACCGGTCACTACCCGGACGACGTGACGCCGTGGATCGCTCGGTGCGAGCGCTGCCCGGACGGCGAGCGCTTCCTGGCGGAGCGGCCCGCCCGGCGCTGGGCGCGGACCCACGCGCGACACGCGAACCACCCGGTCCGGCTCGAAGCGCCGAGGGGCGAGGACGACCTCGTCGCCCCCGACGGCGACCGAGACGGGTCGTGAGGGGCCGACCGCCGGCTCGTGTCACGGGCCGAGCGCCGCGATGTCGGCGCCGACCGCGGCCCGCGCGTCCGCCGGGTTGGGGTCGCTGTCGGCCAGGTGCGTCCACTCGCAGGCGGACAGCGCCGCGATCCGCTCCCGGATCGCCGGCCTGTACGGCGCGGCCGACGCGACGCCGTCGCCCGCGCCCCAGACGTCGTCGATGACGGTCCGCGAGTCGATGCGGACCTCGACGGCGGCCGGGTCGCAGTGCGCGGCCAGCGCCTCCAGCCCCATGTGGAGCGCGGCGTACTCCGCGACGTTGTTCCCCGCCATGCCGACCGGTCGCCCCAGCCGGACCGCCGGCTCGCCGTCGGTCCGCAGCACGGCGCCAGCCCCCGCGGGTCCCCGGTTCCCGCGGGCGCTCCCGTCGACGTAGAGGACGACGGCGCCGTCGTCGGAGCCCCACGAGCCGCGCTCGTCGACCGGCGGGTCGGCGGCGAGGACCGCCTCGACGGCGGTCCGGATCTCGCCGTCGCCGGTCCCCGGGTCGAACAGGCCGCCGTAGCCGGACACGGCCGCGTCGATCGCGTCGATGGCGGGGCCGATCTCGTACCCGTACCGCGCCAGGACCTCGTCGACGCGACTCGCGAGCGGCGAGAGCCCCTCCGTGGGGAGTCGGTCCATCAGTCCTCCGTCGTCCGGCGCGCTCCCTGTCGGTCCATCACCAACGGATTCGACCGCCGAGACAAAAAGGCGCGGGCGCCCCGGCGGCGCGGCCGCGAGCGGAACGCCTTCGTCCCCGCCGCGCGTGGCCGCCGTATGGAGTACACGACGCTCGGCGGGTCCGGGACGAAGGTGAGCCGGATCGGCATCGGGACGAACACCTTCGGCGGCGACGCGGACTGGCACCTCTCGGCCGAGGAGGCACAGGAGGTCGTCGACACCGCGATCGACCACGGGATCAACTTCTTCGACACCGCGAACGCCTACAACGGAGGCGAGAGCGAGCGCGTGCTCGGCGAGGCGCTCGACGGGTACGACCGCGACCGACAGGTGATCGCGACGAAGGTGTACTTCCGGATGTACGACGGGGACCCGAACTCCGGCGGGCTCTCTCGGAAGGCGATCGAACAGGAACTGGCGAACAGCCTCGACCGGCTCGGGACCGACGCGATCGACCTCTACCAGATCCACCGCTGGGACGACGAGACGCCCATCGAGGAGACGCTGCGGACGCTCGACGACGCCGTCCGCCGCGGGGACGTGCGCCACGTCGGCGCCTCGTCGATGTGGGCCCACCAGTTCGCCGAGGCGTGCCACGCGGCCGAGCGGGGCGGCCGCGAGCCGTTCGTCACCATGCAGAACCACTACAACCTCGCGTACCGCGAGGAGGAGCGCGAGATGGTCCCCCTCTGCGAGAAGCGGGACGTGGGGCTGATCCCGTGGAGCCCGCTCGCACGCGGGTACCTCACGCGGCCGCACGACGAACTGGAGGCGACGATCCGGGGCGAGACCGACCAGTACCTCCACGAGCGGCTGACGACCTACGCGGCGAACGGCGGCCGGGAAATAAACGAGCGCGTCGCGGAGCTCGCCGCCGAGAAGGGGGTCAAGATGGCGCAGATCGCGCTGGCGTGGCTCCTCCATCAGGACGCGGTCGACGCCCCCATCGTCGGCGCGCGGAAGCCGGAGTACGTCGTCGACGCCGTCGAGTCGCTCGACGTCGACCTCTCCGACTCGGACCTCGACTGGCTGGCCGAGCCGTACGAGCCGGTGCCCGTCGACGGCCACAGCTGAGGCGCCCGCGCGGCCGCCACATCGACAGCGTATTTATCTTCGGAGTGCGAGGGATCCGACATGACGCTCGTCGTGGTCCCCGTCCGGTTCCCTCCCTCGTCGCACTCGGCGGCGACGCTGCGAGAGGCGACCCGCGTCGCCGAGGAGCGCGACGCCGACCTCACGATCCTCCACGTCGACCTCTACCAGCGCTCCGGCGGCGTCTCGCGCAGCGACCTCAAGCGCGCCGTCGAGGAGCGAATCGGTCGGGTCGACCGCGCGCGCTACGTCGTCCGCCGCGGCTTCCTCGTCGAGGAGACGATCCTCGAAGAGGTCGTGGCCGAGGGCGCCGACGTGGTCGTCATCGGGTCGAAGCAGGCCGGCCGGTGGCGGCGGATGGTCCAGAAGCTGCTCTCCGACCCCGACATCGACTCCTTCCTCCGCGGCGAGCTCGACTGCACCGTGATCACCGTCGACGCCGACGGCGGGATCACGACCAACGAGGTCGACGACGAGGGCCCGCCCCTGCCGGAGGACGACGACTGAGCCCTCGCGCGGTCCGACCTACTCGGCCACCTCGTACTGTCGCTCGTACTCGATGACGGTCGCTACCCTGTCGGCGACCTCCTCGCCGAACTCGTGCTCGACGACGTACAGCGCCAGGTCGATACCGGAGGTGACGCCGCCCGCGGAGAGCAGGTCGCCGTCGTCGACGACGCGGGCGTCGACGACCTCGGCGCCCGACTCGCGAAGCTCCTCGACCGCCGACGCGTGCGTCACGGCCCGGCGGCCGTCGGTGACGCCCGCCTCCGCGAGCAGCATCGAGCCCGTACACACCGAGGCGATCCGGGTGCCGGCCTCGTGGTGGCCGGCGAGCGCGCGCGGCACGTCGCCCTTCTGCGCCTCCGCCCAGGCGCTCGCGTCCTCGTCGCGCGCGCTCCAGCCGCCCCCGGGGACGACGAGCAGGTCCGGCGCGTCGGCCGACTCGGGGTCGGGGAGGGCTCCGTCCACGCCCACGCGGGTCCCGTGGCTCGCGGTCACCGTCTCGCGCTCGTCGAGCGTGACGTACCTGACGCGGCCGGCGCGCTCGCCGTTCGCGGCGGCGTAGCCGAGCGCGTAGTCGAACACCTCGTACGGCCCGATGCCGTCGAGTTCGTCGAACCCGTCGTATAACAGCACGTCGACGTTCATACCGCTCCGGAGGGCGGCGGACGGCTTGTGCGTTCCCCTCCGGTCGAGCGGGGTCCCGGCCGCGCGTCGGTCTGAGCGTTCGACGGGGTGTCACTCGTCGTCGAACGCGGCGACGACGCGCTCCATGTCTCCCGCGACGCGCTCCGGGTCGATCCGCTCGCCGCGGTAGGCCCGTTCGACCACGCCGTCGGGGTTGACGAGCAGGGTCACGACGAGGTGGGTGAAGTCGTAGCCCGGGAGGCGGTCGCTCTCTGTCGTCCGCTCGAAGCCGATCCCCAGTCGGTCCTCGACCACCGCCTTCGCGCGAGCCGGCGTCTCCGGCCGCAGGTAGATCCAGTTGCCCGCCTCGAGGTCGGCGCCGATCGACTCGGCGTTGTCGCGGAGCGCCGCCGCGTCGTCGCGCTCCGGATCGAACGTGATCGGGATAAAGTACGTGTCGTCGGTCAGCCCCGCCGCCGCGACGCGGCGCTGTACCGTCGCCCACTGGCGGAGGAGGATCGAACACTCCGCGGGACAGAACGTGAACACGCCGGTCACGAGGGCGGTCCGGTCGAGCTCGTCGCTGTCGAACGTCTCGTCCGCGAGGGGAGCCGGCAGCTCGAACGACGGGAGCGGCTGACCGTACGCGGGATACGCGAGGTCCTCGCTGTCCGCGAGCTGGTCCGACTGCGGATCGAGCACGACGTCGTCCGGGCTTCCACCGAACAGGCGCGACGTACAGCCCGCGACGGAGCCGGCGGCGGCCGTTCCGACGCCGGCGAGCAGCGTTCGTCGCTTCATACCCGAGCGAAGGGGCGAGCGGCGCATAACGCGTCTGGTGCGATCGACGAACGCGAGCGGCCCGGGTCTCGCGGGAGCGAGCGCGCGGCGAGTCGGTCGCCCGAGTCAAAACGGGGTGTAGTACGGGATCGGCGGGTGCGGCAGCGGCACGCCGAGCGTCGCGAGCCCGTGCTGGAGTGGGACGTATCCGAGGGCTACGAAGGCGACGCCGAGCACCCGGTGGATCCGCAGCCGCGTTTCGAGACGCATCGACCCGAACACCGTACCGAAAAGCAGCAGCGACGGCACGGTGCCGAGGCCGAGGGCGCCGAGCGCGACCGTTCCCCCGAGCGCGCTCCCCTGGACGAACGCGTAGAGGAAGGCCGGGTACAGGAGCGGGCACGGGAGAAAGCCGTGCGCCGCCCCCAGGCCGACGATCCGCCAGTCTCCGACCCAGGCGTCGACGCGGGCGACGATCCGGTCGCTCACCGCGCTCGCCGCCCGGTCGAACCCCGGTATCGGGACGGACTCCAGCCGAAGGCGGAGCGCGTAGCGCGCGCCGACGGCGATGATCACTCCGCCGACGAAGATGCCGGTGAGCGCGTGAACGTCGTCGGCGACGCCGGTGACCGTCCGCCCCGTGACGAACGCGAGGCTGCCGGCGAGACCGAAGGCCCCGCCGAGGGTCGCGTAGCTCGCCGTGCGTCCGAGGTTGAAGAGCGCGTGCTGGCGCACCTGGCGGAGGGTGAGGTCGTCGTCTCGCCCGCGACCGCCGCCGGCCTGCCCGGACCGCATCCGATCGGCGTAGGTGGTGACGAGCGGGCCACACATGCCGAGACAGTGCGCGCCGCCGAGCAGTCCGACGAGCAGGAAGACGCCGAGGCCGAGCGACTCGGTCGCGTACAGGGAGCCGCTCGGCTCACAGGTCGCCGCTCCGACGGCGTCGACGAGTCGAAGCGCCCCGGTATCGATGAGGACGTCCATACAGGATCAACGACCGCAGGGTCGCTAACCGATCTGGTGTGATCGGCGAACGGGCGCGAGCCCGGTTCACGCCGACCCCCTCGCCCGGCGCCCACGCCGTCACCCCTCGGCGTCGAGGAGCGAGTCGACCGTGCGGACGAAGCGGTCGACGAGCCGGTCGGGCAGCGACGGCGACACCTCGTCGAGGAGCGCGGCCGTCCGGTCCGGACGCGCCAGCGCGACGGTCATCGGCCGGTCGGGGGACTTCTCGACGATCCCGTGGTCCGCGAGCGTCGAGACGTGCCACGACACCGTGCTCTTCGCGAGCTCGAGGTCGTCGGCGAGCGCCGCCGGCCGGGTCGGGCCGTCGGCGTGGAGCCTGACGACGATCTCGCGGGCCGTCTCCCGCCTGAGAAACGCGAGCGTCCGCCGGTCCCACGGGTCGACCGCCGGATCGAAGTAGTGCGCGCGCCCGCCGATGCGTTCGACCGCGAGCTCGCCGTCCCGGACGAGCCGGCGGAGGTGGTACTGCGCCTGTCCGGTCGCGATGTCGAGCTCGCGGCCGATCCGGTTGAAGTGGACGCCGGGGACGTCGCGGACGTGGCGTCGGATCCTGTCTCTGGTGTCCGCCATCTTCGATAGGTCGACCTACCCCCGCTCGGAATAAAAGGCGCCCGTGCGGTCTCTCGCTCTGGGAACGGCGGCGGGGCACGTCTTCTTGTCGGTCGGCTCCCAAGGGCCGGTGTGACGCAGTCGCTCTCGGGGTCGGTGTCGGCGCTCGCCGGATGGTCCGTGGAGGGGTCGCTGCCGATCCTGGCGGTCGTGGTCGCCGCCGGACTCGGGACGAGTCTCCTCTTCGCCGTCAGCCTCGCCGCCTACCGACGCCGCCGGCAGGCGCAGTACCGACTGATATCCCTCGCTGTCGGCGCGCTCCTGGCTCGGTCGGTGGTCGGCGTCGGGACCGTTCTGGGAGCCGTGCCGATGCCGGTCCACCACCTCCTCGCGCACAGCCTGGACTTCCTCATCGCCGCGACCGTCCTCTATGCGGTGTACGCCCACGCGCCCGGCGCGGTCGGCGACGACGCCGCCTCGGACTGAGCCGAGCGACGCGTCTACCGGCCGATGCTCCCGCGGAGGCGTTCGACCGCGACGCCGACGCGGGGCCCGAACGCGACGGCGGCGACGGAGACGGCGGTCCCGCCGACGGTCCACCCGACGAGCGAGGCCACCGCCCGCCCGGTCTCGACGAACCCGCCCTCCGGCGCGAAGGCGACCCCGATCACGTGCTCGAAGACGAGTCCCCGGAACGCACCGTTCGGGGAGAGCGCGACCGACCCGGCGATCCCGCCCGGCGACGCCCCGGCCGACAGCGATCGAAGCACCGCGAGGTCGCCGGCGAGAACGCCGCCGAGCAGCGCGAGGAGCGCGAGCGCGACCGCGCTCCGCCGGCTCGTCGCGACCGTCGACACCGCCGCCGAGAGCGCGAGGTACGCCGCGCCGAACGGCACGACGAGCGCGATGAAGCGGACGAAAAGCACCGGCGAGTCGACACCGGCGTGCGTCGCGAAGATGCCCGTGTCCGGCGCGGCGGTGAGCCACACGTAGGCGCCGACGAGCGCGAACGGGCCGCCGACGAGCGCGACGAGCGCGACCGTCCGGGCGAGCAGCACCCCGAGGACGTACCCGGTCGCGCTCACCGGATACGTCCGGATCACGCTGAGCTCCCCGCTCGCGGCGTCGGCGAACAGCGAGCGGTACCCGAGCACGACCGCCAGCAGCGGCACAAGCACCTCGGCGGGCAACAGCAGGTCGACGACCGCGGGCACGAACCCGGTCGCGCCGCCGCCCCCGACCGCGACGAGGCCGGCGAGGACGACAAGCAGCCCGGCAGCGAGAACGGCGTACCCGGGCGTCCGGCGCACCGTGACCAGCTCGCGCCGGAAGACGACCCACACGCTGCCGAACGGAGAGTTCACCGGTCGGACACCCCCGTGACGTGGACCGACTCGGCGTCGGCTCCGCCGCTCTCTCCGCCCTCCTCCGCCCCGCCGCCCGCGGGCGACGACGCCCCGTCGGTGCCGGCCGCGACCGCGCGGTACAGCGCCGCGACGTCGTCGACCCCCCGCTCGTCGAGGAGGCGCTCGCGGCGCCCGGCCGCGGCGACCCGGCCGCGGCGGAGGACGACGACCGCATCGGCGTGGGCGTCGACGAGGTCGAGGTCGTGCGAGCTGACGACGACGGCGGCGTCGCCGCCCGCCCGCGCCGCCGCGCGGAACGCCCGCTCTCGCATCTCCGGGTCGAGCCCGCTCGTCGGCTCGTCGAGGACGACGACGTCCGGGTCGCCGAGCCTCGCCTGTGCGATCCCGAGCAACCGCCGCATCCCGCCGGAGAGGTCCGCGACCCGCTTCCCGGCCGCGTCCGAGAGCCCGACCGCCGCCAGCGCCGCGTCGGGGTCGCCGCCAGCGAGCGCCGCGTAGAACCCGAGGGTCTCTCGGGCGGTGAACCCGTCTCGGAACGGTACCCGCTGCGGGAGGTAGCCGACGCGCTTCTCCGACCCCGAGCGCGGACCGCCCTCGGGGTACCGGACCGTCCCCGCGGTGGGTTCGACCGCGCCGCTCAGGACCCCGAGCAGCGTCGACTTGCCGGAGCCGTTGGGACCGATGACGGCGGTGACGCCCGTCCCAACCGACAGTGAGACGTCGTCGAGCACCGCGACGCCGCCGTAGGTGCGCGTGACGCCGTTGAGCGCCGCGAGCGTGCGGTCGCTCATCCGGCCCCCTCCGCGGTCGCCGTGGCGTTCCCGTCCGCTCCGGCGGCGGAGCGCCACGACGACTCGACCGGGTCGCCGTCCGACTCCGCGACGGCGGCGAGCCGGTCGGGGTGATACGGTTCGGCCGCGGGCGCCGGATCGATGATGCTCCCCGAGCGCGCCCCGGGCACGGTCCCGCGGAGCGCGTCGAGCAGCCGCGCGGCGGGGGACTCGCGCACCGTTACCGCGCTCACCGTCCGGTGGAGCGCCCCGTCGACCGGCGACGTCGGGCGGTACGCCCGTTCGCTAGGACCGCGCGGTCCGACGTTCGCGCCCTCCCAGTAGTTCCCCCGGCCGCCGTCGGCCCACACGCGCAGCGCGCCGGCCCCGGCCGCCGCGTGGTCCGCGTTGCCGACGAAGTCGTTGGCGACGACCCGACTGGAGGGGACGACCGTCGTCGCCCGCGCCCCGAGCTCGTTGCCGACGACGACGTTGTGCTCGTACAGCGACCCGCGGGCGCTCGTGGAGAAGCCGAGCTCGTTGTCGACGAGCGTGTTGTAGCCGACGTACGTCCGCGTTCCCGACGCCTGGATCCCCGCGCTGGAGTCGCGGACGTCGTTGCCGACGATCGCGTTCCCGGCCGGCCGCGTCATCACGGTCACCCCGGCGAACAGCTCGTTTCGGAAGACGTTGTCCGCGACCAGCGCGTCCCCGGTGTACATGAGGTGCGTCCCGTACCGGTTGTCGACGAACGTCGAGTTCCGAACGAGGGAGCCGTCGGCGCGGTGGAGGTAGATCCCGTCTCGCCCGCCCTCGAACCGGCTGTCCGTGACGGTGACGCGCGACTCCATCCCTGTGATGCCCATGAACCCCGCCTGCCACTCGTCGGTCCCGTGGACGACGAGCCCGCTCGCGGTCGCGTGAGAACCCGATCGCAGCAGGAGCCCGCTCGCGTTCGTGTCCACGACCACCTCGTCGACGACGAGGCCCGGCGCGCCGACGGCCTTCACTCCGGCGTCGCCGTGGCCGTAGCCGAGCTGGATGTTCGTGTCCCACGTACCGCCCTCCGGGTCGCGGGACTGACGGGCGGCTTCCGGGTCCCGGGTCCGGTTCCCCGTTCCCGCGATTCGCAGCCCCGTGAGCGCCACGTCGGCCGCGCGGACGGTGACCACCGAGCCGGTGCCGTTGCCGACGATCCGGGTCGCGGCCGCGTCGCCCCGCCCGGCGCCCGCGCCGGTGATCGTCACGGACCGGTTCACGGTCACCGTCTCCTCGTAGGTCCCGGGCGGGACGCGGACTGTCGTGTTCGGCGGCGCCGCCGCGACCGCCGCGGAGACGGTGGGGGCGTCCTCGCCGACGACGACGGAGACCGGTCGGTCCGCGCGCCGTTCCGCGGCCGCGAGCCGCTGGTTCGCCGTCCGCCAGCGGTCCGCGGCGAGTGACCGCACGGTCGCCGCGGAGTCGACGTCGTACGACCGGGTCCGGACCGCCTCCCACCCGACGACCGACCCGCCGTGGTCGTCGGCGAACGCCGCCGCCGCCTCGCGGCCGCGGAACGGGACGACGACTTCGCCCGACGGCGTCTCGGCGTCGCTGCCGACGACGTAGAACGCCTCGTCCACCGGCGTCCACCCACCTGCCCCGCCCGCCGCGAAGAGTCCGGACTCGGTCGTGCCCGGGTCTCGGTGATCGAACGTCTCCACGTACGCGACGAGCGGGTAGCCGAACTGTCGCTCGGTCCGCCCGTCTCCGCGCGAGTCGACGAACGAGGCGATCCCGTTGTAGCCGACGACGTACTGGAGCTGCGAGTAGAACACCTGGACGCGCGGGAGCGTCGCATCGCCCGCCATCAGGGCGTCCGTCTCCGAGGAGAGCCCCAACTCGACCGCGTCCTCGAAGCGCACCGGCTCGGGGACCGACTCGCTCGGGTCCGCGGCGAACGCGCCCGCGGTCCCCACGGCCGCGAGCGCGACGAGGCCGACGACCGCGAGGCGACACGACCGGGCGGTAGCGGGGTCGAAAACTGCCACGCGAGCACTTCGATCGCCGGCGACTTAGGGCGTCTGGTTCGTTCCTCGAACGCGCCGCTGAACGCGTCCAGAGGGGCTAAGAGGCAGGTACTCCAAATCTGGCCATGACGAAACGCGACCCATCGACTCCAACGCCCGCCAGCTCGATGAGCGTCCCGCGGCGTCGAGTGCTCGCCGGAATCGCCGCCGCAGGGATCGGTTCCGTCGCCGGTTGCGCCGGCGGTGGGTCGAACTCGATCGCCCCGGTCTCCATCGACGACGACCAAGCATGCGACCAGTGCGGGATGATCGTCGCGGACCACCCGGGAACGGTCGGGCAGGTCCACTTCGAGGACGACGAACCGGAGGGTGGTCGCCCGGCGCAGTTCTGTAGCGCCACCTGTACGTACACGTACCGGTTCGACGCCGAAGACACCGGGCGCACGCCGCTCGCGACGTTTCTCACCGACTACTCCGCGGTCGAGCAGGAGGTGTTCGAGGAGGGCGGCGACACGATGTTCTCCTCGCACGTCGACAGCGAGGCGTTCGCCCGCGAGCCCTCCCTCACCGTCGTCGCGCGCAGCGAGGTGATCGGCGCGATGGGGCCCGACCTGATCCCGTTCAGCGAGAAGGGCGACGTCGAGTCGTTCGTCGCCGAGTACGGAGGCAAGACGATGCCCGCGACCGAGGTGGACCGCGCGACGCTCGAAGCACTGTGAGCCGTCAGTCGTCCGCCGTCGCGTCCCGACCGATCTGGTTGACGTTGAGCGAGCCGACGAGTTCGGTGTGGGGGTACGGGAACCCGATGTCGGCCTCGTCGAAGCGGCGCATGACGGTCTCCGTGAGCGCGTGTTTGACGCCGCCGGCCCCGGTCTCCGCGGGGTCGATCCACACACGGAGGTTGAACACGACGGCGGAGTCGCCGAGCGCGGTCAGCGGTGCGGCCGGCTCCGGGTCGGCGAGGACGCCGTCGGTCTTCGCCGCCTCGTCGAGGAGGATGTCGCGGGCGCGGTCCACGTCGGTGCCGTAATCGACCCCGAAGTCGACGGTGACCCGCCGGGTGTCGTTGGCCTGAACGTTCTTGACGACCGCGTTGGCGAGGTCGCCGTTCGGCACGGTGAGCTGTTCGTTGTCCCACGTGTCGAGCTTCGAGACGCGGAGGTCGATCTCGCGGACGATCCCCCCGTTGCCGCCCCACTCGATGTAGTCGCCGATCTCGAAGGGTTTGTCCTTGAGGATGAACACGCCGGCGACGAAGTTCTGGACGATGTCGCTCGCCGCGAACGCGAACCCCAGCGCGAGCGCGCCGAAGATGGTGGCGAAGGCCCCGAGGATCATCGGGAACCCGGCCACCGTCGCCGCGATGGCGACGGCCGCGAACAGCGCGATCGCCCCCGCGATGCTGGACGAGAGGCTGACGATGGCCGGCGAGTAGTCGCGCTGATTCAACACCTGCTTGGTCGTCCTGACGAGAACCGACTTCCCGACGAGGTAGAGCACGAGGAACGAGACGACGAACGTCACGACGGTCACGGCGAGCGATACCACGGCAGCGGTCGGGTCGGCGAGCAGGCCCGCCTGAAGTAGTTGCGAAGTCACACCGTCTCAGATCGTCGCCATTGGAGTTAAATACAGACGGTAAATCGGGTTTTGAGGCCTCACGAGCCGAAAAAGAGCGTCCGATCGGCCGAGTCGCCTCCGCGGCTATTCCGCGGCGCCCCACCGCTCGACGCGCTTCGGGCGGTCGGAGACCGCCATCACGTCGAGGTCGTCGCCCGCGTGGTCGAGCGCCTCCAGCGCCGCCTTCGCGGAGGCGTGCGTCGAGAAGTAGGTGATCTCCTCCTCGACGGCGACCTCCAGCAGGTCGCGCTGGCGGGAGACGATGAGGTCGAGGTCGCCGCGCTTGGCGGCCTCAATGAGGTCCGTCGCCTCGCTCAGTTCGAAGTGCTCGGCGTAGCCGTCGACGAGCGCCTCGCCCGCCTCGGTGCCCGGGTCCGGGAACTCCTCGGCCGAGAGGTCGACGACGGCGGTGCCGGACTCCGGGATCGGCTTCCCGGTGGAGTCCTGCGCCTTGTCGTACGCCTTTCCGAAGGAGGTCGCGGTGCCCATCACCTCGCCCGTGGACTTCATCTCCGGGCCGAGCCGCGGGTCCGAGCCCGGCAGGCGGTCGAACGGGAGGACGACCTCCTTCACCGAGCGGTGCTCAGGGATCTGCTCGTCGGCGTCGAGGTCGGCGAGCGTCAGGTCGTCGGTCATCACCTTCGCCGCCAGCTTCGCGATGGGGACGCCAGTCGCCTTCGAGACGAACGGGACGGTGCGCGAGGAGCGCGGGTTCGCCTCCAACACGTACACCTCGCTGTCCGCCTCGGGATTATCGACACCGGTCACCGCCAGCTGGACGTTGAGCAGGCCGACCGTGTCGAGCGCGCGGGCGATGTCCTCGGTGACCTCGCGGACCCGCCCGAGGGTCTCCTCGCCGAGCGAGCGCGGCGGGATCATGCACGCGGAGTCGCCCGAGTGGACGCCCGCGCTCTCGACGTGTTCCATCACGCCGCCGAGCAGCACGTCCTCGCCGTCGGCGACGGCGTCGACGTCCAGTTCGACCGCGTCGTCGAGGAACTGGTCGACGAGGATGGGCTTGTCGGGCGAGACGCGGACCGCCTCCTCGATGTACTCCTCGAGCTCCGCGTCGTCCTCGACGACCCGCATCGCGCGCCCGCCGAGCACGTAGGAGGGGCGCACGAGGACCGGGTAGCCGATCTCGTGGGCCAGCTCCAGCGCCTCCGCCTCGCTCGTCGCGGTGCCGCCCTCGGGCTGGGCGATCCCCAACTCGTCCATCAGGACGTTGAAGCGGTCGCGGTCCTCGGCGAGGTCCATCGCCTCGACGCTGGTACCCATGATCTCGCAGTCGAGCCCGCGGCGGTCGATCTCCGTCTTGAGGGGTTCGCCCACGTTGACGGAGGTCTGCCCGCCGAACTGGACCATCACGCCGTCGGCGCCGGTCGTCTCGATCACGTCGGCGACCTCCTCGGCGGAGATGGGCTCGAAGAACAGCCCGTCGGAGGTGTCGTAGTCGGTCGAGACCGTCTCCGGGTTGTTGTTGATCACGTGCGCGTCGATGCCCAGCTCGCGGAGCGCGCGCACCGCGTGGACCGCGCAGTAGTCGAACTCGACGCCCTGCCCGATGCGGATCGGCCCGCCGCCGACGACCACGACGCTCTCGACGTCGGGGTCGACGCGGACCTCGTTCGCCGCGCCGGCGGTGTCGGCGCCCTGAAGGAACTCCGGCAGGCGCGCGGAGTAGTAGTACGGGGTGGAGGCCTCGAACTCGCCCGCGCAGGTGTCGACCTGCTTGTAGGTGCGGTCGGGGACGGCGCTCTCGACTTGCCCCACGTCGGCGTCGACGCCGCCGGCGGTCGCGGTCGCGGCGATCTCGGCGTCGGTGCGGCCGACCATCGCGGCCTCGGTGAAGTCGCCCTCGGCGGCCGCGGCGGTGCCCTCGGCGATGTTCTGGAAGCGCTCGACGTACCAGCGGTGGATGCCCGTCAGGTCGATGACCTCGTCGACCGAGTAGCCGCGGTCGAACGCCTCGAACATCGCGTACGGGCGGTCCGGGCTCGGGCGTTCGAGGTACTCCGACTCCAGCTCGTCGTCGCCGACCGCGTCGAAGTCGACGGCGGGGTCGTACTCCGAGGAGCGCAGCGCCTTCACCATGCTCTCCTCGAAGGTGCGGCCGATCGACATCGCCTCGCCGGTGGACTTCATCGCCGTGCCGAGCTCGAAGTCCACGTCGTCGAACTTGTCGATGGGCCAGCGCGGCACCTTCGTCACCACGTAGTCGATGGCGGGCTCGAAGGCCGCCGTCGTCTCGCCGGTGATCTCGTTGTCGATCTCGTGGAGCCGCTTGCCGAGCGCGACCTTCGCCGTGACGCGGGCGATCGGGTACCCGGTCGCCTTCGACGCGAGCGCGGAGGAGCGCGAGACGCGCGGGTTCACCTCGACGACGCGGTACTCGCCGCCGGGGGTGCCGTCGTCGTGCCACGCGAACTGGATGTTACAGCCGCCCTGGATGCCCAGGTCGCGGATCACTTCGAGCGCCGCGTCGCGCATCTCCTGGTGGCCGTCGTCGGGGATCACCTGCGACGGCGTGACGACCGTCGACTCCCCGGTGTGGATCCCCATCGGGTCGATGTTCTCCATGTTACAGATGATGATACAGGAGTCGTCGGCGTCCCGCATCACCTCGTACTCCAGTTCGACCCATCCCGCGATGGACTCCGTGATCAGCACCTCGCTGTTGCGCGAGAGGCGGAGCCCCTTCCGGACGCGCTCGACCAGCTCCTCGAACTCGTCGACGACGCCCGAGCCGGAGCCGCCGAGGGTGTACGTCGTCCGCGCGATGACGGGGAGACCGCCCACCGCGTCGACCGCCTCCTGGACGCGCTCGCGGAAGGCCGCCTCGTCGAAGTCGGTGACCGACTCGTCGTCGTCCAAGGAGATGGTGGTCGACTTCGGCACCGGCTGTCCGAGGCCCTCCATCCGCTGGCGGAACAGGTCGCGGTCCTCCGTCGCGTAGATGGTGTCCAGGGGCGTCCCCATCACCTCGACGTCGTGTTCCTCCAGGATCCCCTCCTCTGCGAGTTCTGCGGTGACGTTGAGCCCGGTCTGCCCGCCGAGCCCCGCGATGACGCCGTCCGGCTCCTCGATGCGGATGACCTCCGCGATGGCCTCGGGCGTGATCGGCTCGATGTACACCCGGTCGGCCGTCTCGGGGTCGGTCATGATCGTGGCGGGGTTCGAGTTCACCAGGACGACGCGGGCGCCCTCCTCCTGGAGGGCCCGACACGCCTGTGCGCCGGAGTAGTCGAACTCGGCCGCCTGTCCGATCTGAATCGGTCCGCTGCCGATAAGGAGAATCGTCCGGTCCTCGCTCATTACGCGGACGGAATACGCTCATCGTAATAAGGTCGGCGGTAGAGTACGAATCTCGCAACGAGTTTGCGATTTTCGCAAGCTACATCTTACCACGGTGGTCGGTACGATACCACACGATCTCCTCGTCGCCTCGCCGTCTCGGTGCGCTGAGGGGTCCACCACAAGGGATTTACCGAGATGTCGGGAATTCGGTGAGTGACATGCGCTGTTCCCGCCGCAGTGCCCTCCGACTGTTCGGCGTCGCCGGCGCCACCGCCGCCACGGCCGGCTGTCTGAACGCCGGCGACCTCGACGCGTACTCCCTCATCGCGGACGAACTGGACCTGTCGTCGATCGAGCGCCCGTACCTGTGGCCGGACCCGACGGAAATCGACGCGGTGACCCGCGTCGACTTCGCGACCGAGGCGAAGGCCGCCTGGCTCTCGGAGCTGTTCGACACGGGGAGCGTGACCGTCAGACAGTGGCCCCTCGTCGGCCGCGACAGGTGGGGGACCGAAACGCGGCCGCGCCCGACGTTCCTCCGCCGCGACGGCACCTTCTACGAGGTCGACATCGTCGACGAACGGATCCGCCGACGCGACCGGTGGCACTTCGCGCTCGAACGGGTCGACGAGAGCCCGCCCGACGACGCGACGGTCGCGGCGCCGCCGTTCGGCCTCGCTGACCAGGACGAACGCGTGCTCGACGCGGCGCTCGACGCGGTCTACGCGGGTCACGACGGCTTCCTCGGCGACCCCGAGTTCGACGAGCTCCAGACCGTCGAGTTCCACCACGGGCTCGACGCGGACGCCAGCGAACTCGTCCCCTCGCCGTCGTTCGACTTCGTGGACTACGAGGGCGAGTACTTCCGAGCGGTCGCCGAGCGGCGGACGGTCGACGTTCCGGAGTGGACGTACGCGATCACCGAGCTCAGCGACTCTCGACGCGAGTTCGCGGCGCACGCGCGCGACGCCATCGTCGAACGCGACCTGGACGACGCCGGGCTCTCGGAGGCCGCCGCCGGCGTCTTGGACGACGCCATCGCCGAGGAGCCGCGTCGCTACGAGGAGGGGGCACCGCCGTCGGCGGAACTGACCGAGGCCCTCGACGCGCTCGCCATCGCGGACGACCTCGAACCGATCGACGGCTACGACGAGCGCGTCGACTTCCGGAACGTCGTCGTCGAGTACCGTGACGGCGTCTACCGGTTCGATCTGATAGTCACGCCGTAGGAGGGGGATCGGACGACCGCCGGCTCATCGCCCCGAGTGGCGGGGCGTCGGCGCGGGAGCCGAGCGTCGGACGGGGACGACGCTCAGGCCTTGAGCCGGTATCGGTACGGCTGCCCCGCGATGACCTCGACCTCGCCGCGCTCGGCTCGCCGCCCGAGCACCGTGGCGACCCGGTGCGGGCTGCCGATCTCCTCGCACTCGTCGCACTCCTCGACGAGCGCCAGGATCTCCCGCGCCGTCAGCGGCTCGTCGGCCTCGGCGAGGACGCCGCGGATCCGCTCGTACCGGTCGTATTCACCGGCGCTCATACGTCTTACGTACGGTCTCCGAACATATAGGGTTCAGTGAGACAGAAGTCGGACGGTTGTCTGACAGCGGGCGCGAGACGCCCGTTAACCGGCTTTCGGAAGAGTTCCGCTGCGCGTTCGAAACTGGGTGGCGACCCGGACTCAGGCGTACGGGTCCTCGGCCTCGAGGTCGCGCTCCGCGCGGTACTGCTCGACGAACTCGCTCACGTCGAACTCGACCATCTCCCGTTCGAACGCCGACAGCGCCTCGTCGTCGTCCGCGTGGCTCACGGCGTGTTCCATCAGCTCGACGACGAGTTCGACGACGATCTCGTGGAGCCGGCGGGAGTCGAACTCGGTGATCCACACCATCGCGTACCCGACGTCGGCGTTCTCGCTGGCGTCGTGCGCGACGACCGCCTCGGGGAACTCCTCTAAGACGACGCCGAGCAGGTGCGGCGTGTCGAACTCGGGCATCTCCTCGCTGGTGGTATCGATCGCCTCGCGGAGGACCTCGACGAGGAAGTCCGGGAGGAACCGCTCGGGCGGGTGAACGTCCATCACGACCGCGTGCGTCTCGCCGCAGGCGCACTCGTACTCGCGCATCCCGAGGTCCAGTTCGCCGACGCCGACCGTCTCCCCGCAGGGTAGCTCCAGCGCGTTCTCGTCGCCGCCGGGGACGCGGGGCTGGGACATGCCTCCGCTTGGTCGCTGTCGAGGTTAAAAGGAGCGGAACGGGTCGGTCGCTACTCGACGTGCTCGGATTCTGCCTCGTCGTCCTCGCCGTCGCCGTCGTCGACCGCGCCCTCGTCGGCTTCGTCCTCGTTCCCGCCGTGCGCCTCCACCTCGGCCTCGACCTCGATCTCGATCCCGTTGGCCTCGTAGGTCGCTTCGAGGACTTCGGCGTCCTCGCGTTCGACCTCCAGTTCGTCCCGGTCGACCTCCACCTCGACCTCCACGTCGACGGTCACGTCGTCGGACATATCGGTCTCTCCTTCGAGGCCGGCAGGCAAAAACGGTCGCTCGCAGTGGGCAAGGCGGTCCGCGCCCCCCGCGACTCAGGCGCTCACTGGAAGCCGATGCGGCCGCCGGTGTCGCGGAGCGACTCGCCGCCGCCGCCCTTGAACTGCTCTCTCACGTCCTCGTAGTACGCGAGGATGTCATCGTTGATGGTCGGGCGGACCGACTCCATCGCGCGCCGGAAGTGCTTCATCTCGACCTCCTCGGCGTCGTCGTCGTCGCGCAGCGCCTCGATGGCGGCCTCGCGGGCGATCCCCTCCAGGTCGGAGCCGACGTAGCCGTCGGTGATCTCCGCGACCTCGCGCAGGCTCACGTCGGGCGCGAGCGGCGTGTTCCGGGTGTGGATGTCGAGGATCTGCTCGCGGCCCTCCTGGTCGGGCTGGCCGATCATCACGAGCCGGTCGAACCGCCCCGAGCGCAGCAGCGCGGGGTCGATCATGTCCGGCCGGTTGGTCGCGCCGATGACCATCACGTCGCCCATGTCTTCGAGGCCGTCGAGCTCCGTCAGGAGCTGGTTGACGACCCGCTCGGAGACGTTGTTCCCCATCTCCTGGCCGCGCGATGGCGCGAGGCTGTCCAGCTCGTCGAAGAAGATGATCGTCGGGCTCACCTGCCGGGCCTTCCGGAAGGTCTGTCTGATCGCCTTCTCCGACTCGCCGACCCACTTCGAGAGCAGCTGTGGCCCCCGCACCGAGATGAAGTTCGCGTTCGTCTCGTTGGCGACGGCCTTCGCCATCAGCGTCTTCCCGGTGCCGGGCGGGCCGTACAGCAGCACGCCCTTCGGCGCGTCGACGCCCATCCGGTCGAACTTCTCCGGCGAGGTGAGCGGCCACTCAACGGATTCTTGTACCTGCTGTTTGGCGTCTTCGAGCCCGCCGACGTTGTCCCACGAGATCTTCGGGAGCTCGACGAGCACCTCCCGCATCGCCGACGGCTCCACCTCGTTGAGCGCGCCGGAGAAGTCGTCGCGCTTGACGATCATCCGGTCGATGAGGCTCGGGGGCACCTCCTCCTCGTCTAAGTCGATCTCGGGGAGGTACCGGCGCAGCGCCTTCATCGCGGCCTCCTTCGTGAGGCTCTCGATGTCGGCGCCGACGAAGCCGTGCGTCTCGTCGGCGAGGTGGTCTAAGCTCACGTCGTCAGACAGCGGCATGCCGCGGGTGTGGATCTGGAGGATCTCCTTGCGGCCCACCTCGTCGGGGACGCCGATCTCGATCTCGCGGTCGAACCGGCCCGGGCGGCGGAGCGCGGGGTCGACGCTGTCGACGCGGTTCGTCGCGCCGATGACGATCACCTGCCCGCGGGTCTCTAACCCGTCCATCATCGTCAGCAGCTGCGCGACGACGCGGCGCTCGACCTCGCCGGTCACGTCCTCGCGCTTCGGCGCGATGGAGTCCAGCTCGTCGATGAAGATGATCGAGGGCGACTCCTCTTTCGCGTCCTCGAAGATCTCGCGGAGCTGCTGTTCGGACTCGCCGTAGTACTTCGAGATGATCTCCGGCCCGGCGATCGAGAAGAACGACGCCGAGGTCTCGTTGGCGACCGCCTTCGCGAGCAGGGTCTTCCCGGTCCCCGGCGGCCCGTGGAGCAGGACGCCCTGCGGCGGCTCGATGCCGAGCTTCGAGAAGATCTGCGGGTGCTTCATCGGCAGCTCGACCATCTCGCGGACGCGCTGGATCTCAGACTGGAGCCCGCCGATGTCCTCGTACGTGATCCCGCCGCCCGTCTTCTCGAAGCCGGAGATCGGCTCCTCGCGGAGCTCGACCTCCGTGTCCTCGGTGATGAGACAGACGCCGTCGGGCTCCGTCTCGACCGCGATCAGCGGGATCGCCTGCCCGGGCGACCGCATGAACGGGTGGTTCGTCGACGACATCACGGGGACGATGTCGCGCTCGACGACCGGGCGCTTGAGGATCTGCCGTTTGACCATGCCGGCGGCGTCGGAGCCGAACTGGACCGACGCCTCCTCCGGCGGGGCCAACACCAGCTTGTCGGCCTTCTCGGCCTCCGCCTTCCGGATGGTGACGCGCTCGCCGATGCCGACGTCCGCGTTCTGCCGGGTGAACCCGTCCACGCGCACGGTGTCGGTGTTCCAGTCCTGGCGGTCGGCGCGCCAGACCTTCGCGGCGGTCGTCTCCGCGCCCTCGATCTCGATGATGTCGCCGGGCGAGAGCTTCAGGTGGAGCAGGGTGTCGGGGTCGAGTCGGGCGATGCCGCGCCCCGAGTCGTTCGGGTACGCCTTCGCCACTTCGAGTTGGACTTCGTTCATGGTTCCTCGCGGGGGATGGTCGTATCTGGATCCGGTCCGGGAATAAGCCTGTTGCCCGTGCCCGGCCCGCCGATTCCTCCGGTCCGATCGGCGGCCGCGATAGGCTGTGTGATCATATAGCACGGTACGGAGTCCGGTCATAAAACCCCGTCGTAAGCGTGCGTTTTCGCCGTGGACTCGCGGCCCGTCGATCCGGAGGTATTTGTCCGGCAGTCGCCTCGGAGGAGCCATGCGAACGCTCGTCTACGACGGTCGGACCGGCGCCGCCGGCGACATGATCTGCGCCGCGCTGATCGCGGCCGGCGCCGACCCCGCGGTCCTCGACCCCGTGCGCGACGCGCTTCCGGTCCGGTACGCGGTCGGCGAGACGGAGAAGAACGGGATCCGCGCAACGACCGTCGACGTCCTCGTCGACGGCGACGACGCGGGACACGCCGATTCGGATCGCGGCCACGATCACGATCATAGTCACGACCACGAGCAGGATCACGATCACGAGCACAGCCACGACCACGACCGTAGTCACGGTCACGACCATAGCCACGACCACGACCACGGTCATCACCACGAGACGGACGCCACTCGGGACGAGACCCACGCCGAGGGCGCGGGCGTCCACCGCTCTTACCGCGAGGTGGTCGCCCTCGTCGAGTCGATGGGCCTCCCGGACTCGGTCGAGTCGACCGCGCTCGACGCCTTCGAGCTGCTCGGCCGCGCGGAGGCGTCGGTCCACGGGACCGACCTCGACGAGACGCACTTCCACGAGGTGGGCGCCGACGACGCGATCGCCGACGTGGTCGGCGCGGCGCTGCTGCTCGCCGACCTCGACCCGCAGCGCGTGGTCACCACGCCTGTCGCCGCCGGCGGGGGGACCGTCGAGATGAGCCACGGGACCTACCCGGTCCCGGCCCCGGCGACGACCGAGATCGCGAGCCGGGCCGACTTCCGGGTCGTCGGCGGGCCGCTCGACCGCGAACTGCTCACGCCCACGGGCGCCGCGATCTTGGGCGCGGTCGCCGAGGGCGTCGACGCCGTCCCGGATCTCGCCGTCGAGCGCGCGGGCTACGGCGCCGGCGACGCCGACTTCGAGCGCCACCCGAACGTCCTCCGTGCGCTCGTCGGCGACGGGGGACGGGCGGAGAGCGAGACCGACCGGGGTCGGACCGTGGGCGGCGGTCTCGTCCGCGACGACATCGCGGTCCTCGAAACGAACCTCGACGACGCCGCGCCGGAAGTCCTCGGCGGGCTCCAAGACACGCTCGAACGCGCCGGCGCGAGAGACGTGACGGTCGTCCCGACGACGATGAAGAAGTCCCGGCCCGGCCACCTCGTGAAGGTCATCTGTAAGCCGGGGGACGCGGAAGCGGTCGCGGAGCGCCTCGCGCGCGAGACGGGGACGCTCGGCGTGCGCCAGTCCGGGGCGAGTCACCGCTGGATCGCGGAACGGGAGTTCGAGACGGCAACCCTCCGGGTCGACGGCGCCGACCACGAGGTCAGCGTGAAGGTCGCCTCGACGACCGACGGGGAGGTCTACGACGTCAGCGGGGAGTACGACGACGCGGCCGCGGTCGCGGAGGCGACGGGCCTCCCGATCCGCGAGGTGCTCCGGCGCGCGGAGGCCGCGGTGCGGGAGCACCTCGCCGACGAGTAGCGGGACGCCGCTCCAGCGACCAGCCCGTCAGTCGGGCGGGTCGACGCGCTCGACGCGCTCGGGGTCGACGCCGAAGCCGTCGGCGAGGCGCTCGCGGACGCGGTCGGCGACGACATCTTCGGCGGCACCGAACTCCGCCCGCGAGACCGCCTCCTCGTCGACCGCGAGCGTGGCGACCGCCTCGACCGTGGTGTCGTTGAGGCCGGGCCGGAGGCCGGCGATCTCGATCTCCTCGACGCGGAGGCCGTCGATTCGCTCGATCTGTGCTCTGGCGCCGGCGACGAGGTCGCCGGTGGCCGCCTGCGAGACGCGGACGGTCACCGCCGCCTCGACCGACGGCGTGTGGATGGCTGCCGCCATACGCCCTCGCCGCGAGTCGAACGCGGCGCGGCCGGTCGCCGTCTCGGGCCGCGACCCGAGGGGCGACCGGTCCGCGTCCTCGAACGCCGCGGCGACGACGGGGGTCGCCGGCGGCGGCGCTCGCGAGGGTGACGGTCGTCCGACTCGACGCGCGCGACGGACAGCGGCGGCTGGAGAGAACGGGGTGCGGTCCGTCCCGCGGGGAAACCTCCCCAGCCGACGCGCGTCACGCGGTCGGGCGGACGGACCGTGGGGTCGGAATCCCGTAGCCGGTCCCGTTCCACCCGAGGGACGCGACCCTCGCGGACCGCGCGAGCGTCGAGCGGATGGAACGGGTCATGGTCGGGATCCGCGGCGCGGGGTGCGCCGTCGTTCACGTCCAATGTCGGTTTTGTATTAAAATTATGTTAGTTATGCGACCACATGCCACGGTGTGTTCGACCCGAGAGCCGCCGAGAATCCGCCGGAGCGGGCGCGCGCGTTCGGTTCCGTCGACGACGAGACGACAGGCCTATGCCGACCGCCCGACCAGTTGCGCGTAAGCAGTCACCGCCATGATCGAGCGCATTCACACGTCGGACGTCGAACCGGACGCGGACGAGGTCGCCATCGCCGGCCACGTCCACGAGATCCGCGACCTTGGGGGCCTCGTCTTCCTCATCGTGCGCGACCGCGAGGGCCTCATTCAGATCGTTTTCAAGGAGGAGCGCGAGCCGGAGCTGTTCGAGGCCGTCCAAGACGTAGGCGCCGAGGACGTTGTCCGCGTCGTCGGCGAGCCGCTGGAGAGCGACCAGGCGCCCGGGGGCGTCGAGATCGCGCCCACCGAGTACGAGGTCATCGACGAGGCCGACTCCCCGCTCCCGCTGGAGATCTCGAAGGACATCGAGGTCGACCTTTCGACCCGGCTCGACAACCGCGCGCTCGACCTCCGGAAGCCGGAGACGCTCGCGGTGTTCACCCTCCGCTCCGAGCTGATCACCGCGATGGAGGAGTGGTTCGAATCGGAGGGGTACGTCGACATCAAGACGCCGCTGATCTCGAAAGGTGGCGCCGAGGGCGGCGCGGAGCTGTTCCCGATCCTCTATTACAACCAGGACGCGTTCCTCTCGCAGAGCCCCCAGCTGTACAAGCAGATGCTGATGGCCTCGGGCTACGAGGCCGTCTACGAGACCGGCACGGCGTTCCGCGCCGAGGACTTCGCCACCTCCCGCCACGTCTCCGAGATCGCGATGTTCGACGTGGAGCTGGCGTACATCGACGACCACGACGACGTGATGGACGTCCAAGAGGAGTCGCTGCGCTACGCGCTCAGCGAGGTCGCCGAGAACGCCGAGCGCGAGCTCGACCTCCTCGACGTCGACCTGGAGGTCCCCGAGGACGACTTCCCGCGGATCACCTTCGACGAGGCGCTCGACATCCTCGAAACCGAGTTCGGCCACTTCCCGGACGACCCGACCGACCTCGACACGAAGGGTGAGAAGCTCCTCGGCGAGCACTTCGAGGAGCAGGGCCACCCCGCGTTCTTCGTGGTCGGCTACCCCGACGAGAAGTTCTACTACATGCAGGACGTGCCGGAGGACGACATCGCCTCCCGGAAGTTCGACCTCATCTACAAGGGCCAGGAGCTCTCCTCGGGCGGGCAGCGCGAGCACGACGTGGAGCGCATGGTCGAGGTCATGGGGGAGGAGGGCGTCGAGACGAGCAACTTCGAGTTCTACATCGAGGCCCTGAGCTACGGCACGCCCCCGCACGGCGGCTACGGGCTCGGCATCGACCGCCTCGTCCAGAAGGTCGCCGACCTCGACAACATCAAGGAGGCGATCATGTTCCCCCGCGACCCGAACCGGCTGGAGCCGTAACGAGAGCGAACCGCGCCGGATCGCCGAAACTCGCTCCGTCGGATCTACCCCTATCCTTCGGACATATATCGACTGAAACAGCCGGTCGATCAGAGCAGCGTATGTGTCATATTAAGCGGTACACTTTCACGAAATCCGGCTCATGTATTACAATCCGAGAAATACAAATCTAATACCATAGAACACGATAACAACACCTGCGATCCGGCCGACAGTGATCGATAGTTGAGACATTTCGATATCAGCCGCAGTTTGTTTTGTCCCCCATGACTGCGCGATGCGATAGTACTTATCCATAACAGGGGGATACACTGCGAACATCCCGCCTATGAATATAGATATAACTCCAAATCCGATCAGCGGAAGGCTGACCATACGATACTGTGACAGGTACCCAAGTAAAGGTCTTGTCTCTACTGTTCGGTCATAAGTTCACTTTCATAGGCACTTGTCCTGTACGGACCGTAACCGGGCCAAATGTCACTTGCTGAGTGTTTCAACAGAGCGGTTCCGTCCGGCCTCGGGACGCGGCCGGGCGGTCGGGATCGCACGCTGCTGCGCGAGCGGGATCTCATCGACTGCTGCTGCGCGAGCGGAATCTCATCCCGCCGCGCGAGCGAGGATCGAACCGGCCACCGCTCGCGGTCTTTTATAAGCAACTCGTCGATTCGACGAGATACCGGTTTCAAAGGCTCTCACGGCCGTTAAACCCAGTTAAATCGGGCGAAACTCGGCTGAACGGCTTGCGCCATTAAAGGGTATCGGGGCCCGAGGTCGAGTCGCAATGAACGCACTCCGAACGACGCTGCTCGTGGCGCTGGCTACGGTTGTACTGATCGGGACCGGCGCGGCCGCCGGTGCCGTCGCGGCGACGCCCGGCCCGGACAACGCCTCCGGCGACGCGGGGCCGCCGAGCGACCTCCCGGACCAGGTGCCCGACTTCGTCGGCGGCATCCTCGACAGCGTGAACGAGTTCCTCGACGGCGGCGTCGACGACCTCGGCGAGACCGTGAGCGACATCGCCGGGAACGGCGCCGGCGAAGGCGACGCGGACGGCGGAACGGACGCCGACGGGGGTGCGTAACGTGACGGACCGCAAGCCCGACCTCGACGCGCTCGACCGCCGGAGCTATCTTCAGGCGACCGGCGCCGCGGCGCTCGGTGCGGCCGGCCTCGCCGGCTGCGTCGGCCGCGCGACGGGGACGCTCGCGACGCAGGTCACGGACCAGCCGGCGGACATCGACGACTTCGAGTCGCTCGTCGTCACCGTCGAGGGGTTCTGGCTCGGGCCGGAGGGCGCCGAGTCGGACGACGAGGACGGCAACGAGACCGACACCGGCGACGACGCGGACGGGGGCGACGACGCGGACGCCGGCGGCAACGAGACCGACGGTGAGGACGACGGCGAGGCGGGCCGGGAGTACTTCGAGTTCGACGAGCCGCAGGAGGCCGACCTCGTCGAGCTTCAGAACGGCGAGACGCAGCTGATCGACGAGCGCGAGCTCCAGACGGGCGAGTACCCGTACCTCCAGCTGGACGTGTCGTCGGCCGACGGGACGCTCACCGACGGAAGCGACGCGACCGTCGACCTCCCGGGCAACGCGCCCCTGAAGTTCAACGAGTCGTTCGAGATCCGCGAGAACACGCGGACGACGTTCACCGCGGACTTCGCGCCGGTGCTCCGGGGGAACGGCCGCTACCTCCTCCGGCCTGTGCCGAGCGGCATCGAGGTGGAGTACGAGGAGTCGAGCGAGTCCGACGGGAGCGGTTCGAGCGGCGACAACGAGACCGCCGACGCGTAGCGACGCCGCAGTCCCCCGGTCCCCCGTTGGAGCCGCGGTCGCGTCCGGTCGCTCGCACGCGCGAGCGCGGACCGCGCCGCGGCTTCGGGGTCAGGGCGGGGTCGGTTCCCGGGATTCGGGGACCGGGGGAATGCGCGCGCCGCTGCGGTCGGTCCCCGACTCGAGGCATCCCGTCGCCGTCAGAGGCACACGACCCGCACGGATCGTCCGCGCGACGACGCGCACGGACGGTCTTCGCTTTCTCCGATCCTCACCCGAGCGCCCTCGGAGCGGCGCCGCTCTCGGTCGACTCAGGCGGCCGCCGCGTCCGACCGCACGAACGTCCGGTACAGCGGGCCGGCGAGCACCAGCGCGCCGACGCCCGCCATCCCGAGGATCACCGCGGGGTCCACGAGCGACCCGCCGCCCGCGGCGAGGCGGTCGAGCGAGACGCCGACCGCGACCCCGCAGAGGACCCACGGCAGCTCGCCGAGCGCGGTCCCGAAGACGAACGGTCGAACCCCGACCCCCGCGGCCGCGGCGCCGACCGTCACCGCGTCGGAGGGGAGCGGCAGGAGGCGGGTCCCGGTCACGGCGCGCACGCCGCCGGACTCCGCCGCGAAGCGCTCGCCGGCGCGACAGAACCGCGCTGCGACGCCCGAGTCCTCGACCGTCTCGGGGCCGCCCCCGAGCCTGAGCCGCCCCGCCCGAGCGAGCGCGTACGGGGGCACGGCGGTGCCGACCACGAGCGCGAGCGCGAACGGCGTCCCGGCCCAGCCGTATCCGAATCCGACGACGACGGCGAGCAGCGTCGTCGGCCACGCGAGGAGCGGTCTGACGGCCGCCAGCACGACCACGGCGGCCCCGAAGCGGAGCGGATCGGTCGCGAGCCAGCGGAGCCGCGAGAGCGCCGCCTCCGGGGAGACCGCGAGCGCGACCGCCGCGAGCGCGGCGACGGCGGTCCCGGCGACCGCGTACCGACCGACCGTGGTCCGGCGATTCACGCTCCCGCGTCCGCGGGCGTCCGGTAAACGCTTTGTGGGTGCGTTCGCTCGGGGGTCGCCGGCGCGACCGCCCCGGTCACGACAGTTTCCCGAGCGCCTCGAAGAAGTCGGAGGGCGGCCCCGCGATCCGTATCGGCGGCGCGGCGCGCTCGACGGTCACCTCGACCGGCCCGTCGAGGGACTCGGTGTCGCGGCCGTCGCTGACGACCGTCGCTCCCGCGTCGTTCTCGACGGCGACGCTGACGGTCGCGTCCGCGTCCACCACGAGCGGCGGCATCCCCTCGTCCGCGACCATCTCGTTGACCACCAGTCCCCCGACCTCGGGGTGGACCAGCGGGCCGCGCTCGGAGAGGTTGTACGCGGTCGACCCGGTCGGCGTGGCCACGAGGACCCCGTCGGCGTGGCCGCCGGCGTACCGCGAGCCGTCGACGCGCACCTCGTAGTCGATGCCGCCGCCCGGCCCGCGGCGCCCGCCTTGGACGACCACCTCGTTCGCCGCCGGCGTCGAGGTCCAGTCGCCGGCGCTGGCCGCGAGCCGCGGGGCCTCGCGGACGTCCAAGCCGCCGTTGCGAAACGCCCGGATCTCGGCGCGGAGCGCCGTCGCCGCGTCCGCCGGCTGGACGGCGTTGAGAAAGCCGACCTCGCCGAGGTTCACGCCCACGATCGGGGTGTCGCCCGCGTTGCGCGCGACGAACAGGAACGTCCCGTCGCCGCCGACCGCGACGACGAGGTCGCAGTCGTCGAACGCGCCGACCGGTCGGGCCTCGTCGCCGGCGTCGAGGGCCGCGGCGGTCTCCTCGTCGAGCCAGACGCTCTCGTCCGCGTCGACGACGACGTCCCGGAGGGTCGCCGCGAGCGACGCCGCCCGCTCGCTGCCCTTCCGCGCCACGATGCCCACTTCCATGGCAGTCCCATCCCGATCCCCGGATAAAAGCGTGCGGACATCGGGCGGGCCCGCCGGGGTCCCGGACCCCGGCGCCGCGCCGGAAAGTTTCAAGCCGCTCGGCCGCGTTGCTCGGGCCATGTCGACCCCCCACGGGCGGCGAAAACGATGAGCGAGGAGGACGACTGGTTCGAGCGCGCGCTACGCGAGACCGACGAGGAGTCCGACGAGCGGCCGGTGGGCGACGCGGAGGGCGGATCAGGCGACGACGAGGGAGCGGCGGAGGGCGCGGGCGACGGAGCGGCGGAGAGCGACCCCGCGAACGGCGATTCGGACGGCGGCGAATCCGAGTCCGCGGCGACCGACTACGACGACCCGGCGGCCGAGCTCGGCGACTTGGGCGGCGGCGCAGACTCCGATGCTGAGTCCGGGAGCCCGAGCGAAGAAGTCGGCACGGATACGGACGAGACGAGCGCCGCGGCCGACGACGGCGACCCGTTCGGCGGCGACGTCGGAGGCGACGGTGACGCCGGTGACGACCCGTTCGGCGGGGCCGTCGGCGGAGACGGCGAGTCCGGGGGCGAAGGACAGACAGGCCCCTCGGCGGACGACGGCGTGCCGGCCGACGCGTTCGGCGACCTCGACGCGGACGAGGGGTTCGACTCCTTCGGTGGAGACGACCCCTTCGGCGGCGGTGGCGGGACCGACGCGGACGGCGCCCCCGAGGGCGGCACCGCCGCGGGGGCTGACACCGGCTCCGGCGGCGGGGATTCGTTCGGCGCGGACGACCCCTTCGGCGGGAGTCGGGGAGGAGGCGGTGGAGGCGGCGGACCGAGCGGCGCGAGCGGCGGCGGGGCCGAGGGCGGCGGCGGGGACCCCTTCGGCGGCTACCGCGGCGCCGCGAGCGCCGGCGACGACGACTTCGGGTTCGCCGACCTCGGGGGCGACGCGGACGCCGGCGGCCCGCCCGACTTCGACGTCGACCCCGACGAGTTCGAGTCGGAGATCACGCGGACCGACATCGGGATCGAGGGGCTCGACGACATGATCCTCGGCGGGGTCCCCAAGCGGTCGCTGCTGTCGGTTATCGGCGGGGCCGGGACCGGGAAGACGACGTTCGCGCTCCAGTTCCTCAACGGCGCGCTCGAATCGGGCGGGAAGGCGATCTACATCACGCTGGAACAGACGCGCGAGTCGATCTTCGACACCGCGACCGAGAAGGGGTGGTCGTTCCGCGAGTACGCCGACGAGGACCGCCTCGCGGTCGTCGCCATCGACCCCATCGAGATGGCCAACTCGCTGTCGTCGATCCGCAACGACCTCGTCCGCCTCATCTCCGAGTTCGACGCCGACCGGCTGGTGCTCGACTCCGTCTCGCTCCTGGAGATGATGTACGACCACCCGGCGAAGCGTCGGTCGGAGGTGTTCGGGTTCACGCGCTCGCTGAAGGAGTCGGGCGTCACCACGCTGCTCACCTCCGAGGCGAGCGAGGACACGCCGTACGCCTCGCGGCACGGGATCGTGGAGTACCTCACGGACGCCGTCTTCGTCCTCCAGTACGTCCGCGGCTCGGACTTCCGCGAGACGCGGCTGGCCGTCGAGATCCAGAAGATCCGCGACGCGAACCACTCCCGCGAGACGAAGCCCTACGACATCACCGACACCGGGATCTCCGTGTACGACCAGGCGAACATCTTCTGAGCGGGCGGAACGACGCGATGTTTGAATCGGCGTGCGTCACAGCGGCGATTATCTATAAACGAACGCTGTGCGGTGGCGCGTGCCGGTGAGCGCCGCGTCGCGGCGCGAACCGCACGCGCGAGGGACGCGGCGAGCGCGAGCGGCGTAGCCGCGAAGCGTGAGCCGCGAGGCTGGGGAGGCGTGAGGTGCGGGGCGGTGCTGTGCGAGGTGGGACTCAAAGGGGCAGCCAAGAGGTGGGCGCAGGCGACACAAGCACCGCAACGAGGGAGCGAACGAAGTGAGCGACTGAGTGAGGAGCGCAGCGAGCGTGCGCCCACCTCTTGGCTGGGGCTTTGGAGGTGTCAACCCTCGATCCGCAATCTACTATTTATAAACGACCGGCTGGGAATTTGGAAGCATTCAAGCGTCAGAATCGGGAGCTTGCGGCTCACGGGTTGTTCGCCGCAGGAATACACCGTCCGGGAGTCCCGTGAGCGGAGCGAACGGGACAACGGACGGAGCACGACCGAAGGGAGTGCACCGTCCGGGAATTGAACCGGAACCAGACGTGCTCGCTCGTTTCACTCGCTGCGCGCGTCTGATAGGGTTCAATTCCCCTGCTGATTCCTGCGGCTCACGGATTGTTCGCCGCAGGAATGCACCGTCCGGGAATTGAACCCGGGCTATTAGCTTGGGAAGCTAATGTCCTACCACTGGACCAACGGTGCTCGACTGCTGCTACCCGACCGTCCCACTTGAACGTAGCGTTTCGGCGGACGCCGGCCGGCTCCGAGTCGCGGTGCCGCGAGCCACACGCTTAAGCCCTCACCGACGCAGGCACGCTCATGACCGACGACGCAGCAGACGCGACGCGACCCGCGGCGGCCGCGGCGGTCGACCGCGCCCGCGAGCGCGCGGACGAGTTCGCCCCCGCCCTCGGCGCGACCTGGACCGACGACGAGCCGTGGCGCTTCCTCACCGACCTCACGGCGATCGGAAGTCGCATGGCCGGGAGCGAGGGCGAGCGCCGGGCGGCGGGCCTCGTCGTCAACGCCTTCGAGCGCGCGGGGCTCGCGGACGTGCGCACGGAGCCGTTCGACCTCCCGGCCTGGGAGCGCGGGTCGGCGTCGCTCGACGTGACCGTCTCGGGCCGCGACGGCGAGCCGTCGACGCGCTCGTTCGAGGCGCTGGCGCTCCCGTACTCCCCGTCGGGGAGCGTCTCGGGCGAACTCGTCGACGTGGGCTACGGCACCCCCGCGGAGATCGACGAGCGCGACGTGGAAGGGCGGATCGCGGTCGCCTCGACGACCACGCCGGAGGGGGGCCGGTTCGTCCACCGCATGGAGAAGTTCGGCTACGCGATCGACGCGGGCGCTGTCGGGTTCGTGTTCGTCAACCACCTCGACGGACAACTTCCCCCCACCGGATCGCTCACGTTTGGCGAGGAGGCCGAGGCCGTCGCGGTCGGCGTCTCGAAGGAGACCGGCGCGTGGCTCCGCGAGTACGCGGTCGGCGGCGCGAACGCCCCCGTCGGCGGCGGAGACGACGTCGCGCGCGCCGAGCTGTCGGTCGAGGCGTCGACGACGCCCGGCGAGAGCCGGAACGTCCTCGGGAGCGCCGGCCCGGACACCGACGAGCGCGTCCTCCTGCTCGCGCACTACGACGCCCACGACATCGCGGAGGGCGCGCTCGACAACGGCTGCGGCATCGCGACGGTCGCGACCGCGGCCGACATCCTGGCGGACGCCGACCTCCCTGTCGGCGTCGACGTCGTCGCGGTGGGCGCCGAGGAGGTGGGGCTGCTCGGGGCGGAGCACCTCGCGGACCGGCTGGACCTCGACCGGGTGAAGGGCGTGGTCAACGTCGACGGGGCCGGGCGGTTCCGTGACCTCGTCGCGCTCGCGCACGCCTCCACCGCGGCCGCGTCGGTCGCGGAGGCGGTGTCGGCCGCGACGCGGCAGCCCATCGAGGTCGACGCGCAGCCGCACCCGTTCTCCGACCAGTGGCCGTTCGTGCGCCGCGGCGTGCCGGCGCTCCAGCTCCACAGCGACTCGGGCGACCGCGGGCGGGGCTGGGGGCACACGCACGCGGACACGCGGGACAAGGTTGACGACAGGAACGTCCGCGAGCACGCGATGCTGATCGCGCTGCTCGTCGCCGAGTTCGCGGCGCCCGAACGCGACCTCCCGCGGCTCGACCGCGACGAGCTCGCGGCCGCGTTCCGCGAGGCCGACTTCGAGACGGGGATGCGCGCCGCCGACCTCTGGCCGGCCGACTGGGACTGATCGAGCGGCGGGGACGGGCCCGCCGACCGTTCACTCCAGGTCCGCGTCCGGCGTCGGTGCGGGGAGCCGCTTGTGCGCCGACGCGCGGTGACGCCCGAGCAGGTCCGCGACGAGTTCGCGGTCGACCGCGCCGAGGTCGGCGCCGGTCCCGGCGTCGGCCGCGGCAGGTTCGCCCTCCGCGAGCGCCGCCGCGATCCGCTCGACGACGGACTCGGGACTGAGCCCGCGGTCAACCCCGAGGTGGAGGACCGGGTCGATGACCTCGTACGGGGCGCCCAGGTCGTCCGCGTCGCGCTGTCCCGGGAGGAAGCCGGCCGTCGGCGCCTTCTCGACGACGAACTCCGGCACGTCGAGTTCGCTCGCGAGCGCCCGCACGTCGGTCTTGTAGAGGTGGCCCAGGGGGAACAGGTCGGCCGCGCCGTCGCCGTGTTTCGTCAAGTAGCCGAGCAGGAGCTCGCTCCGGTTCGCCGTGCCGCAGACGAGGCGGTCCGTCGCGTTCGCGGCGAGGTAGGCGACCGCCATCCGGAGGCGCGCGACGGCGTTGCCGGACCGCACCGGCTCGTCGTGGAGGTCGAAGCGGTCCGGGACGACGGCGCCGAACTGCGCGAACAGCGGCTGGAGGTGGACCGTGTCGTGGTCGATCCCCAGCGCTTCCGCGAGCGCCTCGGCGTCGCGGGCGTGCGGCGCGCCGATCTTGTTACACGGGAGGATCAGCCCGTACACGCGGTCCGCCCCGAGCGCCTCGACCGCGAGCGCGGCCGTCACCGTCGAGTCGAGCCCGCCGCTCATGTTCACGACCACGCCGTCGGCGCCCGCGGCGTCGACCCGGTCGGCCACGAACGACCCGATTCGGTCGCGTTCGAGCGCGGGGTCCCGGTCCGGAAGCAGCGAGGCGGGGAGGGGCCGGCCGGCTGCCGCTCCGCCGTCGCCTGACCCCGTCGCTCCTCCCGAGCGCTCGGCGGCGGCGGCATCGTCCGGGTCGAACGCTGACTCGCGGTCAGCCATCCTCGCCTCCGCGGGCCGTCCGCCCCGTCCGCTTCGTCCGCCCGCAGGAGCGTTCGGCGGCTCGGCGCGGAGCCCGGGCGCGTCTCTGCGAGCGATCGCGGGCGTCGCATTGGGATGTCATTCGTCGCCCGCCGCTTCCGGTCGCGCTGGTAAATACTTGCGGTGTAGATAATATAAGGAACTGGTACTGTTGTTAGTATCTCGTGAGGCAAAACGAAGTAAAAGACACACATACAGCCAATTATAGACGAAATATTTCAAATAATAGGATGTAGCCACCGCCCATGAGAGACAAGATGGGTATACGTAGACTTTTGCCCGAGATTCATGCTTGTTCTTGTGGGAATCTCGCGCACAATCACAGTTCTAATCATATAATGTCGTTATACACGAACATTTATTAGTCGCATCTTGTTCGGACTCACCATGTCGAAGATCCAGTTGAGTTCGAGTCAGGAACGCGTGCTCACCGCGCTCGTGAACCTCTCCGAGGGTCGAGAGGCCCCGGTACAGGGCCGCGAGATCGCGGACGCGATCGACCGCAACGCGGGGACGGTGCGGAACCGGATGGGGAGTCTCAGCACCCTCGGTCTCGTCGAGGGCGTCGCCGGGCCCGACGGCGGCTACATCCCGACCGACGAGGCGTACGACACGCTCGGCATCGAGCGCCTGGAGGACGCCGCGACGACGCCGGTCGAGCGCGAGGGCGACCCGGTCGAGGATGTCACCGTCGCGGAGATAGACCTGTCGAGCGTCGCGAACCCGGAACTGTGCCGCGCGGAGCTCGTGATCCGCGGCCCGGTCGGCCCCTTCGACGCGGGCGACCACGTGACGGTCGGGCCGACGCCGGCCACCGGGCTGCGGCTCTCCGGCGTCGTCGACGCGACGAACGTCGACGGCAACAGCCTCCTGGTCCGCGTCGACGGCATGGAGACCCCGACGGGCGGGTCGGCCGCCTGAGCGGCGCCGACGTCGGTCGCGGCTATTCCTCCTCGACCGCCGAGAACAGCTTGTCGCGGACCGCGCCGGTGGCGGACGCGGCGTGTCGCGCGTCCCGGTGTCGCTCGCCGAAGGCGACGCGCGCGCTCTCCGCGGCCTCGCGGTCGACCGCGAACGAGGCGTCGGGGTAGGTCACGTCCCACAGCACGAGCGGCTCCGGTGGCGCGGGACCGATCCCGCGGTCGCCCGGTATCGGCTCGGCGGCGAGCAGCCGGTCGATCCACGCGAGGTCGGCGGTCCCGCGGCCGACCGCGCGGGCCGCGGCGACGACCCGCCGCACGAGCGCCCGCGGGAAGCCGTCCGCCGAGAGCTCGACGACGAGCGTGTCGCCCTCGCGGGTCGCGGCCGCGTCGAGGTCGCGGACCGTCCCCGTCTCGTCGGTCGTCAGGTTGTGGAAGTCGCGTTCGCCGTCGAACCGCGCGAGCGCCTCCCGGAATCGGTCGTCGTCGACCGCGTGCTCGGGGTCTCGCCGCGCGCGGTCCGAGGCTGATTCGGCCCCGGACTCGGGCGCGTAGAGGTGGTACCGGTACGTCCGCCGGACCGCGTCGTGGGTCGCGTGGAACCCGTCGCCCACGTCGGCGGCGGCCCAGACGCGGACCGACCCCGGCAAGTGGCCGTTGAACGCGCGGGGCGTGAGCCACGTCGGCGCCTCGAAGGCGACGGTCTGGGCCACCGCCGAGACGCCCGCGTCGGTCCGGCCGGCCGCCGCGTAGCCCGGAGGCGTGGCGTGCGTCGACCCGTCGCCGCGGTCGACGATGCCGTGGTCCGCGAGCGCCTCGAGGAGCGCGTCGGCGACGGTGCGGGCGTGGGGCTGGCGCTGGAAGCCGGCGTACGCCCGCCCGTCGTACGCGACGCGGAAGGCGCGCGTGACCGTCTCCCGGTCGGTCGACGCGCCCGTCACTGGGCGTCGGACGGCTCGCGGTCTTCCGCCTCGCCGGTGTCCGCCGGGTTCGCCTCGGCTTCGTCGGGGTCGGCCGGGTCCGACTTGGCCTCGTCGGGGTCGGCCATCGGGACGGTCACTACCGGCACCGACGCGACGCGGACGACCTTTTCGGTGACGCTGCCGAGGAGGAGCCGGCGGATTCCCCGACGGGTGTGGCTCGGCATGACGACGATGTCGGCGCCGTCGTCGATGGCGTTCTCGATGACCTCCAGGGGGTCGCCGCGGACGACGCTGCCGACCGTCTCGACGCCCCTCGCCTCCAGTTCGGCGGTCACCGCCTCCACCCGTTCCTCGGCGGCCTCCGCGAGGCGGTCGGAGAACACGCCCGTCCGCGGGCCGGCGAGCGTGTCGACGGCGGTGTCGGCCGCGGAGAGGACGTGGACCGTCGCGTCGTACCGCTCGGCGAGGCTGGCCGCGTGCGGGATGGCGTCGTTCGCCTCGCCGCCGGGGGCGACGGGCAGGAGGATGTCGTCGTACATGCGTGGTGACGGAACGCCCACCCGCAAAGTCCTGTCGGCCGGGAAACCGGTCGGCGGGCCGGTGGGGAAGGCGTGGTCGGGAAGGAAGGCGGTCAGCGACGGTCGATCGAGGGGGGTTGCGGCCGGCGATCGAGCGCCGGATGGGTAGGGTTTTCCGGCGGGCGGCCCTCCCCGTGGGTATGGGACGCGACGTGTCCGACCCCGACAACCCGCAGGTAACGCTACAGACCAACCACGGCGACATCGTCGTCGAGCTGTTCGCCGACCGCGCGCCGCGGACGGTCGAGAACTTCCTCGGCCTGGCGCGACACGACCCCGCCGCGGACGCCGAGCCCGCGCCGGAGACGAACACGTGGGAGGACCCCAAGACCGGCGAGGTCCGCGGCGACTCGCTGTACGAGGGCAACGTCTTCCACCGCGTCATCGACGACTTCATGATCCAGGGCGGCGACCCGATGGAGAACGGTCGCGGCGGCCCCGGCTACCAGTTCGACGACGAGTTCCACGACGACCTCACCCACGACGGGCCCGGGATCCTCTCGATGGCGAACTCCGGTCCGAACACGAACGGCTCGCAGTTCTTCATCACGCTGGACGCGACCCCGCACCTCGACGGCAAGCACGCCGTCTTCGGGCAGGTCATCGACGGGATGGACGTCGTCGAGGAGATCGGCGCGGTGCCGACCGGCCGCAACGACGACCCCCGCGAGGCCGTCGAGATCGAGCGCGTCGAGGTCAACGAGTAACCCTCGCGGTCGGGCGTCGGACCCCTCCCCGGCGCGGGGAGTTGAGAAGAGTTAAATTGCCCCCGGCGTAATCGTCGATTGCGCTCGGTTGGTGTAGTCCGGCCAATCATGTTGGCCTTTCGGCGGACGCGGCGCCTCGGCGCCGGTTCGGAAGTCAGCCGACGACCAGGGTTCAAATCCCTGACCGAGCATCCATTCTCACCTCGCAAGCGGCGCGTCGGGATCCGCCCGCGGTCCGAAGGGGAAGAATCACCACCGTCGGTGACCGAGGGTCGAACATGAGCGACCGACCCGAGGGCAGCGACGGCAGCGGCGACGGCGACGACAGGCGGTTCGAGACCCGCGCGATCCACGCCGGCCAGGAGCCGGACCCCGAGACGGGCGCGCTGATGACGCCGATCCACGCGAACTCCACCTACGAGCAGGACGCGCCCGGCGACCACCGGGGTTACGAGTACAGCCGGACCGGGAACCCCACCCGGACCGACCTCGAAGCGAACCTCGCCTCGCTCGAGTCGGGCAGCCACGCCCGCTGTTTCTCCTCGGGGATGGGCGCGATCAACACCGTGCTCAACCTGTTGTCCGCGGGCGACCACGTCGTCGCGGGCGACGACGTGTACGGCGGGACTCACCGAATCTTGACGCAGGTGTACGACGAGTACGACATCGACACGACGTTCGTCGACACCACCGACCACGACGCGGTCCGGGCGGCGTTGCGCGACGAGACCGAGCTGGTGTGGGTCGAGACCCCGACGAACCCCCTGATGAACGTCAACGACATCGGCGCGCTCGCCGACATCGCCCACGAGGGCGACGCGCTCTGTGCGGTCGACAACACGTTCGCGACCCCGTACCTCCAGCGCCCGCTCGAACACGGCGCCGACATCGTCTCGCAGTCGCTGACCAAGTACCTCGGCGGCCACTCGGACACGATCGGCGGCGCCCTGATCGTCGACGACGAGGAGCTTGACGAACGGCTCGGCTTCTACCAGAACTCCGTCGGCGCGACGCCCGGGCCGTTCGACGCCTTCCTCGTGCTCCGCGGGACGAAGACGCTCCCGGTGCGGATGGACCGTCACTGCGAGAACGCGATGGCGCTCGCGGAGTGGCTGGAGGGTCACGACGCGGTCGACCGCGTCTACTACCCCGGGCTGGAGTCGCACCCGGACCACGAGCTGGCGGCCGAACAGATGGACGACTTCGGCGGCATGCTCTCGTTCGAGCTCGACGGCACCCTCGAAGAGGCGTCGACGGTCGTGAGCGAGACCGAGGTGTTCACGCTGGCGGAGTCGCTGGGCGGCGTCGAGAGCCTGATCGAGCAGCCGGCGGCGATGACCCACGCCGCCATCCCGCGCGAGGAGCGGCTCGCCGCCGGGCTGACCGACGGCCTCATCCGCGTGTCCGTGGGGATCGAACACGTCGACGACATGAAGGCGGACCTCCAGGCGGCGTTCGACGCGGCGCTGTCGTAGTCCGTCCGCCCGAGCCTCGGCGCGCCGCCTCCGCGACGCGGTCCGTCGCCGGTGGACTGAAATCATTTTTATCAACTCCGCCGAGACTGCCCCCATGAGCGATCCAGATGTCCTGGTGCTCCGGCAGACGATCCACGGGCTCGGGCCCGACGAACTGGCGGCGGCGATCCGCGACCGACTCCCCGACGCCGAGGTGGCGCGGGCGCGGACGCCGGCGGAGGAGCGGGAGCTGATCCGGACCGCGCGGGTCGCCGTCGGACTCACCATCGACGAACACCTGCTCTCGGTCGCCGACGACCTGGAGCTGTTCGCCTGCGTGTTCGCAGGGACGGGCCATCTGCCGCGGGACCTGCTCGCGGACCACGGCGTCGCCGTGACGAACGCCTCGGGCGTCCACGGACCGAACATCGCCGAACACGTAATCGGCTCGATGATCGCGCACGCGCGGCAGTTCCACCGGGCGTACCGCCAGCAGTCCCGCCGCGAGTGGCGCACCTACGAGACGACGGAGGTGTACGGCTCGACGGTCGCCGTCGTCGGACTCGGCGCCATCGGCCGGTCCGTCGTCGACCGCCTGGAGTCGTTCGACGTCGACACGGTCGGGGTGCGCTACACCCCGGAGAAGGGCGGTCCGACCGACGAGGTGTACGGCTTCGACGAGTTCCACGACGCCGTCACCGACGCCGAGTACGTCGTGTTGGCGTGTCCGCTCACGGAGACGACGCGGGGGCTGGTCGACGCGGACGCGCTCCGGACGATGCGGCCCGACGCCGTCCTCGTCAACATCGCGCGCGGGCCGATCGTCGACACCGACGCGCTGGTGACGGAGCTCCGGAACAACCGGATCCGCGGCGCGGCGCTGGACGTCACGGACCCGGAGCCGCTCCCGGAGGACCACCCGCTGTGGGGGCTCTCGAACGCGACGATCACGCCGCACAACGCCGGCCACACGCCCGAGTACTACGAGCGCGTCGCCGACATCCTCGCGGACAACGTCGCGCGGCTGGACGCCGGCGACGACCTGCGCAACCGCGTGGTCTGAAGCGCCGTCAAGGACGGACTTTACTCTCAAGTATATAGTACTATATACTACTAATTGCCTTCTAATACCGCTTTAGAAAACGCTGAAGATGACGGAGCGAGTCGGATCGGAGGAGTTGTCTCGTGCTCGCTGACGGAGGTATATATTTTGATCAAAATTAAGGTGGTCCGCTCCCGAGCGTGGGGTATGGAAACCCGGAAGGTCCAGGTCACCGGCGGCTCGACGTACACCGTCTCGATCCCGAAGACGTGGGCGACCGACAACGACGTCGAGGCCGGGACGGAGATCGAGTTCCACCCCGACGGCGACTCGCTGTTCCTCACCCCGCGGTCCGAGTCCGAACGGACGCGGGGGTCGCTGGACATCGCCGATCTGAGCGGTCAGGCGCTCCGGCGAGCGGTGACGACGATGTACGTCAGCGGGTTCGACGTCATCGAACTGGAGGCCGCGGAGATCACCACCGAGCAGCGCTCGACGATCCGGGACGCGGTCCAGAGCCTCGTCGGCCTGGAGGTGTTAGAGGAGACGCGCGACCGCGTCGTCGTCCAGGACCTGCTCGACTCCTCGGAGCTTTCGATCCACAACGCGGTCACGCGGATGCGGCTGATCTCGCTGTCGATGCTCGAAGACGCGATCACCGCGCTCTCGGAGCGCGACCACGACCTCGCGCGCGACGTCATCGGGCGCGACGACGACCTCGACCGCCTGTGGCTCGTCGTCTCGCGGATCTTCCGCGCCACCCTGCGGACGCCGAAGGCGGCCGACGAGCTGGGCCTCCCCCGCGAGGAGTGTTTCGACTACCACTCCAGTGCCCGGCAGCTGGAGCGGATCGGCGACCACGCGACGAAGATCGCGCACCTCACGCTGAACATCGACGAGGCACTCCCCCCGGACGTGGTCGAGGCCGTGAGCGACCTCCACGGCGACGCCGTCGACGTGATCGACGCGGCGATGGACGCGCTGTTCGACGACGACACCGAGGCCGCGACCCGCCGGGCCAACGAGGCGCGGACCGGCGTTCGGGCCATCGACGAGCGCGTGCGCTCCATCGACGAACTGCTCCGCGACCTCGACCCGACGCGGGCCCAGCTGCTCGGGCTCGTCGTCGACTCCGTGCTCCGCTCGGCCGACTACGGCGGGAACATCGCCGAGACCGCGCTCCAGAAGGCCGCGCCGACGCCGTAACCGAGCTGCTCTCGGAGCACGGTGTCGAGCGCCGCTCTCGTTGCCGGGTGAACGGGTTTTTTCAGCGCGCTCTCCCGAGGTGATCCCATGCCAGAGATCGAACTCGGCGTGCCGAAGGGCGTCGTCGAGTCGCTTCCGGAAGACGAAGGGACCGCCGAACGCGACATGCGACGCGCCATCGCGGGGATCCAGTCGCGGTTGAACGAGGCGCTCGACGAGGCGGACCCGGACGAGGCGGCCGAGGTCGTCGCCGACGCGGTCGAGCGCATGGAGTCGCAGGCGAGCACGTACCACGAGTTCGTGCCCGAACTGCGCGCGTGGGGGCAGTCGCCGATATACGCCATCGCGTGGCGGAACCTCTACCTCGAACTGATCGGCCAGCTGTACGACCACGAGTGGCTCGCCGACGACCTCGACCGCGAGCGGAACTTCCGGCTGGTCGAGGACGGGATCCGACTGTCGGACCTGTAGCGGGGTCGACCTCCGGCGGGCCGCGGACTGTGGGCCACGGATCGCCGTTGGCGCCGCGCATCCGCCGTCGTCGCCGCGCGTCCGCCGTCGGTTCGGTTCCGCGGCCGACCGCTTTTAAGCCGCCGCGACCCGACGTACGGGTATGGAACTGGAACTGCGGTTCTTCGCGACGTTTCGCGAGGCCGCCGGCGGGAAGACGGTGAACGCGGAGTTCGCCGACGGCTCCTCCGTCGGCGACGTGCTGCGCGAACTGGAGGCCGAGTACGAGGGGATGGAGGGCCGGCTGATCGTCGACGGCGACCTCGCCCCCCAGATCAACGTCCTGAAGAACGGCCGCGAGGTGCTCCACCTCGACGGGCTCGACACCCCGATGGCGGACGGCGACCGGCTCTCCGTCTTCCCGCCGGTCGCGGGGGGCGCATGACCGACGACGGCTCGGCGGTGGCAGGGGATGGCGTCGACGACGAGGCGGCGGGGGGCGACCTCCCGCCCGCCGAGGAGGGGTGGGAGCGAAAGACGGTCGCGTACCGCGGCATCTCTCGCCGCCTCGCGGCTCACTACCTCCGCAACCTCGGCGGGGAGCTGGTGGGGACCGACGACCCCGCGGCCGCGACCCGGGTTGACGGCGACGGCTGGCGAGTGACGCTCAGCGCCGAGACGGTGACCGCCGCGGCCGCCATCGAACTGACCGAGGTGACCGCCGAGTTCGCGGGCGACCCCGAGGTCCTCGCCGAGCTCCTGCCGAAGTACCGGCAGAAGGCGATGCGCGCCGGCGGGTGATGTCCGACGACGCCGACACCGGAGGGTCGGGGGACCGGGACGACCCCGAGGAGGACCCGGGCCCGTACCCGATCGAGGGGACCGCGCTGGTGAAGACGGCCGCGCTCGCGAGCGTGCCGGCCGCCCGCGTCCCGGCGCTGCTCACGCGCGTTCAGGCCGACTTGGGGCCAAGGATCGACGAGTACCGCCGGCGCTACGAGCGGATCGCGGCCGAGCCGGACCGCGAGACGTTCCTCGTCGAACCGGACCACTGGGAGGCGGTGGCCGACCGGGTCGGACTCTCCGAGCGCGAGCGCGACGCGGTCGTGCGGGCCCACGAGGCCGCGGTCGAGCGGATCGGGTCCGGGAGCGGTCGCCGGGAGGAGTTCGACACCGCGCTGGAGATCCGGTCGGGCGTCGTCATCGGCGTCGACGTGGAAAGCGGAGGGGGCGGCGACGCAGAGGCGGGAGAGAACGACAGCGAGTCGGATCCGGACCGCGACTGATCCGAACGCTGCCGTCACCGACGCCTTTTCGGAGGCCAGCGCAGACGTTCCGGCATGCGACTCGCTCGACTGCTCACGCCGGACGGTCCCGTGGCCGGCCGCTACGACGACGGCGCGGTCGTCGCGGACGACGGCCGCTACGAGGTCGGCCGCGACGGCCGACTGCTCCCGCCCTGTGACCCCAGCGCGCTGTACTGCGTCGGTCGGAACTACGCCGAGACGCTCGACCAGATGGACTACGAGCGGCCTGACGAGCCGGACTTCTTCGTCAAGCCGCCGGCCAGCCTGCTGGCGCACGGCGAGCCGATCCGGTACCCGGAGTGGACCGACGAGCTGACCTACGCCGGCGAACTGGTCGCGGTGATCGACGAGCGGTGCCGCGACCTCGCGCCCGATGAGGTGCCGGACATTGTGCGCGGCTACACGGTCATGAACGACGTCGACGCGCTCGACCAGCAGGGGCGGACCGCCCGCAAGGCGTTCGACGGCTCCGCGCCGCTGGGGCCGTGGATCGAGACCGACGTCGACCCGACGGCCCTCGATATCGAGACGACCGTGGGCGGCGAGACGCGCCAGGACGCCAACACGGAGCTGATGCTGTTCGGTCCCCGCGAGATCGTCTCGTACCTCTCGAAGCGGTTCACCTTCGAGCCCGGCGACTGTATCGCGTTCGGCAGCCCCGCGAATCCCGGTCTCGTCGAACCGGGGGAGCGCGTCGAGATCACGTACGAAGGGGTCGGGACGCTCTCGAACCCGGTGGTCGCGCCCGGCGCAGACTGACGCGCCGCGGGCGGCCGATGAGCGGCGGGGGTGGCCGTCGAGCGGCGGGCAGCCGGCCAGCGGCGGGCAGCCGGCGATTGGCGGACGGCTCAGCGGTCCGCCGGGTCGAGGTCGTCGACGCTCGCGTCGTCGATCAGCTCGGTCGCGGTCCGCAGGCTCTCCTCGTCGCCGGTTCGGACGTAGGCCCCGAGCGCCGCGGCGGCGTCGACGAGGGCGTCCGCGGTCGCGGGCGACACGTCGCCGCCGAGGGCGTCGACGCGCGTGACGCGGTCGCGGAGGCGTTCGAAGGCGTCGCGGGCGGGGGCGATCCTGTCTTCGGGATCGGATCCGTCGACAGTGACCGTCGGCGCGTCGTCGGCGTCGGTCGCATCATCGGCGTCGGTCTCGGCCCCGGTCCGCTCGGCCCCGGATTCGAGTTCGTCGAGGAAGTCGAGCACGTCGCTCCGGTAGGCCTCGACGGCGCGCACGGCCGCCATCCCTCGCGCCTCTCGGAGCGCGGTCGGGACCTCCTCGGCCGCGGGTCGGTCGCCGTCGTCCGCGCCGGCGAGCAGCGCGAGGAGGTACTCGCCGTCGGCGTCGGTCGGGTCGCGGAGCCGCTCGTAGCAGTCGACGGCCTCCAGCAGTTCGCGGGCCGCGAGGAACGTCTCGTCGAGCGGGGCGAGCCGCCCCCCGTCGATGAACCCGCGCTTCCGGCAGTACTCCCGGAGGTCGGACTGGAGCTCGTCGACGCCGGAGCGGGGGAGGGTCTCTTGGGACTCTCCGAACCGCTCGCGGTGGGGGGCGAGGTCGAGCGAGACGGGGGCGTCCGTGTGGGCGGTGCGGTCGTCGACCCCGACGCTGCGCAGGTCGCCGCAGCTCGGACACGCGACGGAGCCCGTGTCGTAGTACGACCACCGCGCGCCGCAGGATTGGCACTCGCGTTCGCCGCGGACCTTCATGGCGACCGGTTCGTCGCGTCCGCCCTAAACGGCTGCGGGTCGGTCGGCGCTCGGTGACGCGGCGGCGCGGATCAGACGCTCTCCCCTCGGACCGTCCGAGGCCAGTGACCAGCCTATTTCACGCCCTCCGTCGAACGGCCCGTATGAGCTGGCACGCCGTCGAGGCTGTCGACCGCGCCGTCCGCGTCACGCGCGGGTTCCTCTTCCCCTTCGAAGCGGTCCGGTGGGCGAAGCTCGGGTTCCTGGCGCTCGTGATGGCGGGCGGCGGCGCGGGAGCGTCGGGCGCGACGACGTCGTCTTTCGGCGGTCCCGCCGGCGGCGGCGTCGACGCCTGGAGCGACGCCGGGCCGACGGAGCCCGTGTCGGTGCCCGCGGGCGTCGAACGCGCCGCGAACGCGGGGGTCGAGCGCCTCGCCGAGGTCGACGCCGCGGTGCTGACCGGACTCGCCCTCGGAGTCCTCCTCGCGGGGATGGCCTTGTTCGCGTGTTCGATCGCGTTTCGGCTCGTCTTCTACGAGGCGCTCTCGACGACGGAGGTCGCGCTGTGGCGGCCGTTCCGCGACCGCTTCCGACAGGCGCTCGGGCTCCTCGGCGTCGCGGTGGTGAGTGCGGTCGCCGTCGGGCTTCCCGCGGTCGCGGTCGCGATTGCGCTCGACCCCGAGCTGTTGCGGTTCCTCGGCGTTTCGCTCGGGGGATTACTTGGACAGTCGTCGGTGAGCGCTCCGGCGTTCGGCGTGCTGGCCGTGATCGGAGCCACCGTCGCGCTCGTCGGGACCGTCGTCTCCAGGATCACCTTCGAGTTCGTCGCGCCGGCGATGGTCGCCCGAGACGTGGGCGTGATCGACGGGTGGCGGGCGGTCTGGGTGTCGTTCCGCGGGTCGTGGGCAGATGTCGTCGTCTACTTCGCGGTCCACCTCGTCCTCGCCGCCGGCGTCGGGATCGTTCAGGCCGCCGCCGCCGCGTTCGTCGCCGGCGTCGTCGGGGCGACGGCGCTCGTCGCGCTCCTCCTCGTGGCGGTAGCGCTCGGCGGCGTCGGGGCGCTGATCGGGACGACCGCGGGGGCGGTCGCGCTCGCGGCGGTGCTCGTCTGCGCGGTCGTCGCCGTCGTGCTCTTGACGCTCCCGGTGACGCTGGTCGTGCGGACGTACCTGACCGCGTTCGAGGTCTCGACGCTCGCCGGTATCGACCCGGATCTCGCGCCGTTGGCGCCGACGCTCGCCGCGGGCGACGACTAGGAACCGAGCGGCGAGTGAGGCGGCGGCGGTCGGGCGTCGTCGGTGGGTGATCCGAAAGAGGTCGGGTGGCTTCGGCGGGATCGGTCGGTAGCGATCGTGTGTCGTTGGAGGGCTCGGTCGGTGGTGATCGCGTACGGCCGGGGTTCTCGGCGCCGTGTACGGGTCGATCGGTGATCGTCGAACGTCGAATCGTGTACTCGACACCATCGGATAGCTTTTTACTCCGTTCACGAATGGAGAGAGACATGGGACTAGACGACGACGCGCGGGAGTACCACCGACAGGAGCCGCCCGGGAAGATCGAGATAGAGACGACGAAGCCCACGAACACGCAGCGGGACCTCTCGCTGGCGTACTCGCCGGGGGTCGCGGCGCCGTGCCGCGACATCGCGGCCGACCCCGAGTCCGTCTTCGAGTACACGGCGAAGGGGAACCTCGTCGCCGTCGTCTCGAACGGCTCGGCCGTCCTCGGACTCGGTGACATCGGCGCCGCCGCCTCCAAGCCCGTCATGGAGGGGAAGGGCGTGCTGTTCAAGCGGTTCGCCGACATCGACGTGTTCGACATCGAGCTCGACATCGACGCCGTCGACCCGTTCTGCGAGGCGGTGAAGGCGATGGGACCGACGTTCGGCGGGGTCAACCTCGAGGACATCAAGGCGCCCGAGTGCTTCAAAATCGAGGAGCGGCTCCGCGAGGAGATGGACGTCCCGGTGTTCCACGACGACCAGCACGGCACCGCGATCATCTCGGGCGCGGCGCTGATGAACGCGGTCGACATCTCGGACAAGGAGCTCTCGGAGCTCGACATCGTCTTCTCGGGCGCGGGCGCGTCGGCCATCGCGACGGCCCGGTTCTACGTCTCGCTGGGCGCGCGCAAGGAGAACATCATGATGTGCGACTCCTCGGGGATCATCACCGAGTCGCGCGTTGAGGACGGCGAGGTCAACGAGTACAAGAGCCAGTTCGCCAGCCCGGTCGAGGGCGGCGACCTCGCGGACGCGATGGAGGGCGCCGACGTGTTCGTCGGGCTCTCCGTCGGCGGGATCGTTTCACAGGAGATGGTCCGCTCGATGGCCGCCGACCCGATCATCTTCGCGATGGCGAACCCCGACCCGGAGATCACCTACGAGGACGCGAAGGACGCGCGCGACGACACGGTGATCATGGCGACGGGCCGGTCGGACTACCCGAACATGGTGAACAACGTGCTCGGGTTCCCGTTCCTGTTCCGCGGGGCGCTCGACGTGCGCGCGACCGAGATCAACGAAGAGATGAAGGCGGCCGCCGCGGAGGCGCTGGCCGACCTCGCGCGTAAGGACGTCCCGGACGCGGTCGTGAAGGCCTACGGCGACGAGCCCCTCCAGTTCGGGCCCGACTACGTCATCCCGAAGCCGCTCGACCCGCGGGTGCTGTTCGAGGTGGCGCCGCGCGTCGCTGAGGCGGCCATGGAGTCCGGGTCGGCCCGGACCGAGATCGACTTAGCGAAGTACCGGGAGCGGCTCGAAGCGCGCCTCGGGAAGTCCCGCGAGATGATGCGCGTCGTCCTGAACAAAGCGAAGAGCGACCCGAAGCGGATCGCGCTCGCGGAGGGCACCGACGAGAAGATGATCCGGGCGGCGTATCAGCTCTCCGAGCAGGGGATCGCCGAGCCGGTGTTACTCGGCGACGCGGACACCATCTCGCAGACCGCGGCGGAACTCGGTCTGTCGTTCCGCCCTGACGTCGTCGACCCCGACGACCGGGACGTCACTGACTACGGCGAGCGGCTGTACGAGCTCCGCAAGCGCAAGGGGATCACGAAGCGCGAGGCGGACGACCTCGTCAAGCGCGACACCAACTACCTCGCGAGCGTGATGGTCGAGACCGGCGACGTGGACGCGATGCTCACCGGGCTCACCCACCACTACCCGTCCGCGCTCCGGCCGCCGCTCCAGATCGTCGGGTCCGCGGCCGACACCGACACTGTCGCCGGGGTGTACATGCTCACGTTCAAGAACCGGGTCATCTTCTGTGCGGACACGACGGTCAATCAGGACCCCGACGCGGAGACGCTGGCGGAGATCACGCGACACACGGCGGACCTCGCGCGCCGGTTCAACGTCGAGCCGCGCGCGGCGATGCTGTCGTACTCCAACTTCGGGAGCGTCGACAACGAGGGGACGCGGAAGCCGCGCGAGGCGGTCGACATCCTCCAGTCCGACGACACGGTCGACTTCCCCGTCGACGGGGAGATGCAGGCCGACACCGCGGTCGTCGACGACATCCTCAACGAGACCTACGAGTTCTCCCAGCTCGACGAGGCGGCTAACGTCCTCGTGTTCCCCAACCTCGAAGCCGGGAACATCGGGTACAAGCTGCTCCAGCGGCTCGGCGGCGCCGAGGCCATCGGCCCGATGCTCGTCGGGATGGACGAACCGGTCCACGTGCTCCAGCGGGGCGACGAGGTAAAAGACATCGTCAACCTCGCCAGCGTCGCCGTCGTCGACGCTCAGGAGTAACCCGCCGAACGGGCCCGGCGAACGGAGTCCGGTGAACGACCTCGTCGGTTGCTTTTTCCGTCGTCCCTCGGCGGTTTCCAGCAGCTTCCGGGACTGAAGCGGCGTATTTCCCCCGCGCGATCCCTCTTTTCGCGCGACCGGCTCCGCGTTTCGCGCGACCGCCTCCGGGTTGGTTCTTCGCGGCTGACTCCGCGTCGTTCTCTCCGACCGACGTGTGTCGCAGTGAGAGTGACACACCGTGTTTCCGGTGAAATTGGGTGTCGTCGGGTGGGGGTGTACGGCTGGGTGGGGTAGGCGTGCGAAATCGCCGAAGTGGAATCGCGGACTTCCCACTATTCTGTCCGCTTTGAAACAACAGGTTTTATGACGCAAATGTGTGTATAGCTCGCCAAGCAAAATGAGCGAAGGCTCGCCGAGCGAAATGGGCCGTTCACCGGAAACGCGGTCTCCCCCCGTGACGAGAGTTCCGACACGACACCGTACACCGGGTTTCCGGTGAAACGTACGGAAGTGTCTCTGCCGTGTCTCGTCCTAATTCCCACTCTGACGGCCGTTATTACTTTCTGTCGCTCTTTGGGGGTCTCCTTTCCTTCATCACAGGACACCCTCCCGACTCACACCACCAACCGCTCACCCCGTTTCACCGGAAACACGGTGTGTGTCTCGACCGGTCGAACCACCCGCCGACCCGCCTCCCGCCCGGTCGCGAAACAGAACGCATTTCACCGGAAACACGGTGTCTCCCTCATGGACGCAGCGGACGACCTCTTCACGAGGGAGGACCCCATCTTCGCGAACAAGGAGCTCCTCGAGATCAGTCACCTACCCGGGGAGGGACGGATCGTCGGCCGAGACGACGAAATATCCGACTTGGCGACGGCCGTCAACCCGGCCATCTTCGGACAGAGCCCGAGCAACGTCCTGATATACGGAAAGACGGGCACCGGGAAGTCGCTGTGCGCGAAGTACGTCTCGAAACGGCTCGTCTCGACCGCCAGCGAGGAGGGCGTCACCGCCACGTTCGCCTACGTCGACTGCGCGCAGGACACCACGGAGACCCAGGCGGTCCAGACCATCGCCGAGGGCGTGAACGACCCCGAGCAGACTGGCATCAACGTCCCCGACAAGGGGCTCTCGACTTCGACCTACTACAAGCGACTTTGGCGCATCCTCGACCAGCGGTACGACGTGGTGCTGATCCTGCTCGACGAGATCGACAAGCTCGACGACGACGCGATCCTGATGCAGCTGTCCCGCGCGGGAGAGGCCGGGAAGATCACCGACTGTAAGCTGGGCGTCGTCGGGATCAGCAACAAGATCCAGTACAAAGACCGGATGGACGAGCGCGTCAAGTCGAGCCTCTGTGAACGCGAGTTCGTCTTCCCGCCGTACGACGCGAACCAGCTTCGGGAGATCATGCAGGCGCGCGCGGACGCATTTCACGACGACGTGCTCGAACCGTCGACGATACCCCGCGCCGCGGCGCTCGCCGCGCGCGAACACGGCGACGCCCGGAAGGCGATCGACATCCTCCGGTACGCGGGCGAGATAGCGCAGGCGAACGGCGAGCCCACGGTCCGCGAGGAGTTCGTCACGCAGGCGCGCGAGCGAGCCGAGACCGACCGCTTCCGCGAGCTCATTCGCGGGTCCACGCCGCACTCGCGGTACGTGCTCCAGGCGCTCGCGCTGCTGTCGCTGTCGAACGGCCGTCAGGACGGGTTCCGAACCAGCCGCGTGTACGAGATCTACGAGAACATCTGCCGACAGGAGGGGTCCGACAGCCTCTCGCTGCGGCGCGTCCGCGACCTGCTGAAGGAACACGCGTTCCTCGACATCATCGAACAGTCGAAACACAGCGGCGGCAGCGCCGAGGGGAGTTACACGAAACACCAGCTCCTCGAGGATCCGAGCGTCGTCAAGGAAGTACTCACCGAAGACGACGCCGAAACGTAACGGGACCGCACTCAGCCGCTCGACAGCGATCCACGGCCGCTCGACACCGGTCGCCGCCCGTCTCCGAGACGGCGGGAACCGAACAGACCGATCGATTCGACCCTCAGCCGAGTAGGCCGAGCCCTTCGATGCGCTCGACGATCTCCTCGACCGCTTCCTCGGCGTCGTCGGTGCGCTTGCCGCCGGTGATGACGATCTTCCCGCTCCCGAACAGCAAGATGACGACCTCGGGTTCGTCCATCCGGTAGACGAGGCCGGGGAACTGCTCCGGCTCGTACTCCACGTCTTCGAGGCCGAGACCAATAGCCAGGGCGTTGAGGTTGAGGTTGTGTCCGAGGTCCGCGCTCGACACGATGTTCTGGACGGTGATCTCCGGGTCGTCCTCGACGGGGATCTGGAGCCCGCGGAGCTTCTCGAAGATGATCCCGAGCGCGTCGTGGACGTCGTCGATACTCTTCGCGCCCGTACACACGATCTTCCCCGAGCGGAAGATGAGCGCGGCCGCCTTCGGCTCCTGGGTCCGGTAGACGAGGCCGGGGAAGTTGTCCGGGTTGAAGTCCGCACCCGGGAGGTCCTCCGCGAGCGCCTCCAAATCGAGCTCCTGACCGATACCCGTCGATGCAACAACGTTCTGAATCTCGATCGAGTCTACAGGGTTCGTCATCGTTCGCTTTTATATGTGTCCCCCTCCCTTATAAACGCCCGTGGTATAAATGACCGGCTGCCCCCGAGTTCTTCCTTCGTCGATGTTGCGCACGCGTGCGTGGCCCCGAGTCGTCGTCGGAACTATGATACAGTTCTGATATGTCTACCGGTCACGCGCTCCTCCCCAGTGGTTCGCTCCCACGGACGAGCTCTCCCCGTCGCGCCGCGTCGACGAGTCACTCGGTTGTGAGTCGCTCCATGAAACCGCATGACGTGGCGTCGATGGTTCGACGGGGTTAAGTACAACCCGGGCATTCGATGAGATGCGAGGCGCCCCCGCCGAGGGGGCACCGACCGGCCGTCGACGCGGCCGGTCGAAGCGTTCCGACGTGCTTAAGTGTATAAGCCCGTTCGGTCAAGACGCGAAGAACGCACCGCGGACTCGGGCCGTTCAACTCGGACCGGTTTCGCAGAGTCGGTTCATCCGACTCACCCGATGAGGATCACGCCCCCTGCGCTCCGGCGTAAGCGGTGATCTGATGTGAGCCGTGGTCGTTCGGTGCCATCCAAGCCGTTGGCTGGCCCGGACACCACACAGACCAATGCAATGGTGTGTCAACAT
>NZ_QPLV01000006.1:0-234249 GCF_003666025.1 Halorubrum sp. Atlit-8R
GACTCGGGGTGTACGCACCGAGGCAACGAGGTGTTAAGCCCACGAGAACTAACAGACCGAGCCACATTCATTGGCGCTGACGCGCCACGAACTCGCATGAGTTCAGGCGGTATCTGGATCGCACGTACACACGGTTATTTCGAACCACGACCGACACAGGAGTCGCTCTCTATAATGAGAGCGTCTCGGTTCGACTCCGAGAGTCGGCATGAAGGCGGCCAGAGCGGTGGGGAAACACCCGTACCCATTCCGAACACGGAAGTTAAGCCCACCAGCGTATCGTGAAGTACTGGAGTGAGCGATCCTCTGGGAACCGCGAGTCGCCGCCTACCCACTCATACGGGAATACTCCCACGACAGCCCACGGACGCGTTGTCCGTGGGCTTTCTTCATATCTAACGACCGATAGCGGTGCGTCCGATTCGGCAACTGTTGACTCGCCAGTGTAGCCCGCGTCCATCGAGGCGGTCGGGTCAGGGTACCGTCGGTCGGCGACTGCGCCGTCCGAGAGCTGAATCGAAGATTGTCTCGACGGAACCGTATCAGTACTAATACTTTCGTCCGTAAGTTTATCAGTTCTGTCGCTGAAGTCAACGTATCATGGGCGGGTCGGACGACGCGGTTCGACTGTGCTGCGGCGACGAGCCCTCGCTTCGCGACGGCGTCGCCGCGGACCGCGTCGTCTCCGTGTTGTTCGGCACCGACGTCGAGGCGTGGCGAAGGGGCTGGGGTCGGACGACGGCGGGACCGCCGGTACGGGAGGCGGCCGTGGACGTGAACGACATCGCTCGGAGCGGGGCCGCCGCGTCGACGCAGGTGGTACCGAACAACGGGCTCGCGTACACGGTGCTCGGCCGTGACGCCGATGGCGAGCGCGTGCTCGACGCCGTCGCCGATCACCTCGACGGCGTTCCCGAGGGGACGGTCGATCTCTTGGTCGACGATCTCGCGCCCCTCGCCGCGCGGGAGGGAGTCGACGCCGCGGTCGCGTTTGCGGATCGTCTCCGCGAACGCTTCGCCGACGAGGCGAACCGCGTCCTACTCGGCTGTTCCGCCGAGTGCTCCGCCGAGCTGCTGTCCCGCCTCGACGCCCTCGTCGACGCCGACGCGGCCGCGACGGCGGCGGTCGAACGGCTCTCGCGCGACGACCCCACCACCTTCGGGTACGTCCGTCGTCACTGGGCCGAGGCCAGGCGCGGTATCGAGGCGTGCGACCGGAACTACCCGCAGTCGAAGCAGGTCCACGCCGCGCTGACCGACCCGGAGACGACGCCGCGGACGCTGGGGGCGACCCTGTCGGGGTTGGTCACGCTCGGCGCGCTGGAAACGTGGGGAGACACGGTGGGACCGACCCGGTACGACCTCACCGCGTACCGGCCGGACCGGACGTGGGCCATCGGCGCGGCGCTCGAAGCGGACGGCGTCGAGGAGTGAGACATCGCCTCCCGGTTCGGTGCGTCAGCCGTCGGTTTCGTCCCGCTCGTCGTTTTCCGCGATGCGTCTGAGATCGGTCTCCACGACGGTGCCGTCGGGCTCCAGCGTCACGCTCCCGAGGGCGGCGGTCTCGCCGGTGTCGTACCGGGCGTCGACCGCCGCCAGCGTCCGGCGCCTGTCGAGCCGGTCCCAGACGGCCTCCGCGACGAGCGACTGGAACGCCTCGGGGTCGGTCCACCCGGCGTCGATGTCTGAGGGGACGCCGACGACGACCCGGAGCTCCGTCTCGGCGACGCGGATGCCGACGCCGAACGTGTCCGCACACATGGACGGCCGTTCGCGTCGAGGGGTGAAATCACCGTCGGCGTCGGTCCGGCGAGGGCCGAGACGGCGACCGCGTCGGGTCGATCGCTCGGCTCTCGAAACCGGTAAGCGCCCCCCGCTCGAAGAGTCGGAAACTCGATGAGTTCGAAGCCAGCCGTGTCGCCGAAGGCGGGGCTCGCGGCGGCGGTCGTCGCGGTGAGCGCGGGCGCGATCCTCGTCCGCCTGAGCGACGCGCCGAGCTCGGTCGCCGCGTTCTACCGAGTGCTGTTCACCACCCTCCCGCTGGCCGCGGTGGCGGCGTGGCGGTACCGCGGGGAGTTCGGCCGGATCCGGTCGCGCGACCTCGCGTTCGCGGTGCTGTCCGGCGTCGCGCTCGCGGTCCACTTCGCGGCTTGGTTCGAGAGCCTCCGGTGGACGAGCGTCGCCGCGAGCGTGACGCTCGTCCAGGCGCAGCCGGTGTTCGTCGCGGTCGGCGCGTGGCTGCTGTTGCGCGAGCGCGTCACGCGGCGAATGGCCGCGGGCATCGCCGTCGCCGTGGCGGGGATGGCGTCGATGTCGCTCGGCGATTTCCTGGGGGGCGTGGCGGTCGGGCCGCGCCCGCTGTACGGCAACGCGTTGGCGTTGGCCGGTGCCGTCGCCGCGGCGGGGTACGTCTTGGCCGGTCGCTCGCTGCGGCAGCGGATCTCGTTGGTCCCCTACGTCACCGTCGTGTACGGCGTCTGCGTGGTGGTCCTGCTCGCGTTCGTGCTCGCCGCCGGCCACCCGCTGACGGGGTACCCCGCCCGGGAGTGGCTCCTGTTCGCCGGGCTCGCGGTCGGGCCGGGGCTGCTCGGCCACACGGTCCTCAACTGGGCGCTCGCGCACCTGGAGTCGAGCGTCGTCTCCGTCTCGCTGCTCGGCGAGCCGGTCGGCGCGACGCTGCTCGCGGCCGCGCTGCTGTCGGAGACGCCCACTCCGGCGACGGTCGCCGGCGGCTGCGTGGTCCTCGTGGGTATCTACGTCACCGCGACGGCGAACTCGTCGTAGCGTTTTCAGCGCCGATATTTTGGGGTAAACGTTCAAGACCGCGGAACGGGTGGGTCGGGTATGGACCGGCGAACGGTCGTCGCGTTCGTTGGCGACGACGAGAGCGCCAGCGAACGCGTGGCCCGTGCGGTCGAGGCCGCGTGGAACGGCGCGGGCGGGCCGTCACTTCGGACGCTCGCTCCCACTGACTTCGGCGACGACCGAGACGGCGAGGAGCCGTTAGAAGGCACCTGCGGAGTCGTCGTCACCGCCTCGGCCGCGACGGACGGCGGCGTCGCGGACGGACTCGCCGCGCTCCCGTCCCACGTGCCGGTGATCGCGCTCGTCGAGGACGCGTCGACGGCGACGATCCGAACGCTGTTGGCGGCCGACGTGGACGACGTGGTCGAGGCCGACGACCGCGGTCGCCACGCCGGAGAAGACGCGGTCGACCCGCTCGCCGAGCGGATCCGGAGTCAGATGACCCCCGACCGCGTCAAGCTCGGGGACGACGGCGTCGCCCGGCTCTCGGAGGTGTTGCTCGACGCCGGGACGACGCTCATGAGCACGCGCACCGACGAGGTCGGCACGAAGATCGAGTGGACGATGGAGAACGTCGGCGAACACGCCGAACTCGACCGGATCGTCTGTTACCGCGAGGAGGACGGCGAGTTCGTCCCCGCCTACGACTGGTGTCCCGAGGGGTTCGACCCGGCGCCGAGGCCGTTCGACGACTTCCCGGATCCGGACCTGCTGTCGACGTTCGGTAACGTCGCGCGCGGGTCCGCCCCGGCCGCCGACGACTCCGAGGGTGACGACGACGCGGGGCTCGCGGGGTCGCCGGCGACGGTCCACGTCCCGCTCGTCGTCGACTGGGAGCTCAGCGGCATCGTCGCGTTCGAGTCCGACGACTGCCGCGTCTGGGCGGACGAGGAGGTGGGCCTGTACCGCACCCTCGGCGACCTGATCGCGCACACCATCGCGCGCAACGACCGCCGGGAGGCGCTCCGCAGACAGGCGGAACAGCTCGAACAGTTCAGCGCGGTCGTCTCGCACGACCTCCGGAACCCGCTGAACGTGCTCTCGGGCTACCTGTCGCTCTCCGAGGACGAACTCACCCCGTCGCGGTACGACGCCATGAGCGGCGCGGTCGACCGCATGGAGACGCTGATCGACGACCTGCTCATGCTCGCGCGCCGCGGCGAGGCGATCGGCGACACGGAGCCGGTGCCAGTCGCGGCCGTCGCCGAGGACGCCTGGGACTCGGTGCGCGCGCCCAACGCGACGCTCACGATCGCCGACGAGATCGGGCGCGTCGAGGCGGACCCGAGCCGGCTCCGGCAGGCCCTCGAGAACCTCTTCCGGAACGCGATCGACCACGGCGGTCCGGAAGTCTCGATAGAGATCGGCCCGATCACCGACGGCGGCGACGTCGGCGGGATGTACGTCGCCGACGACGGGCCGGGCATCCCGGTCGAACTCGTCGATACGGTGTTCGACTCGGGCGTCTCCTCGGCCGACAGCTCCGGCATCGGCCTGGCGATCGTCGACCGAATCGTTGAGGCGCACGAGTGGGACATCGACGTCCGGAACGACGGCGGCGCGGTCTTCGAACTCACCTTCGACGCGGACGCGACGCGGGTCGCGGCGCCCTGACGCACGGGCGTCGGTCCCGTTGGCGCGGCGCGCTCAGTTCTCGGCGAACCGCTCGACGGTTCGGCGGTGCCGGTCGCGGAACATCCCCTCGAATCCCACCTTCGCCATCGGCCCGACCGCGTCGCCGAGCGGCCCGAGCGGCAGCCGGTAGTCGACCGTGTCCACGAGGAGCGTCTCGTCGCCGTCGGCGTAGAACGCGTGGGTGTGCTCCCAGCGACGGAACGGGCCGCCTTCCATCACGTCGACGAACCGGGCGGAGCGCTCCGGGGACGCCGTGCCGTCGGGCTCGCGCTCGGCGATCCGCGAGGTCCACCGCTGGCGCGGGCCGGCCCCGAACGGGCGGACCGACATCTCGATCTCCGAGCCCGCGACGAGGACCTCGGGGTCGGGAGACCCGTCCGGCCCCGCGACGCCGTCGACGCGGAGACGCATCCAGTCCGGGGTGAGTTCTCGCAGTCCGTCGACCGTGGAGTGAAAATCCCACACGTCTTCGATCGGGGCCGGCACCCGAGTCGTCCGCCTGTACGTCGGCATACTCGCGGTACGGTGCGGGCGGACAAAAAGCCGTCCTCGGCGGCGGTTCGGGGACCGAAACCCGCATGCCTGCGCGCGGCGTGAAACGAGATGATGGAACGCGGGGCGATCGACGTCGGCGACCTGGCTGGACCGTTCGACCTCCAGGCGACCCTGGAGAGCGGACAGAGCTACCTCTGGAACCGCGCGGACGGCGAGACCTACGACGAGCTTCACGCCCACGGCGGCGACGCGTGGTACGAGACCGCCGTCGACCCGATTCCCGGCGTGACGGAGGAGCGCGTCGCGGTCCGGGTCAGACAGGAGGGCGGCGTCCACGACGGCACGCTCCGCTGGGAGGCGTCGACGGACGCCGAGCCGCTGTTGACGCACCTGCTCCGGCTCGACGACGACCTCGACGCGATCCTGGACGCGACGCCCGACCTCCCGCTGTTGGAACGGGCTTACGACGCCTACGAGGGGATGCGACTGACCCGCGACCCGGTGTTCCCCTGTCTGATCTCCTTCATCTGCTCGGCGCAGATGCGTGTCGCGCGGATCCACGGGATGCAGCGGCGGCTCCGGGAGACGTACGGCGACGCGGTCGGGCTCGGCGACGAGACGTACCGGGCGTTCCCGACGCCGGACCAGCTGGCCGCGCGCACCGAAGCGGAGCTCCGCGACCTCTCCTTGGGGTACCGAGCGCCGTACGTCCAGCGCACCGCGGAGATGGTCGCGAGCGGCGAGGCCGACCCGATGGCGGCGGCCGACCTCCCCTACGAGGAGGCCCGCGAGTCGCTCACGCGGTTCGTCGGCGTCGGGGACAAGGTCGCCGACTGCGTGCTGTTGTTCTCGCTGGGGTTCCTCGAAGCGGTGCCGCTCGACACCTGGATCCGCACGACCATCGAGGAGTACTACCCCGACTGCGACCGCGGGAGCTACGCGGCGACCTCCCGCGCGATCCGCGAGCGGTTCGGCGGCGAGTTCGCCGGCTACGCGCAGACGTACGTGTTCTACTACCTCCGCGCCGGCGGGGAGTGACCGACGGGCCCGCGTCCGCGGACGGCCGGCGTCTCCGCGGGAGCGAGCGGCCGCGAGACGCCCGCTCGCCGACCGCGTCGGCCGCCGAGAGGCGGCCCCGGCCGAAGTTTGATACTCGTTCGCGTGGTACGCTCGGCCGTGATGGACTGTCGAGTCGTCGTCGAGGCCGCGGTCCCGGTGTACGACGTGGAGACCCCCGACGAGGCGGTCCGGATCGCCATCTCGAAGACCGGCGAGATGCTCAACCCGGACCTCAACTACGTCGAGATCGACACCGGCACGCGGACGTCGCCCAGCGGCGAGCAGCTCGACCCGGCGTTCGTCGCGGCCGACGAGGCGCTCGTCGCCCTCGAACTCCGGATGGACGTGTTCAACGTCGACCGCGACGAACACGCCAGCCGCGTCGCGCGCAAGGAGATCGGCAAGCGGCTCCGTAACATTCCGCTGAAGGTGCTCTCAGTGACGGAGATAGACCCCGAGGAGAGCGACCGGCCGGAGGACCCCCCGACGGCCGAGGGAACGTCGGAGTCGGAGGACGGCGAACTCGAACCCGGTGGCGACGGGCCGGCTGACGGTCGCTGAGCCCCGAGAGCGGTTCCGGCACCGCCGGTCCGCGGGCGGGAACGCCGCGGGACGAGAGACGGCGGCGTCGCTGGTCGGTGAACGGTCGGTCGGCGAGGAGCAGCGCGCAGTAAGCGGTTCAGTCGGCCGTCGGGGCCAGCGGCTCCGACTCGGACGACTCCATCGGCTCGGTGATTCCTTCGGTCAGCTTGAAAACGGCGGCCTTGTGGTCGGTCTTCGACTTGTGAATCGATGTCGGCTTGACGCCCAGTTCCTCGTAGGCTTCGAGGTCGACGTCGTCGTCCCAGAACTCGCACTGTTTTCGTACCTCCGCGAGGAGACCGTGAAGATGGATGAGCTCCTGCTTCTTCATGAGTACCCATCCTTTGCTACCGGAGGTTTATATTATTATCTTGAGTCACGTTACCATACTGTTCGCGTATTTCGCGAGTAGCGGCGCGGAGAAGTGGATTCTCGATAGATCGATCAGGATCGTTTGCGACCGTCCGGAGCGGTCGCCGGCCCGCGAGCGACGGGCGTCGCTACGCGGTCGGTCACCGGGCGATCGGAGAGCGGGGCGTCGCGAGCCGGCCGGGGGTACCGGCGTGCGCTACTGGAACTGCTTGACGGCCTCGAGGTCGCGTTCCGTCCGCATGAACTCCGTCAGGCGGCGCGTCGCGTGACACGCCGAACAGCTGAAGTTGGATCGCAGATCCTGAAGCTCGGCGGGGTTGTCCTGCCACTCCTTCCCGCACTCCGGACAGACGAGTCTGACGAACGCGTCAACCATGTCACCCAGTACAGGCGGCCGCGTTAAAAACGTGTGTGGCGGGCGATCCGCGACTGTCGGCGGGTCGATCCCGCGGTCGGTTCGATCGTTGTCGCCCGCTCAGGCGCTCACGGCGCCGCTCGCGTCGAGCAGCTCCTTGTACCGGTTCCGGATGGTGACCTCCGAGACGTCGGCGACGTCGGACACCTGGCTCTGGGTCACCTTCTCGTTCGACAGCAGCGCCGCGGCGTAGACGGCGGCCGCGGCGAGCCCGACGGGGGACTTGCCGCTGGTGATCCCCGCGTTCGCGGCGTCGTCGAGCAGTTCGCGCGCGCGCCGCTCGGTCTCCTCGGAGAGGTCGAGCCGCGAGACGAACCGCGGGACGTAGCTCGTCGGGTCCGCGGGCTGGACGCGCAGTCCGAGCTCGCGGATGACGTAGCGGTACGTCCGGGTGAGCTCCATCTTCTCGACTCGGGAGACCGCGGTGAACTCGTCGAGGCTCCGGGGGTTCCCCACCTGCCGGGCGGCGGCGTACAGCGACGCGGTGGCGACGCCCTCGATCGAACGACCCGGAAGGAGGTTCTCGCTCAGCGCGCGGCGGTAGATGACCGAGGCGGTCTCGCGGACGGTGTCCGGGAGGCCCAGCGCGCTGGACATCCGGTCGATCTCGCCGAGCGCCTGCTTGAGGTTGCGCTCCTTGGAGTCGCGGGTGCGGAAGCGCTCGTTCCAGGTCCGCAGCCGCTGCATCCGGCGCCGCTGTCGCCCCGTGAGCGACTTGCCGTATGCGTCTTTGTCCTGCCAGCCGATGTTCGTCGAGAGCCCCTTGTCGTGCATCATGTTCGTCGTGGGGGCGCCCACCCGCGACTTGCTGTCGCGCTCGCCGGAGTTGAACGCGCGCCACTCCGGGCCGCGGTCGACCGAGTCCTCCTCGACGACGAGCCCGCAGTCGCTGCAGACCGTCTCGCCGTGTTCCGTGTCCGTGGCGAGCCGGCCGTCGCACTCCGGACAGGTGGTGATCCGCTCGCGCTCGCTCTCCGTGCGCTCCTCGACGCTCGTCGACTCCGCTCCCGCCGCGTCCCTCGTTCGGGTGCGCTCGCCGGTCGCGGACGCGTCGCCCCGGTCCGCGAGTCGGTCTCGTTCCGTGCCGCCGTCGCTGTAGGTGTATGTCTCTGTCATGGGCTTGCTCCGACGATCCCCCGACGAAAATACAGCGAGGTCCGCAATCGCCAGTCTGTTAACGTATAGTTAGTACCGAGAGAATATAAACGTATCGCTGCTGGCGGCGGCCGGCGAAGGACAAAATTCGCCTCTGGAGGGGGCAAAACGGCCGTCACGGTGCCCTGGGCGGCCCGATCGCGACGACGCCCGACCCGCCGCTCGAAACGCGCGATCGTACTTATACTTCACTCCCCGACCGCCGTGGCCGATATGTCCGAGCCGAAAGGGGGGCCAACTGCCCCCTATCGATTGCGGCTCACCGGGAACGCGACGCGGTCCGGACTGTCGTTGAACCGGTCGAGGATCCGCTCGTACAGGCGGTTCTTCACGCGCTGGCCGCGGCGCGGGTGGGTGAGGTACCGGACCCGGAGCTCGACCCACGACTCCTCCTGCCGGACGTTGACCGTCGGCCCGTCGTGGACCTCCAGCTCGACGGGCGTCTCCGCGAGCGCCTCGCGGTAGGCGGCGATGCCTTCCGCCATGTCCTCGCCGACCAGGTCGGACGCCTCCTCGATCATCACCGACCGCGCGAACTCCAGGTCCGTCTCGTAGGCGACCTGAACCGAGACCTCGTTCCAGACGTACGGCGACCCGCCCCCGCCGAAGTTGACGACGTTCGACGAGAGGACCACGCTGTTCGGGACGGTGACCACCCGCCCGGAGGGCTGGTTCGTCGTCACCAGTTCCCCGTTGATCTCCCACAGCGTCGTTACGAGGAAGTCGACGCCGATTACGTCGCCCTTCGCGTCGTCGATTCGGACGCGGTCGCCGACGCCGAACGGCTGCTTGACGGCGATGTACACCCACGCGATCAGCGATAAGAGCGGCTGCTGGAGCGCGAAGGTGATCGCGAACCCGATGACCCCGAGCGAGAACAGGAGGCCGAGCCAGTTCTCCGTCGCCACCGCGAGCGTCGCAACCGTCCCGACGACCCCGAACGCCAGCCGCAGCAGGTTCCGGACGTTGTGCGCCCGGCGCTTGCTGGCCGACCGCGTGAGCACGCGGACCGCGAGCAGGTAGCTCCCGTACGCCGGTCCCGCGACGGCGACGACCAGCAGCGCCCGGCTCACGACCACCGGAGCGGGGTACCCCCCGATCGGCGGCCACGTCGCGAGCGCGTCGGTCGTGCCGGCGACCGTCCCGGCGATCCCGGCGAGCAGCCCGACCGCGACCGACGCGAGCCCGAGTGGACGTCTCACGCTCGTCGCTCGCGGCCGACCGGCAAAACGGTTGTGCCGCCGCGGTCCCGCGCGTCTCCCTCGGCCGCGGCCGTCACCGGTCGCCGACGGCGACGCGCGCCATCGCCCCGGCGAGCACCTCGGTCGCGGCGGCGCAGTCGGCCCAGTCGGTCCACTCGCGGGGGTTGTGCGAGATCCCGTCCCGGGACGGGGCGAACAGCAGCGACGCGTCCGTGACGCGCGCGACCCGCATCGCGTCGTGGGCGGCGCCGGAGTGGAGGTCGATCGCCTCGCGGCCCGCGGCGGCGGCGGCCTCGTGGGCGGCCTCGCGGAGGCGGTCGCTCATCGGCGTCGGCGCCACGTCGAACGGGCGCTCGAACGCGGTCTCGACCCCCCGCTCGCGCTCCAACCGCGCCAGCGACTCGCGCGCGGCGTCGACGATCGCCTCCATCGACTCGGCCTCCACGTCGCGCACGTCGACGCCCGCCTCGACGCGCCCGGGGACCACGTTCGTCGCGTTCGGGGAGACGGACAGCGACCCGACCGTGCCGACCGCGGAGGGCGACGACGACGCCACGATCTCGTTCGCGGCGCGCTCGACGTCCAGGACGAACTCGCTCGCGGCCGCCAGCGCGTCCGTCCGGTCGTCCATCGGGGTCGCGCCCGCGTGGTTCGCCTCCCCGTCGATCGTCGCCTCGCAGTGGGTGATCCCGGTGATCGTCGTCACGACGCCGGCCGCCGCGCCCGCCGCCTCCAGCGTCGTGTCCTGCTCGACGTGGAGTTCGTAGAACGCCCCCCACGACGCGGGGTCTAGCGTCGTCGGCGCGCCCTCCGCGTCGGTCGGCGTGGCGGCGTCGACCGCGTCCCCGCCGCGGTAGCCGATCCGGTCGAGCGCCTCGCCGAGCGTCTCCCCGTCGCCGTCCGACAGCGCGAGCGCCTCGTCGAGCGCCAGCTCGCCGGTCGCGATGGTCGACCCTAACAGGCCGTTGCCGAAGGTGCCGCCCTCCTCCTCGGTGAAGCTCACGACCCCGACCGGGCGCTCCGGTTCGACGCCCTCGTCCCGCATCGCGCGGACCGCCTCCAGCGCGGCGTACACCCCGAGCGGCCCGTCGAAGATGCCGCCCTCGGGGACGCTGTCGAGGTGGCTCCCGGAGACGACCGGGGCGGCGTCCGGGTCGGCGCTCTCGGGGGTCCACGTGCCGAGGACGTTTCCGACGGCGTCGACGGTCACGTCGAGGCCGGCGTCGCGGAGGCGCGCGACCAGCCGGTCCCGGGCCTCCCGGTTGGCCTCGGTCCCCGTTCGGTTCGTCCGCGCGTGCGCGTCAGGGTCGTCCGTCTCGACCCGGCCGAACGCCGCGTTCGCCTCGATGTCCGCGCGGAGCCGGTCCGCGTCGACTGGGAGGTTCATACCGGCACCGGGTGCCGCGGGATCAAAACGGTTCGGGCTCCGGCCGGGCGCTCGGCGGCGCCGCCGTTCGCCACCGGCGCCGCGCCGTCACTCGTTCCGCCGCGCGAGCCAGTAGCTGGCCGATCCCGCTCCGAGGCCGGCGGCGAACGAGCGCTTCGCCGCCGGGCCGTCGACCGAGCGCGCGACGGCGACCCCGAGCGCCGCCCACGCCAGCGCGACGCCGGCGGTCCGCCCCGGGCCGCCCCGAAGTCGCCGACAGCCGGCGACCGTCCGCGTGTGCCGGTAGAGGTAGCCGGCCGCGAAGCCGACCGCGAACGGGGCGGCCCGGACCTCGTCGCCGGCCGCTCGCCGCCACGCGAGCAGGACGCCGACGCCGAGGCACTCGCTCGCGGCGCCGAGCGCGCGCACCGCGTTCACCATGCGAACGGTTCGCACTCGACGCGAAAAGCGGTTTCGCCGGGCGCGGATCCGAAAGCACTTGTCGGGGGCCGTTCTGGTTTCGGGCGGCATGTCCCCGTTGCTCCTCCAGGGTGCGGCCGCCGGGATCGCCCTGCTGATCAGCCTCGTGTTCCTCGTCGTCCACCTGGCGATGATCGTGTGGACGTACTCGGACGCGCAGTCGCGAAGCGATCACCCGCCCGTGCTCTGGGCGCTCGTGGTGTTCTTCGCGCCGATCCTCGGCCTCCTGCTGTACCTCATCATCGGCCGGAACTCCTACTGAGGAATCGCCGTCCGGCGACGGTCGTCGCGTGACCGCCCGCGCCGGACCTCACACGCCCTTCAGCACGCTCGTCGCTCCGACCGTCTCGGCGACGACCCACGCGACGAACAGCGCGTAGGCCGCGAGCAGCGCGTACGACTCGCGCTCGCCGAGCGCGAGCTCCGTCCGAAGCGTCACGAACAGCAGGACGGTCGCGGCCGTCAGGACCCCGAACATCGGCACCGCCGTCGAGAAGTTCACCTCGACCGCGCCGACGATCAGCACGCCGAGCGGGATCGCGACGAGCAGGTCGAAGGTGTTCGAGCCGAGGACGTTGCCGAGGCTCGTCGCGCCGCGGTCGTCGCGCGCCGTCCGGACGCTCACCAGCGCGTCCGGCAGGCTCGTCGCCGCCGCGACGACCGTGACGCCGGCGAGGAACTCCGGGACGCCGAAGGCGGCGCCGAGCGACTCGACCGACGCGACGAGCCGCTCGACCGTGACGACGATGAGCCCGAGGCCGGCCGCCAGCTTCACCCACTCTCGTCGGAGGTCGACCCCCTCGCGCACGCGCTCCTCCGCCGCGTCGTCGACGTCCTGGTACTGGATGAACAGGTAGAGCCCGTACAGGCCGAGCGGGATGACCGCGAGCGAGCGCGGCAGCTCCCCGACGATCGGCTCCGTCGACACCGGGAAGTAGATGACCGCGAGCGCGAACGTCACGACCAGCGCCGAGACCGCGAGCATGTAGAACTGCGCCTCCTTGTACACGATCGCCCGGTTGGCCTCCAAGTCCTCCTCGGCGCCGAGGCCGGCGACCGCGGGGATCACGAGGACGTTGAAGATGGCCGACCCGACGAGCGCCCCGACACCCATGTCGAAGACGCCGGTGAGGGCGGTGACGAGCACGCTCACGAGCTCCGGGAAGCTCGACCCGACCGCGACCACGACGGACCCCTGGACGACGGCCGGCAGCCCGTAGTAGCCCGCGAGGGTCTCGGCGGCCTCCTCAAGCCAGCCGCTCCCGACCCAGATCAGTCCGGTCGCCGCGGCGATCACGAGGACGTGGACGACCGGCGCGTCGGGGAGGATCCCCGTCACGGGCTACCGAACGTGTCGCCCGCCCAGCTCCCAGAGCCGGTCCGCTATCTCGTCGTCGAGCGCGTCGCGGGTGACGCGCCACTCCCAGTTGCCGGCCAGCGTGCCGGGCTCGTTGAACCGCGCGTCGCTGCCGAGCCCGAGCAGGTCCTGGAGCGTCGTCACCGCGAGGATCGCGTCCGACCCCCACACCGCGTCGATGATCGCCCACTCGGGCGGCTCCTCGGGGTCTGACCCGACGTTGTACCGGAAGCAGTCGCGCTGCTCGGACGGGAGGTCCTCGAAGTAGCCGACCCATGTGTTCGTGTCGTGCGTCGAGGTGTAGCCCACGACGCCCTCACCGTAGTGCATCGGCTGGTACTGGTTACCCTCCGCGCACCAGTCGGCGTACTGCGGGACGCGCATCCCCGGGAAGCCGAACTCCGCCATCAGCTCCTCCATTGCCGGCTCCTCGAACCCGAGGTCCTCCGCGATGAAGGGGGCCTCGCCCAGTTCGCGCTCGACGGTCTCGAACAGGTCCCGTCCCGGCCCGTCGCGCCACTCGCCGTCCGCGGGGTCGTCGCTGTCGGCCGGGATCGCCCAGTACTTCGCGAACCCGAGGAAGTGGTCGAGCCGCGCCACGTCCGCCAACTCGAACAGCCGGCGGAACCGGTCGAGCCACCAGTCGTACCCCGACTCGGCGAGGTGCTCCCAGTCGTACAGCGGGTTCCCCCACCGCTGCCCGTCGTCGCCCGCGTTCGGCGGGACGCCCGCGACCGCGGTCGGGCGGTTCCCCTCGTCGAGCCGGAACGCCTCCGGGCTCGCCCACACGTCGGCGGAGTCGAGCGCGACGTAGATGGGCACGTCGCCGACGATCGACACCCCCTCCTCGGCCGCGACCGCCCGCAGGTCGCGCCACTGGCGGTCGAACGTCCACTGGACGAACTCGCGGAACCGGATCTCGCGGGCGTGCTCGTCGCGCGCCTCGGCCAGCGCCTCGGGATCGCGCGTCCGCAGCGGCGCGGGCCAGTCGGTCCAGACGTCCTCCGGGCGCGCGTCGGAGAGCGCGCGGAACAGCGCGTAGTCGGCGAGCCACGGCTCGCGCTCGCGGAACTCGTCGAGCGCCGCGCGGTCCGCCTCCGTCGCCCGCTCCTCGAACCGGTCGAAGGCGGTCCGCAACAGCGGGAGCTTGTACTCGCGGACCGCGTCGTAGTCGACGCGGTCGGTCGGGAAGTCGGGGACCGGCGTCAGGTCGCCCTCGTCGAGCCACCCGTCCGCGACGAGCCCGTCGGGGTCGACGAACAGCGGGTTGCCGGCGAACGCCGACGGCGACTGGTACGGCGACTCCCCGGCCACGGAGAGCGTCGGCCCGAACGGACATATCTGCCAGTGGTCGACGCCGGCGTCGCCGAGGAACGAGAGGAAGTCGCGCGCGCCCTCGCCGAGGTCGCCGATCCCGTACGCCCCCGGCAGCGAGGTGACGTGACAGAAGACGGCGTCGGAGCGGTCGAATCGCATACGGCCCCCTGCGATCCCCACCGACTCAAGCGTTGCGTCCGGCCGGGTCGCCCCCGGGTGCGACTGCCGGGGGCGGAACCGGCGGCGGGGCGTTCGCTCACTCCCCGACGACCGGCACCACCGCCACCTCGTCGACGCGGATCCGCTCCGTGCCCTCGCCGTCCTCGACGAGGCAGTCCTCGCCGGTGACGAGGTCGCGCTCCCCGTGGTCGAGGTCGACCGCGACGCTCGCGTCGACCGGCGCGAAGTTGAGGACGACGACGAGGTCGTCGTCGCCGTCGCGGCGCCGGAACGCGACCACGTCGTCCGGGTGGGCGTCGCCGCTGGCGACGACCGGCTTCTCCGAGAGGTCGCCGCTCGCGAAGTGGTAGTCGACGCGCGCGAGGTCGCCGGCCGGCCCGAGCGCGGGGTGGTCCCGGCGGACCGCGAGCAGGCGCTCGTAGCGCTCGCGGACCTCCTCGCGCGCGTGGTCCCACGCGATCGCGTCGCGGCGCCCGCGCTGCCCGATCTCCTGGCCGGCGTACACCATCGGGACGCCCGGCAGCGTCATGATCGCCGCGCCCGCGGCGGCCGCGGCCGCGTCGCCGCACTCGACGCGGTAGCGCGTCTCGTCGTGGTTCTCGATGTACTGGAGGAACTCGGCGTGGTCCGGGAACCCGATCTCGGCGCGCTGGCCGACCGCGTCGAGGACGGACTCCGCGGGCGCCGCCCCCCGTCCGATCTGCCGGAGCTGGAAGTACAGCGTCGCGTCGAAGTGGACGTCGAACATCCCCTCGTGGAAGCCGGGGATGTACGGGATCGTCTCGTCCATCAGGAGGAACTCCCGGTCGACGTCCTTCACGCGGTCGCGGAGCTCCCGCCAGAAGGAGTCGGGGACCGCCCACGCCATGTCGCAGCGGAACCCGTCGACGAGCGGCGCCCACTCGTCGACCACGTCGAGCAGGAACCGCCGCACGTCGAGGTTCGCGTGGTTGAGGTTCGCGATCAGCTCCCAGTCGAAGTAGGTGCCCGGCTCGCCCGACTCCTGCCACTCGTAGCGGTCGCGGTACGGCGACTCGGGATTCTGGTAGGCGTCACGGAACCACTCGTGCTCGCGCGCGGTGTGGTTGGCGACGAAGTCGAACAGCACGCGCATCCCGTGGTCGTGGGCGGTCTCGACGAGCGCCTCGAAGTCCTCGCGCTCGCCGAGGTCCTCGGCGGTGTCGAAGAAGTCGACGATGTTGTAACCGTGCGGCTTCCCGTCGTGGCCGAGGACCGGGGTGAGCCACAGCGTGTCGACGCCGAGGTCGGCGATCCGCGGGATCCGCTCGGCGATGGCGTCGAACGCCTCGCCCTCGTCGGCGTCCGCGAAGGTGCGGACGAACACCTCGTAGACCGAGGCCTCGCGGGTCCACTCGGGCGGGTCGTTGAGCCGCACCGTCTCGAAGTCGGGCGCGTCCGGGACCCGCACGGGCTCGCCGCCCCCGGCCTCGTCGGCCGCGGCCCGGTCGCCCGCGGCGCGCTCGACGGCCGCCGCGTCGGCGACGCTCACGCGCGGGTCCTCGCCCGGGTCCCGCGCGACCGCGACGGCGTGTACCCGGAGCCGGTCCGGCACCGCGTCGAGCGGCACGCGGAGCTCGCGACCGTCGTCGCTCGCGCGGAGCGCGTCCCGCGGGTTCGTGCGGCCCGCCGCGACGGCGTCGGCCACGTCGCGGTCGTCGACGACGAACGTCACGGTCAGGTCGTCGGCGTCGAGCGAGGACTCCGGGTTCGGCGAGGGGACCGCGGTGAACACCGCCTCCCCGGCGTGTTCGCCCTCCTCGCCCGGGTCCCCGTCGAACGCGACGCTCGCGTCGACCCGCACGCGCGGCCGGTCGACTCCCTCGTATTGCTCCTGCGCGGCGTAATCGCGCGGCGCGTCGTCCGCGTCCCGGTCGCGGATCGCGGTCCCGCTCCCGCCCGCGACGTCGACGCCCTCGTAGCTCGCCGGGAACGCGCGGACGGTGAGGAGGTGGTCGCCGTCCGGGGCGTCGAGGCCGAGCAGGTAGCGTCCCGGCACGTCGGGCGTGAACCCGGTCACGGGGCCGTCGCCGACGGTCGCCTCGCTGTCGGGCGGCGCGTCGGCGACGCGCCACGCGTACGCGCCGTCCGGGTTCGGATCTCTCGGCGCAAGCTCCGTCCGCTCGCCGGTCGCGAGGAAGCGCGGGGGTCCGGGGTGGTGCATGTGACGGCCATCGACGCCCGGGGCCTTCGGTGTTGCTCTTGTGACGGTGACTGCGCCGCGGTGCCGCTGGCCGCGCGGTTACCCGCCGCGGTCGTCAAGGCTTTTACTCCGGCAGGCGCAGGGCGGGTATGCGACTGCGTACCGCCCTTACGGAGCACGAACGTCGGCGCGGGGAGCGCTACCCGGCGGAGCACTCGATGACCGCCGGCGCGTTCACCGGCGACGACGGCCGACTGGTCCACGTGGGGCCGGACGGGACCGTCCACGACTGTTCGTACTCTCTCTCCGAGGTCGGCGGCGCCGACCGCCTCCGGATGGGGATAACCGCCGGGCGCGGCGTCCGCTGGTTCGACGACCTCGAGACGACCCGCCAGCACTACGACGGCGACACCCCCCTCGTCGAGACCGAGTACGACGCCGGCCGCTACACCATCCACCAGTTCGACCTCGTGGTGAGCGACACTCACCTCACGCACGTCGAACTCCGCGGCTCGCCCCCGGCAGACGCCGAGCTCGTCGCCGCCTACGCGTTCTCGCCCGACATGGTCGAGGGGCGCGTCGGCAACATGGTCCACGACGGCGCCGGCCCCGAGGACGGCGGCGTCGTCGAGGTGTACCACCGGACCGAACACGACTTCCTCACGGCCTCGACGGGCCTCTCGAACGCCCACGGCCAGCGCCTGCGGACGATCCCCGAGCTGCTCGGCGAGGGCGGCGACGGGTTCCCGCACCGCGGCGAGATCGACCGGCGCGAGGACTCCCGGCTCACCCCGGACGTCGTCGTCCGCGCCCCGTTCGAGCGCGACGGGCGCACCGAGCGCGTCACGCTCGCGGGCCGCGCCGTCGTCGACCGCCGCGCCGCGCGCGACACCGGCGACGACGCGAAGGACGCCCTCACCGACGGGATCGACCGCCAGCGCCGGATCGAGGCGGTGTCGAACATCGCGACCGCCTACCCCGACGCCGACGACCTCCGCGAGGCCGCGGACGGCCGCGGGCCGGACGTGCCCGAGGACGCCCCCCGGCGCTCGGTGATCGCGAGCGACCTTCGCGCGCTCGACCTGCTCACCGCGGAGTCCGGCGCCCGGATCGCCGCGCCCGAGTTCGACCCCTTCTACTCCACCTCGGGCGGCTACGGCTACACCTGGTTCCGCGACGAGGCGACGGTGTCGACCGCGCTGCTCGACGCGAGCGAGGAGCTCGGCCTCGACGCCGACGAGGAGCTGCTCGCGGCCGCGAGCTTCTTCTGCCGGACGCAGGACGCCGACGGCTCGTGGCCCCACCGGGTGTGGGCCGACTCCGGGAAGGTCGCGCCCGGCTGGGCGAACGCCCGGATCGAGGGCGCGAACGCGACGCCCGGCCCGAACGACCAGCTCGACCAGCCGGCCACGGTTGTCGCGTTCCTCGCGACGCTGCGCCGCGAGGCCGACCTCCCCGCCGAGTGGCGCGACCGGATCGACGAGACGATCGCCGACGCCGTCGACTTCCTCCTCGAGACGACCGAGGACGACGGGCTGCCGCGCCGCTGTCAGAACTGCTGGGAGAACGCGCTCGGCCGGTTCACTCACACCGGCGCCGAGTACCTCCGGGCGTTCGCCGCCGTGGCGCGCGCGCCGGTCGACGAGGGGCTCCGCGCCGACGCCGCCGACGCCGCCGACGCGGCGCTGTCGGGGCTCGACGCGCGCTGGAACCCGGACACGGAGCGGTTCCTCCAGCGCGCCAGCGACGACGGGCAGGACGCCCGCGCCGACGCCAGCACCTTCGCGCTCGCGACGGCGGCCGCCGAGTACGCCGCCCTGCTCGACGACGAGGCCGCGCCTGGCGACGCCGCGGCCGCCACCGACGGCTCCGGGCCCGCCGGCGTCGACTCGGTCGCGACGACGGAGTTCGACCGCTTCCTCGACCGGGTCAACACGCACGTCCGGCAGACAATAGACGCGCTCCGGCGCGAGACCGCCTCGGTCGAGGGGCTCGTCAGGTTCACCGGCGACGACTGGCGCACGGCCGAACAGGGCGCCGCGAAGGTGTGGTCCATCGCGACGCTGTGGGGCGCGACGGCCGCGGCGACGCTCGCGGGCGTCGTCGACGAGCGCGGCGGGGCCGCCGGGCCGCTGTTCGCGGACGCCCGCGACCTGTACGCGCTGTGCGGCCCGGACGGCCCCTTCGTCAACGAGGCGGGGCTGTTCGCGGAGCAGGCGTTCGACGACGGCGACCTCGACAGCGCGACGCCCATCGCGTGGTCGCACGCGCTTCGCATCGACGCGACGGTGACGCTCGCGAGCCACGGCGAGCTCCCGGTCCCGCACGACCGCGAGAGCGGCCCCGAGGCGGCCCCGCACTGGACGACCGGCCGGAAGTTCGGCCTCGGCACGCCGGCCGACTACGAGGCCGACGACCCGGTCCCGGTGTGGTTCACGCTCACAGAGGGGGCGCTCACCGAGGCGCGGTTCCCGCGGATCGACGTGATGAACGTCCGCACGTTCGACTTCCTCGTCGCCGACCCCGACTCCGAGTACGCGATCCGCACGTTCGACGAGACGGGCCACGTCTCGGCGACGGAGACGATAGAGCGGACGACGGAGCCGGCGGCCGACGACGCGCTCGCCTACGTCCAGCGGATCCGCGAGACCGGCGACGGCCACGGCCACTCCTGGACGCTCCGGGTCGAGTACGCGGTCGACACCGACGGGACGGCGATCCTCGCGGACGTGCGGTTCGAGGGGAGCCGCGAGTACGACGTGTACGCGCTCGCGGACGTCACCATCGCCAACGTCGGCACGAACGACCGCGCCGAGCGCGTCGACGGCGACGGCGGCGCGCACCTGCTCGCGCGCAAGGACGACCCCGACCGCGACGCGGGCAAGCTCGTCGACGACGAGGGCGAGCCGTTCGACCCCGCGCTCGCGCTGGCGAGCGGCGACGGGTTCGACTGGGCGAGCGCGCTCGCGGCCGGCGGCGAGGCGGTCGACGCGCTGTTCGGCGACGGCGAGCGCGGCGAGGAGTCGGCCGAAGCGGTCGGCAACGTCGTCCTGGCCGGCCTCGTCGGCAGCGGCGAGCGCGTCGTCGACACGGTCGCGCTCGGGTTCGCCGAGGACACCGACACCGCGGCCGCGCTGGGCGAGGCCGAGGGGGCGCTCGCGCGCGGCTTCGACGACGCCGCGGACGCGTACGCCGAGACGTGGCGCTCGTGGCTCGCGGACCGCGAGCTCCCCGACTCGGTCGCGGACGACCCGGACCTCGCGGCGCAGTACCGCTTCGCGCTGATGACGCTCGCGGCCGTCGAGGACAAGGCCCACGACGGCGCGGGGATCGCGAGCCCCTCCGTCCCGTGGGGCGAGACCGAGTACGCCGCCGAGGACCGGGGCTACGGCTACAACTTCGTCTGGTCGCGGGACCTCTACCAGGTGTTCACGGCGCTGATCGAGATGGACGACCTCGGGCGTGGCGCCGACGCCCTGGCGTACCTCTACAACACCCAGCAGGACGACGACGGCTTCCTCCCGCAGAACACCTACATCGACGGCCGGACCCGGTGGGGCGGCGAGCAGATGGACAACATCGGCTTCCCCTCCGTGATGGCGTGGCAGCTGTACGAGCGCGGCGTGACGCTCGACGACGCGGGGTACACCTACGACCAGGTCGCCCGCTCGCTCGACTACATCGCCGAGAACGGCCCCGAGACCGCCCAGGAGCGCTGGGAGGAGGAGGCGGGCTACTCGCCGTCGAGTATCGCGGCCGAGATCGCGGGCCTCGTCTGCGGCGCCGCGCTCGCGCTCGCCGAGGCCGACCGGCGCGACGGAGCCGACGAGGTGGGGAGCGGGGCGGCCGAGTCGCCCGAGTCGCTCCGCGCCGACGCGCTCGCGTGGCTCGCGCTCGCCGACGACTGGACCGCCCGCGTCGAGGACTGGTGCGCGACCGCGACCGGCACCGACCGCCACGAGCGGACGCCGTACTACCTCCGGATCACGGCCGACGGCGACCCCGAGTCCGGCCGCCCCCGGACCATCGCCAACGACGGCCCGACGTACGACGAGCGCGAGATCGTCGACGGCGGCTTCCTCGAACTCGTCCGGCTGGGGATCAAGCCCGCCGACGACCCGGTGGTCCGGAACTCCGTCGCCGTCGTCGACGACTCGATCCGCGTCGACACCCCCCACGGCGCCGCGTGGTACCGCTACGTCGGCGACGCGTACGGCGAGATCGCCGTCGGGGACCCCGGCGCGCCGTGGGCCGGGACCGGCGACGGCCGGGGGCGCCTGTGGCCCATCTTCACCGGCGAGCGCGGGGAGTACGAGCTCCGCGCCCGCGGCGACGGCCCCGACGCCTTCGGCGGCACCGACGAGGACGCGCTCGAACCCGAGACGCTGCTGGAGACGATGGCGGGCTTCGGCAACTCCGGGCTGATGCTCCCCGAGCAGGTGTGGGACCGCGAGCACCCGACGAAGTACGGCTGGGAGTTCGGCGAGGGCACCGGGGGGGCGACCCCCCTCGCGTGGTCGATGGCCGGCTTCGTCCGGCTGGCGCACGGCGTCGACGCGGGCGAGCCGGTCGAGACGCCGACCGTCGTTCGCGACCGCTACGTCGACCGCGACCGCCCGGCCGGTCCCGACCTGACGGCCACCGCCGAGTTCGTCGAGGACGCCGTCGTCATCGCCGGTGAGACGGACGCCGAGCGCGTGGCAGTTCACACGCGGCAGACCTCTCGGCTCGTCGCCCCGGACGCCGACGGCGCGTTCGAGGTCGACCTCGACGCGGATACCGACGCCGACACGGTCGTGGTCGCGGCCGCGACCGACGACGACTTCGAGGTGGCGGGGACCGCCGTCGAGCGGCTCCGCCTGTAGCGCGCCGCAGCCGCGTCAGGTCACGAACCGCGGACTCCTTCTATCCCAGCGCGGTGACGTCGACGGTGCGCGTCTCGCCGTCGACCTCGATCTCGACCGTCTCGGCGACGCGCTCGCGCACCGTTTCGCGCCAGTCCTCGACCGCCTCGGCGTGTCGCTTCCGCCGCGCCGCGAGGTCCGTGTCGGGGTGTTCCGCCGCCGTGTCGTCGACCTCGGGGTACGGCGGCGCGTCGGCCACCAGCGCCCGCGGGTCGATGTGGAGCGGCGCGGGCCCCCCGTCGCCGGCGTCCGCGTCCCCGTCGCCGCCTCCCGCGTCGAGCGCGTGGAGCCGCGCCCGCATCCGCCCCGAGAAGGGCGGCGTCGCGCGGAGGACGACCTCGCGATCGCTCCGCAGCGTCGCTTCGAGGGCGTTCGCCACGTCCTCGCGGTGGACCGCGACCGACCGGATCCGGTCGGGGCCCGCGCCCCGGCCGCCCTCGTCGTCAGTCATCGTTCGCCGCCCACTCGGCGTCTGAGAGCGTTCGCTGGACCGCCTCCTCGCCGACCGCGCCGGCGAGGTGTTCGAAGCCCGCGCGGACCCCGCGGTCGCCGGCGTTCGCGACCAGCCGCGAGACGATGAACTCCGGCGTGGACTTCCCGACCGTCTCGAACCGCGGCTGGTAGTCGACGCGGAGCTCTAAGTCGTTCGTCAGCCCCTCCGCGAAGATGCCGTCGATCCGGGCGGCGTCGGGCAGCGGGCTCAGGTCCTCCGCGAGGTGGGTGACGTAGACGCCGAGCGCGCCGCGGTCGACCGTCAGCGTGACGAGGCCGTTCAGCAGGTCGGCGGCCCGCCCCGGCTCCGTGATCGCCTCGAACTCGTCGACGAGCATGAGCGTGCGGCCGTCCGCGACGAGCGGGGGGACGACCGACTTCAGCGTCGACTCCAGCACGCCGGCGTTGAAGGAGGCGTGCCGGCGGTGGAAGACGACCCGGTCGAACGTCCCGACCTCGGCCGCGTCGGCGGGCACGGGCAGCCCCATCGACGCGAGCAGCGCCACCGCACAGAGCGTCTCCAGAAGGGTCGTCTTCCCGCCGGAGTTCGCCCCGGTGAGGACGCTCACGCGGTCGCCGGTCGGCGGCGCGTCGGCGCTCGCGACGCCCGCCTCGCCCGCGAGCGAGTGGGAGCCGACGCCGTACGAGACCGGCTGGACGTCGCCGCCGAGGAAGGGGTTCCGCGCCCCGCGCACGGCGATGCCGTCGTCGACGAGCGTCGGTCTGACGTGCCCGTTCTCGGCCGCGAACCGCCCCAGCGAGAGCAGGAACGCGGCGTCCGAGACCGCCGTCGCGGCGCGGGCGACCGCGGTGTCCTCGTCGGCGCCCGACTCGTCGCCGAGCCGCTCGCGGATGTCGGCCGCGACGGCGGCCTCGCGCTCGTCGACCGCCGCCTCCAGTTCGCCGACGAGGTCGCGCAGCGTCCCGGAGACGAAGTCGGCCGCGTCGAGCGCCTCGTCGGGCGCCGCCGACCGGACCGTCGCCGGCTCGACGCCGGTCTCGCGCGCGACGTGGTCGACCGTCGCCGCCTCCAGCGCCTCGAAGTCGCGGAGGCTCCCGTCGCGGACTGTTTCGAGCACGTCGAACGCGGAGTCCGCGAGGTCGCGCGCGGCCGACAGCTGCCCGCGAAGGCGGTCGAGCTCCGCGTCGGCGCCGGACGCGATCTCGATGTCGTCGCCGTCGAGGTCGCCGGCGGGGTCGATCGAGCCCCGCACGTCGGCGAGCGCGTCGGCCGCGTCGCGCAGGCGATCGCCGTCGAGCGCGCCCACGTCGGCGAAGGGGCCGTCAGTCAGCCCCGCCTCGCGCAGGGCGACGGCGGTCTCGACCGCGGCGAGGTCCGAGCCGTCGGCCTCGTCGTAGGCGGCGAACGCCTCCGCGACGGCCTCGCGCGCGTCGTCGTCGAGGCCGTCCCAGGCGTCGCGGGCGGCGACGACCCGGTCTAACCGCTCCTCGACGGCGTCGCGGTCGAGGAGAGGGGTCATCACCCTGATCCGGTCGGCCGCGTGCGCGGTCAGCGCCGCGTCGGCCGCGAGCCCGAGGAGGTCGTCGTACACCGAGCGCGCGTCGCCCGTCGCGAGGACGTCCATCCCGGCCTCGCCGTTCGCCCGGCGGAGGATGCGGGTCGCGCGGCCGCGGTGGAGGCCGGCGTCGACGAGCGCGCGGACGTCGGCCGACTCGATCGCCTCGACGGCCCGTTCGGTCCCGAGCGCCTCGGTGAGCCGCTCGCTCGTCTTGGGGCCGATCCCCCAGTAGTCCTCCAGTCGCATACCCCGTGGTGTCGCCCCGGCGCCTTGGCGTTTTCGTCGATCGTCCCGGCGGCCCCGCCGTCCCGATGTCTCTCCCGCCGTTCCGATTTCCCCCCGCCGTCCCGGCGGCGCGATCCGGCACGCGAGCGCTCTTGCCTCCGGCTCCCGTACGGGAGGCCATGGCAACCGAGATAGCCGAGGGCGTCTGGCGGATCGAGTGTCGCGGCGTCAACGCGTATCTCGTCTTCGACGACGTGCCGACGCTCGTCGACGCCGGGACTCCGTGGGACGAGGCCGCGATCCGGGACGGGCTCGACGACGCTGGCGTCGCCGTCTCGGAAGTCGGCCGCGTCCTGCTCACGCACTACGACCTCGACCACGTCGGGACGCTGGCGGCGCTCGCGCCCGACCTCGACGCGCCGGTCCGCGCGTACGGCTTCGACGCCCAGTTGCTCCGCGGAGCGCGCTCCCCGCCGCTTCGGAACCACAAGGGCCTGATCCAGCGGCTCGGCGGGCTCGTCACCGACCGCGCCGACCTCGACGTCGTCGGCGTCCGCGACGGCGAGCGGATCGGGTCGTTCACGGCGTACCACACGCCCGGCCACACCCCGGGTCACGTCGCGTACGTCAGCGAGGAACTCGGGGTCGGCCTCCTCGGCGACCTCGCCTCGGCGTCGGACGGCGACCTCGAACCCTCCGGCTGGCTGATCAGCTACGACACGGACGAAGTCGCGGCGAGCGCGCGCTCGCTCTCGGCGCGCGCGCCGCCGTTCGAGGTCGCCTGCGTCGGGCACGGCGACCCGCTCGCGACGGGCGGCGGCGAGGCGCTGCGGCGGCTGGCGGCGACCGTCTGATCTACCCGCCTACCGCGACTGCCGGTAGATGAGGTTGCGCTGGATGTCGTTGGCGCCCTCGTAGATCACCGGGATCCGCACGTCGCGGTAGACGCGGGCGATCCGGCGCTCGGTCAGGATCGAGCGGCCGCCGTGGAGCTTCATGCCCTGCTCGGCGCAGTCGGTGGCGACCTCCGTCGACTTGGTCTTCGCCAACGCGGCCCAGTAGCCCGCGTTCTCGTTGTTCGCGACCTTCTCGCAGGCGCGCCAGTTGAGCGCCCGCGCCGACTCGAACCCGATCCGCATGTCCGAGATGGTGTGCTGGACGGCCTGGAAGTCGTCGATGGTGCGGCCGAACGCCTCGCGCTCGTCGATGAACGCCTCCGCCTCCTCGATGGCGGCGGCGGCGAGCCCGAGCCCGTGACCGCCGACGATGACGCGGCCGTGGTTAAAGAAGTCCGCGAGTACGTAGAAGCCGCCGCCCTCGCTGCCGACGACGTTCTCCTCAGGCACGAAGCAGTCATCGAAGACGATGTGGCCCTGCTTGGACGCGCGCATCCCCATCTTCTCGGGGATGTGCTCGGCCTCGTAGCCGTCGGAGTCGGTCTCGACGATGAACAGCGTGTAGTTGGAGTAGCGGTCGTCACTCTCGCCGGTCTTCGCGTAGACGGTCAGCCAGTCGGCCTCGACCGCGTTCCCGACCCAGTACTTCTCGCCGGTCAGCTCGTAGCCCCCCTCGACCTTCTCCGCCTTCGTGGTCATGCCCGCCAGGTCGGAGCCGGTCTGCGGCTCGGAGACCGCGAGCCCGGAGATCTGGTCGTTCTCGGCGACGGGCCGGAGGTACTCCTCCTTCTGCTCTTCGGTGCCGTACTGCTCGACCATCTCCGCGCCGAAGCTGGCGAGCTGGAGCGTGAGCGCGATGCCGGCGTCGGCGCGGTAGAACTCTTCCGCGATGGCCAGCACCTGCGCCAGGTCGAACCCCTTACCGCCGTACTCCTCGCCGATGTCCTGGGCGACGAGCCCGGCGTCCATTCCCGCTTCGAGCACCTCCCACGGGTACTCGCCCGACTCGTAGTACGCCTCGGCGTTCGGGGCGATGTACTCGTCGGCGAACTCCCGCGCCTCCTGTTTGACCTCTCGCGCGCGCTCCGGCACGATGCTGTCGTCGAGCAGCTCCATACGACCCGTCAGAACTCCGCGGGCAAAACGTCGGTGGAACAACGGAGAACGTCGGGTGAGTTTATCTGCCGTCGACCGCGTCCGCGTCGCCCGACTCGTCGGCGTCCCCATCACCCGACTCATCGGCGTCCGCGCCGCTCTCTCCTCCGGTCTCCGCTGTCTCCCGCTCGGTCTCGTCGTCCCCGTCCGTCGGTCCGCCGGCGACCTCCTCCGCGTCGGCGATGTCGACCTCTTCGGGGCGCTCGGCGCCGGACTCCGATGCGCTCGCGCCGTCCGGAGCCGTCGCCTCCGCCTGTTCGACCGGCTCGGCGGGGTCCGCGGGCTTAAACCCCGCCGTCTCCAGGTCCGCGTCGGTGCTCTTCCGGGGGTCCGTCCCGCGCTCGCGGAGGAGCGCCCGCGTCGCCTCCCTGTCGACCGTCCCCGAGACGGTTCGGGGGAGGTCCTCGACGTACGCGACCGTCTTCGGGATCTTGAAGCCGGCCAGGCGCTCCCGGGCGTAGTCGACGAACGCCCCCTCGTCGATCGGTGCGGGGCCGACGCTCTCGCCCCCGACGACCGGCGTCGCGTCGTCGGGGCCCGTCGCGTCGTCGGAGCCCGCCGCCTCGTCGGTCGGATCGGCCGGCTCCCCTTCCGATACCTCGGTCTCCGTCGGATCGGGCTCACCGTTCGCGGCGTCCCCCGCGATGCCCGTCCCGTCCGGGAACCGGTCGCCGACGGCGACGAGCGCCGCGACGCGCTCGCCCCACACCTCGTCGTCGAGGCCGACGACCGCCACATCCTCGACCTCGGCGTACCCCCGGAGCACGTCCCCGACCTCGCCCGGCTCGACGTTCTCGCCGCCGGTGATGATCCGGTCGTCGACCCGGTTGAGCACGTGGAGGTACCCCTCCTCGTCGAACCGTCCCACGTCGCCGGTGTGGAGCCCGTAGGGGCCGAAGTCCGACCGGTCGAGGTCCGCGGGGTCGATCCCGTTCAGGTCGACGGTGTCGGGGACCGACTCGCCGCCGTCGTCGTCCGCCTCGGACCCGTCGCCGTCGCGCTGCGCGAGGTACCCCGGCGTGATCGTCGGGCCCCTGACGACGACCTCGCCGGTCTCGCCGGGCTCGACCGGGTCGCCGTCGTCGCCGACGACCGTCACGTCGGTGCCGAAGAGGGGCCGGCCGACCGTCCCGATCCGGTCCCTCGTCTGTCGCGGCGTCGCGGTGGTGATCTGCGAGGCCGCCTCGGTCATCCCGTACGTCGGGTAGACGGGGATCGAGTAGTCGCGACACCGCTCCAACAGCTCCGCCGGCGCGGGCGCGCCGCCGAGCAGGACCACGCGGAGCGAGTCCGACAGCGTCCCCCGTCGGTCGAGCATCCGCTTGAGCATCGTTGGGACGAGCGAGACGCCGGTCACGTCGTAGGCGTCGATGTCGTCGGCGGTGCCGCCGGCGTCGAACCCCTCGCGCAACACGAGGGTCGCCCCGTACATGACCGACCGGTACACCGGCGCGAGCCCGCCCATGTGGTGGAGCGACAGCGACACGAGCCAGCGGTCGTCGGCCTCGACCCCCAGCCGGAACGCCGAGGCAACCGCGGAGCTGTACACGTTGCCAGCGGTCAGCGGCACGGGCTTTGGCTCGCCGGTCGTCCCCGAGGTGAACAGCACGCAGAGCGGGTCGTCGAACGACCACGTCGGCGGGTCGAGCGCCGCCGGGTCGACGTCGTGGATCCCCGTGACCTCGGCGCTCGTCGGGTCGTCGACCGAGTAGACGGGGACCCCCTCTATCTCCGCCGCCGCGTCGGTCGCCGTCGGCTCCGTCGGCTCCGCGCAGACGACGGCGTCGAGGTCGGTCCGGTCGATCCGCGCGGCGATCTCGCGCGCGGTCAGCTCCTGGCCGAGCGGGACGAACGTCGCCCCGATCCGCATCGTCGCGTGGACGAGGCCGACGGTGCCGACGTACGGGGGCGTCAGCACGCCGATCCGGTCGCCTTCGCCGAGCCCGTGCGCGACGAGCCGACCGGCCGTCTCGGCGACCAGCCGGTCGAGGTCGGTGTAGCTCCACGCCTCGCCGTCCTCGGCGCGGATCAGGGCGGTGTCGTCCGGCGACGAGACCACCCGGTGGGAGAGCCAGTCGCGCATCGGTGTCACCCGCGTCCGCCGAGTGCGGTGCGACTACTCATCCGTCGACTGTCGCACGGTCAACACCGGTACGTCCGACGTGCGGACGACCCGCTCCGTGACGCTCCCGAGGAGGTAGCGGTCGATCCCCTTCCGCCCGTGGGTCCCCATCACCACGACGTCGATGTCGTGGTCGTCGACGTAGCTGTGGATGGACCGGTAGGCGGTCCCGGACGTGACGCTGGTGACGCACTCGACGCCGGCGTCCGCGGCGGCCTCGGCGACGCGGGTCGTCGCCTCCTCGCCCTCCGATTCGAGCGCCTCGACGACGACCTCCGCGCCCGCCTCGAGGCTGGAGTACGCCGCGCCGTCGACGACGTACAGCGCGTGGAGGCGAGCGTCGTACCGGTCCGCGAGGTCGATCGCGTGTTCGATCGCGGCGTCCGACGCCGGGCTGCCGTCGGTCGGAACGAGGATCTCTGAGTACATCTCACCCCGTGGTTCGACGGGTAGCGATTAAAAACCCGATCAACTGTCTCGCGCCGCGATAGCGCCGCGGCGGCGCCGCCCCTCTACCGGAACCCCATCGCTTCGATCTGCTCCTGGTACCGGTTGCGGATGGTGACCTCGGTGACCTGCGCCACGTCGGCGACCTCGCGCTGGGTCTTCTTCTCGTTACAGAGCAGCGACGCGGCGTAGATGGCGGCGGCCGCGAAGCCGGTGGGCGACTTCCCGGAGAGGAGCCCCTGCTCCGCGGAGACGTCGATGATCTCGGTCGCCTTCGACTGGACCTCCTCGGAGAGCTGGAGCGCGGACGCGAACCGCGGGACGAACTGCTTGGGGTCGACCGGCTTCAGCTCCAGGCCGAGCTCCTGGGAGATGTAGCGGTACGTCCGGCCGATCTCCTTTTGCGGGACCCGCGAGACGTCGGCGACCTCGTCGAGGCTGCGGGGGATCCCCTCCTGTCGGCAGGCGGCGTACAGCGCGGCGGTGGAGACGCCCTCTATCGAGCGCCCCCGGATGAGGTCCTCGTTGAGCGCGCGGCGATAGATGACGGAGGCGACCTCGCGTACCGAGCGCGGCACGCCGAGCGCGCTGGCCATGCGGTCGATCTCCGAGAGCGCGAACTGGAGGTTTCGCTCGCCCGCGTCCTTGGTTCGAATCCGCTCCTGCCACTTCCGTAAGCGGTGCATCTGCGAGCGCTTCTCCGAGGAGAGCGACCGGCCGTAGGCGTCCTTGTCCTTCCAGTCGATGGTCGTCGTCAGCCCCTTGTCGTGCATCGTCTCCGTGATAGGGGCGCCGACGCGCGACTTGGACTGCCGCTCGTTGTGGTTGAACGCGCGCCACTCCGGCCCGCGGTCGATGTTCCGTTCGTCCAAGACGAGCCCGCAGTCCTCGCAGACGAGCTCTTGGTCGGCGTCGGTGACGATGTCCTCCGAGTCACACTCCGGACAGGAGACCGTCGATTCGTCCGTTTCCTGCTCCGTGTCCCGCTCCTGTTGCCGCTGGCGACTCGGACGTTCCATTAAAAGGTTTGTGGTCAGTCGCACATTTAAACCTTGTCCACCCCCATCAACGATCCTGATGGTCCGCGGGCCCTCGGTCACCCGGTTAACCGCTCGGAGAGCGCGTTTGCCGACGGATCCGGGAATACGGAGTCGGATCGGGCCGGGCCGCGACCCGTCCTGCTCCGCCGCCGCGACGCACGAAACGTGACCGCGGTCCGGGGTCGGATTCACCACCAGGTTTCAGGGCCCGAGATCGCGGCCCTACTGCGAGCGAATCCCGGCGCTCGGAGACGGTCACACGCCGCACTCGACCTGCTCGTCGCCGTCGCGTCTCGTCCCCCGATCTCCGGTTATTACTACTAGACATGTATAAAGATTTTTGTATAACCTATACCAATAGGCATGTATGAGCACCACCTCCTCGTCCGGCATCGAACGCACGCTGCGCGGCTGTCGCCCCGCGGACATCGACCCGGTCGTCATCGACGCCGCCGACCTCGACAGCACCGCGCCCGACCACCTCCGCGACCTCAAGCAGGGGCTTGCCGCCCGGGGCTACCAGCCCGCCGCCGTCGCGACCGAGGCGGCGTTCGACGCCGAGAGCACGCTCGAACGCCAGCGCGAGGCTGACCGCCTCCGCGGGCTCGTCCGGGCGGCGTCGTTCCTCGGCGCCGGGCGGATCGAGGTCACCGTCGAAGAGGAGCCGTGCGAGGAGACCCGCACGGCGCTCGCGGCGCTCGCCGAGCGAGCCGACCGCGAGGGCGTCGAGTTCGTCCGCGTCGACGGCGCCGCCTGACCGATGGCGACGAAGCGGTCGCTCGCGGCCAAGCTCGGCGTCGTCGCCGGCTTCGAGCGGCCGGACGCCGCCCTCGAACAGTACCCGACGCCCCCGGAGCTGGCCGCCCACGTCGTCCACCTCGCCGACCTCCACGGCGACGTCGACGGCCGGACCGTGATCGACCTCGGCGCCGGGACCGGGATGCTCGCGCTGGCCGCGGCGCTGCGCGGCCCCGCCCGCGTCGTCGGCCTCGAACTCGACGGCGGCGCGCTCGCGACCGCCCGCGCCAACGAGCGTCGCGTCGCCGCCAGCGCGCCGGTCCACTGGGTCCGCGGCGACGCCACGCGCCCCCCGCTCGCCGTCGCCGAGCCGGCGACCGTCGTGATGAACCCGCCGTTCGGCGCGCAGGACGGGAACCGCAACGCCGACCGGGAGTTCCTCGCGGTCGCGAGCGACCTCGCGGACGTCTCCTACTCGGTCCACAACGGCGGGAGCCGGGAGTTCGTTGAGGCGTTCGCCGCCGACGAGGGCGGCGAGGTGACCCACGCCTTCGCGGCCGAGTTCCGGATCGACGCGCAGTTCGACCACCACACCGACGCGGCGCGCGACATCGAGACCGAAGTGTACCGGATCGAGTGGTCGTAGGTCCCTGCCTCGTCGCTCCGGTACCGTCGGCCTCGACTACTGGCGCCCCTCGTACCGCTCCCGCTGCGCGATCCGGACCCGCGTCTCGCCGCGCTCCGCGAACAGGACGTCGCCCTCGCGCACGAGGGTGATCCCCCGGACCGTCACCGACTCGTTCGCGGCCGGGAGCGGCGCCGTGACGTTGTTGCCGCTGCCGCCGATCACCGACAGCTCGAAGCCGCCCCGCGCGGCCGCGACGACGACGTTGCGGCCGTCGATCCGGGGCTCGGCGCGCGCCGGTTCGCTCGTGAACAGCGTCCGCCGGGTCTCGTTCCGGACCGCGTCGACCCGGTACGTCGGCCCGCCGTTCGCCGCCACCCAGCCGACCCGCTGGACCCACACGGTCTCGCGCCAGCCGGTCCCGCCCACGTCGACCGCGCGGTACCCCCAGAACGCGAGGTTCCCCTTCGAGACGGCCGTCGTCCATATCTCGCGGTCGGGGTTGCTGACGATCACCCCCGAGGTGTTGACCGACGTCGACCGGCCGAACGCCTCGACGTCGACGACGCCCACGAGCCGGTTCTCCACGTCCTCCGCGTACGTCACCTGATACCCCTCCACCTCGACCGGGTCGCCGGGGAGCTCGCCGTCGTCGACCGCGACGAGGTTCGGGACGACGGCCGGCCCGGCGACGACCGCCAGCGCCGCGACGAGCAGCAGGAGGCCGACCGCCGCCGGCGTCGCCGACCGGATCCCGCCTCGGATCGTCTCGGGGTCCGGGACCGCCCGGGCCGGCCAGATGGGCTCGTCCCGCGAGACGGCCGCGACGGCGACTATCGCCGCGAGCAGGGCGAGCAGCCCGACGCCGACCGCGCGGTACAGCTCGTAGCGCTCGTTGCCGAGGTACCAGTACACCGCCCACAGCCGGCGCGACGCGCCGAAGAGGAGTAACGCGCCGAAGACGACGATCGCCGACCGCTCCGTCGCGTCCGTACGGGCCCCGCCGCCGTCGGCGGTCGCGACCGGGTGGTGCCGCCACCGCCCCGCGGCCGCGTCCGAGTCGGCACTCCGATCCTCGCCGCTCCGGGCTCGGCTGCGTCGCCGGAGCAGGACGACCGCGACCAGCGCGCCGCCGATGAGCCCGAGCGCGTGGCCCTGTATCGCGACGTTCGCCCACCCCGGCACGCCGTAGGAGGGGGACGCCTCCGCGAACGCCACCGGGACCCGAACGGCGTCGTAGAGGACGCCGACGAGCGTCGTTCCGGCCATCGCGACGACCGCGGCGACGGGGCGCGAGACGAGCGCGAACCCCCAGTACGCGAACACGACGACGGAGAAGCCGATCACCGGCCCCAGCGCGAACAGCGCGGAGACGAGGCCGAACGCGACCGCGGCGCCGGGCACGATCAGGAACGCCCGGACGTACGGGTTCGCCGCGGGCGACTCGACGGCGGCGATCCGGCCCGGAATCGCTCGGATCCGCTCGGGGAGGCGCCGCGCTCGGCTCGGGAGCGCGCGCAGGCGACTCGGCAGGCGTCGGAGGCGGACGGCGAGCCGGTCCGCGTCCCCGACCTCGCGGCCGTCGGGGAAGTGGCCGTACGCGTACTCCGAGAGGCCGCCGGCGACCACCGCGGCGAGGAGGTTGCCGGTGATGTGGCCGCGGCTCGCGTGCGCGAAGCTCGACCAGACGATCCCCTCGGGGTAGAAGTACGACCACGACCGGAACGGGATGACGACCGGCCGGTTCGGGTTGTCGAGACCGGACTGGACGAACAGGTACACCCCGACCACGCCCGCCATCACGACCAGCGTCCCCCACGGGACGCCGAGGAGAAGCCGGGACCGGAGCGCCCGCGTCCAGTCGCCGCTCGGTCGGTCGACGGCGTACACGACGGCGGTCGCGACGGCGAGCGCGACGCCCCCGGCGGCGAGGTGAGCGGCGTCCGCCGTCAGCGCCTCTGCGACCATGTCAGGTTCGACGGGGCCGCGCACACATCAATACGGGGGTCGGGAGCGGGGGTCGGGGGTCGGCGGCGACGGACGGAACTCGGGAGCGGCGTCCGGGCGTCGGCGCGGAGCCGGGGAGTCTGGAAGGGGCGTGCTCGGGCCGAGGCTCCCGGAACGGGGCCTCAGATCTTGTTCTCGGCGTCGTCGGCGAGCTCCTCCATCCGCTTGCCGACGCGGCCGGCGGGCGAGAACTCGTCTTCGCTCATCGCGTTCGCCAGGGCGTTCCCGAGGACGAACACCGCGTGCTTGTGCTCGCTCTTCGACTTGTGGACGTGCGATGGGTCGACGTCGAGCTCGTCGTACGGGTCGAACAGCGAGCCGTCGACGGACTCCTGCGCGCGGAAGTGCTCCATGATCGTCACCATCTGTTCGTGGAGTTCGAGCAGCTCGTCCTTGTGCATACCCACGGATACGGGATGTGGGCCCTATAAGGGTTGTTGAGGGGGGTACGCACGGTTCCGCGCCGCGGGGACCGCCGCCGAGGAGAGTCGTTCGCTCAGAAGACGTACTCGTCTTCGTGGCCCATCATCCCCTCATCCTCGAATCCGTTGGAGTCGTCGTCGTCCCGCGGGCCGCTCGTCTTGTACGCCTTGATGCCAGTCGACAGCAGCTCCTCGACCGCCTCCTCCCGGTTGAGGAACTCGCCCTCCTCGACCATCTGGGCTATCTGCATCTCCAGATGCTCCGGCACGGTTATCTTCACTCGTGGCATTTGCTGTCCGGCTCTTGTGGCATGGCGTATATAAAATTGGCGTCGCAGATCCGGCGATACGAAAACGCAAAACGACGACACAAAAGTTCATTTTGCGTCTTCAAAATTCGCCTTGGAGTTGTGCGAACGCCGCGCGGTATCTTCCTCCATCTACGGGAGGTCCCGCCGAACGCGGCGCAGTCGGTCGCCCGACCGGCTCCGAGAGCGACATCCATACGTCGGTCCGGGCCGAACCGGTTTCCATGACCGAATCCGGCGTCGAGGCCGTCGAGGACCTCACCGACCTCTACCGCGAGTACGGCGACGACCGGCTCCCGCCGGGCCAGCGCGAGACCGACGGCTTCCCCGTCCTCTCGAAGAGCGGCACGCCGTCGTGGGACCCGGAGACGTTCGAACTGGAGGTGTGGGGCGCCGTCGAGGAGCCGCGCTCGTTCTCGCTCGACGAGTTCCGCGACCTCCCGGCCGTCACCCAGCGGCAGGACTTCCACTGCGTGACGGGGTGGAGCAAGTTCGACTGCGAGTTCACGGGCGTCGCGTTCGCGGACCTCGCCGACCTCGCGGGCGTCCGCGACGACGCCGAACACGTCATGTTCCACTCGCTCGACGGCTACACGACCGACCTCCCGCTCGACGAGTGTACGGAACCGGGCGTCCAGCTGGCGTACGGCTTCGACGGCGACGACCTCCCGGCGGACCACGGGGGCCCGATCCGCGTCGTCACGCCGCACAAGTACGCGTACAAGGGCGCGAAGTGGGTCTCGGGCGTGGAGTTCCTCACGGAGCCCGAGCTCGGCTACTGGGAGAAGCGCGGGTACAGCGACACGGCGAATCCCTGGAACGAGGAGCGTTACAGCTGATCGCGCGGCGTCCGTCGCCCCGCTCGTCTCGCCGCTCGGATCTCCCCGGTCCGCTCCGCCCCGATAGTCAGGATAAAGGGTCCACGGCCCCGACTCGGTACGTATGAAAGGGGCGCGCTCTCGGTCGTCACCGCCGCTGGTCAGCCGGACCACGGCGATCGACGAACCGGCGTTCGCGGCGGCGTTCGACGCGCTTCCGGCGCCGCGCACGACCTGGAGCGCGCCCGGCGACGCGCTGGTGATCGGCGGCGGCGCGGCGGCGACGCTGACCGCCGCCGGCGGCGACCGCTTCGCGGCGATCCGCGAGGCGACGACCGAGCTGTTCGAGTCCGGCGACGTCCACGCCGGCACCGAGGCGGCCCGCCCCAGGGTCTTCGGCGGGTTCGCCTTCCACGAGGGCGCCTGCGACGGCGACCCGTGGGCGCCGTTCCCGGAGGCCCGGTTCGTGCTCCCCCGCGTCCAGCTGACCGTCGCGGACAACGGCGCGTGGCTGACGGTCAACGCGGTCGGCGACGACGCCGACGTCCCCGCGGTCGAAGACCGGCTGGCGAGCGAGGTCGACCGGTTCGCCGCCCTCGACGGCGTCGGCGAGGCGCCGAGTGGCGACGCCGACGCCGACGGTCGCGCGGACCGGCCGCCCCGGCCCGGAATCAGCGAGAGCCGGCGGACCACGAGCCCCGAGGCGTGGCGCGAGAGCGTCGTCGCGGCGGTCGACCGGATCCGCGACGGCGACCTCCGGAAGGTGGTGTTAGCCCAGGCGCTGGAGGCCGACCTCGCGGCCGACTTCCCGCGCGCGGCGACGCTCGAACGCCTCGCGGAGAAGTACCCGGACTGCCACCGCTACTGGTTCGAGCCCGAGGCCGGCGAGAGCGCCTTCTTCGGCGCCACGCCCGAGCGGCTGGTCTCGCTGCGCGGCCGCACCGTCGAGACCGACGCGCTCGCCGGGACGACCGGCCGCGGCGAGACGCCGAGCGAGGACGAGTGGCTCGCGCGGGAGCTCCTCGACGACGAGAAGAACGTCCACGAACACGAGCTGGTCGCGGAGACGGTCCGGGACCAGCTGGAGCCGTTCGCGGCGTCCATCTCGGCGGGCGAGCGTCGCGTCCGCCGGCTCGCGACGGTCCAACACCTCCACACGCCGATCACCGCCGAGCTGGACGCGGACCGCCACGTGCTCGACCTGGTCGAGGCGCTCCACCCGACGCCGGCGGTCGGCGGGCTGCCGCCGGACCGCGCGCTGGCGACGATCCGCGAGACGGAGCCGTTCGACCGCGGCTGGTACGCCGCCCCGGTCGGCTGGATCGACGCCGCGGGCAACGGCGCGTTCGCGGTCGCGATCCGCTCCGCGGTCGCGACCCGCCGGCGCGCCACGCTGTTCGCGGGCGTCGGCATCGTCTCCGACTCCGACCCAGACCGGGAGTGGGACGAGGTCCAGCTGAAGTACCGGCCGATACTCGACGAGCTGGAGGGCGACGACGGCGGCGCGGGCGGCCGGTAGCCGCCCGAGCGCGAACCGCTACTGGAACATCTTCAGCGGCTCGGCCTGCGAGCTCTCCTCGTTCGCATCCCGCATCCGCTCGGCGAGCTGCTGTTTGGCGTCCCGGATCTCGGTCGCCTGTTCGACCAGCCCGTCCGTCGGCGTCTCGATCTCGGCGATGGGGTCGATGCCGTCGGCGATGAGTATCCGCGCCGCCTCCGGGTCGGGGAACCGCGGGTCGGACTCGACGACGAGGCCGACCGCGTCGCGGCCGTGCTCCAGCGCGGCCGCGAGCATCGCCCCCGTCGGGCCGGAAACGAGCCCGGATTCGGAGGGCTCGGCCACCTCGGCCCGGGCCAGCGCCTCGCCGCCGTCGCCGGTGGCGATCCCGTACAGCTCCGGCGGCGCCTCGTCCTTCTCGCGGCCGAGTCCCGACAGGAAGACCGGGAACAGGTCGACCTCGTCGAACCACGAGCCGAGGCACGCCGCGACCTCCGTCGCCGCGTTCGGGTTCACGGGCACGTCGCTGCGGAGCGCGACGAGGTCGTTCTCCGGGTCCGCGTACAGCCGCACCGGCGTCGTCGCGGCCGTCTCGGACTCGTGGTAGACGGCCACCGGCGGGAGCCCGTCGCAGTGGACGTTCGCGTAGTGGGTCATCCCGTGGACGTCGATCAGGTGGTCGGTCGCGATCTTGCCGACGAGGCCGACGCCGGGGAACCCCTCGATCAGGGTGGGGGCGTCCAGCGAGACGCCGTCGTCGAGGACGGAGATGCGTGCCATGGCCGCCCCTACGCCCGGGGCGGACCTAAAGGTGCGGCGCAGGGCGGGTCCCGCAGGAGTCTCCGCGCCTGAGTCCCGAAACCGTCTAACGCCCCGACGCGAAAGGAGGGCTATGAATCCGCTCGACCGTTACGAGCCGCTCGTCGACGACGTCGACGCGTTCCGGGCGGCGTGCGACCGGCCCCTCCCCTCGGTCGTGCGCACGAACGGCATCGCGGCGACGCCGGCCCGCGTCCGCGAGGCGTTCGACGAGGCGGGCGTCGCATACGAGCCGGTCGACTGGCACGACGGCCTGTTCCGGCTCCCGGACGGCAACCCCGGCGGCAACTGGCCGTACGTCCACGGCTGGACGCACGGCCAGGAGGAGGTGTCCGTGCTGCCCGGACTCGCGCTCGACCCGCAACCGGGCGAGCGCGTCTGGGACGCCTGCGCGGCGCCCGGCAGCAAGACGACCCAGATCGCGGACGCCATGGACGACGAGGGCACCGTCGTCGCCAACGACAACAACCTCGGGCGGCTCTCCGCGCTCCGGCACAACGCCGAGCGGCTCGGGATCACGAACACGATCGTCACGAACCAGGACGCCCGCAACTTCTCGACGAAGCCGCTCGCGTTCGACGAGTTCGACCGCGCGCTGGTCGACGCGCCCTGCTCCTGTGAGGGCACCTGTCGCAAGAACCCGGACGTGCTCGACCAGTGGACGCTCGACCACGTCCACGCGGTCGCGGGGATCCAGAAGGGCGTCCTGGCGCGGGCGGTCCAGGCGACCCGCCGGGGCGGCGTCGTCGTCTACTCGACGTGTACGTTCGCGCCCGAGGAGAACGAGGCCGTCCTCGACCACGTCCTCGCGAGCGAGGACTGCGAGCTGGTCGACTTCGACCTGCCGCTCGACACAGACCCCGGCGTGACCGAGTGGGACGGCGAGACGTACGACGAGTCGGTGACGCGCGCGAAGCGCATCTACCCCCACCGCAACGACACGGGCGGGTTCTTCTGCGCGAAGCTGCGCGTGGGCGGAACGGACGACGAGAGCGGAGACGCCGCCGACGGCGGCGAGGTGGCCGCATGAGCGACGACGCCGAGGGGTCGGCGGCAGCCCCCACCAACGACGGGCAGCAGTTCGACCGGCTCCCGGAGACTCCCGCCGACCGCGCGGTCGAGGGCCGCGCGAGCCGCGAGGAGGTCCTCGACTGGTGGGAAGAGCGGTTCGGGATCGGTCGGGACACCTTCGCCGGGTACTCCTTCTGGGAGAAGGGCGCCGGGAAGATCTGGATCTTCAACGGCGAGGCGACCGACCCCAGCGAGGTCGAGGCGGTCGGCATGACGTTCCTCCGGACGCGACAGGAGCACTGGAAGCCGACCGGGCGGGCGGTCTCGCGGTTCGGGTCGCGCGCGACGAAGAACGTGATCGAGCTCGGCCCGGAACGGGCGGCCGCCTTCGCCGCCGGGGACGACCAGGACCTCCCCGAGTGGGAGGGCGACTGGGGGTACCTGATCGCGACCCACGAGGTCGCGGGCGAGAGCGTGCCGATCGGCGTCGGGCTGTACCTCTACGACGAACTGCGCTCGGTGGTGCCGAATGGCAGCCGCGCGGACCTGCCGGTCGTGGAGTGACCGACCGCCGTCACGACTCCTTCTCCCGCACGGTCCCCCCGCCGAGGCCCTCCCACTCGACCCGGTAGCCGAGCCGCGAGAGCGCGGCGCTCGCGTCGTCGACGCCGTACTCGTCGAGGACCGACTCGGCCTCGGAGAGCGCCATCCCGGCGTCGATTTCTCTCTCGATCGCTTCCAGCACCGCCGGCCGGACGAGTGTCCGCCCGATCCGCACGTGGTCGGGGAACGATTTGCCCTCGATCGCGCCGACACTCACCCCGTGCTCGTCCGCGAGGTCGTCGAGCCCGATCACGTCCGCGTCGGGCGACAGCGCGTCCGGGAGGTCCGCGGCCGCGTCCGCGGCGAAGTCGGCCTCGTACTCGCGGAGCACGTCGACCACGTCCTTCACCCGCACCGTCCCGGAGTAGGTGACGACGCGGTGGTCGCGGGCGGCCACCTCCTCACCGACGCCGAGGCTCTCGTCGACGGCGACCAGCAGGTCCACGTCCTCCACGTCCGCCAGCTGCCCGAGCTTCTTGTTCACGTACTCGGGGGTCCAGAAGCCCATCACCTCGAAGAACAGCCGGAAGTCGGCGTGGGCGTAGTCGAACGCGAAGTCGGGGATCATCACGCTCGCGCCCGTCTCCAGCGGCTCCGGCTCGCGGACGAGCGTCCAGTCGAGGTCGAGCCCGCGGAACCGGCCGGCGAAGTCCGCCTCGACCCCGCTGTCGAAGTCGGGCTCCGCGACGGGCTCGACGGCCGGCACCGTCACGTCGCCGTCGGAGAGGCGCATCGTGCGCTCGCGGCCGCGGTCGTCTATCGTCGCCTCCAGCGACCACTCCGCCGACTCCGCGACCGTCCGGAGCAGCCGCGCGAAGGCGGTCCCGTACCGCCTCGTCCGCGAGAACAGCGCGTCGGGGCCGGTGACGACGAGCTCTCTCCCCTCGGGCGTCCGCTCGACCTCGTACATCAACCGCAGGCGCTTGACGGCCGAAACGAGGCGCTTCGGGTCGTTCGACCGCACCCGGACCTCGGTGGCGTCGAACAGCGCCGTCTGGGCCAAGGAGAGGTCGTACTGCTCCAGCAGGGCGTCCGGGCCCCAGCGCACGTCGGCGTCGACGAGCACCTGCTCTACGTCGCGGTCGGCGTACAGCGACGCCGCCACGTCGCCCGGCTCGATCCCCAGCGCGTCCGCGGCGCGGTCGACCGCGACCTCCCGGTCCGCCTCGCTCGCGACGCCGACCGTCTCCGCGGCCTCGAACGCCGCGCGCCGGACGCGGCGCGGCGGGACCGGGGCGCGCGTCTCGAACTCGCACTCGCGCTCGACGAGCGCCGCGAGCCCGCGGACGAGCTTGAAGTCGCCGTTCCGCGCGGCCGCGTCGGCCTCCAGGTCCGCCAGCGCGTCGTCGAGGTCGCCGCGGCGCTCGCCGACGTGCGACTCGAACGTCCCGAGCACGCGGGCCGCGAGCGGGCGGTGCTCCCGGCCGGCGAACCGCGGACGGTAGCCGCCGCCCGCCCGGGAGACGCGCAGGAGGTCCTTCCGTAGCACGGCCGCGCCTACGCGGGTGGCGGCCTAAAACCGGCCGGTTTCCCGGGTGCGACACGCTTAACTCCGAAACCCGTCGATCGAGGCGTAATGAGTACCGACGCGGCGGGCGACGCCGACGACGCCGCTTCCGGGGACGGAACCGACTCGGAGGCGTTCGTCCGCACCTGCGAACACCTCGTCGACCGCATCCTCGCGGGCGAGATCGAGCGCGACGACCTCGAACGCGCCAAGCTCGACGCCTGCTCGGAGTTCGGCTCCCCGAAGGTGCCGAAGAACACCGAGATACTGGACCACGCCCCCGCCGAGGCGCGCGACGACGTGATCGAGGTGGTCCAGCGCAAGCCCGTCCGGACCGCCTCGGGCGTCTCCCCCGTCGCGATCATGACCTCGCCGAAGCTGTGCCCGCACGGGAAGTGCCTCTACTGTCCGGGCGGCCCGGCCTCCGAGTTCTCCTCGGCGCAGTCGTACACGGGCCACGAGCCCGCGGCGGCGCGCGGCGAGCAGAACGACTACGACCCGTACGGCCAGGTCACGCTCCGGCTCGAACAGCTCCGGAAGATCGGTCACCCCGTCGACAAGGTGGAGCTCATCCTGATGGGCGGGACGATGACGGCGCGCTCGCACGACTACCAAGAGTGGTTCGTGAAGCGCGCGCTCCAGGCGATGAACGACTACGACCTCGACGAGGAGCCGGAGCCCGCCGAGGGCGAGTCGTTCGCGCCGGACCCCGAGGAGACGGAGTTCGAGTACCTCGAAGACGTGATCGCCGAGAACGAGACGAACGCGATCCGCAACATCGGGACGACGTTCGAGACGAAGCCCGACTGGTGTGACCCCGAGCAGATCGACCGCATGCTCGACCTGGGCGGCACGAAGGTCGAGGTCGGCGTCCAGACCACCTACGAGCGGATCAACCGCGAGATGCACCGCGGGCACGGCAACGAGGCCTCCCGCAACGCGAACCGCCGCCTCCGCGACGCGGCGTTCAAGGTCGGCTTCCACATGATGCCCGGCCAGCCGGGGATGACCCGCGAGATGTGTCTGGAGGACTTCCGCCAGCTGTTCGAGAACCCCGACTGGCGCCCCGACTACCTGAAGATCTACCCCACCCTCGTCGTCGAGGGGACCCGCGTGTACGACCGCTGGCGCCGCGACGACTTCGACCCGCTCACCAGCGAGGAGGCGGCCGACCTCGTCGCCGACGTGATGGACCAGATCCCGAAGTACACGCGGCTCCAGCGCGTCCAGCGCGACATCCCCGCGGACTTCATCGACGCCGGCGTCCAGAAGTCGAACCTCCGCCAGCTCGCGGCCCAGCGCGCCGAGGAGAAGGGGATCGTCCAGCGCGACATCCGCGCCCGCGAGGTCGGGCACAACGACGCCGACCCGGACCCGGACGACGTGGAACTCGACGTGCTCACCTACGAGGCCGGCGGCGGCACGGAGCACTTCATTTCCTTCGAGGACCCCGTCCGGGACCTGCTCGTCGGCTTCTGCCGGCTGCGGTTCCCCTCCTTCGCGCCCGACCAGCCCGGCGCGCCCGGGACCGAGAGCGACCCGATCCGCCCGGAGCTCGAAGACGCCGCCCTGGTCCGCGAGCTCCACGTGTACGGCAACGAGGTCGGCATCGGCGGCGACGGCGACTGGCAGCACCAGGGGTACGGAACGCGGCTCCTCGAACGCGCCGAGGAACTCGCCCGCGGGGCCGGCTACGAGAAAATCGCGGTCATCTCTGGCATCGGCGCCCGCGAGTACTACCGCAATAAGCTCGGCTACCGGCAGGACGGCCCGTACGTGTCGAAGCGACTCTGATCGGACCGGTGAAGCGAGCGGCGAAGTGACGGCGATCCGAAACTGACAGTCGGTGTCGGCGGATCGAACGCCGAGGAACCGGCACGGTCGGTGTCGTTCTCTAACTTTTATTACGCGTCATACCTGACGAATGGTACCTCGTTTCACGAGGGATGTTATCATGAAATTCGGACGACGCACCTTCATCAAAGGTGCCGCGGGCATCGGCGTAACGGCGACTATCACCGGCACGGCCTCGGCCGCCAACGGAGAGACGCAGTACATCGTCGGGGCGGGCGGAACCGGGACGCGTGAGGCTGTCGCGGACGCCGGCTTTTCGGTCCGGCACGAACTCGCAGAGGGGTCGGTCCTCGTCGTCACCGGTCCGGCGGCCGCGGCCGCCGACATCGAGTCGATCGGCGGCGTCTCGTCGGCGAACCCGGACGTGACCGTCGAGTTGGACGAGCCGGAGATCGACGCCGAGCCGGACGACGAAGAGCTTCCGAGCGACGGCGCCGCCTACAGCGACCTCCAGTGGGACAAGCAGACCACGGACGTGTTTGAGGCCCACGAGTACGCGACCGGCGAGGGGACGCGGGTCGCGATCGTCGACACGGGGATCGATCTCAACCACCCGGACCTCGGCAACGTGAACGAGGAGCTCGGCCGCGCGTTCGTCGCCAACGACGACGTACCGGAAATTGGCCCCGACGACTCTGGCTACCACGGCACCCACGTCGCGGGGACCGTCGGCGCGACCGGCGAGGTCGGCGTCGTCGGGACCGCGCCGGACACGGAGCTGATCCCGGTCCGCGTCTTCCCTGCCGACGGCGGCGCGACGTTCGGGGACATCCTCGCCGGGATCGACTACGCGGCCGAGATCGGCGCTGATGCCGCGAACTTCAGCCTCGGCATTCCTGGGGTCCAGGAACCCGGGTCGGCCCTGAACAAGCTGAAGGCGGAGGTCCAGACGGTATTCCAGAGCGCGGTCCGGCGCGGCACCGTGATCACCGGGAGCGCGGGCAACGACTCGGGTAGTCTTCAGGGAAGCGGCTTCACCCTCCCGAACAGCGTTCCGGCGGCGTTCACCGTCAGCGCCACCTCGCCCGCCGACACGCTCTCGTTCTACTCGAACTTCGGCACGAGCGACATCGACATCGCCGCGCCGGGCGGCTACTACGAGACAGTCGAACGGACGCTGGGTGTAACCGGGGAGCCCGATGACATCCCCTTCCCATTGAACGCCGTCGTTTCGACGTGGCCGACCGATCTGGAATCGGAGATCGGCTTGCCCGGTTACGATGCCATCGCCGGCACCTCCATGGCCGCACCGCAGGTCGCCGGGCTGGCCGCGCTCGTTCGCGAACTCGAACCGAACGCGAACGCGAGCCGCGTCGAGCAGGCCATCCAGAAGGGAGCCGAAGGCGCGAACGGCAAGAGCAGCTCCAAGTTCGGCGCCGGGATCATCAACGCCCTGAACACCGTCGAGCTGCTGGCGAAGAAGAACGGCAAGAAGTAGCGACGACGCGACGCCGTTGAGCGCGTCACGGGCCGTCTTCACAACGACACGCCTTTTTCCGGCCCGCCGGTCTGTCTTGGGTATGGACCAGAAGCGGGAGCTGTCGAGCATCGACCTCGCCGCGCTCGTCACCGAGCTCAATCGGTACGAGGGCGCGAAGGTCGATAAGGCGTACCTCTACGACGACGACCTGCTCCGGCTGAAGCTGCGCGACTTCGACCGCGGCCGCGTCGAGCTCATGATCGAGGTAGGCGACGTGAAACGGGCGCACGCCGCCGATCCCGATCACGTCGCGGACGCGCCGGGTCGCCCGCCGAACTTCGCGAAGATGCTGCGGAACCGCATGTCCGGCGCGGACTTCGCGGGCGTCGAGCAGTACGAGTTCGACCGCATCCTCACCTTCGAGTTCGAGCGCGAGGACCAGAACACCACCCTCGTCGCGGAGCTGTTCGGCCAGGGGAACGTCGCCGCGCTCGACGAGACCGGCGAGGTGATCGGGGCGCTGTCGACGGTGCGGCTCAAGTCCCGCACCGTCGCGCCCGGCTCGCAGTACGAGTACCCCGCGTCGCGGCTGAACCCGCTCGACGTGAGCTACGGCGGGTTCGAGCGCCACATGCGCGAGTCGGACAGCGACGTGGTGCGCACGCTCGCCACGCAGCTGAACCTCGGCGGCCTGTACGCCGAGGAGGTGTGTACGCGGGCCGGCGTGCCGAAGGAGACGCCCATCGAGGAGGCGACCGACGAGCAGCTCCGCGCGCTCCACGACGCGCTCGCACGCATCGACGAGCGGCTCCGCTCCGGCGACGTCGACCCCCGCGTGTACGAGGAGTCGGTCGAGGGCGACGGGACCGACGGCGACGGCGGCGAGCCCCGGGTCGTCGACGTGACGCCGTTCCCGCTGGCCGAACACGAGGACCTCCCGAGCGTCGGCTTCGACTCGTTCAACGACGCCGTCGACGAGTACTTCCACCGGCTGGGGAGCGAGGCGACCGACGACGGCGAGGCGCCCGCCGACGCCGGCAGCGCCCGCCCGGACTTTGAGGAGGAGATCGCCAAACAGGAGCGGATCATCGAACAGCAGAAGGGGGCGATCGAGGGGTTCGAGGAGCAGGCGCAGGCCGAGCGCGAGCGCGCCGAGCTGCTGTACGCGAACTACGACCTCGTCGACGAGGTGATCTCGACCGTGCGCGAGGCCCGCGAGAACGAGGTGCCGTGGGACGAGATCGAGGCGACGCTCGACGCCGGCGCCGAGCGCGGGATCGAGGCGGCGCAGGCCGTCGTCGGCGTCGACGGCGGCGAGGGGACCGTGACGGTCGAGCTCGACGAGGAGGGTGACGACGGCGGGACGACTCGGGTCGAACTCGACGCCAGCGAGGGCGTCGAGGTCAACGCCGACCGGCTCTACCGCGAGGCGAAGCGTGTCGAGGAGAAGAAGGCGGGCGCGAAGGAGGCGATCGAGTCGACCCGCGAGGAGCTGGAGGCCGTCAAGGAGCGGAAGCGGGAGTGGGAGGAACAGCAGGCAGCCGACGAGGGAGACGACGCTGACGACGACGGCGACGCCGACGAGGAGGAGTACGAGACCGACTGGCTCTCGCGGTCGTCGATCCCGATCCGCAGCCCGGACGACTGGTTCGAGCGGTTCCGCTGGTTCCGCACCTCCACGGGGTACCTCGTCATCGGCGGCCGGAACGCCGACCAGAACGAGGAGCTGGTGAAGAAGTACATGAGCAAGCACGACCGGTTCTTCCACACCCAGGCGCACGGGGGACCGGTGACGATCCTGAAGGCGTCGGGGCCGTCGGAGTCGGCCGACCCGGTCGACTTCTCCGAGGAGACCCTGCGCGAGGCCGCGCAGTTCGCCGTCTCCTACTCGTCGGACTGGAAGGACGGCCGCGGCGCGGGCGACGCGTACATGGTCGAGCCGGACCAAGTGTCGAAGACGCCCGAGAGCGGCGAGTACATCGAGAAGGGGAGCTTCGTGATCCGCGGCGACCGCACGTACTTCGAGGACGTCCCCTGCCGGATCGCGGTCGGCGTCCAGTGCGAGCCGGTCACCCGCGCCATCGGGGGACCGCCGTCGGCGATCGTCGACCGCGCGGCCGCGCACGTCACCTTCGAGCCGGGGATGTACGCGCAGAACGACGCCGCGATGATGGCCTACCGGAGCCTGAAAGAGCGGTTCGCGGACCAGTCGTTCGTGCGGAAGGTCGCGAGCGCCGACCGGCTACAGGAGTTCCTGCCGCCGGGCGGGTCGGACATCGTCGACTGAGGTCAGTCGTCAACCGGATCCCGTCGCCGACGGAGCGGCACCGCGTCGGCCCGAGCGCGACGTTTTCAAGCCTCCGCGACCGAGGGGGCGCATGGCCTTCGAATCGCTGCCGGACGGCTGGCGGCTGTGGAACGAGGAGCCCAGCGGGCGGGCGATCCTCGTCTACCGCCCCGACGTCTTCGGGAGCGGCGACCTCCCCGACGAGTGTCTCCCGACCATCTACCTGACGAACGGCGCCCGGAACGCCCGGCCCGGATCGGGCCAGTACGCGACCGACGAGTGGCACGTCGTCCTCTTCTTAGAGCCCGAAATCGAGGCGGTCACGGAGACCCACGAGAGCCGGGAGGCGGGCGCGGCCGGCGCGGTCGATGTCGCGGAGCGATTCGTCGACGGCGACGTGGACTACCGAGGGGCGTACCAGGTGCCCAGAGAGGAGTACTTCGCGCGCCTCGACGAGTTCGTCGGGAGCGGCGGGACGGCGTGAGTCCCGTCGGTCGGACCGCCCGACCGCGCGGGGCCGCTCGCCGAAAGTATCCACAATGGTGTATAACTCGCGGTGAGGAGCGGGGGGATACGCCACGAACACGAGGATTTTTATCGCCGCCCGCCTCACCCTCGCGTACATGAACGCCGGTGGGGACTACGGCGGCGACGAACCGCGGGAGAAGTGCGGCGTCGTCGGCGTCTCGCTCGAGGACCGGGAGGCCGCGCGACCGCTGTACTACGCGCTGTACGCGCTCCAGCACCGCGGCCAGGAGTCGGCGGGGATCGTCACGCACGACGGGTTCCAACAGCACAGCCACGTCGAGCGCGGCCTCGTCGGCGACGCCTTCGAGGAGGGGGACCTCGCGTCGCTGTCGGGCGGCACCGGGATCGGCCACGTGCGCTACCCGACCGCCGGCAGCCTCGACAAGAGCTGCGCGCAGCCGTTCTCCGTCTCGTTCAAGTCCGGCTCGCTCGGGCTCTCGCACAACGGCAACCTCGTCAACGCCGACGAGGTGCGCGAGGAGCTGGCGGCCGCCGGCCACGCGTTCACCTCCGACGGCGACACCGAGGTGATCGCCCACGACCTCGCGCGGAACCTCCTCGAAGAGGACCTCGTGCGGGCGGTCAAGCACACGATGAACCGCATCCACGGCTCCTACTCGCTGGCGATCACCCACGACGACACCGTGCTGGGCGTCCGCGACCCGCTCGGCAACCGCCCGCTGTGTCTCGGGAAGTTCGACGGCGGCTACGTCCTCGCGAGCGAGTCCGCCGCCATCGACACGCTCGACGGCGAGCTGATCCGCGACGTGCGCCCCGGCGAGCTCGTCGTCCTCGACCCCGACGGCACCGGCTACGACACGTACCAGCTGGTCGAACGCGAGTCGACCGCCCACTGCTTCTTCGAACACGTCTACTTCGCCCGCCCCGACTCCGTCATCGACGAGAGCCTCGTGTACGAGGTGCGCCGGAAGCTCGGCCGGAAGCTCTGGGAAGAGTCCGCGGTCGAGTCCGACGTGGTGATGCCCGTGCCCGACTCCGGGCGCGCCTTCGCCTCCGGCTACGCGGACGCCGCGGCCGAGACGACCGCCGACGGCGAGCCCAGGGCGGCCGACGACGGCGGCGTGGAGTTCGCCGAGGGCCTGATGAAGAACCGGTACGTGGGCCGGACGTTCATCATGCCCACCCAGGACGAGCGCGAGCGCGCGGTCCGCCTGAAGCTGAACCCGATCCGCTCGACGGTGGAGGGGAAGTCGGTCACCATCATCGACGACTCCATCGTCCGCGGGACGACATCGACCCAGCTCGTCGAGCTGGTCCGCGAGGCGGGCGCCGAGGAGGTTCACCTCCGGATCGGCGCGCCGCCGATCCTCGCGCCCTGCTACTTCGGCATCGACATGGCGACCCGGGAGGAGCTGATCGCGGCCGACGCCTCGACCGAGGAGATCCGCGAGGAGGTCGGCGCCGACTCGCTGTCGTACCTCTCCATCGACGCAGTCGCGGAGGCGCTCGGCGAGAGCCGGGCCGACCTGTGTCTCGGCTGCGTCACCGGCGAGTATCCCTTCGACGTGGAGGGCGAAGCGACCGACCGCGACGTCGACGCGCCGGTCTCGGACCCGACGCCGGCCGACGATTAACGGCCGCGAACGCCCGGATTCGACGACCGGATCACGCCTCGAACGCTCGGTCGCGAGCCGCGCCTTTTCCAACGCGACCCCGCACACGTTCGGCGGCGGTCCGACCGCTCGGGACGTATCGGGGGCTTAAATACGATCACGGTTAGACGTGCGAGTATGACACGGAACGCCGACGCTGCCGAGGACGACGCCGCGTCGATGAGCCGCCGCGGGTTCTTCCGCGCCGGGGCCGCCGGCGCGGCGGTCGCCGCGGGCGTCGCCGCCGGAAGCGGCACCGCGGCCGCCCAGTACGACGGCTGGCTCGACGACGTGAGCAACTACGACGGTACCCACGACTACCGCGGGCAGAGCGAGGTCACCGTCTCGGTCGGCGCGGGCGAGAACGGCCTCCTGTTCGGTCCCGCCGCCATCCTGATCGACCCGGGCACGACGGTCGTCTGGGAGTGGACCGGTCGGGGCGGCGGCCACAACGTCGTCGCGGACGACGGCACCTTCGACAGCGGGTCGGCGGTCGCTGAGGAGGGGACCTCCTTCGAGTACACCTTCGACGACGCCGGCGACGGCGACGTGTTCAACTACTACTGCGGCCCGCACCAGTCCATCGGGATGAAGGGGTCCGTCGCGGTCGGCTCCGTCGACGACGACCTCGTCGATCCGCAGGCGGAGGGCGGCGACGGGGGCGACGGCGGCTCCGGAAGCGGCGGCGCAGCCGGCTACGGCGACTGGTTCTCGAACGTCGGCAACTACGAGGGGACGCGCGACCTCCGCGGGCAGAGCGAGGTCACCGTCTCGGTCGGCGCGGGCGAGAACGGCCTCCTGTTCGACCCGCCCGCAATCCTCGTCGACCCGGGAACGACGGTCGTCTGGGAGTGGACCGGCCGGGGCGGCGGCCACAACGTCGTCGAGGAGAACGGCGTCTTCGACAGCGGCTCGGCGGTGGCGGAGGAGGGCACCACCTTCGAGTACACCTTCGACGACGCCGGCGACGGCGACGTGTTCCGCTACGCCTGCGGCCCGCATCAGTCGGTCGGCATGAAAGGCGCCGTCGCGGTCGGCTCCGTCGACGACCAGCTCATCGGCGGCGAGGGCGGTTCCGGAAGCGGCGGCTCCGGTGGCGGGAGCGGACTCTCCGCGAGCGACATCGGGACGCTGGCGCTCGGCTTCGGCTTCGCCGGCGCGCTGCTCGTCCCGCTGTTCTACGCCGCCCATCAGAAGGCCGAGCGGAACGCGTAGCCGCCCCGATCTTCTCGTCGCGGTTTCGGTCAGTAGACGTGGTACAGCAGCAGGTACACGCCGATCCCCATCGTGAACGAGATCAGCCAGAGGACGGCGCCGACGAATCCGACCTGCGAGTGTCGCGTCTGATAGAGGTCCGCGTACGGGCGGGTCACGGCCAGGAAGAGCGCGTGAAAGACGAACGGGACGCAGACGATGGCCAGCAGGATGTGGACCGCGAGGAACGGGAGGTAGACGTACGAGTAGACGAGCTCCGGCCCGGGGAACTCGGTGGTGCCGACGTGGATCAGCCGGTAGAGGTACGCGCCGAGGAACGCGGCGAACAGCGCGAAGGAGGTCACCATGAAGTTCCGGTGCCGCTCGACGTTCCCCCGGGAGATCGCCCGCCAGCCGAGCAGGATCGTCGCGATGGCGGTGAGGGAGACGGCGGCGTTGAAGTGCGGGATCGCGGCGAGGACGGCGTCGCTCGCGCGCGGCAGCAGCGAACTCGGGATCACGCCGCCCACCGCGCCGAACACGAGCGCGAGGGCGACGACGGAGGCGACGGCGGTCAGGACGGAGACGTTCTCGCGGGCCCAGTCGGTCATGTCCGTGCGGTGGGACGCGACCCCCAAACCCGTGCCGGTTGCGGTCGACCCGTCGCGGCGGGGGCCGCCCGACAGTCTGCGAAACTCCGGCACGGCTCCCTCGAATGGAAGGGCTTTTAATCAGGGGAAAGGTAGGTGGAGACGCGACAGAACACCGCGAGCGTGGGTAGCCAAGCCAGGCCAACGGCGCAGCGTTGAGGGCGCTGTCCTGTAGAGGTCCGCCGGTTCAAATCCGGTCCCACGCATCGCTCGGGGCACACCCCCAACGATGCCGGTGTTGTCTCTACGACAGCACCCACGCACAATTCCTTTCGGACGTTATGCTGGGAGTGACGACTGTGCTCGGTTGTGACCGGTAACGCAACGGCTTCATTTATAGCCTCAAAGCTTCAGCCGCCTCCTTACGAGCGGCTGAATCGCTTCTACTATAGCATGTCCGCACCCCGGATATTCTGAAAAAATAGGCACAAGATATTTTCCCAGTATGTCACACGTTCCGAATATGCCCTCCCGCCGGAATTTCCTCGCAGGAGTGAGCGTCGTAGGTGCTGTCGGGGTGACAGGCTGCGTCAGTTCGGTCGACACAACGACAGGACGTGTTTTCGTGAAATCAATCAATGTCGAGGCGACCTCCTACGATGGGAACACGACCAGAATTGACCTACTCACCGTGCTGTTCGAACGCTTGGAAAATATCCTTCACGGGCAATATGATCCCGAATACGTAGGGTCTGCTTTTGACGACCGAACCGTTACCGTCTCCGACAGTCTCCATGAGAATCTGAAAAACCGGTTCGGGGACGTTCGGTATCTCGTTAACGTAGCTCCGGTTGGCGGAAATGAGAGGCCGGTCAATATGGCGGCCACACGGGCCGACTTCAACGAACTTTCCCTCGGCGGTCGTGCCACGGTCAGTACGAGATCCGGGGAGAAGGAGTTCCGCCATCTGCGAGTCCACGACACCGAACCACGAACTCAAGCGATATCTGAAAGTAATGTTAGATCCTTCGATCTCGAGTCAGCAATCGATTCCAACTGAGTAATTGCTGCCTGTATTGACTACTCACCGCCATTCGCTGACTTCCCACTACGTGTTGGCTCTGCGCTCTGTAGTCACCCGAGAGCTGAGGCCACGTCGCCGTTTGAGGATCTCAACAGAGCCGTCGGTCTCAGTTCGATCACTGGGACCTCCAAAGCCCCAGCCGCGAGGACTCGCGCGACTCGCTGTGCTCCTCAGTCGCTCGCTCCGCTCGCTCCTTGCGGTGCTTGCGTCGTCGTGCTTCGCCCTCGCGGCTGCCCCTTTGAGTCCCACCCAGGACCGCAGCCTCGCGCCTCCCCAGCCTCGTCGCTGGCACCCTCCGCTTCGCTCCGGGAGCCAGCGACTCCCTCGCGCGTGCTCCTCGCGACCGCCTTCGGCGGCCGCTCGCAGGCACGCGCCACCGCTCAGTCACTTATAATCAGCAGCAGCGGTCTGGACTCTCGTCGCTCGCGCGAACTGCCACCCTTTTAGTCGCGCGCCGTCGGAGTGAGGCGTAATGAGTACGGACGCGACCCCCGAGTACGACTACGAGGAACTGGGGCTCGTCGCCGGGCTGGAGATCCACCAGCAGCTCGACACGGAGACGAAGCTGTTCTGTGACTCCCCGACCGTCGAGCGCGACCCGGACGAGGCCGACCGGTCGATCACCCGCCAGCTCCACCCGACGAAGAGCGAACTGGGCGAACTCGACGACGCGGCGATGGAGGAGAGCCGGGTCGACCGCGAGTTCACCTACCTCGCGTACGACACCACCTGCCTCGTCGAGGAGGACGACGAGCCCCCACGCCGCGTCGACGGCGAGGCGCTATCGGTGGCGCTCCAGATCGCCGACCTGCTCGACCTCTCGGTTGTCGACCAGGCGCACGTCATGCGGAAGCTCGTCATCGACGGCTCGAACACCTCCGGCTTCCAGCGCTCCATTCTCTTGGGGCAGGACGGCGAGATAGAGACCGAGTCCGGCTCGGTGTCGGTCGTCGACCTCATGCTCGAAGAGGAGTCCGCGAAGCGCGTCGAGGAGACCGACGACGGCGTCGTCTACTCGCTCGACCGCCTCGGCGTCCCCCTCGTCGAGATCGGGACGGGTCCGGACATCCGCAGCCCCGAGGGCGCCCGGCAGGCCGCCGAGCGCATCGGCATGCTGCTCCGCTCGACGGGCGCGGTCAAGCGCGGGCTCGGCACGATCCGCCAGGACGTGAACGTCTCCATCGCGGACGGCGCCCGCGTCGAGGTGAAGGGGGTCCAGGACCTCCAAGGGATCGAGGACATCGTCCGCGGCGAGGTCGGGCGGCAGGCGGAGCTGCTCGAAATCCGCGATGAGCTCCGCGAGCGCGACGCGAGCGTCGGCGACGTCTCGGACGTGACCGACGTCTTCGCCGACACGGAGTCCGGGGTCATCCGCGGCGCGCTCGATTCGGGCGGGAAGGTGACCGCGGTCCCGCTGTTCGGCTTCGACGGCCTCGTCGGCCGCGAGATCCAGACGGACCGCCGGCTCGGCACGGAGCTGTCAGACCACGCGAAGCGCCACGGCGCCGGCGGCATCTTCCACACCGACGAGCTGCCCGCGTACGGCGTCACCGAGGCGGAGGTCGACGCGCTCCGCGACGCGGTGGGCGCGGGCGAGGGCGACGCGGTCGCCATCGTCGCGGCCGACCCGGAGACCGCCGACCTCGCGATCGAGGCGGCCGCGGACCGCGCCGAGACCGCGATCGAGGGCGTCCCGGAGGAGACCCGCGGCGCGAACGACGACGGGACCACGCGCTACCTCCGGCCGCTGCCGGGCGCGGCGCGCATGTACCCCGAGACGGACGTGCCCCCGGTCGAGCCGGACCCCTCCGACGTGGAGACGCCCGAGCTGCTCGACGAGAAGGCCGAGCGGTACGAGGCGGAGTTCGGCCTCGACGCCGGCCTCGCCGAGCAGGTCGCGTTCGGCCAGCGGTTCCCGCTGTTCGAGGCGGCCGTGGAGCGCGGCGTCGACCCGACCTTCGCGGCGTCGACGCTGGAGTCGACGACGACGGAGATCCGGCGCGACGGCGCGCCCGTGGAGAACCTCACCGACGACCACTTCCTCGCGCTGTTCGACCTCGTCGAGGGCGGCGACCTCGCGAAGGAGGGCGTCCCCGAGGTGCTGACGACGCTCGCCGAGGACCCCGACCTGACGGCGAGCGAGGCGGTCGAGGAGGCCGGGCTCTCCGGCGTGAGCGAGGCGGAGGTCCGCGAGGCCGTCGTCGAGGTCGTCGAGCGCAACGCCGATCAGGTCGAGGCCGAGGGGATGGGCGCGTTCTCCGGGCTGATGGGCGAGGCCATGGGCGCGCTCCGCGGGAAGGCGGACGGCGAGGTCGTCTCCGACGTGCTCCGCGAGGAGATCGGCAAGCGCACGTAGCGCGCTCGCCGCCGGTTAGGCCCGTTCTTTACGTGGCGGGAGCGCCTGTTTCCGTCCGAGAACTACAGATGGCTGACTCGTCTGCGGCCGACCCGTCCGACGACTCGCCCGAGCCGGGGAGCACGCCCGACCCGGCCGTCGCGAAGACACGCGGCGACCGCGTCTCGGACGCGACGAACTGGTTCATTTACGGCGTCGAACTGGCCGCGGCGGCGCTTTTCGCCCTGCTGTTCGGTATCGGTGTGATCGACCTCGCGATCCAGATCGCCGAGTCCGTCCCCACCGGCGCGATCACCGACCCGAACACGGTCATCGGCTTCATCGAGACCGGGCTGCTGCTCCTCATCATCGTCGAGGTGTACGAGACGGTCGTCGCCTACATCGAGCAGAGCGACACGCGCCGGATCGTCAGGCTGGTGATCTACACCGGGGTCATTGCGATGGTCCGGAAGGTGATCATCTTCCGCACCACGGAGTACTCGACGACGCAGGACGCGCTGTTCGCGGCGGTGTCGTACACGATCATCATCGGCGGCCTCGTGGCGCTGCTGTTCGTCGAGCGCTCGGTCGGCAACTCGCTGCTGTCCGATTGAGCGCCGGTACGGGGACCGCTGTCGCCGTCCGAGCGGGCCGTCAGTCCGTCAGCTCCTCGATCAGCGTGTCGACGTCGTACGTCGCCGGCGCGCGCGACTCGTCGCGGAGCGTCGCGATGGTGAACGTGGAGTTCGTGCGCTCGACCTGCGGGATCGCCTCGAAGTCGCTGATCAGCCGCTCGACGGTGTCCGACGAGGAGAGCCGCGCGAGGACGACGAAGTCCGTCTCGCCCATCGTGAAGAACGCCTCCGTGACGCCCTCGACCGCCAGCAGCCCCTCGGCGAACTCCTCGTAGGGGCCCTCGTAGCTGGCGAGCACCTCGACGATGACGGTGACGCCGAGGCCGAGCGCCTCGTGGTCGAGGTCGTACAGGTCGTTCTCGATGACGCCGGCCTCGCGCAGGTTGTTCAGCCGGTAGTGGATCGTCGACACCGGGATCCCGGTCTCCTCGTGGAGCCGCTCGGGGCTCCCGGTGCCGAGGTCGGAGATGGCCTTCAACAGCCGCACGTCGCGCTCGTCCATACCCCCGGATCGACCCCCGATCGGTTGTATATGTCGCCCGACAGGGTTGAAGTCTCCTCTAAGATCCGAACTCGGTTCGAGTGTCGAATCGAATCTGATTCGTATGTCTGATTCTTCATCCTAGATATTGGCTGTTTCGAGAGTATAATTTAACTACAGTCGCGTATTTTGAACGAGCAGCCAGTGAATCTCAGAAACTTCCTCTCTACTCCGGAATCGATTGTCGCCGCGTTCCTCCTCCTCGCGACGCTGTGGGGGACCTCCTTCGTCGCCATCGAGGCCGGCCTCCACTACTTCCCGCCGCTGCTGTTCGCGGGAGTCAGGTACGCCGTCGCGGGCGCGATCGTGCTCGGCTACGCCGCGGTCGCCGCGGACCGGTGGACGCCGCGGGGCCGCGACGAGTGGCTCGGCGTCGCCGTCGCGGGCACGTTCGTCATCGCGGCGTACCACGGGCTCCTCTACCTCGGCGAGATCCGGATCTCCGGCGCGGTCGCCGCGGTCGTCGTGAGCCTCTCTCCGGTCCTGACGGCGGTCTTCGCGGCCGCGTTCCTCCCGAACGAGCGCCTCGGCCCCGTCGAGATCGGCGGGTTCGCGCTCGGCGTCCTCGGGGTGGCCGTGGTCGCCGACCCGGCTGCGGCCGGGCTCGGCAGCGCGGCGGTCGTCGGCGTCGGTCTCGCGCTCGCGGGCGCGGTCGCCTTCTCGCTCGGCGCCGTCCTGCTGCGACCCCTCCGCACCGACCTGCCGATCGCCGCGCTTCAGGGGTGGGCGATGGTGATCGGGGCGGGCCAGCTCCTCGTCGCCGCCGCCGCGATCGGGGAGTCGCCCGCCGCGATCGTCTGGAACCAGACGTCGATCGCGTCGCTCGCGTACCTGACGGTGCTGTCCGGCGTTGTCGCGTTCCTCCTGTACTTCGCGCTGCTCGACGCGGTCGGCCCGTCGCAGCTCCACCTCGTCGGCTACGCGGAGCCCGTCGTCGCCGCGGTCGGCAGCTGGCTCCTGCTCGGCCACCTCGTCGACGCGTCGGCGCTGGTCGGCTTCGTCGCGATCCTCGCGGGCTTCCTCGTCTTGGAGCGCCGGGAGATCGCCGACTACGTCGGCGCCGACCGACTGACCGGATAGCGACCGGCCGAAAAGCTCCGCGCCGTCAGCGGGGATTCACTCTTCGATGTCCCGGCTCAGCCCCGCGCGGAGGTCGCGGCCGAAGTAGTGCCCGAGCAGCGCGAGCGCCAGCCCGACGCCCCCGCCGACCGCGACCAGCGGGAGCCCCCACTGCGAGAGGTAGTCGATCCCGATGGGCAGGAAGCCGACGCCGAGGACGCTCGTCACCGCGCTGGCCGCGCCCGCCGCGCCGCCGGCGATCCCGGTCTCGACGTACCGGCGCGTCGAGAGCACCAGACCGAGGAGGAACGCGGCGACGAACACGCCGCCCGCGGTGCCGATCGTCCCCCCGATGAGCGGGATCAGCCCGCCGACGAACACGCCGACCGCGACGGTCGCGAGCGCGAGCCCGAACGCCTTCGCCGAGAACCACCGGCCCGAGACGCCGACCCTGCCGGCGTCCCCGGCCTTCCCGGCGCTCCGTGCGCTCGGTTCGGCGGCCGCGGCGCCGCCGGCGTCGACGTCGGACGCCCCCTCGCCGCCGGTGAGGTCGTCGTCGAGGAGGTCGTCGAGGTCGTCCATCGGGTCGTCGTCGGACGACTCGCGCTCCTTGGAGGGTTGCATACCCGACCGTTCGGGCCAGCGGACTTGGCTTTTGTGCCGCGACGGCGGTCGGAACGTCCCCGACGACCGAGCGAAACGCCCGCGACGGCCCTCAGGAACCCCTCGACGGGCGGCCCGTGCGACGCGGTACCGTTCGCCGTTTCACCGGAAACGAGGTGTGGGGTCCGGCGTCAGTTCCGGTCAGACTCTCCGTCACCCGTCTCGGACCGCCGCCCGCCCCAGACGCGCTTGTCGACGAGCGACACCGTCATCGGGCGGTCGACCGCGATCTGACAGGAGAGCCGGGGGTAGCCGAACCGGTCGGCGAGCCGGTCGTGCCAGTGGTCGGCCGGCGGCCCGTCCCGGACGCGGACGCCGCAGGTGGCGCACAGCCCCCGCCCGCCGCAGTTGAGGCGGCGGGTCGCGGCCGCGTACGGCGACAGCCCGGCGTCGAGCAGGACTCGGCGGAGGTTCCGCCCGCGCTCCACGTCGAGGTCGACGCGCTCGTCGCCGTCGACGACGACGAGCGACACGGTCTCGGTCCCCGCCTCCGTTCGGTCGGCGCCGTCGCGGTCCACGTCGGTCATCGGAGGGCCTTCGCGCGCCGGACACAAAGCGTCGGGGACCCGACGCGGCGTTCGGGACCCGGAACGGCTTTCGGCGCGGCCGCCGGATCGGGACGCATGGACACGCGGCGCGCGCTGCTCGACGCCCTCGCGACGGACGACGGCCCGGTCTCCGGGCCCCCCCTCGCCGAGTCGCTCGACGTCTCCAGGGCGGCCGTCTGGAAGGCGGTCGAGGGGCTCCGCGAGGAGGGGTTCGCGGTCGAGTCGACGCCGGACGGATACGTCGCGCCCGACGACCCGGGCTACTCCGGGCCGGGCATCGCGTTCGGGCTCGACGCCCCTTACTCGGTTGAGTACCACGACCGGGTCGGGTCGACGAACGAGCGGGCCCGCGAGCTCGCGGGAGAGGGCGCCACGGACGTGGCGGTGGTCGCCGACGAGCAGACGGGGAGCCGGGGGCGCCTCGACCGCGAGTGGGTGGCGCCGAGCGGCGGCGTCTGGCTGTCGGTCCTGACCCGCCCCGACGTGCCGACCGCGCGGGCGCCGCTCTTCACCCTCGCGGCCGCGGTCGCGACGACCGACGCCGCCCGGCAGGCCGGCGTCGACGCGCGGATCAAGTGGCCGAACGACGTGCTGGTCGGCGACGAGGCGAACGAGGGAAGCGCCGTCGCGTCGGACCCCGGCGGCCGCGGCGGCCGGAAGCTGGCGGGGATCCTCACGGAGATGGAGGGGGAGGCCGACCGCGTGGGCTGGCTCGTCGTCGGCGTCGGCGTCAACGCCAACCTCGAACCCGAGACGCTGCCCGCGGGCGCGACGTCGCTGTCGACCGAGCGCGGCGACCCGGTCGACCGGCGGCGGTTCGCCGCGACGCTGCTCGAACGCTACGCGGAACTCACCGCGTCGCCCGGGGCGCTCGACGGCGTCCTCCCGGCGTGGCGCGAGCGGGCGAGCACGCTCGGGCGGCGGGTCCGCGTCGAGGCCGCCGACGGCGTCGTGGAGGGCACCGCCGTCGACGTCGCCGAGCCGGGCGCGCTCGTGATCGATACCGACGAGGGGCGGCGGCGCGTCCACGCGGGCGACTGCGAACACCTCCGCGACGCGGAGTGAGGCGGGCGACGAGGCCCGAGCCTCCTCCCTATCCGGTCTCCGTCGCGTCCGAGACCGGCCCCTCGGCGTCGGTCCCGGCCGTCTCGCCCGCCGTCGCCGACTCGGCGGCGCTCGGCGGCTCCTCCCCGTCGCCGATCCGGACCGTCAACACCGGGACCGACGAGCCCCGCACGACCTTCTCCGCGACGCTGCCGAGGAGCAGCCGGTCGATGCCGCCGCGGCCGTGGGTTCCCATCACGACGAGGTCACAGCCCGCCTCCTCGGCGTGGGTGATGATCTCGCGGCTGGGCGACCCCTCGACGACCGCCGTCTCCACGTCCACGTCGCGGTCGGCGGCCAGTTCGCGGACCGTTTCGAGCGCCGCCTCCCCGTCGTCGTACAGCAGGTCGCCGACGCCCTCCCAGGTCGTCTCCATCGGCATCCCGGCGTACCGCGCGGTGTCGACCACGTAGATGGCGCGGACCGAGGCCCCGTGGACCGCGGCGAGGTCGAGCGCGTGGCACACCGCCAGCTCCCCCTCCGAGGAGCCGTCGGTCGGGACCAGGATCCGGTCGTATAGGGGCATGTTCACATGACTCATATCGCCGACGACGGATAACCTTTTGCGGTTCTTGCCGGTTTCTCGCCGTCGCCCCCGCCCCGGCCGCGACGGGGCGCGCGTTTATGCTCCGTCCCGTCGAGGGGACGGTATGTCCGACGAGATCACCCTCTCCCGGCTCGAACCGACGCTCGAAGACCACGCGTACCCCGCCGAGCGAGACGCGCTCGCCGAGGCGTTCGCCGGCACCACCGTGCTGTTCGCGGACGGCGACGCCGACCTCGGCGACCTCCTCGCCGACGTCAACCAAGATACGTTCGAGAGCGCCGACGACGCGCACGCCGCGCTCCAGAACGTCCTCCCCATCGAGGCGCTCGGGGAACCGGGCCAGTCCGACGGCGACGCCTGACGGGGCCCGCTTTGCCGCTCGCTCCTCACCGCTTCGCACGCCGCGGCCACTCCTCACCGCTTCGCACGCCGCGGCCACTCCTCACCGCTTCGCACGCCGCGGCCCCTCGTCATCGCGTCCCACGCCACGGCGCGTCTCGCATCGCTTTTCACCGCGGATCGCGGACTGGCGGTAATGAGTTACCGGATCGGTCTCGTCGGCAAGCCCTCGGTGGGGAAGTCGACGTTCTTCAACGCCGCGACCATGAACGACGTGCCGGAGGGCGCGTACCCGTTCACCACCATCGACCCGACCGTCGGCGAGGCGTACGTCCGCGTCGACTGCGCCGCCCCCGAGTTCGACGAGACGTGTACGCCGAGCGTCGGCGTCTGCCGCGAGGGGACGCGGTTCGTCCCCGTGAAGCTCGTCGACGTGGCCGGGCTCGTCCCGGGCGCCCACGAGGGGCGCGGGCTCGGCAACCAGTTCCTCAGCGATCTCAACGAGACCGACGTGCTGATCCACGTCGTCGACTTCTCGGGGAAGACCGACATCGAGGGCGAGGCGACGGAGGGCCACGACCCCCGCGAGGACATCGACTTCTTGGAGGAGGAGCTCGACGCGTGGTACCTCGACGTGTTAGAGAAGGGCCTCGAGAAGTACGAGACGCGGTACCAGGGCGCCGACGCCGCCGTCGAGGAGGAGCTCGCCGAGCAGATGTCCGCGTTCGGCACGGACAAAGACCGGATGAAGCGGACCATCCTCGCGCAGGGGCTCGAACTCGATCCGGAGACGTGGGACGAGACGGACCGGATCGAACTGGCCCGCGAAATCCGCAAGCGGACGAAGCCGATGGTGATCGCCGCCAACAAGATGGACACCCCCGAGGCGCAGGCGAACTGGGAGGCGATCACCTCGGACCCCGACTACGACCACCTCTCCTTCGTCCCCGCGAGCGCCCACGCCGAGAAGGCGCTGAAGAACGCCGACGAGGCGGGCGTCGTCGACTACACGCCCGGCGAGGACGAGTTCGAGATCGTCGGCGACGTCTCCGGCGAGCAGGCGGCCGGCCTCGATCAGATCGCCGACTTCGTCGGCGAGTACGACGGCACGGGCGTTCAGGGCGCGCTCGAAGCGGCCGTCTTCGACGTGCTGGGCTGTATCGCGGTCTTCCCCGGCTCCGCCAACGGGAGTAAAGACGAGAAGGGGGTCTTCCGCGACTGCTTCATCCTCCCCGAGGGCGCCACGACCGAGGACTTCGCGTACCACATCCACTCCGACATCGGCGAGGGGCTCCTCCACGGCACCGACTGCCGGAGCGGCCGGCAGGTCGGGACCGACCGCGAGCTCTCCCACCGCGACGTGATCGAACTGGTCTCGACGAAGCAGGCGGCGCCGTAGTCGCCCCGCGCCGCCGGCCCACCCGCCGCCCCGATCAGCTATTACCCGCCGGGGTCCAACCGGACCCATGGAACGGACCGTCACGGTCGAACCCGAGGCCGGCCTCCACGCGCGCCCCGCCTCGAAGCTGGTACAGACGGCGAACCGATTCGACGCCGACGTGTCGATCGGTCGCGCCGACGACGGCGACGACGGCCTCGTCCGCGCCGACAGCATGCTCTCCGTCAGCGGCCTGAACGTCGAACACGGCGAGTCGGTCCGCGTCGTCGCCGAGGGGCCCGACGCCGAGGCGGCGCTCGACGCCGTCTGCGTCCTGCTCACGAGTCCGGTCGAGGAGGCGGAGGAGGAGACGGACGGCGGCGACGCGGAGGACGCCCCGTGAGGACGCTCGCCGGCGTCGGCAGCACGCCGCGTACGGGAGTCGGGACGGCGCGCTGGTACCGGCCCGAGGCCGACCTGTCGCTCCCCGACCGCCCGGACCCGGACGCCGTCGACGCCGAGGCGGAACTCGACAGGTACGAGGCTGCCCGCGACGCCGTGCGGAGAGATCTCCGGGGCGCCCGCGACCGGACGGCCGAGCGCGTCGGCGAGGAGGAGGCCGCGGTGTTCGAGGCCCACGAGGGGTTCCTCGACGACCCGACGATAGTCGAGGACGTCGAGGCCGCGATCCGCGGGGGGACGCCCGCGGAACACGCCGTCGCGGACCGGTTCGACGAGGCCGTCGCGCAGTTCGAGGGGATGGAGGGCCGGATGGCCGAGCGCGCCGACGACCTGCGCGACGTCCGCGACCGGCTGCTCCGCGCGCTCCTCGCCGGAGACGCGGAGGCGTCGGCCGCCACGGACCTCGCGGCCCTCCCTGACGGGACGGTCCTGCTCGCGGAGCGGCTCACGCCGAGCGACACCGCCGCGCTCGACCCCGACGCGGTCGCCGGGATCGCGACGGTCGAGGGTGGTCGTACCTCCCACGCCGCGATCATCGCGCGGTCGCTCGCGGTCCCCGCGGTCGTCGGCGTCGGCGAGAGCCTCGAATCGATCGGCGACGGGGAGACGGTCCTCGTCGACGGCGAGGCCGGCGAGGTCGTCGTCGACCCCGACGAGGCCCGCCGCGACGCGGTTCGGGAGTTCGGTCCGGACGCGATCCTCGAACGCGTCGAGACGGCCGACGGCCGGCCGGTCGAGGTCGCCGCGAACGTGGGCGGCGAGGCCGAGCTGGCGCCGGCCGCCGAGCGCGGCGCGGACGGGGTCGGGCTGTTCCGGACGGAGTTCCTCTTCGTCGACCGCGAGTCGCCGCCGACCGAGGACGAGCAGTACGAGGCCGTGACGGCCGCGCTGTCGGCGTTCCCCGACGACCGCGTCGTGGTCCGGACGCTCGACGTGGGCGGCGACAAACCGATTCCGTACCTCGACCTTTCCGACGAGGAGAACCCGTTCCTCGGGCGGCGCGGGGTCCGGCTGTCGCTCGACGAGCACGCGGCCCTCTTCGAGACGCAGCTCCGCGCGCTGCTGCGCGCCGCGGCGACCGAGGATGGCGACGGGCTCGCCGTCATGTTCCCGCTCGTCACGCGCGTCGAGGAGGTCGAGCGCGCGGTCGACGCGGTCGAGTCGGTCGCGGCCGACCTCGCGAGCGAGGGCGTCGCCCACGCGGTGCCCGAACTGGGCGCGATGGTCGAGACGCCGGCCGCGGCGTTCCTCGCGGACGCGCTCGCCGACCGACTCGACTTCCTGAGCGTCGGGACGAACGACCTCGCTCAGTACGTGATGGCGGCCGACCGCGGCAACGACGCCGTCGCCGACTATCACGACCCGCTCCACCCGGCGGTGCTGCGCGCGCTCGACCGCACGACGGCGGCCGCCGAGGGGAGCGACATCTGGGTCGGGATGTGCGGCGAGATGGCCGGCGACCCGGCGCTGACGGAACTGCTCGTCGGGCTCGGCTTCGACGAGCTCAGCATGAGCGCGGTGACGGTGCCCGAGGTGAAGGCGCGCGTCCGCGAGGTCGACGCCGACGCCGCGGCGTCGCTCGCGAACGAGGCGCTCGCCTGCGAGACGCGCGGCGAGGTGCTGGACGTGCTGGGGATCGACGACCGCGACGCGTAGGCGACTCCGAAAAACGAGGCGGCGCCGCCCCTACAGCTTCTCGATGTCCCGGGCGGCCTCCGCCTGCTCGCGCACGGAGTTGACCGTGGCCGAGGGATCCGTCGCAGCGACCGCCGCGTTGACGGCGCCTTCGAGGACGGGCGCGTCCGCGATGACGGCCTCCGCGTCGCTCAGCTCGACGGCGACGTCCGCGTTCATCACCGCGCTGCCCAGGTCGACGAGGACGACGACGCCGTCCGCGTCGCCTTCGTCCTCCTCGCCCCCGACCGCGTCGCTCCCGTCCTCGGAACCGGCCGCGGCGTCGATCGCCGCCTCGATCGCGTCGGGGACGGTGCCGATCCCGCCCTTCCCGTCGCCGCCGACCGGCTCGATCCTGGTGTCGCCCGCCATCTCGGCGGCGATCTCGGCGATCCCCGCCGCGGCGCGCTCGCTGTGCGAGACGACGACGATCCCGACCATCAGTCGTCCTCCGAGCCCCCCGCGTCGTCGGGGTCCTCGTCCGGGATCGTCGGCGAGGCGGCGTCGGGCTCCGGAACCTCGACGCCGAGCCGGTCGGCGGCCACCGCGAGCAGCTCTTCGAGGATGAACAGGGTGCTCGTCGCGCCCGGGTCCTGGTGCCCGACCGAGCGCCAGCCGAGGTAGGAGGCGCGGCCCTTCCGCGCCCGGATCGGGACGGTGAACGCGACGCCGCGCTCGGCGGCGTCGACCGCCTTCGCGAGCGCCTCGATGGGCGGGAGATCGTCGACTTCGATCGACTTCTTGAACGTGTGGACGGCGGGCGTCAGCGCGTCCACCATCGTCTGGTCGCCGACGCGCGCGTCGCCGCGGTCCTCGACCTTCTCCAGGTACGTCTCGGCGAACGCGACCGCCGTTTCGGGGGTGATCCCGCCGTCGAGCTCGCCCGCCGCGAACACGAGCGACCCGCCGAACAGCGGGCCGGAGGCGCCGCCGACCTCGCTCATCAGCGTCTTGCCGACCGTCTTCGCGACGGTCTCGGCGTCCGGGTCGTCGAGGTCGCGCGCGGCGTCGGCCGCCTCGGCCCACCCGCGCGCCATGTTTCCGCCGTGGTCGGCGTCGCCGATGGCGGAGTCCAGCTGGGTGAGGTGGTCGCGCTCGGCCTCGATGCGCTCGGCGACGGCCTCGACGGCCGCGACGACCGCCGCCCCGTCGTCGCTCATTTCTTCGTCAGCGCCGGGGTGTCGGCCGGCGCGTCGAACAGCTCCTTCAGTTCGTCGTCGACCGCGCACACCGTGATCGACGCGCCCGCCATGTCCAGCGAGGTCATGTAGTCGCCGACCCACGCGTCGTACGTCTCCAGGCCGCGCTCGCCGAGCAGCTCTTGGAGCCGGCGATTGACGACGAACAGTTCCATCTGCGGGGTGGCGCCCATCCCGTTGACGATCGTGAGCACTTCCTGTCCCTCGTCGAGGTCGAGGTCGTCGAGGACCGCCTCAGTCAGGTGCTCGGTGATCTCGTCGGCCGACATCACGTCCGTGCGCTCCGTCCCCGGCTCGCCGTGGATCCCGATGCCGAGTTCGATCTCGTCGTCGCCCAGGTCGAAGGTGGGCTCGCCCTTCTCCGGGGTGACACAGGAGGTGAGCGCGGTGCCCATCGTGCCGACGTTGTCGACCACCTTTTCGGCGACGCGCTTGACCTCGCTCAGGTCGGCGCCCTGCGCGGCCTTCGCGCCGGCGGCCTTGTGGACGAGGATCGTCCCGCAGACGCCGCGGCGCCCGGAGGTGTACAGCGAGTCCTCGACCGCCACGTCGTCGTTCACCACGACGCTCTCGACCTCGACGCCCTCCATCTCCGCGAGCTCGATGGCGGTCTCGAAGTTCATCACGTCGCCCTCGTAGTTCTTGATGATCGCGAGGACGCCGTCGCCCGCGTCGCAGGCGCCGATCAGTTCCTCGAACTCGTCGGCCGTCGGCGAGGAGAACACGTCGCCCGCGGCCGCCCCGTCGAGCATGCCGTCGCCGACGTACCCCGCGTGGGTCGGCTCGTGGCCGCTGCCGCCCCCGGTCACCAGCGCCACCTTCCCCTCGACCGGCCCGTCGTCGCGGACGAGCACCTGCGTGTCCGGCAGGCGTCGCAGGCGGTCGGGATACGCCGCCGTCATCCCGTCCAGCATCTCGTCGACGACGCCGTCCGGGTCGTTGATCAGCTTCTTCATGATCGTTGGTACCGACTCACTCGGTTCGCATAAGCGTAGTGGCCCTCAGCGCCGCCGTGCCTCCCGTCGAGCGGTCAGTTGGGTTCCAGTTCGCGGGTGCCGCACTCGCGACACCGTGCGACCCCGGCGTTGGTCCGGTCGGGCACGCGGAACTCGTGGCCGTTCTCGCAGACGCCGCCGTCGTCGAACGGCTCGGTCGCCGGCTCGATGTCGGTCGACTCGCAGGCCGGGCAGCCGAACGCGCCGTGGCCCAACTGTGTCGGCTCTTCGAAGTAGTGCCCCCTCCGGCAGCGCCCGCCGTCCTCGACGCCGTCCGTGCCCGGCGCGACGTTCTTGACGTTACACTTCGGGCAGTAGTACGTCCCGTCACCGGCTTGCTTCGGCGACGCGAAGTAGTGGCCGTTCGCACAGCTGCCCCCGCGGTCGAACGGATTCATGCCTCGGCCGACGGAGAACTGCGTGTAAACCCCTGTGGTCGGGATCGTTCCGGGATTCCGAAACGAGAGCCGCGGCGTGGGCCCGACCTCCTGCCGTGGCTTTCACCGGCCATCCACGGCTCGCGCCTGTCACGCTCCCTCCGTCGTCGACGTCGCGGTCACCCCGACCGAGCGCTGCTGCTCGACAGCGCGTACTCAGAGGTGGCAGGGACCTCGCCGATACCACCGACGAAACGCCGGCGAGGGGGAGATCGACACCCGACGAGTTACGACACCGCGTCGCGGACCGCGCTCGGGACGTCCGCCCGGTCGACCTCCCGAACCGACGAGATGTCGGGGTCGCTCTCCCCGTACTTGTACCCCGACCCGGTCAGTATCACGGCGACGTCGTCGTCGGGACCGAACTCGCCGGCCGCGGCGAGGTCCCGCACGGCGGCCGTGGCCACGGCGCACGACGGCTCGACCGAAACGCCGGCGTCGGCCGCGAGGCGGTCTCTCTCGGCGAGCATCGCCTCCTCGGGGACGGAGACGACGCCGCCGTCCGTCTCCGCGACGGCGGCCAGCGCCCGGTTCCCGCTCGGCGGATCTGCGTTGTTGATCGAGACGGCCGCCGTCGGCTCTCCCGTGACCGGCTCGACGCGCGACGCCCCGCGCCGGTACGCCTGCGCGATCGGGTCGCAGCGCGCGGCCTGCGCGAGGTAGATCCGCGGCGTCGTCGCGAGTAGCCCCGCCGCGTTCAGTTCCCGGAGCGCCTTCCAGACACCGCTCGCCTGCCCGCCGCTGCTGACCGGTAAGACGATCGCGTCGGGGGCGTCGGGCGCGAACGCCTCGCAGATCTCGTACGCGACGGTCTTCTGTCCGGCCACTCGGAGCGGGGCGTCCGAGTTGAGGAACGCGGCGCCGAGGTCGTGTTCGAGGGTGTCGTGGTAGAGCCGCCCGTACTCACCGTGGACCCGGAACAGGTGCGGGTCGTGTTGGGCGATCATCGCGAGCCGGGCGTCGGGGGTGTCCTCGGCCACGAGGATGACGGCCTCCCGGTCCGCCGCGGCGGCGTGGGCGGCGACGCTCAGCGCCATGTTGCCGTGCGAGACCGTCCCGACCGGGCCGTCGACCCGACTGACCCCGACGGCCGTGCCGCGGTCCTTGAAGCTCCCCGTCGGATTGACGCCCTCCACCTTGAGGTGGACCCGAGGGCCGCCCGTCGATTCGATCGACGGCGCACGGAACAGCGGCGTCCCGCCCGCGGCGGCGGCGAACCCGGTCTGCGTCGTCGCGGGGAGCACGGACTCGTATCGCCAGAGCGTGTCTCGACCGAGCGAACCGTCGCTCGCGTCGGGCCAGTCGAACGCCGCCGCGTCGGTCTCGAACCAGAGCGGCTCGCCGCAGCGACAGCGGGTCGCGTCTCCGAACGGGTACGTCTCCCCGCAGTCGTAACACGTCAACTGCTCCATACCCCTCTCTCACGGGCGGTGTACAAATGATTGGTTACGGCGGTCGACTGCGGGTACCGGTCGGCGTACTCTCGGATGCGACGCCAATCGTGGACCTTCGAAATGGATCCGGATACACGCCATCGCGCTAATTCCGTGAGAGCTATTTAGTCGTGGGTTCCGTGTGTCGTGTATCTGAGTCGACTACTTCCGGCCTATTCATCTAATTTTCTCCCCTGATATTCGTGCCAGTAAGTACATAAGGCAGGTCCATCTTATCTACGGTAACCAGCAACCGATCTGAACGAGTATCTGGTCGGATCAGGCATCGACGACGATGCCTAGGCGTCAGATATCCCGTTCGTCGGTGGCCGCTGGGTTCAAACAATGAAACCAAGGAACCAATCCAACACAGAGGATAGGGCGGTCAGTCCTGTCATCGGTGTTATACTCATGGTCGCAATTACCGTCATCCTGGCGGCCGTCATCGGGACGTTCGTCCTCGGACTCGGTGACCAGTTAGGTGACACCGCGCCTCAAGCAACGTTTACAATTGATAGTAATACCTCGAACACGATCAATATAACCAAGACTGGCGGGCAATCTCTTGAAGGAGGTGACTTAGTGCTCTCTGTTGACGGTGAGAGAGTGAATGAGTCCATTGGTGGAGGGACTTGGCAGACTGGTGAACAGAGAGAAATATCGAGTAGTTCCAACTTCCCGGGTGGCGAGGCTGTCGTTCGAGTAATTCACGACCCAAGTGGAAACGCAATCTTCGAGCGGACATACGACTTCAACTGAGCAAGCAAGTCGAATTTATCTCCACCGGGTTTTTATCTGAGTCCTATATCGTAAAGCCAGTACGTCAGTGTTGATCTGCTGGATCGCTACTGGATCCATTGCATCGCGAGCGTCGCGAATGTTCTCTTCCGACTGAATCAGGTGTGCGAGCGCGGCGTCGATCACGACGCTCATCGGCGGGTCGTCGTCGGGACCGCTCGCCACGATCTCGCTCGCCTTTTCGAGCTGCCGTTCGCGTTCGTCTGTGATCTTGAGGCTAGTTCGACGGCTCATTTATACCACGCTGTATGTACGGGGGTCGCGATCCCGTCGTTCTGGAGTGACTGGACCGGTCCCTGTTGAAGTGGTACCCACAGATCGACCACGATCACCGCGGCCACCACCCACAACCCAACCGATTTCTATGTACCTCGCGGGCCGATCGCGCCGAGCGAAGTACATAGATCGGGGATCGTGAATACATCCACGTCGGACCCCACGGGGTCGCGTCGAGAACCCCCTTCCACGAGGTTTCACGCTCGCCCCACGAGTTCTAGCAGCGTCGGCACTTCACCGTCCTCCGGGAAGCGTACCAAGTACGCGCGCTCACCGACACGCTGCGTGTGAGCGTCGGCCTCCTTGATCGAGCCGTCCTCTGCGACTAATCCGTCGAGTTCGAGGTGCTGTTTGTCGATCGTTACGGTTCCGCTGCCGTCGCGGTCAACGAGACTTTTGAATCCCATCGACCGTCGCGGGCACGGTGGTTCACTTAAAGATACCTCAAGGTGGCACGTGACGGCCGTAGACCGTACTGAATGCGGGAGTATATGGGGATTACCGTGGCCCGGCCGCTCGCATGGCGAAAATGGAATTCGACGCCGTCGACGCCGCCCTCGTTGTGGCGGGGCTCGCCTCGGCGTTCATGCTCGTCGGTATCGCATCGTTCCAACTCTTCGACGTGGATTTTACCGCCACACAGTTCACGCTTGGCGGGATCGGGCTCTCGACCGCGTGGATTCTCGGCTACGCGTCGATCGTCGGGGTCATCATCACCAACGACAACACCGAGTTTCAGTCCCTCTCGGACGATATTCAGGGGCTACAGGGCTGGTACATGTTCGCGGCCATCGGGACGCTCGTCCTTCCGATCGCGTTCGTCGCGCTGCCTGACACGGTCGGCAGCTTCTTCCAGAGTTCCGATCTGTGGGGCCTCCTGTACGTGATCGCGGTTACGACCGGGCAGTTCGCTCTGGGGTGGATGCTATGAGTTCCATCTGGGACGGGGAGGACACGATCGCGGGAGTAATCTGGATCCTCACCTCGATCGGCTCGATCAACTGGGGGTTGCTGGAGTTCTTCGACTACAACGCCGTCGCCGAGCTCGGGACCGCGGTCGGTTCGCCGACCGCCGCGACGGTCGTCTACGGTGCTGTCGCCGTCGCCGGCGTCATCACGCTCGCCGATCACGCCGGGTTCTACGACGTTCCGGACGTCGTCGACCGGATTCGCGGGGACGGAGGCGACTGATGAACCGCAACACAATCGCGGCCCTCGCCGTCGCGATCGTCGCGATCGCCGGGCTCGGTCTCGCCGCGGGCGGGGTCACCGGACAGGACGGCTCGGGCGAGCTCGTCAACGACTCGATCGAGGTGACCAACGACACCGATTCCGTCTACGTCGACGTTGTCGGCATCGACGACATGAACGGCAGCGGCCCGGTAACCGTGAACGTCACGTTCGAAGGGCTCAACGGGACCGAGACGCCCGGGAACGGGACCGTACTCGAAGAGACGACGCTCTCGGTCGCCGAGAACACGACTGAGTCCGCGAACGCGACGCTCTCCGACTCCGACCGCGAGACCTACGACTCGATCCACATCACCGCGTCGACGGGCGGGGACTCTTCCCTCATCGACACGGTCAACTGGGGGACAGTCGGCACCGGCGGTGGCGCCGGAGTCGGGCTCGGTGGTGAGACGGGAACGGTCGGGATCGTCGTGGTCCTGCTGCTCGCCGTCTATATCGTCGGGTTTCGTGAGGACTGACACATGACCGCAACACAACCAGATTCGTCCCGGCTCACTCGTCGGGGACTGCTGCGAACGACGGCGGTCGGCGTCGGCGCCGCTGCGGGCGTCGGCGCGCTCGGCTCTACCGCGCGACCGGCGGCGGCGATCGACTGGGGAAGCGTCGGCAAGACCGCGATGCTCGCCGCCGTGAGTCCGCCGGTCGCGCTCGGGTGGGCGCTGCGCGAGTTCGAGATTCTGGGCTCTGACGTACCCCCTGAGGGCCTGACTTCCGACGCACTTGAACAGCAGATCTATCAGGCTGCCCGAACGCGCAAGTCTACGAACGCGAGTACCATCATCGACAACCAGAACATCCTCGACGGCGTCGAACACAACGCCTACACCGATGCGAAGATCGCCGCGATTGAGGAACTGAATGCTGGCTCCTCTGAGTCGGCTGTTCTTGATGCCGCGTCCACGGCAATCGACAACTACGAGACGACTGTTCGTAAGAATCCGCTCAAGTCTTGGAATGAGTCTGTTCGTGAGTGGGAGTCGATCCTAAGCACCCTGTCTTCGCACCCCGATATTGGTCTAACGGATGTGACCACTACCCCCCACTTCTCTGATGATACTAACATCGCTAGTAACATCGCGGCTTCAGAGACTACCTACAACTTGCCTGATGGTAGTACGATCGGTTTACTGTCTATCGATTTCGACGTTTTAGATTCTAATGGGTCTGGTGAACAGATGTGGGATCCTACCCAAAATGTTCAGGAAGCGAGCGGGTTCTGGAATATTCCTGTCGGTGCTTGGGAATGGCAAACTACCTCGGGATCGGTTACGTACCTCGATTACGATGTGTGGTCACCTGTTTGGAATGAAATGGGTACGGTCTTCACGAATGTCCGAAACGGCATCTCGACGTGGGTCACGAACGTCTACGGCGATGTTCAGTCTGGTAGCATCGAGATCTCCGAGCTCATCACGCCTCGCGAGCGGGCGGCGATGCTCCCCGAAGAAGAATCTCAGGCACAGGCGATCGCGGACCTCGCGGCGCTGAACATCCCGATCGACTCCGAGCGCGAGGTCACGATCACGATCTCCGAAACCGGTGCGACCCTCTCGGGGACGATCGGCCTCACCGACGAGTCGGACGGGCCGATCGAATCGGGGGCGACATACGACCCGAGCACCTTCGCCGGGGACGTCTACCTCACGGCCGACGTGAGTCAACTCTCGGGAACGTGGGACGCCTACCAGACCGGCGTCGACGGCGGGACGATCACCCTCACCGCACAGCCGTACGACGGGACGGTTCTGAACGTGACGACGACCGCCGGCGAGACCGTGTCGGTCCCCGCCGCCGATTGGACCGACAACGGCGACGGGACTTATTCATACGACGCCAGCGGGGAGCTGGAGACCAACATCACCGAGGTCGATTCGGTCGAGTACGTTTCCGGTGTTGACCAGACCCAGTACGAGACGCTGAACCTCTCTAGGCAGTTCACGGTAGATTCGATCGTCAACGAGCAGACCGGCGAGCAGACGTCGAGCGCGTCGTTCGAGTCGTCGGAGCCGCAGACCGATTCGAACTACATCACGCAGGAAGAGTGGAACCAGCTCGAACAGCAGAATCAGGAGCTCATCGATAAGTACGAGGAATCGCAGGGCGCTGGCGGCGCCGGCGCCGGATGGTTCGGTGATGGATCTCCCGACGTGGGACTCATCGCGGCTGTCGTCGGCGCCGCCGGAGTCGCGTACGCGCTCTTCGGACAGGGAGGTAACAACTGATGATCAACCCTCTCGCGCCGTATCTGTCGATCCTGTCGTTCGTCGTCGAGCCGATACTGAAGGTCGGCACGGCAGCCGTGTTCATCGGGATCGTCATGGTGGCCCTCGGCTACGACCCGATCGGACTCGCGTGGGGGTTCGTCGAGAACACGATCCGGTCGGCGATTCCGGGGGTCTAATCATGCGCCGTATCCTGATTTTTTGTGTTGCGGTGAGCCTCGCGGCTTGTGTTGCGGTCGGCGGCGCCGCCGCGCAGGACGACGGCGGTCCCGGCTTAGAGACGAACACGTCCGTCGACGTCGGCGAGCCCGAGACGTTCGCGCAGGAGATCGACGCCGACACCCGGCTCGTCGAGTGGAGTTATGACCGCGATCGCGGCGGCTTCACGCTGCTATTCGAAACCGACGAGTCGACGCGAATGACGCTCACCGAGGCGGTCCAGTTCGGCGAGGGCTCCGGCTCCGGCCGCATCTACCAGCATCGGCTTCCCGAGGGGCAGACCGAGGTGTTCGTCTCGGTCCCGCTCCGCGCCGGGCAGGCGGCCGTCACCATGACCACGCCGGGCAGCATCGCGAACAACCGATTCGCGTACGTCTCGACGGGACAGACGACGCCCGACCGCCCGCCGATCAGCTACGAGCGAGCCCAGATCCTCATTCTCCTGTCGGGCATCGGCGGCGCCGGTCTCACTTTCCGCGTCGTGAAGAATCGCCGCGAAGATGAAGAGAAATCCGTCGAGAGGTTGCTATGAATCCGGTCGCCGCAGCCCGCGAGCGGCCGATTCTCGCCGGTGGGCTTGTGTTGCTGTTCATCGCTGGCGCGGAGAGCGGCCGGTACCCGTACCCGTGGGAAGTCGACGGCGCCGGCGTCGTCATGACCGCCGCGGTCGCCATCGCGATCGGCGGGTACATCGCCGGGGGGTACGTCGTCGACTTGCTCCCCGAGGAAGAGGGGATCTATCTCGTCGCGTTCGAGGCGAGCGACGACACCGGCGGCGCCGTCTACGAGCTCAGCGAGGACCAGTTCGCGGACATGGACGTACACGCCGGGAGCCTCTTCGAGTGGCCCGTTGCGAAGCGCGTCTACGAGTGTCGCGAGTACCGGGCCGACGAGAACGTTGCCGTCGCGAACTGGCGTGAGTCGGTCGCCGGATCGGAGCTCGCGGGGAACGTTCAGGTCGTCGACGCGCTCGAAGCGGTCGCCGAGCTCCGCGAGGAGTTCGAGCCGGACGCGCAGGAGGCACGGCGCCTCAAGCGCAGGCTCCGGTCGATCGCCCGGACGCTCGACAAGCGTCGGCTCAAGGACCAAGAGGCGATCCTCGATCCGACGCTCACGCCGTCGTTCGACGACGAGAGCGCGACCGTCTCGGCGATTCTCGACGAGGAACTACCGGACGATCTCAAACCACAGAGTATGAAGGGAGACGACATCGACACCGAGCGGAACGGACACGAAGATACGATCGGCTTCGAGCTGCTCGACGAGACCGAGGCGCTGGAGGTGGAAGATGCGTAGTCAGCCGGCGCGATCCGATCCATACGGCCCCGGTGACGACTCCGACGAGATGGTCTATCTCGTTACTGGAGCGCACTTCGGTGTTGCCTTCGGTGCCCTACAGATATGGAATCAGGGCGCAGCCGGAACACCGATCGATAGCGTGTCTGCCCTGATTTTCATAGTCGCGTTCATCAACGGCGCTGGATGGACTTCCGAGGCGATCGCACGGCTATTGAATTGGGTCCATACTCGGGGGTACCATGTCCGATAAGACTGGCGCGTACGCGGCGGCGGAACTCGCGAGCGCGCTCCGCGGCGAGGATCCCGGCGAACACGTCCGCGGGTACGCCGGGCTCGTCGACGATCGCCGGACGCTCGCGATCCTCAACTACTACGACGGGCTGCTCGACGAGCCGATCGAGGAGACGCGGATCGGACAGCTCATCATCTCCAACGCTGCGACCGAGACGATCGACGAGGCGGTGCGACACGGCTCGGTCTCGCAGATGAAGAGCGCGACCGGGCTCACCGGGCAAGAGCGCGAGGGAGGCGACCTGTATCGCGAAGCCGCCGGGGAGCTCGCACACGAGGGCGCGATCGGACTCGTGTTCGGGGCGCCCGGCTCGGGCAAGACCGCGACGACGCTCGACGTGGCGATGGCGTGGCGGATCCGGACCGGCGGCGCGCTCATCGGCAACACGTCGTGGGACGGCTTCGACCGCGTGGTGCGCTCCGATCGGGAGATGCTCGAAGCGATGGCGGAGATCGAGGGGCCAGTGCTGGCTGGCCTCGACGAGATCGCGCAGGAACTCTCCGGGTTCGGCTCGGGCAACAAAGCGGCCGAGCAGTTCTCGGACTCGCTGCTCTTCATCCGCAAGAAGGAGTCCAAACACGGGCCGCACCCGAAGCGCGGGAGCGTGCTGCTCGTCGGGCACACGCGCACGAAAACCGCGAAGTCGATCCGTCGGGTCGCGTCGCTCGCGATCGAGAAGCCCTCGCGGTCCGACCCCGGTCGCGCTCGCCTCTTGGAGAGCGAGGGCGGCAAGGACGACTGGGAGGAGGGCAGCGACTACAAGGGCCTGACCGACACGGCCGCGAACTACCCGGAACACGAGCCGAGCGAGTTCGCGATCGAGCTCGTCGACGAGGACGGCGAGAGTGAGAGCGTCGACGCCGACTCGGTTCGGCGCGAGGAAGCGATCAGCAAGGCGATCCGCGCGGTCGAGAATCACGGGATGACGTACGCCGACGCGGGCGACCTCGTCGGGTACTCCGCGGCGTGGGTCTCCGACCGGATGGCTGAATACAGGAACGGTGAGTACGGCGAGGTAGTGAACGATGCCGTCGCGTGAATCGATAGACGCGGCGGCGGTTCGCTCGTTCATTCACCCGCCCGCCCCGGCGCATACCTCTGTTTATACGCGTGCGATCGCGGCGGGGGGTCCGAATCCGCGGGGGGCCGCGCGGCCGGGGTTCGGTCGAAATTCGTTCGTCGACGCCGATCGGCGCGGCGACCAACCGCAACCCAAACGAGGGTCGTCGTGAGCTACGACCCGGCGATCGTCGGTCGGTACGGGAAGCTCGTCGAGCTGTGGGCGACGGATCGCTACCCGCTCACGCTCGACTATCCGGTCGTGGACGGGCTCAAGTTCGACGCGAGCGACGAGGACGGCCGCCCGTGGGATGTGAAGGGGTCGATGGTCAACGGCGTCCGACCGACGTTCAAGTTCTGGTAGGACCAGCACGAGACGCTCGCGGACGCTGATGGCGGCTACGCGCTTGTGTGGTACCGAGCGGAAGGGAGAGAGATAACAGTCATGTCGTCGCGCACGGTTCGCGCTCGGGACTTAGAGATCACGAACTGGACTAATCCCGGTAAGACACATTATCGGTCTCACTCAGAAGAAGCGCAGATCCCAGCTAGAAATTTACTCTCATCCCGGCCTTCTGAGTGAGATCCATCACTCCGGGAAATAGTTTCTAAAATCGGTAGGAGTGTCGTCGGCAGTCATTAGAGTAGCTCGGAATACGAAGTGATCCTCAGTTTGACCTTCGTACTTTTCTTTCTCTTCTTCTGTCATCTCTCTTTTTTCCCATGTCATTTGATCTCGTATCATACCATCATCTGTAACATGGTCTTGGAGTCTCGCCTTCTTGTCCTTCGGATTATCTACGAGTGCGGCTCCTCTCATCCCCATTATGTTCTCCGCTTGGCGTTGGCAAAATCGACCCCAGTACGGATTTCCAGCGATGTGATCGCAGTCACTATAGTCGTCTTCACAGATGGTACATGTGAACTTCTCTACGTATATCTCAGGGCTGTTAAAATTTTGACTTGGAAATACAGTTTCTTCAATTTTCTCAAGTTTTTCTATATATTCTCTTACATTACATTTGTCGTGGGTTTCATGTGCCGATATAGCGCTTTTCGCGAAAGTCTGTGAATCAACGAGGGCATCCCATGCTTTATCCCAACTTTTCTTATTAAGATCAATCCACATCTTTAATTCGTGACGAAGACTATTTATCATACAACGGAACATTAGGTTTTGATTGGCAGCATCCTCATCCTCCTCATATATCATCTGATTGTGAACGTCTAAGGATTCTGCGTAGAGATTCGACAATTTCTTGATTGATTCCCTCTGATGATTTTCACTTCTGGGTAAGCTAGTAAATCGTTCGCAATCCTCTACTACCTCAGTATATCGTCCAGCAAAGCGTTTGACACGTTCATTCATCATCTGAATCTTCTTCAATTATCTTTTCTATCTCATCTGAAAGCTCCTCATCAAGCGCATCAGCTGGACCTTGATAGGTTAAACGTGTGGTAGTCCCGTCTGCCCTCTCTTGTTCAACAGTGAATTCAACCTCAGATTCGTATTGGGTTGAATAGTGACTAGAGATCTTCTCCAAGACATATTTTATTTGATCCCAATTGTCCCGAACTGTTGTATACGTGAAAATAATAGCCGGCAGGATTAGCTCTTCCGAATGGAGTACAAGCGTAGACGAGTCTTCGGACTTGGTGTAGTCTACAAACTCAACGCCCGTCTGTTCGATTAATTTCCTAACTGTATCTGAATCGTCTGGCAAGACAATTACTGATTCAGAGTCGACGGTTTCTCGGCCAACAGGGACGATGGAAACTCCATCAGGAGCATCAATTCCTATGTTCTCAAATTGGGACTTAGCATCAGTTGAATGTTCAATCTTAACGCTCATATCTCTAACAGTAACGACGGGCCTTGTTGACTGTTGGGGACCGTTATTTTTCAAGAAACATGGTACTCCTCGGAGTTGAACGCGGATCACTCTGAGAATCTGCGCGTGTAGAAACAGAGGTGGTACCTTAGCTGTGTGGCCTTAGCCACACCCCTAACCGCCAACCGACCCCCCGGTGTCGGTTCGGCGTCGACGAGCAGCTCGTCGAGACCGAGATCGCGCTTGTGTTGCGGTCGAGATCGTCGCGAACTCCCCGGTCGGAGGGGTCGATCGAGGCGAAAACGGCCGCAAAAAGAGGGTCAGGGTAGTGTTGCCACTCACGAGGGGCCGCGCTACCGGAGCGTCTGACCCTTCCCCCACGCACTCCGCACCGGCCGGATCTTCGGATCAGATGCGTCACGGTAGTGCGAGACCGCCTCTTTCAGCCGCTCCGGGTCGCGACCCGCACCGACCCAGTACCGCTTGAGCCGCGTCACAAGCTCCGACCAGGACTCGTCGGCGAGGTTCCCCATCCGCACCCGGAGGTGCGCCTCGCGCTCGTCGATGTGGATCCCGTTCGCTTGGCAGAACGCGATCAGTTCGTCCGTGCGCTCGTCGAGGGACGCACGCTCGGCGTTCTGAACCGCGTTCGCCGCGGTCCCCATCGCCTTCCGCACGCCCTCACGTGCCGCGTCGAGCGCCTCAAGGACCTGCTCGGCGACGTGATGGGACCGCAACGCCACCGACCCCTGCTCGCGAACGACCATCTCCTCGATCCGCCGGAGCCCCCGGCGTACGCTGTCCGGGTGCCAGTCGTGTTCGTCCGCGATCTCCGCCGGCGACACGTCGCCACCGTCCGCGACGAGCGTCTTCAGCGAGTCCCACTCGACCGGCGAGAGTCCGTCCGCGAGCTGGCGAACGACCACGTTCCGCTGGTCGCTCTCGACGCGCTCTAAGTTCAGCGGGAGCACCCGCGACCGGTCGACGGTCTCCGCCTCGAAGTACGCATCTTCGACGAACGTGCGACCGCCGCCTGGCCCGTCGTCGTCGAGCGGCTGCGTGGGAAGCCCCGACTCGTTCAGCGTCGCGAGGATCGCCTCTTCGAGCTCGTCGGCGATCTCGTCGTGGTCGACCGGCCGGAGCGTCTCGTCCCATCGGCTCGACTGATAGGACGCTTCGAGCTTCGGGTGCGCGAGCGGGTGTTCGTCCGGCAGCGACTCGGCGTTTCGCGCGTAGTAGTGCTTGAACTCCTTCGGGATCCGGTGGTCCGGAAACGCCTCGCGGATCCGCTTCGGCCCGAGCGTCACCGTGTGGTAGTAGCCGGCTCGCTCCGTGTCATCCTGAACGAGCTTCCGGTACCCCGAGCGATCGCTTTCGAGGAGGTGGCCCATCCGCGCGAGCGGCCCCTCTCGGGAGTGGATCGCGCCGCACACGTCCCGGTCGAGTCGGACGTATCGCGCCGCGTCGATCACGACGCTGTACTCGTCGTTCCGGCTCTCGAAGTACATCGGGTCGAGCGTCACCGCGCCCGCAGCTCGCTGGATGACCGACTCCACCCGGTCGAACTCGACGTTCGACGCGTTCACCCGAACGTTCACCGCGTCGCCGAGATCCCACATCGGCCGGGCGACCGACTTCCCCTCGGTGGATTCGAGCCCGCGCCAGCGGGGTTGAATCAGGGCCTTCACCTTCCGCTCGCCGACCTCGTCGTCGGCGACCGCGTTCAGCCGGAACTCCCGGAGCGTGTCGAAGTCAACGCGCGTCCCGTCCGGCGTCTCGCCGCCGTCGGGCGGCGCGAGCCCGGACTCTTGATACGAAAGGGTAACGCGCCATTTCTCGCCGTCGAGCGTGAAGCTCCCGCGCCGGCTCCCGGTCGCGTCGACGAGCCGCGCGGCGCCGAACCACGCCCCGAGCCCGGAGTACACGTAATTTGCCATGTACTCGTGCGGGGCCGTCTCGACGGCCTTCATCGCGAACTCACCTCGCGACGGGGGACCACGATCGGCCGCTTCGTGCCGTCGACGAACACCGCACCGAGCCGGACCCACGGCGACCGGTCAGACTCGTCGGTCGGATCGTCGACGTCGACGATCGCGGCCTCGGGCGCGATCGCGAGGACATACCGGCACGCGTCACAGGTGTACCCGCGGGCGTTGACTGAGTCGCCGTCGACCCGGGCCGGATTCTGGTTCGCGAGCCGGAGCGTCGCGATCGCCGGCGACCCAAGCGTGTCGGTCACCTCCTCCTGACAGCGCGGACACGCCGCGTACTTCCGGTCCGCTTCCCAGCGGGCCGCGGGGCGCCGGAGCCCGTAGGCGGCGGTACTCACGGCTCCACCTCGTTCGGATGGAAGATCCGCGACCACGCGACCTGCGAACACTCGGGCCGATCGTTTCCGCCGGAGCGCCACGCGGTGATCGCGTCGTCGACGACGGTCGCGGGTACGACCTTCATCGCGACCGGCTCGCGGCCGGGTCGCGGCTCGCACACCGCGAAGAGGTAGCTCCCGCCGGCGTCGCGGAGTAGCTCGTGCTGCTCCCGCCGGAGGTAGAACCGACCCCGGCGACCGCTCGCGAGCCGGGGGATCGCGCTCTTGATCTCGACGAGCGAGCCGACTTCGAGCAGGCAGATACCGACGAACGGAAGCGACTGCGACGGAACGACGAGTGTCTCGGCGCGAGCGTCGACGTGTTCGGTGTCGGGGACGTACGCCAGCCCGTCGACCGCTTCGAGGACCGCCGCCTCGGCGTTCTCGCCCGCTCGCTTCGACGAGACGGGACCGCTCGCGCGGCTCACGCGAACACCACCACCAAGTTCACCGCAGCGACCACGGCGCCGATCGTCGCGATCCCGAGGCCGACCCACTCGGGCGCCTCCAAGGCGTCGGCGGCGACCGGCCACGCACCGCAACACAAGCCGACGACCGCGAGCATCGCGACCGCCGCGGACAGCCCTCCGTCCCACGGCTCGCCCGCGTTGCGGGCGGGGCTCGTCTGCGGGTCGGGTGTGTCGACGTCTTTCCCGGCCGCGCTTCCCTCGCAGATCCGCACCCACGAGTCACACTCGGGACAGCGGTGCGCGCGGTCGTCCTCGTCGCCGTGAACGCGGCGGAAGTCCGCGGGCACGTGGGCGTCGCAGCGAAGGCAGTTGCTCCGGCTACTGTGAGATCGGAGCAACATCATGCCGACACCACCTCGGCTAACGCAGATCGGGGGACGGTGGTGACTACCGGCTTAATTCTATCCCGGACAAGACACGCTAGCGGTGCCTCTAGGGAGTTGGAACGACGAAATTGGGTGGCTGGGGAGTCCCAGCCCACCAATTCATTCGGGCGGAGCCCGAATTCAATTAAGGTGGGCCAACACGGATTTGAACCGTGGACCTCCCGGTTATCAGCCGAGCGCTCAACCTGACTGAGCTATTGGCCCAGGTGGGCGCATTCAGTCGTTGCGCGGGTAGGATTTTAAGGGTTTCCTTTCGCAAGCCCCCCGCCGTGTGGCGGTTTCACGGTGCGTCTCGACGCCCGCGCCGTCAGTCGGTTCCCGTCCGCTCCTCCTCTTCGACGGTGAAATCCACGTCGACGACGTCGTCGTCGTCCGCCGACGCGCCGCCGCGGTCGGCGTTCGCGCCGACATCTCCGTTGCCAGCGTCGCCGCCGTCGAACCCGTCCGGGCCGCCGCCGGGGAATCCGCCGCCCATCGTGAAGCCCCCCTCGCCGTCGTCGGGGAAGCCGCCGATGTAGACGTTGCCCGAGAGGAAGCCGTCCGTCTCGCGTTCGATGTACGGGACGACGACGTACTTCTTCAGGGCCACGCGGATCGGCACCCGGGAGAGCGGGAGCGCGAGCAGGAAGCCGACCGCGTCGGTGACGAGCCCGGGCGTGAGCAGGAACGCGCCCGCGGCGATGAGCAGCCCGCCGTCGAGCAGTTCGTCGGTCGGCGGCTTCCCCTGCGCGACCTTCCGTTGAAGGCGCGCGAGGGTCGCGCGCCCCTCGGCGCGCAGCAGGAGCATCCCGAGGACGGCCGTCAACACGACTAGGGCGACCGTCACCGGCCACCCGAGCCGCGTCGCGACCACGATCAGGAACAGCGCGTCCACGAGGGGGACGACGAGGAGCAGCGCGAGCAGCGTTCGCGGGCGCATACCCCCGCCTTCCCGCCGGGCGCCCATAGCCCTTTTCGTCGCGGGCGGGGTCCGACGGGGGCTCGCGGCGCGCTCGTATCGCGCTCGCATTGGTCCCGCGACATCGGTCGGGGGCGCCGGTCGCGCCCGCCGCGACCGCCACGGCTTTGCCCGCCCGGTCCGAGCCGGCGGTATGGACATCGTCGGCGCGCTCGGCCGTGACCCGCCGGACCGCGAGTCGCTCCCGCGGTGGGTCGCGCCGCTCCCGAAACGGCTGGAGGACGTCGCCTTCCGGTTCGCGTGGGTCATCGTCGCCATCAACCTCGTCGGCACCGCGTTCGGCTTCTGGTACTACCGGTTCCAGTTCCGCGCCCTCCCGACCGAGATGTGGCTCTTCATCCCGGACAGCCCCGGCGCGACGCTGCTCATCGCGCTCGCGCTCGGCGCGTGGGCGCTCGGCCGGTCGAGCGACACGCTCGCCGCGCTGGCGTTCTTCGGGAACGTCAAGCTCGGCCTGTGGACTCCGTACGTCCTCGTCGTCTTCTGGCCGGAGTTCCTCGCGGTCAACGGCCCGGCGCTGTACGCCTTCCTGTTCTTCAGCCACCTCGCGATGGTGGTCCAGGCGTTCGTCCTCCACAGGATCACCGACTTCCCGCTCAAGGCGGTCGCGGTCGCGACCGCGTGGTACACGGTCGACCTGCTGATGGACTACTTCGTCCCCGTGATCGGCGAGGTGACCCACACCTCGCTGCCGTACGCCGACGGCGCGCCGTGGTTCACGACGACCGTCCTCCAGGTCGCGGCCGCCGGCGCGGTCGTCCTCACCGTGATCCCGCTGTTCTGGACGCTCGGCACGCGTATCGCGACGCTGCGAGGCCGCGCGAGCGACTCCGGGTCGTCGTCGCAGTAGGGGAGCGTCGGGCCCGCCCGCGCTCACCGATTTAAGTGGACAGCCGACCTCCACGAGGGTATGAGCCACTACGAGCGGATCGCGGACCTGACGGTCACGATCGAGTCGGTCTCGCGGCGACGCCACACGGCGAACACGACGAGCGGCTTCGAGCGGACGACGACGGAGTACCGGCTCTCCGGCGACGGCGTCGTCGGCAGGGGAGAGGACGTGACCTACGAGACGGCCGACCACGACGCCCTCGCCGGGACCGACCCGATCGACATCGAGGGGGAGTGGACCATCGACGAACTGTCGGACCGGCTCGACGAGATCGACCTCTCCCACGGCCACGAGCCCGCAAACGAGATCTCCCGCAACTACCGCCGGTGGGCGGTCGAGAGCGCGGCGCTCGACTTGGCCCTCCGACAGCACGGGGAATCGCTCGGTGAGCGCCTCGGTGTCGACCCCGAACCGGTCCGCTTCGTCGTCTCGACGCGGCTCGGCGACCCGCCGTCGACCGACCGCGTCGAGGCGCTGCTCGCGCGAGACCCGGAGTTGGAGTTCAAGCTCGACCCCACACCGGAGTGGCCGGAGGCGGCCTTCGAGACGCTGCGTGAGACCGACGCCGTGCGCGTCCTCGACCTGAAGGGCTGGTACGAGGGCACCGAGGTGGACGTCGAGCCCGACCCGGAGCTGTACCGCGACGTGTTCGCGGCGTTCCCGGCCGCGGTCGTGGAGGACCCGGCGTTCACGCCCGCGACGAGCGCGCTCGTCCAGCCGCAGGCGGACCGGCTCTCGTTCGACTACCCGATCGACGGCGTCGAGAGCCTCGAATCCCTCCCGGTCGAGCCCGGCTGGTGTAACATTAAGCCCTCTCGGTTCGGCACGCTCGAATCGCTGTTCGAGACGATCGCCTACTGCGAGGAGGAGGGGATCCAGCTGTACGGCGGCGGGCAGTTCGAACTCGCGAGCGGCCGCACCGCGATCCAGACGCTCGCCGCGCTGTGTTACCCCGACGCCCCGAACGACGTGGCGCCGCGGGCCTACAACGACCCCGACGCCGAGCCGCCGTATCCGAAGAGCCCGCTCCGACCGAGCGACGACGCGGTCGGCTTCGAGTTCTGAAGGGCTCCGAGTCGGTCGACCGACGAGGTTGCGTGGTTATAAACGGATCCGCGGTGGCGCGAGGCTCTGTTGAAACCCATAGGAATCGATAGGATCGGTGTGCGAGATACAGTGAATCCGTACGGTAGTATTTTACCGTACTACGAGCGATCAGCTCGTCGGCAGTTCTGTTATTACAGCCGTAATGGGCTTTAGAACCCCGCCTACGGTTGACATTCGAGCAGGGTGAATTGCCTCGGGTCCGTGTCCTCGTCGCTGGCCCTGTGCTCGTCGCTTTGTCGGACGACGTGTGAGTCTACGTAGTAGCGGGTAGACATCGACAAATAATTCCCATGCGTCCTGCGAATATCGAACTGAATGGTGACTGGAGTGCTGTCAACGCTGATAAATCGGCCGTCTTCGGTACCTGGGAGCGACTCGAACTCGTGGCGCACCGGCTCCAGATCCGAGTGTGGAGCGCCGTTGGATTCTACTCTCTCATTCCGCTCGGCGGCTTCTCTGGCGAACTCTCGCAGTAGTTTGCTGCTCAGGGTTTCGATCGACGGGATATCAAAGTCGGGCGGGTCGGTCGTCGGTTTGGCTTCTATCTCGGGAACATCTCTGTAATCGGCGCCACTCCACCCGACGGTAACTACGTATCCGTACTCGTGGCTGTCGATGGAGGTCACACTCCCGCTGACCGAGTCGTCCTCGTGAGTGGGCGAAAACATCTCAGTGAGTACGTAGGCTTCGTGATACTCGATCGCAAACGTTCCGACCGCCTCACGGGAGAGTTCGTCGGGCGGGCCGTAGTCCGCGAGCGTTGATGTAGGACAGTCATCGGGCAGGTCGTCCGCTGGTCGCTCGGCAGGCGCGTCACCGGGATAGATGTACTCCCGAGATTCGTGCGTCCACAGCCGCCAGTCGCCGTCTTCCGGTCGGAGTTTGTGGGTGAGCCCTGCCGGTTGGCGGTCGTCATCTTCAGCAGGAGTGGCGAACTCGTCGAGAACAGTTGCTTCGGTGTCGGATTCCGCTACGAGGGTACGCTCCTCGATAGTGCTTGACGCTAGAACGTCCGGCGGAAACGACTCCCACCAGTCTTCGTTGGTCCAGTAGGATGCGTCACGTTCCGGCGAGTCGGGGTGATACAGGTCGCGGAACCGCTCGGCGTCGCGGTTCCTGACGGCGTCCCACCATTCCCCAACGACACGATTCGGGGCTGGCGTGCTGGATAGATTCACAGATTGGTCGGCGAGACAACCTGCGAGGGGAGCGGTCCCGACGCAGCCGAGAGAGGTCAGGAGGGCCCGTCGCTTCATATATCGACGCTCTTTCAGATCGATAAATGCTTTCGGACGGATCCGGTGGCTCTGAAGCCGACCGGCCGCCGGAGCAATCAAAGCGGTCGAGGATCACCCGGGTGTCGCGTGACTCGGTGACACCTGCTTTTTCGTCTGAACCACTCACACTCTGTATCCAGTACGTCTCAAAGAAGAGATCACCTGCTGAGGATTTCACAGGTCCAGCGATAAATACCCACGAACGCACGGAGCGACCGAATCCACCTTCGCGAACGACAACTTACGAGACGAACTTCAGCAGGTCGTCGCGGTTGTGCTCGTGGAAGCGCGTCCTGAGACACTCCTCTAACGCCTCGATGTCGCCGCGCTTCGCGCAGATCGGCGCCACGCGGTCGGACCACTGCTGCCACGGCGGGAACAGCCCGAGCCGGTCGCAGATCTCGTCGAGCCGCTCGTCGAGGTCGTCGATCTTGTCGGTCTTGTTGACGGCGACGATGGGCTCGACGCCCACGTCCTCTAAGAAGCCGTACATCTCCACGTCGTGGGGGACGTTCCCGCGCTCGGCGTGCCGGTCGATGATGTCGACCGCCGCCTTGCCGTCCATCACGACGACCCCCGCGAGGATCGAGTCGGCGTTGTCCTCCAGGTAGCGGACGATTTCTGTCTTGATCTGCTCGCGGTGTTCCTCCTCGACACCGGACATGAAGCCGAAGCCGGGGAGGTCCGTGAACATGAAGCTCTCGCTGGCCCAGTCGAAGTGGTTCGGCTGGCGGGTGACGCCGGGCTTGCCGCCGGTCGAGAAGTCGTGGCCCGTCAGCTCGCGCATCAGCGTGGACTTGCCGACGTTCGAGCGCCCAACGAGGACGACCTCGGCGTCGCGGTCCGGCCGGTCTTCGAACATACCCGACGATGCGCGCCTGAACGGGTTAAAAGGCGCGTCGTCGGTCTCTGACGCGTCGCGACTGAGAGCGAACGGGCGCCGCCGGCACGAGACGGGTCGTCCTTCGGGAGACACGCCCGCGACCGTCTCGTCGTTCGAGAAGCGAAACAGTCGGAACGGGAATTGAATGCCCACATTTCGGAAACTTACGGTCCGAAATATGAAACTACCATGGGTTTTATATACCCCGAGTCGGTGTGGGTGTGTGTAACATGGTTCTCCAGACGAGGGCTCGTGACCGTCGCATCGGTTCGACGAATCCGGTGAACGCCTGTACCGGCGCCTCCGAGCACGTGCGACGAGGATTCCGGTCGTCGGCGGTGGGCCGCTCGTCCCCCTCGTCGGGCCGTAATCGATCGGGGGGAGGCGTATGACGGGAGCCGAGACGTTCGGCGCCGTCTCCCTCGTGCCGCCGCTCTTGGCGATCGTGCTCGCGATGGTGACGCGCAAACCGGTCCTCTCGCTGTTCTTGGGGATCTGGTCCGGGGCCGCGATCTACACGACGAACCACGGCGTGGTCCAGACGCTGGACTGGCTCGTCTCCTCGATCGGCGAGAGCACGTTCAACGCGAAGATCATGCTGATCGTGCTGTTCCTCGGGGCCGGCGTCGCGCTCATCTGGCGGCTCGGCGGGGCGAACGCCCTCGCGAACGCGGTGACCTCCAGGCTCGACTCCCAACGCAAGGTCGGCGCGGCGACGTGGATCTTCGGCATGATCTGGTTCTTCGACGACTACTCGAACACGGCGATCGTCGGCACCACGATGCGGGAGATATCCGACGAGGTGAGCATCTCCCGGGAGAAGCTCGCGTACATGATCGACTCGACCGCCGCGCCGGTCGCGACGTTCGGTATCTCGAGCTGGGTCGCGTACCAGCTGAGCATGATCCGCGACGGCTACGAGGCGGCGGGCGTCTCCGTCGACGCCGGTCAGGTGCCCAGCGCCTTCGCGCTGTTCCTCCAGAGCGTCCCGTTCAACATGTACTGCCTGTTGGCGGTCGTGATGGTCGGGATAATCGTCTTCTCCAAGCGGGACTTCGGCGAGATGCTCGACGCCGAGCACCGCTCGGCGACGGAGGGGAAGGTCCTGCGCGACGGGGCCATCCCGATGCAAAGCGCCGAGGACAGTCTCGGCGACGTGCTGACCGACTCGCCGCAGCTCCGGTACTTCGTGCTCCCGACCCTCGCGCTGATGGTGACCGTGGTCGGCGGCGGGTTCTACACCGGACTCGAGGCGTCAGAGCCCGGCGCGGGGCCGTTCGAGATCGCCGGCAACGCCGCGTTCGTCGACGCGCTCCTCTGGGGGACGTTCATGATGGTGGCCGTCGCGCTCGTCATCGGCATCGCGAGCGGGGTCGCCAACCTCGACGAGGCGATGGAGACCGTGATCGACGGCTTCGGAATGATGCTGACCGCGCTCACGATCCTCGTGATGGCGTGGACGATCGGGACCGTCACCACCGCGCTGGGCACCGGCGTCTTCGTCACCAACATCGCGGAGGAGTTCGTGTCGCCGACGCTGCTCCCGGTCGTCGTGTTGCTGGCGTCCGCGTTCATCGCGTTCTCGACCGGCACCTCCTGGGGGACGATGGCGATAGTCACTCCGATCGCGGTCCCGCTGGCGTGGAGCGTCGGCGGCGCGACGCCGGCGCTGCTCCCCGTCGCGATCGGGACCGTGTTCAGCGGTGCCATCTTCGGCGACTACTGCTCGCCAATCTCCGACACGACGATCCTCTCGTCGACGTTCACCGGCGCCGATCACATCGATCACGTCCGCACCCAGATCTACTACGCCACGACGGTGCTGATCGTGGCCGCGGTGTTGCTGACCGTGTGGGGCGCCACCCGGATCACGCCGCTGGTGCTGCTCCCGATCGGCGTGGTGACGCTCGCCGGCCTGGTGTACGTGCTCTCCGAGTTCGACGCGAACCGGAAGGGCGTGGCGGCGACCCGCACGGTTCGAGCCGGCAACCGGTCGCCCGCCGACGACGACTGACCCCCGCTCCCCCGGGCCGAGCGACCCCCCGCCTCCCGGTCCGGGCAATCCCCCACCTCCCGGTCCGACGGACCCCACCCCGCCCGTCGGCACCGAAAGTCCGGTCGGCGTTCGGGGCTTACTTGTCTCGGCCGAGCGTCCTTCCGGCATGGACAAACAGGCCGTCCGCGAGGCGGTGTGGGACGCCTTCGACGCCGGCGACCACGCGCGCTTCCCGTTCCCGCCGCACGACCGGATCCCGAACTTCGCCGGCGCCGACGCCGCGGCTGAGCGGATCGCGGAAACCGAGGCGTGGGAGGCGGCCGCGACGCTGAAGGCCAACCCCGACGCGCCGCAGCTCCCGGTTCGCCGAGCCGCGCTCCGCGCCGGCAAGACCGTCTACGTCGCGCAGCCCCGGCTCCGCGACCCGGACCCGTTCCTCCGGCTCGACCCCGCCGAGGTCCCGCCGGCGGAGATCGACGACGCGACGACCGTCTCGGGGATCGGCGAGTACGGGACGCCGACCGCGCCCGAGGACGTCGCGCACGTCGACCTGATCGTCGCCGGCTCCGTCGGCGTCACCGCCGACGGCGCTCGGATCGGCAAGGGCGAGGGGTACAGCGACCTGGAGTGGGCGGTCCTCCGCGAGCTCGGCGCGGCCGACGCGGACACGACGGTCGCGACGACCGTTCACGAGTGCTCCGTGCTCGACGGCCCCGAGTCGGCCGTGGGCCCGGACGCCGACCTCCCGGAGCCCGACGCCCACGACGTGCCGCTCGACCTCGTCGTGACGCCCGAGCGAACGGTCCGGACCGACACGCCGTACGCGCGCCCCGACGGCGTCGACCGGGACGCGCTCGACGCGGAGAAGCTGTCCGAGATTCCCGTGCTCGCCGAGCGGGCGCCCTGACGAGAGAAATCTCGATCGGAGGGAGGCGACAACGGAGTTCGGTCGGCGGTACGATACCCTCAGTCCGCGTGCTGCGGCGTCGGCGCGGCCCGCTCCGCCCGGTGGTCGGCGACGTGGCCACACTCCGGACAGACGATCGTGCGCTCGTCGCCGTCGCTGACGACGAGCCACCCGTCCGACAGGGCACTTTCGAAGCGACACTCCGGACAGAAGAGGACCGACTTCCCGCGGGAGGGCGGGGAACCGCTGGCGTCTGCGTTCATGGTGTTCGGTAGGGCCTGGAGCTATAAGGGTCTTGTTCGACCTGATCGTTCAGTATGATCGGGAGTGACAAGCGTGACTGTACGCATTTTCGAAGATAATAGATCGTACATTTCACTAATTAGAAAATAACTGATCAGCGACTGTCATCATCATTCCGGGGCGTTCCGTCGCCCGCCTCGGAGGTACGCCTCGGGGGTACGCCTCGCCCCGGACCGCGCCTCCGTCGCGGGCTACCGCGCCAGGGGCATGTTGTAGCTCGTCTCCTCGGCCATCACGTACTCCCAGGTGGCCTCGCACTCGCAGGACACCTGCTCGAAGACGCTCGGGTCCTGCCGCCTGTCGAAGTCCTTGATCGCGGTCTGGACGCGGTCGTCGCACTCGCCGCAGTTGTGCGCGCCGCGCTCGGAGCCGTGACCGACCGGGTCGGAGACGACGATGGCGTCGACGTCCGCGGTCGCTTCGAGCACGTGCGCGACCGACCAGAGCCACGGCGGCCGGTAGCCCCCCTCGAAGAACAGCTCGTCGACCATCGTGTAGCGCTGGACGTTCGTCGGGTTCATCGAGACGGTGTGACAGCCGTCCACGTCGGCGCACCGCCGGATCGAGTCGATCATGTCGGCGGCCGCCTCGGGCTCCGCGAGGAAGGGCGGCTTCATGAGGAGATACGCCTTGACCCCCACGTCGGCGTCGAACTCGGCGTCCGCGGCGGCGGCCTCGGCGCAGGCGGCCTCGAAGTCGGCGAAGTCGAAGTACTTGTTCACGCAGTCGTGGCGGACGCGGTCGGTCGCGGTCTCTAACCCGACCGCCACGTCGGTCGCGATGCCGTGGTCCGCGAAGTCGGCGATCTTCTCGCGCTCGACGAAGTCCGGCAGCGACTCGACGACGATCCGGTCGCGGTCGGCGAACGTCTCGGCGATGGCACGCCGGGTCTCGGCCGGCACCTCGCGCTCGTCGAGGAAGGAGCCGGAGGTGTAGATCTTGATCAGCTCCGCGGGCTCGTCCGCTTCCTCGGCCTCGTGGTCGAGGCAGGCGTCGATCTGCGTCATCAGGTCCTCGTGGGCGACGCTGCCGCCCTCGACCGACTCGGCGACGTAGCCGCACATCGTACAGCCGCCGGCGCGGGCCCACCGGCAGCCGCCGGTGTTCAGGATGATCGTGAGGGAGTTCACCACGCCGTCGGGCGTGTTGTCCTCGTCGATCCACACCCGGGTCGGCTCCGTCGGGTCGTACGTCTCCGAGCGCTCGGCGCGGATGTCGCGCATCACGGCGTTGTGCGCGTCCATCCCGCGCCCCTGCTCGTACGCGTCGGGGCTCGGCTGGCTCATTGCCGGGAGAAGCGGTCGCGCGCGTAAAGCGGTGTCGTCATCGCGGGCCACGTCGCGTCCGTATCGCAGCCCATGTCGCGTTCTCATCGGGATCAGTCACGTCGCCGCGGTCGCGGTCGGCCGCGAGTCAGACGACGTGGGTCGATCCCGCGCCCGCCGCCCGGAGACGAACGTTTGCGAAGAATTCTCAAACGTGTCGAACTGATAAATATATATTATTTCATAGAAAGATTTTATAAACATCCCTAAGTGGAAGAATTCGATGTCACGGGACCGTGACTACGGACGGCGTGACGTACTGCGAGCGGGTGGAATCGTACTCGGCGGGTCGCTCGTCTCCGGCTCGGCGGCGGCCGCGGACGGCGAGGGAGCGACGACGCTCACCGTCCTGTCGTACAACGACATCCAGACGGCGGCGGCGCAAGACGGGAACTTCCCGCGGCTGGTGACGCTCATCGAGCAGCGGCGGGCGGCGGCCGACGGCCCCGTCGTCGTGGTCGGCGGCGGCGACGAGGTGGGGCCGCACGCGCTGAGCCCGATCTCGCAGTGGCGCGCGCCGGTGGACGTGCTCAACGAGGTCGGCCCGGACGCGGACGTGATCGGCAACCACGAGTTCGACTACGGGCTCGACCCCATCTCGGACGTGACGGCCGACTCCGAGTTCCCGTGGCTCGCGACGAACCTCGTCGACAGCGAGACGGGCGAGGCGTTCGACGGGACGGAGTCGTACCGGGTCGTCGAGCGCGGCGGCGTCAGCGTCGGGATCATCGGCCTCGCCGACCAGGGCGCGACGACCGGGAAGACGAACATCGACTTCGCGGCGGAGGGCATCACCATCGAGGACTACACCGAGACCGGCCCCGCCGAGGCGAAGCGGCTCAAGGAAGAGAAGGGCGTCGACGCCGTCGTCGCCCTCGCGCACACAGGCATCGGCGACGCCGAGGATCTCGCGGAGGCCGACGCGGACGACGACATCGACGTGATCGTCGTCGGCGACGACGAGCAGCTCTACCCGCCCCAGGAGGTCGACGGGTCGATCGTCTCCGAGGCACGGGCCCGCGCGGCGTACCTCAGCGAGATCGAACTGACGATCGAGGGCGGCGAGGTCACCGCGTGGAACGGGGAGCTGATCGAGGTCACAGAGGACATCGAGAAGGATCCCACCGCGTCGAGCATCATCAACGACTATCGCGCGGAGGTCAGCCTCGACTCGCCGGTCGTGGAGACCGAGACGCCGCTCAACGCCACGTTCGGCGCGAACTACCACCGCGAGACCGGCTACGGGAACCTGATCACCGACGCGATGCGCGAGCGCGTCGACGCCGACGCCGCGATCACGAACGCGGGCGGTATCCGCTCGGACTCGGTGTACGGGCCCGGCGAGATCACCGGCGGGGACATCTTCAACACGTTGCCGTTCCCGAACACGGTCATCTCACTGGAGCTCACGGGCGAGGAGCTCGTCGAGACGCTGGAGAGCCAGGTCGTCACGCTGGAGAGCGACACCGGACAGCAGTTCGGCGAGGAGATCTCCCAGCAGACGAGCGGCCTGCGCTTCGAGTGGGTGCCCCACGACGACGCCGACGAGCAGATCCGGGACGTGTACGTCGGCGGCGAGCCGCTCGACCCCGACGAGACATACGAGGTGGCCGTCAACAGCTTCATCGCGAACGGCGGCAGCGGCTACCCGCTCGAAGACAAGCCCGTGGTCGTGGACACGGGCGAGCTACAGGCGACGACGGTCGTCGACTACCTCGAACCGCGGGAAACGATCGCGCCGACCGTCGAGGGCCGGATGCAGCGCGTCGACCGCGACCTCCCCGACGCCGCCGTCACCGTCGACGGGAACGGCAAGGTGGTCACGCAGTACGACGCGCCCGACGACGTCGACTCCGTCGCCGAGGACACCGTCGCCGTCTGGGCGCCCGACGGCGAGCACCTCGACGCGGAGAAGGTCGTCTTCGACGACGAGGAGGCGACCCTGATGGTGCGCGTCGACGACGCCGACCTCGCGGACACGGTCGAGGACGCGGACGACGGCGAGGAGGTCCCGCTCGACCTGTACGCGGAGTACGAGTCGAGCGAGTTCGACCAGATCTACTTCGAGCGCTCGCGGCTGAACGCCGACGTGACGGCGACCGTGCGCCGCCGCGGTCGCGGTCGGGCCGGCCCGCCGGGACGCTGAACGCGGGCGGGCTCAGCGCCCGCCGTCGCGGTCGCTCGTCGACCATGACACGCGAGTGCGAGCCGCCGCGACCGTCGCTCCGACGGCCGCGCCGACCGCGTTGACCGCGGCGTCGCGCCACGCGAACGACCGCCACGGGATCGGCGCCTGGACGAGTTCGATCCCGAAGCCGAACGCGACCGCGCCGCCGGCCGCGAGGAGCGGTCCGAACCGATTTCCGCGCGCCACCGGTACGAGCAGCGCGGCGAGGACCGCGTAGCCGACGAGGTGAAACGGGTCGGTGAGTCCGACCCCGGCGGGCAGGGCGTCGAGGGCGCCGCCGAGCGCGCTCTCCCCGCCGCCCGACGACCCGGGCACCGGAACCACGGACGCGACGAGCACGACGAACGCGATCCCGAAGGTCCTCGCTCGGTCGCGCCCGGTCGCTCTCAGACGGCGCGCGACCCTTCCCTGACGGCGTCCGGTCGTCTCTCCCCCTCGGTCGGTCACGCTCGCGCTTCGTCTCGCCGGCAATTATGACCTGCGGCTTCGCGATATTCGGCGTCTGACGCGGGACGCCGACCGAAACCGCTCGTTCGCACCACGCGGTCGCGGCAACGTGAGAACCGTTCGCATCCCGCCGCCGTCGGCGAGTATTCGCGCGAGGAACGCGCGGTCCATTCATAAGCGCCGTGCCGCCGACGCCTCCCCTTTGGTAACTGGTTCCGGTTGCGTCCGGAGGTGAACACCTAACACGCTGTGGTCCGTCTATAATGAACGAGCATTACATGACTGAAATGGGCGGCTACAGAGACCGTGTGGCACAGGTCGATCTCGGCGGTGGCGAGGTCAGCTACCGCGGGATCGACGACGACGACGCGAAGAAGTACATCGGCGCGCGCGGGCTCGGCGTCAAGTACGTCTTCGACAAGGGGCCTGACGTGGACCCGCTGGGACCGGAGAACCGACTGGCGTTCATGACCGGGCCGCTGACGGGCACCCAGACCGTGATGAGCGGCCGGATCGCGCTGGTGACGAAGTCCCCGCTGACGGGGACGGTCACCGACTCGCACCACGGCGGCTGGTCCGGGGCGCGGCTCAAGTGGGCCGGGCTCGACGGCATCCTGCTCGACGGCGAGAGCGACGAGCCCGTCTACCTGTTCGTCGAGGACGGCGACGTGGAGGTACGCGACGCCTCGCACCTCTGGGGGCAGGGCGTCCACGACACGATCGACCAGATCGGCGAGGAGGTCGAGGGGAAGGTCGGCCGCGACGTCTCGGTGATGGCGATCGGACAGGGCGGCGAGAACCAGGTGCGCTACGGCTGCGTCATCAACGAGGACGACCGCGCCTCGGGCCGCGGCGGCACCGGCGCCGTGATGGGCGCGAAGAAGGTGAAGGCGGTCGTCGTGAAGTCGGGCACGGACATGCCCAAGCCCGCCGACCCCGAGACGTTCCAGGAGGGGTACCAGCAGGCGATGGAGGTCATCCGCGAGTCCGACGTGACCGCGCCCAACGAGGGCGGGCTCTCGATGTACGGGACCAACGTCCTGATGAACGCGACCGAGGAGATGGACGGACTCCCGTCGAAGAACGCGAAGTACACCTCGACCGAGGCGTACCACGACGCGGAGGGCGTCGACATCGAGGCGGAGCGCGTCTCCGGCGAGAACGTCCGCGAGAACATCCTCGTCGACGAGCCGACCTGTCACTCCTGCCCGGTCGCGTGTAAGAAGGAGGTCGAGGTCAACGTCACGCACAAGGGCCAGGACATGAACGTCCGCACGGAGTCGTACGAGTACGAGTCCGCGTGGGCGCTCGGCCCGAACTCGGGGCACTCCGACCGCGACGAGATCGCGGTCATGCTCCAGCGCTGTAACGACCTCGGCATCGACACCATCGAGGCCGGCAACATGATGGCGATGGCGATGGAGATGAGCGAGGAGGGCAAACTCGACGGCGTCGGCCACCTCGACTGGGGCGACTCCGAGACGATGATCGACCTCATCGACGAGATCGGCCACCGCTCGTCGGACCTCGGCGACCTCCTCGCGGAGGGCCCCGAGCGCGTCGCCGACGCGAAGGACGCGCACGGCAACAAGCTCTCCGTCAAGGGACAGACGATGGCCGCCTACGACCCGCGCTGTATGAAGGGCATGGGGATCGCGTACGCGACCTCCAACCGCGGCGCCTGCCACCTGCGTGGCTACACGCCGGCCGCCGAGATCCTCGGGATCCCGGAGAAGGTCGACCCGTACGAGTGGGAGGGCAAAGGCGAGCTCACCGCCACCTTCCAGGACCTCCACGCGGTGTCGGACTCGTTCGACATCTGTAAGTTCAGCGCGTTCGCGGAGGGGATCGAGGAGTACGTCCTCCAGTACAACGGCGTCACCGGCCGCGACGTCACGGAGGACGAGCTGTTCGAGGCCGGCGAGCGCGTCTACAACCTCGAACGCTACTACAACAACCTCGCCGGCTTCGACGGCGCGGACGACACGCTTCCGAACCGGTTCATCGAGGGCCACCCGGACGCCATTCCGGGTACGGGCGCCAGCGAGGGCGAACTCGTCGAACTCGACCAGCTGAAGGCCGAGTACTACGAGACCCGCGACTGGGTCGACGGGGTCGTCCCCGACGAGAAGCTCGAGGAGCTCGGCATCGACATCGGCCCCGGCACCGGCGTCTCCGCCGGCGACTCCGCGGCCCCGGCCGACGACTGATCGGCGCCGCGTCCGCCGACCCCGTTTATTTTTAAGTGTCTCACGCCGGTAGTCCCGGCCATGTCGCACGACCCGCTCTCTCCCTCCGAGGCCCTCCGCACCCGTGCCGGCACGGTTCTAGGCGCCGTGAGCCTGTTCGTACTCGTCTACTCCCTGATGATTGTCGGACAGATCCTGCTCGGGGTCATCGCCGTCGCGGTGCTCTCGGTGGGTCCGTACCTCTCGTACCGGGTGTTCGCGGCGCTCGACTCGCTCGCCGACGCCGCCCAGCGGATCGCCGCCGCCCGCGAGCGCGAGGCCGACGAGGGCGGCTCGCGGTTCGACCGCCCCGTCGACCGCGGCGACTCGGCCTCCCGGGAGCCCTCCGCCGAGCGAGCGACGGAGCGCGAGCGCTGACGGAACTGTGTCCCGGTCGGCGACAGCGGGCGCTCACGCCGTTGCGAGGGCGACATGACCGCACCGAGCGCGCCTCGGGAGCCTCAGCCGAACACGACGAACCGGAACAGCCACAGCGTCCCCATCCCGGTCGCGATGGTCGCGAAGACGTTCTCGGTCCGCCACGCCACGGCGCCGGCGACGGCACCGGCGATCAGCCGCTCGTCGAGGAGTGTCGCGGCCACCGACGGGCGCAGCGTCACCAGGTCCGGGAGGACGAGCGCCGCGAGGACCGCGGGCGGGACGTACCGGAGCGGCCGCTGGACGCGCGTCGGGACCCCGTCGATCCGGCCGAACAGGTGGATGAAGGAGAGCCGGATCCCGTAGGTGATCGCGCCGATGACGACGATGGCGGCCCACGCCCGCGGGGAGGCGACGACCGCGCCGAGCCCGCCGGTCACTGGCCCGCGACCTCCGTTGCGAGCCCCGCGCCGATCCCGCACAGCGCGCCGACGAGCAGCCCCAGGTTGAGCGGGAGCCCGGCCGCGACGACCGCGACCGCGCCGCCGGCGACGCCCGCGACGGTGGTCGGGCGGTCCTTCATCGCCGGGACGAGGAGCGCCAGGAACACGAGCGGCACCGCGAAGGTGAGCCCCCACGCGTCGGGGACGCCGGCGCCGAGGACGACGCCCGCGACGGTGCCGATCTGCCAGACGACCCACAGCGAGGCGGCGGCACCGAGGTAGTAGCGCCACCGGCTCCGGTCGGGGTTCTCGCCGAACTCGGCCACCGAGAGCGCGTACGCCTGGTCGGTGAGGAGGTACGCGAGCCCCGCCCGGAGGCGGCGCCCGTAGTCGGCGAAGTGCGGCGCGATGGACGCCGAGTACATCAGCATCCGGAGGTTGATCACGACGGCCGTGCCGACGACGACCGCGAGCGGCGCGTTCTCGCCGAGCAGGTCCAGCGCCGCCAGCTGGGAGGCGCCGGCGAACACGATCACCGACATTCCGACCGCCTCGGCGAGGCCGAGCCCCGCGTCGACGGCGGCGATGCCGGCCACGAGCGCGAACGGCGCGACCCCGAGGATGAGCGGCGACACGTCGCGGACGCCGGCCAGCAGGTCCTCGTCGAGGACGGAGTCGGACACGGCTACTTCTCCCGCGGGTACGGCGGCTCGTCGTACTTCGCCGCGAGGTGGTCCGCGTGCTCCAGCTTCGTGTTTGCCTTGCGGAAGGTGCCGAGCAGGGTGTGGATCTCGCGTTCCGTCGGGTGCGCGCGGCCGAGCAGCCGGCGCATCAGCAGCGCGTTCTTCTCGCGGACGTGGTCGCGCTGTCCCGTCGCCGCGAGGAAGTCCTCGAAGAACCCGTGGAAGCGCTCCACGTCGGCCTCGGGCGCGCGGGTGACCTCGGTGTCGGGCAGCTGCGTCTCGCCGACCGTGAGGTCGCGCAGCTCGTACAGCAGGACGGTCGCGGCCTGCCCGAGGTTGAGGACGGGGTAGTCGTCGTCGGCCGGGATCGAACACACCTCGTCGAGCCGCGAGAGCTCCTCGTTGTTGAGCCCGCGCCCCTCGCGGCCGAAGACGATGGCGGTGGGCGCGTCGACCGTCTTCAGGGACTCGCGGAGCTCGACGGGCGTCTTGAACGGGAAGCGCTCGTGGCTGCGGTCGTCTTCGCCGGTTATCGCCGTCGTCCCGACCGTGTGGTAGTTCGCGACGACCTCGTCGAAGGTGACCTCGTCCGCGTTCGGCAGCACGTCCTCGCGGGCGTGGCCGGCGAAGCCGTACGCCTCGCCGTCCTCCCGCAGTTCCGGCGGGTCGACCAGCTTGAGGTCGGTGAGGCCGAAGTTCTTCATCGCCCGCGCGATGGTCCCGACGTTGCCCGGCGTCTCGGGCTCGACGACGACGACCACGGGCTTCTGTCGGGCCCCCGCGCCGTCCGTCGAGTCGGACGGTTCGGCGTCGGTCGGGTCCGCCGCCCCCTCGTCTTCTTCCGTGGCCGGCGCTCGCTCGTCGCCGCTCATCGGTCCGACGGGTAGTCGGTGGAGAGGTCGAGGTCGGACTCCGCCAGCTCCTCCTCGGTCAGTTCCTCGCGGTCGGTCTCCTCGCCGCGGGCGAGTTCGAGGATGTCGATCCGCTCGCCCTCGAACCCCTCTTCGATCCGCTCTTGGACCTCCTGCTGGTCGGGCAGGTCCGGGAGCCCGTCGGGGTCCTCCTCGACGTGCTCGACGGAGCCGTACCCCTCGGGGGCCTCGTTGCCGGCGGCGACCCACTCGTGGAAGCGGTCGGCGAACTCGACCGACCCCTTGTGCTCGCTGCCGCCCTCCTCGCGGAACCAGTAGAGCAGGTCGGGCTCGTGTTCGGGGCAGAGCAGGACCTCGCCCTCCGGCTCGCCGTACACGATCTCCGCCTCGTTACAGCGGTGGACCTCCGCCTCGCCGTAGTCGAGGTAGCAGACGTCGCAGGGCTCCTCGACGAGGCTGGCGAGCCGCAGGAGCCGCTCCCGCGGGTCCTCCGGGATCTCGTCGAGGGGCTTCAGCTCCTCGTCGTCGCTGAATATCTCGTCCTCCTCGAAGCGCCACCCGCGGAGGCCGATGCTCACTTTCGCCATGTTCACGCTACGCTCCGGCGGCGATAAAAGCGCGTCCTTCCCGGCACGCGGGCGGTCGCTGTACCGCGCCGGGGCCGCGACGTCCGCACGCGTTCGCCGCCGACGCGGTCGCTTATATCCCCGGCCGCCCTCCTTCCGACCATGAGACGGCGGCGACTCCTCGGACTATCCGCGGCAGGGACCCTCGGCGCCGCGGCGGGCTGTCTGGGCGGGGGCGACGCGCCCGGCGAGAGCGACGGAGCGAGCGGCGGCGACGCGGACGGGGGGAACGAATCGACTGGCGACGGCGGTTCGGACGACGAGAGCGGAGACGGGGAAGACGGGTCCGCGTGGCCCACCGGCACCTACGCCGACTACGAGACGACGACCGTGACCGTCGAGGGGACCGACGGAGCGGAGCGCGGGTCGGTGACGGCCGCGCTCGCTGACACTCGTCAGAAGCGCTTCCTCGGGCTCAGCGACGCCGAGTCGCTGCCCGAAGACGGCGGCATGCTGTTCGTCTACGACGCCCCCAAAGATTCTCTCACCTACGTGATGCGCGAGATGGACTTCGGCATCGACATCGTCTACGTCGACGGCGACCGGAACATCGTCGAGATCCACAACGCGCCGGAGCCGGGTCCGAACGAGGACGGCGAGCAACAGCGGTATCCCGGCTCCGGGCAGTACGTGCTGGAGGTCCCGTACGAGTGGACCGACCGGCACGGCGTGTCAGTGGGGGACTCGCTGGCGTTCGACCTGTGAGGGCGTCTCAGCGGGGTCGGTCGGCCGCCGCCGCGTCGAGCATGTTCAGGTCCGTGGTCCGGGCGACGGCCACCGCGAGCACGACGCTCATGACCGCGAAAAGCGCCACGACGGCGAGGGCGAAGACACCCACGCCGACCGTGACGAGCAGTTGACTCCCGAGCAGTTCCGCGCCTATCGTCGCGAGGAGAGCGGCCGAGGCGAGACCGAGCAGCCGGTCCTCCGTTTTCGTGTACATATCTCGGATAGGTGACGAACGGCATTAAGACGTATCCGACGGCTGCCCTCATGTCCCACACTGACACGTATCGAGGCGTCTGCGGACGGATTCTCGGTTCCTTCGGCGGCGCGTCTTCGCCCGTCGGTCCGTCCCCGCACTCCGCCCGTTTCTCACCTCGTCTCCCCCGCTTATTCCCCCCGTTTATGTCGCTCGCGCCCGTGGTGATCGTATGCGAAACGTGGACGCCGCGGGACTCGGGATCGGCGACGACCACCCGCCCCGGATCATGGGCGTGCTCAACGTCTCGGAGGAGTCGCCGTACGACCCCAGCGTGTACGACGACCCGGGCGAGGCCGCCGCGTACGTCGACGAGGAGCTGATCGGCGAGGGCGCCGACATCGTCGACGTGGGCCTCGAATCGGCCAACAAGGACCTCGACGTGCTCTCGGCCGAACAGGAGTTGGATCGGCTCGACACCGCCGTCGAGACGCTCGAATCGACCTCGGGAGACGCCGTCTGGTCGATCGAGACGCGCTACCACGAGGTCGCCGACGAGGCGCTCTCGCGCGGCTTCGACATGGTCAACGACATCTGCGGGTTCGCCGACCCGGAGATGCCCCGCGTCTGCCGCGAACACGACGTGGCGGTCTCGAAGATGGCCTCGCCGCCGGACCTGGAACGCCCGGGCGCCATCGAGGACGTGGACGACATCTACGAGGCGCTGTCGATGAACGGCCTCACCGACAAGACGATCATCGACCCTGCGTTCGGCGGCTGGTCCGAGGCGAAGACCCACGAGGACGACCGCGAGACGTTCCACCGACTGCGCGAGTTCCGCGGCTACGGCCGCCCCCTGCTCGTCTCGATCAACCGCAAGAGCTTCCTCAAGACGATCGCCGGCCGGAGCACCGAGGAGGCGCTCCCGGTCTCGCTCGCCGCCACGTCGATGGCCGTCGAGCGCGGCGCCCACGTGATCCGAACGCACGACGTGGCCGAGACGCGCGACGCCGCCCTGGTCGGCGCCGAGTTCGCCCGCGACCGCTACGCCGGCGGAGGCGACGACGCCGTCGCGGTCACGGAGCTCGACGTGACGACGGTCCGGGAGGCGGGGCGCCACCTCGACCGGATCGGCGCGCCGCGGGCGGCCGACGGCGAGCGCGACGCCGCCGAGGCCGCGGTCGTCCGCACCTACGAGCTCGACGGGCTCGGCGACGCCGCGGTCGGCGCCCTGCGCGCCGCGACCGTCGGCGGCGACGCGAGCGCCGCGGCGTTCGCGCTCGGCGATCCGAACCGGGCCGGCGTCCCGACGACTCCCCCGACGACCGACGGCGGGACCGGCGACCGCGCGAACGGCGGATCTCCCGGCGACGCCCTCCCGGACCGTCGCCGCGGCCTCCTGATCGGGACCCCGGACGCGATCGAATCGGTCAGAGAGTCGGTTTCCGGCGTCTCCGACGCGCTCGACGCCGCGCTCGACGGAATCGCCGCCAACGTCAGTTAAGAGAAAGTTTATGCCCTCGTGTAGACAACCGATCGACCGGACGCCGGAGGGGCACGCGGGTAGGGGTACTCTGTGCCACTCCGGCCCATACCATAATTCGACCGGCGAGCGGCGGCGCCGGTCAGCGCGGAGACGGGATCCCGCACGCGGAGTGACCCGTCCGTGAACTTCGCGACCTTCGAACCCGTCTACGAGGCGATCCTCGCCGACTTCGGGTTCGACCGGGCCGCCGACGAGCGAGCCCGGGACCTCGCCGCCGACCTCGCGACGCCGTTCCCGCTCGCCCGCCTGGGCGACTGGGAGGGGGAGACGGTCGCCGTCGCTGGCGCGGCGCCGTGCCTCGCCGACGAGGTCGCGCTCGCCCGCGACGCCGACGTCGTCGTCGCCGCCTCCGCGGCGGCCGACGTGCTCGCCGACCGCGGCGTCGACGTCGACTGTATGGTGACCGACCTCGACAAGAACCCCGAGACCGCGGCGTCGCTGACCCGCGAGGGCGTCTCCGTCGCCGCCCACGCGCACGGCGACAACGTCCCCGCCGTCCGCGAGTGGCTCCCGCGCTTCGCCGACGAGTGGACGCTGGCGACGACGCAGGCGGCCCCCGTCGGCCCGGTCCGAAACCCCGGCGGATTCACCGACGGCGACCGGGCCGCGTTCCTCGCCGACCACGTCGGGGCCGGCGAGCTGGTCTTCCCCGGCTGGGACTTCGACGACCCGGCGGTCGACCCGATGAAGGCGCGGAAGCTCGACTGGGCGGCGCGGCTGCTCCGCTGGCTCGAACGCCGGCGCGGCGAGGCGTTCGCGGTCCTCGACGGCCGCCGCGAAGCGGCCGACGCCGCGCTGGACGAGATCCTCGGCGACGGGAGCGACCGGGAGCCCGACGGCGCTTAGGCCGTCTCCCCTTCGACGCGCGGCTCCGGGAACAGCTCGCTCTCGTCGCGCTCGCCGATCCAGTCCGCCAGCTGGACGAGCTGGTCCGCGGCCGCCTCGAACAGGCGCTCCGCCTTCTCGGGCGTCACGTCGGTCGGGTCGCCGAACGCGCCGTTCGCGGAGTTGTCGACCGCGTCGTAGAAGGTGCGGGCGCCGTGGACCGTCGTCTCCGCGCTCGCGAGGTCGACGAGGCCGTCGTCGCGGGCGTCTTCGAGCCGGTCCTCGCGGACGAGGTCGGGCGCGATGTGGGTGATCATCGCCGTCTCCTTCGGTCCGGCGTGGGGGCCGTTGTGCTCGAACAGGTCGTCGACCAGATCCGGGATCGACTCGTCCCACATCCACTCGACGGCGTAGGCGACCTCGTCCTCGTGGAGCCGGCGCCCGACCTCGCGGAGGTGCTGGACGTTGCCGCCGTGGGCGTTGACGAACACCACGCGGTCGATCCCGTGGTACGCGAGGTTCCGCGAGAACGACTCGACGTAGTCCCGGAACTCCGGCGGGTCGACCCACATCGTCCCCGGGAACTGCCGGTGGTGCGGGCTGACGCCGACGTTGATCGTCGGCGTTCGGAACGCGTCCGAGCGGTCGGCGGCCGCCGTCGCGAGCGCCTCGGCGATCAGGTGGTCGGTCGCGAGCGGGAGGTGGGGGCCGTGCTGTTCGGTCGAGCCGAGCGGGACGAGCGCGACGGAGCCGGGGTCGAGCGCGTCGCCCAGCTCCGGCCAGGTGTGGTCCGCGAGGTACATACCACCGCCTCGCGCGCGACACGTATCAACCCAGCCGTCTCGGTCCGGTTCGCCGGGTTCGGGCGGGCGGCGTTCCGCCGGCCTCGCCGCGACCGCGCTCCCGCGGCACGTCGCCGCTTCGGCCCGTGTCGACACCCTTTTTGTGTCGTCCGGCCGAATCGGGTGGCATGTTCGGAGGCGGCGGCATGAACCCGCGCAAGATGAAACAGATGATGAAACAGATGGGGATCGACGTCGAGGAGCTCGACGCCGAGCGGGTCGTCATCGAGACGGCCGACGGCGACGACCTCGTCTTCGACGGCGCCCAGGTGACCAAGATGGACGCCCAGGGCCAGGAGACCTACCAGATCGTCGGCTCGCCCGACCAGGTCGCCGACGCCGGCGCGGGCGGCGCGACGGCCGTCGAGGGCGGCGACGACCCGGCGCTCGACGACGCGGACGACGGCGACGACGGCATCCCCGAGGAGGACGTGAAGCTGGTCGCCCAGCAGGCTGGCGTCTCGAAGGAGGCCGCCCGCGAGGCGCTGGAGGCGGCCAACGGCGAGCCCGCGCGAGCGATCTCGGACCTGCAGTGACGGACGCCGCGTACCTGCTCGTCCACGAGGACCGCGAGTACCTGCTGGAGCCGGGCGAGGAGTTCGGCACCGACCTCGGCGTGATCGAGGTCCCCGAGGACGTCGCGGCCGGCGACGAGGTCGAGACCCACCTCGGCACCGTCTTCGAGGTCCGCGCGCTCCGCGGCCCCGACCTGTTCAACCACCTCGAACGGACCGGCGCGCCGATGATGCCGCGCGACGTGGGCCTCGTGATGGGCCACACCGGCGCGTCCGGCGGCGACCGCGTCCTCGACGCCGGCACCGGGACCGGCATCCTCGCCGCGTACCTCGGCCGAGCCGGCGCGGACGTGACCACCTACGAGGTGGACGCCGAGTTCGCCGAGGTCGCCCGCGACAACATGCGGACGGCGGGCGTTGCCGACCGCGTCGAGGTCCGGACCGGCGACCTCACGGACGAGCTGGACGCGCTCGCCGACGGCGAGCCGTTCGACGCCCTCACGCTCGACACGGGCGACGCTCCGGCGGTCGTCGAGCGCGCGGACGACCTGCTCGCGCCCGGCGGCCGCCTCGCCGTCTACTCGCCGTTCGTCGAGGGCACCCGCGAGGCGGCCCTCGCTGCGCGCGAGGCCGGCTTCGACGAGGTCGAGACGCTGGAGACGATCCAGCGCGAGATGGACTTCTCCGACCGCGGCTCTCGCCCCTCCACCGCGGGCGTGGGGCACACGGGCTACCTCGTGTTCGGGCGGGCGCCCTGATGCCGGCGCGGCGACCCCTTCCTCCTCCCGACGCCCGCGCTTACCGGCGCAACGCTCTTTCGGATCGCGGCAGTGACGACGTGTGTGACCGGCGACGACGCCGAGACCGGGACCGAGGCCGACCCCGCGAGCGACGTGTCCGAACCGGCGGGCGACGGCGCCGGCGACGGAGCCGAGGTGTCGGACGTGCTCCCGCGCCCCGACGACCCGCTCGCCGAGGCGGTCGAGGCTGCGCTGACCGGCCGGTCCGCGGTCGTCGCGGTCGGCGTGCCGATCCGGCTCCTCCCGTCCGTGCTGGCCGCTCGCGAGCGCTCCTCGGGCCCCCCGTGGCGGGTCGCGTGCCGGCCGGGCGTCGTCGACGCGCTCTCGCGCGCCCTCGTCCTCGGGAGCGCCGTCGCCGAGGCGGTCGAGACCGACGAGATACGGGTCCGGACCGGGGACCCGCTCGGCCACGGAACGGGCGGAACGCTGTTCGCGAGTCCGGACCGCACCGACGCCGTCGTCGGCCCCGGCGGGGACCGGACGCTCGCGACGACGACGGCCCGGGCTGGGTCCGCCGCGCTTGAGGCCGACGCCGCGGCGGTCGACGGCGCCCGCGCGACGGCCGAGTCGCGCTTCGACGCGGCGACCCCCGAGACGGTCGAGATGCCCTCGCGGTCCCGGCTGCTCGACGAGTCGCGCGCGGTCCTCGACGACCGCTTCGCCGACGACCTGGAGGCGCTGCTCGCGTCGCTCGACCCCGGCGAGTTCGGGCGGACGACGGAGATCACCGACCGGACGCTCCTCGTCGCGCTCGCGGCGCGACACGACCACCTCTTCCGCGACCTGCGGACGTGGGTGGGGACCGACGGCGTCGGGATCGCCCCGGCACAGGAGTTCACCGGCGACCGGCAGGCGCTGGTCGACCGAGGGCTGATCGAGTCGATCAAGGTGCCGATGGGGCCGGGACGGCCGATGCTCCGGCTCCGCGCGGTCCACGACGCGCTGTTGCGCGCCCGCCCCGAGGAGGTGCCGGACGTCCTGGAGGGTCGGTTCGCGCTGCCGACCGACGCGGACGGCCGGGTCCGCGACGACGCCCGCCGGGGTGAGCGCCGCCCCGTCTGGAAGCGTCGGCGCTGGTGACTCGACGGCGTCGAGTCGGGGCCGGGGCTCGGGCGACGTGGCAAGAACTAACTCTCGGCGGCGCGCCCACACTGACATGACGACGTTCTCCGACAGGGTCGAGCGGATCTCGATAAGCGGGATCCGCGAGGTGTTCGAGGCGGCCGGCGACGACGCGATCAACCTCGGGCTGGGCCAGCCCGACTTCCCGACGCCGGACCACGCCCGGCGGGCCGCGGTCGACGCCATCGAGTCCGGGAAGGCGGACGCCTACACCGAGAACAAGGGGACTCCGTCGCTGCGGGAGGCAATCGCCGAGAAGCACCGCGCCGACCAGGGGATCGACCTCGACCCGGGCAACGTCATCGCGACCGCGGGCGGCAGCGAGGCGCTCCACGTCGCGCTCGAAGCGCACGTCGACGCCGGCGACGAGGTGCTGATCCCGGACCCCGGGTTCGTCTCCTACGACGCCCTGACGAAGCTGGCCGGCGGCGAGCCGGTCCCCGTGCCGCTCCGCGACGACCTCACGATCGACCCGGCGGCCGTCGAGGACGCGATCACCGACGACACCGCGGCGTTCGTCGTCAACTCCCCCGGCAACCCCACGGGCGCGGTCTCCTCCGAGGCGGACGTGCGGGAGTTCGCGCGCATCGCGGACGAGCACGACGTGCTCTGTATCTCCGACGAGGTGTACGAGTACACCGTCTTCGACGGCGAGCACTACTCGCCGATTGAGTTCGCCGAGACCGACAACGTCGTGGTCGTCAACTCCGCCTCGAAGCTGTTCTCGATGACGGGCTGGCGGCTCGGCTGGGTGTACGGGTCCGACGAGCGCGTCGAGCGCATGCTGCGCGTCCACCAGTACGCGCAGGCGTGCGCCTCGGCGCCGGCCCAGTACGCCGCCGAGGCCGCGCTGCGCGGCGACCGCGGCGTGGTCGACGAGATGACCGCCTCCTTCGAGCGCCGCCGCGACGTCCTCCTCGACGGCTTCGAGGACATCGGCATCGACTGCCCGACGCCGCAGGGCGCGTTCTACGCGATGCCCCGCGTCCCCGAGGGGTTCGTCGACGAGTGTATCGACCGCGGCGTGGTCGTCGTCCCCGGCGAGGCGTTCGGCGAGGGCGGCGCCGGCCACGCGCGGATCTCGTACGCGACCGACGAGGCGGAGCTGCGCGAAGCCCTCGACGTGATGGCCGAGGCGTACGCGGCGGTCCGCTGACGGCGCCGGCCGGGACGTGGCCGCAACATCTGCCGAGCCATAACCAAGGAGCATTACCCTATGCCGGGTGGTTTCCGCAAGTTATACTGCCGCCGACGGAGTATCCGGCGGTAATGGACCGGAACATACAGGTCAGCCGCCTCGACCGGCAGGCGGTCGAGGACCAGGAGGTCGAGATCGTCGAGCGAAAGGGGATCGGTCACCCCGACTCGATCTGCGACGGCGTCGCGGAGTCGGTCTCGCGGGCGCTCTCGCAGCTCTACCTCGACCGCGTCGGCAAAGTCCTCCACTACAACACCGACGAGACGCAGCTCGTCGCCGGCCGCGCGGCCCCCGCGTTCGGCGGCGGCGAGGTCGTCGAGCCCATCTACATCCTCATCGTCGGCCGCGCCACGAAGGAGTACGACGGCGAGCAGCTGCCCGTCGACTCGACCGCGCTCGCGGCCGCACGCGACTACCTCGCCGAGGCGATCCCGGAGCTGGAGTACGGCACCGACGTGGTCGTCGACGTGAAGCTCGGCGAGGGGTCTGGCGACCTCCAGGACGTCTTCGGCGAGGAGACCCAGGAGGTCCCGATGGCCAACGACACCTCCTTCGGCGTCGGCCACGCGCCGCTCACCGAGACGGAGACCATCGTCCACGAGGCCGAGCGCGCGCTCAACACGACATACCACGACGACCACCCCGAACTCGGCCCCGACGTGAAGATCATGGGCAAACGCGAGGGCGACCGGATCGACATCACCGTCGCCGCCGCGATGGTCGACGCCTACGTCGACGGGCTCGACGAGTACGACGACGCGGTCGCGTCCGTCCGCGAGTACGTCGACGACCTCGCGCGCGAGTACACCGACCGCGAGGTCAACGTCGACGTCAACACCGCCGACGACTACGACGAGGGCTCCGTCTACCTCACCGTCACCGGCACCTCCGCCGAGCAGGGCGACGACGGCTCGGTCGGTCGCGGGAACCGCGCCAATGGGCTCATCACCCCGAACCGCCCGATGTCGATGGAGGCGACCTCCGGGAAGAACCCCGTCAACCACATCGGGAAGATATACAACCTGCTCTCCACCCGCATCGCCGAGTCGGTCACGAGCGAGGTCGACGGCATCCGCGACCTCCAGGTCCGACTCCTCTCGCAGATCGGCCGGCCGATCGACGAGCCGCACGTCGCCGACGCGCAGATCGTCACCGAGGACGGGGTCGCGCTTGGCGACATCGAGGACGACGTGCTCACTATCGTCGACCGCGAGCTGGCCGACGTGACGGACGTTACCCGCAGCGTCATCGAGGGCGACGTCTCGACGTTCTGAGGGCGACTGGCGGCGATCGGCCCGGGGTTTCTACAGGCGAGGTGCCGTAGCGATCGCCATGGCCGACACCCCGACCGACGTCGACCTCAAGGCCGACCTGACCGACGACGTGGCCCTCGTCACGGGCGCGACGCGCGGGATCGGCGCCGAGATCGCCGCGGAATTAGCCGACTTGGGCGCGACCGTCTACGCCGGCGCGCGCGACCCCGACGACGTGACCGCGGCGGACCAGCGCGCGGTCCGGCTGGACGTGACCGACGACGACGAGGTCAGCGCCGCGGTCGACCGGATCGAGCGCGAGGCGGGATCGCTCGACGTCCTCGTGAACAACGCGGGCGTGTTCCCCCGCTCCGGACCGCTCCACGAGATGGACGTCTCGGACTTCGACCGCACGACGGCCGTCAACCTCCGCGGCCCGGTCGTCCTGACCAAGCACGCCCTGCCGCTGCTGCTGGACGGAACCGGCGGTCGCGTCGTGAGCCTCTCGTCGGGGCTGGGGCAGTTCACCGAGGGGCAGATGGGCGGCGGCTATCCGGCGTACCGGCTCTCGAAGGTCGGCGTCGGCGGGCTCACCGCGTACCTCGACGGGGAGTACGGCGACCGGGGCCTCATCGCGAACGCCGTCTCGCCGGGGTGGGTCCGGACGGACATGGGCGGCGACGAGGCCCCGAGACCCCCGTCGAAGGGCGCGGAGACGCCGGTCTGGCTCGCGCGGTTCGCGCCGGGGAGCCCCGCGGGGCACCTCTGGAAGGACCGCGAGCGGATCCCCTGGTAGCGTCGCCGACCGCAACGGATTTGCGCCGCCCGATCCGAACCCCGGGCATGACGCGGGTGTGTCTCCTCGGCGATCCCGACGTGGAGCTCTCCTACGAGCTGCTCTCCCGCGAGAAGGCTCGCGACGCGCTCGCCACCTACGACATCGAGGAGCCGTTCGAGAACAGCGTCGCCGTCGACACCGTGAGCCTCGGCGCCGCCGTCTCGCTGCTCAACGACCTCGACTGGTATCTCGCCCGCTTCGTCGCGGAGGCGCTCGTCTTAGAGCCGTCCGTCGCGACCGACGAGTGGCTCTCCCGCGACCTCGCCCGCGAGGTCCGCGACGGCGAGGTGCCGCCCGAGGAGACCGACCAGCGCCTGAAGGTGTTCGGGCTCGTCGACGGGCGCCCGGTCGAACCGCTCTTCGTCCGCCGGCGACAGGGCGAGACGCCGGAGTACGACCTGCGCGACGTCGAGGAGACCGTCGTCGTCCGCGTGAGCGAGTCCGAGTTCTCGGGGTGAGGCGACCGCGACGCCCGCCGGCTCACGCCCCGTCGTCGACCTCGGCGAGGATCCGCGTCCGGACCGGGTCCACGTCGACCGGCGCCCACGCCTCAACGTCGTAGGTCACGTCCGCGAGCGTCTCCAGGCGGTCGTCGTCGCCCGCGTTTATCGCCTCGACCGCCTCCTCCCGCAGCCGTTCGAGCACCGCGTCCGCGAGCGCCTCGCGGTCGACCTCGCGGTCCGGCACGTCGAGGATGTGCGGGAGGTCCTCGGCGCCCGCCGGGAGCGTCGGGAACGCGGCCGGCCCGACCGCGAGCGCGGTCGACTCGTCGTTCCCCTCCTCGCCTGCCCCCCCGTCGCCGTTCGCGATGTCGTCCGCGCCGCCCCCGGAGAGCGCGCCGCTCGGCGCCGGCACGAGCGCGTACTCGGCCACCGCGAGGTCGATGGCGGCGTCGATGGCCCCCTCGTCGACCTCGGCCCGCTGTTTGAACGCCAGCTCGGAGAGCGCCCGCGACAGCTCCGCCCGGGTGAGCCAGCCGAACAGGTCGACGACGCCCGCGAGGTCGTCGCGCGCGGCGACGCTCGGCCCGCTCGCGTCCGCCATCGTCAGTCCTCCCCCGGCGCGGGCTCCGCGTGTCCGTCGTCGGTCGCCGAGCCGCCGACGGCGTCGGTCCCGCCGCTCCCCGCGCCATCGCCGCGGACCGCGTCCAGGTCCGCCTCGGCGGCCTCTCGGACCTCGTCGGGGTCGACCGGCGCGTCCTGCCACGCGGGGAGCCGCGTGTCGGGGCCGGGCTCGCCGAGCGCCTCGGCGTAGGTCGCCACCTGCGAGCGCTCGTCGTCGGCGTCGTACGAGAGGCCGTTGAACGCGGCGTCGGCGGCGTAGCCGTCGACCAGCGTCGCCGCCGCGTCGCGGTACCGGTCGGCGAGGCCCTCGTAGTCGACGTCGACGCCCGCGTCCTCGACCGCGCGCAGCGTCGCCTCGCCGACCGCGCGGCTCATGTCGGCGAGCCCGGTCGGCCCCTCGACGGAGCGGTGGTCGTGCTCGTAGCGGCCGAGGTCGACCTGCGCGCTGTCCGCGAAGCCGGCGTGGCCGAACGCCTCGCCGAGGGTCCCGACCTCCAGCCCCCAGCCGCGCTGGACGCGGAGCCGCGAGACGAGGTCGCTCGTCGCCGCGAACTCGCCGGCGAGCGCGTAGCGGAACGCCGAGAGGTACTCCAGCACGGCCGGCTCTCGCCCGGGCGCGGCGTCGCCGAGCGCGCGGACCAGCGGCCGGAAGAACAGCCTGAACAGCCGCCCGTACAGCGATCCGTCCTCGACGCGGGCGTAGTACCCCTTCGAGAAGGCGTAGCCGCGCCCCAGCGGGAACAGCAGGCGGTTGACGAACGCGGGCGAGTAGGTCTTGGTGTCGGCGTCGTGGACGACGACGAACTCCTCGTCGAGCGCGCGGCCGAGGGCGAGCCACACGTCGCGGCCCTTGCCGCGGTCGCCGTCGAGGCCGCGCGCCTCCAGCAGCGACGCGAGCCGCGGGCCGTCGCACCACAGCGTCTCGACGTCGAGGTCGAAGCCGTCGAGCCAGTCGGCGAACGGCCCGGCGCGGTCGGCCGACGCCCGCAGCGGGACGATTACCCGGGCGGGGTCGACGGTCTCCAGCGTCGAGAGCACGCGCTCGGCCGCGAGCGTCCCGTACTCGCGCTCGGTCATCGGCACGACGACCGCCGCGCGGTCCGTCGGGGCGTCGGGCCGGTGGTCGGTCAACGCGTGGAGGGTCGTCACGCGCTCCTGAACGTACTCCATTTACCGATCACACGGGAGCGACGCCCAAAACAGGTGCGGTACCCCCGACCCGTTCGGCCGCTCCGAACGGGCTCCGCGCTCCGGTCCCGTCGCCGACGCCGCCGCGCCGCTGCGTCAGGTCGCTCGCGTCGAACCCGCTGCTCCGCCCGGGACGCGCCCGAGGCGGTAGAGGGCCGCGTACCCGGCGACCAGGAGCGCCAGCCCGCCGGCGAGCGCGAGGAAAACGGCGTCGTAGCCCGCGCCCGCCTCGATGGCCTCGCCGACGACCCACGAGCCCGCCGCCTGCGTGGACATCATCCCGGCCGAGAACATCGCGTACGCCGACGCGCGCGACTCGTCCGGCAGCGACGCCAGCAGGTACGTGTCGCCGGCCGGGAACAGCATGTGGATGGCGAAGCCGACGACGACGCTCGCGGCGATCACCGCCGCCAGCCCCTCGGCGACGACGACGAGGACCACGCCCCCCACGAACGAGGCGACGATGCCGAGCAGGTAGGGGACGTGCGGGAGCCGGTCCGCGAGGTCGCCCGAGACGAGGAAGGCGGGGACGCCGGCGGCGAAGATGACGGTCAGGAGGTTCCGGGCCGTCGCCCGGGGGAGCCCCTTGTCTATCATGTACAGCTCGTAGAAGTTGAACAGGCCCTGCCAGACGAAGCTGGTGAGGCCCATCAGCACGACGCCCGCGGCGATCAGCTTCCACTCGCCGCGGGCGGCCGCGAGGAAGTCGGTGTCGCCGGCGCCCGCGTCCGGGAGGTCGGTCCGCTTCGCGAGCGCGACGAACAGCAGCGTGCTGGCGGCCGCGGCGAGCGCGAGCGCGTAGAAGGCGTAGCGCCAGTCGTACCACAGCGCGACGGTGACCGCGGGCGCGGCGATGACGGCGGAGAGCTGGCTGGCCATGCCGTGGACGCCCATCACGCGACCGACGCGCTGGGGGAACAGCTCCGAGATGAACGGGTTGGCGGCGACGAAGTAGACGCCGGAGGCCAGGCCGACCGCGAAGGCGGCGACCATGAGCGCGAGCACGGTCGGCGCGAGCGCGACGCCGAGCGCGCCGGCGGTCAGCATCGCGCCGGAGACGACGATCACGCGGCGCCGCGTGAACCGGGTGAGCGCCCAGCCGGCGGGGAGCCGCGGGGCGGCCGAGCCGAGCCACGCGAGCGTGACGATGAGCCCGGCGGTCCCCTCGCGGATCCCGAACGCGTCGATGAACTCGCCCACGAGGGGCGCGAACACGACCCGGGCGAAGTTGACGAGGAAGACCAGCGCGCAGAGCGAACCGAACAGCCTGGTCCGTGACACGGCGGCGATTCCGCGCGCCCGGACACAAGCGTTGCGAAAGCGCCTGGTCGGACACCGCGGAACCCCGGTCGCGGCGGGGGAGCCCGTACCGCTCCGCCCGCGGGCGGTTTCGCCGAAGTCGTCAGACCGATGTCGTACAGGGTTTTTATGCGCCCCGGCGACAAACCCCGGGTATGAAATCCACGCGCAAGGGGCTCCGCGACGGGGACCTCGTCAAGGACACCTACGAGCGGCTCAACTGCGCCGACTGCGACCAGGTCATGAAGAAGGAGAACGACCCCGACGAGGTGTTCTCGGTCCGGATCTGTCCGGAGTGCGGCGCGCGCTACAAGGAACTCCGCTGAGGCTGCCGCGCCCGCGACGCCGACCCGCCGTCCGAGTCCCCGCCCCCACCGTCACTTTCTCTCCCCGCCCGCCGCCGTTCAGGAGCCGAACGAGTCCGCGACCGACGCCGCCACCGCCAGCGCCTCGCCCGTCACGATCTCGATCCACCGGTACCGCGTGTACGCCTCGACCGTCGACCGGGCGGTCCGGTCGGCCGCCGCGAGGGCGCCGTCGGGCTCGTCGAACAGCGCGAGGAACTCGGTCGCCAGCCACCGAGCGAGCGGGTTCTCGCTCCCGGCGAGCGACGACGCCGACTCGACCGCCCCCTCGCGCGCGTCGCCGATCGCCGTCGGCTCGTCGGGGAACATCGCGTCCCCCTCCTCGACCCGCGACGCCACGGCGTCGAGCGCGCGGAGCCGCGTCCACGCGAGCGCGGTCCGGGTCAGCCCCGTCGCCGGGTTGTCGGGCTCGTAGTCGCCGAACGCGACCGGGTCGAACCACATGCCGTCGAAGCTCCGGTAGACGGCGCTCGACAGCAGGGCGTCGCTCGGCGCGCCGCGTTCGACCGCCCGCTCGTCGACGAACGCCTCGGTGCCCGGATTGCGTCGGAGGTCCTCGACGCCCTCGCCGTGGAGCTCGCGGAGCCGGTCGCCGACCGCGCGGCCGATCCGATTCATCTCGCGGCGGAGCGGCTCGGCCACGGACGCCGGGTCGCCGAGCGACGCCGCGTACCGGTCGCGGAGGTAGCGCCCCGCTTCCACGTGCGCCTGGACGCGCTCGACGTCGCCGATCGCGTCCCCCGTCCGAAGCGGGTTCGCGCGGTCGGCGGGACCCACGCCGCCGCCGACGAGCGTCCGTCGGCGCGCCACGTCGTACCACCGCTCCATCGGCCCGTACACCGCGGCGGCCGCGAGCGGGTCCGCGGCCGGACCGGGGAGTTCCCGCAGCGTCTCGGACGCGCGGCGGCGCACCGTTCCGAGGTCCGGCGCCACCGCGGTCGGGTCGCCTTCGACGGTCACGGCCGCCCACGTGCCGACGGCGGTCGCGGCGTGCTCGCGCGCCGTCGCGTACCGCTCGGCCGCCTCCAGCGGCGTCAGCGACGTCGGTCCGCCCGGCAGCGCCTCGCGGGCCGCCGTCCGCTCGGTCGCGATCTGCTCGCGGAACTCGCCGTTGGGGAGCGTCTCCGCCGTCAGCGGCTCGGGGATCGGCGAGAGGAGGCGGTCGACGCGGTCCGCGAACGCGGCCGCGACCGCGGGCTCGACGTCGACGGGAACGAGCCGCGGACGCTCGGGGAACGGCCCGTCGAACTCCCGCGGGACGGCCTCGACGTCGAGCGACGGCGGGTCGTCCCAGAACCGGGATTCGCCCCCGCCGCCGAGGCAGCCGGCGAGCGAGCCGAGCGCGGCCCCGCCGGCGGCGGCGAGCGCGTCGCGGCGGGTGAGCCGTCGGGGCATCAGAAGTCACCCCACTCGTCGGTGGCCGTGGCGTTCCCGGGCACGGTCGCGTTCCCCTCGATCACCGCGTACTCGGTGTCCGTCGTCCGGCACGGCGACCGCCCGCTGGAGCCCGAGCCGCGGATCCGCTCGTCGAGCGCGGCCGGGAGCCGGAACAGCAGCGCCAGCGTGACCCTGGTGTCGGCCTCGCACGCCGCGTCGGGCGGCCTGAGCTCGCGGCAGTACTCGTACTCGACCCGCCCCGGCCGCCACGACACCGAGTGGATCTCCAGCCGCTGGCAGGAGCGGACGCCGGCCGGCGTCACGTACACCGTCTCCGCGTCGTAGTCGGTCTCGTCGAGGAACGCGCGGACCCGCTCGCGGTCGGCCTCGTCGACGCCCGGCGCGGCCCGGATCCGGGCGGCCCGCCCGGCCGTCGTCACGAGCTCCCTCCCGACTCGGGTGGGGCCGTCGGCGTCGCCGCCGTCGCTCGCGTCGCCGCCGTCGCTCGCGTCGCCGCCGTCGCTCGCGTCGCCGCCGTCGCTCGCGTCGCCGCCGTCGCTCGCGTCGCCGCCGTCGCTCGCGTCGCCGCCGTCGCTCGCGTCGCCGCCGTCGCTCGCGTCGCCGCCGTCGCTCGCGTCGCCGCCGTCGCTCGCGTCGCCGCCGTCGCTCGCGTCGTCGTCCGCCGCGACGCCGCCGTCGGTTCCGACCTCGCCGCCGCTTCCGGCCTCGACGAGAGCGGGCTCCTGCCAGTCGTTCCGCACCTTCAGCACGGTCGGGTCCGTGTCGGTTCCGGAGACGGGCGACGACCGCGCGACGGGGTCGGAGTCGTCCGCCGGGTCGCCGCCGAAGCAGCCGGCCAGCGCGCCGACCGCGCCGAGGGCGGCGCTACTCAGGAGGGCTCGTCGCGTGGGGGACATACGACCCGGTTGCGCCGGTCGGAACAAACGTCTTGTGGCGCGCGACAGCCGCCGGACCCGCCCGCGCGCCCCGCCTCACTCGAAGACGGCGTCGAACGCCGACGCGCCGAGCGGGTCGAAGGTGCCGGCCGCGACGTTCTCGCGGACGTGCTCGGGGTCGGTCGTGCCGACGAGCGAGGCGGTGACGCCCGGCGCGCTCCGCGCGAAGTTGAGCGCGCGCTGGGCGGGCGTCTCCCCCGCGAGCGTCGCGTCCACGTCCGCCGGGATCGCGCCCTCGACCGCGAGGTCGCCCTGCCCGAGACTCGCGCTCGTCACCACCGAGAGCCCGGCCTCGTGAGCGAACGTGAGCGTCGAGACCGGCCCCTCCGTGTCGGCGCCGGGCGGCGCGGGCTGGTTCCGCCGGGTGAACGCGTCGGCCATCGCGACGTTGAACGGCAGCTGGACCGCCGCGAACCCGTGGTCGTCGTCTGGGCCGACCGCCTCGCCGGCGGCCTCGGCGCGGGCGAGCACCTCGGCGAGCGAGAGGTAGTCGTCGGCCCCCTGCGGCACGCGGAAGGCGCTCCACGACGCGACGCCGTACGCGCCGACGTCGCCCGCGGCGCGCCGGCGTTCGAGGGCCTCGAAGGCGGCTTCGAGCGCGTCGTACACCTCGGACCGCGAGCGCACGGCGAGTTGCGTCTCGGGGTTGTGGACGTAGAAGCAGTCGACGGAGTCGAGGCCGAGCCGGTCGAGCGAGCGGTCCAGCGACCACTCCAGGTACGCCGGCGTCATCGCGTGCGCGCCGTTCGCGAGGTCGCCCGGGTCGACGATCCCCGGCTCGACGAAGCGCTCGCGGACGTAGGCGCTCGGGTCCGCGGGGCGCTCGCCGTCGAACGGGAGGAAGCCGCCCTTCGTCGCGACGACGACCGACTCCCGGTCGACGGGCGCCCCGCGGAGGGCCTCGCCGACGACGCGCTCGGCGCGGCCGCAGCGGTAGTTGGCCGCGGTGTCGACGTGGTTCACCCCCGAGCGGAGGGCCAGTCCGATCGACTCGCGGGCGGCGTCGTCGACCGCGGGCGTCGGCTCGCCGAGGTACGTCCCGATCCCAAGGCTGGAGACGACGCCGGGGCCGAAGCGCCGGAAGTAAGTGCGCCCGAAGGCGTCGCCGAACCGGTTCCGGTACCCCCAGAGCGCCTCGCGAGTCGCCATGTGGTCGGGGTAGTCGGCTCGCGGGTAAAAGTCGCGCGGGAGGGCGGCTCGTCGCGTTCGCCGAACCGCCGCGCGAGCCGCACCGATCGGACCGCCGAGGGCGCGAGTCAGTCGGTCACGCGGAAGGTCCGCGTTGTGTCCCTGTCGCCGCGGACCACGTCGACCTCGACCAGCCCCAGCGAGGTGAACACCTCGCCCCAGTCCCGGTAGTACAGCGGCGTCTCGTCGTCGACGTAGTTCACGTCCGGATCGGCCGCCTCCGCTCCCCTCACCGGCTCCTCGATCTCGGCCGTGACGAGGACCTCGTCGGTGATCCGCGCGATCTCATCGAAGACCCACTCGACGTCGGGGTGGAGGTGTTGGAGCGTCTCGACCGAGTACACGGCGTCGAACGCGCCGTCGTCGAACTCGCCGACAAGGTCCTCTATCGCGCCGCAGTGGAACGTCCCGTCGGCGGCCAGGTCGGGGTAGGTCTCCCGCATCGCGTCGAACGCGTCGGCGTTGATGTCGACGCCCGAGAGGTCGTCGAACCCGTGGGCGGCGAGGTGATCGAGGTGCCGCCCCGGCCCGCACCCCAGTTCGAGGACGGCCGCGTCGCGATCGAGGCGCGCGGTCAGCGCCTCGCGGATCCGCTCGCTCGTCTCGTTCGGCCCGTAGTGCGCGTAGTAGCGCGGTGAGTATTCGCCCGCCCGGTTCGTCCACGAGTCTCGGACGGCGTTGGGTTCCACGTGTGCCACCGCGGACAGAGACCTAAAACGCCGTCGAACGGCGTCCGAGCGCTGACGCTGGCGGCGGACTCGACTCGGGAGGGCCGAACGCCGAGCGCGGGCTCGCGTCAGACGCGCGCACGACGCAACGACTATACGGATTCCTCGTGTCAGGCGTGGTAATGGCCTCGCTCACCGACCACCTGGCGGACCTCGTCGCCGATGTGGACGCGGTCCTGCTGTTCTCGCCGACGAGTTCCTTCTACGAGCCGTTCGCGGACGACGGGACCGAGGTCGTCGTCGTCGCGCCCGACAACGACGTCGACGCCGAGACGTTCGTCGAGCTGCCGCTCCCCTTCGACAACGTCAAAGACCGGATCCGGTTCGGCATCGAGGGCGCCATGGACGCGGACCTCCTCGCGGAGGGCGACGAGGTGGCCTGCGTCGCGTCGGTGTTCGACGGCGGCTCGGACGCGGTCGTCCGCGTCACCGTCGACGAGGGGGTCCACACCGGCATCTACGACCTGTTCGCCAACTCCCGGGCGGAGCCGAGCGTCATCCGCGACGTGTTCGAGGTCGCGATCGAACTCGGCAAGAAGGGGCAGAAGGGCAAGCCGGTCGGCGCGCTGTTCGTCGTCGGCGACGCGGGGAAGGTGATGAACAAGTCCCGCCCGCTGTCGTACAACCCCTTCGAGAAGAGCCACGTCCACGTCGGCGACCCCATCGTGAACGTCATGCTCAAGGAGTTCTCGCGGCTGGACGGCGCGTTCGTCGTCTCCGACTCCGGGAAGATCGTCTCGGCGTACCGCTACCTCGAACCCGCGGCCGAGGGCGTCGACATCCCGAAGGGGCTCGGCGCGCGCCACATGGCGGGCGGCGCGATCACCCGCGACACCAACGCGACCGCCATCGTCCTCTCCGAGTCGGACGGGCTCGTCCGGGCGTTCAAGGCCGGCGAACTCGTCTTGGAGATCGATCCGGAGGAGTACTGAGCGATGTCAGCGGCCCAGGTCTCCGTCCCCGAGTTCGTCGCGAACGTCCCGTACCGGATCTGGCTGGCGCTCGGAGTGCTCGCGCTCGGGCTCGTGTTGGCGTACCTCACCGGCGTGATCAACCGCCGACTGCTCCGCCGCGCCGGCGTCCCGGAAGTGATCGAGGGGACCGCCTTCGAGCGGACCGCCCGCGAGTTCGACACCTCGACGGTGCGGATCCTGGCGCAGCTGTCGAGCTACTTCATCCTCGCCGTCACCGTCATCGTCGCCCTGACCGTGGCGGACGTGAACTACCTCGAACAGTTCTGGTCGGGGGTCGCCGCGTTCCTCCCGCGACTGTTCGTCGCGGTGGTCGTGTTCATCGTCGGCATCGTCGTCGGCGACAAGGCGGAGCTGCTCGTCGCCGAGCGCCTCCGTGGAATCAAGCTCCCCGAGCTCGGCGTGCTCCCGACGCTCGTGAAGTACAGCGTCGTGTACGTCGCGACGCTCATCGCGCTCGGCCAGGTCGGCGTCCAGACGCTCGCGCTCATCGTGCTGCTCGCGGCGTACGCGTTCGCGCTCGTGCTGTTCGCCGCGCTCGCGACGAAGGACCTGGTCGCCTCGGCCGCGGCCGGCGTCTTCCTCCTCCTCCGCCAGCCGTACGGCATCGGCGACGAGGTGCGTGTCGCCGGCGAGCGCGGCGTCGTCCAAGAGGTTGACCTCTTCGTCACCCACATCGAGACGGACGGTGAGGAGCACGTCCTCCCGAACCACGCGGTGTTCCGCGAAGGGATCGTGCTGATCCGGGAGTAGCACCGCCACGGCAGGCGATCCGCGACCGGTCCGTCTCCCCTCGTCACCCGTTCCCACGATATGAAAGTCGTCGGCCCGGTATAACCCGACGCGCCGCCAACGGGGAAGCATGAACCCCGACACCGCGAGCGTCGCCTGCGACGGCTGGGACGGCAGCGAGTGCGAGGGGACGCCCCACTGCCCCCCGCGCTGTCCGCGGTTCGTCGACAAGGAGGGCACGCGCTGGACGATCCGGCCGGCGAGAGACGCCGACGAGCCGTTCCTCGCCGAGATGTACGACGCGTTCGACCGCGCCCACCGCGCGCAGGGGCTCCCGCCCGTGAGCCGGCGGCGCTGCGCCGACTGGGTCGAGACGATGCTCAGCGAGGCCAACAACGTCGTCGCGGAGCGGGACGGCGAGCTGCTCGGCCACGCGATGTACACGCCGACCGACGCCGCGGTGCCCGAGCTCGCGGTCTTCGTCCACCCCGCCGCGCAGGACCGCGGCGTCGGGACGGAGCTGTGTCGGCACGTGATCGCCAACGCCGCCGCGGCCGGCCGCGAGGGGCTCGAACTCCACGTCGAGACCGGGAACCGCGTCGCGCGGAGCGTCTACCGGACGGTCGGCTTCGAGGTCGCCGAGCGGCGCGGCGACCTCCGGATGGAGCTCGACCTCGACGAACCGATCGCGACCGAGGTCCGCTGGCCGCCGCTCGCCCGCCAGGGGCCCACCGAGCCGGCGGTCGACCTCTCGCCCCGTGACGGCGGCCCCGGACGCTCTCCGGCCGACGACTGAGGCGAGGCGACCGCGCGGCCCGCCCTCCGGACCGCCGTCACCGCAACCGTTAGGCCCCGCCGACCCCAGGGTACCGTAACCGTGGACGACGCCATCGAGTGGCTGCGGGACCGCCCATTCTACGAGGGACAGATCGCCGACCACCGGCGGCTCCCGGCGCGCGAGCCCGAGTTCGGCGACGTGGACCTCGAACCCCGGCTCGCCGACGCGCTCGCGGACCGCGGGATCGACCGGCTCTACCGCCACCAGGCCGACGCGATCGGCGCGGTCCGAGACGGCGACGACGTCGTCCTCGCGACCGAGACGGCCAGCGGCAAGTCGCTCGCGTACACCGTGCCCGCCTTCGAGGCGGCGATGGACCACGGCGGCCGGACGCTCTACCTCGGCCCGCAGAACGCGCTGATCGCCGACCAGGAGGAGTCGCTGTCGGACCTCGCGGCCGACCTCGGCTTCGGCAGCCGCGTCTCGGTCGACTCCTACACCGGGCGGCTCTCGCGGTCGGAGAAGCGGGACGTGCGCGACCGCCGCCCGACCGTCCTCCTCTCGAACCCGGACATGCTCCACTACGCGCTGCTGCCGTACGCCGGGCGCCTCTGGGACTGGTTCTTCTCGTCGCTGGAGTACGTCGTCATCGACGAGGTCCACAGCTACCGCGGCGTGTTCGGCTCGCAGGTCGCGCTGACGCTCCGCCGGCTCGCGCGGACCTGCGAGCGGTTCGGCTCGTCGCCGCAGTTCGTCTGCTGCTCGGCGACGATCAACAACCCCGTGGACCACGTCGCGACGGTCACCGGCCGCGACCCCGAGGGGATCGCCCTCGTCGACGAGGACACCTCCGGGCGGGGGCCGCGCGACTGGGTGCTGTGGAACCCGCCGGAGTACGACGACGACTGGCAGGAGCGCGGGAGCGGCCGGCGGAAGTCGAGCCACACCGAGTCGAAGCGGCTGTTCGTCGACCTCGTGACGGCGGGCGCGCAGACCCTGGCGTTCACGCGGGCGCGACAGACCGCGGAGCAGTACGCGACCGACAGCGCGAGCGACCTCCGGGAGCGGGGCGAGCGCGACCTCGCCGGGAAGGTCGGCGCGTACCAGGCTGCGCTCACCGACGACCGGCGCCGGGAGATAGAGGCCGACCTCCACGCCGGCGACCTGCGCGGGGTCTGGTCGACGAGCGCCCTCGAACTCGGCGTCGACGTGGGCGGGCTCGACGCGGTCGTCCTCGACGGCTACCCCGGCACGCGGATGTCGGCCCACCAGCGCGCGGGCCGGGCCGGCCGCGGCGACGACCCTGCCCTCGTGGTGATGGTCGGCGGCGAGGACCAGCTCGACCAGTACCTGATGCGGAACCCGAGCGACTTCTTCGACGCGCCGCCCGAGGACGCGATCTGCGACCCGGAGAACGGCCAGCTCATGCCCGGCCACGTCGCCTGCGCGGCCGACGAGAACTGGCTCTCGCCCGGGGACGAGCGGTTCTTCGGCGACTCGTTCCCGGGCGTGGTGGCCGACCTCACCGACGAGGGCGTCCTGAACCGTCGCGAGGCCGCCAAGGGGACGCGCTGGGTCCACGCCGGGGGGTCGAGCCCGCAGCAGTCCGTGAACCTCCGCACCGCCGAGGAGCGCGAGACATCGCTGATCGAGCGGTCGAGCGGCGAGACGGTCGCCACGCTCGGGTTCGCCGACGCGCTCCGCGACGCCCACCCCGGCGCCATCTACCACCAGCAGGGCCGCACCTACGAGGTGGTCGACCTCGACCTCGACCGCGACGTGGCGGAGCTCCAGCAGTCGTGGGCGGACTACTACACGCAGGTGCGGTCGGACAAGGACATCGTCGTGAACGAGGACCTCGACGAGCGCGCGCTCTCTGCGCGCGAGGACGTGCCGGTCCGCTTCGCCGACGTGACGGTGACCGAGCAGATTACGGGGTTCGTCCGGAAGGACGCCGCCACGGGCGAGTCGCTCGGCGAGTCGACGCTCGACCTCCCGGAGACGACGCTGCGGACGAAGGCGCTGTACTTCCCGGTGCCCCGGGACGTCGAGCGCGAGATGCGGCGGCTCGGCGACGCGCTCGACGGCGAGAACGCGGGCGACCCCGAGGTCAGCGCCGACGGCGGCGAGGCGCCCGGCGACGGCGACGAACCGATCCCGGGCGGCGAGTACGCGTTCAACGGCGGGATCCACGCGGCCGAACACGGGATCATCTCGCTGTTCCCGTTCCACCTGCTCTGTGACCGCGCCGACGTCGGCGGCATCTCGACGCCGCACCACCCCCACACCGAGGGGCCGGCGGTGTTCGTCTATGACGGCTACCCGGGCGGCGTGGGGCTCACGCGCCGCGGGCACCGCCGGATCGAGGAGCTGATGACCCGGACGGCGCGGCTCATCGACACCTGCGACTGCGAGGGCGGCTGCCCGGCCTGCGTCCAGTCGCCCCACTGCGGCAACGGGAACGACCCGCTGGCGAAGGCGCCCGCCGTCCGCCTGCTCGAATCGCTGACGGGCACCGACGCGGACGCCTGACCCAAACTGACTTCCCCGCGGCCGTCGAGCGTTCCGTCGATGGCGCTCGACCTCGACGACGCCGCGGACCCCGCCGCCCGGGCGATGGAGTGGCTCGTCCTCGGCGCGGCGTACTTCCTCCTGCTGTTGTTCCTCATCGGCGTGTTCGACCTGTTCGTCTCGCTGTACCGGCTCCTCGTCGCGGGGAACTTCACCGACCCGGCCGAGGTGGTCGCGCTCCTCGACAGCGTCCTCCTCCTCCTCCTGATCATCGTCGAGGTCCACCGGACGCTCGTGGCCTACGCGCGCGGCCAGCCGGTCCTCCGGATCGTCGTCAGCGCCGCGATCATCGCCGTCTCCCGGCGCGTGATCAGCTTCCGGCTCGAGGACTACGGCGGGGGCGACGAGGCGCTGCTCGCGGCCGCGGCGCTCGGCGTCCTCGTCCTCTCGCTCACGGTCGGCTACTTCCTGCTCGACCGGGTGAGCGTTCCGGGGCGGCTGGAACTCTGACCGCGGCGCGACCGGAGCGCCGCCCGCTGCCGGCCGAGACCCCCGCGCCGCTCCCGGTGGTTTCACGGTGGACGCGCCCGTGTCGATCCCATGGAGCTGTTCTGGCACCGACGGGACCTCAGAGCCGCCGACAACGTCGGGCTCGCGGCCGCGAGCGGGGCCGGCGACGACTCCGACCGCGGTCCCGCCGCGCCCGTGTTCGTCTTCGATCCGTCCGTCCTCGACCACGCGAGCGACGTGCGCGTGCGCCGCCTGCTCGACGGGCTGGCCGCGCTGCGCGACGACTACCGCGAGCGCGGGAGCGACCTGCTCGTCGCGCGCGGCGACCCCGAGGCCATCCTCCCGCGGCTCGCGGCGGCGCTCGACGCCGAGCGCGTCGTCTGGAACCGCGACTACTCCGGGCTCGCCCGCGAACGCGACGCCGGGGTGCGACGCGCGCTCGACGCGGTCGACGTGGCGCGCGAGGCCCACCACGACGCGGTCCTCCACGACCCGGACGCGATCCGGACGAACGCCGGCGACCCCTACTCCGTGTACAGCTACTACTGGAAGAAGTGGACCGACCGCGCGAAAGAGGACCCGGCGCCGGCGCCGACCGAGGCGGATCTGGCCGATACCGATCGGCTCGCGGCCGCGGCCGACGCCGTCGACGGGGCGGACGCGTCGGGCGCGGTCGCCGACGGCGGCGAGGCGGCGACGCTCGGCGCGGCGGTCGGCGACCTCCCGACGCCCGCGGACCTCGGCTTCGCGGAACCGGACGCGACGGTCGGGCCCGCGGGAACGGAAGCGGCCCGGGAGCGCCTCGACGACTTCCTCGACGAGGCCGTGTTCGCCTACGAGGCCGAGCGCGACTACCCGGCCCGGGAGGCGACCTCGCGGCTCTCCGCGTTCTTCAAGTACGGCGAGATCGGCGTCCGCGAGGCGTACGCGGCCACGGAGGCAGCGATGGCCGAGGCGGAGTCCGACTCGCGGCCCGAGGACGCCCCGGAGCAGGTCGAGGAGTTCCAACAGCAGTTGGCCTGGCGGGAGTTCTACACGCAGGTCCTCTTCCACAACCCGGAGGTCGTCTCCGAGAACTACAAGGAGTACGAGGAGGGGATCGAGTGGCGCGACGACCCCGAGGAGATCGCCGCGTGGAAGCGCGGCGAGACGGGGTACCCCATCGTCGACGCCGGGATGCGCCAGCTGCGCGAGGAGGCGTTCATGCACAACCGGGTGCGGATGATCGTCGCCTCCTTCCTCACGAAGGACCTCCTCGCGGACTGGCGGCACGGCTACGACCACTTCCGCGAGCACCTCGCCGACCACGACACCGCCAACGACAACGGCGGGTGGCAGTGGGCGGCTTCCACCGGGACCGACGCGCAGCCGTACTTCCGCATCTTCAACCCGATGACGCAGGGCGAGCGCTACGACCCCGACGCGGAGTACATCACGGAGTACGTCCCGGAGCTCCGCGGGCTCGACGCCGACCTGATCCACGAGTGGCACGAGCTGTCGCCCACCCAGCGCGCGAACGCCGCGCCGGAGTACCCGTCGCCGATCGTCGACCACTCGGAGCGGCGCGAGGCGGCCCTCGCGATGTACAAGCGAGCGCGCGGCGAGGACCCGGACGACTGAGACCGCGGCGGAGAGAGCGCGTTCGTCCGGCGACGGAAAACGGAGCGGCGACGCCGGATCAGTCGGCGACCGCGGCCACCATCCCCTGCTTGTAGTACCGCTGGAGCGTGACGAACAGGACGATGGGGACGATCATCGTCAGCACCGAGCCGGCGGCGACGAGCCCCCAGTCGATCTGGAGGCGTCCCTTCATCAGCGGCAGCACCTGCGGCGCGAGCTGGTTCTCGCGGGACCGCATGAACACGAGGGGGAAGAAGAAGGAGTTCCACACCCACGTGAACTGGATCACCGCCACCGAGACGAGCGCCGGGGCGGAGTAGGGCAACACGATCGACTTGAATATCTGGTACCGCGACGCGCCGTCGATCCGGGCGGCCTCCTCCAGCTCCTCGGGGAGCCCCAGCAGGAAGTTCCGGAGGAACATGACGACCCACCCCATCCCCCAGCCGATGTGGACCAGGATGAGCCCCATGTACGTGTCGAACAGGCCGGTCGTCCGCAGGGTGTTGTAGTTGCCCATCGCCACCAGCTCCGGCGGCGCCGCCATGACCACGATGAGCAGGAAGAACAGCCACTTCTTCACCGGGAAGTCGAAGCGGGCGAACGGGTACGCCACCATCGTCCCGAGCAGCGTCACGGCGAGGACGGACGGCACCGTGACGATCGCGGTGTTCAGCATCGCCTGCCGCATCGGCCCGGACTGGAACGTCCACGCGCGGGCGTAGTTCTCGAAGGTGACGGTGAACGTCTCGAAGTTCCACCAGCCCTGGATGATCTGGTCGAGCGGGCGGACGGAGGCCATGAACAGCCCGACGAGCGGGACGAGCCACAGGAGCGCGACGCCGATGGCGACCGCGTACCGCAGCGCGCGCGGCCCGCTCGGGACCGCCGCGCGGACCCGTTCGGGGAGGGGTCGGTCGGCGATCGGTGCGGTCTCCGGCGGCTCGTGGTACACGCGCCCGCCGTCGGTCTTCGGGTCGCTGTCGGCGGCGGACTCCGGTTCGTCGCCGGCGTCGGTCGGATCGTCCGAGTTGTGTGTGTCAGTCATCGTGGATCAGTCCATTGACGCGATGTACCACGCCATCGGGAGGGCGATCACCAGTTCGATGAGCGCGACGACCATCGCCTTGCTGTACTCGATCGGGACGGAGAACGCCGCCTGGTACACCTCCAAGCCGAGGACGGAGAACACCCCGCCCGGACCGCCCGAGGGCCCCCCGGCCGCGTAGACGACGGCGAAGATCCGGATCACCCAGATCATGCTCATGATCACCACGACCGCCGTCACGGGCTTGACGAGCGGCCAGATGATGTCCTTGAACCGCCGGAACCGCCCCGCGCCGTCGATGCGGGCGGACTCCAGCAGCGCGGGGTCGATCCCCGCGAGCGCGGAGCTGTACAACAGCATGCTGAACCCGGTCTGGACCCAGACGCCGCCGGCGATCAGCGCGTAGATCGCGATCTGCGGCTCCTGGACCCAGTTCCGGACCACCGACTCCAGGCCGATCGACCGGAGCAGCCCGTTGAAGATGCCGGCCTGCGGGTCGTAGACGAACAGGAGGACGAGCCCGATAACGACCGTCGGCGTCGTGAACGCGAGGAACACCATCGAGCGCAGGATGCTCCGCCCGCGCAGGTCGGCGAAAAGCAGCGCGAGCCCGAGGCCGAGCAGCGTGCTCAGCGGGACGTGGACAACCATCCAGATGATGTTCTGCGGCAGCGCCCCCATCGGGTACTGGAGCGCGAGGAGGTTGTCCCAGTTGATGATCGCGTCGTCGTTGAACGTCGCGATCCACGTCTCGAACCCGGCGAACTGCCCGATCGTGAACCCGTCCCAGGTGAAGAAGCTCCCCACCGCCGAGTACAGCATCGGCCCGACGGAGAAGATGCCGAACAGCGTGAGCCCGGGGAGCATGAACACGAGGATCGCGGTGAGCTTCTCCCCGTCCACGTCGCGGTCGAAGCGGTCCTCCAGGTACGATTCGACGGACATGGTATCAGGCCACCAGTTCCCCGTCCCCGTCGTAGAGGTACGCGTCGCTCGGGTCGAACGTGAGGTGGATGTCGTCTCCGGCCACCGCGTCCGTCGTCGGGACCTTCACGTTCACCACGGAGCCGCCCACCTCGACGTTGACCAACACGTACTCCCCGAGCGGTTCGACCGTCTTCACCGTGCCCGGCACCGTCCAGTCCGTGTCGGGCGCCGCGGCCGACACGTCGATGTCCTCGGGCCGGACGCCGACGGAGACGGTCTGCGACGACGTCTCCGCCGGCATCGGGAGGGCGTTGCCCCCGGAGAGCTGGACCGTTCCGCCGCGGTTCTCGCCCTCGAAGAGGTTCATCGGCGGCGACCCGATGAACTTCGCGACCCAGGTGGTCCGCGGCCGCTCGTACAGCTCCTCGGGGTCGGCGACCTGCCGGATCGTCCCGTCGTTCAACACGACGATCTTGTCGCCCATGCTCATCGCCTCCTCCTGGTTGTGAGTCACGTACACCGTCGTGATCCCGAGCTCGTTCTGGATCCGCTTGAGCTCGGAGCGCATCTCCAAGCGGAGCTTCGCGTCGAGGTTACTGAGCGGCTCGTCGAGGAGGAACACCGACGGCTCGCGGACGATGGCCCGCGCGAGCGAGGTCCGCTGGCGCTGCCCGCCGGATATCTCGCCGGGGTCGCTCTCCATCTGGTCTTCGATGTGAAGCAGCTCCGCGACCCGCGCGACCCGCTCGTCCCGCTCCTCCGGCGGCACGCCCCTGACCTTCAGCGGGTACTCGATGTTCTCCCGAACGGTCATGTGGGGGTACAGCGCGTAGTTCTGGAACACCATCGCGACGTTGCGATCGGCGGGCGGGGTCCCGTCGACCCGGTCGTCGTCGAAGTAGATCTCTCCCTCCGACGGGTCCTCTAACCCCGCGATCATCCGGAGGGCGGTCGTCTTTCCGCAGCCGGACGGCCCGAGGAACACCACGAACTCCCCGTCGTCCACCTCCATGTCCAGCTTGTAGTTCGCGACCGTGTCACCCCCGTCGAAGTACTTGCTCACCGATCGCATGCTAATGCGGGTCATCGACTACCCGCCCGTATTCATTTATTACACTTATAATTAATCATAGACCATGGATATGGGGACCGCCGAAGGGACGGGGTATCAGTTCTCTGTCCGGCTAATTCAATAATTACTTAGCAATCCTTTCACTACGTGGGGGAGATGAGTTCCGGTCTCTTCGACTACACCAATTTTCCGCAGATCTCCGGCGAGCTCTTCCGCGCCGTCCAGGGTCGCGACCTCTTCGAGGACGACAAGCGGTTCGTCGACGCGGAGCCGCGCGTCTCCCCCGACCTGGTTCTCGAACGGTACCTGTCCGCGCGCGACCGGCCCGACTTCGAACTGGCGTCGTTCGTCGAGGACCACTTCCGGCTGCCGGAACCGGTCGCCGCCGCGCCGGACCTCACCGCGTCGCGGTCGATGGAGGACCACGTCTCGTCGCTGTGGGGCGCCCTGACCCGGACGTTCGAGGACGACGCGGCCGGCTCGACGGTCGTCCCGATCCCGAACCCGCACGTCGTCCCGGGCGGTCGCTTTCGGGAGATGTACTACTGGGACAGCTACTTCACCGCGGAGGGGCTGGCGGCCGCCGACCGGACCGACCTGATCGCCGGCATGGTCGGGAACATCGCCTCCCTGATCGACCGCTTCGGCTTCGTCCCCCTCGGCAACCGGGCGTACTACGACAGCCGGTCGCAGGTCCCGCTGTTCTACCGCATGCTGCGCGTGCTGGAGCGCGCGGAGGGGTTCGACGCGGTCGCGCCCCACGTCGAGGCGCTCCGGACGGAACACGGGTTCTGGATGGACGGGGCCGACCGGGTCGCCCGGGAGAGCGGTCCCGCGGCGCACCGCCGCGTCGTCGGGCTCGCGGACGGGACCGTCCTCAACCGGTACTGGGACGACCGCGCCCGCCCGCGCCCGGAGTCGTACCACGAGGACCGGCGGCTCGCCGAGCGGGTCCCGGTCGACGACCGGCCCGACCTGTTCCGCGACGTCCGGGCCGCCTGCGAGTCGGGCTGGGACTTCAGCTCCCGGTGGCTCGCGGCGGACGACCTCACCACGATCCGGACGACCGAGCTGGTGCCGGTCGACCTCAACGCCGTCCTCTTCGGCATGGAGTCCGCCCTCGCGGAGTGGCTCCCGAAGGTCGGGCGGGCCGAGGCCGGCGAGCGGTACGCCGACCTCGCCGCCGACCGACGGACGGCGATCAACCGGTACTGCTGGGACCCGGACGCAGGGTTCTACGTCGACCACTCGTGGGTCGACGGCCGGCCGTCGGACCGCCTCACGCTCGCCGCCGTCGCGCCGCTCTTCACCGGCGCCGCGACCGACGACCGGGCGGCCGCGGTCGCCGACCGGCTGCGTGAGGACTTCCTCCGCCCCGGCGGCCTCGTGACGACGCTCGAGGCCACGGGCGAGCAGTGGGACGCGCCCAGCGGCTGGGCCCCGCTCCACTGGATGGCCGTCACCGGGCTGCGGCGGTACGGACACGACGACCTGGCCGACGAGATAGCGGACCGCTGGGTCGGCCTCGCGCGGCGGTCGTTCGAGGAGACCGGCCGCATGGCGGAAAAGTACGACGTGCGCACCGTCGGGGAGACGACCGACCTGGGCGAGTACGAACCCCAGTACGGGTTCGGCTGGACGAACGGCGTCGTCACGGCGCTGTCGGCTCGGCGGTAGGCCCTTCCCCTGCCGCCGGAGCGGGGGCGTCGCGCTTCTGAACGCTTATCCCCGCCGACCGACTTCGATCGGGTATGAGCGACGACGACGCCGTCGACGCCGAGTCCGCCGAGGACGAGGCGGGCGACGCGGCGCGGACGAACGGCACGGCGGAGGCGACCGCCGAGGAAGCGGCCGCCGAGTCGGCCGACGGCGACGCCCGTCACGACGACGAGGCGCTCGCCGCGGCCGTCGCCGAGCACGACGAGGCGCTCGCGCGCGAGGTGGCGGCGCTGGAGGCCGACCTCGCCGAGACCCGCGAGGCGCTGCGCGAGCGCGACGAGGAGGTCGATGAGCTGACGAGCAAGCTCGCCCGCGTGAAGGCGGACTTCAGCAACTACAAGGAGCGCGCGAAACGGAAGCAGGAGGAGATCCGCGAGCGCGCCTCCGAGGCGCTCGTCGAGCGGATCGCGCCCGTCCGGAACGACCTCCTCCGCGCGCTCGACCAGGACGAGGGGAGCGACCTCCGCCCCGGCGTGGAGTCGACGCTGGAGAAGTTCGACGACGTGCTCGCCGACGAGGGGGTCGAACCCATCGAGCCGGAGCCGGGCGAGGAGGTCGACCCGGCGCGCCACCAGGTGATGCTCCGCGTCGACAGCGACCGCCCCGAGGGGACGATCCACGAGGTGTACGAGCCCGGCTACGAGATGGGCGACCGCGTGCTGAGCGAGGCGAAGGTGACCGTCAGCACCGGCGACGGCGAATAGCTCGCGCGCCTCGCGCGTCAGGACCGGACCGCCGATTCGTAGGCGTCGACGAGGTCGTCGAGCCCGGCGTTCGGCGCCGCGGCGTGCGGCACGGAGAGCGGCGAGACCGACACCTCGCCGTCGACGACGGCGCGCCGATCGGTCCCCACGGGGTCCGGCACGTCGCCGTCGTTCATCCGGCCCCAGATCGGGTCCGAGAACCCGACCCGGCCGTCCCCGTTCCGCTCCGCGCGCATCCCGTACCACGTCGAGGGCGTCGTGACCCGCAGCGGCGCGCGGTCCTCGTCCGCGATGGGCGCGTTCACGTTGAGGTAGTCCGCGCGCTCGAACACGCCGGCGTCGACCGCCTCGTCGACGAGGTACCGCGTCGCCCGGGCCGCGTGCGCGAAGTCCTCGGCCGCGAACTCCCGCTTCCACCAGTCGTCGCCGCCGGGCACGTACATCGAGGTCGCGACCGCGGGCACGTCGAAGAACGCGGCCTCGACCGCCGCGGAGACGGTCCCCGACCGGCCGAGCGTGTAGGCGCCGAGGTTCGCCCCCTCGTTACAGCCCGCGACGACCGCGTCCGCCTCCGGGACGAGTTCGTCGAGGCCGGCGACGACGCAGTCGACGGGGGTCCCGTCGATGACGTACCCCAGTTCGTGGTCGTCGACCGCGACGTCGTCGGAGAGGCGGCGACCGACGGACGACTGGTCGTCGGCCGGCGCGACGACCGTCACCGCGTACTCGGTCGCGAGCGCGTCGTGGAGCGCGCGCAGCCCCGCGGCGTCGACGCCGTCGTCGTTTGTCAACAGGATCCGGTCGACGCTCATACCCGTACCACGGGCGAGTCGGGCAAAAGTCCACCGTCGGTGTGGGCGTCGCGTCGAACGGAAAAGCACACGTATCGCCGGGCCGACCCGTCGATATGGGATTTGGGGACACCGCAAAGAAGATCCAGACCCTCGCGGACCGCGCGGAACGCACCTACAAGAAGATCAGCGAGCTCCGCGACGAGGTCGACGAGACGCAGGAGACGGTGAAAGACACCGCGGAGCGCGTCAAGACGCTCGAAAACGAGATGGCCGAACAGCGGGCCGTCCTCGACGCCGTCGCCGAGGAGGTCGGCGTCGACCTGGCGCGCGTGAGCACCGAGGCGCACATCACCGACGCCGAGGAGTCGGCGGCCGACGCGGCCGACGCACACGAAGGCGACGGCGCTGACGCGGACGAGGGCGACGACGCCGACGCGGACGATAACGCGGCCTAACCAACGGTCGGCTCAGTCGTCGCTCGCGGCCGTCTCCGCCCGCGAAACGACCTCCGCCGGCACGCCCGCGACGGTCGCGCCCGGCGGCACGTCCTCGGCGACGAGCGAGTTCGCGGCGACGCGCGCCCCCTCGCCGACGGTGACGCCGGGCAGCACTATCGCCCCGGCGCCGACCATCGCCTCGTCCTCGACGACCACGTCGCCGAGGCGGTACTCCTCGTGGAGGAACTCGTGGCACAGCAGCGTGGCGTCGTACCCGATGACGGCGTCGTCGCCGACGCGGATCCGCTCGGGCCAGAACACGTCGGGCGTCGATTCCAGCCCCCAGGCGACGCCGGCGCCGACCGTGACGCCGATCCGCCGCAGCAGCCAGTTCTTCAGCCGGAGGCTCGGACAGATCCGCGCGACGACGATCACGACGTAGTTGCGGACGACCGCGAGCGGCGACTTCGCGTCCGGCCACGACCACAGGGAGTTGCGCGGTCCCGGCGTCGGGAATCGGTCGAGGCGGTCGCTCCGGCTCGCGTCGGCGCCGTCGGGCCTCGCGTCCGGGTCGCCGGGTGCCGGCTCGGTGTCGTCGCGCGTCGCGGCCGCGTCGTCGTCGGTCACGTCGTCCCGTTCGGACGGGGAGAATAAAAGGGTCGCTCCGGGGCGTCGGTCGGGACGCGCCCGGTCAGTTCCGGAGGTCGTCCATGTGGTCGATCCGGCGCTGAACGAGGTCGGCCGTGCCGATGTCGTGGCGGATGCGGACGCGGTCGCCCGCGGCCGCCAGGGCGTCCTCCGCCTGCGCCTCCGCGGCCGCGATGGAGTCGCCGCGGCCGACGACGGCGAACGCCCGCGACGTGGTCGTGTACAGGCGGCCGTCGCGCTCGTCGACGCTGGCGTAGTAGAGGAGCGCGTCGCCCGCGCTCTCTTCGTCGACCGCGATCTCAGCGCCCGCGTCGGGGTCGGTCGGGTAGCCGTCCGGCACCGCGTACTTGCAGACGGTCGCCTCGCCGGAGAAGGAGAGCTCCGGGAGCGGCTCGCCGTCGCGCGCGGCGGCGAGCACGTCGACGAACGGCGTGTCGAGGACGGGCAGCGTGTTCATCGCCTCCGGGTCGCCGAAGCGCGCGTTGAACTCGACGACCTTCGGGCCCGCGTCGGTGAGCATGAACTGGCCGTAGAGGACGCCCTTGTACTCGGGGAGCGCGTCGACGACCGCCTCCAGCACCTCGACGGCGGCCTCGTAGTCGCCCTCGCGCATGAACGGCAGCGACGGTCCCGTGTCGGAGTACGAGCCCATTCCGCCGGTGTTGGGACCCTCGTCGCCCTCGTAGGCGCGCTTGTGGTCCTGGACCGCCGGCGTCGTCCGCAGGTCGCCGTCGGCGACGAACGCCTGGATCGTGAACTCCTCGCCGACGAGCCGCTCCTCCAGCACCACGCGGTCGTAGTCGGAGTCGCGGAGGTACGCCTTCGCCTCCTCGCTCGTCACCTGGTCGCCGATCACCTTCACGCCCTTCCCGCCGGTGAGCCCGGCGGGCTTGACCGCGAGGTCGCCGTCGTACTCGTCGATGTACTCGCAGGCCGCCTCCGTGTTGTCGAACACCGCGTAGTCCGGACAGCCCGGGATCGCGTGCTCCTCCATGAACTCCCGCTGGTACGCCTTGTCGGTCTCCAGCCGGGCCTCCGCGGCCCGCGGGCCGAAGGCGTACACGCCGGCGTCGTCGAGCGCGTCCGCGACCCCCGCCTCCAGCGCAGACTCCGGGCCGATGACCGCGACGTCCGCGCCGACCTCGGTCGCGTAGTCGGCGACCGCCTCGGCGTCGGTCTCGTCGATCGCCTCGAACCCGTCCGCCAACCGTCGGATCCCCGGGTTCCGAACGCCGGCGCAGGCGTACAGCGCGCAGTCGTCGGCCACGGCGCGGGCGATCGCGTGTTCGCGCCCGCCGCCCCCCACCACGAGTACGGTCTCCGTCATGCCCGACGGGTGTCCGCACGGTAGTGTAAACCTTACTCTCTATCGGGCTCGATATATGCGCGGACGTGGATAGGAATGCGCTCGGAGCGGGAGTCGCGCCGGTGCGGACGCCTTTTGCCCCGCCGGGCCGAATCGGGCCCATGTCACAGCCGACCGAGCGGAACCGCCTCGACGGCGAGGCGAGCCCGTACCTCCAACAGCACGCCGACAACCCCGTCAACTGGCAGCCGTGGGGCGACGAGGCGTTCGAGCGCGCTCAGGAGCACGACGTTCCGGTGTTCGTCTCCATCGGCTACTCCTCGTGTCACTGGTGTCACGTCATGGCCGAGGAGAGCTTCGAGGACGAGTCGGTCGCGGGCGTGGTCAACGAGTCGTTCGTCCCGGTCAAGGTCGACCGGGAGGAGCGCCCCGACGTCGACAGCACGTTCATGACCGTCTGCCAGCTCGTCACGGGCGGCGGCGGGTGGCCGCTGTCGGCGTGGTGTACCCCGGAGGGGAAGCCGTTCTACGTCGGGACGTACTTCCCGCCCGAGCCGCGGCGGAACCAGCCCGGCTTCCGCGATCTGTGCGAACGCATCGCCGACTCCTGGAGCGACCCGGAGCAGCGCGAGGAGATGCGGCGGCGCGCCGACCAGTGGGCCGAGAGCGCGCGCGACGAGCTCGAGTCGGTGCCGACGCCGGACGCGGCCGATCCGAGCGGGGCGGACGCCGCTCGGCCCGCGGGCGAGGACTTGCTCGACACGGCCGCGGCGGCCGCGCTGCGCGGCTACGACGAGGAGCACGGCGGCTTCGGGAGCGGCGGCGCGAAGTTCCCGATGCCCGGCCGGATCGACCTCCTCATGCGCGCCTACGCCGGGCGCGGCCGCGACGCGCTCCTGTCGGCCGCGACCGGCACCCTCGACGGGATGGCCCGCGGGGGCATGTACGACCAGATCGGCGGCGGGTTCCACCGCTACGCGGTCGACCGCGAGTGGACGGTCCCTCACTTCGAGAAGATGCTGTACGACAACGCCGAGCTGCCGATGGTCTACCTCGACGGCTACCGGCTCGCGGGCGACCCGGCGTACGCCCGCGTCGCGAGCGAGTCGCTCGCGTTCCTCAACCGCGAGCTCCGGCACGAGGGCGGCGGCTTCTTCAGCACCCTCGACGCGCGCAGCCGACCCCCCGCGGGCCGCGGGGGCGACGAGGGGGCGGGAGACGTCGAGGGCGCGTTCTACGTGTGGACGCCCGAGGAGGTCGACGCCGTCCTCGACGAACCGATCGCGTCGCTCGCCAAGGAGCGGTACGGGATCCGGGCCGGCGGCAACTTCGAGCGCGGCACGACCGTCCCGACGATCGCCGCGTCCGTCGAGGCGCTGGCCGCCGACCGCGACCTGTCGCCCGAGGAGGTCCGAGAGGTCCTGATCGAAGCGCGCACCGAGCTGTTCGACGCCCGCGAGGAGCGCCCGCGCCCCGCCCGCGACGAGAAGGTGCTGGCCTCGTGGAACGGGCGAGCGATCTCCGCGTTCGCGCGGGCCGGGAACGCCCTCGGCGAGGAGTACGCCGAGATCGCCCGCGAGGCGCTCGACTTCTGTCGGGAACGCCTCTACGACGCCGACCGCGAGACCGGCGCGCTCGCCCGGCGCTGGCTCGCCGGCGACGTGCGCGGGCCGGGGTACCTCGACGACTACGCGTTCCTCGCGCGCGGCGCCCTCGACACCTACGCGGCGACCGGCGACCCGGAGCCGCTCGGGTTCGCCCTCGACCTCGCCGACGCGCTCGTCGACGAGTTCCACGACGCCGACGACGGGACGATCTACTTCACCCGCGACCTCGACGGCGAAGCGCGAAACGGCTCCGGCGACGCCGGCGACGAGGCCGCCGACGCCGGCCCCCTCATCGCGCGGCCGCAGGAGTTCACCGACCGGTCGACGCCGTCGAGCCTCGGCGTCGCCGCCGAGACGCTCGCCCTCCTCGACGGCTTCCGGACGGACGGCGAGTTCCGCGAGATCGCCGAGCGCGTCGTGCGGACCCACGCCGACCGGATCCGCGGGAGCCCGCTGGAACACGCCTCACTCGTGCGGGCGGCCGACCTGGTCGAGACCGGCGGGATCGAGGTGACCGTCGCCGCCGACGCGATCCCCGACGACTGGCGCGAGACGCTCGGCGAGCGGTACCTCCCGGGCGCGCTGGTCGCGCCGCGACCCGCGACCGACGCGGGCCTCGACGAGTGGCTCGACCGCCTCGGCATGGCCGAGGCCCCGCCGATCTGGGCGGACCGCGACGCGGTCGACGGCGAGCCGACCGCGTACGTCTGCGAGGGCTTCACCTGCTCGCCGCCGCGGACGGAACTCGACGCGGCGCTCTCGTGGCTGGAAACGCGGGAGTCGTCCGAGTAGGCGGCCGTTCCGACCCCTCGGTCCCCGCCCCGCCGGGACCGGCCGGGTCGGCGCGTCGCGCTTAACTACCCCCGTCACCACGACCCGACCATGTACGACTTCGTCGTCGTCGGCGCGGGCCCGCCGGGGTCGCGGTTCGCCCGACGCGCGGCCGAGGCCGGCCGCGACGTCGTCGCCTTCGAGAAGGGGTCGGTCGGCGAGCCGCTCGCCTGCTCGGGGCACGTCTCCGACGACGTGTGGGAGTACGCCCCCGACGGCGCCCGCGACGACCTCCTCCAGAACCGGGTGTACGGGGCGCGCTTCCACGTCGGCGGTCCGGGGTCGCGGTCCTACCCGTTCTACAAGCGAGAGCCGGTCTCCAACGTGATCGACCGCGTCGGGCTCGACCGAACCCTCGCCGAGGCCGCGCGCGAGGCGGGCGCCGACGTCCGGGAGGACCACACGGTCGTCGGCGTCGAAGAGCGGGCCGACCGGGTCGCCGTGGACGTTCGGACGCCCGCGGGCGACGTGGAGCGGGTCGAGGCCCGGATAGTCGCCGGCTGCGACGGGCCCACCTCGCGGGTGCGGCGCGCGCTCGACCTCCCGGAGCCGGACGAACTCCTCCACGGCGTCCTCGGGTTCGACCCCGCGGCGGACGCGGGCGACTACGTCGACGTCCACCTCACCGCGCCGACGTTCTTCGCGTGGCGGATCCCCCGCGGCGACGCTGGCGTCGAGTACGGGCTGGCGGCGCCGCCGAGCGAGGACGTGTCGGGGATGTTCGAGCGGCTCACGGACGCCTACGGCGCGACGACCGACCGCCGCTGCTCGGGCGCGATCCCGGTCGGACCGCCGTCGCGGACGACGAGCGACCGCGGCTTCCTGATCGGCGACGCCGCCGCGCAGACGAAGCCGTTCACCGGCGGCGGCATCCTCTACGGGATGCGCGCGGCCGACGTGGCCGCGGCGGCGATCGACCCGGCGGACCCGGCGACGCTCGCAGACTACGAGTCCGGGTGGCGCGCGGAGCTGGCCACGGAGATCCGGCTCGGGAAGGCGATCAGGCGGTGTTACTCGCTCCCGGAACCGATCCAGCGGGTCGGGCTGCGGGCGCTGTCCGGCGAGATCGGCGTCCACATGGACGAGCCGTCCTCGTTCTTCTCGGCGTCGAACCTGCGGTCGCTGTTCTCGCGGGCGACTCCCCCGGAACGGATACATCCCGACGACCGGGGGGCGAAGTGACCCCGGTCGGTCGCTACTCGTCGACGACGTTCGCGAACGAGACGTTCTCGCGGACGCTCGTGATCTCGACGGTCGGCTGCTCGCCGGGCTCCGCGTCGGGGACGATGACGACGTAGCCGCGTTCGATCTTCGCGATCCCGTCGCCCTTGTCGCCGAGCGTCTCGATCGTCACGTCCCGTACCTCCCCCTCCGAGACGGGCGGGTCCGGCTGGACCGCCCCGGCAGCCCCTCGGGAGGTGGGCCGCTGGCCGTCGTCGGACGGCGTCCCGTCGGACACGCCGTTCGGCTCCGGGACGGACGCGGCGTCGGCGTCGTCCGTCGACTCCGCCGCCGAGTCGGCGCGGTCCAGGACGGCGATCCGATACGTCTCGCCCACGCTGACGCTTCCGTGTTCGATCTCCGAGGCCGGGACGGTGACGACGTAGTCGTCGCCGCGAGACTCCACCCGTCCGGTGTACAGACACGCGAGAGAATCAGTAATTTCGACCATGGGTCCCATTGCGCGCACGGGGATGAAAAGCCACCTGTTCGGGCGGACGACGGGCGAAGGTAAACGTTTACCCTGTTCCGAATTAACCCACGCGGTATGAGCCGAAACTACGAGTCGCTCCACGACCCGAACGCGGAGTACACGATGCGAGAGCTCTCCGCCGAGACGATGGGGACCACCGGGACGCGCGGGGGCGGCCGCGACGTCGAGATCACTGACGTTCAGACGACGATGGTCGACGGGAACTTTCCGTGGACGCTCGTCCGCGTGTACACCGACGCGGGCGTCGTCGGCACCGGCGAGGCGTACTGGGGCGCGGGCGTCCCGGAGCTCATCGAGCGCATGAAGCCGTTCGTCGTCGGCGAGAACCCGCTCGACATCGACCGCCTCTACGAGCACCTCATCCAGAAGATGTCCGGCGAGGGCTCCGTCGAGGGCGTCACCGTCACGGCCATCTCGGGCATCGAGGTCGCGCTCCACGACCTCGCCGGCAAGATCCTCGACGTGCCCGCCTACCAGCTGCTCGGCGGGAAGTACCGCGACCAGATGCGCGTCTACTGCGACTGCCACACCGAGGAGGAGGCGGACCCCGAGGCGTGCGCGGACGAGGCCGAGCGCGTCGTCGACGAGCTGGGCTACGACGCGCTGAAGTTCGACCTCGACGTGCCGAGCGGCTTCGAGAAGGACCGCGCGAACCGCCACCTCCGCCCCGGCGAGATCCGCCACAAGGCGGAGATCGTCGAGAAGGTCACCGAGCGCGTGAAGGACAAGGCCGACGTCTCCTTCGACTGCCACTGGACGTTCTCGGGCGGCTCCGCGAAGCGCCTCGCGGACGCCATCGAGGACTACGACGTGTGGTGGCTCGAAGACCCCGTCCCGCCGGAGAACCTCGAAGTCCAGGAGGAGGTCACCAAGAGCACGACCACGCCGATCACGGTCGGCGAGAACCGCTACCGCGTCACCGAGCTGCGCCGCCTCATCGAGAACCAGGCGGTCGACATCGTCGCGCCCGACCTGCCGAAGGTCGGCGGCATGCGCGAGACCCGCAAGATCGCGGACGTGGCGAACCAGTACTACGTCCCGGTCGCGATGCACAACGTCGCCTCGCCGATCGCGACGATGGCGGCAGCCCACGTCGGCACCTCCATCCCGAACTCGCTCGCGATCGAGTACCACTCCTACGAGCTGGGCTGGTGGGAAGACCTCGTCGAGGAGGACGTGATCGAGGACGGCTACATCGAGGTGCCGGAGCAGCCGGGCCTCGGTCTCACGCTCGATCTGGACACCGTCGAGGAGCACATGGTCGAGGGCGAGACGTTGTTCGACGAAGCGTAGCTTCGTCGGGCGAGCGAATCTCCGATTCGCGCTGTTCGACCCGGCGTAAGCCGGATCGAGCCAGCAGCGCGAAGCGCTGCGTTGTCCGACGAAGCGTACAGTCGAGGACGCGCGCGAGAATCGCTGATTTCTCTCGGGTCGACTCGCACCGACGCGACCTGCCGCCTCAGGCGTCTGCGGCGACCGCATCGATCCGGACCTGCTCCAGCCCGCGCCGGTCGAGTTCGGCCTCGACCTCCCGAATCCGGGGCGCTATCTCGTCCGGCGCGTGGCTGTCGGTCCCGACGGTCACCTCGACGCCGGCGTCGACGAGGCGGTCGAGGAACGCGGGCGCCGGGTGGAACTCGCCGTAGTCGTCGAGCAGCCGGCCGGCGTTGATCTCGGGGACGGTCCGCGAGTCCCGGAAAGCGTTCGCGACGGCGGCGTAGTGGTCCTCGGTCGCGAACCCGCGGAGGTGCGGGTTGCGCTCGATCAGGTCCGGGTGCGCCGCGATCGCGAACAGCTCCGAGTCGATCAGCGCGACCAGCTTCTCGAAGTAGCGGTCGACTAGCTCGCGCCGCTCCGACTCCGGCTTGTCCGCGAAGTGGGACCGCGTGTGGACGTTCGCGCCGTCGAGTTCGTGGACGCTCCCGACCGCGTAGTCGAAGCCCGCGTCGTCGAGGAACTCGGCGATAGCCCCCTCGTGGGCGGGGTCGTAGTCCATCTCGGCAGCGTCGAACACGTCGACGTCGACCTCGTCGCGGACCGCCTCGATCGCCTCCCGGCGCCGCTCGTAGGTCAGGTCGAGGTTGAACCCGAACGCGCGCTTGTACCGCCGCGCGGTCGGGTCCGGCGAGACGTTACAGTGGTCGGCGAGGCCGATCCCGTCGAGCCCGGCGTCCGCGGCCGCCTCGACCATCCAGCGCAGGAACGCCCCGTCCGAGTAGTTCGTGTGGGCGTGGTAGTCGTACACGCCTCGCCTTGGTCGCGGGCCGACTCGAAGGTTCGGGTCGCGCGCGACGCGGTACCGCGCCCCGTCCGGCCGCTCGCCCGACGCTTCCACCAGCAACATGATCCGCTAAACGAGTTGAAAGTTCATTTAGAAAATTTTTTCTCGCTGATGATTGGTTTATCGTACCATGGGTACTACTGGCAAGATACGCTGTCGCGTCGTCGACGGGGACGACCGGCCGCTCGCGGGACGGATCGTGGTCGGCGAACGGCGGGGCGGTGACGGGGACCGGATCGGCTACTGGACCACCGACGACGACGGGGGGTTCGTCCTCGAACCGGACGGGGGCGTCGACGTCGACGAGGTCTCGTTCACCGTCAGGAACCCCGCCGGCGGGGGGAGCGAGGAGCCGGTCCGGCGGCGAAATTGGCCCGACGGAGACGAGGACGCCCTCCGCCTCACGGTGAACGCGCACCGCATCGCGATCCACGGGGGGACCGAACACCGCGGGATGAACGAGGCCGCGTGTACCGACGCGGGCCCGATCAGGAGCCACCGGTTCCACACGCAGTTCCCCGAGCTGGACCCGTACGAGCGCGACGACGACCTGCTCCGGACGCTCGGCGGGACCGGCGGCGAGGCCGACGCGCCGATGATGGAGTCGCCGGACGATCCGGTCGGCGACGCCGAGACGCCAGCGGGCTACGGCATCTTCGGGCAGTTCGTCGACCACGACATCACGTTCGACCCGACCTCCGACATCGACCGTCGGAACGACCCGGCCGCGCTCCGGAACTTCCGGACGCCGGCGCTCGACCTCGACTCGATGTACCGGACGAACGCGGAGGCGGCGCCGTTCCTCTACGACCACGAGACCGACGAGCGCAAGCTGCTCACCGGCGAGGCGGGCGCGCCGGACGCCGCGGACGGCGGCGGGCTCTCGGGGCTTCCCGGGACCGACCTCCAGCGCAACGAGCAGGGGGTCGCGCTGATCGGCGACCCGCGCAACGACGAGAACGTCGTCGTCTCGCAGCTCCAGCTCGCGTTCGTGAACTTCCACAACCGCGTCGTCGACCACCTCCGGGGCCCGGGCGCCGACCTCGTGGAGGACGGCGAGTCGGTCCTCGAAGCCGCCCAGCGGCTCGTCAGGTGGCACTACCAGTGGGTCGTGCGCCACGACTTTCTCCCGCGGATCTGCGACCGGTACGTCCTCGACGACATCGAGGACCGCGGCCGGCAGTTCTTCCTCCCGCCGGGACGCACGCCGGCCATCCCGGTCGAGTTCGGCGGCGCCGCCTACCGCTTCGGGCACAGCATGATCCCCAACGCGTTCGACGTCAACGGCGAGGTCGGCGAGGTGCCGCTGTTCCCCACCGGCCCGGGTGGCGGTCGCAACCTCCGCGGCGGCCGCCCCGTCCCGAGCGACCTCGTCGTCGACTGGTCGCGGCTGTTGGACACCGGCGACGGCGACTACCAGCCGGCGCGGAAGACGGAGCCGCTCCTCGCGCCGACGCTGTTCGACCTGCCCATCTCCGGCGACTCCTCGCTCGCCGTCCGGAACCTGCGGCGCGGGAAGGCGCTCGGCATCCCGTCGGGCCAGGACGTGGCCGCGCGGATGGGGTACGACCCGATCCGCAACGAGGCGTTCGGCGAGAACTCGCCGATGATGAAGACCCTGCGGGCGCACGGCCGCGGCGCGGACCCCGACTCGCCGCTGTGGTACTACGTGCTCGCCGAGGCGGAACACCAGCAGGACGGCGAGCGCCTCGGTGCGGTCGGCAGCCGCATCGTCGCCGAGACGCTGATCGGGCTGATCGAGGCCGACGAGACCGCCTACCCGAACGCCGCGCCGGACGACTGGGAGCCGAGCCTTCCGCAGCCGACGCCGACCGAGGGCTACACGCTCGCCGACGTGACGGCGTTCGCGGCCGAGGCGGCCCCGGACGGGCTCGTGATCGACGCCGTCGACGCCGGCCCGGGCAGCGGGGTCGGCGGCGGCGCCGGGGACGCCCTCGACGAGTCCGTGACGCTCCGGAACCTCGGCGACGAACCGGTCGACCTGACCGGCTACGTCATCGACCTCGGGGGCCAGCGGGACGGCCTCCCGAGCGCGACGCTCGGCCCCGACGAGACGCTGACGGTCCACGTCGGCGCGGGCGCGGACACCGACTCCGACCACTACCTCGGCCGCGGCGCGCCCGCGCTCGACGACGAGGGCGAGGTCGTCGCCGTGTACGACGCGGACGGCGAGCGGACGACGAGGCGGCGCTACGTCGGCTGACCGCCGCGGCTTCGCCGCCGAACTCCGGGGCAACCGCGAGGTACCTGCGGCCGGCGCCCGGCCGTTTCACCGCCCCCCGCCGACGATCGCGTTCGCGGAGATGACGAGGAACGCGAGCCCGGACATGCCGGCGATGACGGCGAACGACGCGGCCCAGCCGAGCAGGTCTGCGACGAGCCCGACGCCGACGGAGCCGGCCGAGCCGATGACGGTGTAGACGGTCCGGATCAGGCCGAACCCGGCGCCGCGCTCCGCGTCGCCGAGCGCGTCCATGAACCGCGGGTCGATGGCCGAGAAGAAGCTCGACCCGAGGCCGGCGAGGAAGACGGCGACGCCGAGCCCCGCGACCGCGGGGAGCGCCGGGAGCCCGACCGCGGTCGGGAGCCGCAGGAGGTCGGGGAGCGCGACCAGCGCGCCGAGGCCGAGCGTCCCGCCGAGGAGGGCCGCGGCGATGCTCGCGTCGCGGCCCAGCCGGTCGGAGAGCCGCCCGAGCCCGACCTGCGCGCCGGCGCGGACGACGAAGAACGCCGAGAAGACGCCGGCGGCGAAGGCGGGAGAGTACCCCCGGAGCTCGACGAGGAACGTCGGGAGGAACGAGATGACGCCCTGCGCGACGTACGTGCCGAGCGTCGCCACCGCGAGCGGGACGAGGACCTCGCGGCGCCCGACCAGTTCGAGCAGCGGCGCGAGCCGGAGCCGCTCGGCCATCGGCTGGTCCGGGCGCCGCGGCTCGGTCGGGCGCACGCGGCGCGCGAACAGGACGAAGATGGGGACGCCGACGAGCGCGGCCAGCGCGACGCCGGGCCGCCAGCCGTAGCGGAACCCCACCCACGTCGCGGCCACCGGCGCGACCAGCCCCGCGAGCGGCCCGCCGAGCGAGTGGATCCCGACCGCGGTCCCGAGGTCGTCGAACGTCCGCGAGAGCAGCGTGGTCGCCACCGCGTAGTGGAGCCCCGCCGCGAGTCCGAGTAGGACCGCGGCCAGCACGAACGCGGGAAAGACCGGCACGACGGCGAGCAGGAGGCTCGTCGCGGTCGTCCCGCCGACGGCGACGAGGATCACGCGGCGCTCGCCGTACCGGTCTGCGAGGATGCCGCTCGGGAACTGCGAGAGCCCGTAGGCGAACCACATGCCGGAGAGCGCGACCCCCACCGCGGTGTTCGACACCCCGAAGTCGTCGATGATCAGGGGCACGACCGGGCTGATCGCCAGCCTGGCGAAGTACGTCACGAAGAACGCGAGCATACACAGCGTCAGCACCGAGTGGCGGTACCGCCAGTTCATCCGACAGTCACGCTCGGGTGGTCGGCCCGGGCCGCGTCAACGCTTTCGGTTCCAGCGAACGCGACGGCGGGCCCACGGCCTCGACCGCCGTCCCGCGTCGACGGCGGCGACCGCCGACGGTCGGGCGGGGTCGCCCCACTCAACCGCGGTCGGGCGGAATCGCCTCACTCAACCGCAGTCGGGCGGAGTCGCCTCACTCGACGGCGGCCGGGTCGACTCGGCTGCCGACCCACAGCAGCGTGGCGCAGAGCCCGGCCACCGAGACCGGGAGGAACCACCGCAGCGCGGCGAGCAGCCCGGCGGAGGCCTGGACCCCGATCACGAGCAGGAGCGTCGGGCCGCAGCAGGCGAACCCGGAGAGCAGCCCGGGGACTCCCGCGACCGCCCCCGCGCCGGCGCCGATCCGACAGGCCGCGGGCCCCCGCCAGGCGACGACCGAGACCGCGAGCGTGACTCCCACGAGCGCGGCCAGCGCCGCGCCGAGGCCCGCGTTGACCGGCGAGAAGAGGTACTCGACCGGGCCGGCGGACAGCAGCGCCACGGGCTCGTACTGGAACGGCGCGACCCGCCGCGTCGCGAGCGCCAGCGGGTCGCCCGCGACAACGAGGTCGACCGCCGGGATCGGTCGCCCGGCGTCGCCCGCGACCGCTCCCTCGCGCAACCCGAGGTGGCCGAGTCCGACGAGGTACGCGAGGAGGTACCCGCCCGCCGCGGCCAGCGCCGTCGCCCGGCCGTCGCGTCGACCGAGCGCCGCGCGGACCGCGAACCCGGTCCGGCGCAGCAGTCCGGCGACCCGCGCGCCCTGCGACTCGGCCGACGCGGAAGCCTCAGCGGCCATCTCCCGCCCCCGTGTGCTCGCCGACGAACGCGGTGTCGGGGTAGAACCCGGCCCACGCGAACCACATGGCGTCGAACGCGAGGACCTCCTCTAACGGGAGGTCGGCCGCGGCGAACCCGCCGCCCTCGCCGCCGACGCGGTACCCGTCGCCGTCCGGCTCGACCGCGAGCCCCTCGGGGTTGCGGTAGACGTGGCCGGTCGCGAGGCCCGGGTCGGCGACGGCGACGACGCGCGCGTCGCTCCTGCCGACCCTCCCCGTCAGCGTGCGCTCCGCGAGCAGCGTCGCCTTGTCGAACGCGACGGCGCCCGCCGCCGTCCGCGCCCCGATGACGACCGACTTCGGGTGCCCCTCCTCCGGCGACGCGAGCGGCGGGAACGCGGTCCGCTCCTGGGCGTAGTAGCCGCCGAGCGGGGCGTACGTCCCGTAGGGGTCGCTCTCGTACCGGCGGACGTACCCGGTCTCGTCGGTCATGACGAGCGAGTCCGGGTGGCGGTCGGCCCACGCCTCGGCCGCCGTCCACGTGACCCGGAACTCGTCGAGCGTCTCCCCGGCCAGCGGGCCGTCGATCCCCGTGGCGAGCATCTGCGGCCACCAGCTGTCGGTCCCCCGGTCGTACATGATCAGGTTCGAGTTGACGAGGCGCCCGGAGACGCCGAAGGTCGTGTCGCCCCGGCGGAACCCCTGCGCCGTCCCGGTCAGCGGACAGTACGTGACCGCGACCGGTTCGCCGCCGACCACGTCGTTGACGATCTCGTGATGCGCGAGCAGGTGGCGGGGGTACGCTTTCGCCGCACCGCCGCGGACGACGCCGAACACCGGCGTGCCCCGCGCGAAGTTCACCTCACCGATCGGGCGGAAAGACGGGTCGTCGACGGAGGGGATCCCGTCCTTGCCCACGCCGCCGTCGAGGGACCGCGACACTAGCGCGTCCGCCTCGTAGGCGACGTGGTACTCCGCCTCGACGGTCGGCGGCGGGCCGCCGCCGTCGCTCGCCGCGTCGCCGTCAGAGCCCTCGCCGCCGGGGCCGCCTCCACTGCCGCCGCCGACGCAGCCGGCGAGACCGAGGGCGCCGGCCGACGCGAATCCGGCGAGCATCGACCGACGAGTCCGGTTCATACCGACCGCTCGGGGGGCGAACGAGTAAAATCCGAAGCGTGGGTGTGTTTCGCACGCACAGCCGCGCGAGCCGACACGAACCTCACTCGTGTTCGCCCGGCGAGCCCTCCCGCAGCCGCTCCGCGATGGCCGCGCCGGCGGTCCGCGGGTCCGCCTCGCGGATCCGAACCGCGTCGCCGACGGCGACGCGGCCGGGGTCGACCACCTCACAGCAGAGCCCGCCGCGGTTCCGGAGCGCCGCCGCGATCCCTTCCTCGCCGGCGACCTCCTCCAAGTGCGCGCACGGGGGCCGACGCCGCGTCGGCCGCAGGAGCGCGTCGCCGACGGCGACGGTCGCGTCGAGGAACGAGTCCATCCCGGGATCGACCCCGTCGACGACGACGTTCCGGCGGTGGCGGCCGTCACAGAGGTCGACGCCGGTCGCCTCTCGGACCGCGGCGAGCGCCGACGCGGCGACGAGGGTGACCGCGCAGGCGTCGAGCTGGAAGTGGCCGTCGCCGCCGCGGTAGCGGTCGCCCTCGACGCCGTCCGGGCGGATCTCGACGGCGTCGCGGCGGACGGGGGGCGCGCCGCCCTCCGGCGCGGTGACGAGCGACGCGACGCTGCCGGGGCCGTCCGCGGCGGCCTCGTCTGCCGGCATCACGGCCCTCCGAGGAGGTCCGCGTCGGCGGGCTTCAGCCACTCGCGGTGCGCGTAGTAGACGGCCGCGATCGGCGGCGCTGGCAGGGCGACGAGCGCGTAGATCCACTTGAAGACGCCGAGGTCGACGACGCGACGCTCCGCGAGCGAGAGCGAGTCGAGCAGCAGCGTCGCGGTCGCCAGCGGCGCGAGGAGGTAGCCGTGCGCGAAGTCGACGGTCGCACCGAGCGGCGTCTCGGGCGTCAGGAACGCCCAGTCGAGCGCGTACAGCAGCGTCCACGCCGCGACGGTCGCCGCGAGCGCGGCCAGCCAGGGCCCGTCGAACCGGCGGTCCGAGGCGCCGAACGGGCTCGACGAGTCGCCGTCGACCGGATCGCGGTCGACCGGACCGCCCTCGGACGACTCGTTCGGTTCGGTGCGGGGGTTCACGGGCGATCTGCGGGCCGGACGCTAATCAACACCGGGGTCGGTCACTCGTCGAAGGTGCCCGCGGTCAGGTAGCGCTCGCCGCTGTCCCAGAAGACGGTGACGACGAGCGGCTCCTCGCCGGCGTACGCGCCGCGCTCGCGGAGCTCGGCCGCGACGTCCTTCGCGGCGAGGTTGGAGGCCCCGGACGACTGGCCAACCAAGATCCCCTCCTCGCGGGCGAGCCGGCGACACTCGGCCTCCGCGTCCGCGAGCTCGACCGTGTGTACCTCGTCGATCAGGTCGACGTCGAGGTTCGGCGCGACGAACCCCGGACCCATCCCCTGGAAGCGGTCGTCGCCCGGCGGGTCGCCCGAGAGCACGGCGTTGTCCGCGGGCTCGACGGCGTCGATGCGCACGTCCGGGAACGCCTCCCGCAGTCGGCGGCCGATCCCGGAGAGGGTGCCGCCGGTGCCGACCCCGGCGACGAGGGCGTCGACGGTGCGATCCCCCACCTGATCGAGAACCTCCGGCCCCGTCGTCTCGTAGTGCGCGCGGGGGTTAGCGGGGTTCTCGAACTGCCGCAGCTGAACGGTGTTCGGCTCCGATTCGAGCTCGTCGGCGCGCTCCTTCGCGGCCGAGATGTCGCCGTCGACGAGCTCGACGGTCGCGCCGTACGCCTTCATCAGCCGCCGGCGCTCGATCGACTTCCCCTCCGGGATCACGAGCGTGACGTCGTAGCCGCGCGCCGCGCCGGCCATCGCCAGCCCGATGCCGGTGTTGCCCGAGGTGGGCTCGACGATGCGGTCGCCCGGCTCGATCTCGCCGGCCGACTCGGCGGCCTCGATCATGTACAGCGCGGGGCGGTCCTTCGCCGAGCCGCCCGGGTTCCGGGACTCGACTTTCGCCGCCACGGTCGTTCCCGCTGGCGCGTCGACCCGCACCAGCGGCGAGCCGAGCGTCGACAGGATGTCGTCGTCCATTACCCGGACCGAGGCGGTCGCGACCCAAAGGCCCCGCGGACTGCGGCAATCGCTGTCGGCCGCGAACCGCCGAGGGCTCGTCTTGCCACCGACGCGCCGTTTACGTGCCTCCGCGACGTACGCCCGGGCAATGACACTCGAAACGCTCGCGCCCGCCGACGTCGACGCGGACGCGTTCGACGACGCCGTTCTCGACGCGCTCGCGGCCGAGGAGTACGTGTTCAAGGTGTGGGGCGGCGACTGGTGCGGCGACTGCCAGCGCCAGCTCCCGGAGTTCGGCGCCGCGCTCGCGGCCGCCGGGGTCCCGGACGACCGCATCGAGGCGTTCCCGGTGACGAAGGGACCGAACGGCAAGGAGGGCGAACTGGTCGAGGAGTACGGGATCGAGCTGATCCCGACCGTCGTCGTCGAGTCGCCCGGGGGCGAGGAGCTCGCGCGGTTCGTCGAGGAGGCGGAGGTCTCCATCGCGGAGTTCCTGGCCGAGCGGCTCGCGGACGTCGAAGCGACCGCCTGACCCGTTTCCCGTCGTTCAGTCGGCTCTCGCGTTCATGTCGAACGCGTAGTAGAGCGCGGCCATGGTGACGCCCATCGTGACCGCCTGAAATGTCATGGAGGTGCCGAAGAGGACGCCGACCGCGAGGACCGACGCCGTCGCGAACGCGCCGGTGAGGAGCGCGTAGCGGAGCCTGGAGAGACCGCGCGCCCACTCGTCGGCGCGTCGGTACAACTGTCGGGGACCGACCATATCCCGTTCTGTCGGACGGAAAACAAGTGCCTTCGGGTCCCCGCCGAGGCCGATCGCTCAAGTCGGTCCGCCGTCCACCCGGCGTATGGCACGCGTCACGGTCTGGAACGAGTACCGACACGAGCGCGAGAGCGACGTCGTCGCCGAGGTGTACCCCGACGGGATCCACGCCGTCGTCGCGGACGCGCTCCGCGAGGGTGGTCACGAGGTCCGCACCGCGACGCTTGACGAGGGCCCGGACCACGGGCTCACCGAGGCCGCCTTGGACGACACCGACGTGCTCGTCTGGTGGGGCCACGCCGCGCACGACGAGGTGCGCGACGCGGTCGTCGACCGCGTCCACGAGCGCGTCCTCGACGGCACGGGCCTGATCGCGCTCCACTCCGCGCACTACTCGAAGATATTCAAGCGGCTGATGGGCACCAGTTGCTCGCTGAAGTGGCGCGAGGCCGCCGAGCGCGAGCGCCTGTGGACGATCGAACCGGGCCATCCCATCGCGGAGGGGATCGGCGAATACGTCGAACTGGCGGAGACCGAGATGTACGGCGAGCGGTTCGACGTGCCTGCGCCCGACACGCTCGTGTTCACCTCCTGGTTCGAGGGCGGCGAAGTGTTCCGGTCCGGCTGCTGTTACCGCCGCGGGAGCGGGAAGGTGTTCTACTTCCGGCCCGGCCACGAGACGTACCCGATATACCACGACGAGGACGTTCGGCAGGTCCTTCGGAACGCGGTGGAGTGGGCGGCGCCGGGCGACGGCCCCGCGCCCGAGTTCGGCAACGCCGACCCGGTCGAATCGATCGACACGAGCGACGATCGGACCGTCCACTGAGTCGGCGCCGACCGGGCGCGACTCGGGTCCGCCCGCCCGCCCTCTCTCGCTCGCCTCGCCGTCGCCGCCGGTCAGGCCACGTCGCGGAGGTCGATGAACGACTTCATCATCGCCGATTCGGCCTTCCGGAGGTGCTCGGACGCGGTGCTCGGGGCGGCGTCGATCCGGTCGGCCACGTCCTCGACGGACGCCGCGCGCGGTGACTCGTAGTAGCCGCACTCGACGGCGGCCGCGAGCGCGTCGAACTGCCGGTCCGTCAGCTCCGGGTCGAAGAGGTGCTGTCGCCAGTCGTACTCCCCGATCCGGAGCACCTCGCTGTCGATCTGGTCCGGGAGGCCGGCGAGCGCGTCCCGAAGCGGCTCTTGGTCCCCGAGGACGGTCAGCCTCGCGACCCCGTCCGGACGGAAGTCGATCGGCGGGACGACGACGACGCCGGTCCGCCGGAGCGACCCGAACATCGCCTCGTCGACCGCGTCGCGTCGCTGCGTGAGGAAGACGTAGTAGCCCGCCTCGTCGATCCGGGTGATCTCGAACTCCCGGATGCGGTCGACGGACCGCAGCGCGTCGGCGTACACGTCGATGTCGCCCTCGACGTAGAACAGGAACGTGTCGGCCGTCTCGTCGAAGAGGCTGCCGTGGAGGAGCACGTCCCGCTCGACGGCGTCCGACTCGTCGACCAGCCGGTGTATCGGATGGATGAGGGCCGGCGGGTACCGGAGTTCGAGGCGCAGGTACTTCACGCGGGACACTGCCCCCGCCGATCTTATAAATACCCGCATGGAGCCGGCAGAAGCCTCGGGTCGCGCGCCCGCCTCACTTCGGGTATGTCGACTGAGCTGCTGCGCGACGGCGAGGACGGGACGGACGACCCGTTCGGGCCGATCCGCGAACTGGTTACGGCGCGAGAGGAGCACCTGAACGCCCCCGCCGCGAGGATCCGGCCCGACGACGTTCAGGAGGCCCTCTCCGCGCTGCGGTCCGAGGCGGGGTACGACCACCTCGCCTGCGTCACGGCACAGGAGTACGAGGGCCGCTACGAGTCGGTCTACCACCTGCGGTCGTACGACGACCCCACGCGGGAGCTCAGCGTCGTGGTCCCCGCCGACGGCGACGAGCCGGTCTCGGAGTCGGCGGCGCCGGTGTTCCGCACGGCGGACTGGCACGAGCGCGAGGCGTACGACCTCGTCGGCGTCGAGTACGACGACCACCCCGACCTGCGCCGGATCCTCCTGCCGGAGACGTGGCAGGGCCACCCGCTCTCTGCGGACTACGACAGGGACCGGCCGCAGATCGTCTCGCTCTCCGAGAACGAGCCGATCGAGCCCGGCTCCTCGACGGCGGCCGGGAGCGACACGATGCTCCTCAACATCGGGCCGCATCACCCGGCGACCCACGGCGTGCTCCACCTCCAGGTGACGCTGGACGGCGAGGACGTGGTCGGCGTGGAGCCGGACATCGGCTACATCCACCGCTGTGAGGAACAGATGGCGCAGTCCGGCACGTACCGCCACCAGATCATGCCGTACCCGGACCGCTGGGACTGGGGCGGCGGCGGCCTGCTCAACGAGTGGGCCTACGCGCGCGTCGCCGAGGACCTCGCGGACATCGAGGTGCCCGAGTACGCGCTGGTGATCCGCACCATGGCCGCGGAGCTCAGTCGCGTCCTCTCGCACATGCTGGCGATGGGGGCGTACGCGCTCGACGTGATCGGCGACTTCACGGCGACGTTCATGTACGCCATTCAGGAGCGCGAGCGCGTCCAAGACATCCTCGAAGATCTGACGGGCCAGCGGCTGATGTTCAACTACTTCCGGCTCGGCGGCGTCGCGTGGGACCTCCCCGAGCCCCGCGAGGAGTTCCTCCGGGGCGTCCGCGAGTACCTCGACGGGCTCCCGCGCCGCATCGAGGAGTACCACGACCTCCTGACGCGGAACGAGATTCTCCAGCTCCGCACGGTCGACACCGGGACGCTCCCGCCCGAGGTCGCGAAGGAGTACGGGACGACCGGGCCAGTCCTCCGGGGCTCGGGCGTCGACTACGACCTGCGCCGCGACGACCCGTACGGCTACTACGACGAACTCGACTGGGACGTGGTGACCGAGGACGGCTGCGACAACTACAGCCGCCTGCTCGTCCGGATGCGAGAGGTCGAGGAGTCCGCGAAGATCGTCGAGCAGTGCGTCGACCTGCTCGAAGACTGGCCCGAGGGCGAACGGACCGTCCAGGCGAACGTCCCGCGGACGATCCGCCCGGACGACGACACGGAGGTCTACCGCGCGGTCGAGGCCGCGAAGGGGGAACTCGGGATCTACATCCGCGCCGACGGGACGGACGAGCCCGCCCGGTTCAAGATCCGCGGCCCGTCGTTCTCGAACCTCCAGGCGCTCCCCGAGATGGCCGAGGGCGAATCGATCCCGGACCTGATCGCGTCGCTGGGGAGCTTAGACACGATCATGGGCGAGGTCGACCGGTGAGGCCGTCCGAGCGACGAGCCGGCGGCTCGGCGGTGTAGGGCGACCGCCGCTACGGCGCGGACGTTGAAAGGCGACCGCCTCGCGCGAACGCGAGACGACCGGATGTGTCGCACGCCGGCGGCCGGTCGAGTAGCCGTCGACCGCGGGCGCAGTTAAACCCACGCTTACGTGACCGCGACGGACGGACCGGCGCGCCCCGTCAGTCGGGCCGGTGGACCTCGCCGTCGCGCGAGTCGGCGTCCTTCCGTCGGAGCGCGGCGGCGGCGTTGTTCGCGTCGTAGCCGAAGAACACGTCCTTCGCGTACGTCTCGGCCACCTCGGCGGCGTGGATCAGGTCGTCGACGTCGACCTCGACGGCGTACAGCTCCAGCGAGAACGGCGTCTCCGGCGGCGCGCCGTGGAGGTCGTAGTCGCCGCCGAGCCGCGAGCGGAACCCCCGGGCGATGGTCTCCAGCCAGTAGGTCGTCGCGTACTCGGTGTCGTACAGCGGGACGACGAACTCGTCGACGTGGTCGGCGAGCCGGTCGAGGTCGAGGCCGGCGCGCTCGTAGAGGTGATCGGGGTAGGGGTCGGGGTACAGCGTGAGCAGGAGCCGCCCGGGGACGAGGTCGGCCGCCTCGGCGACGAACTCGGTGATCACGTCGGCGCGCCAGTCGGCGAAGTCGTCGCGGTCGCTCTCGGCGAACAGGCGCTCGCAGCGGTCGCAGTGACAGAACCCCTCGCGGGGGAACCCGACGTCGTCGAGGCGCACGTCCCCGTTCGCGTCCGCGCAGTCCGCGATTATTTCGAACAGCCCCTCGCGGTACTCGGGGTGCGTTGGGCAGATGTACGCCCAGTCGAAGTACTCGCGGTCGCGGGTCGCCGGCTCGCCGCGCTCGTCCACCGGGACGAGGTCCTCGTTCTCGCTCGCGGCGGCGTTGTCGCCGAAACACGACACCATGTTCACGGCGTTCGGCAGCGGCTCGGCCGCCCGGCCCGTGACGTCTTTGACCTCGTAGAACCCGAGGTCGAATGGCTCCATCTCGACCTCGTCGGCGTTGCGCGTGACGACCCCGTACATGGCCGCGGCTACGTGGCTGGTCGGTAAAAACGGACGGTCTCGCTGCGGTCGGCCGGGGAGGCGGCCGACGCGCGAGGCGGACCGCCGAGCGGTGCGGTTCGGGGGCGATGCGGTCCGCGGAGGGCGCGGGCGCGGCGCCGCGGCGTTACTCGACTTCGACGGGCTGCTTGTCGCCGGCGAAGAGGAAGTACGCGAGCGCGACGAGCGACAGCACGAGGACGAGCTTGGCTTTCTTGCTCATGTCACACGATTCGTGCGGCGGGCGCTAAAACTTACCGGAGGGCGCGCGTGAGAGACGGCCGCACGCCGACCCCCCGTCGGCGTCTCAGACGTCGATGTGCTCGGCGATGTCGGACCGCAGGATCGTCGCGCAGTAGTCGCAGCGCACGCCGTCGGCGACCACGTCGAAGCGCGTCTCGACCGGTTCGCCGGCGTTCGTGATACAGTTGCGGTTCGGACAGGAGAGCACCCCGGTCACGCCGTCGGGACGGGTGACGCGGTTCTTCTCGACCACCTCGAAGTCGCGGACGATGTTGATCGTCGCCTCCGGCGCGATGAGCGAGAGGACGTCGACCTCGGACTGCGACAGCTCCCGGTCTTCGACCTTCACGATGTCCTTGCGGCCGAGCCGGTCGGAGGGAACGTTCATCCCGACGGAGACGCCGAACCCCTCGGCGCCGTCGATGCCGAGGATGGCGAGGACGTTCAGCGCCTGCCCGGCCTCGACGTGGTCGATGACGGTGCCGTCGCGGATCTTCGAGACGCGGAGCTCGTGCTCGCTCATCGGTCCACCTCCAGTCCTTCGTCACCGTCATGGTTCGCGTTCTCTAAGAGGGTGTCGAGCAGCGCCATCCGCACGGGAATGCCGTTGTGCGCCTGCTCGAAGTAGCGCGCGTGCTCGGTCTCGTCGACGTCGGGCGCGATCTCGTCGACGCGCGGGAGCGGGTGCATGACGGTGAGGTCGTCGTCGGCCGCGTCGAGCGTCTCGGCGTCGATCTGATACTCGCCGGCGACGCGGTGGTACTCGTTCTCGTCCGGGAACCGCTCCTTCTGGATCCGAGTGACGTACAGCACGTCCAGCTCGTCGAGGACGGGCGCTAAGTCCTCGTGCTCGCGGATCTGCGCGCCAGTCTCGTGGAGGTCGAACCGGACCGACCGCGGGAGCCGCAGCGACTCGGGGCTGATGAAGTGCTGGTTGGCGTCGAACTCGGTGAGCGCGGCCGCCAGCGAGTGGACCGTCCGCCCGTACTTCAGGTCGCCCATGATCCCGATGGTGAGGTCGTCGAGCCCGTGGTCCTCGCGGATCGTGTGGAGATCGAGCAGCGTCTGGGAGGGGTGCTGACCCGCGCCGTCGCCGGCGTTGACGACGGGCACGTCCACGCGCTCGCCGGCCAGCGTCGCGGCGCCCTCGCTGGGGTGGCGCAGGACGAGTGCGTCCGCGTACCCCTCGATGACGCGGACGGTGTCGGACAGCGACTCGCCCTTCGAGACGGACGAGGAGTCGACGTCGCCCATGTCGATGGTGTTCATCCCGAGGCGCTTCGCCGCGCTGTCGAAGCTCATCCGCGTCCGCGTGCTGGGCTCGAAGAAGCAGAGCGCGAGCACGCGACCGGCGTGCCGGTCCGCGTAGGCGGCGGGGTCGTCGGCGACCGCTCGGGCCCGGTCGAGCACGGCCTCGATGTCATCCCGCGAGAGCTGGGTCGCGGTGATGAGGTGGTCCTGTCGCATCGTCTGAGATGGGACTCGGCAGTATCTTGAATCCCTCGGCTCCGGCCGCAGCGCGGGTATTCACGGACGTGGGCACCGCCGAGACGACCGTTTCGATATCCGTAACGCCGCCCCGATCGCACGGGCCCGGAGAGCGGGTCGAGCGCCGACCGCCGCCGATCATAAGCCGCCGCGGCCCGAACCGATCCGCATGTCCGAGAACGACCCGGCCGACCTGCTGCCGAACGACCGCGTGAAGCAGAGCGCGCTCGACGGCGACGTGACGCAGCTCCACCGCGGGAACCGCTACGGCGACGAGGGCGACACCTTCGAGGTCGACGGCGCGACGTTCGAACTCACGGAGGTCACCGAGCGCACGCTCGGCGACATGACCGACGAAGACGCGAAGCGCGAGGGGTCGCCCTCGCTTGAGGCGTACAAAGAGCGGATGGTCCGCGCGCACGGCGGCAGCTTCGAGTGGGACGACGACGCGGACGTGGTGCGACACCGCTTCGAGCGCGTCGACGAGTAGCTGACCGACAAGTAGCGGACCGATCACCGGACGGCGACCGGCGCCGCCGAGCCGGCTCAGTCGTCGTCCGCGGCCGCGCCGTCGCCCTCTCCCGCGGCGGTCGCCGCGTCGTCCTCGATGCTCGGCGGGTACTTCCCGCGGTCGAGCTTCAGGTCCGACTGCGGGCGGGCCATACAGGTGAGCGCGTACTCCTCGGCCTCCTCGTCGGTGAGGCCGCGGGCCGCGGGCTGGGTCACCTCGCCCTCGACGATCTCCGCCGAGCAGGCGAGACACATCCCGACGCGGCAGGAGTACTCCTGAGCGATCCCCTCGTCGAAGCACGCGCTGAGGATCGTCTCCGTGTCGGCCACCTCGATCGTCTCGCCGGTGCCGACGAACTCGACGGTGTACTCGGTCATGGCGCCGAGTACCCGCCGCCCCGTCAAAAAGGGTTCCCTCTATCTCGTCGCCGTCGCGGGGACGAAAGACGCGGGCGGCGACGCTCCGACGCGACCATCGCAACGACTAATCCCCCGCCGGACGCTTCCCGAGGTATGACCGGCAAGGCCACCGCGCGAGCCCACCCGATCCAGGGGCTCGTCAAGTACCACGGGATGCGCGACGAGGAACTGCGGCTCCCGTACCACGACAGCATCAGCCTCTGTACCGCCCCGACCGCGACGACCACCACCGTCGAGTGGCAGCCCGACGCGAGCGAGGACACCTACGTCATCGGCGGCGAGGCGGTCGACGGGCGCGCCGCCGAGCGCATCGACATGGTCGTCGACCACGTCCGCGACCTGGCCGGGGTCGACGCCGCGGTCCGGCTGGAGAGCGAGAACTCCTTCCCGTCGAACATCGGCTTCGGCTCCTCGTCGTCCGGGTTCGCGGCCGCCGCGCTCGCCCTGACCGAGGCCGCCGGGCTCGACATGACGCTCCCCGAGGTCTCGACGGTCGCCCGCCGCGGCTCCTCCTCGGCGGCGCGCTCGGTGACGGGCGCGTACTCGCGGCTCGACGCCGGGCTCAACGACGAGGACTGCCGCTCGCACCGGCTCGACGTGGGCGTGAGCGACGACGGCTTCGACCCCGAGGAGGACCTCCGGATCGTCGCCGCCCACGTCCCCGCGTACAAGGAGACGGAGGAGGCGCACCGCGAGGCCGCCGCGAGCCACATGATGCAGGCGCGGACCGCGCACGTCCAGGACCAGCTCGTCGAGATGACCGACGCGCTCCGCGCTGGCTCCTTCGAGCGGATCTTCGAGACCGCCGAGCACGACTCGCTCTCGCTGACGGCCACGACGATGACCGGCCCCGCGGGGTGGGTGTACTGGCAGCCCGAGACGATCGCCGTGTTCAACGCGGTCCGCGAGCTGCGCGAGTCGGGCGTCCCCGTCTACTTCTCGACGGACACCGGCGCGTCGGTGTACGTCAACACGCCCGCGGACCACGCCGACGAGGTGGAGAGCCGGATCGCGGAGGTCGGGATCGACACCGACGTCTGGGAGGTCGGCGGCCCGGCGCGCGTCCTCGACGAGAGCGAGGCGCTCTTCTGACGAACGGTCGAGAAATACGGTCGCCCCGGCGGCGACCCGAGTCCGCGTCGAGACGCGCCGGCCGCGAGGCGGGGGCGCTTCAGTACGGCAGCACGCCGGTCACGGTGCCGAGCAGCGCGACCGCGACGGCGAGCGCCTGCGCGACGAAGAAGGCCTTCGAGGAGGCCCAGCCGAAGTACAGCAGCGCAGCCATCGGGACCGCGCCGATGACCGCCGGCCAGAGGCCCATCGTGAACAGGATCGCGAGGAGGCCGGTCGTCGCGAGGATGAGCACGTCCATGCCGAGCGAGACGAGGTTCCGTCGGCGGAGCTCCTCGGGGTCGAACATCCGCGCCAGCGACCCGCGCCGGTCGCCTCGGTCGTCCGCGGTCGAGGGCGACTCCATCGTCAGTTGCTAAGGGTCTCCTCGTGGGCGTCGTCGAGCGGCCCGACGATGTCTTCGGTCGGCGTGTCGGGCGTGGCCCACAGGCCCTTGAGGACCGACCAGAACTCCTGCTGGAACGGGTTCCCGAGCGCGTCGTCGAGGTCCGGCACGACCGTCACCTCGTCGGCGAGGTCGGGCAGGTTCGCCATCACCTGGATCTCGTAGGCGTCGTCCGGGACCTGCGTGTTGGACGCGATGAACCCGCCCTCCTCGACCCAGACCTGCTGGCCCTCGGCGGAGACGAACGAGCTCAGCGCGTCGCGCGCGGCGTCGACGTTGTCCGAGTACTTCGGTACCGTGAACCAGTTGACCGACGAGGAGATGCCGTCGACGCCGGGCAGCCGGAACACGCCGAGGTCCGAGGGGTCCTCGACCGCGTCCTGCGCCGGCGTGAACGAGCCCATGAAGTACAGCGGGAGGCTGTTGTCCCAGAAGTACTCGTACTGGACGCCGAAGTCGCGGGTCTGACTGAAGTACCCCTCGTCGTGGAGCATCTTGATCTCGTCGAACGCCGCCGCGACCCGGTCGTCCGTGAAGGAGGCGTCTCCGCTGATGAGCCCCTGCTGGAGGGAGGCGCCGTCCTCCTGCCGCATGAAGAAGCCCTCGGTGATGTCGCTGAGCGGCCACCCGGTGCCGTTCCCGGAGGCGATGGGCGCGTCGACGCCGTCGATGGCGGCGATGTCGTCGAGCAGCGTCATGAACTCGTCCCAGCTCTCGGGCTCGGAGAGGCCGTGCTCCTCGAAGAACGACTTCCGGTACCAGAAGCCCGGCTTGAGGTCCATCTTGAACGGCGCGGCGTACACGTCGCCGTCGACGGTGACCCGCGAGGGGTCGACCGCGAAGTCGTCCGCGTTCCAGGCGTCGCCGACCGGCGCCAGGTGGCCGTTCTGCGCGTCGGAGATGATCCGCGCCGGCGAGGGCATCACGACGATGTCCGCGGAGGCGACGCCGGACTCGTAGTCCATGAGGGTCCCGGTGAGCAGGCTGTCGGTGTCGCGCGGGAAGTACTCCATGCTCATCCCGGTGTCCTCCTCCACGAAGCTCATCACCTTGCTGAACGACTCCTGCTCGCCGCCCGACCAGACGCCCGTGATCTCGAGGCCGCTCCCGCTCCCGCCGTCGCCCCCGTCGGAGCCGTCCGACCCGTCGGAGCCGTCGCCGCCGTCGCCGCCGCCACCACCGCCCGAACAGCCCGCGAGCGCAACGCTCCCGAGCACCGACGCGGTGCCGGTCGTCTTCAGTACGTCCCGCCGCGTAGTACAGGATCGATCATCGGACATGTCGTCCGGATTCTTTGGTCCCACTTACTTCAAATTTGCTTATTAATTACCGGTATAGTTACTAACCGAAATTGAACGGGCCCGGAACGCGATCACGGCTATTTATGGGCGTATCGCGGGGTAGTGGGGGATATGACGGACGGAGCCGACCCCGCTTCCGCCGCGTCGAACCGCCTGAATCTCGTCCTCGTTCACTGTCACGACCTGGGGCAACACCTCGGCTGCTACGGGGCCGACGTCGACACGCCGAACATCGACCGGATCGCGGCCGACGGCGCGCGGCTGGCGAACAGCTTCTGTTCGGCCCCGCAGTGCTCGCCGAGCCGGTCCAGCATGATGACGGGCTACTACCCCCACGAGAACGGCGTCATGGGGCTCGCGCACATGGGCTGGGCGCTCGGCGACGAGTGGGAGACGCTGCCGAAGCGCCTCCGAAAGGCGGGCTACGAGACGGCGCTGCTCGGCTTCCAGCACGAGGTCCCGGACGACCCCGAGCGGCTCGGCTACGAGTACGTCGACAGCGGGACCAAGCGCGCCCTCGGGCTCGTCGATGTCGTCGACGACTTCCTCGCCGAGCGCGCGGACGCCGACGAGCCCTTCTTCGTCTCCGTCGGCATCGAGGAGCCGCACCGCCCCTTCCGCCGGGAGTACCTCTCCGACGAGACGTACGACGCGTACGACCCCGACGAGGTCCCGCTCGACGACTTCCCGTACCTCCCGGACGCGCCCGGCGTCCGCGAGGACGTCGCCGACCTCCGCTCGGTGATCTCGGAGGTGCTCGATCCCGCGGTGGGGCGGTACCGCGAGTCGCTCGCCGACCACGGGCTGGCCGAGGAGACGGTGTTCGTCTTCACGACGGACCACGGGCTCGCGATGCCGCGGGCGAAGGGCACCTGTTACGACCCCGGCATCGAGACCGCGCTCCTCGTCCACCAGCCGGGCGTCGTCGAGGGCGGCGCGGTCCACGACGCGCTCGTCACCAACGTCGACTTCGCGCCGACGATGCTGGACCTGCTCGGCGTCGACCCGCCGACGGACGTCTCCGGCGAGTCGTTCGCGCCGCTGCTCCGCGGAGAGTCGCACGACGGCCGGGACCGCGTCTTCGCCGAGATGACGTGGCACGACCGGTACAACCCGATCCGCGTCGTCCGGACGGAGCGGTACAAGTACGTCCGCAACTTCTCCGTGCTCCCGCGGGTGTTCGTCCCGATGGACGTGGCGCCGACGGCCTCGGGACGCGAGGTCCACGAGGAGTTCCACGTCCCGCAGCGCCCGACGGAGGAGCTGTACGACCTCGAAGCCGACCCCGCGGAGTCGGAGAACCTCGCGTCGGACAAGAAGCCGTTCGAGGCGGCGGCCGAGGCGAGCGACCCGGACCCCGACCACGCCGACGCCCTCGACCGGCTTCGCGACGAGCTGGAGTCGTGGATGGAGGCGACCGACGACCCCCTCCTCGACGGCCCCGTCCCGTACCCCGACGTGGCGTGAGCGGCTCGCCGCCGGTCGGGCGTCGGCGCTGGGGCCTCGCGGCCCGTGCGTCTCGGACTCGGTGATTTTTATACACCGAAGTAGTTAATTGATCGTCATGGACACCGAGGAACTCCTGGAGACGCTCCAGGCCGCCGATCTCTCTTATTATCAGGCGAACGCGTACGTCACGCTGCTGGAGCTGGGCACCGCGTCCGCGACCGAGGTCGCGCAGGCCAGCGACGTGCCGGACGCGCGGATCTACGACGTGCTCCGCGACCTCGACGACCTCGGGTACGTGGAGCTGTACGAACAGGAGACGTTCCAGGCGCGCGCGACAGACCCCGAGACCATCGTCGCCGGGCTCACGGACCGGGCGAGCGCGTTCGAGTCGGCGGCCGAGGAGATCGAGGAGCGCTACGAGCGACCGACCCTCGACACCCAGACGGTCAGCATCGTCAAGCGGTTCGACACGGTGCTGGAGGCGGCCCGCACGTTCGTCCGCGACGCCGACACGCAGGTCCACGCGACGCTCACCCGCGACCAGTTCGAGGCGCTCCGGGGCGACCTCTCCGACGCCCGCGACCGCGGCGTCACGGTCAACGTCACGATCCTCGCCCGCGACGGGGACGAGCCGCTCGACGACGGCGACTACGAGGGCGCCGTGACCGTCGCCCACCGGCTCTCCCGGCCCGCCCCGTTCGTCCTCACCTCCGACCTCCGGCGCACGGCGTTCGCGCCCAACCCCGCGGCGGTCGAGGACTACGGGCTGATCCTCCGCAACCGCTCGTTCACCTACGTCTTCTTCTGGCACTCCCTGCTGTTCATGTGGCTCCCCTCGCCCGTGGCGTACGAGGCCGACGAGGCGGGCCCGAAGCGGTACGCCGACATTCGGCAGTTCCTGCTGGAGAACCGCGACCGGATCCGCGGCGACGAGCCGCTCCACGTCGAGGTCGAGGGGCGCGAGACCGACGGCGACCGGTCGGTGACCCTCTCCGGCGAGGTCGTCGAGGCCGAGCACCTCTCTGACGCCGACGGAGACGCGGACAGCGCCCCCACGGTGATGGCGCTGACGGGCACCGCCTCCATGGTCGTCGACGACGGCGAAACGCGCTGGACCGTCGGCGGGTGGGGCGCGACCTACGAGGACGTGGAGGCCGACCGGATCCGCGTGACCGGGGCCGCGCCGGTGAGCGGGGCCGAACCGGCGGAGTGAGGTCGATCGGGGCGGCCGCAGTCGCACCCTGCCGCGCGGCGGGCGGATTTATGCTGGCGGCGCCCGTCGATCGGTCCCGCATGTCACCTCGACCCTCGACCTTCTCGATCGCCGCCCGCGACCCCGAGACCGACGCGGTCGGCGTCGCGGTCCAGTCGAAGTTCGTCGGCGTCGGCGCCGTCGTCCCGTTCGTCAGCGCGGACGCTGGCGCGGTGGCCACCCAGAGCTTCGCGAACGTCGCCTACGGCCCCGACGGGCTCGACCTCCTCCGCGAGGGCCGCACTCCGGCCGAAGCGATCGACCGGCTCACGGCCGCCGACGACGAGGCGCCCTCGCGACAGGTCGGCGTCGTCGGCGTCGACCCCGACGACGAGCCCGCCGCGTTCACCGGCGACGAGTGTCACGACCACGCCGGCGACCGGCAGGGCGACCACTACACGGTCCAGGGGAACATCTTAGAGAACGCCGACACCCTCGACGCGATGGCGGAGGCGTTCGAGGAGACCGACGGCGGCCTCCCGGAGCGGCTCATCGCCGCGCTCCACGCGGGCAACGAGGCCGGCGGCGACAAGCGCGGCGAGCAGTCCGCGGCGCTGTACGTCGCCAAGCCCGAGGGGGGCTACGACGGGAAGAACGACCGCTGGGTCGACGTGCGCGTCGACGACCACGAGCGACCGATCGACGAGTTGGAGCGCGTGTTCAAGATATACGACGTGACCCTCCTCGAACGCGAGGCCCCCGACGAGACCCGCGAGCTCTCCGGGGAGACCGCGGTCGCGGTCCAGTCGGCGCTCGCCGACCTCGGCTTCTACGACGGCGAGCCGAGCGCGGAGTTCGGCGACGACGCCCGCGAGGCCCTGGAGTCGTTCCGCGGCATGAACAACTTCGAGAACCACTCGCTCGCGGTGCTGGAGGACGCGGTCTCGCGCGGCTGGGCGGCCGCCGACGACGGCGGCGACCCCGAGACGCGACTCGTGGACGCCATCTGGCACGGGCTCTCCAGGCTCGACCGGGCCTGACGCCTCGACCGGGACCGACGCCGCCCCGACGCCGTTCTCTCGCCCCAGATGTAGTCGGACCGGGCCGGTCGACTTTTGCCCGTTCGCGTCAGAGCGGGACCATGACCATCGCACCCGACGACGTCGCGGACCTCATCGAGGAGCACCTCCCGGACGCGGTCGCCAGCGTGACCGCGCCCCGGGTCCACGACGACGAGGACGAGGACGCCCACTTCGCGGCCGTCGTCGTCTCGCCCGCCTTCGAGGGCGAGTCGCTCGTCGACCAGCACCAGCTGGTGTACGACGCGGTCGGCGACCACATGACCCGGTCCGTCCACGCCCTGGAGATCAAGACGTACACCCCCGAGGCGTACGCGGAACACGGCGACGGGACCCTCGACGACGAGCTCACCGAGGCCGGGCTGCTCCCGGCCGGGAGCGAGTGAGGGCGGACCCGTGAACGCCGTCGTCGGCCTCGCCCTCATCGGCGCCGTCGCGTGGGGGTGCTGGGCGGTGCTCGCGGACGTCGCCACGCGGTCGATGGCGCCGGAGGCGGCGATGATCGTCTCTTACGCCGTCGGGATCGGCGTCGCCTCCCTGTACGTCCTCTACCGCGGGTCGACCGTCCTGGGGAATGACCCGACCGCGCTGGGCATCGCGGCGCTCGCCGGCGTCGCCTCCGGCGTCGGTGCGGTCGCGTACTACGCCGCGCTCCAGGCCGGCGCCGCGGGGATCGCGACCACGGTCACCGCGCTGTACTTCGTCGTCGCGGCGGTCCTCGGGGTCGTCGTACTCGGCGAGTCGCTGGCGCTCAGCGACGTCGCCGGCATCGGCGCCGCGGTCCTCGCCGTCGTCCTCATCGCCTACTGACCGCCGTCGCCGCCCTCCGCGTCGTCGCCGCCCGTCGTCGGGGTCGACGCCGCGTCCGACGCGCCCGACTCGGCGTCGGCGTCCGCCTCCCCCGCGACGCGGTCGGCGACCAGTTCGGCCAGCGGGTCGACCGTGACCGTCAGGCGGGCGACGAGGAACACCACGGGGACGAGCGCGACGAACAGGAACGCGGCGTCGTACGCCCACGCGGCGCCGTCCAGGACGGGGACCGCGACGCCCGCGAGCCCGCGGTACGCGACGAGGACGGCCCCGAAGACGACGAGCCAGTGGACGACGCCGCCCGCGTTCTCGACGATCCGGTCGGACCGGGCGTCACCTTCCGACTCCGGTTCGCCCAGCGCCAGCCGCGTCAGCAGCGCGAACTTCGGCGCCGCGTACAGGAGGATGCCCGCGACCGCGAGCGAGACGGCCCCCGTCGCGACCGCGGCGAACGTCACGGGCGCGAACGGGACGAGCCGGTCGACCCCGGGCAGCAGGGTGACGACCGCGAGGACGCCGACTATCGCCAGCGCCCCGATCAGGAGCCTGCTCGTCGACCGGACCGTGTCGCGGTCGAGCGCCGTTCCGATCGCTGAGTCGTTCGAGCTCATGTGCGCCCGGCGGTTGCGGACGGACCGACATATAAGCCGGAAGCGTTTGCGCCGATTTTCGGCCGTTTTCGCTCGGGTTAACGCCTCGCTCCGTCACCGTGTCTCGGTAGCAATTGTCTCGGTAGCAGCCCGCACGATACCGCGCGCTGCCGGCTTCCAGTACCTTTTACAGCGTCTCGCGGGAAGGTCGGCGCATGGGTGACGACTACCGCACGGAAGAGGACAGCCTCGGCGAGATGCAGGTGCCGGCGGACGCCTACTGGGGCGCACAGACCCAGCGCGCCGTCGAGAACTTCCCCGTCTCGGGAATCGGCATGAGCCGACGGTTCATCCGCGCGCTCGGCGTCGTGAAGAAGGCGGCCGCGCAGGCCAACCGCGACCTCGGGCTCATCGAGGACGACACCGCGGAGGCGATCGTCGCCGCCGCCGACGAGGTGATCGCGGGCGAGCACGACGACCAGTTCCCGGTCGACGTGTTCCAGACCGGCTCGGGCACCTCCTCGAACATGAACGCCAACGAGGTGATCGCCAACCGCGCCGCAGAGATCGCGGGCGCGGAGATCGGCGACCGCGTCGTCCACCCCAACGACCACGTCAACTACGGCCAGTCGTCGAACGACGTGATCCCCACGGCGATGCACGTCGCCGCCCTGGAGGCGGTCGAGAAGGACCTCGTTCCGGCGCTGGAGACGCTCCACGCCGAGCTGGAGTCGAAGGAGGCCGAGTTCGACGGCGTCGTCAAGACCGGCCGGACGCACCTCCAGGACGCCACCCCGATCCGGCTCGGGCAGGAGTTCGGCGGCTACCGCACGCAGGTCGCGAAGGGCATCGAGCGCGCCGAGGGCGTCCAGTCGAACCTCCGCGAGCTCGCCCTCGGCGGCACGGCGGTCGGCACCGGGCTCAACACCCACCCCGACTTCCCGGAGCTCGCCGCGGAGTACATCTCCGACGAGACCGGGACCGAGTTCCGCGAGGCCGCGAACCACTTCGAGGCGCAGGCGGCCCACGACGCGATGGCGGAGGGTCACGGCGCGCTCAAGACGATCGCCGGCAGCCTCAACAAGATGGCCAACGACCTCCGGCTCCTCGCCTCCGGGCCGCGGAACGGCCTGGGCGAGATCGAGCAGCCCGAGAACCAGCCCGGCTCCTCGATCATGCCCGGGAAGATCAACCCGGTCGTCGCCGAGTCGGTCAACCAGGTTCACAAGCAGGTCGTCGGCAACGACGCCGCCGTCTCCGCGGGCGCCGCGCGCGGCGAGATCGACTTGAACCTCTACAAGCCCGTCATCGCGCACAACTTCCTCGAATCCGCGGAGCTGCTTTCGAACGTCGCCGAGACGTTCGGCGAGCGCTTCGTCGGGAAGCTGGAGGCCAACGAGGAGTTCGCCCGCGAGCGCGTCGAGCAGTCGATGGCGCTGGCGACGGCGCTCAACCCCGCGATCGGCTACGACAAGGCCAGTAAGGTCGCGAAGACGGCCCTGAAGGAGGGCAAGAGCGTCCGCGAGGCCGCCGTCGAGGCCGGCTACCTCACCGAGGAGGAGGCCGACGAGGTCCTCGACCCCGAGGCGATGACCCACCGCGTCATCCTCGGCGACGAGGACTGACCGGGTCGAGCGTCCCCCGAGAGGCCCCTCCGTTTCCTCCCCGTCAGTCGACGATTTCGCAGCCCAGGGCCTCCAGCCGCCGCACGGCGGCCGGCAGGTCCTCGTCTCCGACGAACACGTGGTCCGTCGCGTACGACGAGACGACGAACACCGAGACGTCGACCTCGGCGAGCGCCGTCGCGACCGCCGCGAGGAACCCGACGAGCTCGAAGGGGAGCTCCATCTCGAAGGTCAGGCGCCTCCAGCCGGGCTCGACCGCAGCGGCGTCGACCGCGTCGACATCGTCCTCTTCAATGACGACCGTCGTCTCGCCGTCCGCGCGGACCGTCGCGAACGCGTCCGGGTGTCCCCGGTCGGTCCGGCAGACCGCGTACGTCTCGTCCGACACGCTGACCGCGCCGCCGTCGAGGAACTCGGCCGGGTCCATGCGGACCGCAGGCGCCCGCGAGGCAAAAAGGCGCGTCGTCCGCCGACCCCGCCGCGACCGGTCCGCTCGGTCCCGCGGTCGCCGCGGTTCGCGCCGAATCGGAACCATTTAAGCCGGTGTCGGTACCGATCCCACACGGATGAAACTTCACGAGTATCAAGCGAAGTCTCTCTTCGCGGACGCCGGGATCCCGGTTCCGGACTCCCGGCTCGCGACGAGCGTCGAGGACGCGCTCGACGCCGTCGACGAGATCGGCTACCCGGCCGCGATCAAGGCGCAGGTCCACGTGGGCGGCCGCGGCAAGGCCGGCGGGATCAAGATCGCGACCGACCGCGAGGAGGCCGAGCAGTACGCCGACGAGATCCTCGGGATGGACCTCAAGGGGTACACGGTCGACCGGGTCCTCGTCGAGGCGGGCGTCGACTTCGTCGACGAGCTGTACGTCGGCGTCACGATGGACCGCGGCGAGGGCAAGCCGGTCCTGATGGTGTCGACCGAGGGCGGCGTCAACATCGAGGAGGTCGCCGAGGAGAACCCCGACGCCATCGCGCGCGAGCACGTCGACCCCGCGTTCGGGCTCCACCCCTACCAGGCCCGGAAGGTCGTCTACGAGGCCGGCGTCGACGCCGACGTGGCGCTCGACGTGGCGTCGATCCTCTCGACGCTGTACGAGCTCTACGAGGAGAACGACGCCTCCGAGATCGAGGTCAACCCCGTCATGATCACGAGCGACCGCGACGTGATCGCGGCCGACGCCGTGATGAACATCGACGAGGACGCGCTGTTCCGCCAGCCCGACCTCGCCGACATGGCCGAGGAGTCCTACGAGGACGACCTCGAACGCAAGGCCGGCGAGTACGGCTTCGACTACGTCCGCCTCTCCGGAAACGTCGGGATCATCGGTAACGGCGCCGGACTCGTGATGACGACACTCGACCTGGTCGACTACTACGGCGGCGCGCCCGCCAACTTCCTCGACATCGGCGGCGGCGCCAAGGCCGAGCGCGTCGCGAACGCGCTCGACATGGTGTTCTCCGACGACAACGTCGACGCGGTCGTGTTCAACATCTTCGGCGGGATCACCCGCGGCGACGAGGTCGCGAAGGGGATCAACGAGGCCCTCGAACAGTTCGACGAGATCCCGAAGAAGGTGGTCGTCCGGCTCGCCGGGACGAACGCCGAGGAGGGGATGGAGATTCTGAACACCGACCTCGTCGAGGTCGAGAAGACGCTGGAGGACGCGGTCCAGCGCGCTGTCGCGAACGCCGAGGAGGTGACCCAATGAGCATTTTCGTCGACGACGACACCAGAGTGGTGGTCCAGGGGATCACCGGCGGGGAGGGCAAGTTCCACGCCGGACAGATGATCGAGTACGGCACCAACGTCGTCGCCGGCGCGGTGCCCGGCAAGGGCGGCCAGGAGGTCCACGGCGTCCCGGTTTACGACACCGTGGACGAGGCCGTCGAGGCCGAGGACGCGGACGCCTCCGTGATCTTCGTGCCGCCCGCGTTCGCCGCGGACGCGGTCTTCGAGTCGCTCGACACCGACCTCGACCTCGCGGTCGCGATCACCGAGGGCATCCCGACCCAGGACATGGCGAAGGTGAACAAGCGCCTCGGCGAGACCGACACCCGCCTCATCGGCCCGAACTGTCCGGGGATCATCACGCCCGGCGAGGCGAAACTCGGCATCCTCCCCGGAAACATCTTCTCCGAGGGCAACGTCGGGCTCGTCTCCCGCTCGGGCACGCTCACCTACCAGGTCGTCGACAACCTCACCGAGCGCGGGCTCGGCCAGTCGACCGCCATCGGCATCGGCGGCGACCCGATCATCGGCACCTCCTTCGTCGACGCCCTCGAGGCGTTCGAGGCCGACCCCGACACCGACGCCGTCGTGATGTGCGGCGAGATCGGCGGGGAGGACGAGGAGCAGGCGGCGAAGTTCATCGGCGAGCACATGGACACGCCGGTCGCCGGCTTCATCGCCGGTCGCACCGCTCCGCCGGGCAAGCGCATGGGCCACGCCGGCGCCATCGTCTCCGGCTCCGGGACGGGCACGGCGCAGTCGAAGATCGACGCGCTCAACGACGCGGGCGTCCCCGTCGGCGACACCCCCGAGGAGGTCGCCGACCACGTCGAGGACTTCCTGTAAGGACGCCTCCACCCTCTCTCCCTCGTTTCTCTCCGTTCGAGACGGGTATCCTCCGATTTTCAGGAGCGGTAGCCGGAGCGAAAGCTAAAATTACCGGTGGGGTAACACATGTACATGGATTCCGGTCCCGACGACCCGGCGACGGACGCCGACGCGGCCGCCACGGGCGCGTCGGGACCGACGGCCGCCGACAGCCGCGTCCTGTTCGTGGACGACGAGCCGGGCGTGGCGGACCTCGCCGCCACGCACGTGGAGCGCCTCTTAGACGGCGTCGAGACGGTCACCAGGATGTCCCCCGAGGCCGCGCTCGACGTGGTCCGAAGCGAGCGCGTCGACTGCGTCGTCAGCGACTTCGACATGCCGGGCAAGGACGGACTGGCGTTCCTCGAGGCGGTCCGCGAGGTCGACCCCGGCCTCCCGTTCGTGCTGTTCACGGGGAAGGGGAGCGAGGAGATAGCGAGCGAGGCCATCTCCGCCGGCGTCACCGACTACCTTCAGAAGGGCGCCGGCAAGGACCGCTACGAGATGCTCGCCAACAGCGTCGCGAACGCGCTCGGCCGGCGGCGCGCGGAGCGCGACCTCCGCGACGTGAACGCGAAGGTCACGGCGATCCACGAGTTCGCGGCCGAACTGGCGTCCGTGACCGACGTGGCGACGGTGTTCGACCGCACGGTCGACGCGGCCGAGGACATCTTGGAGTTCGACCGCTGCGTCACCGCCCGCCGCCGCGGCGACCGGGTCGTCCCCGCCGTCCTCTCCGACAGCGTCACCGAGGACGAGGTCCGGACGTTCGACGTCGGCGAGGGCGTCGTCGGGACCACGGTCGCCGAGCAGGAGACGATGGTGGTCGACAATCTCAGCGTCGACCCCGCCGACCCGGACGAACTGGAGGACCCCGCCTCCCCGGGGCGGACCGCCGGCGGGGCCGACCGGCGGGAGGGCTCGGACGTCGCGGACCCGGTCGCCGACGACATCCGGTCGGCGATCAGCGTCCCGATCGGTTCCCACGGGGTGTTACAGGCGGTCTCGAACGGCTACGCCGCGTTCGACGACCGCGACGTGGAGTTCGCGGAGCTGCTCGCGTCCCACGCGGCCAACGCCATCGAGCAGATCGAGACGGAGACCGCGCTCCGCCGGGAGCGCGACCGACTGACGGCGCTGTTCCACGACCTCCCGCTCCCCGCGGTGCGCACCGTCGCGCTCGGGGAGGGCGAGCGCCGCCTCGACGCCGCGAACGACGCGTTCGAAGACACGTTCGGGTACGGCGCCGACAGCGGGTACGAGGAGGTCCGCGAGGCGATCATTCCGGACGACGCCGACACGCCCGACCGGCAAGCGGTGCTCGACCGCGGCGAGCCCTCGCGGCTCGAAGTGCGCCGCCGGACCCCCGACGGGATGCGCGACTTCATCCTCCACGTGATCCCCGTCAAGCAGTCGGACGAGACCGTCATCTACAGCGTCTACGCCGACATCGACGATCAGAAACACGTCGAGCGGACGCTGCGCCGGCTCCACGCGACGACCCGCGAGATGTTCGGCGGCGACGACCGCGAGGAGATCGCCGCGGTGGCCGCGCGCGCCGCCATCGACATCCTCGAGTTTCCGAACAGCGGCGTCCGGCTGTACGACCCGGAGGCGAACGTGCTCCTCCCGACGGCGATAAGCGAGGAGGCGACGGCGGCCTTCGGCGACCGACCCCCGTTCGGGCCGGGCGACGGCCGGATCTGGGAGGCGTTCGAGTCCGGCCAGCCGATCGTCGTCGACGACCTCGACGCGGTCGACACCGCGGTCGGGTACGGCGACCTCCGGAGCCTCCTCGTCGTGCCCCTCGGCGAGCACGGGGTCATGCCCCTCGGGTCGCGCGAACCGGGGTTCTTCGACGAGAGCGACCTCCAGCTGGCGCGCGTCCTCGCCGCGAACGTCACCGTCGCGCTCGATCACGCCGAGCGGACCGAACAGCTCCGCGACCGGGACGCCGCGCTCCAGCGCGAGATAGACCGCTTAGAGAAGTTCGCCGGCCTGGTCTCGCACGACCTTCGGAACCCGCTCAACGTCGCCGCCGGCCGGACCGACCTAGCCCGATCGCTGAGCGACGACGAGGCGGTCCTTGGCGAACTCGACCGGGTCGAGGACGCCCACGAGCGGATGAGCCAGCTGATAGACGACCTGCTCGCGCTGGCGCGGCAGGGCCGGACGGTCGACGAACTCGAGTCCGTCCCGCTGAAGGAGGCGGCCGAACGGGCGTGGCGCACGGTCGACACGGGTGACGCGACGCTCGACGCGGCCGAGGCGGCTTCGACGGCCGAGGCCGACCCGGAGCGGCTCCGCACGCTGTTCGAGAACCTGTTCACGAACAGTGTGGAACACGGCTCGAAAAGCGACACCGATGGCGACGACGGACTCACCGTGACCGTCGGCTCCCTCCCCGACGGGTTCTACGTCGCGGACGACGGGGCCGGCTTCGGGATCGACCCGCAGGAGGCGACGGAGTACGGCCGGTCGAGCACGGAGCGGGGGACCGGGTTCGGCCTCGCGATCGTGCGCGAGATAGCGGCCGCACACGGCTGGGAGCTCTCGATCGACGGCGACGACGGCGCCCGCTTCGAGTTCCGGAGCGGAACCACTATATAAAAACCCGGTTGCCGTGCGCCACCGGCGCACAGGCGGGCCACGGTTATGCGCGAATCGCCACTGTGTGTAACGTATGGACGAAGGAACCCGCGAGCTGCTCGAACCGCTCCCGCCGAGCGCCAAGCTGGTCTACTACGTGCTCGACGCGGAGGGCCGGTTCGACCAGACCGGCCTCGCCGAGGAGACGCGCCTCTCGACGCGCACCGTCCGGTTCGCGGTCGAGAAGCTCACCGAGGTCGGCCTCGTTGAGGAGGGGCTGTGCCCCCGCGACGCCCGCCGCTCGGTCTACCAGGCCGTGCCGCCCGCGGAGCGCGACCCCGTCGACGAGCCCGAGGCGACCGCCGACTCCGCCACCGAGGCCGACGCCCCGGCCGCCGCGGTCGCCGAGGACTGAGCCCGGTCCGCACCGCCGCCGCCGCACCGCCGCACCGCCGCCGAACCGACGCTCGGATCCGTCGCGCTTTTGCCCCCGCGACCGGTAGTGAGCGCACTCCGATGGCGACGTACCACATCGAAACCTACGGCTGTAGCTCGAACCGGGGAGAGAGCCGGGAGATCGAGCGTGCCCTCCGCGACGGCGGGCACCGACCGGCCGACGGCCCCGACGACGCGGACGTCGCCATCCTCAACACCTGTACCGTCGTCGAGAAGACCGAGCGCAACATGCTCCGGCGCGCGGAGGAGCTGGCCGAGACGACCGCCGAACTCGTCGTCACCGGCTGTATGGCGCTCGCGCAGGGCGACCTGTTCGACGAGGCGGACGTCGACGCCGAGATCCTCCACTGGGACGAGGTCCCCGAATACGTGCTCAACGGGGAGTGCCCGACGGTCACGCCCGACGCGGAGCCGGTCCTCGACGGCGTCGTCGGCATCCTCCCCATCGCGCGCGGCTGTATGAGCAACTGCTCGTACTGCATCACCAAGTTCGCCACCGGCCGCGTCGACTCGCCGTCGGTCGAGGAGAACGTCGAGAAGGCCCGCGCCCTCGTTCACGCCGGCGCGAAGGAGATCCGCGTCACCGGCCAGGACACGGGCGTCTACGGCTGGGACGACGGCGAGCGGAAGCTCCCGGAGCTGCTCGACCGGATCTGCGACATCGACGGCGACTTCCGGGTCCGGCTGGGGATGGCGAACCCCGGCGGGATCCACGGGATCCACGAGGAGCTGGCGGACGTGTTCGCCGCGAACGAGGAGCTGTACGACTTCATCCACGCGCCGGTCCAGTCCGGCTCCGACGACGTGCTCGAGGACATGCGCCGGCAACACCGCGTGGAGAAGTTCCGCGAGATCGTCGCGACGTTCGACGACCGGCTCGACCACTGGACGCTCTCGACGGACTTCATCGTCGGCTTCCCCACCGAGGACGAGGCCGACCACGAGCTGTCGATGGACCTCCTCGCCGAGGTCCGCCCGGCGAAGATCAACGTCACCCGCTTCTCGAAGCGCCCCGGCACCGACGCCGCCGACATGAAGGGGCTCGGCGGGACGGTCAAGAAGGAGCGCTCGAAGGCGATGTCCGAGCTGAAGATGGAGGTCGTCGGCGAGGCGTACGAGTCGATGGTCGGCGAGACGTTCGAGGCCCTCGTCGTCGAGGAGGGCACCGGCGACTCCGTGAAGTGCCGCGACGGCGCCTACCGACAGATCATCGTCCAGAACGCCGCCGAGCGCGGGGTCGAGGTCGGCGACTTCGTCACGGTCGAGGTCACCGGGCACAACACGGTGTACGCGTTCGGCGACCCCGTGATGCCCGGGCGCGACCCCGTCGACGGCGACGTCGAGCGGGACGACCGGCCCGAGTCGACGGCCTCGTCCGCGTGAGGGTCGGAGCCACCTCGTTCTCTCCGGCCGATGCGGGGCTCAGGCGGACTCGTCCGCCTCGGGATCCGCCGTCCCGGCGCCCGGGACGTCCGGATCCCCCCACATCGCGGCCCGTTTCGCTCGCCTCCTGAGCTCGGCGGCCTCCGGGACGGGCCCGCTCGGGCCGTCGGACTCGGGACGGTCCGGGAGCCGGATCCGGACGACGGTCCCGCGCGGGTCGTTCTCCGCGAACTCGACCGTCCCGCCGCCCCGCGTCACCGTCCAGTAGATCAGCCACAGCCCGAGCTCCTCGGTGTGTTCGAGCGGCGTCTCCTCGGCGTTCCGAAGCGTCTCCCGCTCGGTCGCGGGGAGGCCGCGCCCGGTGTCCGCGACGACGAGGGTCGTCGCGTCGCCGTCGCGTCCGACGCGCACCGTGACGGTCACGTCGTCGCCGTTGTGCTCGACCGCGTTCCGGAGCGCCTCCTCGAACGCGAGCGGCAGCGACGGGTGTGCGCGGACGATGCGCCGGTCCGGTAGCTCCGTCTCGATCGCCGCCTCGGGGTTTTCCGCGGTCACCCGGTCGACCCGCTCCCGAACGAGGGGCACGAGGTCGAACGACTGGAGCGACTCGGTCCGCCAGATCGACGCGATGCGGCGGGTCCGCTCGCTCGTCTCTGAGAGCTCCGACAGGTGGTCGCGAACGATCGCGGCGCGCTCCGCGACTTCCGCGTCGTCCTCCACGTCCTCGATCCCGTCGAGGTAGCCGAGCGCGACCGACAGCTCGTTCCGGATGTTGTGGCGCAGCACGCGGTCGTTGATCGAGAGCAGGGTCGCCAGCTCCTGGGCCTCGGCGAGCTGCTCGTCGGCCTTCACCGCGTACGGCCCCGCCCGGGACCCGACCGCCCCGCCGAGGCTCGTGGCGAACGCGATAAGGAAGGAGAGCTTGAACGCGTGGTGATCGAGCAGCCAGATGAGCCAGACGACGCCCGCGAGCGAGGCGAACGAGAGGGCGGTGAGGGCGGCGATCCGGACCGCTCGCCACTGCCCGGGCGGGGATATCCCCCAGTCCGGCAGGTCGTACACGGTGTAGAAGACGAACCCGGAGAGCCCGACGATCAGCGCCGATTCGAGCAGCGCCCCCACGTCTCCCCCCTGTAACGCCAGGTGACCGACGCCGAGGCCGGCACAGAGCGTGCCGAGCGCGCCGAACCCGACTCGGGGGGTGACGAGGGAGGCCATCGGGACCCGTACTCCGCCACGGGGCTTATGGGTTTCCCAGCGGGGCGGGTGCGACGGCAGGGGTCAGCCGTCGTCGTAGATCATCTTCAGCCGTCGTCGTAGATCATCTCGACCTCGTCGGCGAACCGGTCTAAGATGTTCCGCCGCTTCTTCTTCATCGTCGGCGTGAGCAGGTCGTTCGCCTCGGTGAACTCCTCTTCGACGAGGCGGAACTGCTTGATCTTCTCGTAGGACTCGAACTCCTCGTTCACGCGGTCGACCTCCGTCTGGATGCGCTCCCGGACGCGGTCGTCGCGGCAGACCGCCGCGCGGTCCTCGGGAAGGTCGACCCCGTTCTCGTCGGCCCACGCCGCCACCCGCTCGAAGTTCGGGACGATGAGCGCCGAGACGAACTTCCGGCCGTCGCCGAGGACGACGCACTGCTCGACGAACTCGTTGGCGGCGAAGCGGTCCTCGATCGGCCCGGGCGCGACGTTCTTCCCGGTCGAGAGCACGAGCAGCTGCTTGGCGCGCTCGCGGAAGGCGACGTACCCGTCCGGGCGGAGCTGGACGATGTCGCCGGTGCGGAACCACGGCTCCGCGGCGGCCTCCGCGTCGCCACCGTCGTCCGAGCCGTCGCCGTCGACGCCGATGCGCTCGTCGGCGGGGGTCCCGGCGGTCACAGCGTCGGGCGGGAGATCGTCCGCGTCGACGAACGCCTCCGCGGTCGCGTCCGGGCGGTTCCAGTAGCCGTCGCTCACCTGCGGGCCGCGGACGAGCAGCTCGCCGACGTCGCCGGCGAGGTCGGCCACCTCCTCGCCGACGACGGAGCCGTCGATCGCTATCTCGGTGTCGACCACCGGCGGCCCGATGGTGCCGACCTTCGGCTCCTCGGGCGGGTTGACGCTGATGACCGGCGAGGTCTCGGTCAGCCCGTACCCCTCCAGGATCGGAAGGTCCATCGCGTGGTACAGCGCGCACAGCTCGGCCGACAGCGACCCGCCGCCCGAGATGAAGAACTCGATGTTGCCGCCGATCGCCTCGCGGACCGACGAGAAGACGAGCCGGTCGGCGATCGCCCGCTTGGCGTCGAGCAGGACGCCGGGGTCGTCGGCCTCGTGGTGGGCGCGCCCCACGTCGACCGCCCACTCGAAGATGCGCTCCTTGACGGGGGACTCGCTCGCCTGCTCGCGGATCGCGTCGTACAACTTCTCGTAGACCCGCGGGACGCTGGTCGTCGTCGTCGGGCGCACGAGCCCGAAGTCCTCGCGGAGGGTGTCCGGGATCTCGGCGTACGCGACGGTCGCGCCCGCGGCGAACATCATGTAGTGGCCGGCCATCCGCTCGAAGACGTGCGCAAGCGGGAGGAACGAGAGCGTGGTCGACTCGGCGGAGATCCCGGGGACCGACGGGTCGCGGTCGGGCCGGTCGGCGAAGCGCCGGTAGCACTGCGAGACGTTGTCGCGGAAGTTCGCGTGCGTGAGCCGGACGCCCTTCGGCTTCCCGGTGGTCCCCGAGGTGTAGATCAGGCTGGCGAGGTCGCCGACCTCGACCCCGTCGACCCACCCCTCGTAGGTCGCCTCGTCGAACGCCTCGGCGCCGAGTTCGTGGACTTCGCCGAGGCTGTACACGTCGTCGAGGTCGTCGGCATCGACCGCGTCGCCGTCGACCTCGTCGACGGTCACTATCGCGTCGAGGTCGTGGTCGAGGTCGTCGCGCACCGCGAGCACGTCTTCCAGCATCTCGCCGTTCTCGGCGACGACGACCGTCGCCTCCGGGTCCTCCAGCAGGTAGCGCAGCTGGCTCGGCGACGACGAGGCGTACACGGTCGTCACGACGGCGCCCGCGGCCAGCGCCGCGAAGTCGGTCTGGGCCCACTCCATGCGGGTCTGCGAGTACATCGCGACCCGCGTGTCGCCGTCGACGCCCAGCTCGCGGAGCCCGGCCGCGAGGTTCCGGACGATCCCCCGCATCTCGGCGTACGTCAGGTCGGCGTAGTCGCCGGCCGGCGCCGGCGGAACCACCCCGGCGGCGACGAGCGACCGGTCGTAGGTGCCGCCCTTGTACCGCTGAGCGATTTGGTCCGCGTGCCGCTCCGCGGTGCGCTCGAACATCTCGGGGAGCGTCTCCCGGGCGATGGCCTCGTCCGTGAACGCTCGTTCCGCCGCTTGCCAACTCATACACCCTCAGTCCCACCCTACCATCATAAACAAACCGGTAGTTTGTAGTTTCTCGCCGCGGCATCGGTCGCCTCCCACGTCGGCCGTCGGTCGCCGCCGTCGATCCGCTTTGTCGGAGCGGCAGTAAGTTGCCGCCAGCGATGCGCCTCGCTAGGTCGGTAGTCAGTCGCTCCCGGCGATGCGCCTGCCGACGCGGTCCCTGTCCGCGCGGACGTCGTCGGCCATCTCCGCGATCTGCGCCAACACCGGGTAGCGAGGGCCGTCCTCGGCGCCGTAGAGGTAGTCGTGGAACGGGTGGTCGCTCTCGCCGTCGAGCGGCGACTCCGGGGTCAGCGGCGGGTCGTCGAGCGAGCGCTGCCGGTCGGCGGCGAGCTCGTCGCACTCCCGCTCCAGCTCCGTCAGCCGGTTCCAGACGTCGATCGCCGCGCCGGTCTCGCCCTCGGACCGGATCCCGTCCAGATGGCCGACCAGGCACCGGCGGCGGCGGTCGATCGCCGACAGCGCCGCCTCGCGGTCGTCCAGTTCGTCGATCTCCGTGCCGATCGCGTCGGCGAGCCGCTCGCGGGCGTCCGCGGCGCGCCGGCTCCGGTCGACGAGCGCCGACTGGGCGCCGCTCGACAGGGCGCCGTCGGTCGCCAGCGCGGTCGCCGCGTCGGGGCCGAGCTCGGCCGCCAGGCTCTCCGCGGGCGTCTCGTCGTACTCGGCCCGGTAGTGCGGCAGCGACAGCACCGTGTCGCGGTACGCGGCCATCACCCGCCTGAGGGTGACGCTCCGGCCGCTCGGCCCCCCGCCCGGCGGGCCGCCGCCGTCGCCGTCGATCCGACGGAGGGCGCCGGCCGGCACCCCGGTCGGCGTCGCGTCCGCCGCGACGGAGACGGCGTCGATCTGCGCCACGCGGTCGGCGAACGACTCGAACGCGTCCCGCTCGTCGAGGACGCGGCGGCGCTCGCGACGGCAGGCGGACTCGGCGTCGCGCACGTACGCGAACGCGAGCAGCGCGAGCACCCCCACGAGCGCGACCGCCGTGACGACCCCCGGCTCAGTCGCGATCGCGCCCAACTCGCACCAGCCGCTTGAACACCCCTCCGTCAGTCCCCGATCGGGGATCTGAAACACCGCCGCCGAACCCGGCTGAACAGTCATTTGGGTCTGTTAACACGGTACACACACAAAGCGCTTTGGTCTCGTCGGCGGCGTTGGCCGGGTTACGGCGGTTTCTGTCCCGGTTCCGGGGTCAGTTCCGGACGCCGTCGTCGGTGATCACGGTGTCGATCATCCCGATCGGCGTGGCGTCGTAGCTCGGGTTCTCGATCTCCACGTCCTCGACGGGCTCGCGCATCACCTCGACGGCGTCGCGAAACTCGTTTTCGAACCGGAACTCCTCGATGGTCTTCGCGCCCGAGCCGACCGCGGTGACGGGCACGCCGAGTTCGCGGGCGGTGACGACCAGCGGGAACGTGCCGATGCGGTTGTAGTAGGTCCCGCCGGTGATACAGGTGATCCCCAGCAGGACGCGGTCGCAGTCGCGGAGCGCGTACCCCATCGCGCTGTCGACGACCATCCGCGTCTCGACGCGCGACATCCCGGCGAGGACGCGCGCGGTCTTGCGCCCGAGGGTCCGCGGGCGCGCCTCGGTGACGTAGACGGTGAGGTGGGCGCCGTCGCGGGCGGCGTCCTCGATGGCTTCGAGCACGGTCGTCGAGTAGTCGTGGACCAGCAGCGTGTCGCCGTCGTCGAGGTGTTCGGCCGCGTTGGCGGCCGCCTCCCCCTTGGCCGTCTCGATGTCGTCGACCACGCGGGCGATCACGTCCTCCAGCAGCTGTTTCGCGCCCTCGACGCTCGTCGCCTCGCCGACGATCGAGCGCTCGACCTCGCGCATCGCGTTGTGGAGCGCCGCGTGGGAGGGGTTCGAGCGGCGCAAGACGCCCGCGTTGTGTTCGAGGTCGCGCTCGAACTCGTCGACGGTCACGTACTCGCGGTCCAGCAGGTCCGCGAGCGACCGCGTCGCCTTCACGGCCACCGCGGACGTGCTGTGGGTCCGCATCGCCCGGATCTCGGCGACGGTCTCGTCGATCATGCCCCAACGGTCGACCGCGCTCGTAAAAGGGGTTCCGGGGACGCGTCGGCGCGCCGACTATTCGAGCCCCAGACGCTCGACCGCGCGCGGCACGCACCCCGCCTCGGGCTCGACGTACGAGTAGTGGTCCGCGACCAGGTCGGTGACGTCGACGTCGGCGTAGCCGTCCGGCGCGGTCGCCGACTCCGGGAGCCCCCCGTGGCCAACCGCCCGGGTCCGGTCCGACGCGCGGTACACCCAGCCGAGCACGCGGTCGTTCCGGCTGTGGAAGTTGTAGACGGGGGCGTCGAGCGCCGCGATCGCCTCGCCGTACCGCCCGTCGCCCCCGGCGCTCTCGTCCGGGATCGCGCCGCCGAACAGCGACGCCGAGGCGAGGACGCCCGTCCGCCCGCGGGCCGCCAGCTCGCGGAGCGTCGCCCCCGTCACGCGGGCGCCGAGCGAGTGGGCGAACAGGTGGACCGGCCGGCCGTCCGCGTCCGCCCACGCCGTCAGCCAGTCCGCGAGCGGCGCGGCGTTGGCGTCGGCGGTCTCCTTCGCCGGCCCCCAGTCGACGTTCGACGCCCACGAGTAGCCGATCACCGGGTGGGCGTCCCCGACCGCGGCGTCGCCCTCCGCCGCCGCCTCGGTCTCCGTTCCCTCGCCCGTGGCCGCGGCGAGCGCGAGTCGAGCGGTGTACGCCTGGTCGCGCGCCGACTCGGCGTCCGCGCCCAGCCCGTGGACGTACAGGACCACGGAGTCGGCGCCGCCGAACGCCCACGACCCCGAGCGCTCGGTCGGCTCGGCGGCGTCGAGGCGCCCGCGCGTCGACACCATCGGCTGCGTCTCCGGCGCGTCGTACCCGCCGAAGTCGCCGTCGAGCGCGTTCGCGACGTAGAGGCCACCGCCGCCGAGGAGCCCGACGCCGCCCGCGACGCCGTAGAGGAGTCGGCGTCGGGTGATGAGACCGTCCGCGTCGTCGTCGCCGTCCCGCGAGGTGTTGGAGGAGATACCGATCGGTCGCCCCGAACGATCAAATAGCTGACGCGGCGACGGCTGTTTATCGGTCGCTCCCCTACGAGGGGTATGAGCTACCCGGTCACGTACTACTGTCCCCACTGCGGGACGCTCGTCGCGCTCGAACGCGAGGGGTACCTCGCGGACAAGTCGGTGACGCCGTACCCGCTGGAGGGGTGGACGTACGTCGCGCCGACGGAACCGTTCGACGCCGAGGAGGGCGAGGGAGGTGCGGATGAGGGCGACGACGCGGTCGAGGCCGACGGCGTCCGGTTCGTCTGCGGCGAGAGCGACGGCGTCGACTGGGACCCCCACGACGGCGTCCGCGGCACCGACGTTGGCGGCGACGAGCCGTATCGGGAGCCGGACGCGGACGGCGTCGGCTGCGGCGAGCCGTTTTACCTCTCGTTCGTCCGCTACGAGGAGGGCCGCGAGATCGACCCGCGAGCGGAGTCGGAGCCCGTCGCGATCAATCCCGATCCGCGCCCGAGCGGTCCTCGCGGGCCGTCCGGTCCCGGCGAGGCCGGCGGACCGAGCGACTCCGACGGCGGCTTCTGGTGACTACGCAGTTGTCTCCTTGTAGGCTGATGACCACGACTCGGCGGTGAACACCTCCAAAGCCCCAGCCGGGAGGACTCGCGCGACTCGCTGCGCGCCTCACTCGGTCGCTCACTTCGTTCGCTCCTTCATTGTGGTGCTTACGTCGCCTGCGCCGCTCTCCCGGCTGCCCCTTCGATTCCCACCCCGCACCGCTCACCACAGCACCTCACGCCTCCCCAGCCTCGTCGGCCGGCCTCCGCTTCGCTCCGGCCGCCCGACTCCCTCGCGCGTGCTCCTCGCGGCCACCTTCGGCGGCCACTCAGAGGCACGCGCCACCGCCTGGTTCAGCGATGCGGACCATCTCGCAGAGTCACGAGCGGCCCGCGAGCCGAACAGCCAAACGCCTTAAACGGTGAGCGAGTAGGCCGGGACATGGAGAGCATCAACCGGACCGCGATCGAGCTGGTCGACGAGGCGCTCGATTTCGCCGGCGAGCTGGACGTCGTCGGCTACGAGCTTGACAACGGCGCCACGGTCGTCGACTTCGGTGTCGACGCGGCCGGCGGCGTCGAGGCGGGACTGCTGCTCGCGGAGATACAGACCGCCGGGCTGGCGAACCTCCAGACCCGGATGGGCGAGCTCGCGGGCGCGCCCCGCCAGTACGTCGAGCTGTCGACCGACCACCCCGCTGTCGCGCTGCTGTGCTCGCAGAAGGCGGGCTGGGAGATCACGACCGAGGGCGGCTTCGAGGGGCTCGGCTCGGGGCCGGCCCGGGCGCTCGTCGGCCGCGAGACCGAGTTCGAGCGCGTCGGCTACTACGACTCCTCGGAGTTCGCCACGCTGGCGGTCGAGTCGACGGCGCTGCCCGACGAGGCGGTGGCCGAGCAGGTCGCGGAGCTGGCCGAGGTCGACACCGACGGCGTGTTCCTCCCGGCGTTCGCCACCGGCTCGACCGCGGGCTCCGTCACCACGGCGGCCCGCGCCGCCGAGCTCGCCGTCTTCCGCCTGCTGGAGATCGGCTACGAGCCCACGGACGTGCTCCACGCCTCGGGGTCCGCGCCGCTCGCGCCCGCGACCCGCGACGAGACGGAGGCGATGGGCCGGACGAACGACGCGCTCGCGTACGGCGGCGAGGTCCACCTCCAGGTCGCCCGCGACGACGACCGCTTCGACGAGATCGTCTCGACCGCCGGCGAGGAGTACGGGACGCCCTTCGTGGAGGTGTTCGAGGACGCGGACTGGGACTTCTACGACGTGCCCGAGAGCGTCTTCGCGCCGGCGCAGGTCACCGTCGACGTGGTCGACGGCCCCGTCTACACCGTCGGCGAGACCGACGAGGAACTGCTCGCGGAGTCGTTCGGCTACCGCTGAGACGAGCGAGCGCCCACACCGCCCAGAATCCCGTGCGACTCAAGCCCGTCCCCGACCCCCCGGCCGACCTCGACGCGCTCCGCGAGTACCAGCGGGCGGTGCCGCTCGTGCCGGGCGACACGGACGACTGCTGCGCGCGGCTCCGGCGGCGCCGCGACCTCCCCGACCGGCAGACCGCGAACGACTGGCTCGCCTTCCTGCGCGCGCTCGACCTGGTCGAGGAGACCCCGCGCGGCTTCGTCCGCGCCGACGCCGAGCCGACCCCGGAGCGCGTCCGCGAGGGGCTCCGCGAGGGGGTCCTCCTCGTCCCGGAGGCGCTCGCCGCGCTGCGGGAGGCCTCCCCGGAGGCCCCCCTGACGCCCGACGGCCTCTTCGCGGCCACCCGCGACCGAGTCCCGCGCCACGACAGGGCCCGCAATCCCGACTGGGAGGCCGCGTGGCGCGACCGCGCCGCCCGCCTCCTCAGGTGGCTCGCCCTCGTCGACCTCGCCGCGCCGGTCGGCGGCGACCCGGACGCGACGGAGCGGTCGGAGGGGCCTTTGACAGACGCCGGGTACGTCGCCGGCGACGCGCTCTGAGCCGGTCGGAGGGGCGTCCGACCGTCTCGTCGTCCCCGCAACAAGCCTTTTACTCGCCGCCGGAGAGGGAGTCGCATGGGACGTTTCGACGGGCGCACGGTCCGCTACGAGCCGACGAGCGTCAAGGACCTGCTCGTCGAGATGAAGGACACGGCGGAGCTCCTGATCGACCTGTCGTACTCGGCGGTCCTCCACGGGAGCCCGACGGTCGCGCACGAGGTCGTCGAGCTGGAACACCGGATGGACGTGCTCCAGCTTCGCGCCCGGATGAGCCTGATGCTCGCGGCGCGGAACCCGAGCGAGGCGGAGACGCTCGCGCCGGTCCTCGGGGTCATCGCGGCCGCCGACAAGGTGGCCGACGCCGCGGGCGACATCGCCAAGATCGTCACCGAGGAGATCGGGCTCCCGGACGCGATGCGCGGCGCGCTCTCGGCGGGCGTCGAGACGCTCGTCCGCGCGACCGCGGCGGCCGACTCGGCGTACGCCGGCCGCACGCTCGACGACATCGACCTCGAGTCGGAGACCGGCGTCCGCGTCATCGCGGTCCGGCGCGACGACGACTGGATCCTCAACCCCGGGCCGACCACCCGGCTGGAGGCGGGCGACGTGACGCTCCTGCGCGGCCCCGAGGCCGGCGTCGCGGACGTGGTCCCCGAGCTGAGCGGCGAGCCGTTCGAGCCGCGGCCCGCGGTCGAGCCGGGGATCGACGACCTCGAACGCGCGGTCGACTCGATCGTGTTGATGAAGAACCTCTCTGAGCTCGCGGTCGACCTCGCGTACGGCTCCGTCCTCTTCGACAACGAGGAGCTGGCGGAGGAGGTGAGCAACCTCGAGGTGGAGGTCGACGCGCTCCAGTCGCGCTTCGAGGCGTGGACGCTCCGCGCCGCGGCCGAGGCCGACGACCCGGTGTCGCTGCGCGGGCTCATCCACCTCGGCGTCGCGACCGAGGAGATATCCGACGCCGCGCTGGCGATCACCGAGGGGGTCCGCCGCGACCTCGACGTCCACCCGGTCGTGGAGATGGCGGTCCAGGAGTCCGACGAGATCATCACCCGGACCGCGGTCGGCGCGGGGAGCGACCTCGACGGGACCGCGGTCGTCGACGGCGTGCCCGCGACCGACATCTCGACGAGCGTCCTCGCGATCCGGCGCCCGGACGACGGCTGGCTGGTCGGCCCCGACATCGACACCACCCTTCGGGGCGGCGACGTGATCATCTCGAAGGGAACCCGGACCTCGGCGGAGGAGTTCCATGCCCTCGCGGCGTGAGGGCGGGGAGCGAGCGGAGGCGACGCCCTCGGACCCGACCGCCCTCGCGCGGGCCTACTACGACGCGCTCGACGCGGGCGAGTACGACCGGCTGGCGTCGCTGCTCGACCCGGACTTCGTCCAGCGGCGCCCCGACCGCACCTTCGAGGGACGCGAGCGCTTCGTCGCGTTCATGCGCGACGAGCGGCCGAACACCGACACGACCCACGCGGTCGACGGCGTGTACCCGTCCGGCCCCGGCGTGGCCGTCCGCGGGCGACTGCTCGACGCCGACGGCGAGGTCCTGTTCGCGTTCGTCGACGTGTTCGACGCGGCGGGCGGACGGCTGACGGCGCTGGAGACGTACGCGGCGGCGGACGATTGAGGCCCCCTCCTTACCAAGCCGCGCGCAACACGCCGAGGATCCCCGCCGCGGTCGCGTCGAGGTCGGCCGGCGCTCGCTCCATCGGCGGGTCCTCGGCGACGAACTCGGCGATCGCCGGGAGGTCCGCCTCGTCCGTTTCGGGGAGGTCTCGGAGCCGGCTCGGCACGTCGAGCGCGTCGCGGACGTCGGCGACCGCCTCGACCACGTCCTCGGCGATCGCGCCGTCGTCGCGCCCGTCGGTCGGGACCCCCAGCCCGGCCGCGAGCGCCCGGCGGCTCCCGTCGACCTCGTCGAAGAGGTACGCCAGCGCGTGCGGCGCGACGACCGCGTGGATCGCGCCCTGCTGGACGTCGTAGCGGCGGGCAAACCCGTGCCCGAACGCGTGGATCACGCTGATCTTGCGGTCCAGTTGGACGAGCAGCGACCCCACCACCGCGCGGTCCGTCGCGTCCTCGCCGCCCGGTCGGTCGCCGGCCACGCGGGGCAACGCGTCGGAGAGGAGCCGGAGCCCGTGGACCGCGGCCGCGTCGCTCACCGGGTCGGCGTCGCGGGCGTACGGCGTCTCGATCCCCTTGTCGAAGCCGTTCATCGCCGACCCGGCCAGCACCGAGGTCGGCGTCGTCTCGAACAGCGCCGGGTCGGCCACGTCCGCGATCGGCCACGCGCCACTCCCGCTGACGGTCACCGGCTGGCCGGTCGGCGACTCGTCGGCGGAGAACACCTCCAGCGACCCGCCCGTGGAGACGTCCGCGCCCGCGAACGTCGTCGGCACGACGACGAACGGGACCGCCGGACCGCTCTCGGGCGCGAGGTCGCCGAGCGCGTCCGCCCCCGCTTCCGCGTCGGCGCGGAGGTCGTCGAGGTCGCGGCCGTCGGCGGCGAGCAGCGTCGCCTGCCGCGCGACGTCGAGGCTCGCGCCGCCGCCGACCGCGACGAGCACGTCGGCGCCCGCCTCCTCGCGCGCGTCCAGCAGGTCGTAGGCGGTCTCGACCCGCTTGTCGGGGGACGTCCCGTCGAAGACGCCGGCGAGCCGGTCGCCGAGCCCGGCCCGTATCGGGTCCATCAGCGCGTCGTTCGCGCCCGTGTTCGAGCCGCAGACGACCAGGGCGTCGTCGAGGCCGCGCTCGGCGAGCCAGCCCCCGAGGTCGGCGATTCGCCCCCGTCCGTACCGGATCTCGCAGCCGCGGTGTACGTGTTCGAAGGAGTCCGCGATCGGTAGCATTCGCCGATCGGTACGCGGGGGCGCGGCTTGTAGCTGTGGGAACGTCACCCACGCGACGGTCGCGCCCTCGGTCCCGGCGGTGCCGATCGCGTCTCGTCGGTCCGTCGGCGGTGCCGTTCACGCCCGCGCGCGTGCGCCGGCTTTATAACCCGACAGCGATTAGCGGTAGTAAGTTCCTATGTCAGAGCAGAGTGAATACGGAGCCGGCCAAATCCAGGTCCTCGAGGGCCTACAGGCCGTCCGTAAGCGACCGGCGATGTACATCGGGTCCACGGACGGTCGAGGGCTCCACCACCTCGTCTACGAGGTCGTCGACAACTCCATCGACGAGGCACTCGCGGGGTACTGCGAGGAGATCGAGGTGCGGATCCACGAGGACGGCTCCGTCTCCGTCAGCGACGACGGGCGCGGGATCCCGGTCGACACGCACGAGGAGTACGACCGGCCCGCGCTGGAGGTCATCCTGACCGTCCTCCACGCCGGCGGGAAGTTCGACTCCAAGTCGTACCAGGTCTCGGGCGGGCTCCACGGCGTCGGCGTCAGCGTCGTCAACGCGCTCTCCGAGCGCCTGGAGGTCGAGGTCAAGCGCGACGGCGGCGTCTTCCGGCACCGGTTCGCCGGGGGCGAGCCCGCCGAGGACGGCTTCGAGCGCGTCCGCGACATGGACAGCGACGAGTCGACCGGGACGGAGATCCGATTCTGGCCGGACGCGGAGATATTCGAGACGACCGAGTTCCAGACGTCGACGCTCGCGAACCGGCTCCGCGAGCTCGCCTTCCTCAACTCCGGCGTCGAGATCCGACTCGTCGACGACCGCGACGACACCGCGGAGACGTTCAAGTACGACGGCGGGATCCGCGAGTTCGTCGCGTACCTCAACGAGACGCGCTCGCCGATCCACGAGGAGGTCATCTACTTCGAGGACGAGACCGACGGCGTCCACGTCGAGGTCGCGATGCAGGCGACCGAGGAGCTCCAGGGCTCCGTCCACGCGTTCGCGAACAACATCAACACCCGCGAGGGCGGCACCCACCTCACCGGCTTCAAGACCGCGCTCACGCGGACGGTCAACGACTACGCCAACGAGCACGGGCTCGTCGACGACCTCGACGCGAACCTCAAGGGGGAGGACGTGCGCGAGGGCCTCACCGCGGTCGTCTCGGTGAAACACCCCGACCCGCAGTTCGAGGGGCAGACGAAGACGAAGCTCGGCAACAGCGAGGTGCGCGGCGTCGTCGAGTCCGCGACCCACGAGAAGCTCGGCACCTTCTTCGAGGAGAACCCGGACACCGCCGAGAAGGTCGTCCACAAGGCCGCCGAGGCCGCGCGCGCCCGGAAGGCCGCGAAGAAGGCCGAGGAGCTCACCCGCCGGAAGTCGGCGCTCGAGTCCACCGCCTTACCCGGCAAGCTCGCCGACTGTCAGACCCGCGACCCGGAGGAGGCGGAGCTGTTCGTGGTCGAGGGCGACTCCGCGGGCGGCTCCGCGAAGCAGGGCCGCAACCGCGAGAACCAGGCGATCCTCCCGCTGAAAGGGAAGATCCTCAACGTCGAGAAGCACCGCCTCGACCGCATTCTGGAGAACGACGAGATCCGCGCGCTGATCACCGCGATCGGCGCGGGCATCGGCGAGGAGTTCGACATCGACGACGTCCGGTACAACAAGATCATCCTGATGACGGACGCCGACGTCGACGGCGCTCACATCCGGACGCTGCTGTTGACGCTTTTGTACCGCCACATGAAGCCCCTACTCGAAGCCGGCTACGTGTACGCGGCCCAGCCGCCGCTGTACCGCGTCCGCTACCGCGGGAACACGTACGACGCGATGACGGAGGCCGAGCGCGACCGCATCGTCGAGGAGGAGTGCGACGGCAACCCGACGCAGGTCCAGCGGTTCAAGGGGCTCGGCGAGATGAACCCCGACCAGCTGTGGGACACCACGATGGACCCGGAGAACCGCCGGCTCAAGCGGATCACCATCGACGACGCGGCCGCGGCGGACCGGATGTTCAACGTGCTGATGGGTGACGCGGTCGAGCCGCGCAAGCAGTTCATCAAGGAGCACGCGACCGAGGCGGAGTGGGTGGACATATGAGCTCGGAGACGCCAGACGCCGACCCCGGCGACGTACGCGCCGCGCAGGTGACGAACGCGCGGATCGAAGACGAGATGGAGCAGTCGTACATCGACTACGCGATGTCCGTCATCGCGGGACGGGCGCTCCCCGACGTGCGCGACGGGCTCAAGCCCGTCCACCGCCGGATCCTCTTCGCGATGAACGAGGCGGGCGTGACGAGCAACTCCGCGCACCGCAAGTCCTCCTCCGTCGTCGGCGAGACGATGGGCGATTACCACCCGCACGGCGACAGCGCCATCTACGACACGCTCGCGCGGATGGCCCAGGACTTCTCGATGCGCTACCCGCTCGTCGACGGGCAGGGGAACTTCGGCTCGGTCGACGGCGACCCGCCGGCCGCGATGCGGTACACGGAGGCCCGGATGTCCCCCATCGCCGAGGAGCTCATGGCGGACATCGAGCGCGACACCGTCGACTTCCAGGCGAACTACGACGACCGCCTCGAAGAGCCCGAGGTGCTCCCGGCCGCGTTCCCGAACCTGCTCGTCAACGGCTCGTCGGGCATCGCCGTCGGGATGTCGACGAACATCCCGCCGCACAACCTCGGCGAGGTGGTCGACGCCACCGTCGAGCTGATCGAGACCCCGGACGCGAGCGTCGAGGACCTGATGGAACACGTCAAGGGGCCGGACTTCCCGACCGGCGCGAACATCGTCGGGCGGAACGCGGTCCACAAGGCGTACAAGACCGGTCGCGGCCGGATCCGCGTCCGCGCGGAGTTCGAGGTCGACGAGGAGGAGGGCCGGATCGTCATCAGCGAGCTCCCCTTCCAGCAGAACAAGTCGCGCCTGGTCGAGCGCATCGCCGAGGACGTCAACGAGGGCGCCATCGAGGGGATCCGCGACCTCCGCGACGAGTCCGACCGCGACGGGATCCGGATCGTCGTCGAGCTGAAGCGCGACGCGATGGCGGACGTGGTGAAAAACCAGCTGTTAGAGAGCCACCTCGAACGCACGTTCGGCGTCATCAACCTCGCCTTGGTCGACGGCTCGCCGCAGGTGCTCGACCTCAAGCAGACGCTCGAACACTACGTCGACCACCGGCGCGAGGTCGTGCGCCGCCGCTCCGAGCACGAGCTCGCCGAGCGCGAGGACCGCGCGCACATCCTCGAAGGGCGCCTGAAGGCGCTCGACAACGTCGACAGCGTCGTCGAGACGATCCAGGACTCCGACGACCGCGACGCCGCGAAGGCCGCGCTGGAGTCCGCGTTCGACTTCACCGAGGCGCAGGCGGCCCACATCGTCCGGATGCAGCTCGGCTCGCTCACCTCGATGGAGACGGCCGAGATCGAGGAGGAGTACGAGGAGGTCAAGGCCCGGATCGAGCGGCTGGAGACCATCCTCTCGGACCCCGACGAGCTCGACCAGGTGATCGTCGACGAGCTGCAGGCGATCAAGGCCGAGTACGACGACGAGCGCCGCACGAGCTTCATCGAGGACGCGGGCGACGTGACCCACGAGGACCTGATTCCGGAAGAAGAGCAGGTCGTCGTGATGAGCGAGGACGACTACATCAAGCGGATGCCCCTCGACGAGTTCCGCGCGCAGAACCGCGGCGGCAAGGGGATCATCGGCACCGGGCTCAAGGAGGGCGACCGCGTCTCCTCGGTGTTCGCGGCCAACTCCCACGACTACCTGCTCGTCTTCACGAACCACGGCCAGATCTACGAGCTGAAGACCTACGAGATCCCGGAGATGTCCCGCACGGCCCGCGGGAAGTCCGCGGTCAACCTCCTCGATCTGGACGACGGCGAGGAGATCGAGTCGGTGGTCAACACGGAGGACTTGGACGACGACGAGTTCCTCACGATGGTCACCCGCGACGGCTACATCAAGCGGACCGCCGTCGAGGAGTTCGGCAACATCCGGTCGACCGGAATTCGCGCGATCCGGCTGGAGGACGGCGACGAGCTGGTCGACGTCGAGGTGACCGACGGGGAGCGCGACATCGTCATCGGGAGCCGCGACGGGATGGCGATCCGCTTCGACGAGTCGGACGCCCGCGCGATGGGCCGGACGGCCCGCGGCGTGATCGGCATGGACCTCCGCGAGGGCGACGCCGTCGCGGGCGTCGCCGCCATCGACGACGAGTACCACAACTGGGTGCTCACCGTCACGGAGAACGGCTACGGGAAGCGATCCGACCTCGACGAGTACCGCCCGCAGTCCCGGAACGGGAAGGGCCTCGTCGACATCAAGACCGGCGACCGCAACGGCGAGGTCGTCGCCATCGAGGCGGTCACCCACGGCGACCACCTGATCGCGATGAGCGCCGCCGGACAGATCATGCGGACCCGCGTCGAGGAGATATCGACGGTGAGCCGCAACACGAAGGGCGTCATCGTGATGAACCTCGACCCCGACGACGAGGTCGCCTCCGTCGACATCGTCCCCGAGTCGGTCCACGCGGCCGCGGACGACGAGGCTGACGACGACGGCGAGAGCGACGACGAGTAGCCGACCGGACGCCGACTTTCTCTTCGCGGACTCACCCCCCGCGGTGTGCGGGGTTGAAGTCCCGCCCCGACGACCGGTCGCCATGGAACGACGGAGCCTCCTCGCCGCGAGCGCCGGCGCGCTGGCCGGCGCGGCGGCCGGCTGTCTCGGCGACCCCGAGCCGAGCCGACTCGACCTCACGGTCCGCAACGACGGCGACGCTCCCGTGGACGTGGACGTGGTCGTCACGGGCGACGACGGGTCGACCTACGCCGAGGAGTCCGACCGCGTGGAGCCGGGCGTCGCCCGCGCGTTCGAGGTCACCGTGGGCGCGGCGGGCCGACACGAGGCCGCGGTGACCGGTTCCGACTGGGAGGGCGGACTCGCGTGGGACGCGGGCACCTGCGCCCTGTACGACGGTCGCGTCGCGGTCGACGCCGAGGCCGTCGAGGTCGCGGGCGAGTGCGCCGAGCCGCGGTAGTCCTTCAGGAAAGTTACTTACTGTCGCCGCGAAAATCACCGGGCGAGATGGACGAGTACGAGGGGATAGACGAGGTCGTACACGAACCGAGCGAGGCGTTCGCCGAGTCGACGAACGTCGCCGCGTTCATGCGGGAGTACGGGATCGACGACTACGAGGCGCTCGTCGAACGCACCACCTCCGAGGTCGCGGGCGAGCCCGAGTCGGGCGTCGACTGGTTCTGGGACGAGATCGTCGACTACCTCGACATCGACTTCTACGCCGACTACGACGCCGTTCGCGACGACGCCGAGGGGCCGCAGTTCTCCGACTGGTACCCCGGCGGGGAGATCAACGTCGCGCACAACGTCGTCGACCGCCACGCCGCGGTCGACTCGCCGAACCGCAACCGCGTCTCGCTGATCTGGGAGGGCGAGCCGGGCGACGTCCGCGAGGTCACGTTCCACGAGCTCCGCCGGCAGAGCGACCGCGTGGCGAACTACCTGACGGAGGCCGGGATCGAGACCGGCGACACGGTCGGCCTCTACATGCCGATGGTGCCCGAGGTCGTCTCGATCCTCTACGGCTGCCTGAAGGTCGGCGCGGTCGCCGTCCCGATCTTCTCCGGGTTCGGCCGCGAGGCGACCGCGACGCGGATCGACGACGCGGAGCCCGCGGTGCTTTTCACCGGCGACGGGTTCTACCGCCGGGGCGACGAGGTCCGGCTGAAGGGGACCGCGGACGACGCGATCGCCGACGCCGGACAGGTCGAGGAGGTGGTCGTGTACGACAGGCTGGGGGCGACGCCGGCCGGCGACGAGGAGGGGGGAACCGACGGCGATCCCGTCCCGTGGACCGACGGCCGCGATCGCACCTGGGACGAGGCGGTCGGCTCGCAGCCGGCGACGTACGAGACGAAGCGGCTGCCGAGCGACCAGGAGTCCATGCTGTTGTACTCCTCGGGGACGACGGGGACCCCGAAGGGGATCGTCCACACCCACGCCGGCGTCCTCACGCAGTGCGCGAAGGAGATCCACTTCGGCTTCGACCAGAAGCCCGCGGACCGGTTCTTCTGGGTCTCCGACATCGGCTGGATGATGGGCCCGTGGACGCTGATCGGCAACCACGCGTTCGGCGGGACGGTGGTGATGTACGAGGGCGCGCCGGACCACCCCGAGCCGGACCGCTTCTGGGAGATGATCGACCGGCATTCGATCACGCAGTTCGGCATCTCGCCGACCGCGATCCGCGCGCTCCGCAAGCACGGCGACGAGTGGGTCGAGGGCCACGACCTCTCCTCGCTCCGGATCTTGGGCTCCACCGGCGAGCCGTGGGACCCCGAGTCGTGGCGCTGGTTCCACGACGCCGTCGGCGGCGGCGAGTGCCCGATAATCAACATCTCCGGCGGCACGGAGATCTGCGGCTGCTTCCTCATGCCGATGCCGAACCAGCCGCTGAAGCCCTGTACGCTCGGCGGCCCCGGGCTCGGGATGGACATCGACATCGTCGACGAGACCGGCGAGTCGGTGAAAGAGTCGGGCGAGCGCGGCTACCTCGTCGCGCGCGACTCCTGCCCCTCGATGACGAAGTCGCTGTGGTCGGGCGACGAGCGCTACCTCGAGGAGTACTGGTCGACGTGGCCCGACCTGTGGGACCACGGCGACTTCGCGCAGAAGGACGCGGACGGCTTCTGGTTCCTCCACGGGCGCGCCGACGACGCTCTGAACGTCGCGGGCCGGAAGGTGGGTCCGGCCGAGATAGAGGGCGTCCTCATCGACCACGACGCCGTCAACCAGGCGGCGGCGGTCGGCGTCCCCGACGACACCACCGGCACCGCGGTCGTCGCGTACGTCGTGCTCGAACCGGGCGTCGACCCGAGCGACGACCTCCGGGAGGAGCTCCGCGCGCTGGTGGGCGACGAGCACGGCAAGCCGTTCCGGCCGCGCGAGCTGCTGTTCGTCGAGGCCTTCCCGAAGACGCAGTCGGGGAAGATCATCCGCCGCGCGATCGAGTCGGTGTACGTCGGCGAGGACCCAGGAGACCTCTCCTCGATGGAGAACCCCGAGGCGCTCGACTCGCTCCGCGATCCGGCCTGAGCGAGGCCCGCGCCGACCCGGGCGTCGCGCCCGTCAGGCGCTCGCGTCCGCCACCGCCGCGGCCAGCTCCTCGTAGTCCGGCTCCTGGCCGGCGTTGTCCGCGAGCCAGCGGTACGTCACGGTCCCGTCCGCGTCGATCACGAACACGGCGCGCTGCGCGACCGTCTCGACGCCGTAGTGCTCGAAGTCCTCGATCACGTCGTACGCCTCGATCGCGCGGTGGTCGGGGTCGCCGACCAGCGCGAACGGGAGGTCGTACTGGGCCCGGTACGCGCCGAGCGCGTGCGGGAGGTCGGTGCTCACGCCGAACAGCGTACAGTCGTCGCGGTCGAACCCGTCGCGGAGCGCCTCCATCTCGTCGGTACAGGTGTTCGAGAAGGCCGCCGGGAAGAAGGCGAGGACGACCGGTTCGTCGCCGAGGTGGTCCGAGAGTTCGAACGGCGCGATGTCGCCGTCCACGAGCGATCCGGTGAAGTCTGGGGCGTCGTCGCCGACGTCTGGCATACCGGGACCTCGTCGGCCGGGCGTATCACCGTTTCGACGGCGGAACCCACACCGGAGTCCCGGACTCCCCGCCTGCCTGTCTCCAGTCGGCAGCCCGGGCAACGCGTTCCGCGGTCGGGGACGGAATCAAGTGCGCCGCCGAAGTGCCGCCGATGCCCCGCCCTCCACGCGGCCCCTCCCGCCGACAGGTGGCGCTGATGACCGCGACCGCATCGCTGACCGGGTTGTCCGGCTGTCTCAGGGACGGCTCCCCGGACGACGGCCGCTCGCGGACGGTGCTGCGACTCGACGAGGCCTCGCCGGTCGGCGTCTCGAACGAGTTCAGCACCCCGGTCGACGCCGTCGGCCACGCGGGACGGGCCGCCGTCAGGACCGCGATCGACGGCGAGGAAGGCACGGTCGACGGGTACTACGGCCCCGATATCTCGGCGCCGTACGTCGTCACCGACGACCCCGAGTACTACCGGATCGCGACGGAGACGGTCCGATCCGCCTCGGTGCCGGGCTACGCGTACACGGTGGCGGTCGACGCCCTCGATTCGTTCCTCCTTGGTCCCCCGCAGAGCACGTCGTTCGCCGACCTGCCGGCCCACGACCGCGACGCCGTCCTCGACGCGCTCGGCGACGCGTCGCTCGTCCACGCGCCGCACTACCCGCCGTTCGGGGTCACCTTCGCGTACCTGTCCGCCGAGCGGCGCGAGCGCTCCCGTTTCGTCCCCGAGAACGACGGCCAGCGGGTCGCGTGGGACGGCGAACTCATCCGGTTTTCGTTCGAGGAGGAGCGGTCGGTCGAGGTGCGGACCGTCGCCGTCCGCGCCGACCGCGTCGCCTCGTCGCAGCGCGGCTTCCGCGAGGCGGTCGGCGAGGAGCGCGGCCGCTCGCTCGACGACCCGACCGGGGACCAGCGCGCGGTCCTCGACGCGGCGATCGACTCCGAGTACGCGGAGGCCCCGCCGCTCTCCGATCAGTTCGCGGCCGTCGTCGACGCCGTCTCGACGGGCGACGGCGTCGCCCCGCTCGTCCGCTACGACGGCGACTGGTACTTCGCGCAACTCGCGCGCGCCGACTGACTCGGTCCGTTCGCGTGCTGACGACCGTTTGCCGGCCGATCGACGCCCGAGCGACGACGCCCTCCGCACGGCCCGTCGCACCGTGCGAGGCGCCGTGCGACGACCCGACGAGGCAAAAAGACTATAATCGACACAGGGCTACAGCGAGACAGAGATGACAAGTGCGATTCCACTGATCGGCGGCATTCCGGCGGGGCCGGAACTCCTCATAATCCTGCTCGTCCTGGTCCTGCTGTTCGGGGCGAACAAGATCCCGAAGCTCGCTCGGTCGACCGGCCAGGCGATGGGTGAGTTCAAGAAGGGCCGCGAACAGGTCGAAGAGGAGCTGAAAGACATGCAAGAGGGCAAGAGCGCGGACTCGACGCTCGACGACGAGGACGACGACCTCGACGAGCTGGAGACCGAGACCGAGAAGGAAACGAGCGCGTAAGCCGGCCCCGACGCCGACCGATCCCCGCCGTACCGTTTTCTCCACCCGTTCTGGGCGCGTGGCCTAGCGGACAGGGCGAGAGGTTCCTAACCTCTCGATCGCGGGTTCGAATCCCGTCGCGCCCGTGACTTCGCTTCGCTCAGTCACGGGCGCGACTGGCTCCACGCTCGCTCACTGCGTTCGCTCGCGTGGATCCCGCCGCGCCTGCTACCTGCGAACGAAGTGCGCAGTAGCGGGCCGCGGATCCGAACCACGCGAGACGAACGAGGTGAGTCTCGCTATCGAATTCGAATCCCGTCGCGCCGCGCCCGCCGGTAATCCATTGCGTACGACTACTCCTCGACCCGTTCGAGGACGATCCGTTCGTCGAACCGCCCCCGTTCCTCGGCTTTCTCCGCCCGTAGTTCCGCCAGTTCCTCGGGGGTGAGCCCGTTCAGTTCGCGGAGCGCGTGGACCACCTCCAGCACGTCCGCCAGTTCCCGTGGGTCGCGGCTCTCCCGGTACTCTGCGGTCTCCTCGGCCAGCTTCGCGGCGAGCCGGTCCGCGTACTCGTCCTCGCCGGCGACGTGCGTCTGCGCCCGCCCGCCGTCCGCCTCGATGATATCCGGGATCTCGTCTCGGACCAGTTTGTCGTATTCCTCGGCCATGTCGGCCGATCGGTGTCCGCTTATTTGACGTTCCGGTCCGTCCCGCTCTTCAGCCCGCGTCCTCGTCCAGCCGCGGGAAGGACCGCGCCGCGAGCGCGACCGCTCCGACCGCGATGGCCAGCGTCGCGGCCGCCAGCAGCGGGCCGGGCTCGTACAGGAGCGGCGGGTGATAGCCGAACCCGTAGTCGAGGACGACGTTCGCGACGCCGAGCGCCAGCGCCGTCGCGAGCGCGCCGCGCGTCGTGCGGCCGAACGCCGGGAACAGCAGCGCGAGCCCCACGAACAGCAGGTGCGTGCCGATCACGCCCCAGTAGTAGATCCAGGCGTCGGGCGCGGCGACGTACTCGCCGAACGCGAGGTTCAGCGAGACCAGCGGCCAGAGGCCGAACGTGACCAACCAGACGAACGCGAGCGTGTGGAGGTACGCCAGCGGCCGCGACGCCGGGGCGTCCGCAGTGACGTCGCCGCCGCGCCGAACGGTCGCGACGAGGCTCGCGAGGACGGCGCCGCCGAGCGCGACCGCGACCGCCGAGTCCGCGTACAGCGGCCAGAGGGGGACCGGCACCTCGCCCGCAGTCGGCGCGTAGTACGCGACCCCCACCGCGAGCATGAACGCGGTGAACGCGCAGACGACGGCGAGGCTCCGCGGGCTCCCGAGCAGCTCCGCCGCTATCGCCGCCCGGACGCGCCGCCTGACCGCCGGGCGGCGGAGCCGTCGAAGCCGTCGGAGCCGTTCGGCGCGGGACACGCTACCCGCTCGGAGCGCGGAGGCCTAAAATCCGCCCGTCGCCGACGATTATCAATCACGGTGTTTAGCGAGACACCTTTTTCAACGGACGCGCCGTTCTCGCGATTATGGCCAACGAGGACGCCGAGCGGTCCGCCCACCGATCCGCCCCCCAGGGCGATCGATCGGCGTCCGACGCGGCCGAGTCCGACGCGACGGACCCGGACGCGGACCCGACCGAAGCGGACGGGGGCGAGGTCGAGTCGGCGCCGCGGGCGGACCCCGGCGATCTGCGAGAGGGATCGCTCGACCGCCCGGAGGACGCCGAGCGGGAGGAGACGAGCCCGGGATCCCCGGTCGTCACCGATCGGTACACGTGGCGGTCGCTGCTGACGGACCGGGGACACGAGGCGGCCGCGAAGCGCGTCTACGCCGACGTGCCGGACGCCCCGGCGGTTCCGGCGGACGCCGTCGCGCTCCACCTCCCGAACGGTGCGAGCGACGTGCTCCGCGCGGCGGGCGTCGACGAGCCGTTCGAGGCGGACGGCGAGACCGAGGTGCCCGGGCACGGCACCCCGGAGCGGGGCACGCTCGTGGTGGGCCCGGACGCCGTGGTCCTGAGCGGCGCCGCCGTCGTGCCGACCGGCGAGCGGGTGGCGGCACCGCCGACGCCCGCTCCCGTAGAGACCGGCGAGCGCGAGGACGACACCGCGGACGGCGGCGGCGAGACAGGTGAGGGGACGGACGAGCCTGACGACGCGGACGAGGCGGGCGATACAGACGAGGCCGACGACGCGGACGAGGCCGACGACGACACGGATGCGACGGACTCAGGAGAAGCGGAAGACGCCCCGGGAAGCGACGCCGAGGAGAGCGACGCCCCGGCTGCTGACCGAGACGAGGACGCCGGCGAAGGGTCCGACTCCGGGGCGACCGAACCCGCCGATACCGGCCCCGAGACGGTCTTCGACCGTCCGGTCGGTCGGGAGGGCGTCTCGGGGCTCGTCGTCGCGCCCGGCGACGGCGTCGAGTCGGTCCCCTCTCGCGCGCTGACCTCCGACGAGTGGGACCGGGTCGAGTTCGACCCGGCGACGCTGCTGGGGTTCGACCCGAGCGAGACCGACTACCGGTTCCGCGCGGCCGCCGCGGTCGGCGACGTCCTCTGGGACATGTGCGCGGCCCGCTACGACCCGTACTCGGTCCCGGTGTTGAAGGGGTACTACACGTGGGAGAACTACCGCGAGGAGTTCTTCTTAGACGAGGACGGGAACCCGCCGACCGAGGAGAACGAGGAGGGCGAGCCGGTGCCGCTGGAGTTCACCCACGAGGACAAGACGGAGGCACTCGGGTTCGACCCGGACTGCACCGAGGAGCTGCTCGGCGCCGGCGGGAGCGCCGCGGCCGAGCTCGCCGACCTCGTCGACGAGCGGACCGTGGACGTGAACCCGGAGGTCGACGAGGACGCGTTCTTCTCGACCGACGAGGGCCACACCACGCTGACGAACCGGTACGACCTGGAGAAGGCGGTCCCGATGCAGAAGAAGACCCACTTCCGGGAGGAGGAGCGCTACTGGGTGAACAAGCCGTACGCGTTCGTCATCGTCTTCCGGTCGCGGAAGGAGAACGAGGCGAAGTACTACGCCGTCCAGCCGTACCGCACCGAGATTGAGACGGACCTCACGGAGTTCCTCACCGGGAAGCTCCGGACCTCGATCAAGTACGCAGACGAGTCGATCGCGGGCGGCGACGAGGCGTTCCGCGAGGAGGTGATCGTCGAGGAGGCGCGCACGCTCCTCGACCGCTACGGGCTCTACGAGGACGAGGAGGACGAGCGGGGCATCGCCGACACGCTGGTCGACCGCTTCGGCATCGACCCGACGGAGGGGATCGCCGGGCGGATCGCGGAGTCGCTCGGGTACGAGCCGCCGACCGAGGAGCCCGACGACCCGCCGGAGATCAGCGCCCGCCCCGAGCCCGCGGTGCTCGCGGAGGACGCCCGCACGCTGTCCGCTCACCAGGTCGAGAAGCTCCTGTACTACCTGAAGCGCGACTTCGTCGGCTACGAGCGGATCGACCCGATCAAGTACGACATCAACGTCGAGGACATCTCCTGTGACGGGTACAACTCCCCCGTCTTCGTCTATCACTCCGAGTACGAGCAGATCATCACCAACGTCTACCACGGCACCGACGAGCTCGACGACTTCGTCGTGAAGCTCGCGCAGCGCTCCGGGAAGGGCATCTCGAAGCGCCGGCCGCAGGTCGACGCCACGCTCCCGGACGGCTCGCGCGCGCAGCTCACCCTCGGCCGCGAGGTGTCCGACCACGGGACCAACTACACGATCCGACAGTTCAACGACGTCCCCTTCACCCCGATCGACCTCATCAACTGGAACGTTCTCGCTCGACGAGATGGCGTTCCTCTGGCTCTCCATCGAGAACCACAAGAGCCTGATCTTCGCCGGCGGCACCGCCTCCGGGAAGACGACGAGCCTGAACGCGGTCTCGCTTTTCATCCCCTCGAACGCGAAGATCGTCTCCATCGAGGACACCCGCGAGGTCGAGCTCCCGCAGCGCAACTGGATCGCCTCCGTCACGCGCCCCTCGTTCTCGGACGACGACAAGGGCGACATCGACGAGTTCGACCTGCTGGAGGCCGCGCTCCGCCAGCGCCCCGACTACATCGTCATGGGCGAGATCCGCGGCGAGGAGGGGCGGACGGCGTTCCAGGTCATGTCGACCGGTCACACCACCTACACCACGTTCCACGCCGACTCCGTCGGCGAGGTGCTCAAGCGGTTCACCACCGACCCGATCAACGTCTCGAAGACGATGTTCACCGCGCTCGATCTGGTCTCGATCCAGACCTCGACCCGCGTTCAGGGCAAGAAGGTGCGCCGGAACAAGTCGATCACCGAGATCAACCACTACGACGCCGAGAACGACGAGATCAACGTCCAAGACGTGTTCCAGTGGCAGGCGGAGACGGACGAGTTCCTCCAGATGGGCGACTCGAACACGCTCGAAGACATCATGTTCGACCGCGGCTGGAGCCGGGCGACCCTCGACGAGGAGCTGCGGAAGCGGCGGGTCGTCCTGGCGTACCTCATCGACCGCGGCCTCAACAGCTACGCGCAGGTGGCGGCGACGTTCCAGGCGTTCATCAACGACCCGGAGACGGTGCTCGCGCTGATGGCCAACGAGGAGCTGGAGCGCTCGCTGGAGGACCTCCGCGAGATGGAGTCGGTCCTGATCAACGTCGACCGCGAGAAGGAGGCGCTCGTCCCGCGCCCGACGCCGGACGCTGACGGCGAGGCGGAGGCCGCCGAGATACTCGACGCCGCCGAGGACCTCTTCGAGACGTACCGCGGGCAGGTCCCCGACTCCGTCGCCGACGCCCTCCTGGAGATGAACCACGCGGGCGACGTGGAGGCCGCCCCGGCGAGCGACCACGAGGCCCTCGCGGAGGCGGCCCGCGAGGCGGACGCGGCGTACGACGAGCCGGCCGGTCCGGAGCCGGCGCCCGGCGCGACCGACGCGGACGACGCCGACGACGCCGATGCCGACGGGACGCCCGCGGAACCGGAAGACGCGGCCCCCTCGGGGACGCCGTCGCCGGACCCCGCGCACGGCGACTTCGAGGGCGTCTCCGAGGCGGCCGGCGACGGCTCGGGCGACCTCGACGGGATCGACTTCGGCGAGCCGTTCGACGAGGGCGTCGACGTGCTCTCCTCGCCCGCGGGCCCCTCCGAGCCCGGCGCCCCGCCCGACGCCGGCAGGGGCGACGCCGACGCGTCACCCGACGTGAGCGAGGGGTTCAGCGCCGCAGAGCCCGTGGAGGGCGAGCCCTCCGCGGAGGCCGACGACGGCGAGGCGTTCGACACGGACGAGATGGACGCGCCGAACAAGCCGAACGCGGTGGACGCGGCAGACGAGCCGGGGGAGTCGGACACGCCGGACGAGCCTGACGCGGCAGACGCAGCGGCTGAAGCGGCGGATGCCGACGAGACCGAGCAGGGGGACGACCCCGACGAGGCCGACGACGGAACGGGCGACGACATCGACGAATGGGGGTTCGACGCCGTCGAGCCCGCGGAGGACGGGTGACGCCGTGTTCCTCGTGAGGGCCGTCCCGTGAGTCTCGACGTGGACGCGGGCGACGGCGGCGTCGACGCGAACGTCCTCGCGGAGCTGTGTTACCCGGTGTTCGAGCTGCTTTTCGACCCCGACGGCGACTTCGTCGCGGACGTGGAGCGCAAGCTCGCGGAGGCGCGGATGCCCGACCAGGTCGAGATGTACGTCTCGCTGGCGCTGGCGGTCGGCCTGCTGGTCGGCGGGCTGCTCTGGGCGCTCGGCACGCTGATCGGCTACGGCGTGTTCTCGCTCGGGCTGATCGACCCGTCGACGCTCTCGCTCGGCGTGCCGGCGCCGACGACGGCGATCCAGGAGCTGCTACGCTCGCTCGTCGTGCCGACCGCGGTGCTTCTCAGCGGCCTCGTCTTCGGCTCGATCGGGTTCGCGATCGGGTTCGGCGGCCTCGTCGCGGTCCCGTACTCGCGCGCCTCCTCCCGGAAGCGGGAGATCAATCTCCTGCTCGCGGACTCGGTGTCGTTCATGTACGCGCTCTCCGTCGGCGGGCTGAACCAGCTGGAGATCCTCCGCGCGATGGCGACGGCGGAGGACACCTACGGCGAGGTGTCGCGCGAGTTCCAGAGCATCGTCAACGAGACGGAGTACTTCGGGACCGACTACCGGAACGCCATCCGCCAGCAGTCCATGGAGACCCCCTCCGACGAGCTCTCGCAGTTCCTCGCCGACATGCTCTCCATCGTCAACTCCGGCGGCGACATGGAGGGCTTCCTGAAGGACAAAAAGGAGAAGCACCTCCGCACGTCGAAACAGGAGCGCGAGATGACCTTGGAGACCCTGGAGCTGTTCGGCGAGATGTACATGACGCTCTCGTTGTTCCCCCTGCTTCTCATCATCATCCTCGTCATCATGGGGATGATGGGCGAGGCCGACGACCGCCTGCTGTACGTCACGGTGTACCTGCTCATCCCCCTGGTCGGCGTCGGCTTCCTCGTGCTGGTCTCGACGGTGAAACAGGACGACCCCGGCGACGGCTACCTCCAGCCCGACGGTGGCAGCGAGCGCCTCCAACAGACGAGCCAGGAGGGGCTCTTCCACTTCGGGCTCGTGGAGGCGTTCGTCGGGACGTTCGGCGTCTTCGACCGCATCCGCGACCGCGAGGGGACCCACAAGACGATGGAGATCCTCTCGGCGCCGCACCTCTTCCTCCGCGAGAACCCGCTGTACACCCTCGCGTTGACCGTGCCCGCGGCGCTCGCGCTGGTCGTCGTCGCGGCCGCGGCCGGGTCGGCGCCGACGACGATCGACGGCTGGATCGCCCGCCCGGTGTGGTCGGCGTTCGTCTGGGTCTACGTCCCGCTCTACGTCGTGCTGGTCCCGCTCGGGGTGTTCTACGAGTGGCACCAGCGCTCGCGGCGGGCGGTGACCGGCAAGCTCTCGGAGACGCTCCGGAAGCTCTCCTCGGCGAACGACACCGGACAGACGCTGCTCGAATCGGTGCGCACGGTCTCGGAGACCTCGACCGGGAAGCTCGCCGAGGAGTTCGAGGTGATCCACGCGAAGGTGAACTACGGGATGAGCCTCCGGGACGCGCTCGTCGAGTTCAACAACGCCTACGCGGTCCCGCGGCTCGCGCGGACGGTGAAGCTGATCACCGAGGCCCAGGAGGCGTCCTCGCAGATCACGGACGTGCTGACGACGGCCGCGCAGGCCTCGGAGAACCAGGACGACATCGAGCGCGAGCGGAAGTCGCGGACCCGGATGCAGGTGGCGATCATCGTGATGACGTACGTCACGCTGCTCGGCGTGATGGCCATCCTCCAGACGCAGTTCATCGACGTGATGGGCGACCTGGTCGCGCAGAGCGACGGCGCCGGGAGCACCGGCGGGGCCGGGTTCGGCGGCGGCGGCAGCATCGATCCCGACGTGCTCTCGATGCTGTTCTTCCACGCGGTGACGATCCAGGCGGTCCTCTCCGGGTTCATCAGCGGCTACATCCGCGACGCGGAGCTGATATCCGGCGTCAAGTACGCCGTGGTCCTGATGACGCTGGCGCTGGGGGTGTGGATCTATGTCGGCTGACCGCGCGCAGACGGTGCTCGACTTCGTCGTCGGGATGTCGGTGTTCCTCGTCGCGGTCGGGTTCACGTTCGCGTTCGTCCCGTCGCTGCTCGAACCGTACGCCGTCGGCGAGGGGGCGACCGTCATCGTCGCGGAGCGCGGCGCCGCGCGGCTCGCCGAGTCGTCGCTCGCCGGCGCGGGCTCGACGGCGACGCTGTCGCACGCGTGTACCCTCGCGTTCTTCGACGGCACGGACCCGGCGACGGCGGCCGCCGAGTCCGGCTGCGACTGGGCGGCCAACGCCGACGACCTCCACGCGGAGCTCGGCGTCGACGACTTCCGGGGGCTCAACCTCACCGTGACGCGGAACGGGACCGTTCGGACGCTTGACCCGGGCGGGGCCGCCGTGCCGATGCGCGCCGGCCCCGCGCCGCCGCGCGACCGGAGCGTCGCGGCCGCGAGTCGAATCGTCGCCATCGACGTCGACCCCGGGGACGACGTCGGCCGCGAGACGCACCGGCTCACGCTGCGGGTGTGGTGACGATGTTCGTCGAACACCTCCCCGACGACCGAGGGCAGGCGCACACCTTAGAGGCGTTCACGGCGGCGCTGCTGTTGGTCGCCGGGCTCGTCTTCGCGACGCAGGCGACGGCCGTCACGCCACTCTCGGCGAGCACGTCGAACCAGCACGTCGAGAACCAGGCGGCGATCGCGGCCCAGGACGTGCTGACGACCGCCGAGGCGAGCGGCGAGCTCAGGGCCGCGCTGCTGTACTACGACGACGGCTTCGTGGGCGCCGACGACGAGTACTACACCGGGCTCCCGAACGCGTCGCACCCGCTCCACGGGCAGCTCCGCGAGGCGTTCGACAGCAGGCGGATCGCGTTCGACGTCGACGTCTACTACCCGGCCGCCGACGGCGAGGGGCTCGACCGGACGCGGATGATCGACATGGGGTCGCCGAGCGACAACGCGGCGACGGCGAGCACGCGGGTGGCGCTGTACGGCGACGACCGCTTCGGGGCGTCCGGCCAGTACGTCCTCGCCGACGACGGCCCCGGCGGGTACTTCGCCGCGCCCGTCGGCGCCGGCGACACGCTGTACACGGTCGTGGAGGTGCGCATCACCGCATGGCAGATGTGACGACGCGCTCCGACGGCGACGGGAGCGACGCGACGAGGGCGGCGTCCGAGAGCGGCGCGTCCGCCGGGCGCACGCCCCCCGACCGCGCCGACTGGGGGCGCCGCGGCCGCGACGCGGGGGAGAGCGCAGACGAGGACCGCGGGCAGATCATCCTGATCACGGGGCTGACCCTCGCGGTGCTGTTCGTCGCGGTCGTCCTCCTGTTGAACACCGTCATCTACACCGAGAACCTCGCGACCCGCGGGGTCGACGCGGGCGGGGCGGAGGCGGTCGAGTTCCGCGACGGCTCCGTGGACGACCTCGCCGGGATCCTGTACCGCGAGCACCGGAACGGATCGGCCAACGCGACGGCCCCGTTCCTCGCGAGCGCGGAGCGCTACGGGCGGACGGTCGGGGAGATTCGCGCGCGCGACGGCGTGGTCGCCGACGTGCGCGTCAACGCCTCCACCGTCGAGTCGGGGCACTTCATCGCGCAGAACGAGACCGGCGCCGGGTTGCGCGACATGACGGCGCCCGACGGAACGACCGCCGACTGGACCGTCGCGGGCGGGGTCGACCGGACGCGCAACTACCGGTTGACCGTCGACTCGACGTCCGTCGCGACCAGCGCTGGGGCCGCGTTCACCGTCGTGGCCGACGGAGCGGGCGGGAACTGGTCGGTCTCGCTGTCGAACGACGCGGCCGACGCTATCGACGTGACGGTGCGCAACGAGACCGACTCCGTCACCGAGACCTTCCTCCACGGCTCGGGCGAGAACGTCACGATCGACCTGACCGCCGGCACCGTGGACGGCCAGCGGTTCCCCGCACTCGTCTGGGCGGAGGGCGTTCAGAACGGGAGCGAGCCGTACGACTCGTACGACGTTCGCTACGAGAACGGCACCGAGGCGCGGGGGACGTACCACCTCGTCGTCGGCGAGCGCGACGGGACCTCCCCCCTCACCGACTCCTCGCGGCCGTACGTCGTCGAGGGGATCTACAGCGTCGAGGTCGAGGTCCTCCACCGGACGCCGGGGCTGACCTACGGCGACACGGTCCGGCTCGCGCCGGGTGAGCGCGATGCGTGACGGCCCGGGCGGGACGGACCGCGCGGTGTCGGTCACCGTCGGCTACGTGATGACGCTCGCCGTCTCGACCCTGCTGCTCTCCGGCCTGTTCGTCGCCGGGGGGTCGTTCGTCGAGTCGGAGCGCGAACGCGCGGCGCAGGGGGAGCTCACCGTCGTCGGCGAGCGGGTCGCGGCCGACCTCGGCACCGTCGATAGGCTCGTCGCGAGCGGGGCGTCCCGAGAAGACCTCACCGTTAACCGATCCCTGACGCTCCCGGACAGGGCCTCCGGGACCGGCTATCGGATACGAGTGAGCGCGAACGGCACCGAGGGGACGGTCGCGCTCGAGAGCGACCGGAGCGACACGACCGTCGAGGTCCCGTTCCGCTCGACCGAGGACGTGGCGGTCCGGAACGCGACCGTCGACGGCGGCGACCTCCGGATCTGGTGGGACCCCGACGCCGGGGCCGACGGCGAAGTGGTGGTGAGCGCGGCGTGAGCCTCCGCGACGCCGTCGCCGGTCTCGGCTCGGACGACCGCGGCGTGAGCGAGACGGTCGGGTTCGTGCTGGTGTTCGCGCTGATCACGTCGACGATAGCGGTCACGTTCACCGTCGGTCTGGGCGGGCTCGAGGACGCGCAGCTCGCCGAGCGCGACAACAACGTCGAGCGCGCGTTCGACGTGCTCCAGGACAACCTCGACGACGTCAGCCGCGACGGCGTGCCGAGCCGGGCGACCGAGATCCAGCTCGGCGGCGGCGAGCTGGTGTTGGAACAGGAGTCGACGTTCCGCATCAATCACACCGCGACGCCGGGGACGATAGTCGAGACCGGGTCGCTCACGTACCGCGGCGCCGGCGACACGCGCATCGTGTACGAGAACGGGGCCGTCTTCCGCATGCAGGGGGACAACGGGGTCATGCTCTACGAGCCCGACCTCCTGCTCGGCGACACCGTCGTCTACTCGCTGTACGGGCTCGGCGGGCCGCCGCAGTCCGAGAGCGGCGACCGGACGGTCCTGGTGATCGGACAGCTGGGCACCCGGGAGGCCGCCCTCGACGACCGCGCGGCGACCGACAACGTTACCCTGGCTATCAACTCGTCGCAGGCGACGGTCTGGGAGCGGTACTATTCAGAGCTTGCGGCGGAACACGACCACGTCTCGGTGTCGACGGCCGGCGGGCCGGACCTCACGGTGACGTTCGACGCCGACCACTACGAGCGGTTCGTGGTCCACCGCACGGAGACGCGGATCGACTTCTCCGATTGAGGCGTCGGTCCGGGGTCACTCGGACTCGACGGCGACCTCGTGGACGGAGACGTGGAGGTGGCTCACCACGGGGACCGAGTCGCCCTCGAACGGCTGTTGGGTCGCCAGCGACTCGTCGTAGTGGATCCGTATCTCCGCGTCGTCGAACTCGAAGAGCTCGAAGGTGAACGACCCCTTGATCGTCATGTTGCCGGCGAGCTCGGTCGTGCTCTGTGGCGCGTAGAACACCCCGCCGAACCGGACGGGGTCGTCGTCCTCGGCCGTCACGTCGATCCGGTCCCCGCTGGAGTACACCCAGAGGTTCCCCGCCACGTCCTCGTCGGCGGCGACCACGGCGCTGTCTTCGAGGTCGATCCCGGCGGTGTTTTGTACCTCCAACCGCGTGTCCGGAGCGCTCGTTACCGACGCGGTGTTCCGGACAGTGAGCGTGTCGTCGACGTAGAGCGTGGCCTGCCCGCCGCCCGTCGCCCTGACCGTCGTGTCACCGCTGACGGTCGTCGACTCCTCGACCAGCACCTCGACCTCGCCGCCGCCGGTGTCGAGGTCGACGCCGCCCGCGTCCGCGGAGACGCTCAGGCCGCCCGCGACGTGGAGCGTCGCGCCGTCGGTGACCGTGAGGGTCGCGCCGTCGGCGACGGAGATGTCGCCGTCGACGTACGTGTCCGCGTCTATCGTCTCGGTCTCGCTCCCGGAGAGGTCGATGTCGCCCCCGCGGTAGTCGCCGTTCGCGGCGAGGTCCCGGTCTCGAACGCCCTCGATCCGCTGGCTGATCGCGCCGTCGACCGACGCCACGTCGTCGAACGCCGTCTCCGTGCGCCGCTCTCCGGTGACGTTCAGCTTGTCCGCCTGCCCGGGTGGGATGTTGTACGACTCGGCGATCAGGTCCCCGCGGATCGTGATCGACTGGGTGTTGCCGCCCCCGCCCGCGGTGAGCCGGAACTGGTCGCGCGTCTGGATGACCGCGCCCTCCCCCGGCGACTGGTCGTCGTAGGCGCCGGCGTCCGAGTCGTAGCTGTCGGCGTACAGCTCGTCGACGCCGCCGGTGTCGAACGTCGACCGACCGGTCGCGGAGACCCCGGCGCTCAGCGTGGGATGGACCGTGGTGGTCCGGAGCCGGACCTCCACCCGCCGGTCGCTGACGTCGGTCACCGCCGCGCTCGTCCGGGTCTCGAAGAAGCGCCCCCACGCGTCCGCGTAGTCGCTCTGGACCGTGATCGTGACGTTGCCGCCGAGGAGCGGGTTCGACCCGTTCGGCGAGGGGAACACCCGCTCGGACCGGCCGCCCGTGTCGGTGATGCGGACCGCGTCGCCGATCGGCGCGGAGCCGTTCCGGATCGTCACGAGCGGGAGCGTGAGCGTCTCGGTCCCGCCGCTCCCGCGGTAGTGGAACTCCGGCGGCGAGACCATCTCGGAGCCGCCGCCGCGCGACCGCCAGACGCCGCCGCCCTGGTACGCGATCGTCTCGCCGTCGCGCTCGTAGGTCACCGCACCGAGCGGGATGGTCCTGTTCGTGGCGTTCGGGTTCTCGCTCGTCGTCACCTCGATGCGCATCCACCCGGCGTCGCCGTCGACCCGGAAGTCGGCGCTCCGGCCCACGTCCAGGCGGACGCGCTGGGCGGGCGACTCGCCGTGCGCGACGAGGCTGGCCTTCGAGTCCACCTGCGTCATCGCGCCCTCGACGCGCTGGAGGTCCGCCGACGCCTGCGAGTCGTCGAGCGCGGCGCCGCCGAGCGCGACGGTGGTGCCGACGACGGCGACCGTCAGCCCCAACAGGAGGACCGTCCCGAGCACCTCGCTCTGGGCGCGCTCGGCGGTCGCTCCGCGCTCGCCTCCGTTCATGCGGGCCGGTAGGCCGCCCGCGCTGATAAACGTGGACTCCCGGCTATCAGTCCCGATAGCCGCGGATTCGGGCGGTCGCTCCGCTCCGGGGGCGTCGGCCGCGGCCGCGGCGGACCGGGGATATATCTCGCCGGCGCCCCTTCCCGGACCCGTGACCGAGCGACTCTACCTCGCGGACGACGCGGTGACGACGTTCGAGGCAACCGTCAAGCGCGTCCTCTCCGACCCGCACCGGATCGTCCTCGACCGGACGCACTTCTACCCGACCGGGGGCGGCCAGCCGCACGACACCGGGACGATCCGCGCGGTCGACGGCGACGGGAGCACTCGGTGGCGCGTCGTCGACGTCGAGATGCGAGACACGGTGTACCACGAGGTCGAACCGGTCGACGGCACGGACGGCGCGAACGAGGACGCGGGCGGCGCGGACGACGACGCGGGCGACGGGGGCGAGTCGGTCTCGCTCCCGGAGCCGGGGACGGCGGTCGCCTGCGAGGTCGACGCCGACCGGCGCGCGGCGCACTCGCGGTACCACACCGCACAGCACCTGCTGTCGGCGCTGCTGCTCGACGAGTTCGACGCGCCGACGACCGGCAACCAGCTGTACCGCGACCGCGCGCGCCTCGACGCCGAGTACGACCGGTTCACGGACGACGACCTCGACCGGATCGAGGCCCGGCTCAACGAGCTCGTCGCCGACGGGCGGGCGGTGTCGAGCTACACGATGGACCGCGAGACCGCGGAGGCGACGCTGGACACCGACCGGACGCGGATCGACCTCCTCCCCGACTCGATCGAGGAGCTGCGGATCGTCGAGATAGCGGGCGCGGACGGCGACGACGAGCCGTACGACCGCACCGCCTGCGCGGGGACCCACGTCGCGAACACCGCCGATATCGGGGAGGTCGTCGTCACCGGCCGGGAGACGAAGGGCCCCGAGGAGGAGCGCGTCCGGTTCGCGCTCGCCGAACACGTCGACGCGGACTGACGGCGGCGTGGGCGCCCCGCGGGCGCGTCCGCCGCTCGCCCGCGATCCCGCCGTTTAAATACGATCCGCGGTAGGTTCGGGCATGAAGTTCTGCGACGAGTGCGGATCCATGATGAAGTCCGGCGAGGGCGAGGACCACTGGGTGTGCGACTCCTGCGGCCACGAGATCGGGCGCGACGAGGGCGACGACGAGTGGACGACCGAGTCGCAGGTGGAGTCGGAGATCGTCGACGTGAGCGACGCCGAGGACAAGGGGCTCCCGACGACGACGGCCCAGTGTCCGGAGTGCGACAACGACCAGGCGTACTGGTACATGCAGCAGATCCGCGCGGCCGACGAGTCCGAGACGCGCTTTTTCGTCTGTACCGAGTGCGAGCACAAGTGGCGCGAAGACGACCACTGAGCACCGACGCGCCCGCCCGACCGCCCCTTCCTCGCCCGTCCGTTTTATTCCCGTCCGGAGAGAGGCGGGACCATGGAGCCACCGGTCGTCCCCCGCGACCGCCTCGAGGGCTGGACGCTCGTCGCGGAGGCGACGGAACGCCCGTTCGAGGCTGGCCCCGTTTCGGTCACGGCGGGGACGGCGCGGTACGAGCGCGAGACCCAGCCCCCGCGGCCGTTCTTCTTCGCGAGCCGGCTCCGCATCTCGCCCGACACCGGGCCGAACCCCGCCCTGACGCGGCTCGTCGAGTCCCGGGCCCGCGAGGGGTTCCGCGACCGCCTCGCCGACCGGCGCATCGGCGACCTCGCGCGCCGCGACGAGCGGCGCCTCGACGTCGACGACCCCGCGGCGTCGCCCGCCACGCTCACCGTGTTCCACGGGCGCTGCGCGGTCGACGGCGAGCGGGTCCCGGTGGAGGCGCTGCTGGCGGTGTGGGAGGCCGGCGAGTACCTGCTCGCCGGCGGCGCCTACCCGACCGGCGACGGGTTCGAAGCGACCCGTCAGGACGTGTTGCGACTGGTCCGAGGCGTTCGGCCGCCGGCGGCGTCGGACGCGGTCGAGCGCTCGTGAGGCCCGGTCAGCAGGCGACCGCGCCGGCGGCGTCGGACGCGGTCGAGCGCTCGTGAGGCCCGGTCAGCAGGCGACCGCGCCGGCGCTCGACTCGATCGGCGATCCGTCGTCCTCGTAGTCCGCGTCGCCGACCGCGCCGGCGAACATCGGGAGCCGCATCTCGTAGGTGTACAGCACGTCGAACGCCGCGAGCGGGTCGAAGCCGTTCGCGATCGCCTCCCGCCCGGTCAGCCTGACCCCCGCCGCGAGCGTCACGATCGGCTCGCCGTCGAGGCGCCCGGCGGTCTCGACGCCGAACTCGTTGCCCGCGGCGGGGTCGGTCAGCACGGAGAGGTGGACCACCGTCTCCATCGTCGCTCCGCCCTCGCCGTCGCCGATCGAGATGGGATATCCCCGCCCGGTGAAACAGCGCGTGATCGGCGGCGCCGAACTCCGGTTCGCGTCGGCGCCGGTGCCGACGGTCGCCGGACCGTCCGCGGGCGCGCCGCCGACCGACTGGACGGTCGCCCCCTGCGCGCGGGCGTCCGCTCCGGGCGCCGCGGGCTGGCCCGCGACCGCTCCGACGCCGACGATCGCGGCGAGCAGCAGCAGCGAGAGGGCGAGGGCGCGGATCCGTTGCGGGCGCGTCATCGCCCGCCCCTTCGACCGCCCGGGTTAAATCACCGCGGTCCGCGGTATCAGTCGAGAGAATCGCCGTCCAAGAGCCCCTCGACGAGCAGCTCCGCGGACGCCACGTTCGTCGCCAGCGGCACGTCCTTCACGTCACAGACCCGCAGCAGCGCCGAGATGTCGGGTTCGTGCGCCTGCGCGGTCAGGGGGTCGCGGAGGAAGACGACCCCGTCGATCCGGTCGTTCGCGATCATCCCCCCGATCTGGAGGTCGCCGCCGTACGGCCCCGAGGCCTGTCGGTTCACGGCGAGTCCGGTCGCGTCCGCGATGCGCTTGCCCGTCGTCCCGGTGGTGACCAGTTCGCACTCGTCGAGGACGCCGGTGTGTCGCTCGACGAACGCGACCATCTCGTCTTTCAGCTCGTCGTGTGCGATGAGCGCGATGCGCATACGTGGCGCTCGCCCCGGCGTCGCTTAAGCGCTCGCCTCGCCGCGGCGGTCACTCCGCCGCCGCGGGGCCGTCGCCTGGACCGTCGCCGTCGTTCGGGCCGTCGCCGCCGTCTGTTCCCCCGGACGCCGAGGACGCCCCGAACCGGCCGAGCGCGACGCGGGCCAGCGTCCCGGGGCTGTGCCGGCGGATCACCAGCAGGGCGTTGGCCGCGAACACCGCGACGCCGAGCGTCGCGAGCGACAGCCCGACGAGCGCGGGGCGCGTGGCCGCGCCGGCGAGCGTCGCCCCCGAGGCGCCGGCGGCGACGTCCGCGCCGACGACGAGCGCGGTGCCGAGGAACAGGAGCGCGCCGTCGGCGGCCGCGAGCCGGTCGTCGTAGAGGTCGTCGACCATCGGCACCGCCTCGAAGCCGAGCCGGTCGCTGTACCGCTCGACCCACACGACGAAAGGAACGACGTGGTACAGCGTGCCGAGGACGACGAACGCGACAGCGCCGAGGAGCAACAGCGGCGCGCTGCCCGGTCCGCCGAGGACGGTCTCGGCGGCGAGCGGCGACCGGAGCCACGCGGGCGCGGCCGTCGCGACCCACCCGACGAGCGCGAGCGCGACGACGGCGTACCGCGTGTGGATCGGGGTGCGCTCGACGCGCATCTCGAGGAGCCGACGGGCCAGGACGGCGGCGAACGCCAGCGCGGCGAGCAGCACGAGGACCGCGCCGACGCGGGCGAGCGCTGCCGCGCCGAGCAGCCGCCCGCCCGCGAGCGCGGCGACGCCGACCGGGTGGCCGACCTCCTCGACCGCGCGGAGCCGGTGGTCGACCCCGCGGAGCTCCGTCTGCGTGAACATCGTGGCGAGCTGGTAGAGGGCGCCGTAGACGGTGGTGAGCACCGCGCCGAAGACGGCGAGGGTGACGTGCGCGCCGCGGACCCCGGCGTGCGAGACCCCGAGCCCGGCGAGGAGGCCGGAGCCGAGGTCGGCCGCCAGCAGGACGCCGAGCCCGGTCAGGGCGACGAAGCAGGCGAGCGCGACGGCGAAGTGGCGCTCGGTCACGTCGAGGTCGTCGACGGTCGCGAGCGTCCGCCCGACGTTGTAGACGAACGCCCAGAAGCCGGCGAGCATGACGGCCCCGAACCCCGCAAGCCACGGGAGCCGCCCCAGCGCGAGCGCGGTCGCGAAGCCGACGAGGCCGACGGCGACCAAGCCGAGCTGGGCGCTCGCCAGCCGCCGGGAGTGGAGCGTCGTCCCGGACCACACCGGGACGAACTGCGTCATCGCGCCCATGATCGTCACGCACACCCACCCGACTAACAGCAGGTGGAAGTGGACGAGGCCGCCGAGCCCCGGGACCGCGCCGACGAGCAGACCGATCCCGACGAGCAGGGCGGCGCCGAGGAAGGCTAGCCCGACCAGGAAGTGCCGAAGCGGCACCGTCATCGGCGGGCCGCGCTCCGCGTCGATACCGCCCGGAACTGCGCCCATGTGCGGATTACGGACTCCCGCCGCCCTCCGCCTGGTCCCGAAGATGTTCGCGCGCTCTCCGCCTCGCGGGAACCCGATTCCCGAGCGCCGCGCGGGGAACGGACCGAGAGCCTCGGGCTGCCGAACGGGGCGGTCTTAAGTCCGTCCGGTGACGAGGACGGGCCATGCCACGCGACCGAGCCACGTCGCCGCTCGGCGTCCGGACGCTCCGCGACGCCGCGGGGGTGTCGTAGATGGGCGGCGGAACGGCGGACGGCCGGGCGACGGACGCGCGAGCCGTCGGCGTCGACGTCGGCGGGACGTTCACCGACGTCGCGCTCGCGCTCGACGACCGCCTCGTCACCGCGAAGGTGCCGAGCACCGACGACCAGAGCGAGGGCGTCGCGGCCGGCATCGAGAAGGCCTGCGAGGCGGCCGGGATCGACCCCGAGAGCGTGACCGAGTTCTCCCACGCGATGACCGTCTCCGTCAACGCGCTCCTGGAGGGCGACGGCGCGCGGACCGCGCTCGTGACGACCGAGGGCTTCCGCGACGTGCTGGAGATCGGGCGACAGACCCGGCCGTCGCTGTACGACCTCGACGCCGAGAAGCCGGCGCCCCTCGTTCCCCGGCGCCGCCGGTTCGAGGTCCCCGAGCGCGCGACCGTCGACGGGATCGAGCGGCCGGTGGACGACGCGGCGATCGAGTCGCTCGTCGCCGACCTCCGCGACGCCGACGTCGAGTCCGTCGCGGTGTGCCTGCTCCACGCCTACGCCCACCCCGAGAACGAGGACCGCCTCGCCGAGGCGCTGCGCGACGCGCTCGACGCCCCCGTCTCGGCCTCCAACGAGGTGCTGCCGGAGTTCCGCGAGTACGAGCGCACCTCCACCACGGTCGTCGACGCCTACGTCCGCCCGGCGATCGACGGCTACGTCGGCCGCCTCACCGAGCGGGCGCGGGACCTCGGGCTGCCCCAGCCGCGGATCATGCAGGCCAACGGCGGCGTCACCGACGCCGAGACGGTCAGGCGGAACGCCGTGACGACCGTCCTCTCCGGGCCCGCCGCCGGAGTCGTGGGCGCGAGCGCCACGGCCGCGACCGACGCCGAGCGCGACGGGCTGATCACCTTCGACATGGGCGGCACCTCCAGCGACGTGAGCCTCGTCCGGGACGGCGAGGTCGAGCGGACGACCGAGTCGACTATCGCCGACCGGCCGATCGGCACCCCGATGGTCGACGTCGAGACCGTGGGCGCCGGCGGCGGGTCGATCGCGTGGGTCGACGCCGGCGGCGCGCTCCGGATCGGCCCGCGCTCCGCGGGCGCCGACCCCGGCCCGGCCTGCTACGGCAAGGGCGGCACGGAGCCGACCGTCACCGACGCGGACCTCGTCTTGGGGTACGTCGGCGCGGACACCGATCTCGGCGGCGACCTCTCGCTCGACGCGGCGGCCGCCCGCGACGCGCTCGCCGACCTCGCCGACGAGGCGGGAATGGAGGGGCCGGTCGCGGCCGCGCTCGGCGTCCACCGCGTCGCGAACGCCGACATGACCCGCGCGATCCGCTCCGTCACGGTCGAGCGCGGCCACGACCCGCGCGGGTTCGGCCTCGTCGCGTTCGGCGGCGCCGGCCCGATGCACGCGGTCGCGATCGCCGACGCCCTCGACGTCGAGCGCGTCGTCGTGCCGCGCGCCTCCGGCGTGCTGTCGGCGTACGGCCTGCTCGCGGCCGACGAGACGCGCGACGCGGTGCGGACCCGGCAGGCCCCCCTCGCCGAGGTCGACCCCGACGCGGTCGACGCCGTCTACGAGGAGCTGACCGAGGGGCTGTCGGACGAGGTCAGCGACCCGGCGGCCGCCCGCCTGGAGTACGCGGCGGACTGCCGCTACGCCGGACAGAGCTTCGAACTGACCGTCGACGTCGACCGACCGTTCGACCCGGCGGCGGTCGGCGAGCGGTTCGCGGCGGCCCACGAGTCGGCGTACGGCTACCGCGCCGACGAGCCGGTCGAACTGGTGAACTGCCGCGCGACGGCGACCGTCCCGCGGACGGCCCCGGCGGTCGGCGTCGACGCCCCCGAGGACCCCGGCCCGCGGACGACGCGGGAGGCGGTGTTCCCCGATGGCGCCCGGGAGACGCCGGTCTACGACCGCGACCGGTTCCCGCTCGGCGAGACCGTCGAAGGGCCGGTCGTCGTCGAGGGGCCGGAGAGCACGGTCGTCGTCCCGCCGGGGTGGGGCGTGCGGCTCCGCGGCGACGGCGCGCTGGTCGCGGAGGTGAGCGAGGCGTGACGGGCGCCGACCTCGACCCGGTCACGCTGGAGATCCTCCGGAACCAACTGGAGAGCGTCGCGGCCGAGATGGGCCACGTGCTGATCCGCGGGGCGTACTCGCCGAACATCAAGGAGCGCCAGGACTGCTCGACGGCGCTGTTCGACGCCGACGGCCGGATGGTCGCCCAGGCCGAGCACATCCCGGTCCACCTCGGGGCGATGCCGGACGCCGTCGACACCGTCCTCGGGAAGGACCCGAAGCCGGGCGACGTGTTCGTCGTCAACGACCCGTTCGCGGGCGGGACCCACCTCCCGGACGTGACGCTCGTCTCGACGGTCGCGCCCCGCGGCGAGGTCGTCGGCTACGCGGTGTCGCGCGCGCACCACGCCGACGTGGGCGGGAGCGCGCCGGGCAGCATGCCGCCCGGCGCGCGGGAGATATACGAGGAGGGGCTCCGGCTCCCGGCGGTCCGGCTCGTCGACGGCGGCGAGCCGAACGAGGCCGTCCGCGACCTGATCCTCGCCAACGTCCGCACCCCGGACGAGCGGGCGGCGGACCTCCGGGCGCAGCGCGCCGCGAACGCGCGCGCCGAGGAGCGGGTCGGCGAGCTGCTCGACGAGCACGGCGACGCGCTCCTCGACGCGTTCGACGCCGTCATCGACTACTCGCGCGACCGGATCGAGGCCGAGATCCGGAACCTCCCGGACGGGACCTACCGCGCGGGAGACGTGCTCGAAGGCGACGGCGTGACCGACGGTGACATCCCGGTCGAAGCCGCCGTCACCGTCGACGGCGCGTCCCTCGACGTCGACTTCGCCGGCACCGCCGACCAGGTGCCGGGCAACCTGAACGCCCCGTTCTCGGTCGCGAAGAGCGCGGTGTACTTCGTGGTCCGCGCGATCACCGACCCCGAGATCCCGCCGAACCACGGCTGTTACGAGCCGGTGTCGATATCGGCGCCCGAGGGGTCGCTGCTCGACCCGCGCCCGCCGGCCGCGGTCGTCGGCGGCAACGTCGAGACGAGCCAGCGCGTCACCGACGTGACGCTGGCGGCGCTCGCCGAGGCGGTCCCGGAGGTCGTCCCGGCCGGCGGTCAGGGGACGATGAACAACCTGATCATCGGCGACCGCGCCGGCGAGTTCACCTACTACGAGACCATCGCCGGCGGCTTCGGCGCCAGGCCGGGCAAGGACGGGATGGACGGCGTCCAAATCGGGATGACGAACACGCTCAACACCCCGGTCGAGGCGCTGGAGGCGGCGTACCCGCTCCGGGTCGAGCGCTACGCCCTCCGCCCGTCGAGCGGCGGCGACGGCCGGCACCGGGGCGGCCTCGGCGTCGAGCGGCGCCTCACCGTCGAGGCGGACGCGACTGTCTCGCTGCTGACGGAGCGACGCCGGACCGCGCCGCGCGGGCTCGACGGCGGCGACGACGGCGCGCTCGGCGAGAACCTGATCGACGGGGAGCCGGTCGCGGCGAAGGCGTCCGTCGACGTCCCGGCCGGCACGACGGTCTCGGTCCGCACGCCGGGCGGCGGCGGGCACGGCGACCCCGCCGAGCGCGACCCCGAGGCGCGGGAGCGAGACCGGCGCGACGGGAAGGTCGACGCGAGCGGCGACGGAGCCGACGACGACGGGCGAGAGTGAGCGGCGGCCGTCCGCCGCGTTATCGAACCCGAAATACGCGAGCCCTGTATTACCGATCGCGAAGGATTAACTGTGGGTGTTCCAAGCGATAGGTAATGGGTGAAGGGGACCTGAGCCGGGATCTCGGGCTCTATTCGGCGGTGACGCTGAGCATGGGCGCCATGATCGGCGGCGGCATCTTCGTCCTCCCGGCGGTCGGCTACGAGAAGGCCGGCCCGGCGGTCATCCTCGCGTACCTGATCGCCGGCCTGATCGTCCTCCCGAACGCGCTCTCGAAGGCCGAGATGGCGACGGCGATGCCCGAGGACGGCGGGACCTACATCTACATCGACCGCGCGATGGGCCCCCTGTTCGGAACGATCGCGGGCGTCGGCGTCTGGTTCTCGCTCGTGTTCAAGAGCGCGTTCGCGCTCGTCGGCCTCGGCGCCTACCTGCTGTTGCTCGTGAACATCCCCGTCGGCCTCGTGAAGACGGTCGCACTCGTCCTCGGGGTCGTCGTCATCCTGCTCAACGTCGTCGGCACGGAGAAGAGCGGGCAGGTGCAAAGCGTCCTCGTCACCTTCGTCGTGCTCGTGCTGGGCGCCTACGTCGTCGGCGGGATCCGGCCGGCGGAGTCGGCGCAGTACGTCCCGTTCACGACCCACGGCGTCGGCGGGGTCGCGACCGCCGCCGCCTTCGTGTTCGTCTCGTACGCGGGGATCGGCGAGGTCGCGTCCGTCGCCGAGGAGATTGCCGACCCGGACCGGAACATCCCGCTCGCGATGCTCGTCTCAATCGGCGTGATGATGGCCATCTACACGGCGGTCGTGGCCGTCGTCGTCGGCGTCGTGCCGGGCGAGACCCTTGTCACCGGCGGTCCGGGCGGCGGGACCTCCCTCACGCCGATGGCCGACAGCGCGGCGCGGGTGTTCGGCGGCGCCGGCGTCACCGTCGTCGCGGTCACCGCGGTCCTCGCGCTCACAAGCATGGCGAACGCGGGCGTCTTGGGGACCTCTCGGTTCCTGCTCGCGATGAGCCGCGACTCGCTCATCCCCGCCCGCGTCGGCCGGATCAACCCCCGGTTCCTCACGCCAGTGAACGCCGTGCTCGTCACCGGCGCGCTGCTGCTCGCGCTCATCGCGTTCGTCCCGGTGGTCGACCTGGCGAAGCTGGCGAGCGCCTTCCTCATCCTCGTCTTCTCGCTGGAGAACCTCTCCGTGATCGTCTTCCGGGAGGCCGACGTCGACTTCTACGACCCGGACTTCCGGTCTCCCGGGTACCCGGTGTTACAGATACTCGGCGTGATCGGCGGCGCCGTGCTGATCGTCCAGATGGGGCGCCTCTCGATCCTCGGCGCGGTCGGCATCACCCTCGGAAGCCTCGCGTGGTACCTGGCGTACGCGCGCTCGCGAACCGCTCGCACCGGCGCGCTGGCGACGTTCCTCGACAGTGACGCCGACGCCACGGAGCCGCCGGACGAGGCCGCCGCCGCTGAGCAGCGAGACGACTGAGCCGCGGCGACCGAGACCGAGACGAGGCCGCCCCGGAGTGGTGCTGTCGCCCCTCGTCGCGCAGAAAGCCTATTACGCGGGTTTCACTGATCTTCCCATGGAGTCGCTCGCGGCGCTGCTCCTCGTGGTCGTCGGGGTCCCGCACGCGATCTGGCCGCTCGAAGCCGCGAAGCTGCGCGAGCAGATCGACGCTGTCGGCAGCCGACGGTCCGGGTCCGAGAGCGAACCGAAGGAGTGGGCGGTGAGGCTCAACCGCGTCCTCGGAGCGGCGCTGTCGCTCGTCGGCGTCGCGATCTTGGTCGTGAACTGAAAGCGGCCCCGCCGCGTCACCGCGCTTACTTGAACCGGAACGTCTCCAGGTTCTTCGGCGCGAACGTCCGCATGTTGTAGTCGTGGTACAGCGACGACGAGAGGTCCTGGACCGAGCTCTCGTCGCCGTGGACGCACAGCACCTTCTCCGGGCGCGGGTTCATCGTCTTCACGAAGTTCTCTAACCCCTGCCGGTCGGCGTGGCCGGAGAAGCCGTCGACGACCTCGGTGTCCATCTCCAGCGTGAGCGTGTCGCCGCGGCTCCCGCCGCCCCAGCCGTCGACCGGGATCTCGTCCCAGCCGTTCTGGATCCGGCGGCCGAGCGTCCCCTGCGCCTGGTAGCCGACGAAGACGAGGTTCGAGTCCGGATCGGGACCGATGTGGCGGAGCCACGACATGATCGGCCCGCCCTCGATCATCCCCGACGTGGAGATGATGATACACTCGTCGCCGTCGGCGACGTCCTGCCGCTCCTCCTCGCCGCCGTCGATGTGGTTGAACTGGTCGGCGAGGAACGGGTTCTCGTCCTCGTGGAAGATGCGGTCGCGGAGGTCGTCGCGGAGGTACTCGGGATAGGTGGTGTGGATCGCCGTCGCCTCCCAGATCATCCCGTCGAGGTGGACGGGCATCTCGGGAATCTCGCCCTCGCGCATCGCCTCCTCCAAGACGAGCATGATCTCCTGCGAGCGCCCGACCGCGAAGGCGGGGATGACGACCTTCCCGCCCTGCTCGTACGTCTCGTTGATGACGCGCTTGAGCGCCTCCTCGGAGTCCTCCTGGTCGGTCTGGTAGTCGTTGCGGCCGCCGTAGGTGGACTCAAGAACGAGCGTCTCGACGCGCGGGAAGTCGTTGACGGCACCGTTGAACAGCCGCGTGTCCTCGTAGTGGATGTCGCCGGAGAAGGCGACGTTGTAGAGGCCGTCGCCGATGTGGAAGTGGGTGACTGCGCTGCCGAGGATGTGGCCCGCGTTGTGGAACGTGAGCTTCACGTCCGGCGCCACGTCGGTCACGTCGCCGTACTCCAGCGGGATGGTGTGTTTGATCGCGTCGCGGACCTGCGCGGACTCGTACGGCGGCGTCCGGCCGTCCTTCGCCGCCACGTCGAGGTAGTCGAGCGTGAGCAGGCCCATCAGGTCGCGCGTCGGCTCCGTCGTGTAGATGGGGCCGTCGTAGCCGTACTTGAACAGGAGCGGGACCAGCGCAGAGTGGTCGAGGTGGGCGTGGGTGAGCACGACCGCGTCGAGGGTCGCGGCGCCCGCGCCGAGCGCCTCGGGGACCTGGAGGTACGGCACCTCGCCCTCGGCGCCCGGCTTGTCGCCGCAGTCGATGAGGATCCGGGTCTCGGGCGTCGAGAGGATGAAGGCGGCGCGGCCGACCTCGCGACAGCAGCCGAGCGTCGTGATCCGCACCCACTCGTCGTCGGACATCTCCTCGCGGTGGATCTGCCGGCCGACGCGTTCGAGGATGTCGCGGCGCTCCTCGCGCTCGTTCTTCAGGAAGCCGCGGACGTTCGAGACGGTGGAGGACTCGATCGGCGGCGTCCGAACGACCTCGGGGGTCCAGCCGACCTCCTGGGTGATCTCGCGGAGCGTCGAGCCGCGGCGGCCGATCACCATGCCGGGCTTCTCGGCCTCGATGACGACCTCACCGGTGTCCTCGTGGAAGTCGAGGTCCGTGACGCCGGCCTCCTCGGGGATCACCTCGCGGACCTGGTCCTCGGCCCGCGCCGGCGGCGAGAGGGCGCTCGGGTCCGGTCGGACCGTGATCCGCTTGCGAAGCTTCGAGGCGAGCCGCCGGATCAGGTCGCCGTCGCCGGCGAACCGCTTCGGGTCGCGCGTGTACACGACCAGCTCCGGCCCCTCGTATTTCACGTCGGTGACCGTGATGTCGTTCGGAATCTCCTGTTCGATCTCTGATTTCAACGTATCGAGCTGCTTGTCGACTTGACTCATATCTCACTGCGGGTCGTCGGGGCCGCCGTCGTCGTCGAATCGCGTCGCGCGGCGACTCGGCGCCGATCGATCGACCGTGACGGGGTAGGCATAGTGGAAGTACTGTCCGTACTGGTTCCGTACGCGGGAACAGCCAGCGAAAACCCGCTTGGATCACGGTACTGCCCCGCCGTTATAAAAGCCTTCGCAAAGGGCAAGCCCCGGCCGGCCCAAGCCGGGCCATGCGCGTCACGCCGCAGACGGTCCGCGACGAACACGCCTGGGTCCGCGACCGCGCCGACGTGGTCGTCCCGATACTCAACGACACCCGCGACCGCCTCGGTCGCCTCTTCGAGACGGAGGTGGACGCGGTTCCGCCGGACGCGTATCGCCGCGAGGTCGACGCGGTCTTCGCCGACGGCGAGGTCGCGGTCAACGTCGCGGGCTGCGTCGCGCTCTTGCGCGACCTCGACGTCGAGGGCGACTACCCGGGCTTCGTCGTCGACGAGGTGCTGGGCCGCGAGCTGGCGGCGACGATCGCCGGCGGTCGCCCGCTCTCGCTGCTCGCGCAGGCGACGTTTCACATCTCTGACATCCACGTTGATCGGGACGCGACGGCCGAGACGGAGCGGGCCGGCGCCGGCGCCGCGGGCGCTGACGACCTCGACGCCGCGCTCGCGGCGGGGTTCCAGACGCGGCTGCCGGGCTGGGACTGGCGGGAGGGAGAGAGCCCGTTCGCGGTCGACGCGGGGGGTAGCGGGTGACGGACGCGCGGCCGTCTACGACGTGACGTTCCTGACGAGGCCGTACACCCGGTCGAGCAGCGCGTCGGGGACGAAGCGCGCGAGCACGCCGACGCGGGCGACCGTCCCGGGCTGGACCCGCGCGGGGGGCTGGGTCGCACTCGCGGCGTCGTAGATGGCGTTCGCGACGAGCTCCGGTTCCACGGCGCCGGGGCCGTCGCCGCCCATCAGCTGGGCGTCCTCGAACATCGCGTAGAAGTCCTCGTAGGCGTCGGTGCGCTCTATCCCCTCGCGCTCCTCGGGGTCGGCCTCCCGCTCCGCGCGCTCGGAGAAGTTCGTCTTGACGGGGCCGGGCTCGACGACGACCACGTCGATGCCGAGGTCGGCCACCTCGTTGCGGAGCGCGTCCGACATCGCCTCCAGGGCGAACTTCGAGCCGCTGTACACGCCGCCGCCGGGGATCGACACCCGGCCGGCGACCGAGGAGACGTTGACGATGGTCCCGTCGCGCTCGCGGCGCATCGCGGGCAGGACCGCGCGGATCAGCCGGTGCGGCCCGTACACGTTCACGTCGAACTGGTCGTGGACGCGGTCCGTGGTGACGTCCTCGACGGGGCCGAACTGGCCGTAGCCGGCGTTGTTAATCAGGGCGTCGATCGCGCCCTCCTCGTCTAGGATCCGCTCGACGACGCGGTCGATGTCGTCCTGATCGGTGACGTCGAGCGTGGCGAGCTCACAGCCCGCCTCGCCGAGCGCCTCGACGTCCGCCGGGTTCCGCGCGGTGGCGTACACGGTCCATCCCTCGTCGAGGAACGCGTGCGCCGCGGCGCGGCCGATGCCCGAGGAACAGCCGGTGATGAGTACCGTCTTCTGCACGCGTCTCCGGTCAGCCTCCGACGGCATAACTCTCCCGACCGACGGCGGTCGAGCCGGGGAGGCGCCGGCCGTCGCGCCCGCGGCGACGACTTACTCCTCGTCGCTCTCGGCGTCGTCCGCCGCGTCCTCGTCCTCGTCGGTCGCGAGGAGGTCCCGCTCGTCGAGGATCCCCTCGACCTCGTCCGCGGGCAGCTCGCCGTACTGCGGGTCGTCGACGGTGATCGTCGCGACGCCGACGCCGTCGGGCTCCAGTTCGCCGTCGTTCGACTGCGCGAGGGTGTCGAGCGCGAGCCCGACCGCCTCGTCCGTCGAGATGCCCTCCTCGTACTCCGCTTCGAGGTAGTCGCGGAGGTCGTTGCGGTCCGAGCCGATCGACAGCGCCTGCCACTCGTAGGGGGTGCCCGAGGGGTCGGTCTCGAAGAGGCGCGGCTCGCCGTCCTCGATGCCGCCGACGATGAGCGCGACGCCGAACGGGCGCGCGCCGCCGACCTGCGTGTACTGCTGGATGTGGTCGGTGATGTTCTTCGTCAGCGTCTCGATGCCGACGGGCTCGCCGTAGCGGAGCTGGTTGATCTGCGCCTGCCGCCGCGCGAAGTCGATGAGCTGGCGCGCGTCGGCGACGTGACCGGCGCTCGCGACGCCGACGTGGTCGTCGGCCTTGTGGAGCTTCTCGATGCTCTCCGGCTCCATGAGCGGGGAGCGGGCGCGCTTGTCGGCCGCGAGGACGACGCCGTCCTCGGCGCGGACGCCGACGCTCGCCGTCCCTCGCTTCACCGCCTCCCGGGCGTACTCGACCTGGTAGAGTCGGCCGTCCGGAGAGAAGATTGTGATGCCGCGGTCGTACGCCTGCTGTTGGGATTGGCCCTGCATGATATCACTCGGTGTCGAACGTCGTCGCGCCGACGCGACCCGACTCGGTCCGCACGTCGCACGCGTCTCCGCGCACGGTCGCGGTCCGCTCGGCGCCCTCGAACGCGACGTCTCGCTGTGTCGAACTGGCGGTCGCGCGACCCATATATCTTTCTTCACAGGCACGCACCGTCCCCGAAATCCCCCTGACGAGGATCCCGACCGGCTCGCCGCCGACCTCGCTCACGCAGGCTATCGCGGCGCGCGCGTCGTCGACGTGGCCGTGTCTGACGCGGACGACGGCCTCGCCGCTCCCGTCCGCGTGGTCGAACGACAGCAGCGTGAGGTCGGCGTCGGCGCTGCCGGCGTCGCCGAGGAGGTTGCCGGCGCTGTACCACAGCGCGCGCTGGAACGCCCGCCGACCGACCTCGGCGCCCGCCCACGACTCGATGCCGACCGCGACGTAGCGCCACCGCGGCCGCAGGTGTTTCGGGAGGTGCTTCACGACGGCCCCCTCACGCCGGGAGCTCCCGGATCCGCTCGGCGACGATCACCGCCACCTGGTCGTGGACGCGCTCGACCGCGGTCACCGCGAACCCCTCGGCCGTGAACGCCTCGACGAGCGTGCCGACGGTCGCGGGGTCGTCGACCTCGGGGCTGTAGAACGGCTCGTCGGGGTCGGGCGCCTCGAAGAAGGCCACGTCACCGAGGACGATCCGGCGCGCGCCCGTCTCGGCCATCACCCGGATCGCCTCGCGCTTCTCGTCGTCCGCGAGGTGGTGGAGCGCGAAGTTCGAGGTGACGACGTCGACCCCCTGGTCCGGGTCGACCTCGGGGTCGCGGAACTCGCCGTACGCGAACTCGACGTTGTCGAGCCCGCGCTCTTCGGCCTTCCGGCGCCCCTCGTCCATCATCCCCTCGCTGATGTCGCGGGCCAGGACGCGCTCGGCGTCCTCGGCGACCGCGAGCGCGATGGCGCCGGTGCCGGCGCCGAGGTCGAGGACCACGTCGTCCGGCTCCGGCGACGCGTGGTCGATCACGAGGCTCGCGCAGGCGTGGTACTCCTCGCTCTTCGAGTCGTCGTACTCCGCGGCCTTCTCGGAGAACCGCTCCGCGTGTTCAGCGACGGTCTTCTTCATACCTGCCACGTCGGACCCCCGGCTCTATGAAGCCCTCGGAGCGGCGCTCGCGGTTGCGGTCGACCAGGTCGCCCCACGCCCGGAGCCCCTCGCGGACGGCCTCGGCGTCGAACCCGATCGCCTCGCCGACCGCGACGAGTTCGCGCGGCGCCCGCAGTTCGAGGTGCGACCGGGCGTTCGCGCTCACGACGTACGGCGCGTCGTAGTGGCCGACGATCTCGCGGAGCTTCCGGAGGTCGGCGAGCGCCCGGACCCGCTTCCCGCCGGTCTCGCGGAGCGCCGGTCCGAAGTCGAACTCGACGTGGACGCCGTTGTCGCGCGCCGCCTTCGCGAGGACGTGGTTGAAGTCGCCGCCGGCCGCCATGGGGCGGACGAGCACGTCGACGCGCGGCTGCTCGACCGCGAACCGGTTCAGCGCGTCGTCGCCGCCGACGACGCAGACCACCGTGCGGTCCGAACGGTAGTTCCCCACCGCCCCGGAGGCGCTCGTCGGGTCGTCGGCGTCGACCTCGACCGCGTCGACCACGTCGATCCCGTACTCCTCGCCGATGGCGGCCGGGTCGCGGACCGGGCTCTCGGCGCGGTCCGTCCCGACCGACCCCCTCGCGTCGGCGGCCGCGGCGGAGCCGTCGTCGGCCGGGTCCAGCGCGTCGCGCGACCGCACGACGATCCCGTCGTAGCCGTGTCGCGCGGCGGTCGCCGCCTGGCGGGCGGCGGTCGCCTCCCCATCGGGGGCGGCGTGAACGGCCTCGTACATGTCCCCTCCTTTCGCGGCCGCGGGTATCGGCGTTGCGCTTCGGCGCCGCCCCCCGTCGGCCGGTCACCCCTCTCCGGCGGACTCCTCCTCCTTCTTCCACTCGCGGCGCGGGTCCTCGCCGGTGAACCACGTCGCGACGCCGTCGGGATCGTCCTCGCGGAACGCCCGTCGCCGCCCCCACTCGACGACCGCCTTGGCGAGCGTGATCGGGAGGAGGTACGGGAGGAGGACGGCCCCGACGCCGAACGCGTCGCCGACGCGGTCGAGCAGTCCGGGAGCGAGCGCCGCCTCGACGACGAAAATGCCGATAGTGACCGGGACGACCGTCAGCATGCCGATGACGACGTAGAAGAAGACGACGCGCTGGGCGGCCTCAACGACCATGTACGGCGACTGCTCCTCGTAAGCGCGCTCGGCGAAGAACTCCCGGCGCACCTCCGCGACCTGCGCGCCGCAGACGCCGAGCGTCGCCAGCGCGACCGTGGGCGTGAAATACGAGAGCGCGTCCCAGCCGACCGGCACGAGCGGGAACAGGAGGAAGGCGAACACCCCAAGCGAGCGGCGGACGACGCGGAAGTTCCGCCGGTAGATCGGCGGGAGCCACGAGACGAGACGGGTCGGCTCCGGCTCGCGCTCCCACACCTCGTCGCGCTCGGCGTCCTCGTCGTAGCCGGTGATGTAGAACGAGCGGTCCGCCAAGACGATCGGTCGCTCCGCGAACATCGCGGCGGCGGCGTGCGCGAGGACGAGGACGGCCACCTCGATCCAGTACACCGCGAGGAGTTCGCCGACGCGCCAGCCGAACGCGACCACGCCGGCGAGCGGGAGCAGGTTCGTCGCGACGACGAGGGCGAGGGCCGAACGGCTCCCCGCCGGAGGGCGAGTGCGGGCGACCATCTGTCCGTTACCACGGGGCGGTAAACCTAAACGTTCTGGAGCGGCTCCCCGGTCGCGCCCGCCCGCTCCGTCCGGCTGCGTCACCTGCCGACCGCCTGGGTGATCGCGAAGACGAACAGCGCGACGAAGAACGGGCCGATGAACGCCTCGCTGGCGACCAGCACGCCGAGGCCCGGCGTCGACACCTCCGGGATCCCCAACACGAGCGCGTTGAACGACTGGAAGCTGAACGCGAGCGGCGCGAACGGTCCCCTGTACGTCAGTTCGACGCCGAGCCACGCGTAGACGAGCGCGTAGACGCCGATCACGCCGACCGAGGCGTACACGACGCGCCCCGGCCGCTCCCCGTAGCCGCAGGTGTACCTGAGCACCTGGTTGCTCAGCCACTTCCGCGCGAAGCGGAGCCGCCCCCCGAGATCCCCCGCCCCGGCGTCCGCAGGGCCGAACGCAGACCGGCGGTGGGACCGGCCGCGGTTGAGCAGTTCCCGGAAGTGGAACTCGCGGGCGGCGGCGTTCTCGCCGACCTCGATCGCCCCGTTCTTCGCCCGCAGGTACGTGTTCTCGCGCTCGGACGGGGTCGCGTCGTCGTCCGCGTGGAGGCGCCACTCCAGCCGGTCGAACAGCGACCGGTACGCGCCGAAGTCGAACCCCTCGAACACCGCGTTCTCGAACCGGAAGCTGTCGAGGTCGGGCTCGACCGCCGCCACCCCCTCCAGGCGCACGTCGCCGAGCACACTCCCGCCGAAGTCGAACACGTGGTCGCCGGTGACCTCTATCGCCCCAGAGACGGAGTCGACGTTCCGGAGGTCGACAGTGATCGGATCGCCGGACGCCGACTCCATGCCGCGCAGCTCCACATCGCCGCGGAGGTCCACGTCGGCGACGAGGATCCGCGACTCGGCGGTCGTCTCGGCCAGCTGGAGGTCGCCCACGCAGCGCGCCGACGAGAGCGCGAGGCAGGTCTCCGGGACCGTTCCGTCTCGATAGGGCAGCTCGGAGTCGTCCAGCGACGGGTCGTCGACGAAGTTCGTCCCGACGGCCACCGGCGCGCCGAGGTCGCAGGCGGTGAACTTCGCGTCGCCGCGGAACGTCGCCGAGGAGAACAGCCCGCCGCGCTCGAACGCGGCGTCGTAGAAGTTCGCGACCGACTCGAAGTCGGCGTTCATGAAGTCGGCCGCGCCGCGGAAGGCGACGCCCACGCCGAAGAGGCCCTTCGCGAACGAGGCGCCCCTGAAACAGGCCTCCCTGCGGAACGTCGCGTCCTTCACGTCGGCCCAGCGGCGGAACGCGGTCAGGTTGAACGCGGCCGGGCCCCGGAACTCGGCGTCGGAGAAGCTCGCGCTCGCGGCGAAGGTCCCGTCCTCGAACACGACGCGAGACTCGAAGACGGCGCCGTCGAACCGGACCACGTTCGCGAACCGGCAGTTGCCGCACTCGACGGGGCCGAGCAGCCACGACTCTCGCAGGTCGACCGGGCGGGTCGTCTCCCCGTCTACCACGGCGTATTCGAGGTCGACGCCCGGACAGACTGCGCCGAACAGCCGGTTCGCGTCCGTCTCCTCGGACTCGACGAGGTCGACTATCGCCTCCCCGATCCGCTCGGGCGTGACGCCCCGCTCCGAGAGCGACCGGATCGGCTGGTGAAACACGCAGTAGTCGGTGTCGGCGTAGCGGTCGCGCGGGCAGCGCCACTCGTCGCCGTCGACGTCGTCGAACCGCTCCCCGCCGACGTCGTGGACGTAGTCACACGATGCCGCACCGCTCATACCGGCCGCTCGCGGCGGCGGGCCGAAAACCTTCGGGTCGACGGCCTCGTCGCCGTCGCGGTCGTCGCCGCCCCCGCCCGACCTGGCGTCCCGTTCGCCCCCGCCCGACCCGGCCGCTTTTGTCCGCCCGCCGGGACACTCGCGTATGGCCGCCGACTTAGAGGAGAAGACCGACCGCTACGAGCGGATGCTCGCGGACGCGCTGGCGGTCGCGGAGCCCCGCCCCCCGGCCGACACGCCGCTCGGCGAGGCCGCCGCCGACGTGACCGAGATGGCGGAGTCGTACCTCGACGACGGGCGCCACTTCCGCGCCGACGGCGACCCGGTGAACGCGCTCGCGTCGTACTCGTACGGCTACGGCTGGCTCGACGCCGGGGTGCGGCTCGGGCTGTTCGCGGTGCCCGACGACACCGAGCTGTTCACGACGTGAGGCCGCGACGCGGCGCCCGGTCGCCCGGAGCGCCCGCGAGGGACGCGCTTAAGCGGCGATGGCCGCCACTGGTGGCATGGACGAACTCGCGGACCTGACCGAGCGGCTCGTCTCGATCCCGTCGCACGAGGACGAGACCGCCGCCGGCGACGCCGTCGAGGAGTGGCTGCGCGCGAAGACGGACGCGGCGGTCGAGCGCGACGACGCCGGTAACGTCCTCGCGTACAGGGGCGCGACCGACGACCCGGACGCCGGCTCGCTCGCGCTGGTCGGCCACCACGACGTGGTCCCGCCCGCCCCCGAGCAGACGACCGGCGACGGACTCGACGGCGACTACGTCGTCGAGCGCCGCGACGGCCGGATCTACGGCCGCGGGACCGCCGACATGAAGGGGTCGGTCGCGGCCGCAATGTGCGCCTTCCGGGACGCGACGCCGCCGGCCGACCGGGAGCTGGTCTTCGCCTCGTTCGTCGGCGAGGAGGTCGGCGGCGAGGGCGCGAGACACGCCATCGACGCCGGCTTCGCCCCGGACCGGGCGGTCGTCGCGGAAGGATCGACGAACTACTCGAAGCCCGGCGTCACGGACGTGGTCGTCGCGCACCGCGGGCGCCGCGGCTCGCGGCTCGTCGCGCACGGCGAGGCCGCGCACGCCTCGGAGCCGGAGGCGGGGGAGAACGCCATCTACCGCGCCTGCGACGCGATCGACGCGGTCCGCGACCTCGACGCTCCGCGGGCGACGGTCCTCGGCAACGACGTGTCGGGGTCGCTCGCGGTCACGGTCGTCGACGGCGGCGAGACGTGGAACGTGATCCCGGAGCGCTGCGAGGCGACGGTCGACGAGCGCACCGTGCCGGGCGGCCGCGCCGACCTCGCCGGCGTGGCGGACGCGATGCCGGGCGTCGAGCTCGTCGTCGACCAGGACCTCCCGCCGATGGCCTGCGGCGACCCCGCGTTCGCGGACGCCGCGCTCGACGTCGCCCGCGCGGTCCACGACGACCTCGGCCTCGACGCGCCCGAACACGTCACCAAGCCGCACGCGACCGACGCGGGGTGGCTCGCGGAGGCCGGCACCGAGTGCTTGGTCTGCGGCGCCTCCGAGCCCGGCGAGGCCCACACTGACACCGAGAGCGCGAGCCTCGACGCGCTGGACCGCTGTTACCGGATCTACGCGGGCATCGCCGAGCGGGAACTGTAGCGGTCTCGACGCCGGCCTCGGACCGGCTCCCGCGGGCCCCGCGCGGCCCCGTATGGAAGGGGTTTTATGCGCTCCGCGGAAAGTGTGCGCCACTATGGGAGACAAGTCGAAGGCTCAAAAGAAGCGTCTGGCGAAGGCGGAGCGCCAGAACACCCGCGTCCCCGCGTGGGTCATGATGAAGACTGACATGAACGTGACGCGAAACCCCAAGCGGCGCAACTGGCGCCGGAACGACCTGGACGAGTAAATGTCGACGAACGACTTCGAGGAGCGCGTCGTCACCGTGCCGCTCCGCGACGCCAAAGACAAGCCCGTCCAGCAGCGCGCCGACTACGCCATGAAGATCACGCGGCAGCACCTCGCGAAGCACTTCTCCGTCGACGAGGGCGACGTGATCATCGACGGCTCCGTCAACGAGGCCGTCTGGGCGAACGGGCGACAGAACCCGCCCAGCTCGGTGCGGGTCCGCGCGGCTCGGTTCGTCGAGGACGGCGAGCCGGTCGTCGAGGCCGAACACGCGGAGTAACGTGTTACGGGCGACCTTCACCGGCTCGTCGTACGTGGGCGTGTTCGCCCGCGCCGTCGACGACCTCCTGCTGGTCCGGCCGGACGTCGACGAGGGGCTCGCCGAGGACCTCGGCGAGGAGCTCGGCGCCGAGCCGCTGCCGACGACGGTCGGCGGGTCGAACACGGTCGGCGCGCTCGCGACGGGCAACGAGAACGGCGTCCTCGTCTCCGCGCGGGCGACCGAGCGCGAGAAGGACCGGATCGCCGACGCCGCGGGCGTCCCGGTGCGGGAGCTCCCGGGCGAGATCAACGCCGCCGGGAACGTCGTCCTCGCGAACGACGCCGGCGCGTACGTCCACCCGGACCTCTCGCGCGAGGCGGTTCGGACGGTCGCTGACGCCCTCGACGTCCCGGTGACGCGGGGCGACCTCGGCGACGTGCGCACGGTCGGGACCGCGGCGGTCGCCAACAACACGGGCGTGCTCTGTCACCCCCAGTCGACCGAGTCGGAGCTTCAGGCGGTCGAGGAGGCGCTCGACGTCCGCGCCGACCTCGGAACCGTCAACTACGGCGCGCCGCTCGTCGGCTCGGGCCTCGTCGCCACCGACGAGGGGTACGTCGTCGGCGAGGACACCACCGGCCCCGAGCTGGGCCGCATCGAGGAGACCCTCGCCTTCATCGACTGAGCCGTTCCGCCCTCCGTTCTCCTCCGTTCCGATCGCACTCCCACATTTAAGAGCCGCAGCCGTGTTGCGGTCGGTATGCCCGCTATCGAGTGTCGCAACCTCTCCAAGTACTACGGCGACGTCCGAGGGATCGAAGACGTGTCCTTCGCCGTCGAGGACGGCGAGGTGTTCGGTTTCCTCGGCCCGAACGGGGCGGGGAAGACGACTGCGATCCGCACCATGCTTGGGTTCCTCTCGCCGACGAGCGGCGGCGCCACGCTGCTCGGTCACGACGCGACCGACCCGGTCGAGTCGCGCCGCGCCCGCGAGCGCATCGGGTTCCTCCCGGGCGACCCGGGACTCGACCGCGACCGCACCGCGGCGGCGTTCCTCGACCACCAGGCGGCGCTCCGCGGCGAGTCGAGCCGCGAGGACCTCGTCGAGCGGTTCGGCCTCGACGAGTCGCGCCGGATCGGGGACCTCTCTCGGGGGAACCGGCAGAAGGTGGCGCTGGTGGCCGCGTTCATGCACGACCCGGACCTATTGCTGCTCGACGAGCCGACCTCCGGGCTCGACCCGCTCCTCCAGGAGGAGTTCGCCGCCCTCGTCCGCGAGCGCGTCGACGACGGGGCGAGCGTCCTCCTCTCCTCGCACGTCCTCGGCGAGGTGGCCGCGCTCTGCGACCGCGTCGGCGTCCTCCGGGAGGGCCACCTCGTGGCGGTCGAGTCCGTCTCGGACCTCCGCTCTCGAGGCGGGAAACAGGTCCGCGTCCGCGTCGCGGAGGACGTCGACCGGAGCGACTTCGAGGTACGGGGGATCATGAACCTCCGCGTCGGCGAGGCGGTGTCGTTCACCTGGACCGGCGAGTACGACTCGCTGATCGACCTGCTGTCGGGGTACACCGTCCGGGACCTCGACGTGGTCGACGCGCCGCTCGAAGAGGCGTTCATGACCTTCTACGACGGCGACGTGCCGGAGGCGACCGGGAGCGGCGGAACGGGCGAAGCGTCGGGCGACGGAGCGTCTACCGGCGTCGCCGCGGAGTCGGGGGGTGACGCCCGATGAGCGGTCGGCCCGCGCCGTGGCTCGCCATCGCGCGGTACGACGCCGCCGGCCGCGTCCGCGGGTCGCTCGTGCTGGCCGGCCTCCTCTCCGCGTTCATGCTCCTCTTCCTGGCCTTCTTCCCGTCGCTGACCACCGCCGGCATCGACCTCGACGCGTACGTCGAGGCGTTCCCGCCGGCGTTCCAGGAGGCGTTCGGGATCATCGCAATCTCCTCCATCGAGGGGTTCCTCGCCGTGGAGTTCTACCAGTTCGCGTGGCTGCTCCTCGTCGGCCTCTACCTGGCGTACCTCGCCGGGGGGACCATCGCCGACGACGTCGCCTCCGGCCGGATGGACCTCACGCTCTCCGCGCCGGTCGCGCGCCGCGACGTGGTGATCGGGCGGTTCCTCGGACTGGTCCCGCTCGTCGCGCTCCTGAACCTCGTGATCCCGGTGGTCGCGTACGTCGGTGTCCTCGCCGTCGGGGAGACCATCGCGGTCGAGCGGCTCGTCGCGGTCCACGCGCTCGCGGTCCCGTACCACCTGACCTGCGTCGCGCTCGGCATCGCCGTGTCGACGCTCGCCTCGCGGCCGGGGATCGCCCAGCGGGTCGCGCTCGGCGCGCTGTTCGCGCTGTTCATGTTCGAGTCGGTCGTCGGGAGCACCGACTACGCGGAGGTCGGCGACCTCAGCCCGACCGCCCACTACGACCCCTCCGCGGTCCTCGTGCTGGGCGAGTACGACCTAACGGGCGCGGCGCTCCTGCTCGCGGCGACGACCGCCCTCGTCGCGCTCGCCGCCGTTCGGTTCCGGCTTGCGGATCTCACGGGGTGAGACCCGGCTTTCACGGACGCTCCGACCCGTTCGCGCCCGCGTGGTCGCCTGTCCCCTTTTAGGAAGATACTTCCCTGTCCCTGCCGGATCGAGGAACATGAGTATCTACACGGTGAGTGGACGGTTCCAGAGCCGAGACGGCGACCAGCCGTTCACGAAGGACGTCGAAGCGGAGAACGAGGACCTCGCCCGCGAGCGCATCTACACCACGGTCGGGAGCCAGCACAACCGCAAGCGCACCCAGATCGAGATCGAGGAGGTGTCCGAGGCATGATGGGCGGCGGACAACAGCAGCTTCAGCAGCTCTCGCAGGAGATCCAGGCGCTCGACGAGGAGATCGAGGCGCTCGAGGCCGAGATCGCCGACTACCGCGAGGAGAAGGCGGACATCGACGACGCGATCGAGGCCATCGAGACGCTCGACACGGGCTCGACGGTCCAGGTCCCGCTCGGCGGCGGCGCCTACCTCCGCGCCGAGGTCCAGGACATCGACGAGGTCATCGTCTCGCTCGGCGGCAACTACTCCGCGGAGCAGGAGCAGGACGACGCCATCGACGTCCTCCGCAGCAAGCAGGAGGCGCTCGACGACCGCATCGAGGAGACCGAAGACGAGGTCGCGGAGCTGGAGTCCGAGAGCGACGAGCTCGAACAGCAGGCCCAGCAGATGCAACAGCAGATGCAGCAACAGCAGATGCAGCAGATGCAGCAGGCGCAGGAAGACGACGGGGAGTAAGACGGGGATCCGACCGTGTTCGACGGACTGAAAGACAAGCTCTCCGGCTTCCGCGAGGACGTCGAGGAGTCGACCGAGGCCGAGGAAGCGCCCCCCGACGACGAGGCGGCGACCGCCGAGAGCGACGCCGACGGCGAGGACGCTCCCGCGGTCGACGCTCCGGCCGCCGCCGAAACCGGAGAAGCCGACGACGCCGACGCCTCCGACGACGAGCCGAGCACCTTCCAGCGCGCGAAGGCGTTCGCGACGGGCCGGATCATCATCGAGGAGGAGGACTTAGAGGAGCCGCTGTGGAACCTCGAGATGGCCTTACTCGAGAGCGACGTGGAGATGAGCGTCGCCGAACAGATCCTCGATAGCGTCCGCGAGAGCATGCTCGGCGAGTCGCGCAAGCAGGTCGAGACGACCGGCGAGCTCGTCGAGGAGGCGCTTCACGACGCCCTGCTCGACGTCATCGCCGTCGGCCAGTTCGACTTCGAGCAGCGCATCGCCGAGGCCGACAAGCCGGTTACCATCGTCTTCACCGGCGTCAACGGCGTGGGCAAGACGACGAGCATCGCGAAGCTCTCCGAGTGGCTCGCCGACCGCGGCTACTCGTCCGTCCTCGCGAACGGCGACACCTACCGCGCGGGCGCGAACGAGCAGATCCGCGAACACGCCGACCGGCTCGACCGCGACCTGATCAGCCACGACCAGGGCGGCGACCCGGCGGCCGTCATCTACGACGGCGTCGAGTACGCCGAGGCGAACGGCGTCGACGTCGTGCTCGGCGACACGGCGGGCCGGCTCCACACGAGCGACGACCTGATGGCCCAACTGGAGAAGATCGACCGCGTCGTCGACCCGGACATGACCATCTTCGTCGACGAGGCGGTGGCGGGACAGGACGCGGTCAACCGCGCGAAGGAGTTCAACGACGCGGCGGCCATCGACGGCGCCATCCTGACGAAGGCCGACGCCGACTCCTCGGGCGGCGCCGCCATCTCGGTCGCGTACGTCACGGGCAAGCCCATCCTCTTCTTAGGCACCGGCCAGGGGTACGACGACATCACGCTGTTCGACCCCGAGGCCCTCGTCGAGAGCCTCCTCGACGAGGAGTAACGGACCCCTGACCCCTATTCCGCCGGTTCCTTCCCGCTCGTTACGACTTACGAGCCGCGGCTCTCGGGACGCACCCGCCGCCGCGTTCGGTCGGCGTGCCCCAACCGGCCGGCTCGATCAGTCGTCGCCCGGCTTCGGCTCCGTCTCTGACGTCGGCCCGTCGAGCCGCTCTGGAACTTCGCCGGCCGCCCTTCCTTCGACGCGGCTCACGATCCGCGCCCCGACGGCCGCCGAACCCGCGCCGAGGACGGCGCCGGCGACGACGTCGGTCCCCCAGTGGATCCCGAGGTACATCGTCGAGTAGACGACGGTCGCGGCGAGGGCGCCGGCGATCCACGCCCATCGCGGGAACCGCCGCCGAGAGCGCCACGCGACGGCGGCTACCGCCACGGAGAGCGAGGCGTGGAGCGAGGGGAAGACGTTCGTGTTCGACGCGACCGCGGCCGTGAGTTCCTGCGTCTCGGGGTAGAACTGATACAGCAGCCCGTCGACCGAGTCGAGGTACTTGCGCGGCCCGTAGCCGACGAACAGCGTGTAACAGAGCGTCCCGACCGCGTAGTTCAGCATGTAGGCGACGAGCAGTTCCTTCAGGTGTCGCTGCCCGCCCTCACCGGCGAGGAAATACACCACCGGCCCGGCGACGAGGAGGACCGCGAACCCGAGCATGTACGCCGCCGAGAAGAGTTCGAGCGTCGCGTCCGGCGTCGCGCGCTGGAGCGCGGCCACGAACTCTCCCTCGATAGCGTACAACTCGTCCGTGATACGCCAGTCAAGCGCGCGGGAGATCCGAATCCGGTATCCCTGGGTGAGCTGTTTGACCGCCAGTAACCCCAGCGCCGCCGCGAGGTACGGCGCGACGTCGCGAGCGCGGCGGCCGAGGTCGTTCGTCGCGCGGGACAGCTGTCGAGGCCCCACACAGAGGAGGGCTGTGACCGCCGACCCGACGGCGACCGAGAGGCCGGTGAGGGCGGTCACTCTGAGGAGCGCCATCGTCGTTTCCTCACCGCCTTCACAATACATGAGTGACACGATGTTCGAGCACGCCGGTACGGAGGATAACGCGAACGGCCGCCAGTGCCGCTACCTCTCCCGCTCCGTTGGGATCACCCACCGCGACAGTGGTAATCGGTCGGTCGAATATGAGTGAGACCGACCACGAGATTTCGGTATAGCGACATACGATTTACTCACTCGCTCTCGAACAGAATGCGTCGCTTCTTACCCGACGGAATCCGGGTCAATCACGAGAGGAGCCGGTAAACGTTCGCTTCGTAGACCTCACGCACTTGGTCGCCCCAGTTGTGAGTGTAGGTGTCGATCACGTCGTCGGCGACGTCGCCGCGCAGGTACTTCACCACGCCGCGGTCCCCGGTCCTGTCGCGGAGGTGCGTCGTGAAGAAGTGTCTGAAGTAGTGGGGCGTGACGTTCTCGTCGGCGCCGCCGCCGGTCCGATACCACCCTTCCTCGCGGGCGTACCGCTCGACGACGTGTCTGACCGCCTGCGGTCGCAGCCGCTCGCCCCAGCCCTCCGCGGTGCCGACGAACAGCGGCTCCGCCGGCGACGGCGAGTCCGGTCGAACCGCGAGCCACGCCTTCAGCGCACGATGTAGCTCGTCGTCGACGGGGATCACGGTCCCCCGCTTCCGCTTGTTTGCGGCCGTGCGAACCTCCCCGTTCAGCTCCTCGCCGACGGTCGCCTCCGCGGTCACGTAGATGGAGTCGGGGCGCCCCGACAGCGCCGGTCGGTCGCCGAGCGCGTAGGCCGCCTCTAAGTCCGGATCCGTGACCGAGAGGTCCCGTAAGTCGAGGTTACACAGCTCGCCGACCCGCATCCCGGTCTTCAACAGCGTCACCACGAGCGCCCGGTGGAGCGGGTGGCGGATCTCGGCCACGAACGACCGCATGGCCGGGATCGAGACGTCGCGACGGGCGGGATCCTTGTCGACGGTCTCGTCCATCTCCTCCATCACCAGCGTCATCGGATTGCCGTCGAAGGCGCCCACCTCGGTCATGTACCCGTAAAACCGGTGGAGGTAGGCGGCGTACGTCGCGACCGTGCTGTCGGCGACGTCGCCCCGCAGCGAGTGGACGAACGCCATACAGTCGCGGTGGGTCGCCGACGCCGGACCGCTCTCGTCGAGGAACGCCTCGAACCGCCGGAGGACGCGCTCGTACGCCGCCCTGGTCCGGTCCGTCTTCCCGTGGTAGGTGAGGTCCTCGAGGAAGTATCCGACCGGGTCGTCGGGATCGGGGGCCGCGCGCGTGCTACTCATCGGTCAACACGTACCCCCCGTCTCGCCCGCTGTATCGAACCCGATTGCGATCCTGGAGCTCGTCGAGTGTCGCTTCCAGTTCGTCCTTCACGTCACCGACCACGGCCTGGACCAGTTCGTCCCACGATCGAGGGCCGGATTCGAGAGCCGCGCGGACACGCCTTTCGAGGTCGTGACCCCCGGGGTCGGAGCCTTCGGAAGAGGGTTCCTCGTCGTTCGCCGACTCGCTCGGCGCGAACCCCTTGCGGCCGGCCTGTACCATCGTCCTGACGAACTCGCTCAGCGACATGTCCAACTCGTCGGCGTGGTCGCGCCAGATCTCTTTTTGCTCCGTCGGCACGTACGTCTTCACCGACTGTCGATCGCCTCCCATCTGTGGAACGAGCGTTCTCGCGCTCTCAACTTCAATCTATCCCAGATTTGCGGATAAGTGACTTTATCTCGGTGTATGGGCCTCTATTTTCGCCGGTGTTGAGCATGTATCTTGTTTTGTAGTACTACATTCTGAGACTCATAGCGCTACACTTCTAGATATACAATTAGTTCGATCGCTTCCATGCGAGGGGTACCAAGACACGTCCTCCCAAGGAGTCTGCTAACCCATTCCGTCGTGGTGTTCGAAAACACGTCACGAACTGGACGGCCTTCGTCCACAGGGGGTTATCGCCGAGACGTGTCGATTGGATTCCTTCCACTCCGGTACGAAACACGGACCGAGGCCAGCGCGACGGGTCCGGTTCCCGTTCAGACGCGACGAATATATTTCATGCCGCTATACGATACCCGGACTCAGGCACGTATCTCCGAGTCGGTCGGTTCGCGTTCGAACGCCCCGAGCACGCGGGAGACTGATTCGTCCGTCTCGGCGGCGTTACGCATCAGGACCGTCTCGCTCGGGAAGAGGTGCTCGCCGACGGAGAGACCGTGTTCGCGGGCCGTCGAGCCGGTGACGGTGAGGTAGACGCCGAGGCCCACCCGGGCGATGGCCGCCTCCTCCTCCTCGTCGGCGTCGGGATAGACGAACTCCACGCCGTCGAGCGCGTCGGTGCCCAACACCGCGGTGACCAGACGCTCGTACCGCGGCGAGATACACAGCGGCCCCTCGTAGTCGGCGAGGTACGCGCGGTCGAACGTCGTGTTCGGCGCGCGTCGGTCCTCGCGTCCCATCAGCGTGTGATACACGGTGTCTCCGAGGCCGGACACGACGCGCACGTCGGTGTCGACCGGGTCGATGCGGTCGTTGATGTCCGCGATGTCGCCGAGGCCGCCCTCCCGGATGCCGACCACCTCCTCTAAGACGAGGTCCGCGGAGTCGAATCCGAGCGCGAACTCGTGGGTCCGGAGCGCTCGGAACGGCTCCTCGCGGCCGACGAGTTTGACCGTCACGTCGCCCAGATCGACCGTCGCGGCGTCGAACACGATCCGACGAGGCTTCCCGTTTCGGTCGTCGCGAAGCAGCGTGAACTCGGGTTCGGCGGCGGTCGCCGGGTCCGAGTACTCGGCGAGCCGCTCGTACGGGCCCGCGTCGGCGTCGACGGAGCCCTTCGTGACCGCCTTCTCGTACCGAAGCGTGTTGCTCACGCCGTCCGCGAGCCGGTCGAGCCGGTCGCCGTCCGCGACGGCCGCGATCCGCTCTAACACCGCTTCGAGCGGGCGTCCCTTGCGCGGGACCGCGACCGGAACCGGGTCTGTCATTGAGCGATCTGCGGTCGGGCGCGTAAAACGGGTTGCGTTTTTGAACCGGAACGGCGCCTCGCTGCCGTGCCCTTCGAAAAAGCCGGCGCGGCGTCGGCAGCGGCCGACTTACGGGCCGAAGGCCTCGTTGAGCCTGGTCCGGAACTCGTCGAGCTCGTCGAGGTGGTCGTTGATCTCCTCGATCTCGGCCGCCACGTCGTCGAGGTCCTCGCCGAGGCGGTCCTCGATGTCGGTGAGCCGCGAGTCGACCTCCGCGAGGTCGTCCCACAGGTCGTCGAACTCCTCGTCGAAGCGGTCGAGCCCGGACTCGACCTCGCCCACGCGCTCCGTCGCGTCGGCGGCGAGGTCCTCCGCGCTCTCGGCCGTCTCCTCGGCGTTCTCGGCGCGCTCGGCCGCCCTGTCGACCTCCTCGTAGAGGGTTTCCACGTCGTCTCCCAGGTCGTCGACCGACTCCGCGACGGCGTCGGCCTCTCCCTCGACCCGGTCCACGTCGGCGGCGAGGTCGTCGACGTCGCTCTCGACGGTCGAGACGGCGTCCCGGACCGATTCGACGCTGTCGTCGACGGCCGCGACGTCGTCCTCGACCGCCCGAACGTCGCTCTCGACCGTCTCGACATCGTCCGCCACCGCGTCCACGCGGTCCTCCACCTCGTCGACCGCGTCCGTGGCGGCGTCGACTTCGGAGTCGACGCGCGCAACGTCGGAGGCGAGCGTTTCGCGCTCGTCGTCGGCATCGTCCAGGCGGTCATCGAGGGCGTCGACCTCAGCCTCGACGGCGTCGACGCGGTCGTCGATCCCGTCGAGGATCTCCCGCGCCGTGCCCTCGCCGTCGATGAACTCCGCGAGCGCGTCGGCGTACGCCTCGATGTCGGCCACGCTCGACTGGAGGCGAGCGATCCGCACGTCGACGCTGCGCGGCACGTCGGCCTCGAACGCCTCCTCGATGGTCGCGATGTCCTCCTCGTCGGCCGCGCCGCTGCGGATCTCGGCCGCGAGCGCCGCCGCGAGGCCGCCCTCGCCCGGCAGCCGCGCCGCCTCGCCGTCGTCTTCGACCGCTTCCTCTTCGTCCGCCTCGTCCTCGTGAGGCTCCGCAGCGTCCGTGTCGTCCGCCTCGGGCGCTTCCTCGGGCACGTCGTCGGATTCCGGCTCGGCTTCTTTGTCCGGCTCGGACTCGCTCTCAGCCACCGCTGCGCCGACGGGCTCTCCCTCGTGCGCCGTCACGGCGGCCGTCCCCGCTTCGATGGCCCGCGGTTCGGGGGCCGCGGACTCCGGCTCGTTGTCGGCTTCGTCGGGCGCGTCGGCTTCCGGCTCGCCGTCCGCTTCCGGTTCGGCGTCTGCCTCCGGTGGCTCGGTCGACTCCGCGTCGGACTCCTCGGCGTCGGAATCGGCCTCGGATTCGGGCTCGTCGGCGGGATCTTCGGCCGGGTCGTCCGGGAGCAGCTCGTCGTCCTCCGCCATGCCCGGGAGTGTCGCGCGGTCGCCGGAAAGTACCTCGCGGACCGCGTCCGTGTCGCCGGCGCCGAGGACGTCCTCTATCTCCTCGCCGACGGGGACGTGTTCGATCACCGGCGTGCCGAGGAACCCGTCGAGGTCGGGGTCCTCATCGCGGATGCCGAACACCGTCTCGACGGTCTCGTCCGGGTCTATCACCCGTTCGAACTCCACGCGGTGGTCCTTGTACGCCGTCCAGTTCTCGCTCTCGTACTCCGGGTGGAACCCCACTCGGTCCATTGGGAACGACTCCGGGATCCGGTCGACGATACGCACCCGTACGGGGTCCTCGCGGTGCGAAGAGAGGGTGTACATCACCGCGGGCACGGGGAACGCGTCGTCAGTGAAGGATTTCTCGACGCGGATGCCGTCCTCGTCGACGGTCGTGGCCGCCTCCGCCGTCCGTTCGCTCATACCCGCACGTCCCGGAGCAAGGGCTTAAATTCCACGGGCCGCGTTTCGTGGTTGATAACCGAAACGTCGAGAAAACGGCCGCTCGACTCCCGTTTACAGGTCGATCCGGTCGCCGATCTCGACTATCTCCAGCCGGTTCGGCGACTCGTAGCTCCGCACGTGGTCGTGGAGCGCGGTCGGGTCGGCCGTCAGCCCCTTCCACATGTCCCAGTGGGTCGGTACCAGGCGGTCGAGCCCGAGGTCGTTCGCGGCCGTCGCGACCTCGTTCTCGTCGCTGTACCACTTCGTTTGAACCGGTTCGCCCGTCTCCTTGTCGGGTATCGTCCCCTCGGAGCCGAACGCCAGGATTCCGAGGTCGATGTCGAACCGCTCCGAGAGCCCAGCAAACGACGGCGAGGGCTTGCTGTCACCGGCGTGGAACACCGTCCCGGCGTCGTGTTCGATCACGTAGCCGACCGGATGGGTGGCGTCCGCGTCGTGCGTTTCGACGACGTGAACGGTGAACTCGCCGACGCGCAGCTCGTCGCCCTCGGTGACCTCGGTGAACGCCGCCTCGCTCACGTCGTACTCCTCGGTCCACCGCTCCTCCTCGCGCGCGACCGCGAGCGAGTCGTCGGGCGCGACGAGGTCCGCGTCGGTGTTCTCCAAGATCGGTGCCTGCGAGGGACCGTGGACGTGGTCCGTGTGCTCGTGGGTCGCCAGTACCGCGTCCGCGACCTCGACGTCGGTGGGGTCGAACGGGACCGGGATCATGCGAATCGTCCGCGGCGGGTCGCCCGTGCCGACGTACGGGTCGATCCAGAGGACGGTCCCCTCGCTCCCCTTGATCGCGAAGCCGTTACAGCCCAGATACCACAGCGCCACCGTGTCGGGGTCGGCGTCGGCCACCGCGCGCGGCAGCCAGTCGCCCCAGTCGGAGTCGACCATGGACGGCGATGCGGAAGCGGCGGGGGTAATTATTCCGGAGTTCGCCGGATCGCGGACCGATGTGTCGGAACAGCGACGACGAATTTTTGTCGTAGACGCCACGAATAAATCATATGCCGCTATACAAAATCTGCGCGCCTGATGTTGCGAAGATGGGTCTATGATGCACAGGTTTCGAGGCTAAGTCATCTGAAAGAAGTGGCCGAGCGGGCCTCGAAATGCGTTTCTGAGAGACCTATCGCGTAGCGTTCACAATTCCGATAG
>NZ_QPLV01000007.1:0-135177 GCF_003666025.1 Halorubrum sp. Atlit-8R
AAGTCTCGATTCCCAGCTCAAAAGTAACGATTTGAAAGAATAGAGAGGTGAGCGAAGACTTAGTGACATAATATTGAGAGGAGTATATTTTGTATTGATCTCTGAGTCGGGGTTCATTATTTTCAGATGGATCTTATATTCCCCTACAGAGCGAGCAGGGATAGGAAACGTATCATGAATTAATATTTCATGAGATGTGATACATAACCCACCTTCTGTCTGTGTCTGGAAATCATTCATATTAAATTAAATTTGTATGACCCAATATCCATTATTATACAACAAATTGCTATTTTATATATCCTTTTCGTACACTTCGAGAAGCTCCTTATATCGATTTTGTATTGTAACTTGGCTTATGTGGGCGACTTCGCTCACAGTCTCTTGTGTGAGCTGTTCGTTCGTAAGATGGGTCGCAGCATATAACGCAGCAGCCGCTAATCCTGCCGGGTTCTTCCCACTGTGTACCCCATTTTCTGTCGCAACCTCAAGAATTTCTCGAGAACGCTGTTCCGCTTCATCGCTCACGCCAAGTGATGAAGCGAATTGTGGAAGAAATTGAGTCGGAAGCTCCGGTTCAATTTTTAACTCAAGTTCACGGGATAGATATCGATACGCTCGCTGGACTCGGATTTTTTTAACACGACTCACATCAGAGAATTCTTCTAATGGCCGTGGCATTCCATGCTGTCGTGTAGCCGCGTACAGCGAAGCTGTTGACATCCCTTCAATCGATCGGCCGGGTAGTAAGTCCTTCTCTACAGCACGTCTGTATAGGATACCCGCTGTTTCTCGGATTGATTTCGGAAGGCCGAGTGCAGACGCCATCCGGTTTATTTCACCGAATGCTTGTTTAAGATTTCGTTCATGAGAATTTTTTGCTCGAAACCGTTCATCCCACATCCGAAGACGCTGTAACAGAGCGCGTTGACCATCAGGAACTGATTTTCCGTTAGCGTCCTCATCTCGCCAGCCGATAGTTGTACTTAAACCCTTATCATGCATCAGCCGTGTTGTTGGGGAACCAACACGACTCTTCTCATCGCGCTCCTCTGACGTGAACGCACGCCACTCTGGACCATGATCGATCCGGTTTTCCTTGAAAATCAACCCACAATCTTCACAAGTTGATTCACCTCCGGTATCGTTATGAGTGATTTGACCTGAACACTCGGGGCACACGCTGTTTTCAATGTACTCTGAGGCCTGATTGAGATTATCTAACGGCTGTTCGATGTTATGTTCTTGGCGCATAATAGTAACCCGATGAATAGGTTTGTTCCCCCCAAATCGTGGGGCTTCTTACCTGTTCTGAGGGGTAGCTGCGTATTGAACAAGTGGCGGAATCCCATTCGGGAGGAATCCGACCTATACCTTTGTAACCAAACTGTTGATAGACTTATTGTAATTAGGAAGCATCCTATCAATAAAAATATGTTCACCGGTATAATGAATACTAATCATTCAATTCACGATGGGGTGGTCAGCCTAGTAAATAAAGAACAACGACCTGTCCCCTTACTAAACGAATTTTAGATGGGGTACGAACGGAACCAATTCGTATTGGAAAGTCTATTTCCGTCGCAGAGATCGCAACAATTGGGATTTTCTGGTTCAGCCTCGGCCTCGGACTGCGACCATGTGTCCTCGGTTGGTACCAACGAATTCTGATGAACCCACTAGTAATCGTCCTAGGTGTTACAGCAATCAGGTCTCATCTGTCAGTTTGGTGGACTAACATTCACTTATCGGTTCCTAGTAGAGTGTTCTCAACGTATCACCCGATGGTACAGGCGGCGACAACCTCCTGCTCATACAAATCACCGTGCGCCGCTGTACGATGACAGACTCCCGTAGATGGACTAACAATTCCGAATCTCCCACTCCTGGCATTCATGCACATTACAGCCACAGAAGCTATTTGTTTGGCTGTATCTGAGAGACAAACGAACAACATCAGACAATTAATGATCAAAAGCGCCAATTTATCAGCACAACTCAGTATCGGAACTCGACGTATTGCTCACGCAAACCGATCAGTAACAGGTATTTTCAAATGACAAATTTAATTACACGGATCCAGTCTGTCGGCAGTGCAGTTGGACTGACGTACGGCTCAACGGTTATTGGATCGATTATTGTCACCATCGCTGCCGCATTACTGGGCGCATTCGGGATCGACGTAACCGCTCGTCCATCATTGCGCCTCGTGATGACCACGATCTTGTTACAAGGAGTAACATTCGGAGGGCTCTCAATCCTCTATCTCAGATTCCGCGGTCTCAACTACACATTCGTTTCGCTTTCGATTCCGGACCGCCGGGATATTGCTGTGACTATCGGAGGAATAGGTACGCTTCTCAGCCTACTCGTTGTCTCATCACGCATCACTTCCGCACTTGGACTGGAATCTGCAGAAAATCAGGTAGTAACGATTGGTCAACAGAATCCAACAGCCTTTCTGGTTCTAATTCCTCTATCGTTTTTGTTAGTTGGTCCGGGCGAAGAGCTCCTATACCGAGGATTGGTTCAGGGGACACTTCGAGAAACACTACATCCAACCCGTGCAATCGTTCTTGCAAGCATCCTCTTCGCGTCGATCCATCTCTTTTCGTTGAGCGGGGAAGGGAAACTCGTGTACGTCGGTATCGCATTCATTCTCGCCTTGGTACTCGGTGCGACCTACGAATACACCGATAACCTCACTGTTCCGGCCGTGATTCATGGTGCGTATAATGCGATACAATTTACCATCGCATATCTAACAGCTACTGGCGGCGTGTAACTGTTCGCTATCTGTTGATAGCGTATTTGTTTCTTTGACCGCTACACAAGTGCCTTACTTGCGGATAGTTTGACTGTAGCCGAATATGTTCGTAGGGGTCTCTCACTGACGGGGATTCCGCATTCCTGTTTTAATACGACAACAAAGTATTCCAAATGTACCATGACTAGATCTTTCGGTGCCCCTGGAACCGGACTATCCCGGAGAGAATTTCTCGCTGCGACTGGGGTGACAGGCGTGTCGGCGTTGGCGGGCTGTTCATCCAAAACAATCGACGCGCCGACAGCGGCCACGGGCACCCCGAGTGAAGCACAGACGACATCGTCTGATCTTCCCTACACCAGTCCTCCGACGGTGATTAATGTCGACGAACAGGGAGGATCCGTGACGATGGGGACGCAGCCGGCGCGACACGCGGTCCATCCACTTGATTCAATGGGCGGCCCGGTCGAGTTTCCCCGAGTCTGGGCATGGCAGGCCGACGACAACGACCCGAGCGTTCCAGGCCCGATCCTTCGGACAACCGAAGGGAATGACATGGAAGTGACCCTCGACAATACGAATGGGCGTCGACCCCATACCATCCACTTCCACGGGGTCACCAAAACATGGAAGAACGACGGTGTTCCGACATCGACCGGAATCCAAGTCCCGGCGGGTGAGAAACACACCTATGAAATTCCGGCGAACGTTCCGGGGACGCACCTGTACCACTGTCACTTCCAGACACACCGTCACATCGATATGGGAATGTACGGTATCTTTCGGGTCGACCCCGAAGGCTACGAGTCGGCGGACCGGGAGTACTTCATGACGATCAAAGACTGGGACTCACGGATCCCGGAAAAATGGGCCGGAGAGGCGGATTTTACCTACGATACGACCTCGCGGACTCCGGACGTCTTCACGGTTAACGGGAAGAGCGCACCCCGGACGCTCCACCCCGAACAAGGGTCACCGATCATTGTCGATCAGGGCGATCAGGTCCGTATTCACCTCGTCAACGGGGGATACATGTCACACCCGATACACATCCACAACCACCGCTTCCGGCGCGTCGAAAAGGACGGTGGGACGGTTCCGGAGGCCACCCGCCACGACATGGATGTCACGAATATTGCACCCGCTGAACGACACACAATCGAGTTCACGGCGGACGCAGACCCCGGGATCTACCTCATGCACTGCCACAAAGTCAACCACGTGATGAACGGGTCGTTCTACCCCGGTGGCATGCTTACGGGGGTTGTGTATCGCTCCGTCATGGATACGGACATCTTCAGCCAGCTCATGGAATACGCCGGCTACGAACCGAACTGACACGATCAGACACCCTCCCCCCTCCCTCCGAGCCTTTCTAGTCGGGGCTCTACAGCACGGTTCCACTCATACACAGACTCTCAGGTGGTCACGAGGTGCGTCTCGGGGAAACGAGAGAGACAGATAGTTGTGTGTGAGTTACTAAGCTCGCGTAATGACTCAGAAAGGCCGGAAAGAGAAAGCGGATGGTGACAGACCGAAATCTCGCAGAAGGTCGATCCGCCTACTCGTCCTGGTTTCTGTCGGGATCAGTCTCCTTTCGCTGGTCCCCACAGTTTCGGCCCACGGTGGCGCCGAGGCGTCGGGTTTCACACAGTCGCACGGGCTGGCGATCGCTGGTATCGGCGCCCTCGCAGTCGGTGCGCTCGTTCTCCTCAAGCGAAGGGAACGGATCTCACCGAGAGCCGCTCTGTACGGGATTGCGGTCGGCATCGGAGTTGCTGTCGCCGGTGCGATCCTCTTTGAGGGCCTGGCCCCGGATCCGACGTATCAGGCAGATTCGATGCCGTTCTCGCGGTCTTTGTATCAGCCGCTCGCGATCGGAACCGGCCTGTTAGTCGTGGTTGCGAGTTTTATCACCGGACTCGTTCGATGGACGACACGTCCTCGGTACATGGCTCTCGGAATACTGTTCGGCGGCTGGATACTGTATCCGTATCTGCTGCCCGGGTTCAGCGGCTACACCAATCCGATAGGATACGGGATCGTCCTCGCGACACCGCTGCTCGTCGGATACATTCTCTGGAAAGACGTTGGCGCGGCGCTGTCGACGATCCTTCGGGATTCGGTGGCGCGTCGGTTCGGATTCAGCGTCGGAGTCATGGTGAGCCTCTTCTTCATGGCGACGGCAGGATACCTGTCGTTCTTCAGTGAAGAGGGGGCTCCGCAAGAGACGACCATAGCTGTCCTGAACGTGCTGTATCAGATCGTGCGATGGCCCACCCTTGAGGTACTGCTTCCTGACGTCCCGTTTTTCATCGCGATCTCGCCTGGAGTGGTCATCGTACTGGGACTACTCGGCGTTCTCGTGGGATTGAACGCAGCCGCCGTCGCTCACTCGTGGCGTCTCGATCGGCAGGCGGGCGCCACACAGAGCACGGCCGGGACGGCGACGGTCGTCGGTGCGTGTACGTGTGGGTGTTGTGGGCCACTCGTCTCCCAAGTCGCCGTCATCGCGGCCGGCCCGACGATCGCGGCGCCGATATACTGGATCTTCGTCGATTCGGCGTCGCCACTGAGTTCAATATTCTTGTTAGGTAGCATCGCACTGTTCACCGGCACGCTCGTGTATTCGATTGACTCCCCAGCACCTATCCGAAAAGATACGTCTGAGATCAGTACGGGAGTCACAGAATAGGCGTCTCGGCCACATCGATCCTCCGTTGCTGATCGTTCATCAAGTTTTGTTGAAACGAAGTGCGGACCACCGGACGTAGTAACCCGAATGAAGACGCTTCAGACGGACGGACACTGTGAGTTTGGGGGCAGTACCGGACAGGACCGCTACGGACTAACGCGGAATTCGCCGTGTTTCATCCCGAAAAAGTACGCGACCACCGAGAACGCGATCATCGAGGGAAGAACCATCATAAATACGGTCGAAGGTGCCATCACTGCGGTTAGCGCGACCGTTGCGACAGCGACGATCACGGCGAGCGGAACCACCGAACGTGTAAAGTCGAACTCCATAGTTGTAGTAGTATCTAGACAAGCATAGTCCTTAAGAAACAGAAGGAATGAGGAGCCGGATGGTGACCCCAACAGTCGGATCAACGATGCGCGAACCTTGATATCCACCCTTCATACCACGTCGGTGAGACAGCTCGGATCCGTGCTCGTTTGGAGGCCGTACCCCTCATCAAATTAGCTTCCGTTGAGTGTTTACCGCGATCAACCCACCGCCGGCAATGACCGCGGCCGCTGCCGTCAGCGGATTGAAGAACCCGACAGCCAACGCCGCGAGGGCGATACCATTGTAGGAGAACGCGAGGAGGTTGTTCTGTTTCACGCGGCGGCGAGCCGCTCCCGCGAGGTCGAAGGCGGTTTCGACAGAGCGGATGTCGTTGTCGACGATGGCAATGTCGGCAGCGTCGGCGGCTAGTGCTGTACCGCCGCCCAGAGAGATACCGAGGTCGGCAGCGGCGAGGGCCGGGGCGTCGTTGGTACCGTCACCGACCATCGCGACCTCCCCATCAGATTTGAGCCGCCGGATCGTTGCCGTCTTCCCCTCCGGCGGAACCGTCGCAAAGACGTGCGTCACGGCGTCGTGTCGCTTGAAGAAGTCCGTTGCCTCCTCGTCGTCGCCGGTCAGGACGACGATCTCCGTGCCCCGTTCCCCAAGCCGAGAGACGGTGTCATCCCAGCCGTCTCGCGGCTCGTCCCCGACGACAATCAGCCCCTCTGCTGTCCCGTCACGACCGACGACCACCGGAAGCTGTCCGAATTCCTGGGCGTCGGCGATCCGAGATCGGATGTCGTCGTCGACGGTCCACCCCTGTTCTGCGAACAGATCAAGGTTTCCGACGAGGTACGATGTGTTGCCGATCACGCCTTCGATACCGGACCGATGGTTCGTGAACTCGCGTATCTGACCGACGCCTTCCGTTCCGGCCGCGTCATCTCCGGAGTCCGGCTGATCCGCTGTGCCGTCGCTACCGTCTTTCCCAGCGAATGCCGTCGTGATAGCGTTCGCGGCGGGATGTGACGCCCGTTGTTCGAGTGCGGCGACGGCGTCGAGCAACTCGGGAGGCGCGTCCGCTTTGATCACTTCCATCTCTCCGGTTGTGAGTGTCCCCGTCTTATCGAAGACGACGATATCGACGTCGCGGAGCCGTTCAAAAACTGTTTCGTCGAAGATGATGATCCCGCGGCGGAGCGCACTGGAGAGGCTCTTCGCGACCGACAGGGGCGTCGCAAGGCCGAGAGCCCACGGTGAGCCGGCAAGGATGATCAACAGCGCGAGGAGGAGGGCATCTGGCAGGCCCATCCCGAATGCGAGTACACCGACGCCGCCAACCGCGACAGCGGCTCCGACGACGAGGAAGACGGCGTACGACGCGAGTTGGTCAGCATGGCGTTGGACGCCGTGAGTCGCGCTCTGTAGGTCCCAGACGGCAGTCGTTATCCGGTCGATACTACTCGTTAGGTCCGGGGCGACACGGACCAACGCTGCCCCGTCCGTCACGATCGACCCCCCGATCACGTCGTCGCCGGCGCGTTTGAGCACCGGAAGTGACTCCCCTGTCACGATCGCTTCGTCGACGGTACAACTGTCTTCAACCAGTTCACCGTCTATTGGAACACGTTCGCCCTGTCGGACGAGCACGACATCCCCTGTACTGAGATCCTCCACGCGAACTTCCTGAGTCTCCCCGTCCGAGTCGTACGTTCGTGTACTCTCGACCTGTGAAATGGTGAGTTCGGTGAGACGATCAAGTGCCCGCTGTTTGATCGACGATTCGTAGAATACCATCGCGGTAACCGCAGCCGTGACGATGATCGCGAGATCATAGAAAATGTCGTTTTGCCCGAGAATAACGGCAGCCGTACTGTACGCGTACGCGCTAACGGCGGTGAGCGCAACCAACAGGTCGGTGTTCGGGCGTCGCATTTTGAGACTGATATACGCGCCACGCAACACTGGCAGACCGGTGAAGACGAGAATGATACCAGTCATCACGAAATACAGTCGGAGGAACACGAATGCCCCTTGACTGTTTAGCCGAAATGTGCCCTCAAATATTTCGAGCACTTGCCAGTCGAAAATCGACGCGAGCTGCGCTGGATAGAGGATCGCAACGTATGGAACCAACAGAAACGCACCGAAGAGGAACCCAACGGAGTATCGCATACCCAAGAGCTGGTCGTCTCGGCGCTTTCGAATCCCACCCATCTCCCGCGATCGACGTGTCGTGCCACCGGCCTCACCCACGTCTGATGAGGCATCTTCACGGAGATACGCGGTGTAACCCAGCGAGCTCAGTGCCTCGCGCAACGATTCCTTCGAAACAATGGCTGGGTCGTGTTCAACTCGGATCGTCTCCGTGACGTAACTCGCCTCGGCACTAGCCACTCCCTCTTGTTTATCGGCAAGAGATTCAAGATACGCCTCACACGTCGCAGAATACATTCCGTCGATCCGGAGGAACGTTTGAGAACGATGTTGATTGGGAGGACCCGTGTCGTCTCCCTCTTCGATCTTGCTCTCAGATGAGGTTTGCGTGGCATCGGGAGAATCGGAAGCTCCGAGCGTCGTATACACATCGTGGCAACCACTCGAACAGAACGATTGTTCACCGACAGTCTCAAATGTGGAAGAGTGAACCTCGCGACCACACAAGTAGCAGTTATCAGTCATAGTTCAACAGAGGGGTGCTTGGTCTGCTTGAAACTATACCGGCCTGAATAGACATCATAAAACATATTATTCCATATAGATTGATCAGGCGCTAGGACGTTGATCGCTCAGTATACAATAATCGGGTCATGTTTATGTGGTTGTTGCTACCTTCCGTATGGTGAGATTCACAGTAGTGTATCTGTGTCGATCCATATTGGTTCTACACGTACACAGTACCCTCAAGAGCAGCCCTTTGTAGGCAGCATATAGGAGCAAAGCACGTTCTACACGTACACAGTACCCTCAAGAGTACACGATAACCATCCTCGCTCACTGATCTCTATGTGTAATTGTACCATGATACCCAACAGGGCAGTTCCAAATGAGGGCTGATCACCGCGCCAGCGGGATGGGTAGTTCCTCGAGAACGTGACAACAGCGGTCCCAAGTGTAGTTAGAGAGTTTCTCGACAGAATTACGCTGTTGAAACACATGGATTCCTCGCACGAGAAATAAAGCACACTCCCGACAGCAAATCCCACGCTGCGATTGATCGCGTAGAAGTCGTTGACTAGAATTTCCATTAGTGCCATCAGCCGCAGATTTTCAAGTGTAATACTACCATTTGCCGAATTTTCACCGATTATGAGACTCAAATTACGATCGATAGTGGATTCAGGTTCGGAAGAAAGCGCCGGATGAAATTGCTAGCTCCGCCTTCAGGGCAGTCTTCATCAAGTTACGCCTCCAAAGGCAGGTTGAATGACTACCACGAGCAAGATATTTTAATAGTAACATTGTTGGTAATCCCACGTGGCAGGTGTTCCGAAAACTCGGTACAACTATTCTACTCAGGTGATACAAAATAATAAGTGGACCCTCGTGAAGTAGAGGGGCGAGACTACGGAAGCAAATATGATTGACACAGTTATCTTACAACGAGGGAGCGACTGGCGCGCGCAAGCGGAGGTTTTCGACGAGATCTTCTTCGTCTTCCTCGCGCTCGGTACCCTCGTCGGCACCATCGTCGTGGCGTACACGCTGTGGAACGTGTACAAGTACCGCGACGACGGGGGCGAACCGAAAGAAGACTTCGACGCGCCGACGGTCGGCGAGCTCCCGACGGGACAGGGTGGTCCGAAAGCGAAGAAGCTCTTCCTCTCATTTGGACTGAGCGCGATCGTCGTTATCAGTCTCGTTGTGTACGCGTACGGGATCCTCCTCTACGTCGAGGAGGGGCCAGACACAGCAGACGAGAGCGACATCGAGATCCTCGTCGAGGGGTACCAGTTCGGCTGGGAGTACGAGTACCCGAACGGCCACACCACGACGGGCGAGATGGTCGTGCCGGCCGATAACCGAGTCAACCTCGACGTGACCTCACGCGACGTGTGGCACAACTTCGGCTCGTCAGAGTTGCGGATAAAATCCGACGCTATCCCCGGAGAGACCAGCGAGGTCTGGTTCTCCGTGAGTTCCGAAGAAGTCGAGGCACAGGGCGGCGAGGCAACGTACCGAGTCGAATGCTTCGAGCTCTGTGGGGCCGGTCACTCTGCGATGACTGGTCAAATCACGGTGCTCCCGCAAGACGAGTGGGAAGAATGGTATACAGGTACCCAAAGTGAAAACACCTCCAATATCGATAGGACTTCCGCCGGAAATACTCCCAGCGTTGACAACGCGATCATTCGAGGTGCCCCTACATGAGCGAACTCCCGCCCACGACTTCGGTCAAACGATGGCTCGTCACGACTAACCACAAGGACATCGGGATCCTCTACACGATCACTGCCCTGTTCTTCCTACTATTCGGCGGTGTCCTTGCTTTACTGATCCGTGTCCAGCTCTGGGAACCAACGAATCAGATCCTGTCCGGGCTGGCGTACAACGAGGCCGTCACTGCCCACGGACTGATAATGGTGTTCTGGTTCCTCTCCCCGTTTGCCTTCGGCTTTGCAAACTACTTCGTGCCGCTCCAGATCGGTGCCGACGACCTTGCGTTCCCACGGCTTAACGCACTCTCCTACTGGATGTACCTGTTCTCAGGCGTATTATTATCAATCAGCTTCTTCCAAGGCGGCACGCTGAGCGCTGGCTGGACGATATACGCTCCGCTCAACATACCCGCGTACACACCGAGTATCGGCTCGACGGGTGCGATACTAGCACTCGCGATGTTCACCATCGGAGTCACCGCCTCGTCGATAAATTTCCTCGTGTCTATTCATCACTCGCGTGCCGAAGGGATGGGAATCATGGACATGCCGATGTTCACATGGTCCATCCTCGCGACCGTGTGGATGATGCTGTTCGCATTCGCCGCATTACTCGCTGCGGGACTAATTCTTGCATCCGACCGTGTACTAGGCTCGGTGTACTTTTCCGCAACAGAGGGCGGCTCCCTTCTGTGGGGCCACCTATTCTGGTTCTTCGGCCATCCGGAGGTGTACATCGTCTTCTTCCCGGCGCTCGGTGCAATGTTGGAGCTTTTCCAGACATTCTCTGGGCGTCGCCTCGTCGGGCGAAAGTGGGTGATAATCGCCATCTGTCTTGTCTCCGTCCAATCGTTCCTTGTGTGGATGCACCATATGTTCCTGACGACGATCAATTTGGAGATCAAGACGCTAATGATGGCAACCACCATCGGTATTTCCTTACCCTTTGACCTGATCGTGTTCTCGCTGATCTACACGCTCATCAAGGGACGAATCCAGTTCACGACACCGTTCCTCTTCGCGTTCGGGGCGCTGCTATTGTTCATCCTCGGCGGCATCACCGGGGTGTTCCTCGGCGCTATCGTCCTCGACTACGAGTTCCGTGGCACCTACTGGGTGGTCGCGCACTTCCACTACGTGATGTTCGGGGGGGCGACAGCGCTGATCGGCGCTGCGTACTACTGGTTCCCGAAAATAACTGGGAAGATGTACGATGAACTCCTCGGGAAGATCCATTTCATACTGTTCTTCATCGGGTTCAACGCCGTCTATTTCTCGATGTTCCTCGGGTGGGAGACCCCCCGGCGTGTCTTCGAATACAACCCCGAACTCCAAATTTACCACCAATTCGGGACTATCGGCGCGTTCGTACTCGGATTCTCCTTCTTCATCATGTTCTATAACTTCGCGAAGTCGTATGTCTCCGGCGAGCCTGCCGGCGACAACCCATGGGACTACTCGCGAACTGCTGAGTGGGCCATCTCTTCACCCCCGCCGCTCGAGAACTGGCCAAACCGGCCGTCCTACGCGTCCGGTAAGCTTGAATTCGTGAAAGATTATGTGCCAGACGGAGGTCCGGCTGTCAAGACCGACGCCAATGGGAACGGAACGACTGACGGTGGTGACACCCACTCCGAACACATCAAAAAATATCCGTACTGGGACAAGCACCCAAGCCACGCAAGTATCTGGCCGCTGGCCCTATCGCTGGCAGTCGGTGTATTGTTCCTCGGACTCACCGGGTTCCGCGATAACGTTGTCTTCGAGCTGGGCGAGTCGCTCACATCGACTGGCGTGACAATCTCGAATCCAGTATACCCGATACTCATAGTTATCGGTCTGGTCGGACTCATTTGGACCGGGGTGAAGTGGGGCCTTGAGGACTTCTATGCCCCACCGACAGAGTTCGCCGAGCGGTGGCCGTTCGACGGCATCGAAAAAGTCAAGCTGGGGATGTGGTTCTTCATCGCGTCAGACGTGATCGTCTTTGGCGCGTTCCTCTCTGCAGCCATCTTCGTCCGGTACAACGCCGGCTGGATGACATGGGAGCCACTGGCCGAACCACTACCGGGGCTGATCAACACGTTCGTACTCCTCACCTCGTCATTTACCGTGATCTTGGCGCTGGTCGCCGCTCGTCGAAAGAATCGGCAGGGCCTGCTCGCGTCACTCGGTACAACGATAGTGCTTGGATTCACATTCTTGGGTATCAAGCTCTGGGAGTGGAACAAAGAGATCTTCGAACGAGGCGTGACAATTTCGGCGAATGCCCATGGTGACCCTATTCAAGCATCGATCTACTACGTCACGACCGGCCTCCACGGGATCCACGTAGTTATTGGCCTTGTGATCGCCATCTTCCTGTTCATCAGGGCCTACCAAGGCCACTACCTCGACGACGAGCGGCCAATCGAGTACTTTGGCCTCTACTGGCACTTCGTCGACATCGTCTGGGTGTTCATCTTCCCGCTGTTCTACCTCTTCTGAATACATCGGAATAATTATAAAATTCCGAATATATTGAATTTTATATTATCAACAGTGTAGATATCTACGACCCATAAATCTCCGCCCACTCATAGTGATTACTGCGACTATTTTCACGGGCGGTGTCGAAAGACGGCGGTTCAGAGGCTCCAATCACCGATCCAGATCATCACGGCGGTAAAGAATCGCAGTAATCACTATCAGTCACGTGTCCTGGGGAGCACCAATTCCGACCGTCGCTGGGGAAGTGATGTCGAATTTGATTCTCCGACATTCCCTCCCGAATGCGAATCATCGAACTGGCAGCGTGATGCTACAGTTCTGTATTGAGAGTGTGGACGGATTTTGCGATGCCACGAACACACGTCGACGACAACACTTGGCGAGAGTGGGTCGATCCCTACATCGTCGATTCCAAGCGGCTCATCACGGTCTGCCGGAACAACCTCCGTTTCAAGCAACTCGAAGACCTAGATGTCGACCTCGTCGAAGGGAAAGACGGGATCCAAATCCAATTAGCCGAGTTCGAGCTGGATATACACTGGCGAGAAGCTCTTTCGAAGTACGCTGAGCAGCATGAATCCCACTGTACGGCTTCGCACAGGCAGTTCTCGAACGAGCAGAACGGGACGATCTGCTCGACCGTCAAGGACCAACCGTAGATCGTACAGTCGCGCGAATACCGGATGAGACGGTTCAGTCATGCCGAGAGGTCGACTCCTTTGAGTCGGCGGGCGTTGATCGCGACGATGATCGTCGACAGTGACATGAACACGGCACCGATGGCCGGCGACAGTAGAATGCCGATGGGTGCGAGGATTCCCGCAGCGAGTGGCAGCGCGAACACGTTGTAGCCGGTCGCCCAGACGAGGTTCTCCTGCATCTTCCGGTAGCTCGCCTTCGAGAGCTTGATGAGACGGACCACGTCGAGAGGGTTGTTGTCGACGAGGATGATGTCGCCCGACTCGATGGCGACGTCGGTCCCGGAGCCGATGGCGATGCCCACGTCAGCCCTGGTGAGCGCTGGCGCGTCGTTGACGCCGTCGCCGACCATCGCGACCAGTTTGCCCTCGGACTGGAGTTGTTCGACCTTCGTGTCTTTCTCCTCCGGGAGCACCTCAGCAAAGTACTGGTCAATGCCGAGTTCTTCAGAGACGGCCTTCGCGACGTCTTCGCTGTCTCCCGTAAGCATCGCCACCTCGATGCCCATCCCATGCAGTGCCTCGATGGCCTGTCTGCTCTCTTCCCGAATGACATCGGCCAGCGCGAACGCCGCGACGACCTCAGATTCGTCGTGAATCAGATAGATAACCGTCTGTGCGTTCGCTCCGGCTTCCTCGGCGAAGGCAGTAATGTCGTCGGATCGCTCGATACCGAGTTTCTCGATCAAATTGGGGCCACCCAGGTGGACCGTTTCGCCATCGACGGTGGCTCTGACACCGAGGCCACGGAGGTTTTCGAAGCTCGAGACCTTCGCCCGTTGGATGTCACGTTCGGCGGCGGCGTTCCGGATGGCGCGAGCGATCATGTGTTCGGAATCGCCTTCGACGCCCGCAGCGACCTCGAACGCCCGCTGTTCATCCCAGTCGCCTGCCGTCTCGACGCCGACGACGCCCTGTTCGCCCTTCGTGAGCGTCCCGGTCTTGTCGAACATCACCGTGTCGAGGTTCCGGGCTTCCTCCATAGCGATACGGTCGCGGATGAGCATCCCGTTCTGGGCAGCCGTGGAGGTGTTGATTGCCACCACGAGCGGGACGGCCAAGCCGAGTGCGTGCGGACACGCGATGACGAGAACCGTCACGACGCGTTCGAGGACGGTGATGTTGAATCCGACCGCGACGACCCACGCAACGGCCGTAATCGCCGCGACGCCGAGTGCGACGTAGAACAGCCAGCCGGCTGCCCGGTCGGCCAGGAGTTGCGTGCGGGATTTGGACTGCTGGGCCTCGTCGACCAGTCGCATGATGCCTGCCAGCGTCGTCTCGTCACCGGTCTTCGTGACGCGAACGCGGAGGCTGCCGTCCTGGTTGACCGTACCAGCGACGACTTCTGACCCGGGTTCCTTGTCGACAGAACGAGACTCGCCGGTGATCATCGATTCGTCGACCGAGGACTCCCCCTCGACGACTTCCCCATCCGCAGGTACACTCGCACCCGGACGGACGAGAACGACGTCGTCCTCGCCGAGTTCGGAGACAGGAATCTCTTCCGTGTCCCCACTCTCGGTGACGCGCTCGGCGATGTCGGGCATGAGCTTCGCCAGCTCGTCGAGCGCCCCGGAGGCCTGCCGGACCGAGCGCATCTCCATCCAATGGCCCAGTAACATGATGTCGATCAGCGTGACGAGTTCCCAGAAAAAGGGCGTCGTCCCTGGAAGGAACAGGCTGGCGATGGAGTAGACGAACGCGACCGTGATGGCCAGCGAAATAAGCATCATCATCCCCGGCTCACGGTTCTCGAGTTCCGTCCGGGCCATCGAGAGGAACGGCACCCCACCGTACGCGAAGACGATCACCGAGAGGACGGGCGTGATCCAGACGCTCCCGGGGAATATCGGTGCCGTGTACCCGAAGACGTCCTGGATGAACTCGCTGAAAAAGATGACTGGCACCGAGAGGACGAGCGACACCCAGAACCGCCGGCGGAACATCCCTTCATGGCCCGTGTGGTCCGTGTGGGCTCCGTGATCGTCGTGTGGGCCCCCTTCGTGACCGTTCGCCCCGCGGTCGTGTTCTGCGTCTCCGTGGTGAGTGTGTTCGGATTCGACTTGGTGGTGATCGTGTTCGGCTTCGTGCTCGTGCTGTACGTGTTCGTCCGGGTGTTCGGGTTCTGTGGGTGCCTCATCCGCCGCAGTGTGTGCTTCGTGCTCCGAGGGGTGGGACTGCTGCTCGGATGACGCGTGGGCTGATGCTCGTGGTTCCGACTCTGTTTTTAACCGGCAAATTCGACAACAGTAGACGGGTCCTTCGGATTGGTTCGAGGTGTGACCCTCTGCAGAGGGGGTTTCGGAGTTCTCGTGGTCTGGATGGTTGCTCATGGTGTGGGTGTTGGTGCCGTCCCTCATTATGCTGTCCAGACCCTGATACGGCGCGGTACCGTCAAGAGGGCCGGTGTCGAACGAGAACGGCGGTGCGCTCGTGGACGTGCGTTCCGGCGTTTCTCAGGCGTGGGAGGTGTATCCGGCGTCCTCGACGGCTTGAACGAGTGACGTGACGTCAGCGTCGCCGTCGACGCTCGCCTGTTCGGCCTCTCGATCGGCGGTCGCGTCGGTCACGCCGCTCACTTCTCGAAGCGCGTCTTCGACTGTCTGTTCACAGTGGCCGCAGGTCATGCCTTCGACGGTGATCGTCTGCGTCATACAGCTATACGTATGAGATGCACGTCTTTGTCAGTTACTGCTTCGAATCCAAAGTCAATCCTGAAAATGAAATGGCATACGAAGCCCAACGCTGGGAAACAATATTGTAATTCGAGATACCTACAGATAGATATGCGTGATTTAGATGAGACTGACATGAAGATCCTCTCGCTACTGGCAGAGGACGCGCGACGTCCGTTCAGCAGCATCGGTGAGGAGGTAGATCTCTCTGGTCCGGCCGTATCAGACCGCGTGAAACGGTTAGAGGAATCCGACATCATCAACGGGTTCACCGTCGACGTGAATCGCGCACAACTGCGAGCTGGCGTTCCGGTGTTCGTCCGGCTCGAAAACGATACCTCTGTCATCGAGCCACTTCGAAGCCGACTCCACGACGCGGATGGTATCGAACACCTCTTCGTTACTGCCGAGGGGAAAATATGGTTCTACGGTCGTGCGGAGGGGCAGAACGTTCGACGGTGGATCGATGGGCTTCTCGAGGAGACGCCATCGACGGACTACTCGGTAACGCTCGTCGACGACCTCGAATGGACACCCTCGCTCGACGGCACTGAGTTCGCAATTACATGTGCCGAGTGTGGGAATACGGTCGATAGCGAGGGCGAATCCGCTCGAATCGACGATGATGTCTATCACTTCTGTTGTTCGTCGTGCCGTGGTCGCTTCGAAGACCAGTATCAGCGACTCGAAGAAGGAGCGTAAGCTGTAGTCGCTGTTTCCTCTCTGGGTGGGGTCGTTGATATTGGCTTCCTTCGGCGGTGTAACGTTAATTTGCTTTAGAATCTGAATTCTATACTTGTCTAAAGCCCTGTTCTCGAAACAGTAACTGCACTAAGTAAGGACCACGTATTGTAGGGTACGAATGGGAACGCGAACTGTCCACCTCGATATCACGGGAATGTCCTGCGCCAACTGTTCGGCGACGATCCAGGACACCCTCGAATCCCTCACCGGGGTATCGGAGGCGAACGCGAACTTCGCCACCGACGAGGGCTCCGTCGAGTACGACCCCGAGGAGGTATCGCTCCGCGAAATCTACGACGCTATTGATGATGCCGGCTACGGCGCCGTCTCGGAGACGGCCACCATCGCCATCTCCGACATGACGTGTGCCAACTGTGCTGAGACCAACGAAACCGCGCTGGAGGCCACACCGGGCGTCATCGACGCCGAGGTCAACTACGCGACCGACGAGGCGCAGGTCACGTACAATCCTGCCGACACGTCGCTAGACGCGCTGTACGACGCCATCGAAGACACGGGGTACTCACCGGTTCGTGAGGACGACGGGGAATCCGGTGAAGATGCCCGTGACGCCGCACGACAGGCCGAGATTCGGAAACAGCTCCGGCTGACCCTGTTTGGCGCGGTGCTGTCGGCCCCGCTGCTGTTCTTCCTCGCCGAGAAGTTCCTGCTCGGCGGTGGCGTCCTCCCGGAGACGATTCTCGGGGTCGAGTTCGGCTGGGCAGAGTTCCTGCTGGCGACACCCGTCCAGCTGGTACTCGGCTGGCCGTTCTACAAGAACTCCTACAAGGCGCTCGTGAAGAACGGTCGCGCCAACATGGACGTGCTGATCGCGCTGGGTTCGACCACCGCGTACGTCTACTCCGTCGCAGTCTTGCTCGGCGTGATCGCCGGTGGGCTGTACTTCGACACCGCAGCGCTCATCCTCCTGTTCATCACGCTCGGGAACTACCTCGAAGCCCGCTCGAAGGGGCAGGCCGGCGAGGCGCTGCGGAAACTGCTGGAGATGGAGGCCGACACCGCGACCCTCGTCGACGAGGACGGGAACGAGGAGGAGATTCCCCTGGAAGACGTCGAGGTCGGCGACCGGATGAAGGTGCGACCGGGCGAGCAGATTCCCACGGACGGCGTCGTCGTCGACGGGCAGTCGGCGGTCGACGAGTCGATGGTCACGGGAGAATCGGTCCCCATCGAGAAGAGCGAGGGCGACGAGGTGGTCGGCTCCACCATCAACGAGAACGGCGTGCTCGTCGTCGAGGCGACGAAGGTCGGGAAGGACACGGCGCTCCAGCAGATCGTGCAGACGGTCAAGGACGCCCAGTCGCGCCAGCCCGACATCCAGAACCTCGCTGACCGCATCTCCGCGTACTTCGTGCCGGCCGTCATCGCGAACGCCGTTCTCTGGGGCGTCGTCTGGTACCTGTTCCCCGGAACTCTCGCGAGCTTCGTCGAGTGGCTCCCGCTGTGGGGTGCCGTGGCAGGTGGACCCGCAATTGCTGGAGGGACCGTCACCGTCTTCGAGTTCTCGATCATCGTGTTCGCGTCGGCCGTACTGATCGCCTGCCCCTGTGCGCTCGGGTTGGCGACGCCTGCCGCGACGATGGTCGGAACGACCATCGGCGCACAGAACGGCGTCCTGTTCAAGGGAGGTGACATCCTCGAGCGAGCGAAGGACGTGGACACGGTCGTCTTCGACAAGACCGGGACGCTGACGAAAGGAGAGATGGAGCTGACCGACGTGGTCGTGTTCGATAGTGACGGCCAACCGGTCGCGGACGGCGGCGACACCGCTGCCGATGGGGGTCAGCTAACCGCACGTGACCGCCTTAGCGAGGAAGACGTCCTTCGGCTCGCAGCCACGGCCGAGAGCGGGAGCGAACACCCGCTCGCCCGCGCTATCGTCAACGGAGCCAAGGATCGTGGCATCGACGTGACCGACCCCGAGGACTTCGAGAACGTCCCCGGACACGGCATCAAAGCGACCGTCGGTGACAGCGAGGTACTGGTGGGCAACCGGAAGCTGCTCCGCGACAACGGGATCGACCCCTCGCCCGCCCAGGAGACGATGGAACGCCTAGAGAACGAGGGGAAGACAGCCATGCTCGTCGCCTACGAGAACGAACTGGTTGGAGTGGTCGCTGATGCCGACACGATCAAAGAGAGCGCGAAGGACGCCGTACACCAACTACAGGAACGTGGTGTCGACGTGATGATGATCACCGGCGACAACGAGCGGACCGCCCGCGCGGTCGCCGAGCAGGTCGGCATCAACCCCGAGAACGTTCGCGCGGGGGTTCTCCCCGAGGACAAGTCCGACGCCGTCGAGACCATCCAGGACGAGGGCCGGAAGGCGATGATGGTCGGTGACGGCGTCAACGACGCGCCCGCCCTCGCCGTCGCGTACGTGGGGACGGCCATCGGCTCGGGGACGGACGTCGCCATCGAGGCCGCCGACGTCACGCTGATGCGCGACGACCCGCTCGACGTCGTGAAGGCCATCCGCATCTCGGACGCGACGCTCGCGAAGATCAAGCAGAACCTCGTCTGGGCGCTCGGGTACAACACCGCGATGATTCCGCTGGCGTCGCTAGGCCTGCTCCAACCGGTGCTCGCTGCCGGGGCGATGGCGTTCTCCAGCGTGTCGGTGCTGTCGAACAGCCTGCTGTTCCGACGGTACACCCCCGATCACGACTACAAACTGCTCGGGAAACTCCGCTGAACGCCAAATCCACTTGCTCCATGTCGTCTATTTCCCGCCGCACGGTGCACGCGTACCTCGTCGAGACGGCCGATACTGAGCCCACGTACCTTCGGGCTCGGGATATCGCCAGCGACCTCGACGGATCGCCGAAAGCCGTCGCACAGTATCTGAGCCAGCTCCAGGACGACCTCACCGACGTGTCGCTCGAACAGTGGGGACGCTCGAAGAGCACGACGTGGCGACTGGAGGTGAGCGAGTCGTGAGCACCGTCACTCACCGCGTCGAAACCGCCCTCCCCGCCACTGGAACTCGGGAGTGGTGGGTCCTGTATCTGCTCGCCCCGGTCGTCCTCGTCGGTGCAGCACTCCTCGCATTCCCGACGCTCGTCTACGACCGATTCGTCTGGCAGTATCTCTGGGGCCCGGTCGTCGCTGACGCTGCCGGCCAGCCAGTCACGCACGAGGGAATACGGGCCGTCCGCGGATACAACGCCGTGAACACGGTGACGTACCTCGCGGCAGTCGTGTACAGTCTCCCCGGGCTCCGAGCGTATCTCGACTCCCTCGATGTCACGTACGACGCTCGACTCGCGTACGGGTTCGCGCCAATCATCGTTGCTGGCGGAGCGATGCGCGCCCTCGAGGATATCGGCCTGCTCGGTGACTACGCCGTGCTGTTCATCACGCCGTCGATCTACTTCGTCGTCACCGCCGTCACCGTCCTCTCACTCGGCGTCGGCGCACTCGCGCGTAACCGGAATATCGGATCCATCCCGTCGATAGTCGGTCTCGTTGGAACGGTCTGGGCGATCGGTGCCGTCGGGTGGGCGCTCTGGTATGGGCTCTCGACGTCGGCTCCACTCCGCGTGTGGGTGCCGGTCGCGACGACGGGGATCGCCCTCGGCGTGACCGCGCTCTACTACTGGGGCGCGAGTCTTGTGGATATCGCACACCTCCGACACCCGTTGTCCCTGCTGGCCGTCTTCGGCCAGATGTGGGATGCGGCGCAGAATCTCATCGGCGTCACGTTCCTCGGCTATTCACCCAAGCTGGTCGTGACGAATCTCGTGTACCAGGCGACCGGATTCTCGGGATCGACGTTCGTCCTCAAACTCCTCGTGACTGGCGGTATCGTGTGGTACCTCGCGGACGCGAAAGAAGAAATGAATCACACTTGGTGGTGGCTCATGACGTTCTTCATCGGGGCGATTGGGCTCCCGATGGGCGTCCGTGGATCGCTTCGGATGATGCTCGGAGTCTAACAATGGAGACGATGAACACGAACGGTACGACACGGCAGTACGGCGCGGCAATCGCACTCGTCTCGGGAGTCTACTCGCTGCTCTCGGCGGTAACCGGCAGCGGGATGATGGAATCGAACAGCGGGCTCCTCATGGTGCTCCTCGGCGTCATCGTAGTCGTGCATGGCGTCGTTCTGCTGACGCCGTACGCGGATCGGCTCGGGAACACGAGCGGACCGCTGATGATCGGCTACTCGCTCGTGATGTTGCTCAATCAAGCGCTCGTCGGCGTCACCGGGAGTATGAACTGGGGAATGGGGTCCGGTATGAACGGCGGAATGGGTGGCGGGATGAGCGGCGGCATGGGGTCGTCGATGACTGCCGGGATGGGCTGGGACCTCGGAATGGTCGCGCTCGCAGTCCTGATGTTGATCAGCGGCGTGATTATGACGAACCGACGAAACGACAGCTCAGGGATGTAATTCGGCGAGACGAATGACATCCGCACCTACAGCGACCACGAATCGACTGCCCAGCTATCTCGCCCCACTCCCCCGGCGCGTTGAGGACCTCGCACTTCGGTACGCGTGGGTCATCGTCGCGATTAATCTAGCCGGGACTGCGTTCGGGTTCTGGTACTACCGCTTCCAGCTGGCCCAAACCCCGATAGTGATGTGGCCGTTCGTCCCCGATAGCCCCGCCGCGACGCTGTTTGTCGCGCTTAGTCTCGCCGCGTGGAAACTGGACTACGACGTCGAGTGGCTCCACATGCTCGCCTTCTTCGGCAATATCAAACTCGGGCTCTGGACGCCGTTCGTCCAGCTGGTTCTCAACGGGCCAGGTGGTATCGAACCCTGGCTCTACTGGTTCCTCATCGTAAGCCATCTCGCGATGAGTCTGCAGTCGTTCCTGATCTATCGCTACGCCGAGTTCTCGGTTGGTGCGGTCGCCGTCACCACCGTCTGGTACGGCCTCAACGACATCGTGGACTACTTCGCGCCGCTCGTCGGGGAGTTCCACCACACGTTCCTGCGGGCCGAACTCGTCAACGGCGCACTCGATCACTCGGTGCGAGCGCACGACCTCGCAGCGGCCGCGGCCGTGACGCTGACGCTCGCCGCGACGTTTCTCGCACTAGCGACACGGGTGAAGAAGCTCGAAACAACTGAGGAGTCCTCCGCACGAGGGGTGCGCCGATGAACGGCTATTCACGACGGTCGGTACTTCGCCGGAGCCGGAGTGTGCTAGCAGTCGGGGCAACCGCGATTGCTGGCTGTCTCGGAGGTAGCGGCCCGTCGGGTCCGACGGTGACGATGACGGGCGACCTGCGATTCGATCCGGCTGACGTCGCAATCGACCCCGGTCAGCAGGTCACCTGGGTGAACGAGAGTGGAGTCCCCCATACCGCATCGGCATACGAAGAAGGGATTCCCGACGAGGCGTCGTACTTCGCAAGCGGCGGCTACGAGTCCGAGCAGGCTGTCCGGCAGAGTACGTCAGCGAGAGGGTTTCTCGAACGAGGCGAAACCTACAGTTACACGTTCGACGTCACGGGGACGTACCAGTATTTCTGCCTGCCACACGAGGAAAGCGGGATGGTCGGACGTGTCATCGTCGAATGACCACGAGAGTCGACCTCACTCGATCACTGACGGTGGGTCGATGGGTATCCCGGCATTCCATCGGCCATCCATAGCCAGAGCCCCAGTATCGTGACGACGGTTTGCCCGAGTACATACGGGGTCGGAGACAACAGCGCGAGCAGGTCTCCGACCGTCTCGACGTGGTGATAGTCAGTTACGACCGGCCAGAACAGAAACAGTAGCGTCTCCTCGGGGACGAACAGGTAATCCACGAGGTCCGCAGCGAGGTGTGATCCATATCCGAGCGCGTACGCCGCGCCGACCCCCCACCGGTCCCTGTGTTTCGTGACATAGAAGACAATCAGGACGACGAGTGCCGCGGTGAACACCGAGTGCGCGACCGACCGACTCGGGAGCGATGGAAGTACAAACGCGAGTGGTTTGTCGACGAGATCCGGGAGCAACGCACCTCCGAACAGGGCGAAGATCGGGACATCGTCACATCGGTCAGTAGGGCCACCAGAAATGCCTCGGTAAACGAGATACGCGACTGCAGCGTGGACCCAAAAGAGCACACTCGACAACACTGTCCAGGCTATTTAAATCGTTCACGCACTGCTGCCCCGTCAGCATCACACGCTATCGATTTCGGAGCGAATAGTCTCGCGCTCGAAGTAGAGGATCTCCAGCCCCAGGAGGACGACCGTCACAACGAGAACCACACTGAAGACGGCGGGTTCCATCACGGCGAGGTGGTACACTAACGAAGGAAAGAACAGTACTGCACCCACCACGCCGACAGCGGGGAGGATACCTGTTCGAAGCCCCGCTCGATGCCTGAACGCGAGGAAACTCATCGACCCAAAGACGGTGATGAAGGCAAGCGACGCGAACGACGTGATTCCCTGAAGACTACCGTAGGCGGTGAACGCGGCCGTTATCAGGCCCAAGACGAGAAGTGTTCGCGTCGGAGCACCGTCGGCATCGGCGTCTCCGATCCGGTCGGGAAGTAGGTCGTCTTCAAGCATTCCCGTCGCAAAGTGGGCCGCCGAGAACAGCGTGGCGTTGATCGCGCTCCCAGTCGAGAACAGCGCCGCCACGGAAATGAGGATGAACCCCATCTGCCCCATGAACGGTTCGGCCGCGATGGCGAGTGACACCTCGGGGTTCGCGGCGATCGTTTCGGGCTGAAGCAGACCCGTCGTGACGACTGCTACGAGGACGTACAGCCCGAGAGAAGCGGGAATTGAGAGATAGATCGCCTGCGGGATGGTCGTCCGGGCGTTCCGAAGATTTCCCTCGTCGTAAAAGAGTAGCTGCCAGCCCTGAAAGGCGACAAATGAGAGGGCAGCGGACATGAGCAACCCGCCCGTCGCGACGGAGGAGAACCCGGTCGTCAGCTGTCCTGTCCGCGCTCCAAAATAGAACCCCCACACACCGAAAATGAGGAGAATCCCGACCTTTGCCGCGACGAGGAGCACCTCGGTCACGCCACTCGCCCGGGCGCCGAGGACGTTCAGCAGTACAAACCCCAGGACGCTGAGAACCGACACGACGGGGCGGAGTGGAACCCCGAGGGCTGTTTCGACGCCGAGAAGTTTCGTCGCGAAACTACCGAACGCGAACGCGTACATCCCCATCGACCCGATATAGCCAAACAGAAGCGTCCACCCGACCATCCCAGCGACCGTCGTCGACTCACCGAACTCCTGTAAGAAACTGACCGAACCGCCGGACACGTCGCCAAGCCGCTGGAGACGAACGTACGAGTAGCCAGCGCAGAACGCGACGACACCGCCGCCGGTAAAGGCGAGCCACGCCGCAGGCCCCGACATTTCCGCAACGACGCCAAGTACGGCGAAGATCCCACCCCCGATCATACCACCGAGCGCAATCGAGACTGCACCGAGACGGCCCAGCTTCTCGCTCATCGTCTCTCCGTTGGGGTGCCATCTTTAGACTTCTTGTTGTTTAGAATCCAAACCACCTCAGCCCGAGAAGTAGAAATCGTCTACTTCGATGCTCAGGTTCCGAAAAGCGAGTAGAACCACGCTTCAGTGTCCGGATGGAGACCGTTATGGACTGTCCGGACCGCCGCAGCGATTGATACTGCGAAGATAGCGTGAAGAAGATGTGTCGGAACCCAGCCGACCACGACTGCACTTGCCCCGAGGACGGCAGCACAGAGCGCTCCAACGCCGATTCTAAAAAAGAACGGCCGCTGAATCACCAGCACGGAGTCCCCGTAGAGCAGAGTGTAACAAAGGAACGCAAGCCCACCAGCGACGACTGCCGAGAGTAACGAGAAGAGGAGCGCCATCATCGGGATTCTCCCCCAGAATACCCAAGTCGCGGGTGAATATATCCGAGTGCGCCGAGTACGACTATGACACCGAGGAGAGCTCCGGTTTCCACTGCAGCGAGCAGGCCATGCGGAAGCGGTGTGAGCATCCCGAGATGGGCGATCCCGAACAGTAGCCCAACGAGCGGTACGCCAACGAGTAGGTGTCCATATATTCCCTCGTACTGGTGCCAGATAGCGGGCGTTTTGCTCACCGTGTACGCGGTGCTCGCGAGAATGATACCCGTCAAGAGAAGTTCGCTGTAGGACGTAAGCATACGACTATCTTCCCCAGCCAGCCACAAGTCAATTACTCCGCACCCGAAGTGGCATACCCCTTGATTCTAAATTCTGCTAGGGTTGTGATGCTGGTATCCAAAGGATCACAAACGATATATCCCACAGATGTAGCCACAACCGCATTAGGAGAGGAGCCCCTAAATGTAGGCCACCAAGACAATGGACAGATCAGATTACGCGATCCTCACGGTCATCGCCGTAATCACCGTCACCATCGGCATCGTCACGACGACGAAACCGCTCGGGACGTTCATCGTGGAGAGTGCGAGGCAGGCCGCGACGACGACCGCCGCGATGGCGTGGATCACCTGGTGGGCACTCGTCATCGGCTTCGCCATCGCCGGCGGCGTCGAGGCGTGGGTCTCGACCCAGCGGATCTCAGAGCTGCTCGAAGGCCACGGACCCCGCTCCATCGGCCTCGCGACGTTCTTCGGGTTCGTCTCCTCGTCGTGTTCGTACTCGGCCATCGCCACGGCGAAGAACCTCTACAAGAAGGGGGCGTCGGCTGCGGCGGCGCTGGCGGCATTCCAGTTCGCCTCGACGAACCTCGTCATCGAGATCGGCATCGTCATCTGGCTGCTGCTGGGTTGGGAGTTCCTGCTTGCCGATGTGGTCGGTGGACTGCTCCTCATCGGCCTGATGTCGGTCGGCTTCGTCTACGTCGTTCCCGACGAGGTCCTCGATGAAGCACGCGAGAACGTCACCGACGACGAGGGCATCACTGTCCAAGACCCGGTCTGTGGAATGGAGGTCGATCCTGAGGAAACCGACTACTCCATCGAACACAACGACCAGACGTACTACTTCTGCTCGCAGTCCTGCAAGGACTCCTTCGACCCCGAGGAAGCGAACACGTCGATTCCGGAAAAGGCGACCTCGTGGTCCGGGTGGAAATCGCTCGCGGACAAACAGTGGAAGGAGTGGGCGATGCTGTGGGACGAGATCGCCATCGGGTTCATTTTCGCCGGGCTCATCGCCGGGTTCATCCCCGAAGCCGTCTGGACGAGCGTCTTCTCCGGAGCCGTATTCGGCTTGCCGGTATACGTCCTCTGGACGGCCGCGCTGGGTGCGATCATCGGCGTCGTCACCTTCGTCTGTTCGGTCGGGAACGTCCCGTTCGGGACCGTCCTCTGGACGCGCGGGCTCCCCTTCGGGTCGGTGCTGTCGTACATCTTCGCGGACCTCATCGTTCCGCCGATCATGAAAGCCTACGACGAGTACTACGGGACGACGTTCGCGGCGGTGCTGTCCCTGATGATCTTCGTCACCGCCGTTATCGCCGGGTTCGTGGTTCACTTCCTGTTCTTGGGCCTGGGCCTCATCCCGTCGCGGGCCTCCGCGCAGATCGCCGAAGTGTCCATCGAACTCAACTACAAGCTCGTGTTGAACGTCCTCGCGACGGCGTTCTTCGCGTTCCTCTACTGGCTCCACAAACAGGATTCGGTGGCTGGCGGGGAACGCGGTGACGAGGGACATGTAGCAATGACGGACTGATTCTACCCCTGAGTGAGTAGCCGGCGAAGAACGAGGTGAAGGATGCCCCCGTTCTCGACGTATCGAACGGCTGCAGGCGTCCCGACCTGCGCAGTAACGGGGAATTCAACGGTCGATCCGTCGTCACGTTCGGCAACCACCGTGAGTTCCTCGTTCACGTTGAGACCATCGTCAAGCCCGTGAATCGCGACCCGTTCAGAACCGTCGAGACCGAGTGATTCCCACGAGTCGCCCTCGGCAAATTGGAGCGGGAGGACACCCATGCCGACGAGGTTGTCACGGAAGATGCGCTCGTAGCTCTCCGCGATGGTTGCGCGAACGCCGAGAAGGTCGGTCCCCTTCGCCGCCCAGTCGCGGCTCGATCCAGTGCCGAGTTCCTCGCCGGCGAACACGACCAGCGGCGTGTCGTCCTCGCGATAGCGACGGCTGGCCTCGAAGACAGTCGTTTGCTGGTCTGTAGGCTGGTGGATCGTGTAGCCACCCTCGACATCGTCGAGCATCTCGTTCTCGATGCGGACGTTGGCGAAGGTGCCGCGCATCATCACCTCGTGGTTGCCCCGGCGAGCGCCGTACGTGTTGAAATCGTGGGGTTCGACGCCCTGTTCGACGAGCCACTCCCCGGCCGGCTGCTCACGAGAGAACGGGCCCGCCGGGCTGATGTGGTCGGTCGTGACCGTGTCACCGAGCAACATGAGCGTCCGAGCGTCCTCGATATCCGCGACGCCCGGTTGCTCCAGCGGGAAGTCCTTGAAGAATGGCGGTTCTCGGATGTACGTCGAAGAATCGTCCCACTCGTAGACGTCACCGGTCGGCGCGTCGAGCGCCTCCCACCGCTCGTCACCCTCGAATACCTCAGCGTATTTCTCCTCGAACATCGACGAGTCGACGCTGTCGTGAACCGCCGCGTGGATCTCGTCAGCGCCGGGCCAGATATCCGCGAGGTAAACCGACTCGCCGTTGTCATCCGTTCCGAGCGGGTCTCGTTCGAGGTCGATATCCATGCGACCAGCAAGGCCATAAGCGACCACGAGCGGCGGACTGGCGAGGTAGTTCGCTCTGACCTTCGGGTGGATGCGCGCCTCGAAGTTCCGATTGCCCGAGAGGACGCTCGCCGTCCAGAGGTCCTCGGCGTCGATGGCGCGCTCGATGGGTTCGGGGAGTGGCCCGGCGTTCCCGATGCAGGTCGTACAGCCGTAGCCGACGACGTTGTAGCCGAGGTCTTCGAGATACGGCAGTAATCCCGAGGCTTCGAGGTATTCGGTGACGACGCGGCTCCCGGGCGCGAGGCTAGTCTTGACGTACTCGGGGACATCCAGGCCGTACTCGACGGCGTTGCGGGCGAGCAGGCCTGCGGCGAGCATCACCGAGGGGTTCGACGTGTTCGTACAGCTGGTGATGGCGCTGACGACGACGCTCCCATGCCTGATTTCGGTTGTCTCGCCGTCGAGGTCGACGTCGACCGTGTCGTTTAGTTCGCCCACGTCCGGTTCCGGGAGGTCGGCGTCGGGGCGGTCGGCGGCGACGCTGCTCTCGCCCAGCCAGCGGGTGAGTGCGTCCTCGTCGATGTCGTCGAGTTCGTCTTCGAACTCGCCGTGGACCAGCCCCCGGAAGTGGGTCTTCATATCGTCCATCGGGACACGGTCCTGGGGACGCTTTGGTCCCGCGAGACTCGGCGTGATCGTCGAGAGATCGAGCTCGACCGTCTCCGTGTACTCCGGATTCTGTTCGCCGAACAGCCCCTGCGCATCGAGATATTCGCGAACGAGTTCGATGTGCTCCTCGTCACGACCCGTGAGTTCGAGGTAGTCGAGCGTCGCTTCGTCGACGCCGAACATCGAGATGGTCGAACCCTGCTCGGGGGCCATGTTCGCGATAGTCGCCCGGTCGGGGACCGTGAGGTTCGCCACGCCGGGACCGAAGAACTCGACGAAGCGATCGACGACGCCAACCTCGCGAAGCTGTTCGGTGACGTGAAGCACGAGGTCAGTCGCAGTTGCACCCTCGGGGAGTTCTCCGGTAAGGCGGACCCCGACGACTTCGGGGAGGTTCATTGTGATGGGCTGGCCGAGCATCGCGGCTTCGGCCTCGATGCCACCGACGCCCCAGCCGACGACGCCGATGCCGCCGATCATCGGCGTGTGACTGTCCGTGCCGACAAGCGTGTCCGGAAGCAGCCAGTTCTCACCGTCACGCTCACGAGCGTGGACCACTTGGCCGAGATATTCGAGGTTTACCTGGTGGACGATGCCCGTTCCCGGCGGGACGACGCGGAAGTCGTCGAAGGCCTGCTGAGCCCACTTGAGCGCTCGATACCGCTCGCCGTTGCGCTCGTACTCCAGTTCGACGTTCTTCTCGTAGGCATCCTCGGAGCCGAAATAGTCGACCTGGACGCTGTGATCGATCACGAGGTCAATTGGAATCTCTGGCTCGACGATCGCGGGATCCTTGCCTTTCCGGTCAACCGCTGATCGGAGCGCAGCGAGGTCGACGACGGCAGGGACACCGGTGAGGTCCTGCAAGACGACCCGCGAGGGTGTGAACGGGAGTTCGACGTCCGGTACGTCAGGTTGCCACGACGCGACGTTTCGAACGTCCTCGGCGGAGATCGTGTCGCCGTCGACGTTCCGAAGGACGGATTCGAGGAGGACACGGATGCTGACCGGGAGACGGTCCAGTTCACAGAGTCCCGCCTCTTCGAGGGCGGTGAGATCCGCCATCCGATAGGCATCTCCGTCGAACTCGAACTCGCGTATCGCGTCGAAAGGATCGGTTTCGGCCATACCCTGAGCTACGGCGACCCGGCTCTTGAATCGTTTCCCGTAAGCCATCGGCTAGGCTGGACCGATTCGCTCCTTGGACCCAATCAGCAGTGAGACGCTCCGGTCACAGAATCCGGTCGAGTGTATCTGTAATCGAGGGAGATTCGACGATTCGGAGCCCTTGAACAGCCACGTCCGTCGGTTCGCTTGCCGGGATGATTAGCTCCCGTGCGCCGACTGCCCGCGCCGCGCGCGCTTTCCTCTCGATCCCGCCGACGGGAAGCAACGCGCCCTCGTCGTCGACGATCCCCGTCATGAGCGTCTCCTGTGAGAGCGACTGCTGGTGGAGGCTAGCAACGAGTGCGACGGTAAGCCCGGCCTCCCAACTCTTCCCGCGGAGTACAAGCACGCCGGAGGAGGGGGGCTCGAACGTGATGTGCGTCGCCATGTTGGTGAGCGACTTTCCGGTGAGACCTGTGGCCGTCTCCCTCGCCTCTCGGAGCGCGAGCTGGAGGTCGTGACGGACTTCGATTCCGTTCAGGTTGGCGAACAGTTCACCGTCCCCGTCGGTGAACTCGAACTCGAACGGGACGACGAGGCCGTCGCCGGAGCCGTCGACCGCTGGAAGATAGTAGCGTGTTGTCGCGGGAAGCGTGGCCCCGCCCGCAAGCGTCGCCAGCGACTGAAACCCGTCTCCCGCTCGCGTGAGACCGAGAACCACCCCAGCGCCGCCGACGCCCCCCAGGCCGAGTCCTGCGAGGAACCCTCGCCGTGACAGAATCGTCTCTTCTACCCGTCCTACAACGTCTCTTTCCGTATCGGACGGGCGAGAGACGGACGCGGAATCATCGGTGGGCATAGCAGTATGGTGCGTGGCTACGCTGGGGCTTGCGTGGTACTATGTAACACGGGTACAGTAATAAATGCTCTTCGTGTACGCGTTTCGAACGGGTACATCTATTTCGGTGTGCGCTGACGTATAGACACAGTCTCATCACCACTCATGACGCTCCGGTATCGGTCACTGGTCGGGCTCGTGGGCGTGAGCAGCGTTGTGACCGGGGTTGGCGTGTGGATCGCCTACCAGTTCGAACTTCTCTTGCTCGGAGTGACGACCCTCGCGACCTGGTCACTTCTGGTCGGACTCGTCGAGGAGGCATTCGTCCGGTTCGTCCCGCTGATACTCGTCTTCTACGGCTGGAGTTACCGTCGGGGGACGCTCCTCTCGAAGACCGAAGGGTTACTCGCGACCGTGGCCTCCGGGCTGACCGTTGCGCTCCTCGAACTCGTGCTCAAACTCGAGTATCTGTCGCGGCTGGAGGCGACAGTCCGGTTCGACTCGCTCGTGCTCCCGCTGGTGTTCGTCCACCTGCCGTTCGCGTTACTCGCCGGGCGGTTCGCGTACGCGCTCGGCGAGCGGATTCACGGCTCCGACGCCATCGGGCTCCCATCACTCTCTCGGCGAACCCTGGCGGCGCTCGTGCTCGGGTATCTCGCCCTCGCGTTCGCCCACGTCGGGTACAACGTGCTCATCTGAGAGCCGCTCGAACAGAGGGGAGTACTGCAAGACCGACGATCACCACACCCTGGACGAGGTGGGGATACTGCAACCGTTTCCCGAATCCGATGACAACCCCTTCGACGAGGACCCAAACGACGAGCGCGACGCCGACGGCGATGGCTGCCGGCCACGCCCATCGTTTTCGACGGTAGAGACCGTACACGACGACCAGCGGAAACACACCGAGGACACTGAAGAGGATGACCCCGGGAATCAGATAGCTCTCGAACGGGGAGCCAGCCAGAAGCGTCGACGAGATACCGATAAGACGCCCCGAGGGAGCGAGGATGAATTGGCCTCCGCCAGCGAGTCCCGACACGCCCAGCACACCAACCGTCGCGATGAGTGCCCAGAGCGAGAGTGGTCGATCTTGTTGCTGTGTTGAAATACCCATTCGTCGACGCTCCTCGGTCCTGATAAAAAGTACTCGCTACGACGGGAAAATTATGTGTCTCAGTGGCTGTCTTCTTCGTGGTCGTCACCGAGCGCCGTCCGAATCATCCCGTTCAGCTCTTCGAGCTTCTCGCGGACGCTTTCCGGCTTATCGGCCGGCGGCTCTTCGAGGGCGACCTGCTCGTGGGGGTCCGGCTCGCCGACGATGACGCTGCCGAGCATCCCGAGGCTCTCGTGGGGCGTGCAGTAGTAGTGGTAGACGCCCTCGGTCTCGAGGGTGTGTTCGAACGTCGCGCCCTGCTCGGAGACGATACCGCTGTCCCAGGCCGCAGCCCCGTCGGGAACGAGCTGGGGCTGATCGTTGTCGGAGTGGTAGGCGGTCGTCGAGTGACTCCCACTCTCGTTGTTCCAGGTGACGGTTCCCCCGACGTTCACCCGCACGACGTGTGGCTCGAAGTGGTAGCCCCCGTCCTCCGTAATCATGTTCACTTCGGCCGTATCGGACGGCGCTCCGACCGCTTCGTCGTGACCGCCCTCGTCATCGTGGCCGCTCTCTTCGTCGCTGTGACCGCTCTCCGTACCTTCGTCGTTGCCACTCTCGGTCGGCGACGCGTTTGCCGCCTCGCTGTCGTTATTCTGCGTTCCAGTGCACCCGGCAAGCCCAACGACTGCTGCACCGCCAGTCAGCTGGAGCATCCGTCGACGCGTGATTGAGTCGGTCATGCCATCGGTCACCTTACAGGTGAACCTACACGGGCTGGGCATATAATCCGGAAAGCAGATTTGCTGGGTCAGCAAATCGGCGTTTCTTTATATACCCACCCACAACAACACGGATTGTGAGTGAGGAGCGAGATATCTCGAGGATTCTCGAAATCCTTGACGACGACTATGCACGCGCGATCCTCGAGTCGACTCGCCGAAAACATCTGTCCGCCAAGGAACTCAGCGAAGAGTGTGACATGTCAGTCTCGACAGTTTCCAGACGGGTCAACACGTTACTGGAGTACGATCTGCTTATCGAGCGAACGCACGTTGATCCCGACGGTCATCATTACAGTGAATACGAAGCCCAACTCGACCGCGTCGAGGTCCAGCTCCTCGAATCAGGATTCGACGTCCGTATCGAACTTCGAGAAGACGCGCCCGACAGATTTGCTCGGTTGTGGAACACAATGAGGAACGAATAACCATGCACCCCGGACTCATCGTCGCAAAGCTCGTCACAATGGTTCTGGGATTCGTGATCGCCTATCAGGCCTATCGAGGGTACCGACGTAGCAACAGTCAATCGATGCTGTACCTCGCGGTCGGGTTCGCCATTATCAGCTTCGGCGCAATCGTCGAAGGAATCTTGTTCGACGTGGTTGGCCTGACCTTACATAATGCGGGAACGGTGGCAACAACCATCGTCGCGATTGGCATGCTTACGATCCTCTACGCTCTATACGGACGTGACCCGCAGAAACTGGAGGACTGACTAATGGTGGATACGACAACAGCCGTTCTCGTGGCCGTCCGCTTGGCTGTCCTTGGCCTCGGTATTCTGATCACGTACTACAGTTTCAAGGCGTATCGACGAACGAGGACGTACTATATGAGAAACGCTGCAATCGGATTCGGGATCATCACCCTCGGTGTGTTCATCGAAGGAGTACTGTTCGAGTTCGGGGGGCTCGATCTCGCTTTCGTCCATATCATCGAATCGGTCGCCATCGGTCTCGGATTCGTGGTGCTTCTCATCTCACTTCGCTGGTAGCTCGAGCCACGGCTATACTCCTCGAATGGTTAAAATGAGCTCATCTGAGTTCCGGAGATCCTGTTCGATCACACTTCCGAGGAGCCGTCGTGAAAGGCCGGATCGTCCGTGTGTTCCCATCACGACGAGGTCGTTCCCGTGTTGATCCAGTATTTCCTTATTGCCTGATGAGGAACGGCGTGAGTGATCTCAGCAACGACTAAAACATCGTCGGCAGCTGCCCGGGACTGGACATTTTCGACGACAGTCTCTCCGTTTTGCTCCAATACTTGCTGCAGTTTGTCCCACGTCCATTCCGGACGAGACGCGTAGGCACCTCTATCCACAATGTAGAGGGCATGAGGTGTCGGATCGTACGTCCGAGCCAAATCAAGAGCGTGAGTGACTGATGATCGTCGAGCCACGCCGCAAGGTCGCGGGCGTTCCCACTGTGTCGGTCCATCCGGATGGGGAGCGTCTTCGTTCCGCGAAGGACGAGGAAGCACGCGAACGGGTCCGGTGTCGCTCCCACGCTGTTCTGGTAGAACCCCAACTGCTCGTCCAAGCCTTCGTCGTCCGTGACCAAGGCGCCGCCGACGACATCGGAGTGACCGCCGAGGTACTTCGTCAACGAATGAGCGACGATATCTGCGCCTAACTCTAATGGGCGCTGGAGATACGGTGTCGCGAACGTGTTGTCCACGGTACAGAGAGCGCCGTACTCGTGTGCGATTTCGGCGATCTCCGCGATATCGACGACCTGCATAAGTGGATTCGTCGGCGTCGCGAGCCATACGACTTCCGTCGCCGAGGAGACCGCCTCTCGGTCTCGGTCACGTATGGTCTCATCGGGATGCTCGTCGGGGCCGTCTTCAACCGCCTAGCCGGGATGTGGCTGATGCTGATTCTCCCGATGCTCGATATCGGACTGTTTCAGGATCCGCTGTTTATTCAATCTGAACCTGATTGGTGGATGAAACTCTTTCCGGGCTATTGGCCAGTCCGTGTAATGGTCGATACCGGACTCACAACCGACGTAGATACGGCTCTCTCGTTGGTGTGGGCTACTGGATATCTTCTCCTCGTAGCCGTGCTCGCAATTGGTGTTTACTACCGAGCCACACAGGCGAGTTGATCACAAGAGAAATCAGTCATAAATAAAACAAAACAGGTCACGGGATCGTTCTGAAATCAAAGGTATCGGTGAGGGCGGTATTCTCTAATCCCCGAATCACTTGACCCCGGTGAGTTCACCCTCTCACGGTGGCAATCAGTTGGAGATGTCCTCATCAGTAGCATCTAATCGCTCACGGCGACGTCTATACTCCTCCTCGTCAATTTCGCCCCTGGCATAGCGGTTCTGGAGCGTTTTTCTGGCTGAGTCGTCGGTAGTCGATTGAGGAGATTTTTGGTTTCCAAGCCAGTAGAGCCCGCCACCGAGAACGCCCAGCATTCCGAGTACGCCACCAACAGCTGGTAGCCCTCCAACTCCACCTCCGTTGCGGCCACTCATCATTCCAGAACCACCTCGTCCCATCATTCCACCACCAGTATTCCCGCTTCCATCGCTGCTTGAGCCGTAGGCGACTGTACCCTGGTCAACAATCGCCTCACTCGATGGGACCTCTCCATCCGGGATTGAATCCTCCTCTGCCGGTCCGCCAGGACTGCCAACTACGATCCGTCCGACCATCCCAATCGACTTGTGCGGGATGCAGTAGTAATCATACGTCCCTGGCGTTTCGAACGTATATTCGAAGCTCCCGTCTGAGATCGTCCCACTATCGAAGGCGGAAGCGCCCTCCGGAATACGATCTGCGTACGCCGTAGCGGAATGTGCCCCCGCTGCGAGTTCAAATTGAACGGTTGTCCCGGGATCAACACGTAGGCCGATTGGGTCGAAGTAATTGTTTCCCATCTCCACGATGGGCGTCTCCTGTGCGTTCGCTGACTGAGCAAAGCCGGTGCTGGCGACTGCGCTGGCACCGACAATGCCTAAGAATTGACGTCGGCTGTGATGTGTCATGTGGTCTGTATCATTCGTCAGGGGGTAGCTACGCGCGATACTGGTGCGAAGACTTCGGACGTGGCTCACTCCGAACTTGTCGTTTGTTCCCATTACTACTCATAACCATATGCTGAATCGAGCACACCATTTCGATGTAACGGAACGATGCTGCCGAACGGTAGGTTTCGATACCCTCGAGTCGATCCGCAGGTGTTCAAACGGGTGAAACGCGGTTTAGGTAGTGGTCACTCTGATTGTTCGAGCTTTTCTCGTCGGGCTTCGAACTCTTCGTCCGTGAGATCGCCACGAGCGTACGCCAGACGTAACTCTTCCATCGCGGGATTATGAGACGTCTGTGTCTCGCTCATCCGCCGGAAGATGAGATATCCACCGCCCAGAAGCGCAAGGAGGAAGATGACCGGGACGAGCATCCCGATGAGGGGCCACCAACCACCTGTGGTACCGTACTGGCCCATCATTCCTCCGTATCCCATCATCCCACCGAACCCCATACCCATTGTGAGCAAGGGAAGGAGGATGAACGCTCCGAGGACGATGAGCAGTATCGTCGTCGTATCCAGTTGATCCGATGATGCCATCAGAGATCAGGCCTCCGATGCGGATCCGAACTCGTCAGTTACGGCTGCCAGTACGCGATCGAATCGTTCGCTGACCTCGGTCGCGACGGAGTCAAGCGCGTCGTTATCAGCGATCCCGACTAACTGTTCCGGGTCGACCGCACTCACCACGATGACGCCGTCATCGTTCTCGTAGACGATGACGTTACAGGGCAAGAGCGCACCGAGTTCAGTTTCTGCACTCAACCCTTCGTATGCCAGCGGAGGATTGCACGCACCGAGGATGCGATACTGGCGGAACTCCTCGCCGAGTTTCTCCTTGAGCGTCGCCTGAATGTCGATGTCACAGAGAACACCGAATCCCTCGTCTTTGAGCGCGGCATCCGTTGCGTCGACGACATCGTCGAACTCTCCATCAATCTTGGTTTGTATTGTGTAAACCATGTAATACTGTATCCTGTAAACGCACTTAAGCGTTCGGTCCCGTCGCCCCAACTGGCAGACGAGAATTTTTTCTCGACGATGCTCCTTCTATTTCGGTCATGGGCACTACTCGAGTTGCTTTCGTCGACGTTCGAACTCTTCATCGGAGAGTTCACCGCGAGCGTAACGCTCACGAAGAACCGAAAGCGGCCGACTATCACTCCTCTCAGAATCTCTGTTGAGGAGTGAGTAGACGAGATAGAGCGGGACGACGATTAGGAGCCCCATCCAAAGGAAGCTCCAGAGGCCCATTCCACCGCTGAAGACCCCCCAACCGCCGCTACCCATCATACCGCCGCCGTAGCCTCCACCACCGTGAGCCGCTGCGGTGCCCGTTGCTACAATCAACAGCGGAACCGCTAGTATTGCGATTCGACGAGTCGTCCGCCCGAGAGTGTTGGTGTAGTGTGTCATTGTGATCGTTGAGTCAGTAAGTCGAATATCTATCGTGTCAGACGAGGATCCGAACAGGGATCGTTAGCAGCCGTACCCCTGTCCGTTCATCCCCGTCGCGGTGTGATTGTCGTCCGCCATATCTTGGGCCATCTCGTCGACGGTCACGCCCATGTGCGCTTCCATCTCGTCAACGGCATTCGGGCCCATGTAGTCGGTCATGTGACCTTCCATCCAGGCCGCCCAGTCTGCTGCACTACCATCGGCTGGCGTCCCTTCAGCTGCCGTCTTGTTCCCCTGGATCGGTTCGTCACCGTGTGCGCTAACTACCGGGGCGGCAAACGCGAGTCCGACAATCGCGAGCGCCACGAGCAACCATCGTCCGAGGTTTCGGTTGGTCATTGTCTTTCGCCTCACGTAGTCATACGGTGGGTTCGGAGTTATCTTCGTGGGAATGAACTCAAACAGGAGAGCGTTCAAGAACGTCTATAACGCCATCTAAACGTTTTCTACTGACAGGATCGTTCATACCTGCCGAATTCGAGAGGATCAGAGGAATGGTGAGAGCAAAGGGGATCCGTCGAGACTGTTCACCTCATTGCGGCGATCCAGACAATAACCACGGTTCAGGCGGCGAGGGAGGCTCAGGTATTGCTAACCACGAACGAGATGGGTCAGTTCCCTCGGAACTGGTGATACTGCCTCGTGAGTGCCTGACGATGGTAGAGGATTCCAATCGTCACGAGAAACAGAATGGTCGCAATCTCGTAGCCATACGCACCAAGCAATAGCATCGTTGAAGAACCACTTAGTCCGCCTGCAAGTAGAACAGCAAACAACGGACTAACGCAGGCAGGACACGCTACAATCCCGACAATTCCTCCGACCGCCGACTGCGAGAAATCAAGCAACGCATCATAGACGAGATACGCCAGCGCGAACAGGCCAACCGCCTGATAAGGAATGAGCGAGACCGTGATCAGGTCACCTGTATAGATGAAGACCGGACTCCACCCCAAAGATCGACCCCACGTTATTCCGAAGCCGTTTGGTCCAGTGAGCTGTCCGAAATGAGAGGTGCTCGGTCCAAGTAATCCTGAAAAATAAAACATCACGATGAGGTATAGAGCAACGACAAGTGCGGCACCAAGACGATACACGCGACGTGTCGTCTCAGGTCGGGTGTGCCAGATCACCCAGAGTGAGGCGGTGAACCAAATGAACGGAAGGACGAAATGGGTCCACCGACTCCCCATATCTCCTGTGAAAAATGCATACACCAGCCCGGCAATCAACTGTGCGGCGAGGAGGAGATTCAGCCACGTGCTTGACTTGAGAAGTCGGCTCACATGATCGCTTTCGAGTGTTGCTTGTGGCATGATGGGGTAGTGTGTGTATGAAGTTCTAGGTTTGTTGGTTCTGTAGATCATCACTCGGATACACGCGATAGGTCCGACCCTGTCGTTCCCGATACAGCAGCCCGCGCTCCTCGAGTGAACTCACAGTCTGGCTCACTTTACTCTTCGAGAACTCAGATCGATCCCGAAGTTCGATCTGCGTGATTCCGGGGGAGTTCAAGACGGGTTCGAGGACGCGTCGTTCATCATCCGGTAAGAGATCGAGAACGCGTGCTTGTGGGTCCGATTCAGGATTGATAGACGTCGCCGGCGAGGCTTCATCGTCCCTCGACGTAGCCGTTGCCGATGTCTGTACGGAATCGACAGGCGTCGTTGTGTCAGCCACTTCTGGATCGGTGAGTTCTCCCCGGACCACGTAATAGACGGTACCGATAACGCCAGCGACTAGCAGGGTTCCAACCACGTACCAGAGGGGGTCTGTGCCGTGCATCGTCCCCATAGATGAACCCATCATCGACCCCATCGATTGCTCGATAGCCCGACGCTGTTGATAGGCTCGCCAACTGAGTACCCCGCCGGCCAGGAGAATGAACCCGACAAGTACACCGACGACAGTATCTGCTCGGCGGCGATTCATATGACGGCCCCGAGTTGCGAGATTTGACTATTCATACCGTTTATTTGGGTACAGTAGTTGTGACAATTGCGGATTGAAACTGTGATGATGAACCCCTTCACAGCGGATGGACCACAGTGCGATCATCAGTGGTCATGGTCGTGATCGTGGCTCGATATCTGCGGGCTTTGATCAGCAAATTCCGTGGGTTCTTCTTCGAACGTACGCTTGCATTTCTTTGAGCAAAAATAGTACGTCGTCCCATCATGGGATGCACTCGGGGCCTCATCGTCGGTTCGCATCCCGCACACTGGATCACGATACTGACCCGGTGCGCCGAGTCCGCGCCGGTAAACGTAGAGAAAGAATCCAGAGAGTGCGAAAGCGATAATATTGAGATAGAACGTGTAGTTGAGCTCGAAGTACGTCTGCTCGGTCGCCGTCTCCCCGCCTGCCAGGTCTGGAACGATACCCAGCGCGTCGAACAGCACCTCCATGAGGAAGCCGGTGAACGCCATCGTCACAAAAAAGACGCCGAGGATGTACAGCATGATCTTCCAGCCGTAGTACTTCCGGTAGACGTTCAGCACGGGAATCGTGATGAGGTCGGCGTAGACGAACGCGATGATCCCGGCGAAGCTGACGCCACCGCCCCACAGCGCGACCGCGAACGGGACGTTGCCCATACTGCCAACGAAACTGAGGACGGCGATGGTGACACCCATGATCGCGTTCTCCGCGGTCACGAGCAGCCCGTCGCCCTGGATGAACAGGGTGTTCCAGACCCACTGGGGGACGAAGACGATGACGAACCCAGAAATAAGGAAGCCAGCGACGATGTCCTTCCAGATCATCGACCACTCCTTGCGGTACTGATTCCCGACTTTGTACCAGCCCCCCCACGACAGCAACTCGTCACGCCACCCACCGCGACTCGACGTCTCCTGGCGATAGGTCTCCATACAGCCCTCCGAGCAGAATTTGAGCGTCTCACCGCCGTCGGTCATGAGCGTGTATTCGTCTTTGCCTTCCATCCCGCAGGTCGGGTCTTCGCTGACACCCGCCTCACGGTCGCGCTCGTTGAGCGTCTCCCGGACCTCTTCGAAGAGATTCTCGGGGAGCGTGAAGTGGACGATGACGGCCATCACAGCGATGAGGATGAGTCCACCGAGTAACTCTGCGACCAGGAACTCCCAACCAAGCAGAATCAGAATCATCAACCCAAGTTCGACGATGAGGTTGGTCGACGCGAACATGAACGCGAGGAAGTTCACCGCGTGCGCCCCCTTCTTGAACAGGCCCTTCCCGATGGCGACGGCGCCGAAACTGCAGCCACTGCTTGCTGCTCCGAACACAGTCGCCTTGGTAAGTCCAGTTAGATCTCCGTCACCCAGCTCCTGTGCCATCCGCTCCTTCGAGACGTAGACCTGGACCAGACTCGTGATCGTGAGGCCCATAATGATCGCCCACGCCGCCGTCCAGAGAAATCCGACACCGATACGGAGGGATTCAAGAACTCCGTCGATTATCGTCGCCTGCATAGTTGTATCATTGTAGGGATCATCTATTGCGGTTTTGATTAGAATATGCTGCCTATGAGGGTATCTGTACTATGGTATCCTAACCGTCGGCCATAGATGATCTATCGTGAAGAGGGAAAACCTTGCAAACCTCCACAAGCCCCGCGGAATCCGACCTCAGATTCAAAAGGAGAATCGGATTAAGTTACGCCGACGTATTAGAAGCTGATGGGGCCAGTAGAGACCGATGAGATCCCAAATGAGGGGGACACCACCTGGAGGACCAGCGTTCGCCGGCCTGCTCGGTTGTCCAGTATGGTAACTGTCACATCCACTTCCTAATTTACGATGGCTGTCGATCTGGCAATCCACGATACACTCGTTCTCACAGCCGACGAGCGGAACCGGCTGTACGAGCGCGGCACAGTATGCATCACCGATGGCTGTATCGAAGAAGTCCGGCCGTCACGTGCAGGAGACGGAGAAATAGAAGCGTCCACCGTTATCGACGGGAACGGGAAACTAGTGATGCCAGGATTGGTTAATGCTCACACGCACCTGGAGATGACGCCGCTCATCGGTGCGTTTAGCGAACTCAACCTGACAGAGATGCTTGGGAGTGGGACGACCTTGTTCAACAGACTAGGGAACGGCGACTTCGAGTATCTCGTCGAAGCGGGCGTCGAGCTCGCAGCGCTCAATTTCCTCCTGGGCGGTGTCACGACCGTGAACTCCATGGACGCACGGCCTGCCGGAGGTGCAGAGACGTTCGGGGAAGCAGGGCTCCGCGGATTTTTCGGCCCGGCGATCTCGGACCTCTTCTGGGACCAACCAGTCGATCAGCAGTTCGCTCGTGCTCGCGAATTCATCGAAACATACCACGACACGTACGAGGGCCGAATCAGGGCGACGATCTGCCCGCACGACGACTGGTCGTGTACCAGGCAGCTGTGGGAACGGACCGCATCCCTCGCCGCAGAGTACCCGGACCTGCTCGTCCACACGCACTTGCTCGAACTCGAGGAAAGTAACACGATGGCACGAGCGAACGGCGGCGAGGACTCGGTGGGGCTACTCGACGATGTTGGACTCCTGGACGATCGACTGGTCGCTGCTCACTTCCGCCTCGCCGACGAAGAGGACATCCAGCGAACCGCCGAGGCGGACGCGGCTGTTGCGCACTGCCCGTCCGTCTTCTGTTACTGGAATCCGGACGGGGAGACGCAGTGGACGCCCGTCCCCGAGCTTCGAGCCGCTGGTGTCGATGTCGGGGTAGGGATTGACGACCACTACTGGCACGACTCGTACAGCATGCTCGGTGAAGCGCGGCAAGCCCGTCTGGCGGCAAATCTCAAGCGTTCAGCCGGGCAGTTCGACTCGATGGAACTGATACGAATGCTCACTATTGAAGGCGCACGCGCGCTGGGGATGGGCGACGAGATCGGCAGTATCGAAGCGGGAAAGCGCGCGGATATTATCCTCCTCGACGCCGACAAACCGAAGTTCACGCCACGGACCAATATTCCTGCACAGGTCGTGAACAACGCGGTGCCGGCCGACGTCGAGACAGTGATCGTCGACGGCGACGTCGTCCTCCGGAATGGTGTGCCCGAGACAATGGACTCGGACGACGTGCGACAGCGAGCAAATCAGGCTGTCGAACGCTTCGAGGACGAGACGGGCTGGGAGTTACACGTCGGTGGTAGCGAACCGCCAACCAACATCGAGACTGTCCGGGACCTCCCAAAGCGTGGCCCTGCGCGACTCCTGACTCGCCTCGCGATTCAATCTGCGCGTGATCGGTTCCCATTCTAAGCGGGTGGCAAAGAACAGTCCACACCACCCTTCAGCGCGATAGACGGAGCAGCCGGTCTTGCAGTACGCTCTTCAAGGATTCGCCGACTATGTACAGCTATGCCCGGTAGACAGAGTGATTCCCCACTCAGTCGGGTGATTGGTCTCGTTGTCGCCGGCCTCGCTGTGGTGTTGCTGGTGTTGGATCAGACCACCGACCTGCCGGTTCCCTACGGATATATGGACGTGGCTTTAGGTTCCTGATCGGGGGTGTAGTGGCACTTCTGGTCGTGATTGTCCTGGGGTGGCAGTATCGTGATATTTTTTTAAGTAATTCGCTCGGGGAGCAACTCGCTTTTGCGCAATCAGTCGCGGGACTCGTACAGCTGTTGTCTCAGTTAGTTCTGAGTCGCTTCGCGATCGTCGCAATCTGATCAAGGAAAAATCCGAGATCGGCGTTCTCTTGGCTGGTGACTATCGGCGTCTCTCGAACGTATAGGTCCTCTTGGACGATTTGAAGCAGAAAATCGGCGACATCAGCCCGTGAAATCGGCCGGGCACTGGCATCAATATCGGCACCGTGGACGTATTCCCCGGTTCGCGGTGCGTCCGTCAACCCTCCGGGCCGTACGATCGTCCAGTCGAGGTCGCTTTGCATGACCAGTTCTTCTTGCCGTGCCTTGTCTGCCATCAGATCGTGGAGAGCGGTTGCGTTTACAATTCGGATATACCACGGAACGGTTTCAGAGCTCGAGCCGAGGCCCATCGACGTTAGCACGAGTAATCGGCTGACTGGCCGGTCATCCATCGCCTCGATAATGTTCCGAGTCCCCCGCGACACGACATCCGGTGGGTTATTCGGCGTTCGCCCAAGGAGACAAACCACGGCGTCTGTATGCTCGACTGTTTCAGAGACTGCCCCTGGCTCCAAGACATTTCCCTCGATAGCTGTGATCTGCTCACCTGGCGGGAGTTTAGCCTGGGTTCGGGTGAGGGCCCGAACGTCATAATCGGCTGCGAGCGCCTGCGTTATCAAACGTCGTCCTGTCCCGCCAGTCGCCCTGAATACAGCGAGTTTCATGAGAGTGAGCTGGTAAAGCGGTTATACAACCCAGCAAACAGGTAGGTGAATACACCAGTAATGACCACGGCTTCAAGGATTCCAGCGATAGTCCCAACGGGTGTCGGCGTGAAGAACAAATGCCACTGCTCCATCATCCCGACCCCACCTTCGTAGACTCCAATCGCCCCGAAGAGGCCGAGTAAAAGCATGATCACAGCTGCGACCGTAGCTGCTGCCACAGCAAATGGAAGTGGATCGAGACCCGGTGATACCCGACTGAATTCCGGGATCTCACGAACGCCGGTTTGCTCGGGTGGAGTGCTCATATGAGATACTACGAGCGGGTAATTCACTGAGTTTGTGGATACGATTCGAAACCGGCTACATCAAACTGCTACCCGCCAAAATATGATGACAAAAAAGCACCACGGCACGGGGTTTGACCCATTACTGAACCCTTCTCTTAGCACGATCCAGCCCGATGAGTCAGCGTGACAGCGCGAAGGCTCCCAGAATGAGATTGGATTCGAACGCAGAACTGTTGCAAAGCTGGGATGTCGAAAGTATTCCCGAGGTAGCCCACAAGAAGGTAAGACACAATCGCATTGAATAGGGAACTCGTATTGAGAACTGGAGACGCATTTCACGGAGGGAAAATATGTCTGACAAAACAGACGATACACGACTCATTACGATTGTTCTCATTATCATCGGTGCGTTCGTCCTCTTCCCGATGTTCTTCATGGGCTTCGGGATGATGGGAGTTGGCCCGATGATGGGTGGCACATGGGCGGCCATATGTGGGGAGACGGGACCATACCAACTTGGATGTTTATCGCCGGTATCATCATGCAGCTCCTTTTTTACCTGCCCTCGTCGGCGGTGCCTACCTCCTCTACCAGGCAATTACGGGAAGTGAGAGCGACTCAGACGACGTCACCGGTAGTAGCCAAATAAACGAACGACGGAACGAGAGTCCGGTACTTATACGCCGAACGTCGCGCGCAGCATGTCCCGCGTGCCCGGGCCGAGCCCGACCGCGAGCACCGTGATCAACAGCAGCAGCGTGTACCGCGGCGACTCCTCGTACATTTCCCCGTTGAACACCCAGACGACGAACGTCGCGGCCGCGAGCTTCACCAACAGAAACGGCCACGCGTCGCCGGTGACGGAGACGATCGACGCCGGCAGCAGCCGCCCGGTCCAGTCGACGATCAGCGCGTTGACGACGTGTTTCGGGACGAGGTTCGCGGTGCCGGTCAGGGCGGGCATCCAGTTGAGCCCGATCACGTTCGCGACGCCGTCGATCGCGTGCCCCCAGATGATCACGATCCCGGCCGCGCCGGTCCCCTGTCGGATCGTCGGAATCTGCCGGGTCGCCAGCGCCCACGTGCCCGCGGTCGCGGCCGTCGCGATGACGAGCGTGGGAACGAGCACCTGCGGATAGAAGGTGACGTAACCGGTCGTGGCCGCGAGATAGGACAGATACCCGACCGCGAGCGCGAGCCCCGCGGCGCCCGACGCGAACAGCGGCCGCGCGTAGTCGTCGACGACGCCACGGCGTTCGAGCCCGAACGCGGCGAGCACGCACGCGAGCGTGAACAGGAACACCGTGAAGTAGATGAACGGGCTGATCAGCACCGCACTCGCCGGGAACGCGATCAGCGGTTCGACGCCGGCCGCGGTCGCGGCGACGCCCGCGTCCTCGACCGTCCGCATCGCCCCGCCGAACAGCATGAACGGGAACAGCGCGTAGAAGAAGCGGAGCTCCGTGGCGATGTCGAGCCGGCGGAGGAGGAAGACGACGCCGATCAGCATCGCCAGCAGGATCACCACGTAGCTCACCGTCGAGAAGGTGGTGTACCCCGGGGCGGCAACGACCTCCCCGGCGCCCCGAGCCGCCTGACACGCCGCGGTGCTGCCAAGCAGCTCCGTCCCGCCGGCGTCGCGGACCGCGCACTGCGCGCCCTCGCCGTCCGCGACCACCGGCCCCCAGAAGTAGCGCCAGAGGAACTGGTCGTAGACGACGCGCGGGAAGACGACCGATCCGACCGCCAACAACGCCGTGACGCCGCCGACGACCGCCGCCCACGCGCGCTCCGGCGACGGGTCGAACCCGTCCGCCACACCTGTGCTCATGGTCACCGTTCGGGGAGGTCCCGAGTTGAGCGTTCCGGTCCCGTAGCGCGGGCGGCGGCGCCACGCGCTCCGCTACAGCGGCGGCCCGGGCTGCTCGTAGTCGGTGCCGAGAATCACCATCGTCTGCGAGCGCGAGAACCCCTCGGTCTCCGCGATCCGCTCGAACATCAGCTCCCGGAGCCGGTCCGTGTCGGCCGCGACGACGCGGAGGATGATGTCCCACTCGCCGGTGGTGAGGTGGATCTCGCGCACGCCGTCGATGCCGCGGAGGCGTTCGAGCGCGTCCTCGAACCGGACGACCCGTTCGTCACCACCTATAGAAATGTAGTGGAAGAGGCGGGACACTCCTGTCCGACTGCCTCGAACGCCTACCGGATCGTCCGGTTCGGGCTCGACGCCCTGTATCCCGACGACTTTCCAGTTCGGAGCGAAACCAAGGTGCAGGCGGCCGGCCCGCAGGACGATGCTGCGTACGGCGTGATGAGCCGCATCATCTCGTACGTGACTGCGCGACCGACGATGATGGATTCAACGGGCTCGCCGGCGGCTACGGCGGCCGCCGCGACCTCCTCGTCTTCGACGCATTCGACCCGGACACGGCGGAGCTGACGTTCCGATTCCGGCGAACCGACACGGACGAGACCGTCGAAGTGGCCTACCACGTCAGCGACGTTCCTGGCGGTGACCCGCGATCGGGAACCTCCAGGGGATTCTCGACGGATCGGCAAGCGACCAGCAACGGGAGGCCTTCGCTGACGCCTGGCACCGCCGCGTGCAAGTCGTTCTCAGCGACGACTCGGTGTTCACCGTCGACGCGGTGTGAACGCGGCGGTGTATCCTTCGTACTCGAAATACGAGTTACCGGGGTATACTGTCGATCTCGTTGAGCGCCTCGGTGGCGACATCCCCCAGTTCGCCGGCCTCGATATGCGAGTACCGCTCACGGACCATTTCCTCCGAATTATCGAGATACCGGGCGGCGACAGTATATCCGAATGCTCGAACGAGCACTTCACCCATCCCACGCCGACCACCGTGCGGAGCAAGATAATCGTGTTTCGGATGGTCGATATCGATCTCTGCGGTCTCCGAGAGCCGCTGAAGAATCGACCGTGCGCCGTCCGTCGTGATCGACGGCGGCCGAATGTCCTCCTCAAGCGCCAGGAGGAGGTCGCGAGCGTACTCCGCACGGCGTTCGGCGATTGCCTCCGGATGTTCCCCTCGTTCGGCTAGCTCTTCCCGGACGAGCCCTGCAAGCGTCCGTTGGTCGAACGTCGGGAACACCGGCCAGCGCTCAGTTGGTGGGTCCATAAGCCGACGATAGCTCCGCAGCGGCGAGATCACCGGATCGGGGAGACTGGCGGCGTCCCACTGTTGTTTCTTCCGGTAGACGTCCATACTCCCCTCGTCAAGCGAGAGGTCCTCCCAGCGGACGCCACGTCGACGCGGATCGTTCGGGTCCCGGAGAAGTTCACCGACCCGAACGGCGGTGTACGCGAGGACGAACACCAGCGCCCGGTCACGAGCCGCCTTCAGCGCCGCGTAGCGCGCTCGCTGCTTGTCGAGGGGGTCAGTATCCTCTAGGAGTGTCGTGTACGCTTCGACGGCGTCGCGAGCCCGTTCGTCGACGTGGCGGGTGAGGGCGTGGCGCTGTTCGGACGTCCAGGCCTGCTGGTCGCCGGGCTTGCGGCCGTCGTCCTCCGGCAGCGGCGCCATCGCACTCGCTCGCTGCGCGTAGTGGGCCTCAAGATATCCCTCGTTGACGCACCAGCCACACCACGCAGAGATATAGCGATAGTAGGTTTGTACCGTGTTCTGTTTGAGTCCTCGATCGCCGGCGAGATGCCGGGCGTACTCCCGGAACACGCGTTCGTCGAGGTCCTCGAAAGTGGGGTCGCGGTCGACGTCGTCGGGGACGATCCCGGTCCAGTCGTCGCCCCCGCGGTCGCCGGCGGCCCACTCGGCGAACCGCTCGAGTTCGCGGGCGGCGTTGCGTCGATAATTCCCGCCGTCGCCTCCACGGCCTTTCCCCTTGTCCTGGAGGTAGCGCTCGAACGACTCGGAGAGTGAGGTCAATGGCGTCCGTTCCGTCGGTGTATTCCGGTCCATAGTGCTCTCCTGAACTGTTGAACGTAGTCAGTCACACAGACAGACGCCGCCTTCCCGAATCTGGCTCACTGCGAACTGATGGACAGCGCCGGCGAGGTCAGTCATTGCTTCCGCCTGCTCTTCGGTTGGACGCCCCCCGCCGTAATAACTCTCTGTCCGGTTCTCGCTGTAGAGGTCCTTCATCGCCTCTGCAGTCTCCCGCTCAAACAGCCCAATTTGGTGGGCACGCTCGTAGCTGAACTGGTGGTCCTGAAAGTCCTGAAGCGTATCGTTCGTCATCGCGAGCGCGTACGCCTCGATCGACCGTTCAATCGCGCCGAAACAGACTTCGATGACGGCCGTGTAATACCCATCCTGTGATTGGAGCGTGTCCACGACCTCGAGGAGGCGGCACGCTTTCGTCAACTGTGTCTTCCAGTCTTCGTCGGCACTAATCCCGTCCTCGAACGCTGTTCGCCCGCGTCCGACCATCTCGAAGGCATCCTGTGCGCGGTCGAGTGCTGTGAGCACAGCGGTCGGGTCCGAGCCGTTACTCATCAGAGGCTCCTTCCTCCAAGAGGAGGTTCTCGACGGTTTCGAAGTCATTCGTCTTGTAGACCGGAATCCCTGAAACGACGATTTCTCGGATGTCTTCGGTGTACGCCGGGATCGCCTGGACGGCCTCGACATCGATATCGTAGGCGTATCGGTCACCATCGAACTCCGTGTCTTCGAGGTCACGGGCAATGGTGTTCGCTTCTCGTTGGCTTTCGGCCCGCCCAGACCGGGTTAGCACCCAGAGATCGATATCGCTCCGTCGGTCAGCCTCGCCTCGAGCCACACTCCCATAGAGGATGATGCCGACGACGTCGTTGATGTTCTCACGAAGCTCCGTAACCGCAGCTTTGACGGGTTGATGATACTCTGGTTGGGGGATCCGGAGGATCGGATCGTCTGGAATCGACAGGCGCTGTCTGTTGATCTGGACGAGTCGCTGGTTGCTTTCGGGCGATTCGACGACCAAGTCGTTCGCGCTGAGAACGTTTACTGCCCGTCGGACAGACTGGTGTGAGTGACCGATCTGTGTCGCGAGTTCTCGCAGTGAGAAGTCACTGAATCGGTGGTTTGTTAAAAAGAGAAGGACGTCGCTCGTCGCCTTGTGTTTGAATAAAGTCGGATCTGAAGGGGGTATTGAAAGAGAAATAGCTGCTCCAGACGAATTCGTACTATCCGTCTCGCGGTTCATGTGCCGTATCACGGACCACTACTATAAAAACATTATATGTGAGTCGGAATCAGCCTAAATATTCATCTGCCAGCAACGGACGTGCGGAGAACGAGGTCCGTCACCTCCGGGTCTCACCGCGTTCGGTCGCTGGGGCTAGAAAGTCCCACTCTCGGATAGCAAAACCCACAATTTCGATTCGCCGTTGGAGCTGTTCCCACTCACGCGCGATCTCTCGGCGACGATCCTCTTCGGTGACGTCGAGTACCTGGTCAGCGATCGTCTCGCGAAGTTGGTTCGGTGACTCGACATCGAACTCGACCTTCCATCCTCGGATCTGAGCGTTCATCTCGGTGAGCCGTTCGGTGAGGTCTTCGACGGTGTAGTCGCTGTCCCGAAGGCGTATGGCCTCCGTGAGCGCTTGACGGCGATAATCGGGGAAGTATGTCGTGTGGCCCCCGGTGTCGTCACGGTGGAGGATGTCGTCGTCGACGAGATGTTCGAGGACGCGTTTGGTCGGCCCGTGTGACCAGTCTGCTTCGGAGGCGATCCAGTTTGCTGTCCGCGGGTCTGAAACCTGTCGGGCGACCATCCGCACCCGGTCTTCACCCGTGGGTTGGCGTTCCATCGGACCCTCGGAAATCGATTCACCTCCAGTCATATAACCCCGTTCGTGCCGTGTCATAAAATAGGTCACAGGCATTTAGTCTATCACGAGGACTGCCCTCGCCATCTCCGCGGACTCGGCTGAAAAGAGTCAGAGAAATCTCGAACCCTGTTCTTGGCGGCTCTACCCTGGGGGAAGCGTCTTTCTGAGCCGATTGCAGCATTCGTGCTTCACCGACGGCGGTGGGGTACTTCAAAGTGGTCGTGATTATTCGTGTAATCAGGACCACCGGTGACAGAAGTCTTATAACCATTTTTCCTATGATAGAAGGGTTCTATCCCCCGAAATTCGGTTTTGGCCAACGTTATAAATCATATACCGCTATATCAAAACCGCGACCGCCGTTCGGACCCGGTTCCGTGAATAATCGCGAGACTGCAAGCAGATGGCTTGCTACACAATCTGCATTATGTACAATGCGCACGAAATCTGAATGATGGGGAAAATCACCCAAATCTAATATTAGTCGTTCGTAGCTTGCTCGCTCAGCATCTCCACAACTTCCTGAACACGTTCCTCATCGGCTTCGATACCACGCTCCCGGAGGATCTGGAGGGCGACCTCATCACCGTGGTCCGCAATTACCCGGAGACACGCATCTTGAAACTCTCTTCCTTCAAATTCGGGAACATCAAACATAGAGCACGCAGCAGTTACCGATGATCGCATCCGGGTGACGCCATTCCACGTGTCCTCCCGGACATAGAAGCCGTGCATATCGGTCTTATCAAAGGAGAAGGCCGGTCCACCGGTGGATTCGTCCACATCCTCCTCATCCTGCTCAGGAATAGACTCAGTCTCCGACTCTGTGTCCTCAGGAATTATCTCTTCATCCGGTTGCGGTTCATCCTGGGTGTCAGTACGTTCGTCGTCATCCGATTCGGCTCCTTCCTCCGTTTGTTTGAGCTGTTCAGCGACGTCCCCGAAACGGTCGTCCTCATTAGGCATGGCTGTGTTCCTCCACGAGGTCCGCTAAGTGGTCGAAATTCGGGATCTGGTCGCAATCTTCGTCGAACTCCGAGACCGGCATTCCTTGCTTGAACGCGCGAGAAATCGCGGTCCGTTCGCGAATCCCTGGCTTTGGAATACTATCGATGGTGCGTCCCGAATCATCGAGGGCATCGAAGACCTCCGGGTCCACACGAGCGTACTCGGGGACGAATGAACCGAACTCCCGGTTGAGATTTTCAACGAGAGTCCGATGCTCGTTGCGTTGTCCCATTGTTTCGCGAATCATATTCGGAGTGACTGCGAGGATATCCAACCCGATATTCTGCCGGATTGGGGAGATCTGGCGTTCAATCATCTTATTGAGGCCGTTGATCGAGCCAGCACGCGGGATTAGCGGGATTATGACGCGCTGGACGGCGATGAGGGCGTTGTCGGAGAGTTTCCCACGGCCGCCTGCGGCATCAATTATCACGTAGTCGTATCCGTTTTGAATGAGTGGATCGACAACGTTCCGTCGAAGCTTCACGTCTGCGAACCGTTCGTCCTTCAGCCTCGTCTCGACGTTCTCGAGCTCGTTACTCGACGGGAGTAAGTGAACGCCGAAGTCCGTCTCGATAAGCAGGTCTTCAGGGTCCTCACCATCGATAAGGGCGTCACCGAGGTTCGCATCTCGGTCGTACGCATCGTCGTATCCCAACTGGGTCGTCATATGCCCGTCCTTATCCAGATCCAATAGTACCGTCTCATGGCCACGAGCAGCGAGTCGATCAGCGATGTTGAGCGCGATCGTGGATTTCCCTACCCCTCCCTTGAGCAACGAGACAGCTGCTCCGGGGAGCCCTTCAAACTCGTCAGCACTCATAGCTCAGCACCCCGTAAGCAGCGGATTTTGTACATTTTGTAGGTAATGTACATTGGGTAGATGTTGAAGGTTGCGCGAGTTTTGTCGATAATGTAAGTTTCGTACTGGTCATACGCGGTCAATGAAGCTCGTCCATCTTAATTCTGTGTCAGACAGATTGCGGACGCCATCCACACAATCTACATTTTGTACATTACGTAGATTGTTGGCACAATCTCAATTGTCAAAGTCACCGTCGACTCTACGCAATCTACATAATTTAGATTATCAGCATTTCATACGTATTCATCGCAATCTTTGCCACCCACACGAACCAATTGAAGAAGCCCAATTTGCATTATCTACATTATCCACATTATGCAGATTGGCTATGAGATCTACATTCTTCAGTCATTCAATAGGAGAGTCCTGAGTAATAGAACTCAGACAGAACCGTTCTACCCCGTCCTCTAGTAAGACTTTTAACTGTTACCGGATTATTGGTAACTACCAGATGTACGAGGTTCTCGACGACACCGCGGCGCAGGTCATCCTCGCTATCGAGAGTGGTGACTCCATCCGCCGTGTCGCCCAACACCTCCACACACCGTACGAGACGGTGAGACAGGCCGTCAACCGACTCGAAGACGCAGGTTACGTCCGCTATGACGACGGCCTCTCAGTCGTCGACGAGCGCGTGAGGGACGCAGCACGAGAGCTCGTCGCTGCCAGTGCCGGCGTCAGTCCACCATCCATCGAGGAGGCCTACGTCATCCCGCAGTTCGGTGACTGGCCGTTCGCATTCACACGGATCGACGCCGTCTACGTGTGGACCCAGGGCGGCTATCAGGTCGGTCGCGAGCCCAACGACTATCCACTGTTTCTGGCCGTCCGTGAGGAGGACGTCGACGCTTGGGAGGCGTTTTTCGAGTCGTTCGACCTCCCGACCGCATTCGAACGACAGCCCCGTCACGAGCTGGACGGAGCGCTACAGATCGTCATCGAGCCAGGGCCGTCCCTCGACATCGAGCACGTCGAGGGCTACCCGGTGATACCGAGAGCAGAGACAATCGAGTATATGCGTGAGAACTACGCCCAGTTCCAGTCGGCGCTCGCGATGCTCGACCGGATGTACGAGGACCTCGACCTCGGCGTCACGTATCGAGAGACCGAACGGGCACAGCCATGAGCTTCAACAACCGAAGTGACGCGCTCATAGAACTGCTCGAGGAGCTCACCCAAGAGGGCCACGAGTACGTTCTCGTCGGCGGGTACGCTGTCTCAGCGTTCAATGCTCGCTTCTCCACGGATCTCGATATCGTCGTCGCGCCGGACTCCAAAGCTGACTTCGTCGAATTCCTCGAACGTCGGAACTTCGAGGAAACGGACAGCCACGCCAAGGAGTGGTTCTACGATACAGAGGTGATCGAGTACGAAAAGCGGCTCACGCCGCAACAGCCGATCGGCTTCGACCTCTTGGTGAACGGACTCGGGTGTCGTCAGACCGAGGCACAGTGGTCGTTCGACTACCTGTACGACCACAGCCACCAACAGGAGGTGAGCGGGGGCACAGTGACGACGACGGCTAGAGTCATCGATGGGGCAGTCCTCGTGGCTGCAAAGCTCCACAGCGGCCGAGAAACGGACCTTCGGGACGTCTTGGCAGTGGCTGAAGAGATCGACCTCGACGCTGTCACACCCCACCTGCGGCGAGGAGGCGACGATGGGCTCCGGGAGCAACTTGAGCGTGGTCTGGAGATCTTGGAGAGTGACGAACTCAAACACGGATTTCGGAGTGACTTCGGGGCCTCAGCTGTCTCAGAAGAAACGGTCACCGCTCTCCAAGAGTATCTGTCTGCACAGATTGACTACCTGAGCTGAAGCGGTCGGGGCCCCCTTGATCGGAAGTGAAGATAGGGCCTTCAGCGGTGCTTACACTCAGCCAAAAAATTGGAGGGGCGGTATCAGTCGACCGTCGCTAACACACGGACATCCGTAGCTGAGTGTCGTTCCCGTTCAGTACGAGCACCATGCTCGCGGAGGAACTCCTCAATACGGTCGGCAAGGGATTCCGCATCTTCCCTATCGACGTGGACGATCAGCGTCGGACGCTCCTCGTCGCTGTTCTCGATCACGAGCGAGACATCCTTGAACTCGTCCGGCTGTCTATACGCCTCGAACTCATCGGCGACCTGGTTGGCCAGGTCGTCGAGTACCTCAATCGGTTCCTTTGTCATAGATTGAATATCGGCCTTGGAAGGTTGTGCCATCGCGAACGCGTGAAGAAAACGTGACGTGACTTTCAGAACCACCTCCATCAGACAAACGCGAACGGAGCCTTCTCACACCGATGGTTTACCGAGAAGAAGACCGATTCACAGAAGGGGCAATGGGTTAGAGTGCTCGCGGATCGCTATCGGCGATGCTCGCAAACGCGACGTTCTCCTGAACTTGTTCGATTTCGACTGTTGGCTCGTCGCCGGGTTGAGCGCCGGGAACGATCACGACGTACCCCCGTTCGACTTTCGCAATACCGTCTCCTTGATCACCGACGGTTTCGATTGTCACGTCGCGCACTTCTCCCTCATCAACAGGAGGACCAGATGAATCGTGGCTCGTGCTCCCCTGAGTAGCGGGATGCCGTGGGCCCTGTGGAGATGTTGATTCAGCTTTGGAGGAGGAATCAAGGAGAGCGATGCGGTACGTTTCATCACCGGTCAGCGCCCCGTGCTTGATCTCACTCGGAGGAATCTCGATGACGAAAGTGCCATCCTCCTCCTTAATTTTCGCAGTGAAAAGCGAACACAGGGAGTCTGAGATTTCTACCATAACTGGGTTTGATACTGGATACAATTAATCGGTCTCTTTGAGAAGGAGCGAACTGGATCAGCTGTCCTCAGCTGGTTCTTCCCAAGGAATGTCTCGCTTATGGACTACAGCGAGCTTCGAGTCGTCATCATCTTCTATTGCACTGAGACCACGCTGGACGAGAGTGTGAACCTGTCCAGCAGACTCCGGGAACGAAAATTGGTCATCCTCCGCGTCAGCACGGAGTTCCAGATAATGGACGTACAGCCTGAACGTCGTATCTGCCCCGATAGGCCACCAAATCGTCCCTATCTGCTCATCTACCTGATTGTCCCAATGCTCTATGAGTTCACGGATATCGTCGACGAGCTCCTCCCCAGAGGTGCGAAGGCGGAGGGAGTATTCCCGATCCCGCTCCATCTCTTCGATTATATCCTGAAGGAAAGGCTCAGCCTCCAAGGCGGTAGGTGAGGTCTGATCCGCTTCTAGCAGGCGTTCTAACGCCCGAATTTCTTCACGCCGAGCGGCTACAGCGTATGCGACATTGTGCTTGTCCTCGGGGAAGATTTCGTGCTGACTCGGTTGCTGTGCCTGAGGGACAGTATCCCCAGTGGATGAGCTAAATAAGGTCTCAAAGAGTCCCATACGCTTCGTCCGGAGGGCACCCATAAGTATTTCCTGTCAGAGTGGACCTCAGCTCCGCGACAGTGTACCTTCTTACCAGTCGTTGCGTAATCAGAGGATCTCGTGTGAATCCTGACCGACTTGGGAACGCGTATGAAACTCATCCAAAATATAGAGGATTGAAACATCAAATAATGACGTCAGCTGTTGCTGATATCGGACAATGTCTTTCTTATCTCCGGTCACAATACGCTGAAGCACATCGCGTTCTGCAAGCCCTATTGCGTCAAGAAGCCACTGAGAGTCTACTGGAGGAATCCGGGACTCCCGAATTCCGATGTGCTCCTTGACTAGACCGCGAGCGCGCTCCTGATCGTCATAAGTTGACGACATGACGTGGACAGCATCCATTAGTGCGTCTTTCCGCTCCTTTGCGTCGTGGAGAACACGATCTCGAAGATCTTCGACACACCGTTTCGCATTCCGTGGGGTGATTTCACGCGAGGAGAAGTAGTCCTGGAAGTGTCGAACAAAGTGTGGCTTGGCCTGACTTCGAACCTCAATATTATCGAAGAAAATCTCTAAGATCCTCTCAAAGGAAAGCCCATCGTAGCGCTGTAAATCGATTTCTCGGTTGTACATTGGGATATTATCCTCGACGTTCTCTTGAAAGTCTTCAAGAACGGTCCCGAACACGCCATCGGTATCGTCAGGGTCAACCTGTAGCTGATCGGGGTCAGACACAACTCGAGGCGCTCCTTGTGGACGGCTGCAATACTCGTAGATCACAAACTCACTCGTGAAGAGCGTGTTATGACCGTCTAGGATACGCTCTGCTTCTACGGCCCACCGATCGTGAGAAAACGTGAGTCCAATGAGGACGTTAGTGTCTACGAAGTATCGAGTCATTGGCCCGGATGGAGATCTTCGTGCGCAATTCCCCGGCGTTCAAGAATCGGAGCAACAAGTTCGTCAGCTGCACTCCGTTCAGATTCGAGTTCAGTCGGTAATCCAGAAAATTTCGCATCAAGGTCTTCCTCTTCGAATTCGTCAAGTTTCTGAATCGCAGAACTCCGAGCCTCCTCAAACGAGGTTATACCGAGGTTCCCACGAACCTCTTCCGGAGACATTCCCTGGGCATGCCGTTGAGCAAGCTCGAGTGCAAAGATACGCCAGAACGTTACATTCACCGTCATCAATCTGGAGGGATCAGGAGAATGCGAATGGAGTTCTCGAGTGACCGCGTTATACCACTTGATTAGTGGTCGATCGTACTCCGGAAATCGGTCGTTTGGAAATGATTCAAAAGTGTCGTGGACGGAGCTGAGTACCGATTCTCTGCTTGGGTCAACCTCAAAGAAATCGTGATACTCCGTATGTAACGTTCGTATTTTCTTATCTAACTCCCGAAAATCCCGCTGAACCTGATACGGCGCATCATCATACATTCTGTCAGTGAGCCATTCTAATCCATGTTCGTAATATTCAGAGAGCGCCTCTGAGACAACAGAACGTAGGCGATCTTCAAGTCCGGGCTCGTTAATACTGGCTGAGGGGACAGTCGAGGGCGTGGCTGGAGAGACGGTACCAAAGAGATACCAATAATACGGAATCTCGATGTCCAAATTTTGCTCGGCAGATTTGACGTCAACACGATAGAGGAGCTTGTGAAGCGACTTTTTCGGCAGCGCATCCGCAGCCCCACGTTCGCGATTGAGGAGGCGCAGAGTCGTTCCCAAGTCCTCGCGGTTCATTATATCCAATATCTACCGCTCGTTTTATAGAAGTACCGTCGGGTCCCAGTAGACTATCCAACGACTGAGGGAAAAGTAATTCACACGAGACTTCCTTGTAACGAGATACATCGTGCCCATCTACAATCTATATAAAGAGCGGGAAGGGACAGCGCGACGCGGGGAGGACTATAAGGAAGTCGTCATTGAGTACATGGAAGGGCTGAATTACATGGTTGAGCGGGATTCAGCTTTCCACTCCACGCTTGACGATATTCAGTTTGTGAACAAAGCTACGGGCGATAAAGTGGTAGCCGAGGCGAAAGCGTATTCCACAGGTCTCAGCCCGAACGATTTTAGAGACGAACTCGCCCGGTATTTCCTCGAATACATCAAACAGCCCCAACCCCACCGATTTGATTTCTATATTTTTGCGGAGACTCTCTCTAATGACCAGCTCTGGAAAGCCCTGTTCGATCGTGATGTCACCGATAATCAGAAACTGGTCGACTTCTACGAAAAACTCAAAGACAGCGTTAACGATGAGGTCGTAGATCGGCTAGATGATACTGATGTAGATGAGTTCCGAGATTTTGCTATTGATACCCATGTTTTCGTAGGTACATACGATGACCTCCGTCAACAAGCTCATCAACTCGAGAAAACAGAACGGTTCCAGTACGAACCATATCTTCATTCGTATGAACCGGTTTCTGAGGAAACAGAATATGCGACGAATCTGTTTCAGGTAACCCGCTACCCTGAGACACTGTACATCATAGAGACGACAGAGGAAGCCGAATCTGCTCGCGTCTATAATTACAACAACGAAGCGTTCCCCATCAAGCTTCACGAGCGGAAATTGTATTCGCTCGTTCATCCGGATCATCTTCCGGGGTCTACTCGTCATTACCTCCACGAGGACCGTTTCGAAACACAGGATTTCGAGGAGTTCCTTCGATCAGGTTCTCAAGAGGAAGAACGCGAAAACATCGTAAGGTCGCTTCTCAGAGGGATATTCACTCTCGTTGCAAGAGACAACGATTGTCTCATCGACCGTGAGAAAGGAACAACCGTATACCCGGAACTGGATCGCAGACAGCACGGTACCGAACGAAAACTAGGTCGATCATGGGTCGCAAAGGAGTTAGACTCCTACCCCGATGTCATCCATCGCGGTGTCAAAGTACGAGTACGGCGCTATGCGAGAGAATACTACTACGTTCTGCTACCCACACAGGTTTTCACTTCAGATGGTCGTCGACCTGTAACAGGCGAGCGTAAATCACGGCTCCAAAACGACTTCTCGCCAAATCGTTTCCACGCCCAGAATAGTAAGTACGACCGCCAACTGCGTGTCTGGGAAGAGTTGCTGATGTCGGATCAGACCCAGCTTGACCGGTTTATGGGTGAAAAGATACCCGTCGTAAAGGAACTCGAAGTAACCAGAGTTGACTCGCTGTCCCTCAATGTCCGCCCGCCCAAAGACGGAGACGAACGTGATGAGATCATCGAGTCAGCTTCTGATCTCGAAAACACAGGTGGAATTGAACAATGACGCCTGAAGATACCCCGTTCACGCTTCGTCACCTCGAGGAGCCAGAGATTCAGTTTGAAGGGGGTACTGAAACCTCTCCCAAACGAGGCCTCATCAGATATGGTCCACGGCTCTATGAGGAAGGACACCACACAATCAAACTCGGGATTATCGGCGATCGAGATTCGATCCGCCGGTTGACCGAACTACTTCATGATATGGAGGTCGGGATCCATCCAGGAACAAGTGATAATCCGTGGCAGGTTCCGTATCCCGGGCTAGGTAAGAGTTCCCCGCTCAATCTCTCTATTAATGCAAAAAAGGGCTGGAGACGCCAAATCCGTCGACGAGACATCCAATCTGTTACGAGTAAATCGACCCCCAGAGATCGGATGGAGCGATTCCTGAAGCTAGTGCGGAAAGACATAGAGATAATCGAACGGGATTCGGTTCAGCCGAACGCAATCATCGTCTGTATTCCGCAAGAAGTGATGGACGCGTGTACTCCTGAGAACCAAGACCATGCGCGAATCCAGTCGGAAGGTTCTGATCTGCGAAATCGAATCAAGCTGATCGGGATGGAGGCTCGAATCCCCACACAGCTGATTAAGCCATCCACACTTGCAATCCGTACTGACCGACAGCGAGCATCTCGGGCCTGGAATCTCACAGTTGGACTTCTATACAAGTCTCAACGAGGGCATCCCTGGAAAACTCGGCAGATCGAAGATGGGCACTGCTACGCAGGACTCTCGTTCTACAGAGAGCGAGACGAAGGAGATGATGTAATTCGAGCTGCTCTTGCTCACGTCTTTCACGGACGGGACCATATTATCCTCCAGAGCGATCCACTCCCGGATATCACCGAGGACGAGAATGGATCTCCCCACCTCTCATATGAGGCGGCTAGGCAGGTAGGTGAGCAGATTTTGGAATATTACGAAGCTCAGAAAGGGACACGTCCCAGCCGGTTCGTCCTACATAAGCCATCTGTCTTCTGGGAAGAAGAACGTGAAGGGTTGCTTGATGCCACAGACGGTGTTCGCGATTTAGATCTAGTCTGGGTTCGTAGGCGGCCAAAGGTCAGGTTGTTCCCGCCTACGGATTATCCCGCCATGCGGGGAACCCTCCTGAGCGTCCCTGATGACGACGTCCACTATCTCTACACATCCGGATATGTCCCGGAAGAGACGACCTATCAGGGGAGTGGAGTACCATCACCGATTGAGATCCGACCTGACGAGATTTGTGAGACACCCTCGTTAGAGATCTGTAAGGAGATTCTCTTTTTCACAAAACTCGACTGGAATACATCGGACTACGCAATTCGGATGCCCGCAACCGTGAGTGTTGCAAAGCGTGTCGGTACAATCCTCTCCGAGGTAGATACGGAGTCCATTTCAGAGGTTCGGCCACAGTATTTCTACTATATGTGAATCGGTGAGTGAGAGGCTTATTCGTCTGAATCAGAGATTGGATCTAGCTGATAACCAGCAGACCGCAGAAATTCGCAGATATGCTCAACCTCCTGCTTCTCCTCAGGGGAACTCGTCCCGAGTAGTTCTTCAATTACCTGCTCTCCATCTTCACAGAGAGTAATTGATTCATTGAAGGGGGTGTTCTCCAGTGGATCTCGTCGCTCATCAATCACGATCGGCTGCCACCCGCCCTGGTACTGGTATCGGTAGAGGGTGATCGTGCGGACGGTGTCTTCGTCGACGAAGAAGCTCGTTTGCTCGCGTTTGCTGCCGACCGCGATCTTCCCGCTGTCGAGATCCGCAGCAAAGTCCTCGAAATTGTGAAACTCAGCAGGAATCGGCCCATCGACGACGTGAGTGATGATTCCCGGCCAAGTGAACCCATAGACACGCTCGAAGAAGCTGACACTATTGTCATCGGGAGAATCAAACACGAGAAGAAGATCGCCCAGCTGGAGTTCTGTACCGTCTACGCTGATATGCGACGAATATGGATAGGCGTCGCCGTCGTCGAGGACTTCAATATCCGGCTTCGGCATATTGTCCGAGTCTAATCGGAGCCACAAAGAGATAGCTAATGGAGCACGCCAGATTTTCCCGAGCATTCAAAAAGTGCATCCCTCCCACCATCCGGACCCCTCACGCCGGTTGAACGACGTCGTATCCTTCTCGACCAAGCAAGTCAACAGCTAACTGTTCCAGTCTCGCACCGTCCCCGATAGCGCGGAGATTTGCTTCAAGAGCAGTATTTGGCATCTATTGGTTCATCTGGGAAGTCCATACTTACAAAACTACCCAGCTACTGTGGCTGCTTTGTTGACTTCTCTCGGTTATCGAGGAATTGATCACACCACGTCGGAAGGGAATCCATCGGTCCATTTTCAGTCACTGTCCCATCGCCTGCAATCCGGGTAAACACGCCGTCCCGCCCCCACGCACACACGACTGGCTCTTGGTCTTGATCGGGTCGAGTTACGATTCGCTGTTGGAGTCGCGACGTATCCTTACTCACATCCTGCAGTACTGTGAGGAGCTGTCCTAGAAGTGGATGACCTGGTGCAAGATGCTGAACGGATGGGAACTCGTCAGCACATACAGCCGAGAACGTCACCGCCACTTCGTCAGCACCAGTCGCAATAGCCTGTGCAATCGTCTGTTCCCCATCCCCGGCTGGGACCTCAATCGGTGCGCCACCTACCGAGAGACGATATGTACTGTCCGCAAAGTCGAAGTCTCCATCATCGTACTCAAAATCAATCTCGTGAACCGGGGTGAATTCGACACCGGCCTCGGCAAGCGCATCGTTATCGACCAATACTGACTGAAGACTCGGTGTCTCGAACGGGGGTTGGTACTCGTACTCCTCCTCGCCGACGTCGACGAGATCCGGGTGACTGTAGGACTGCCACGCATCAAGTTTTGCTTCGTCGACGACGTCCTGAGCGACGAGGTCGTCGACGTCCTCGAGTGACTCTCCGACATCGACGCGGTCGCCCTGATCGCGTTCTTCGAGTTCTTCAGAGAACTCGCGGTCAGCTGATTCGACCGCAGACTGGTCGTCAGCGCTGTCGGCGTTCAAGGTCGCATCCCGAATCTGTTGGCTGACGCCGGAGAGTATGGGTTGCATCTCACCGACGACGTTTTCGAAGAGGCCAATCCGGTCGTCAAGGCGATCGTAGATGTCCGTCTCAACCGTATCCTCGTAGCTGTAGTTGAGAATGCGAATCTCGTCGAATCGTTGGCCGATGCGGTCAATCCGACCGATACGCTGTTCAACTCGCATCGGGTTCCACGGCAGGTCGTAATTGATGAGCGCCCCACACTCCTGGAGGTTTAGCCCCTCACTCGCGGAGTCGGTACAGACGAGGATATCGACCTGCCCATCATCACGTGAGAATTCACGCTTCACGCGCTCTTTCCCGACGTGCTCCCACGTTTCAGAATCGGGGTCGTACAGCTCGCCGCCACGACCAGAGTACGTCGCGATTGTCGCTCCAAGAAGGTCCGCGAGACTGTCCCGGATGAAGTCCATTGTGTCCGCGTACTGCGTGAAGACAATCACCCGGTTGTGACCAGCCCGGTCCAGCTCATCGAGGTCGTTGTACAGCTGCTGAATCTTCGGGTCTGTATCAACCAAGTCTAAGTCGTTGACGAACGCTTCCAGGGCCTCGATTTCTTCCTCGATAAGCTGTTTCCCCTCTTCAGTCACGCTCGGGATGAGTTCAGAGAGGTCCAGGTCGTCGCTACTAGCGTCGAGTTCATCCAAAACGTCCCCGTCGTCGAGGTCCGCGTTTTGTAGCGTTTCGAGGACGACCTGCTCCGCATCACCATAGTCCCGATCACGAGCGCGTTCCCGTCCGGCAAGCACGGTTCGTTGAGCCCGAAGTGTCTCAAGCCGGTGTTTCAGGCTCTGACTGATCGCATAGACACTCGACGTGAGTCGCTGTCGGTACGTGGTCATCACGAACCCGATGGCGCGTGTTTGGGCTTCGTCAGTCTGTTGGGCTCGCTTGTAGAACTCACGTGTGTACTCGTCGATCTGGTCGTAGACCGCCCGTGTCTCCTCGGTGAGTTCGATTTTCCGTTGTTCGGGATTTCGGTTCGGAACGGTCGTATCAAGGAGACCGACCGCCTCGTACTTCCGGAGTGTATCCCGTGTATTCCGGTGGATGAGGGCGTCGACGGGCGTGGACTCTGCGAGAACATCGCAGATGACTCGCCAACCGCCCGGGGAAAGTTCGTCAAGTGCGTCCTGTCGGTCGCTGCGGGACGCCATCAACCACTCGTCGGCGTCTTCAGGATAGAGGAGCCGTTTGAGTTTCGTATCCTCGCTCGCCTCGAAGCGGTCGATGTCATAATCTGCCATCGCGTCGTCGACATGGTCGAGATAGCCGTCGTAGGCGTCTCCATAGGCTCGTGCGAGCCGGCACGCGGTCAGCACACGCTCTTTGGCAATGGCACGGTCCTGTCTGTCCTCATTGATCTCGAGTTCGTCTGCAAGGTGCTGGAAGACTTTTGAGGAGAATGGTCGGTCCGTCGGGAGCCGGTCTTGGTGTTCCAGTCCATCGAGCGTGGCTTGCGTGTCCCAGGAAGCCTCCGCTTCGTCGGACTCTGAACTAGGGTTGTCGAGAACCTCGTTGAGGGCCTGCGACAGCCCGTCTCGGGTTTCGAAGAACTCCATGAAGGTATCCCGGTTATCCCAACCACCTGGAAGATCCAGCAACTGCATCAAATCGTAGAGTTCGCCAGAGTGCAATTGCATCGGGGTAGCCGTCAAGAGGTAGTAGGCGTGCGTATAATCGCGAAGCTGTTCGAGAAGAGCGTAGAAATTACTGCCACGCCGGGCGTTGTGCGCCTCGTCGACGATGACGGCGTCCCACACGCCCATCCGGTCTTCCGTATCGTGGTCGCGTCCGCGACAGCTTGCCGGTATGACGTCCCGAGACCGGTCGGATACCCGGTCTAAGGGAGCGACCTGATCCCACCGGTCGTCGAGACGAGCCGTATGCCAGGACATAATGACGACCGTCGGCCCATCCAGCGGCGACGATGCGTCAGTATCAGTCGACTGCTGTTTGTAGAGGAACCGCCAGATGGGGCTGTCCACCCATTCGCGCTCCCCAGTGAGATCGAGGTCCGTTGCCGATGGTGGATAGTGGTCGCGACCGCGGACATCCCGGAATACGTGATCGCCCGCTGTGTCCCGGTCGAATCGGACGGCGTTGATGTTGAACTTCTCCCAGAGCTCTTCCTGCCACTGCCGCTGCAGACTCGCCGGAACCAGCAACAGCCCGGTTTCAAGCTCCCCGGTGAGTCCAAGCCGGGAGAGTGTAAGACCGGCCTCGATCGTCTTCCCGAGCCCCACCTCGTCACACAGCAAGAAGCTCTGTGGATATGTATTGACGAGTGTGTCCGAGACAACTCGTTGATGTGGCCACGGCGTGATCGTGCTCGCTTCCTCGGCCAGTGCGAGCCCACCCGGCGAGAGCGGTCCATCCTGTATGATGTTCGCTTTGTCGCGCTCCGTCGGCGGAGCTGTACCGTTCGCGATCTGAATCGCTTCCTGGAGATCGCTCTCGGTGTCTGGGGCTTTCCAGTCGATGATGTCCTCTTCGATCGCCTCGGGGAGGTCATACACTTCGACGAAGGGGTGTTCATCACTCCACAGTCGCTCGAAGGTTTCCTCGTCGCCGGCGACGTAGTCCGCCTGTTCAGGAACCCACGACCGATGAACTTTGAACCGCTCATAGTTGCGAGCCCAGCCGCCGACCGTCTCGTTGACGCTGCCCTCGAACGAAATCGTGTTTCCGTCGCTATCGTGGAAGAGTCCAACTTTCGGATGGAAGATCTCCCAATCGTGAGAGGGAGAGCGTGGATAGGCGACCTTGATGTGGATCCGGCCCTCGCGGAGGAGACGCGCGAGAATACGGAGGTTCGCATCCAGGCGTTCGTCATCGAGGTCCTCGAGGTTTTCCTCGAGGCGGTCGGTGAGCGTCTCTAGAACCGGACGGTCAGACTCGTACAGTTCGGTGCCGACGATGAGACGCATTTCACCATCGTTCTCGACGAGGGCGTGAATGCCGTTGGCAGCAGCCGCGAGTGCCGTACTGGAGAAGTAGCCCGCAATCCGGTCGTATTGCTGGCTGCGTTCCAATGCGGGCTCGTAGAAGTCCTTGACGAGATGGGCGCGTCCCTGCTCGGGTTTGCTCTCGTAGATGGACTGCCACTCGCGGTCACGTAGATTAGTCATTCTGGAGGAGTTTCAGGTTAGGCGTGGTCACCGAGTTCAGTCTGTTCGGCTCTGTCTTCTGAGACGTCAGTGAAATCAGTGGGGGTGAATTCGAGACCAAGTGCGTCGTGGGTTCGACCTAAGGCGAGGTCGCGAGCAGCTTCCCATTCCGAACTCCTCTGGGGAAGAACTTGCAAGAGAGCTTTCAGTGTTGCCTTGAACCCCGCGTCTGTGTCGAAGTTGCGTTCTTTGAGCCAATCGATCGCGACGTCCTCGCCCTGTTTCTCGTAGACGTGCATAGCGGCGTGAACCGCATCGAGGGCGATCGTGTAGGACAGCGCTTCAGGATCGACGGGCGTTCGGTTGGATCTTTCTTCGGGGGGGAGTGTGATATCTTGGACGCGGTCCTCATGAGTTTTCAGCTGAATATCCCCACGTTTCTTCCCCCAAATTTTCGTAGAGCGCTTAATATCGTCAATGTCGACACCAATACCGAGCCCCAGCTGATGGCCGTCATCGTAATGGAAGGTGTCCGATTCGTGAACCAGCCAGGAGAGGATATACCACTCTGTAATGTCATCCAAGTCGTCTAGTCGCTCGCCTTCAAGATATTCCTCGACGAGGACTCGCGTTACGGCCTCGCGTGCTTCTTCTAGAGCTCGCCGTGGAGGAATCTCATTATCTTGGTCGTCGACGACAGGATAGGCATCTGCGTAAACTTGCAGTGTCGGCCCGAACGCCGAAATGATGACGTCTGTTTTCGTCAGAGAGAGGCCAGCATCAAGCAGGTCTCTCGCTGCCTCTTTCGCTACTTCACGGGTCTCAGCACGGACATCGCTCCACAGGGTTGGAACCGTTTCAGATTCCGTCTTACTATCGTGCGGTTTTCTCCCTGTGAGCAGCAGAGTACTGTCAGCTGAACCTCCACCACGGGTGTCGGTCCGCTGGGGCATCTCGCTGGTGATTGGGTGGGTTGATGTGATGGTGAACCCAGATCGAATCAGCGACTTTGTAAGGGTATCCCATGCGCTGGATTCTTTGTGGGTAAACATGACAGTCATCACACCGCCGGGCTCGAGAACACGGTAGAGTTCTTGGAAAATCTCCGCCATCTTGTTCTCGTAGTCCTCGGCAGCTAATTCGGACTTAGATTTGGAATCCGAAGCGACTTCTTCGTATTCGGCCACATTAGCAACCGCCTCTTGGCTCTTGTCAGTAAGGTCGTCAGAGAAGATGTCTGGATAGATATCTTGGAGGTATTCTTTGAGCCAAACATAGCTCATATCGGACATCTCAGAATAGATGATGCTATCGTAGTAAGGGGGATCAATTACGATGGCTTGGATGGAATCTGACTCAAACGATAGATCGGCAGCATCTCTTTGTGAGACGTGGACGTTTTCCGCATCTTCATCACGGAGATAATCGGCGATTTCTTCGTAAGAGTCCCTAACTCGATCAACAGTATCCTGATAGCTCTGATTCCCTGCCGAAGGGTTGTTTTCGACAAACGACCACTGGAGTGTGAAGTGTTTGCCACCGAGAGAATTGCCGAGGAGGCCATTACTGATGTCCAATGGCGCAAAACGAACATTTCTATCTACAGTCTTTCCAGCCACTAACGCTAATACTGCCAGTATTCCCTCTGCTTTTTGCTTACTGTACTGTTCAAAGATCTCAGCTTGGCACTGCTTGTAAGCTTGGAGATACTCATACTGAGTTACCAGCTGTCTTGGTGTGAATGCATCCCGCCATTTAGTGACGCCATATGGTCCTGCACGGTCTTCGTCACCAATATAGCGCGGTACATCCAGAAGCGAGCTAAGCTCAAAATCAGCTTCAATTCGATCTGCCGCTTTTGATTGGGCCTCATCATCTTCCGGAATAGGGGCTCTCCAGGCAGTCCCCCCACTCGACTTCTCATATTTCACGCCGTAGATTTCATACTCGAACTCGTAATTACGGATCCGGTCTTGAATGGTATCGGATTCCATTACGATACCGCAATTGAGACATTCGGCTCCACTCCGAGTATGAGGCCCATCTTGGGGGTTGTATTCAGACTTTTCAACGTCATCGGGGAGTCTAACAACCTCGTACTCAATCTCGGTACCATCATTAGACACAGAAGGACGTGCTGCGACACCTTTCGATGAGGATTGCTTCTGAAGCCACCACTTCTTCGTTATCGGGATATCACAGCCACATTCCGGACAATCAACTGCGTAAGTGCACGCATAGTGGGAAGGTGTCTGCCGTTCACCATCACTCGGGAAATATGGTTCAAGCTCCTCGCTAGCAAGTTCATCTATTCGGTCGGCCCACTGGTTGAGTTCGCTCTGGAGAGAACCAACGCTGGGCGCATACTCAAGGAGGACCTTAAGCATCACAGTCGGGACGGGGTTGAGTTCGTTCGCTGCTGTCGGTAGGCCATAGCGCAGAGATTCAAACGGAATAACGCCCCCACCGGCAGTCGGGTCTAAGACAGTAGGTAGCTCTCCGTCCCAATGCTCCCGAAGCAACTCGTGCATCTCCGCTTTCTCATCTGTAGTCGGTGTCCGAGTGTACGGGCGAGGATATCCGTAGTGGTCCTCTAAGTTTCCATCCCGATCATCTTCAGTACGCTTCTTTTCTGCCACGTATTCCTCAATATCGACGTCGATTTCGTCACGAGGCTTGATCTGCATCCAATCCAGCAGCGTGTTGGCGTCCACCTCTGGAGGAAGTATGGACGCAAGAATAGCCAGTCTAGAAGCTGGAGTTGGACGACGTGCAAACCACGGGTGAAGATATCGATGAGGCGGCATAAAGTAGGGGTTGGCCTCTTTCAGATTCTCGATACCAACCGCCTTCAGGGGAAGATTCCCCTCAATTGCGACACGCTTCAGCTCCGAATCGCTATCTTGTGTTTCGGGATTTCGGCTCATAGTTAGATCACTCAATATGGTCCGTCAGCAACACTCGAAGGGCCTTTTCGCCGTTCGGACTCGACGGAGACCGACACTTTGCGTACCAGTAGTAACACTCCTCATCGCTCATCCGTGCAACGCCTCGAGCCAGCGACCGCATCCGATCGATACGCTGGATCGGTTTCACGCCACGGAAGGCAACAGCAAGCCGGACGCCTGCCGTCTCGGGTAGGAACACGAATCCAGCCCCACCAGTGAGAACTTCTGAGGAATCTCCTGGCGTGCCCTCGATCGCTTCCCTGACGACGTCCTGGAGCGCACGGACGCGGGTCGGGTCAAGCCGTGCGACCTTTGCGCCGGCCCACTCATCCCACGTCCAACCATCGAGCTTGGAAAGGAGGTCGTCGCCAGCGATGTCCGAGACAAGATCCTCGACTGGTGTGATACTCAGCGAACGACCATCTCGCTCTAGGCGATCACGGCGGGCTTCAGCCTGTTCACGAGGGAGTAGTTCGTGGAGCGTCCACTCGCCGCCACCGTCTGTCTCTCGTCGGACGAGCGTGAACGTCGGGCGGCCACCGAACATACTCGTCCCGTAGCGAACCAGCCGATCCTCCTCTGTTCCCTCAGCGGGTGAGGTCTCAAATTCCGAACCGCGACTCGCCATCAGACCGTCACCTCCGAGCTCGCCTGAATCGGGCCACGCCCTTCGACCCGAACGTCGATGTTGCCCGCATCGAGGTCATTATCGAGGGCAGCGAGAAGGTCGTCACCCTCGTCAGTAATCGGTTCGGGCTCGTCAAACTGGAAGCGGAACTGGATGGTCTCTCGATCATCGCCGAACGAGCCGGGCTGGTCGATCACGTCACGGAATCGGCTCGGTGACCCCGTGAATTCCGCGCTGTACGTCCCGTCGTCAGTCCGGGTTTCGTACTGCATTCGAACCGTCACCGAGTCTTCGCGGGCTTTGAATCCGGGGCGTTGACTGATGAACTTGGCCGCTTGGAAAGGTTCGTCCCCACCGACCTGGATGGTCACCTCTTCAAGCAGCGGCGTCCGGTCAGTTCCGGCCTTCGATTCCGCATCGCGACGAACCTCTGAGAACGCCCGCGAAGCGGACATCATCTTCTTGCTTGCCTCCCAGGATTCGTCTGGCTGGCATTCCTCGCAGCGTCCGCGTGCGTCCAGCAGCTGCTCGCTAGCGACCTCTTTTCCGCAGGAGCTACAGGTCGTATCGGACTGGTGTTCCTCACAGTAGTAGGGTTCGCTTCCTTCTGGGTTTTCAACCTCCGCCCCACACTCGGCACAGGTAGCAACCGTCTGTTCTGGCCGGTCGATTTCGTCGAGGTGGTCGTCGACGAGCGCGTCGATATCTCGATAAACGACGAAGGCACTCCCGATTTGGACATCGCTGTCCCGAATCGAGGTCTCGACATCGGGAGATTTCGCGAACGGTTCCGGATGCGGCCACGTTTCAGGCTCCGTTGTCCCGACCCAGTACGCTGTCCCAGACTCGCCATCCCAGTATGCGTACCCGTGGTCACTAACGAGGGAGGAGACAGTCTCTCGAATCGGTTTTGTGCTGAAGAGGTAGTCCAGCCCCGGCTTCTTCGCGTATTGGTTGACCAGCGCTTCGGTGGACATAGCGTCCTGGGTCTGTTGCCAGAGTTTCTGTTGGACGTGAGCGGACCCACGAGCGCCGGCGTCGCGTTTCACGATCTTATCCTCGAGCGTTGTCTGGACAGCGTCGACCAGTGTCGTCCCGCCGTTGGATTCGGTCGCACCGATGGTGATGTGGGTGAGCCCGTCCCGGTCGGGGTAGTAGAGGTGCCGGTAGACGTTCCGAACGAGCTCTCCGAGCATCAGCTGTGCCTCGTCGCTCCGTTCTCGAAGCTCCTCGATTTGTTCCGAGGAGAGGTCGGCTTTCTGTTCAGGGCTATCAAGCAGGGCCTCTATAGCCTCGAGACGCCGAGCCTCGTCGATTGCAGCATCCATTCGATCAGCGTCAGGGGCGAGGAACAGAGCGTAGTTCTTGTAGATTCGCGTCTCAGTCTCTCCCTCGTGTTTTGCGGCTTGCTGCTCGTAGAGCTGAGTTACCCGGTTCGGCGGCGTATCGCCGCCGTCTTCGACAGCAGCGGTGTCCGGATGCATCACCGCGAGCTTCGGCGTATCCGGGGTATCCGGTAAGTCCGCCGGCGATTCAGGGAACTCCACCGGCTGGAAGCCACCATCGCCGATTTCCTTCGAGGTGAGACGGTTCTGGAAACGCGAATGAGCGCTCGCTTCGGGAGTAGACTCGATCCGCTGGTCGATGATCCGGATCAGATTTGGTTCTTGCTTGAATCGGAGGCGCTCTTCCTCGTAGAGGAAGTAACACGCGACGTCCATATCGTCGCCCCGGAGTGCAGATAGGGCGGCATCGTAGTCGTCGAAGTTCAGATCGGGATGACCGATTGCGAGGTTCAAATCGGCGTGAGTTAGGCCTGCAGCCTGTTCTCCGTATGCAAGGCTGTGCCAGAGAACTGTCGTCGTCAGATGGGTACCGAGAGGCGGGAGACCGTTTTCGGTCCATTTTCTGTCCTCAAGCTGGGCGTGCGCGGTACCATCGTCGTCGTAGATGTCGGCGGTCACTGCGGGACCGAGATCGACGAAGTCGAATAGGCGCTCACGAAGGATCGTCTGAATCCCACCGCCAGGATCGTCATCAGCGACTGTGAGGTCGTAGATCCGAATCCAGTGGCGGTCGTAACTGTCGGGCTGGTGATTCCAGAGGTAGTAGACGGCTCGAGCAAGCAAGCGGAGGGCATCACGCGTGCGCTGGAATCGAGGGATCGTATCGATCTTGTCCGTGAGAGCGTCGATTAAGGAGGGATGGAAGGGGTACTCGCGAGCGAGGACATCCACGTAGCCAGCGTCGGTGGCTTCCTGTGGATACTGCCGGTCTTCCTGATCATAGAATTGGAAGTATGAGTCAGAGGCTTCGCTCGCGGCGTTTTCTGGAACTTCCGAGAAGAGACGGTGTTGAAGGACTTGTCCGATCTCGTTTTCGTCGGTCGGTGTGACCGTCTTGTGCTGTCGCCGGCCGATCTCGTTGACCTCCTCAATGTGATCACGGACGCCATCACGAACCCGGTCAGCCTGTTCACCAAACGCTGTATCCGCGATAGAGTAGACGACCGTGACGTGCTCCGACTCGGCAGCCGCTTCGAGGAGCGCCATCACGAACGAAAGCGTCTGATCGGCGAGCGTCTTGTCGCCGACAGGCGTGCCCGCGGCTTTGTTCATGTAGTCGGCGATTTCGTCGATCAGAATGAGGGCCGGCTGGTCGTGCTGAGCGAAGAGTTTCGAGAGCGTCCCCTCACCGGGGGCGTCTCGGTCTTGGTCGTAGTCCTTGAGGTACTCGTAGCCATCGAGCCCATAGAGCTGGTACGCGAGTTCACCCCACATCGTCCGGGTATTCGGAGCATCCGGATCGTCGTCGGCATGGCGGGCATCCTTGCTATCAGCCTTCGTTCCGATGAAGACCCCCGTCGCAATATCGAGGCCCTCTGCCACCGCATCTTGATAGTCGGCCGCAAGCTCCTCGTCGCCGTCCAGCAGGTAGTGCGAGAGGTCGTCAATATCTACGGGGTTCTCAGCAAGATGGTAAGAGGCGATGAGGTCGTGCGTTTTCCCACCACCGAACCGTGTGTCGAGACAGAGAATGCTCGAAGTATACGAGCCGGGGTCGTACTTTGTGGTCGCCAAGAAACGCCCCGTGAGATTGGAGAGCAGCGTGCGGAGACCCTCAGTGGGATAGGTCATATCGTAGAACGAGTCGGGGTCTCGATAGACTGGTGCTGCCTTCTCAGGGTTGTGGACGACAGTCGAGAGTTTCGCAGCGAACTGTTCCTCCTGGAGCGAGCCGTCTAAGACGTCGTCTCGTGGCTGACAGCTTTCGAAGAGAGAGGGATACTCACTACTCATCGATTTCCTCCGTGGGTGAGGAATCAGCTTCTGGTTTGGATACGATTACGAATTCACACTCCGTGCTGTTCTCGATGATCGCCTTGGCGATCCCCTTCGACTCCGCGACATCGACCTTGATAGCGTCCCCAACCTCCGCATCGAATTGGTCGAGTTCGGGTCCCGACAGATTCACCCGACCCGATTGGCCGGTGTTCTGTCCAATTGTCTTCTGAGTCATCTGGATAGTCACATCACCTAGCGGGAATGTTATAACCTTTACTTAGTCTAAGTTCCCGATTTTGTAATGTGGTATTACTTCTATAGACCCTCCCCCCACCACCCCCTGAATACTAAGTGACTGGGGGTAATCGGTCTACTCACAATGCAAATTAATCGCGGTCCTCGCGACCACCGATATGGGACGTACTGGGATCGTATCCCGGAGTGTATGCCGAGGCACGTTCCGCTAGCAGACCTGGGAGACTTCTCCATACCCCGTAAAGAGAGTGGAGTACCCTCTAGAGAAGAGTTCCCCTATCCAGTAGTCCCGGTCACCGACCAATACCAGTTACATCTGTTTCCGGCACCTGACCATATCCGGCCGATGCTGGTTCGGCTCACCGATGGCGAAGTGCTCACCGATGGTCACGAAGCGTACGGATTCTGGTTGACCGTCGATGGGATTGCCGAAGCTCGAGAGACACTCATCGCACAGGCAGAGAACTATACGAACCAGACGGCCCCTCAAGAACTCGGAACCGCCCTCCAAGACGCTCTCGCCACGGATGAACTACTTCACGACATCTTCTCAGAGCAACTCACTAAGAAGCTCCGTCCACCGACCGTTCGTTGGCTTCGTGACCGTACCAAGTCTGTAAGCGCAGACACTGTCGAATACACTGGTGGAGCGTACGTCAAAACGGAGTGGACCATCGAGTTGGAGCCTGAATCAAACAGGGAAGAGCGATCCCCACGGACACTCGAGTTCCACACCGATGACCTCATTCAGCAGGATTCGCAACGGTTCACGGTTGATTACCGGCAGCTCTTCCGCCAGCAAATTCGATGCTCGAACACCTGGTGGACGGATCTCAGCAGATACTGGATCTCCTCGGCAACGGTCGAAGATATTGTAGACGACGATTATCCCACAGAAGACGAATCTGCATTCTCGCTCCGCCAATCTGGAAAGGCGAAGTACCACCTCGTACGGAATGAAACTGGGACGACCATCTGTGGTCATGAAGCCCGTTCAGGCGACACCCGGCAATTCTCCCCAGATACGCTCCCGATGCCAGCGGCACTCTGCAATCATTGTTCTAGAGAAGTCAAACGACACCTGATTCCCAGAGAATAGTGTCAATTCGGGCTGAATCGCTGATCGTGAATAGCTGAACACGATAGAATCAGGCGGTCCGCAACACCTGTTTAAACCAGACAGAAGCGGTACAGCACCAGAATATTATGACGTTCCAGTCGTGGTATCTTCGTATGAGTATCCCTGATCTCGCCCCGATACGAGAGTCTCTTGATGCCAGAATCGAGGAGCTGGAAGACGAGCAAAAACGACAGGAAGAGCGGCACGAAGGAGATGGAAGCACACCCGCGGTCTGGGACAAGGTGGAACCGAAAATTCGGCGAGATGTCGTGGAGGACTGCCAGGAGGATCTTGATGGCGTGGACGAACAAGACGAGATTCTCCGAATATTGGCTGAATGGCGCCGTAACGAAAATCGAGAGTGGGAATTCAACCGGAACAGTTCCACGGTAGAGAACGAACGGAACAACATCAAGACGGCTGAAATTCGGATCTGGAAGGAGGAGCTCATAGAACTAATTCCCGAGTCCGAATTCAAGACCTGCGGCCTCTGCGAGTCTCTTCAAATGCCAAAAAGCGACCGGCGCAGGAGTCGAGGGTATGTATGGGAATGTCCTGACTGCTTCTAGTCTGGGCCCACGACAGTCTGGTGATACAATCGAAGAACGCTGGAATAACTTGATGGATGAGTGGGACTGTCAAAGTCGCGCTGACAACGAGGTGTACTCATCCCCTGGAGTGAACACGAAGCCGAAGACTGGCAAAATACCGGTGTAACGAGTTTCCGTCCGTGACCTGATTCCGAAATCCCGGAAACCTTGAATTTCCACGAGTGGTCGTCGACGACGAGAAGACCTCACGAGAACGGTCGCGTTGGCCCACGAGGAGATTGAGTCGTACGATTCCTCGTATTACGAGTCGCAGTTGGTCTGAGCTGTCGAGAGCATACTGGCACCTCTTGACTGGATTCGGAACATATTCGACGAGAGATCAACGGAACACGTGTAGTCGGTATCATGGACTGGACCTGGCGAACCCCCTCCCCCCTTTTTCGAGTTGTAAACTCGTGACGGCAGGAGGGGGTGAACAGCAAGAGGGACTGCAAAATAGCTGATTGTGGCAGATACACACGATAGAGAGAGTGAGCACCTCATCTTCTAACTTGTAACTAGAAATGAGAAGGTTTATGTTGTACGTTATCTTACCATAACCGCACTAGAGACAAAGAAAACAAATCGTCTAGCTGCAGCTAGACGATTGAGATCTCTGGAGTAGATGACCTCTTCATCTCGTCCGTGGTTCTGATCCCGTGTACTATCACATCTCATCGCCTCTACGGCAACTTCTGTTACCTCAACGCTCGTTACATAGCGTCTGGTGTGGCCTGTTCCCATCGACTTACAACTCGAAAAAGGGGGGAGGGGGTGAACCATTCGAGATCACCGAAGCGGCTTCACCAGCAATCATGTCCGAAACCCGGTATTCCTCTCACTCGTGAATGGATCCTACGAGTGTCGTTCTTTCGCAGCTATTCTGGCGCTTACTACTCGAAAACGGGGAGTGTGAGTAAGTCCGTATCACCCAGAGCATCATTTACAAAATCCAGATAATGTGGATTTTGCTTCGAGACTCACTTCGACTTCCTTCTCCTTACAACGTGAGGGTGGGAGCATCGAACCAAGTGTGTTACCGCCTCCCAAAATCTTACAACTCGAAAACGGGGGGGTCCGGGTCATCGAGGAAGATCGACGACAGCGAGTTTCGTCGAACCGTTACAACTCGACAACGGAGGGTGATAGATTCCGAAGACGGTATCTGGCTCATCCAGAGGATACGGGGCTGTAGTCGTTAGATAGCCTGTTTTCGCCCGGTTACAACTCCACAAGGGTCCATATTTTTATACCCAGAGTTCGAGGGGGTTCATAATGGGACGAGAGGGACGTAGAGCAGGATCGAATAATCCGGAAGGTGAGGAGGATCGTGAATCATCTGCTGCTGATCCTGAAACTCCTGCATCGACGGATGAGGAGGTGGCCTCTCCTGGCACGTCACAATCGACCTTCGAAAACGGATCAGATTCCGCTGATTCGGCTCAAGAAGCAACTAATGGCGACGGTGGTGGCATCTCAATTCGTGATCGACTCCAAACCGAGTCGTCCGGTGGCGTTTTCGCGAACAAAGACCTCGTCCGGTCAGATACCATCATCGACGAGGACCGTATCGTCGGTCGTGACGACCAGCTAGGCCGTGTCGTCGACAATCTAAAACCGGTTCTCCAGAATGAAGGGATCCCCGATATGCTCCTGAGCGGGCCATCTGGAACGGGGAAATCGCTCATCATTCATGCGGTCTGCAAACAGATCGTCGAACTGTGTGAATCCCAAGGCAAGACCTTCGGGGTCATTTCAATCAACTGCGAGGGGCCGAAGACTGCAGATCGGGCTGTCTATCGGTTAGTCAAAGCTGCTGCCGACGACCTCGGCGTTGATCCTGGTGTTCCCCAAACCGGCGTCTCAACGGATCAGAAGCTCGAGCGACTGTACGAACTCATGCGAGAGTATTACGACGGTGTCATCTTCATTCTCGATGAGATCGATATGCTCGAGGGGCCGTATCAGGAAGCAGAGTACAATTCTCTCATCTACCAGCTTTCACGGGCTCGCAAACTCGCCGACTTTGATGGTCCCATCTCGCTCACGACGATCACGAACTACGCCGACTTTATGAAGGACCTCAACAGCCGCGCACAGAGTTCTTACAACCCTGACGACATCTTCTTCGACGATTACGATGCGAACCAGCTCCGTAGTATTCTCCGCAACCGGCGGGACGCTTTCAAGCCAGACTCACTTGCAGATGACGTTGTTCCGCTTGTTGCTGCATTCGGCTCCCAAACGCACGGGGATGCGCGGAAAGCGATTGACCTCCTCAGATGGGCTGGTGAATTAGCCGAGCGGCGTGGGGCTGACACGGTTATCGAGACTGATGTCCGTGATGCTCAGGAAAAATACACCGAAAACCGCAAGCTCCGCCATATCAGCGGCATTTCGACTCAAAAGAAACTCTCCATCTACGCTGTGGCGGCCACTGCCCACTACGCAAGAGAACATCCTGAGTGGATCCCTGCTGGACCTGCGTTCAAGACGTATCAATTCATTGCCGATACGATGGATGCGGACCAGTACAGCCGCGAGACGTTCGTAAATCACGTCACAGAGCAGAGTACGTACGGTGTACTGGACTTCGAGCGTCGGGGCAAGGGGCGAGGCAGAGGAGTGCATATGTATTTCTCCCTCTCCGAGGATCCGGAAACGATCATGGAGACGATCCGTGAGGATTCCCGGTTCGAAGATCTAGCTCACGAGGAGGCGACTATCAGAGCGGTTGTCCGCGAACGGCTGAAGCAGTTCCGGAGTAAAAACTAATCTCGCCCGTATTCTCCTCACACTTACTTCTCGAAAACGGGGGGTGTTCGTATCCCGCGCGGTGCGTTACAACTCGAAAATGGGGGGTGTCATTCGTCGGGATGTCTCGTTACTACTCGAAAACGGGGGTGGGTGAGCCAAGAGATTTGACGTGCCGGTCGATGTACTGTACTTTCCCCTTTCCCTCTCCCATTTACAACTCGAAAACGGGGGGGTGTGTCCTACGATTTCTTTGTCGTCGGTACCATCGATGATGCGGAAACGGTGGAGAAACGACGGAAACGTGGGGTGGATGTCCTCTCCCTTCGAGTTTCAGTCCGGGTTGACCGGACCCATTCACACTCTGGGGGGTGTCGTCTGCGACGTCTCTAATGGTACTGAAAAGAACATCGGACTACAGTTCAATCTCATCTACTTGTCGGGATTCACCGGCCCCTTGTACTTCGACGTCACCGAATCTCCTTCCCGCCACTGCCAGTAGTAGTAGCGGTTGTCGTTGATCTCCTTGATCGTGATCGTCGCCTTCGCTGGCACGTCGTCCGGGAGGTCATCGGGGCGCTCCTCGATGTCGGCGTCGTCCGCCTCTTTCTCCTCGAGACGAGCTTCACGCTCCTTGTATTCGGCCAACGCCTCGGCGTAGCTGGCAACGTCCCGAAGATGCTCCGATGAGGCTTCGTTGAGAGTGTTGACGATCTCCGTTGGGAGGTTCGCCGGTGGGGTCGGGGGTTCGTAGGACATCGGCTGCTCTCGTGTTAACCAACACTACCCGTGACTCCATAGTTTTGTTGGTTAAGACGATGGGGACGGTTCTCGCGATTGCTGGCTGTAACACTACTCGAAACTTCTTCATATATAAGATTCGTACTATGTTACACCGTGCTCCGGCGCATCGAACTCGAGGTCCTCGCCACGGTCGACCGCGGCGACACGATCTCCGAGCTCGCGACGAAGCTCGACCACAGCGAGAGCTACCTCTCCCGTGCCGTCGCCGACCTCGTCGAGAAGGGGCTCGTCTACACGGAACGCGACGGCCGCCGAAAACGAGTCGTCCCGTCGGATGCTCGTGCCGTCGAATGCTACCAGGACCTCGTTCGCCAGCACTCCCACATCGGCTTCCCCGAGCTGCTAACCGGGAAGGCACTCGAAGTGCTGTACTACCTCGACCAGTCGCGAACGGTCTCCGAGATTGCCGACCGGAGCGACAACTACCGCAACACGGTCAACCGGGTCCTCAAGCGGTTTCGCGACCGGGGTCTCGTCGGGACCGTCGACAGCCACTACGAGTTCAATGCCGACTTCGACCGCCTCCACGAGTTCGCCCGTGAACTCGCACATCATCTGCATCGCCAGCGCCTCGAAGCCGTTGCCCCGAAGGGCACGATTCTCTGGGAAAACTACGACGAATTCCTCGCCCAGGCCGAGACGGAGATCGACGCGGAAGCGTTCCACGAAACCGGCCTCGCTCGATTCGCCGCCTTCGACCTCCAGTTCCTGCTCACCGGCCACCGCTACTACGTCTACTCCGAGGGCCTCGACACAGTCTCGCCGGCAGAGCTGTGTTGTCACACTCTCTTGATCGACGATGGCAGCCGCCACCGCCCGTACTGTCTCCTCCTGCTCAGCCACGTCGACGTCGACGAGGAGGCTCTCCGAGCGCAGGCGGCGAAGTATGGCCTCGAAGACGAAATCGACGCCTTCCTCCGCTACCTTGAGACGCACGGTGAGGTCGCAGATGACCAGCTTCCGGAGTGGGACGAGTTCCAGGAGCTGGCGGCTGACTACGAGGTACGACTATCCTGAGACCGAACATCGTCAGCAGCAGTGCCGTCTGCCAGCGTCAGTTCGGATCGTAGGGATTCGTTGCTGTATCGAGTCGATAGACATCCTCGACAGCGTCAAAATCGTCGTCAAACGCATACAGGTAGCCAAGCCCCTCGGTTTGCATATACGCCACAATGCAGGCATCGACGAAGGAGAGGGGTTCGTGTTGACGAAAGAGTGCCTTCCCGGTCGCGAGGGCATCGGTGGTGAGGGAGTCGATGTGGAAGCGGGCGTTTTCTTCGATGCGATCGAGGAGATCGACGGCTGCGTCGTGGCCGGCGTGGGTCGTGAGGCCGTTGAGCGTTTCCGCGAGCACGTAGTCGAGGACGACTGCTTCCGGGAGCGTTCCGTCGTCGATGCCGTGGAGCACCGGGAGCGCGGCATCGTGGGATCCATCTCGCCGGTATGCGGCGGCAAAGAGGACTGTCGTATCGATGAGTGCCCGCGGCATTTACTCGACGTCGACGCCCCAGGCGTCGTGCTCGCTCGTGACATCGGTCGACTCCTCACCAGCGTAGCCGTCGAAGTCGGCGAATGTTCCCGTTTGCTGTTGGATCACGTGGACCCGAATGCTCCCGTCATCCTCGAGCTGCCAGCGGAGCTGATCGCCATCATCGATATTGAGTTCACGCCGAATCCGGGCGGGGATGTTTGCCTGGTTTCCAGACACCTTGCTTTCGGCGTCGATTCTGTCGCTGCTCATACCTCACGGTAGGTGACCGGCCGTGAAAAGTCTAGTGTGCCGCCACACTACCCAGTATCAGAAGAGCGATTCCGACGAGAAAGATGGCGATTTACCCTGAGGTCGTTGGGAGCCGACCATCCGGACGTGGAACACGACCCTGTTTGATCTCGTGATCGACGCGACGCAGATGCTTACAGCCGCCTTCGGGTGAGCGCTGCTGCCAGTCGGGACAGGAACACGACTCGTCGACGACGTCAACTTCGTACCGGTTTCCGGACGCGGACTGTACTTCGTAGCGGCCACCTTTCGAGAGGAGCGAAACGTCCATCGCTTCGGCGACAGCACGCTTCGTTCGGGGCTCGAGATCGTCCTGTGACTTTGGGTTCTCGTCGACGACCAGTCGGTCGCGAACGTCGCCCGTTCGGCCACCGTCGGGAGCGACGGCTTCCGCAGGGCCACTAAGCCGCTCGTGGAGCACTTCCTCCACCGGATGGCCTTCCGGCCAGAGGTAGTGAACCTCGCAGCGCTCGCGATGGTCGTAGGAGCCGCACGCCGCTGCGCTCCCGGTCCAAACCCGCCAGGCACCAAGCGTAGCCATCACGTCGACGATGTCGCGTGGAACTGTCTGGTGGTCGTCGGGGAAGAACACCCGGAAGCGGGTACACGCCTCCTGTGGCGGGACGGTCTCCCACCAGTCTTCGCTGGAGCTCCAGCTATCGAACATCGCCTCATCGCTCCCGTAGCCGACGGTCACGCCGTCGATATCGGGCACGTCCGCAACCGTGTCGTCAGTCTCGCCTTCGAGCAGCCGAAGGACGCCGTACCGCAGGTACTCGTGTGCTGGATGGTCCGTCGATCGAGCGACCTGGTCGTGCTGTTTTGCAACTCGTTCCGCCTCATTGAGGACAGCGGACAAATACAGTTCAGTCATGGTTCGTGGAGACGGGACTGCGCCCCCGCCCCTCGGCGGGCGCTGAAAAACTTAACCAACAAATAGCGATCAGTCATATCCTTTGTTGGTTAATCCCTCTCTGCTCGAATGCTGCGCCGGATCGGATTACCTGAGCCAAGAGGGTATGTCTGTATAGAGATAACTTTATAAGGGAATACGGGGGACAAGACTAATACAGTTAGATGCGATACCGATAACTATCGATGATGGAGTACGTCGACGAGACCGCGGCGAAAATTATGGTCGCGGCCCGGCCGGGCGACTCGATCCGTCGGATCGCCCAGAAGATCGACGGCTCCTACTCGTGGGTCTACGACTGGATCGAGCGGTTGGATGACGCAGGCTTCATCCGACGTGAGGACGGCGTCTACATCGAGAATTACGCTGTCAGGGATCGCTACTACGATCTCGTCGCGGCCATCTCTCGCGCTGTTCCCCCTTCGATCGGCGATGGCTACGTCATTCCGCACTTCGCCGGGATGCCCTTTGCGTACACGAAAATCGACAGCGTCTACGTCTGGACCCACGGCGGCTATCAGATCGCCCGCGGCCACGACGACTACCCGATCTTCATCCAGGTCGCCGACCGGGATATCGAACGGTGGACGGCGTTCTTCGATGAGTTCGGGATTCCGAGCCGGATCGAAGAGCGGCCGGATGCGAGCGACTACGACGCGACCGTCTCGTACGTGTTGTTCCCGACGAGTGGGGAGATCACTCGCGAGTGGGTCGACGGCAATCCCGTCATTCCGTTGGATGAGGCAATCGAGCACATGTTGGAGTACCGGGTGAACTACGAACCGGCGTTGGAGATGATCGCCGACGAGTACGACCGCGATATCGACGCGTCCCACGAGGATCCGCGTCTCAATGCATGAGCCTCGGTGAACGCGAAGATGAATTGCTGGACACCCTGGAGGCCGTCATTGACGCTGACCTGCCGTACGTGCTCGTCGGTGGGTGGGCGATCGCGGCGTTCAATCAACGCTTCACCACGGACGTCGACGTCGTCATTCCGGCCCAAGCGGTCGACGACTACACGGACCTTCTCACCGACCGCGGCTACGAGAAAACGGCCGATGTCGAGCGAAACGAGCTCTACGAGGGCCGTACCATCCGGTTTGAGAAGGACATCGGGAATCCGGTCCGGTTCGACGCGATGGTCGACGCGTTGGGCTGTCGCCAGACGGAAGCTGAATGGTCGTATCGCTATCTGACCCAGCACTCCGTCACCCAGGAACTGCGAACCGGGCGCCCGGTAACAGCCAGGATTCCGGAACGGGAGTTGCTGTTTGCCGTGAAACTTCACAGTGGCCGCAAGGCAGACTCCCGGGATCTGGTGGTGCTGGCTGCTGGCGCGGATTTCGACCGGATCGCGACTCATCTGCATCGCGGAGAATCCGAGAAGCTCGCTGGTCGCATCGAGACTGTCCTCAACCGCCTCACGTCGGAGAATTTCGCGGACGCATTCAAAGGGGTCTTCGAACAGCAAACGGTTCCCGAACAGGATATCGATGCCGTCGTTGAGTTCCTTCGTGACCAGCAGCGCCGAATCGATTCTGAACGATAACATCGACTGTCGATGGGTATGTCTCGGGACCGATCGAAACACACGGGGTCGGGACGCCGAACGAATTAACCAACAGAGTGGGATAGTACCCTCCGGCGTTGGTTAACAGCCGGGAAGGAGGTGTTCAGCCGTCTACAACTGTCCCGATGACCTCCTGCGCGGTCGAACTGATCCGGCCGAGTCGCTCCTGAATGCTCTCCGCATCGTCGTCCTGCCACGCGGCAAGATAGAACGCTGATCCGCTCGTATCTAGGTTGAAATACCGCCCGACGATGTACGCAACGGCTTCGGCTTCGACCTCGCGTTTTGCACGCTCGGGTTCGTCGTCGACATCGAAATGGAGCAGTGCGTGGGCGTACTCGTGAATCAACGTCACGGCGAGATCGGCCTGATTTGAGCGGGCTTTCGCTTCGACGACGGGTTGGCATTCGTGGAGAGTCCGGTGTTTGCAGACGCCTTTCGCGTCGCCATGCTCCCACTCGGCAGCGTCGACGACACGGACGTCGATATCGAGAGTAGTTGCCGCATGGAGGAGCGCTGGCACCAGGTCGTCGGCGTCACCAGCTGCCTCGGTTTCCAGCTCGGGTAGCGGTTCGCCCTCGGTTTGAGACACATCGAAGACTGCCGTTGGTTTGAATCCAACCAGTCCTTTCGACCACTCCTCGGGCGATGTCTCGTCATAGTCACAGTCACTTTGCTCGTGGTAGCTCGGTGAGTTCTCGCACTCGGGGCACTGCTTCGTAATAATGGGTGCCCAGATCCAGATCGCCTGTTCGCCCTCTTGGACGTGCCGGTCGAACTCCGATCTCCACGTATTGTAGCCCGCCACGCGGGTCGCCTCGGGACACTGGAGTTTGATCAGGAGGGTGTTGCGATGTGAGTAGTCATGGAATCGGGACTGGACATCGAGCCACTCCTGGAACTGTTGGCTGGCTTTTGCCTCGTCGACGTCTGCGACGAGATCGTCGATCCAGTCTTCGATCGTACTGTGCATCTTGTCGTGTCGGGTGTCGGTCTCCTCGAACGAGACCCCCGACTCACTGGCTGTCATCATGGATTGCATCACATCGAGTACGACGACGTCTCGGAGAAGTCAGGACGCGCCGCACCCCTCGGGGGCGCACGATAAACATCGGCGCGACTTCGGGGGGTTTAGATCGGGGCTGCTATCGGAGCGCTGCTTTCTCGTCAGCGAAGCCGACCGTGACGAGGTACTCAAGGAACGCGTCGAACTGGTCGACATCGCTCGGCGTGTCTGTCGCGAGGTGTCGAACCCATTCGATCGCCCACTGGAACGCGGGATCGGTTCCGCCCTTGCCATGTATATACCACCAGCGGGCGGCCTTCAGGACGACGAGCGGATTCGTCGGCGGTTGCTCGCTTGCGAGTCCACGAGTGATCGATCGGATTGCCTCGGGTACCTCGGCGGGGTCGACCTCGCCTGATTGGGTGTTCGATACGTCGACTGGAATGTCGTCGATCGAGACGTCGTTCGGACGCTGTTGTTGACTCACGGAAAATCACCTTCTCGGAGGACTTTTTGGATCGAGCCCTCGCCCCCTCCGGGGCGCGAAAAACCACTCGTGGCGTCACGCCGGCGGAATGTACACGCTCTGCTCGCCGGCGATCTCTTCGAGGTTGCTCCGATGGCGATGTGAGAAGTAGCACTCGTAGCTGCAGTAGCCACAGAGCACGCCGGTATCATACTCAGCGATGAAGGGACCGCGCCGAGTCATCCAGACGTTCGCTTCGCATTCGGTACACACAGCGCTATCGAGATCGGTTGGTGACGGACCCTCGTACTCGATTTCGAGGATGTCGCTATGTGGTATCGAGTCAGGCCAGACGCCGTGAGACTGCCAGAAGGCCTTGATCCGGGCGAGACTGTGTCGGACTGTCTTCCGAACTGTGACGTGGGAGGCGTCACGTCCGCTATCATCCCATCCATCAGCTGTCCAGAACTCCCCGAACTGCGCGCCGCGATGCAGCCCGTTCCAGTCGAGGCCGACGATGTCGGCCGGTGGGTCGTCCGTGAGTGTCGGTCGGGTCAACTGCTGGATAACGTCCCACTGTTTCGGTGGGCTGCCCCCCAAGATGTGAACACGACGGCCACGCCAGTCGGTCGGCTCGGAGAACTCGTGCGCCATTCGATCGGCATACCCCCGCGAGTAGCCGAGCACAAGGTCGTTCGGGATCGTGTCGATCACCTCGCGACACTTTGGGACGATGATGAGTTCTGCGTCGGGATAACTCGCCTGAACTTCGCGGGCAGCGGCCACGTACTTGTCGACGTCGTCTCCCTCGTACACATCTCCGATCACGCCAACCTTGGGTTCGTATTCGAAAAATCGGGCGACGTACCGATCCAGATCGGGATTCCGAAAGTCGTTATCGAGCATCCCGACGGGGATGTTCAGGTCCTGATACTGGGTCTGCTGGTACCCACAGTCTTCTCGGAACCCAGGCAAGAATCCGAGCCGATACGCATCCAGAGCGAACGGCGCTCGATGGAGGAACGCCACGACGTCGGCTTGTCTGGCAGCGGTGATGTCGCGATCAGTACTGCTGCTGGAGTTGATTTCGAGCGACATGAACATGGGCTGCGAGGGCGAATCCAGCCGCCCTGCACCCTCTCTGAGGGGCAATAAACGGAGCCGCAGTCCGCTATTAACCAACACTAGTCTCCAGAACCCGCACATCGTTGGTTAATATAGAGACGACGTAGCCACCGTGTCCGCTCAACGGTGAGTCAGGCCTTCAGTCGAGTCGGTGGGGAACGATACGATGCCCGCACGGCGTGACCACTGCTTCACTCGGCCCGACGATTGTCACGCTCGCGATTCGGCGATCACAGACCGGACACTGCTGGTGGGCGTTTTCGTTTGCCATATGGAAACGCGAAAACGGATGACTGCGCTAGTTCGTCACCTGCTGGAACCGCTCGCGAAGCGCCTCTTCACGTGCTTCGAACTGCTCGACGTTGGCCTGCAGGTCTTCGTTCACACGCTCGATGCTCGCGAGCGCCCGCTCGCCGGCGAGCGACGCCTGCGACCCGTCGTCGCCGTCCGCCTCCAGCTGCTCCTCGTAGGCTCGTTCGACGCGCTCGATGGTGCCCTCCGGGTTGAACAGGATGTCGTTCGCAACGCGGACGTACTGGTCGAGGGACGTGCCCTCTTTCCCCTGGAAAAAGTGGGTGAGCGCGTATGTCGCGCCGGAGTGCAGCGTCCACATATCGATTGCAAACGGCGACGCTGCGTTCGCTTCGGCGTCCTCGGCAGCACGCTCTGCGAGATAGTCCGGGAATCCCAGCAGGCTGTAAAATTCGGTGACGGTGAACGGGAGCTCGGAGAACTCGAGATCAATCTCCTGCGCATCTCGGATGAACTCGAAGAGATCGTCAGCGACGAGCTCGACCTGTGCGAGAATCTCTTCCCACCAGGTCCGGAAGTCCCGAACGTCCCCGACGTGCTTGATGACCTCCTTATCGGTGAGCGAGCGCATCGAATTCGAGCAGTACCCGTCCTGAGCGAATCCCTCTACGTAGACCGCGTGCTCGCCGAAGAAGTCGTAGCCGGAGGTCACACCCATCGTAATCGGGTCCGAGCGGCCCGGGAGGCGCACCTCGAGGCCGTCGAACATGACGTCCATGTGGACCTCGCCACCGCCCCGGTAGCGTCGAATCTCGCCGAACATCACGTCCCCGAGCGACGTGTCTTCGATGGTCTCCTCGCGAAGGACGTCCTCGAGGGGCTGGTAGACATCGACCGGATTGATGATCGAGTAACTGTCTGTCGGGACGTGAAAGAGGGGGTCAGTTTCAGGCTCGCTCTCCGTCGCTTGGTCGCGAGCCCGACCCGGCTCGACGAGCGCGTTGAATCGCTCCGTCTCGACCCACTCGTCGGTATAGGGGTTTTGATAGGCCACGGTTGTCTCGACGGCCTGGGGGAGGTCGCGAACCGCTTCGGCGAAGGACTCGGGATCGTCGACCGTCTTCTTCTGGCGGTACCACTCGGGTAGTTCTGTGTCGGTTCGTCCGTCGACGCCGGCGAATACGGTGCTGGTTTCTGGATCTTTCATTTGGGTCACCTCGAAATCGGACTCATCAACCGCGACGGCGCTCTCATCACGCGCCCTGCGCCCCTCTCACGGGCGCAAAAACAGCACCTCTTAACCAACACTCTGCCCAAGAATCCAGCGCTGTTGGTTAATCATCTGGACGATCCCGACACCTGTCTTCAACTCTCGAACTCACTCGTCGGGCTGCCGGTGCCGGCGTACCTGCTCCGGATTCGGCACCCACGGATGGGCCTCCCAGCAGTGGAGAGCGTGCTCTCGTGGTGTGTCGAACAGCGCCTCGCAGGACCCACATTCGTAGGTCATCTCGGGCCAGCGTTCGGTGACGAACATCGCGGTCACCGTCGATCTGATCGGGTCTGGGGCGGTCGACCGCCGAACGTAGTCGTACCCGATCACCGTCCGTCGACGAAGAGCCGACCGCGCTAGCCGTTCGGGCTTGTCCGTTGGGAGATACACCCAGCGGACGAACGCCTCTTCCGACGCTTTTGCCGACGGTTGGAGTATGAACCATCGGTCGTGCTCGTCACAGAAGAGATACCGCTCAGTGCCTCGATTCTGGAGATAGAACGGATCACCACGACCGGGAATCAGTCGAAGCCCCACGGACGGCGAGATCGGGCTGAGAAGCCGGTCTTCAAGTGAGGGCGAGCGGGACACACCGGACGACGTCTCGGCCTCGAACTCGTCGAGCGTCACTTCACCGGTCATGATTCGTCACGATCTGGCCTGTCTACGTCTCTCCTCGCTGTTCGCTCGTTGTCGCGCTCGTGCCGGTCGTTGTATCGTTCGAGTTCCCGGCCGATGCACTCCAGCGCCTCGACAGCCCGTTCGATCAGCTGGTAGGTGGATCGGGAGAGACGAAGAGCGTCCATCAGGTGGCCTCCTCGTCCGGCTTGACGAGGTCGTTGCTCTCGGCGATGAGTTCTTGGACGGCAGGGGCAGGATCAGCGTCGACCGGCAGGGTTCGATGATCGAGCGGAGCCGGATACGCGCGATCACCCTGCGCACAGAGTATGAGTAGCCAGTCCTCGCTTCCCTCGCCAAGGACGACGTAGTGGTCGATGTCCTGGCGCTGGAAGACCGTCCGATCTGTCCGGTTCACGACACTCCAATTCGCCGGCAGCGACGCCGACGGGTCGCCACCATCCGGCGTGAGGGCGTGGTGGTCGTTGAACTCGCCGAGTGCAGCTTCGATGTCGTCGCCGGTAAGATGCCAGCAGTCAGCCGGCCCATCGCACGCCAAGTGACTGATCACCTCGTTTCGGAACTGGATGTAGTGTTGGTGAGCGACGTTCTCGTCGTCATAGTAATCGAGGAGGAGCGCACAGGCGAGCTGCGCCGGCCCGCTCCCCACGTAGCCCCACTCGAATCCCGCCGGGCTGTGTCGTACGAGCTCGAGGCTCCGATCCGGGGTGAGGCGCTCGTGTTCGGTGAGCTTTAGCACGACCGGCGTTCCGTCGACGCGCATGCCGACGTACTCGACGTCGTCTGCTGTAGACTGGCTGTGATTACTCTCATCCTGTACTACCGTTCTTGGATGGGTGCTCGAATCGATCTCCATAGGTCGAACGCGGGGCTTCGGATGCCCCGCACCCCTCTTGGGGGCCGACAAACCACACCGGACGAGCACACCCAAGGAGCCACACCGCTGAAAACGCGGGTCTAGAGCCAGTCACTGACGTACGCGACGTGGCCGGAGGGGTCAGATACTGATCGTTCAATGACTGGTCCGTCGCCTGTTCTCTCCCCCGTTGCAAATCAGCGCTCAGAGCCGTAGACAATTGCTGAGCGGCTTTCATAGCCACACTCCCGACACTCGAACCATCGTTGGATTTTGGCGCCGTCAGCACTCTTCTGGCCGACGACGACCTCGTTGTTCGGGCACTCTGGACAGCGGAGGTCGGGCTCGGGGCGCTTTTCGAGTTCGTCCCGAAGCGATGAGGCGTCCTTCGTCGCGAATCCGCGCGACCACACCGGGTAGCCGTCGACGAGAATCGCCGCCCGCCACTTATGCACGTACGAGTCCGGCGCTCGGTGCAGGACTGCTCGCGCGTCGGTCTCTATATTTCGGTACGCCAGGGTCGGAGTACGGCTCTCTCGCGTCCAATTGGTGAGTCGTGTCATCGTTGTTCCTCGAAGAGACAGCGAGCAGCTGCGTCGTCGCCGGCGAGCGTCTGCTGGTCCTCGGCTGTGTCGGCGAAAAGACTGGACTGCTCACCCTCGGATGTTTGCTCAACTTCGGGTCGATCGTCGACGCCGAACTCACACGCCTCAGGCTGATCAAGACGCGAATCCCGGTCACGATGATCCACGTCAGCGCCGAAGTCCTCAAGCGAGGTCTCAACGCTTGTTTCGGTTACTTCGAGTTGGCCATCGTCACGGAATGCGGTCTGTCGTTGAATCTCGATCTCTGGTCGATCGCTCATCTGGATTGAGCCTCCACCCACCGAGGCTCCGACAGACACCTCCGGGCGTTGGGTCAATCGTCTTGTGCGCGGATTTCGCTGGCCCGCTGTTCAAGCCGGCGGAGGATTTGGACCCGTTGCTGATTCGCGTTCTCGTAGGCGACGCAGGCTCGCAGCGTCTCCATATCGTTGATCGTCACGATACCAGCGTTGATGAGTCGCGTATTCGATGGCTCGAGCCGTTGTTCTGGCGAAAGCTCGCCTTCGTCTGTTGTTTGACCGTCTGGATTGCTCACTGATAATCGCCTCCGCCACTGCTGAGGCGACAAAAAACTCCCCTCGCCGTTACCCGTCTTCTTCCTCGGGTTGGATCTGGCGAGCGTCCTCCGCGAGATCGTGGATGTATTCTCTGAGGGTTTCCATGTCCTCGCGAGCGTCTTCGAGGGTCTTGCCTTTCGCTTTCGCGATTACCTCGTCCTGATCTCTGGTACCGGTTCCACGCTTGAGCTTTACGGTGAGGGAGACGCCGACGTCACTTCGTTCGACGTACTCCGTTCGTGTCGTCTGTTCGCTCGATTCAGCCGATTCGCCATCCGTACGAGATGGTTGGGTATGTTCTGACATGGATTTCTTTCGGTGATTGGTATTTAGATGGACGGTGCGGCCGGCTCGCCGGGTGTTTCGTGAAGGACTGCGTCGATCTCGGGCCCGGTGAGTCGCCAGCGTCCAGCAGACCCAGCACAGTCCAGTTGGCTCACGACCTCGGTTTTGAATGCCTGGTAGTGGTCGAGGGCGAACGCCTCGTCTCCCGTGTAGTCGAGGAGGAGTGCGAGCGCGAGTTGTGCCGGACCACTACCACCATATCCCCATTCGAATCCCGAGGGACTGTGATTCACCAGCGCGAGACTCCGTTCTGGTGTGAGCCGTTCTTGGCCGGGACGTTTCTCAACGATAGCCTGCCCGCTCTGCCGATACCCGACGTAGACGATGTCGCAGCCGCTCGCTGGGCGTGTCTGTTCAATCGAGTGTGTGTCGCTAGGTCTACTCATCGGTCTGTTCGGGAGCTACTCGTTCGAGCACCCCCGCACCCCTCAGGGGGTGAAAAACAGTCACAGGGACTGCTTGCCCCTACGCGAGATGGGAGATATCGGCTGGTTCCTCCACGTCGTCGAATTCACCACGCTCGACCGGCTCCCAATCCTCCCCAGGTGCTGGACTCCACCAGTCGACTTTGTAGGCCCCCGGTGCGCCGAGGATTTTCACCCGTGCCGATCCATCGGGTAGGTCACGACGGAACTTCTCGTCGACGTGAAGGTTCCACGTCGAGTCGGTGTCGAAGCACGCGAGCACAGCCTCCTCGTAGCCACGGTCTTCTCTGGATTCCCGGAGGATGACCTGCGTGTTGCAGTTCTTGCAGAACACTCCCTCGAAGGGAATGTGACTGAATATCTCGTGCCCGCAGACCGGACACCAGAGGAACTCGAACAGTGCTTCGCTGTGGCGGTCGATGACTTCCAGACTCATCTGTGGATCTGGCCCGCTTGAGACGGGCCACCCATCCCGGCCCACAAATAAACGTCATTCGCCGTGAGGGATGTCGATTGGTGCTGTACTGCTGGCAAAGGTTTATCAGACCACACTGTGTATGGTTTTGTATGTCCGCTCCCACGGCCGGAGAAGCCGGAGACGAAGCCGATAATGAGTCTCCTGAAGCTGTTTCTCCTGAGGAGGCACTTGAGATGCTGCCTGACGAAGACGAGTTTGAGGCCGAATTCTAACACTCGCCTTTATTACTCCTGTTTGCTTGCTGTTCGTATAGATGGGCCGACGATACGTCGTGTTCTTTGAGCCAGCTCTGACGAATCTTGATGCGATGGGGAATCATATGGCGACACGGCTGGAAAACCAAATCACGGATTTTCTTGATGCTTGGCGCCCTGAGGCCGCTTTTGCAAAACCGCTGCAGAGTGATTTATGGCAGTTCAAATGGTCTCCTAGAAATGGTAGCGGTGCGAGAGCGTTTTCTGGGTACTTTGCCGGTGACGAACACAACATCGCGCTTGTGCTGGTAACGTTCAAAAAGAATAACGAGGACAAGTTCAATCTCCAACAGAAGGCATTCAATTCTCGTGCAAAGTCATTAAATAGAACACTTGATAGTAAGTCTCCTTCAGATATCGGCACTTGGCTGGAAGACCAGCGGAACAATTCCGATAGAAAAGTTCTCGACGAAACCGATATTTAGCACGGTAAAGGCGGGGATGTCCCCTCAGCGCTCGGCGCCGTACACGATCCTTGAGGGCGCTTCGTACCCACAGTTCCGACACTCGAACCAGCGCTGGACCTTCGCACCGTCAGCCGATTTATCACCGACGACCACGTCACCGTCCAGACACTCCCGACAACTCATCTCGGGAGCAGGTTGGTCGCGGAGAACGTTCCTGAACGCGTTCGCGTCTTTCGTCTCGTACCCCCGCGACCACACTGGGTAGCCGTCGACGAGGATTGCGCCACGCCACTTGTAGCGGTACGAGTCCGGGGCTCGGTGTAGGACAGCCCGAGCGCCGGTCTCGGTATTCCGGTATGCGAGTGTGGGTGTGCGGCTCTCGCGCTTCCAATTTGTGATCCGGGACATCTGTTAGAAGTGGACGTCGGCGGGCACGATCCAGAGCTCCTCGCTCTCCTCCAGCACTCGATCCAGGTGGTCACGGTGACGGATACCGTTCCCATATTCGTTGTACAGGAATATCGTTGGCCCGTCGTAGGCACCGACCTGGTGGAACGCGTGCCGAGCGAGATCTTCGTCGCGCATGATCTCCTCGTTGGAGAGCTCCTCGATGGCCTCTTTCACCCGGTCGAGATTACGCTCGAATTCCTCCTTCGTCGCCTCCCAGCCACGCTCGAGCAGGTCTTCGCCGTCATCGGAGTCGACGGGGGCTGCCGTCGGCAACTCCCCCCATCGTGCCTTCCCCGCAACGGACGTGTCCTCCTCGTCGAAGGTCACATAGTAGTCGAAGACGGCGCCGGCATGTGGGTCCGCGCCGACCAGGCGATCGAACACCGTCTTTCCGGTGACCAGCGCGTCGTCGTGCGTCGATGCCTCTACCAGTGCGTAAATCACCATATGCATCTCGAACACCTCGAAACGCCGACGCATCGGGAGTGATTGCTCGCTCGCTCCTGCTGCGCCGGCACCCATCGCCGGTGCAATAACAAACACGGCTCTCATGAGAACTCATAACTGATGATTGGCATCTGAGGCTGTGTGAATGGCTGAACGTAGTATGAGTGGCTTGAGCTATATTGGGTGTGTGATTGATTAGAACAGAAGGGAACTTTTACGGCTGAATGTGTTTGGAATGAAATGAGGATCGCAACCAAATCGGACTTCTCCTCAACACAGTACTGCTGTTTTCGATTCTAAGTAGTTCCAAATACAAAACCAGATACCTGAAAGCAGTCGATCCTACGCGATTTCACCCGGAACGCGTCACGAGTCGGTCAGAAGTTGCCGAAGCACGTAGTGCAGGATACCGCCGTGTTCAACATATCGCACACCGGCGGGCGTCCCGACCTGGGCCGTCACCGGGAACTCGACCGACGACCCGTCCGACCGCTCCGCAGTCACCGTCAACTCGGCCATCGGCTCCAGCCCGTCGTCCAACCCGTAGATAGCGAAGACTTCTGACCCGTCTAGTCCGAGCGCTTCACACGAGTCGCCGTCCTGGAACTGCAACGGCAGCACGCCCATCCCGACGAGATTGTCCCGGTAGATGCGCTCGTAGCTCTCGGCGATGGTTGCGCGAACGCCGAGGAGGTCGGTTCCCTTCGCCGCCCAGTCACGACTCGAGCCGGTTCCGAACTCCTCGCCCGCCATCACGACGAGGGGCGTCCCCTCCTCGTGGTAGCGCTGGCTGGCCTCGAACACGGTCGTCTGCTCGTCCGTCGGCTGGTGAATCGTGTAGCCGCCTTCGACGTCGTCGAGCATCTGGTTCTCGATGCGGACGTTGGCGAACGTCCCCCGCATCATCACCTCGTGGTTGCCCCGGCGGGCACCGTACGTGTTGAACTCGTGAGGCTCGACACCGTGGTCCATCAGCCACTGCCCGGCGGGGAGGTCCGAGCCGAACGGTCCTGCGGGGCTGATGTGGTCGGTCGTCACCGTATCACCCAGTGTCAACAGACACCGTGCATCCTCGACGTTGGAGACGCTAGGTTTCTCCAGTGGGAAGTCCTTGAAAAACGGCGGTTCCCGGATGTACGTCGAGTCCTCGTCCCACTCGTAGACCTCGCCAGTCGGCGCATCCAACGCCTCCCATCGTTCGTCGCCCTCGAACACGGAGGCGTACTTCTCCTCGAACATCGACGGGTCGACGAAGTCGTGGACGGCTTCGTGGATCTCGTCGCTGTCCGGCCAGAGGTCCGACAGATAGACCGGGTTGCCGTCCTCGTCGTACCCCAGCGGGTCGTGCTCCAGATCGATGTCCATCCGACCGGCCAGCCCGTATGCCACCACCAGCGGTGGGCTGGCGAGGTAGTTCGCCCGCACTTTTGGATGGATGCGTGCCTCGAAGTTCCGATTCCCGGAGAGTACGCTCGTCGTCCAGAGGTCGTGTTCGTCGATCGCGGTCTCAATCGGTTCGGGGAGTGGCCCTGCGTTTCCGATGCAGGTCGTACAGCCGTAGCCCACGACGTTGTAACCCAGGTCTTCGAGGTACGGCAAGAGTCCCGATGCTTCGAGGTACTGGGTGACGACGCGGCTGCCGGGTGCGAGGCTGGTCTTGACGTAGTCCGGGACGTCGAGGCCGCGCTCGACGGCGTTCTTCGCCAGGAGCCCGGCTGCCAGCATCACGGACGGATTTGACGTGTTCGTACAGCTGGTGATGGCGCTAACGACGACGCTCCCGTGCCCGATCTCGATTTCGTTGCCGTCGAGGTTCACTGTAGCGCGCTTCGTGAGGGGTCCCAGATTCTGTTTTTCAGTGTCGCCCGCTTGTTGAACGCCGCCGTCAGTTCGTTCGGCGTCGGTTGGTTCTCCGGTCAACTCGGCCTGGGTGTTGCCGCCCTCTCCGAGCCACCGGGCCAGCGCCTCCTCATCGATTTCATCGAGGGCTTCTTCGAACTCGCCGTGGAGTAACTCCCGGAAGTGGCCCCGCATGTCACCCATCTCGACGCGGGACTGGGGCTTCTTGGGGCCGGCGAGGCTTGGAGTGACTGTCGAGAGGTCCAGTTCGACTGTCTCGGTGTATTCGGGATTCTGCTCGCCGAACAACCCCTGGGCGTCCAGGTAGTTCCGGACGAGTTCGATGTGTTTCTCGTCGCGGCCCGTCAGTTCGAGGTAGTCGAGGGTGGCCTCGTCGACGGGGAACATGCTGATGGTCGAGCCCTGCTCGGGGGCCATATTGGCGATGGTCGCCCGGTCAGGGACGGTCAGCGTCTCCACGGCGGGGCCGTAGAACTCGACGAATCGGTCGACGACGCCGACGTCCCGGAGCAGTTCGGTGACGTGCAGTACGAGGTCGGTCGCTGTCGCACCCTCGGGGAGTTCACCCGTAAGTTTGACGCCGACGACTTCGGGGAGGTTCATCGTGATGGGCTGGCCGAGCATCGCGGCTTCGGCCTCGATGCCACCGACGCCCCAGCCGACGACGCCGATGCCGCCGATCATCGGCGTGTGACTGTCCGTGCCGACGAGCGTGTCCGGAAGCAGCCAGTTCTCGCCGTTCTGCTCGCGTTCGTGGACGACCTGCCCGAGATACTCTAGGTTCACCTGGTGAACAATTCCCGTTCCAGGTGGGACGACGCTGAAGTCGTCGAAGGCGTTTTGCGCCCACTTCAGTGCCCGGTACCGTTCGCTGTTGCGCTCGTACTCCAGTTCGACGTTCTTCTCGTAGGCGTCCTCGCTACCGAAGTAGTCCACTTGGACGCTGTGGTCGATCACGAGGTCGATGGGCACCTCGGGTTCGACGAGAGTTGGGTCGCGGTCCTTGCGGTCGACGGCCGACCGGAGCGCCGCGAGGTCTACGACGGCAGGGACGCCTGTGAGGTCCTGGAGGATGACCCGGGACGGCTGGAACGGAATGTCGGCGTCGGAAACGTCCGGTTGCCAGCCAGCGAGGTCACGGATGTCGTCCTCGGTAATGTCCTCCCCATCGGCGTTTCGGAGGACGGATTCGAGCATGACACGGATGCTAACCGGGAGTTTATCAAGTTCACAGAGGCCTTCCTCTTCGAGGACGGTGAGGTCGGCCATCTTGTAGGTCGTTCCATCGGCTTCGAACTCGCGGATCGCATTGAAGGGGTTCATTATTGTGGAATACTTCAAACGGAGTAACGGTTATTCTTGTCCCCGTTCTCGGGAGACGGGATTCGAGCAGTTGGACCTGCCCGAAGGGGTTCAGAGAGCTCGTTGCTCTCGCGTTCGACGAGTGGTACAGTTCTGCATAAGGTGGCACTGCCTTCCTCGCTAGTGTTCATGGGTTCAGGCACCCGTTTCTTGGCCAGTCTTACTGTCCATGCGTTCAGGCGCGATTCGTGACAACCGCATCGCGTTCCCGGTGACGCCGAGGCTCATCCCCATGTCGCCGACGATGACCGCGACCGCGACGCTCACCAGTCCCAGCGGGACGCCGAGTGCAAGCAGGGCCTTCACGCCGAGGCTCGACCAGATGTTCTGACGGATCACGCCGTTCGCCGTGTGCGACAGCCCGTAGAGATACGGCAGCTTGCCGATGTCGTCGCCCATCAGCGCGATGTCGGCGGTCTCGATTGCGGTGTCCGTTCCGGCCGCGCCCATCGCGATGCCGACCTCAGCGGTCGCCAGCGCAGGCGCGTCGTTGATGCCGTCGCCGACCATCGCCACGTCGCCGTACTCCGCCTGTAACGCCTCCACGGCATCGACCTTCTCGTCGGGCAATAGTTCTGCGCGATACTCGTCGACGCCGACCTGTTCGGCGATCGCACGGGCCGTCCCCTCGTTGTCGCCGGTCAGCATCACGACATGCGCGACGCCGAGTTCGTGCAGCCGTGCGACCGCCCGTTCGGCGGCCGGCCGCACCTCGTCGGCAATGGCGATAATGCCGATCAATTCGGTATCCGTGCCGACGAGGACGACCGTCTTCCCCTCATTCTCGAACCGCGAGATCGCGCCGTCCTCGAGGTCGGTGCAGTCCTCGCGTTCGCACTGCTCGTGGGCCACTTCGGCGACTGCGCCGCCGTCGGCACGGAGGTGGGCGTGCGACAGGTCGAAACCCAACTCCTCGAAGAGGGCGGGCTTGCCTGCATAGTACGTCTCGCCGTCGATGTCTGCGCTGATCCCCTTCCCGGTGATGCTCTCGAATTTCTCGATACTCGGCACGTCATCGCCGGCATCCTTCTCGGCGCGTTCGAGTATCGCCTCGGCGATTGGGTGTTCGCTTCGCTGCTCGAGTGCAGCCGCGTGCCGGAGTACCGTCTCGTCGTTCGTACCGCCAAGCGCTACGACGTCCGTGACCACGAGTTCGCCCTTGGTGAGGGTACCAGTCTTGTCGAGGGCGATGGCGTCGACATCACCCATCGCTTCGAGGTGGTTGCCGCCTTTGATGAGGACACCGTTCTTCGCGGCACTGGTGATCCCCGACACCACGGAGACTGGGGTCGAGATGACAAACGCACACGGGCAGGCGATCACCAGCAGAGTAAGCCCCCGAATGAACCACGCCTGCCAGTCGCCCGCGAAGGTGAACCCGTAACCGGCTAGGTCCACCGACACCGGATCAGCGATAACCAGCGGCGGGATAGCGGCGGTCAGGATTGCCAGCACGACGACGAGGGGTGTGTAGTAGCCGGCGAACTGGTCGACGAACTGCTCGGACTCGGTCTTCTTCGCCTGTGCGCCCTGCACCATCTCGATGATCTGCGAGAGCGTCGACTCCGAGGCGGCCGAAGTGGCCTCGAACTCGAGGTATCCTTCCTCGTTGATGCTGCCCGCGTACACTTCGTCGCCGGCAGCCTTGTCGACGGGGACGCTCTCGCCCGTGATCGGCGACTGGTCGACTGCACTCTCGCCTTCGATGACCGTCCCGTCGAGCGGAATCTTGTCACCGGGGCGAACAACCACGGTCTCGCCCACCTCCACCTCCTCGGCGGGAACGGTCACTTCCTCACCATCGCGAAGGACGGTCGCCTCGTCGGGCGAGAGTTCCATCAGCTCGCGCAGGGAGTCCCGTGCCCTGTCCATCGCGTAGTCCTCGAGCAGCTCGGCGATGCTGAATAGGACGGCCAGCGTGGCGGCCTCGACGAAGTAGCCGATACCGGTCGCGGCGATGATGGCCGTCCCCATTAGCAGGTCGATGTCCAGACTCCGGTTCTTCGCGGAGTAGTACCCGCTACGGACGACCGGGATGCCACTGGCCGCGACGGCGCCGAGGAACAGGACATCTGCGATGTGGAGCGGGTACTCGAGGACACTTGCGATGGCGATATTCTGTCCTGCGAGGAAGAACTCGAAGAGGAGCCCGACGGTGAGGAACGCCGCGCCGAGCCACGTCTTCTTCGCGCGAGGACTCGTCCAGACCTCCGATGGTGGTGCGATGTCGACGCCATCGGCCGCCTGGTTGTCCTCATCATCGCCCTCGGCGTCCGAGCCCCCGACGACCTCGTAGCCGGCGCCTTCAATCGCCTTGACGACGTCGGCTTCGCTAGTCCGATCAGGGTCGTACGTGACGTTGGCTGTGCCGGTGGTCGGCTGGAGCGTGGCGTCAGTAATGCCGTCGACACGCTGGAGGCTCTTGTCCACCTTTTGGGCGCAAGAGGGACAGTCCATCTCGGGGACGACGAGGCGAGCGGTCAGCTCCCGCCGCTGCCCGCCTCCGCTCGTCTCCCCCGCTGCGTCCGGATTCTCTGTCATCACGTCACGGTAGGAGCGGGAGTTCGATATATCTTTGTTGGAATATTCCAAATCAAGGGTCAGCGTGTTGCTGGGGGCTCTTCGGGCAATCGTTCCCCGGCGACGTGCTGCTTCGCCAAGTGTTCCTCCGCCCGGCGGAGCCGGTAGGTGAGCGTCGACCGCGGCACGTCGAGATGCTCGGCCAGTTCGCCGACGTCGACTTCGCGTGGGGACTCGTAGTACCCGTGTTCGACGGCTGCCCGGAGTGCGGCCTCCTGCTCCGGCGACAGACCACTTTGCGTCTCGTCGCTTCCCCCCACCGACGCAGTCGTGTCCGCGGTTCGGAGCATCTCCATCCGGGCGCAGTCCCCGACGGCGACTTCGAGGGCGTCGAAGAACGCGGACACGTCGCCCTCTCCGGAGTGGATGAGTCGCCACGTGTAGTGGTGGCCCTCGTGACGAGTCTCAAACAGCACGCCGTCGCCGAGGTGGTCGCGAGCGATGTGGGGGACTGAGGCGCAGGTCGGAGTGCGCTCCCAATCTGAGTAGAGGATGAGCGCGTCGTCCGTGCGGTCGAGGACGCGGGTGGTCTGTGTGGCGTTGCAGTCCTCGGTGGCGAGACAGTCAGCGTAGTAGTCGCCGTTGAGAAAGGCGTCCTCGATAGCGTCGAGCGCCCCAGGTGTTCCGGTAGCATGGTCGACCCGCCAGAGACGTTCGGCAGTGGCGTGCAGCGAGAGCGAGCGGACGCGGGCGTCGGAGTGGTCGGCGAGAGCGTCAGCCACCCGGTTACAGCCCGGCTCGTATTCGAGTGCGAAGATGAGTTCGCGCATATCTTGTGTACGGCCTCCTACGACATAACCCATGGTCCGGGGTGTTGTCTACTGGCGGGTATCAGATCACGTCGTCCGGGTCGTGGACCTCCTGCATTCGCTGCGCTTCGGCCGCGTATTGTTCCTGGAGGTCTGGCTCATCGACCATGCCAAGATTGTCGAGTTCAGCATCGACTGCTGCCGTCGTATCTCGGACATCGGTAAATGAGGTTAGCGCCCGCTCCTTCCGATAGTACTGTTCGCCATCGGGCGTTGCGTAGGTGAGGATGATCAGATTCTGCTCGTCATCGGAGTACGTCCGTTCGACAAGCCAAACACGAACGTCATCTTCAGACTGATTTGACATACTTAGACGTCCCCCGATATCCACTAAGAGATTGGTGTTACGGCTTGCCGAGACTCGCTGTCTCGAAGGGTGATTCTCCGGTCGGAATGAGCAGCTCCTGTCGGTCTCCGACCCGCTCAGCGAGCTTCCGTTTCAGATACTGTCTCGCCGTTGACGGTGTGAAGACGCCCTTGTCGATCATGTCGCCGACGACATCTTTGAGGGCCGCGAACTGCCCCTGCAGGTGGCCGTCGCCGACTGGCTCGCCGTCGTACCAGCGCACCGTCGCAAGCGCGCCGTTCCCGACCGTCTCTCCCTGTTCGACTGTCTCCGAATCGTACTGCAACCCGAACCACAGCGTTCGGTAGGCGGTCACCTCGAACGTCGGCGACACCACGAAGAACGCCTCGTGGTGGAGGTAGTCGAGATGGTCAGCGACGATCTCGTCGAGGGTGAGCCCGGTGGCTCGGGGCTTCGGCTCGACGACCGTCGACGGTCGGTCCTCGCCAGCGAGGTAGCCGTCGACCGCATCTGCCTCAAGGCCATCGCCCAGTTCAGCCAGCAGCTGTTTCGCCCACTTGGAGTCGGTGTCGTCGCCACCGAATGGCGACTCAGCCGAGATTCGGTGCTTGAGCTTCAGGTTCGCTGCGCCCCAATGGCTGTAGTGGAGCGTGTACTGTCCGTCAGTTCGTTCGTACGCAACGAGTGCGCGGTGTCCCATCGAGCAATCACCTCACGGGGCGACCGCGACTGGATCGCCCCGCACCCCTCCCGGGGGACGAACAACGCTACTCGTCGATCGGTTCGGGGGAACTGAGGTCCGCGTACAGCACCTCACCGTCGCGGATGACGTACCGTTTCGCCAGCACGGGAAATCGGCACTTGGTAAATCCGGCTGTCTGGATGTCGAATTCTTCGTCCGGTTCGAGATACTCCGCGAGCGACCGGAGGAACTCGTGGGTGACGATGCCACCGTCGTAATCAGGAAGACCGTTCTCACGGGCCTCGTACACTTCGAAGCTGTCGTAGCCCCAGATGACGAGCTCGCTGTCGTCGTTCACTTCCCAGTTGAGCGTCCCGAAGCAGTGGTTCTCACAGAGCTGGCGGACGGCCTGTGGGTCTGTTACAAGCGCGCCGGTCGATGTCGTTGCGGCTTGGAGTGTTGCCATGGGTTGTTCTCGGGAGCGGTCTCGCGCCCCCGCACCCCTTCAGGGGGCAAACAACCGCTCACGCTGTGACGGCCACAGGACGATTCGCTGTCGACGCGTCGTACTGTCAGGATTCTCTGTTGACGTCACCGTCTGATGTCGTATTCGGTTGGGTGAGAACATCCACCTGCTCGAGGAGCGTCGTCGCGGTGCTAATTCGCTCTCGATCAGCGGGCTCCAATTGGTCGGCGTCGATACTGGTGAGACTGCTGAGCGCGCGGTGGAGTCGATAGCCGGGGGTGTCTCGTGGGTCCATGTGTGCGCCTCCGCCAATTTCCGGCGCGAAAAAACACCGGCGAGCAGTCAGCGGGGCAGTCTGGGAGTGATCACGAACTGACCTCTAGTTAACCAACAGAACGAGTCGATATCAGGGTTCGTTGGTTAAACTGACTCCGTCTCTATTGATCGGCTTCTGGTTCGGGTCCATAGCGAGGTGTCCCGCACCGCTGACACTCCCACATGGGCTGCCCGGTCCACTCATCATCGGGGACAGCCTCGAATTCGCGGAATCGATGCTTAGTCTCCCGATCACATTCCCGACACTCGAGGTGAGTCCTGTTTGGGCGCTCGCGTCGTGGCTGTTCGGTATCGGTCTTGTCAACGGATTCCTGGAGCGCAATCGCTGGCACCAGCCAGAAGTCGTCGTCTGCGTCCTCACGAAGGCTTGCAAGCCCCTCTTCGGTGCGAACCGCGCTCCCGGTTTCGTCGTAGAGAAACGTCGCGTGTTCGCCGTCATGACACGACGTCGTCGTCTCTGGCGGCGATGTCTGGTTGCGAGCGGACGTGAGCAGCTGAGTACCACATTCAGACGTGACTCGTGTCGCCGAGGGGAGCGAGGGCCACTGATCGACAAGCTGTGGGGCCGGTTCCTCGTCGAGGTCGTAGATTAGCTTGCAGTCATCGACGACTGGGTCATCATCTGCCTTCGCGAGGAGGGTCGCCGCAGCAGATCCCTTCCCGACGGCGCCGTAGAACGTCGACGCCTCAACGAGCAGCTGGACGACGTGGAGGAGAGTGCATTCGGCAGTCGATGTGTCCTGGTCGTCGGCTCCTTCGAGATGGTTCGTGAGACAGAACCGGCACTTCGACTGGCCAGCGGGGATTGACGCTCCACAGGAAGCGCACTCGGTCTCATCTGCTGTCGGGCCGTCTGGATAGCCCGCGTCGACGCCACCGGAGCGCTGCCGCCGGGGCTCACCACTACTACTGGCGAGTTGATCGTCGGGAACGTGGGTCGCTTCGCCGAGCGGTCGGAGGGCTTCGTAGTCGGCGTACTGGTCGGTCATAGAGTGATCTGGCCGTATCATGCTTCGTCTTCGGATTTAAACAATGGCTCTCACATCAATCAGACAACAAAATACAACCGAAAATCAGCAGTGTGGGCGTTAGACAGCCAGTTCGTCCAGTGTGTCGCGGTGGGTCCGCACGGTGACCACTGAGACGTTCGCTACTTCAGCGATGTCCGACTGGGTGAGCCACCGCCCGTCTTCGCGTCCAGCTTTGTACAGACAGGCTGCGGCGAACCCGGATGGTCGAACCCCCGTGGTTGCTCCGGTCGATTCGGATGCTTCCGCCAGCTGCCGAGCCCGCTGCCGGATCTGATCGGAGACGTCGAGCTCCGAGGCCAACCGCGGAACGAACGCACTCGGCGACACGGGCTGGGCCGGCAGGCCAAGTTCCGTATTCAGCGTCGTGTATGCGTTCGTCACCCGCGATTGCTCGACGCGCGCTGACTCGGTGATGTCGTCGAGCGTTCGCGGCCGCCCGTTGCACCGACACGCTCCGTAGACACTCGCGGCGGCCATCGCCTCGATTGAGCGGCCCTGCAGGAGATCCTCGTTCTGCGCACTCCGAAAGAGCTGACACGCCTGGTCACGGATCGTCTCAGACAGTTCGAGTGCGCTCGCGATCCGGTGGACTTCACCGAGGCCGTGGGCGAGATTGCGCTCGGTTTTCGATTGAAACCGACCCCGGGACTGTTCTCGTCGCATCCGGGATAGCTGCCGGCGCTTCCGCCCGGAGAGTTCGTTCCCGTTCGCGTCGGTTCCGCGGCCGATTTCCGTCGACAACCCTCGATCGTGTCGTGCCGCCGTCAACGGAGCGCCTGTGCGCTCGCGCTCATCTTCGTCGAACGCTCGCCACTCTGGCCCGTGGTCGATTCGCTGCTCGTCGATGACAAGGCCACAGTCCTCGCAGACGGTTTCGACCGCGTTGGTGGTGACCCGGCCGTCGCACTCGGGACACTGATTCGATTTCGTGTCGGATTGGACGTCTTCGTCGAAGCCAGTTTCGTAGATGTCTCTGATTGCCATGAATACACACGAGGGGACGCACGCGAATCGCGTCTCTCGGAATGCCCCTCACCCATCACGGGGCAAATACACACCACACAGGACGTCGCTGACACCGATGGACTGCGGTGGCGAAAGCCCGGCCGCGCAACGGCGCTGTGCGCCGTGAGCAGCCCGGACCGTGGAGGTGGTGGGAGGTGGCGGTGACCGCGTACACACCAGCAAAAAGGGGCGCGTCGCTCCGGCTCCTCATCGACTGGGATGTCTGAATCCCAACCAGACTACATTTATTGGTGCCCAAGTCGTAGTTTTCCCGTTATGAAACCCGATACGCGCGAAATCATCAACGAGGAGCTCTGGCGGAGCGTCGTCTGGCTGGCCATCGGCCTGTTTGGCTGGTCGCTTATCCTCACGTCGACAGATGTGCTTGCGGCAACAGCGCTCACTGCGCTGGGATTACCACTCCTCACAGCAGCGGTGCTGGCAGCGGTAATGGTCGGGATCCGTCTAGTGACTGGCTTCGAACTGAAAGCGAAGACCGAAGGCAGCCAGCTTCTCTGGTTGATCGTCGGGAGTGTGCTTGGAGGGTCGTCGTGCTCTACGACGTGCTCGTGAACGGACGTGACCCGCTCATCGTCCTCGGCTACGCTGTCGCTGTCGGGCTCGGGGTTCTGATCTGGCGTGTCGCTCGGCGACAACAGTCGACGGCGTGAGTATGGATTGGCTCACTGCATACAACGGCCTCCTCGTTCGTATGGGGCTGTATCTTTTGATTTTCTGGCCGACGGTCGGGTACTATGTGTACCGGGATTCGGTGAAACGAGGATTGTCCTCGCCGCAACTTCGCGGGGTCACGTATGGGTTCCTGGGAGTACCAGGGCTGCTCGTCTATTTGTACCGGAAAACTCGTGCAGAGACGCAGTCAGCGTAGCCGTCGAGGTATAGCCACAGAGAACGGTTCGAACGGGCAGTATCTGAGAACAGTTGGATTCTATCAAACGAGCGCTATGTACGATAAGCCTCCCTCAACTCACCATCGCCTGTTTTCATCCCATAACATCGACCGACCACTCTAATTGGTAGTTACAGGGTGTTTAGTGAACCATCTCAATTGACAATTGACGGTCCGTACTGAAGAACCAGCCCAGGGATAATTACGCCGACGAGAATGAGGACGCCAACAAGCACGGTATACGGAAGGGCAGTGAAGGTACTCAATCCGAGGAAGAGCGCCACCGCTACGAATACACAGACTGAAATCACAACGTTCTCTCGGGAAACAAATGGTTCGTTCCGTACGATGATGCCCATTGAAACAGCCAGCAGTACTAAAATCGCGATTACTGCAGCGGTGAACACCTGCATTGAGTCGATTGCAAGTCCGTAGAACAACCCCAGACCGGCGAACACGTACGCGAGCCCCAAGGCTGCGAGCCCGGCCAACTCTGTGCGTGAACGGTCGGCTTCCTCGTTATCCACAGTTGTTGGCATATGGTTATTTTGATAGCCACGACATATAACACCCTGTTATATCGGGGAATTGATCGCTGAGACCAGCCTACAGTACTCGATAGAATTTCCGTGTTGCATACAGAGGGAAGATATATCATGCCAGCAGGAATTTCGAAAGGTATGTCTGGTTCAGAATTTCCGTCCTCGTGGGGTGATCCTCGATACATCACCGCTATTGTCGGTGTGCTTGCTGTCGCCGCACTGTATGTCTATAGCGCCCTCACGCAGTCTGGCCCAACAATAGGCGAAATCACGTTCGTCTTACTGGTTGTCCTCCTCCCAACCACAGTAGCCTATGAAGCCGCTCGTCGCTGGTGAACCACCTCGTTCAGTCCATACGCTCTACGTACTAGTCACGTCAGGAAGCATAGATTGATCTCGACCTCTGGAGGGACTGTCTATGATCTCCTCTATTAGTCCGCAAGGTCGTGGCTGCGCGCGCAGCGACCGTAGGGAGCGAGCACGGAGCGGAGGGTGGGGTGGCGGGGTCTGGGTCGGTCCGGCACACAGCAAAAAAAGAAGAGTGCTCCGACTGGCTATGCTTCCCACCACCGACCGCGCTCTGGGAAGTGGATATCCGACCACCCAGTCAGCGCGATTGAGCACCGACCTTCGTACCAGTTTTTCGCTGCTGCCCGGAACCGCACTGTCTGGCCTTCCCGCACCACGGTTTGATTCGACCGTTCCCAGCAGGTGAACTTGATTTTCCCGCTGTCATCCGCTATCAGCCCGACTTGCTGAATCGCGCTACTGCTCGGTTCCCAAAGGGTCTGCACAGTTCCTTGAACTGTCACCTCACCGACCGGGACGTCCGGCACGTCTGCGATGGGCACGATCGCCCCCGGCGCCGCCTTCAACTCCTCAAGGGTCTCCAGCACCGCCTTCGTCACGTCCTCTCCGCGCTGCACCTTCTCGGCCAGTTGCTTCGCGACGACCGCTCTCGACCAGCCGCCCTTCACTTCATCGCTGATCCGCATCCCCTGCTTGTTCACCGCCGCGAGTTCCTCCTGCGTCAGCTTCTCTCGGGGATCCGTGCACTCCACCGGTTCGGGCTCGTCCCGGCCACACTGCTCGACGACGACCTCCCGCGTCCGCTTCGCGCGTCCCTCCTGCTGACTGAGTTCCGCCTGGGCACTGATGTGCTCCAGCTCGGCTTCCCGGGCCTCGATTCGCTCCTCCTGTTCGAGAGTCTTCCCGAACAGGTGATCCGGGCCTTCTTCGACCCGCGCGTCCGGATGGTTGGAATCGACTTTCGCCTGCACTTCCATGTCGACCGTCGCCCGGAACTCCGGGGTCTCGTCGACGACCTCGAATCCGTCCTCGTTGACCTCGACGTCATCGTGTTTCTCGAAAGCCTGTTCATCGACCGAAACTACTTCACTGGAGACGTTCTTACTTGACATTGGAACTCACCGGTTCCTGAAGGCGCTCACGCGCCCGACACCGCGATGCCTCAAACATCGCGGATTTCCTCGACGACAACGACCGACAGAACCATCTGCGCGCTCTCGCTCGCGCCTTCGCGAGCGCCCTGTGGGCGCGAGCGAGAGCGCGCCCAAGGCAGACGACCATCCAGCACCGCGCGCCGACCCGCCCGAAGCGAGCGGCCAGCGCATTCCCCGTTCGCCGCGACGCAACCACGTCCGTCGCGGTCGGCTTTGCCGAGGTCCGAAGGACCCGAACGGGTGAAGCGCTGGCGCCGAGGGCACATGCACTTTAGCCCGGAACGGGCGCGGGCGGTGCGGAGAGCGCCCGCACGCCCGGAATGGTCGGTCGCGAGCGACGCGGAGGGCGGCAGCGGCGAGCGGGGCGGGCCCGTGGAGAAACATCGTTCAACCGGGTTCGTCGCTCGGAGAACCAGCCAATGTCCTGGTGGACTCAGAAAGGGCGAGGCCGTCTCGGACGTCCCCCGACCCCGCTAGCACCACAGGAACGAGGAGCGCAGCGTGGGGCGCGGGATACCGAGCGGCCGAGGGCTTTCCGAATACCAGTCGCCTCTTGACCTAGATCAGTCGCATCGAGTCGCCGGGATCGTCGCCGATGATGTCCGCCAATCCGTAGACGGTGATTGCGTCCGTGTACCCTTGCGCTCGGACTGCGTTCTCGATGCCCTTCCTGGCCGGCTGATCGTCTGTGAGTACAACTACACTCGTTGTCGAGCGGTCTCTGACGTACTGAATGGCTAGCCCTGCAAGAATTGCGTCCGTCTTTTCGACCTCGTGCTCGGCCTGGTCGGTTTCGCTCGCGATGGTCCGTCTGGTGATATCGCTTGCTGCGACAGCGTCCCCATCAGTTGGTGAGGGTGCGTCGATGATTTCAGCCCAGCCCTCGTCGAGTGCCGTCCGGACACGGTCGGTCTCTGGGCCACCGAGTTCACCGATCACACGTCGTGGGAGTTTGCAGACGACGCCGGCGTGTTGGACTGCGGTTCGGAATCGTTGGTACTGTGGATTCGAGGGCTGGCCGATCGCGTAGAAGATGTTCGCATCGACCAGGACGTCCTGATCAGCCGATAATGGCGTGTCTCGACCCATCCGATGAACTCACCTATCGGGATCCGACGCGTGCGTCGGAGCGTCAGCCACGTCGTCGAGATCGGGAAGCTCCATCTCGTCATGCACATCCGGGAACAGGTACTCGAAGAATGGATCGTGCTCCCGGCCGACGGCCAGCGCGGGTTTGAGCGCGTAGATGATCATCATCGCTTCCGTCTCGCGAACGTCGATGTCGCTGGCGACCATCCGCTGGGTGGTCGTCCCCGCGAAGTGGAGCCCAGCGCCGCGCAACGCGGCGATGAGCTTCCCGAGGCCGTACCGGTCCATGAAGTACTCGACGTCCTCGTCGACCTCCTGGAGCGCGAGGGCGTGGAGGACGGTCGGCGTGATGACAATCGGGACGTACTGCTCGACGATGACGATCGGGTCGGCGGTCAGCTGCTGGGGACGCGTCGAGTCGTCGCGGTCGACGAGGCCGAGGTCGACCAGCCGATCGACGTACTCGTAGGTAGTCGATTTCGAGAGATCGAGAGCCTCCATGATTTCGGGAGGAGCGACCGGGCCCCAGTAGCAGATGTAGACGTAGACGCGGGCCAGTGCTGGGCGGTTGAGCAGTTCCACGACTGTTTCGAGTCGGGGCGCGTTCTCGGCCAGCGTCTCCGGCTCGAGCGTTTCTTCGTTTAGTACGTCGATTGGTGGCGGGTTCAGCGTGCCGATTCCACCATCCGGACGAATGTGATCGCGATTAGGAGTCATAGCAGTTAGTTCGAAGTCCGTGTACTTCACACTATCGGTGTGGCGAGTGATACACTACTGGCCTTATGTGAATGGACGCCGAGAGACGCTCCACCGAGTTGAACGGCTACTCGACAACGTGTGATTCGAGATCTCGCGTCCAGTACGTCGCGGGCCCGTCAGGACTACATCGCGCACACAGCTGGAGCGCTCCCTCGAGCTGCCCGAGTTCGACGCGAAAGCGCGTGAGTGCCGCGAGGGCGTCGACGACGAGCCCACACCCATCGCAGGCGTGGAGATCCTGCTCGTCGGGATCCGGTCGCTCCTGAATCGCACAGTCGACGCAGATCGGGTGCGTCACCCGGTCGTCTTTCCCCCACGTATGCGCCTCGCCCATATCTGACCCGGGCGGTGAATCGCAGAATGCACACCCGGAGAGTGTCTGCTGCATCAATCGTCCTCCGTGTCGACGTCGGTGGCGGCCTGCCAGCCGCGATGGAACACGGCGAGCTGGGTGATCGAGTCGAACGCCTCGCCACTCGGCTCGTGAACGAGGGCGCGCTGGTCGGGGACCGGCGTCACCACATCGTCCTCGACGAGGTCACCAACGAGACGGCGGGCACTCCGCTCGTCGACGTCCGCCGTCGAGACCCGGGCCGCATCCCGGTCCTGGGCAACGAGTTCGGTTTCGAGTCGTTCGTAGTCGTCTGTCGTATCGTCGAGGATATCAGGTCCAGTCATGGAAGCTCACGCTCTGGACGCGCTTCGAGCACGCCTCGCCCCTTTGCGGGCGCGAACGACGACCACGGGCAGTCAGCTCGCCCGGCCGTTTGTGCCCTGCTTTTCCTGGGCACGTACGCGAAACCGTACCTCTCCTGCTGCTGATGGGCTAACTCTCCACCGTCGATAACCCCCTGCGTATTCTGGTGGATTGCAAGAGTCGATAGCGAGGAAGCTCTCTTCCTTCGGGCTGTTAGAGTGCGATCACGAGCCCGGTCACGAGTGTCACGAGTCCGAGTGCCAGCCACGTCGTTCGCGCTGCGAGACGCCGCCAGCACCGCTGCCCCAGCTGGCGGAGTTGATCACGGAGGGCTGCCCGCCGTTCCATTTCGAGGACCGCGACTTCGTCGTAATAGTCGCGGCGCTCTGCGGGAAGCGTCCGGAGTGTCGTCTGGCACTCGCTGCAAGTGTATTCGAACTCTGCCCGGACATGCTGGCGGCGGAAATCTTGTTCGCCCCCCTCGTCGTAGCCTGTGACCTCGTACACAAGGAGTTTCGAGACGAAGCGACGGTTCCCACACTCCGGACATTGGTCCATCCTGAGCGTTGGTGTTCCATCCTCGCTGCTTGCCCCGTCTGGCCATGACGGCTGCGAATCTGTGTCCTCGGTAGCTCGGGGTGGACTCGTGTGGTTTTCTGACGGCGATGCACTCGCTGTCTCGGAGTTACTGAACGTGGACATGGATTCTCCTGTGACTGCACTCAGCTGACACCAGGCTGGACACCACGACGGCTCTCGTGGTGGTGCCCATCGCACTGAGCGCCGTCACCCTTGGTCGGCGCAATAAACGCTACTGTGGAGGAATTGTCTACTCGCCCCCCAGTACTGCAATCTACTTTTCGGCCTCGTCGAGGACGAGTCGCAGGACATTACGATGGTCCACCGGCAGGAGTCATCGTCACCGGGCGTCGGGGGGCGGTGGGTGGGGGATGGAGCACGATATAACGAGCGCGTTGGGTAATCCGCCTCCGTTCAGGGAACCAGTGCTCCGGAAGTAGTTTCCTCAGATAGGGATGATTGTCCTGGCGTTTCAGTCCCCGCCGCTACTCAGACCGACCACCGAAGAATCGGCTCAACAGAGAGGCTGGCTCTGAGTCATCACCGGTCTCGCTCGCAGTACCGGAGTCTTCCTCGTGGGACTGCTCAGTTTCCCCGTCACGGGCCGCGAGTTCGTCGGTGAGTCGCTCGATTTCTGCTTCGAGGGTCTCGATCCGCTCAGTCTTCTGTTCGAGTGTTGCCTCGAGTTCGTCGACGCGCTCGCTCAACAAGCGGTTTTTCTCCGCCAGATACGCACGACTCCGGTCTGCGTCATCAGGCGTACTACCAGCAGTGACCTTGTCAGGTGCGTCGTGGGAATCTGCGGCGTCGTCGCCGGCGTCCGGGTTGTAGAACTCTGATGTGGTCGCAATCGCTCGCTCGATGGTCTTCTCGCCGTACGTCGACCCGTCAGCGTAGTGAACCTCGTCCCACTTCTCCCGCATCAATCCCGACTGGCGGAACAGCTGCTCCATTTGGATCCGGTCACCACCGGTCCAGAACGCCAGCAAACAGCACAGCGCCATGTCGGCCTCGGACTGACTGTCGTAGCCGACCGTATTCCCGTTCCAGAGCCGCTCGAACTTCTCGCCGTTCGATGCGTTGCGTGCTTTCTCGAGGAGGTCCTCGTCTTCGAGGTCGACGTCAACGTCGGCCGTATCGGTTGTCGGTGATTCGTCGTCAGCGCCATCACGCTGCTCGGACTCGGATGCTGTGTCGCGATCAATGTCCTGGACGTACTCACGGTGAATCGCTGTGAGCGCGTCCTGCCGGCGTGCAACGCGAGTGGGTGTCCGCTCGACGTGGTCGCCAGTGACGGTGAAAAAGCGTGCCGTGTCGTACAGTTCGACGCTCCCGCGCCGATTCCGCCCCTCGGGGAGTTCGCCGGTGATCAGGACGTGATAGCCGGTACCGGACGGTGACACCTCCGTATAGGAGTCGAGTCGTTCGATGATGTCCAGCGCTGCGTCGTCGACGTCATCTGTCTCGGGACCACGGCAGTCGTCCAAGTCGACGCCGACGATGGGGTCGTCGTCGGTAAACACGAACCCGACGCCATCGGCGTACTCCGTCTCGGTGTAGTCGAGTGCGGCTTCGAAACTCGCCCAGGTCTCCGACTCTGTTGCTGACGCGAACCCCCCAGCCCCTGGCGTCACCGGAATCTTCGTCGGTTTGCCGTCCCGCTCTGCTTCCCGCCAGCATACCCACTGGTCGCGTTCGCGTAACCTCTCCGGAATATTCTCTTGATCCCCGACCAGCCCATCACTCATGATCTCACGCCACCTGACATGGCTCTCACTGGCTCTGAGCCAGAACAGAACTCTCCCTGCTCTATGTCTCGATCCAATCCCTTGGTCCCAACGGGGACCCCCCGTTCTATACTAGTTGGTTTTTGCCGTAACAGATCATCCAACTCCGCGAAATTCTGGGCTTGAGACACCAGAGACGTGCATACGGCAAAATCTCTCCAGAATGCTTGTGTTACGGCATTTCGGTTGATTGCCGTAACACCTCGCCGTCTGTTGATTTCGGTGCTGTAGAGACGATATGCCTCGATATTCTCGTAACGCGAGAAGCATTTCCCGTTATGCAAACTTGAATTTCTATTTACGATATATTTGGCGCTGAGTATGGATTGCATTGTATTCACCTCCAACTCTATTCTGATTTGAGTGCAAGCCCCTCGTAGTATCGAACAGAGTCGCCGTTCTCACTGTCTGTGTCCCGCTCGAACGTGACATAGTTCCCGAGGCGACGACCGAACCAGGGTTTGCTATCTGTATCAATCCCGTGAGCTTCAGCCCACTGTTCGTAGATTTCGTAGACCTCTCCGGCGGATACTCTGCTTTGCGGGTCTTCGACGAGGTGTGTCTCTGCGAATCGCTCAACAACCGCCTCTGGATCATCAGCAATATCGTCAATCGATGGCTGAGGCGCCTGTTGGATATGGTCAGCCTGTTGTCCCGCCGTTTCTTCGCCCTCACTTGTGGTGACGGTATCGAGTATGGTGTCCATTGAGTACGTACCGTCAGTATCGTACACGACCGGATTGCCTTCCTCAGGGAGAATGACGATAGCGTACGACGTGGGGCTATAATCGGGTGTCTGGAGTTCGGCTTCGGGGATGAATGGCTTCTTGACACGTACCCAGTCGTCCTCGAACGCCGATTTCGTCTCGTAGATGTGTTGCTCACCGTGCTCGTATACGACGTACTCGTCGGCAGCGTGATCGTAGCTGTAGATGGCCGGAACACGATCTTTCGAGAGTTTTCCAAGCGATGGGAGGCGGATGTGTTCCGTCCCGCTGGTATCATGAAGGACGATCTCGTCGCCATCACGCTGCCAGATGTTCTGGGTCCCGTTCTCGTCGTCGGTCGCCGGTCGCACGGCCGTCACTCCACCTTCTTCGGTCGCTCCGCCGTTGAACGTGAGATTCGAGTCAGTCGTGTAGAACCGTGTCTCACCATTCTGGAGGGTACGGACGGGTGGCGTGAGAATGCCGTCGACACGCTCGGCCCACTCAGTTTCGTCGTTTCCTGGGCGAACGACAAACAGCGGGATATCCCCTGCTTCTTGGGCCTTCCGGAGGTTCGTGAGCACCTTTGCGGGATTCTCGGGCGTCGTCGTCTCGACCTCGATGGCGAAGCGGTCGTCAACGTCGGGGTGACTCGCCCTCGCGTCAGGTTTCTCGCTGCCATCCTGTGCGAGGATCGAGACGGTGAAGCCGAGTGCGGTGAGCTCTTCTTCGATCTGAAGGAGTACTGCGTCGTGGGCACTCCCACCGGCGGCCTGCACGCCACCAGTATCGGGTGTCGAGACATCCTCTCCGGCTTCAGTGAGCCGGATGCGGAGCTCGTCGGCGTCGATATCGACGGTCGTATCGAGGTATCGTGATCGTTCTCGGATGTCCGCGAGTGCATCATACGATGGCGGCTCGGTGTCGACGTCGTCGAAGAGGCGTCTGAGTTCGTCGTCAACTGCTTCGACAGCCACCCAGCCGTTCTCCTCACGGCACCCCTCTCGAAGCTGTAGACTCCGAACCACCTTTGCAATCGCGACGTCCAGGTCGTCGCTCCCGATATCGAGCACTTCGTGTCCGTCGGTCGGTGTGCTCGTTGTTGAGGCGTCTGTTGCGGCCGGCACGCCGTGTTCGTCACTGATGTCCTCGTGCATCGAGGAGAGGGTCTCAGTGAACTGCTCCTCTTCACGCTCGGTGAGCGGGGATTCGCTCTCGGGGTGGCCCGGTGGAATCGGGAGTGGTTCGAGACTGAACGGATACGGCCCCGTTTCACCGAACGTCGGGCTTGGCAGGCTGGCGATCCACTCTCCGCGCGGCAGCGAACGAATTCGATTGGCGAAATCCGCGGGGTCCATCTCTTCGTGGGCCATCGCTCGCGCCAGTTCCCGGTCGACGTTGATTTTCCCGATGAGCGAACTGCCGATGTTGTTCAGAGCGTTTAGGTAGATCTTCCGCCCGCCTTCGGCCTCCATCTGTTCGGGGAACTGCATCGACAGGCCGACAGAGAGCCGGAATCCCCGGCCTTTCTCGAGAAGATCGTTCATGATGTCGGAGACCACGACTGATGCTGCCTCGTCGACGAGCAAGTTCACGACGTAGTCGTCCGGGTGCTGGGAGAGCGCCTGTTTGCGATCTTTGAGGGCTGCATCGAGATTGGTCAGGATCACACCGGTCATAATCCGGGCGGCGTCGTCGCGGAGGTCGCCGAGGTCGAAGAGGATGACCGTATCCTCGTCGAGGACATCCCGAAAGTCGAACTGGTTCTCGGTATTGTTGAATATCTGCCGCAGGTGCGTATCCTGTGAAATGTACGCAAGGCGGTTTCCGACACCACCCATCACGTTCGCGAAGGTGTTCGGGTCTAACTGGAGCTGCCGTCGAATCGTCCGGGTGACTTCCTCGTCGCTCGACCGTGGGGCGTCGCCGATGTTTTCGTTCGGTGGCCCGGCCTCCCAGAGCTGGTCGACGACGTGTTCGAGCTGTCGGTGGGCGAAGTAATCCGTCGACGCTCGGTACAGTCCGTTTTCACGCCCGTATTCCTCGTCGAACAGTGCCTTGATGAGCGTCTTGATGAGAGTCGGGGCTACAGTCGCCCGCTCGTAGCGGTCGGTTCCCATCACGAGCTTCAAAATCTCTTCGTAGTGGTCGGCCTTCCGTTGGACGGCGTCTTCGCGGCGCCGTCCGCTCTCCATCGACGGTTCGAGATCGAAAAACGAGAACCCGGGGAGCACGTCCGGGATTGGGAAGTGGACGACGTTCTCTTCGAGGTCGGTCATTCCGAACCGACGCGCGTGAGCTCGCATATAATTCTGGGCCATATCGTCGTTCTTCGGGATGATGAGGATCGTCGGCCCCTCGGTGTTGTCGTACAGCGACAGCAGATCGTTGATGAGGGCTTTTGACTTCCCAGAGCCGGTTGTTCCGAACCGGCCGTAATGAGTGGGCAGCAGACCGGGTGGAATGTGTGTCGGCACGTCTTCGGCCTCGCCGGTGTCGTCGAGGGCATACCCGATTGCCATCCCGTCTCGGAACTCACTCATGAGGTCTTGGTGCGGACGGGGCAACGGATTCCGACTCTGCTGTTCCGCACGCGTCCCCCGTGTCCCCTCGACAGTAAGCTGTTCCGAGGAAGGTACGAGTACGAAGTGCGCGAGTTCTCGGCCGCTCAGGACGAACTCCGGTCGGGTCTTTCCACGGCCAGTCGTGATCTCACGATCCAAGAGCCGCTGCAGCGCCGCTCGTGCGTTTCGGTCTTTCGTGGCTGCCCGCAAGCCGTTGTCGCGTACCCGTTCGGCAGCAACCTCATAGTACGGCCCGTCAAGCGGGTCGAATACCGGAACAAGTGATTGCATCCGCTCATCGAGATCATCGCGACCGTCACCACCGGATGGAATCCCGATTGCTCGGATGTTCGCGGTGAACGACCGCTTCGGATTTTTCGCCTCGATTGCCGCGACACGTTTTGCAACCGCGTCGCTAACCTGGTTTCTATCGCGACTCTCCGGCTGATCGTCGAGTTCGAAGAGGGAGCCAATAATCTCCTGAGCGAGTGTGTCCCGTCCGTCGATGACGTCCTCCTTGCGAAGGTCGGCATCGGACTGCCAGCTCTCGCGTCGTTGGAAGACGACTTGGAACGCTACTGGTGCTGTCGCCTCCATTAGGTGGTCGACGAGCGACGCGAGCGCACCTCCTGGCTGATCGACGGTTGGGAGTTCTGCTTCGTCGTCAGCAGTAAATGGCGAGAGTGAGGTCATCCAGTCTTGCTTCCGAGTCGCCGACCCTTGCCACCGTACGCCGAGTGGGGAGACGGATTCGGTCGTTGGCCGGGCGAGTATCGTCCCTTCTGATGTTACCGTTGGTTTGGCAAGCGTCGTGAGTGGCTCATCCTCGGGAATCGCATCTGGTGGGGCGAGTTCGAGGGCAGTATCGCCGATCTCGATGAAGTGGTCGGGAAACTGGTCGCTGACCGTTCCTCCATCCGCGACTGATTCGGCGTCCCCTGGCCCCGCTTGACTGTTGTCGTCAGTGCCACACTCGTATTGCTCGTCAGGGTCGAATTCGTACTGGAGGTCGCCCGCCTCATAGTGCTCGACGAATGTCTCGCGGTCGAATTCGACAGGCTGTACGAGTCGGGATGCGATGTCGACCTCGGTACGCTCGATGTCGAACGTCTCGGGATAGACCGACTGGAGCCGCTTCTCAAGGGTATCCAGATGGTCGTCGGCACCGTAGTAGAATTCGACGGGGTCATCTTTCCCCTCGCTCAGCGCGAGGAATTCGAAGCGTAGCGGTGTGTCGCTATGTAGCGGATTGAGTTTGTCAGCTATCCCTGTCGAGTCCGTTGAGGTCAGTTTGTGGAGGCTCTCCAGTGCCTGCGGCAGACGCTCCGGATTGAGCCGTTCGGAGGTTGGCGTCACGCGAAGGTACTCACGCATCCTCGTCACCTCCCGCTGCGCCACCATCAGTCTCTGCTGGCGTCTGCTCAGGTGGGCGTTGTCCGTTGTCGGTCGCCCGGCTTTCAATATCGTCCTGGAACGCCTGCACCTCCGCGTCTACAGCATTCTCGCCAGTCCCGGGGAGTGAGGCTCGCCGTTGCTCGGTTGGCTCGAAGTCGATGACCTGCTTCTCTTTGGGCATCGCTTTGACCTGGATGCCGCGCCACTCGCCGTCGACGCCGACGAGCGCCTCGGAGAAGCCGGCGTCCTCGTTGCCGGGCACGGCGTCCTGGACGAACCGCATCTGCGCGTAGTTCAGCCCGAACTCGTCGGCCCACTCCTCGTCCATCCCGTCGAGGCGGTGGAACTGCTTGACCGCACACTGGTCGAGGATTGCCTCGGATTCGGCGTGCTCGAAGAACTCGTCGACGGTCTGCGTGACCAGCCGGATCGAGAGGTCGTGGTGGCGGTGGTGCCGGAACACCGTTTCGAGGAACGCCAGACTCGCAGCGTCCTGCATGATGTAGCGCGCTTCGTCGATGTAGAACACGACCTCCTTGTCCGAAACCTTCGCCCGTTCGTACACCAGCGAGATGAGTAGCTGCATCGTCAGCGCCGTGCTGCTGTCGACGCTGCCCTCTTGTTGAGCGAGGTCGAGGTAGATGACCTTCTCGTCCCGGATGTCGAAGTCTGACTCCTGGCCGAGATTCGCGTGGCGTCCGTCGTCCTCGAAGGGGCGGAGCTGATCGAGCAGCCACGTTGCGTCCTCTTTGATCTTCCCTGCCTCTTCGTCGGACCGGACGACGAACTCCTCGGGGTCGTCGACCATATCCTCGAAGACGTCCATCATCTCGCGGATGGTCGGACTCGGATTGCTGTGCGTCGAGATGTCGTCGGTGATCCCATTGCGCTGGTAGGCACGTTTGAGCCCGAGTTCGAGCGTCGTCCGGCGGTCGCCAAGCGAGATACCGCGGAGGGCGAAGAAGTTGGTGAGGAAGCTCATCGCGTCGTCGAGCTTCTCGTTGAACGGACTCGCGTCCTCGCCCATCGCCCGCTGGACGTGTTCGGGCGTCTCGCGGATCTCCAAGGGGTTCAGCCCGAGCGTCCCGCCGACGGTGATTCGCTTGGCGTCGAGCGCCTCTGAGACCCCCGCCCAGTTGTTCAGCGGCTCGAGGATGATGCCGATACGGTCCTTGCTCTGCTCGATGGAGCGGATGAAGTTCTGCTTGGAGCTGAACGACTTCCCCGAACCAGTGTCACCGACGGTGAACATCGCGTACCCGTTGTCCCGTGCGAAGGGGTCGATGACGACCGGGCTCTGGTTGTCCTTGTGAATCCCGAATTCGACGCCGCCCTCCTCGAGGATCGTCGCGTTGTGCGGGGAGGAGAGTAACGCGCCGACGGCGCCGCCGAGTGCGATTGATGTCCGGCCGAATTCGTTGTCGCCGATGGGTGCGGCGGACTGGAGGGCGAGATCCTGCCGGCAGATGGCGGTCTTCGGCGTGAGGTTCGCCGGATCGTCGCGGAGCGCGCTCTTGACCGTCTGGACGGCATCTCTGAGCTCGTCTTTCTCGTCGGCTCTGACTGTGATGAACATCCCTTGGTCGAAGACGTTCGCGCCGTTCTCGACGGCCTTGTACGTCGCTGCGGCCTCGTTGGCGCGCTCTTGGAGATACGCGCTCCGGATACTCTGTTCGAGGTCAGCATCGACCTGGAGGTCGTCAGCGATGTCCTGTAGTTCGTTCCGGGCCCGCTCCTGATTCTTCGGCGTGATGTGGGCCGTCAGATCGAACTGGACGTCGGTCATCTCGAAGAGGTCGCTCAGATACCCGTCGTTGGGATAGTCGGCATAGTTAGCGATGTAGAGTGTCGTCGTCCACTGTTCGCCGACCCGTGCGGCTCGCGTTTCCCACTCGACAGCTTCGGGCGCGGTGACGGTCTTGTGCGACTCGGAGATGTCGTCGAGAAGCTTGCGTTCGGCCTCGCCTTCTTCGAGTGTCTCCTCGTTGAGGACATCGGTAAAGTCCACGTCTGGTTCATCATCCGCAGTGAAGCGGTCCCAGAGGTACTTACTGCCGACGCCAAGGCCGAGACCCGCTGCAAGGGCAAGCACTGTACTCTCTGCTGGCGTCAGATTCTGGAGCCACCCGGCGACGGAGCCAAGCGCACCACCACCGGTCTGGAGGATCACATTACGCATCGTGTGGGTCCTCCCGGCGCGAGTGGCCGATGATCGATTGGTCGCGAACGACACGTTCCGCCTCGTCGTAGTCATGTTCGCGACCGTTCCAGAAGTCCATATTCAGAACGAACAGCTCGACCGTGCTGAGCCTGCGTGCGGACCACCCCGACGCCTGCTGGATGAACTCGGATCGAACGTCGTTCACCCGACTGTCGAGCTTCTCGAACATCTGCGCGCGGCGCTCGACGTCAGTAAGGTCCTCGCGGCGGGTGACGAACGGGTTGAACAGGAACCCGATGACGGGGAACTGCGTCAGCTTCTCTGCGGGGGTGCCCTCGTCGCGGAAGCGGTCGTACACTTCTATCGGGCTGACTTCAACGCCGATGTAGTACCGGACCTGCTGAATGCCCCGGTCGCGCATCTCCTTCGGCCGTGTCTCCCGGTACTCTTCGAGGAGTTCCCGGAAAATCGGGTTCTCCGTGACGTCTTCGTCCGTGAGCCGATCTTCGATGGTCTCGGTGATCTGCTCCACCGGAAATGAACGGGTTGTGGCGTGGAGTTTGAGCTTCGAGTCCAGCTCTTTGTTGGCGAACTCTTCGCCAGCGTCCTGGAGCTGTGCCCAGTCGTCGGACATCGCGAAGTCCATGTTGGCCGGATCGATCTCGATGAACGCCTCCATCGCGCCGTCTTCACGCTGGATGGCACCAGCGCCTGGCCACGCTCGCTTGATGTTGGTGAGATCCTGCGTTCGCTCGTCCGGCTTGAACGGCGTGTAGTTCGCGAGTCCGCCTTCGTTCCGCTCTGACTCGTTGGTACTCGTGTCGGCTTCGGCGGGCGCACTGAACGTGACCTGAGGTCGTTTGAGGTACCGATAGACATCTTTCGTCCACGTCCAAGCGTTCAGGTGGGTTGGTGAGACGTAGATGACGGCAACGCCAAAGCCAAGCCCGCCAGCAACGAACGGGAGGGCAAGCGACTCGATCCCGGTGAGGCCAGCGATAAACAGCCCAATAATGGGGAAGGCGATGAGCATACCGACGTCCCCTTCCTCGATATTGAGATACGGGATGCGACTCTCCTCACCGAACTGATCCATGATGCGCCGTGCGGCCGCGTCTTGATCTGCTGACATTGTTAGTGGATTCCTCGATCAAACTCCATCCCACGGTCGGCACTCGCCGATTCCGCTGTCGCTCCACCTGGGTCATTCTCTGTTCGACGGTACGACGGCGTGCCGCCATCATTTCCTCCATGTCCACCGCGGGCGGCTGCTTTTTGTGCGACGGCGTGGCCGGCGGCGGCTTTCGGCCCCCATCGGGCGGCGGTCGTCGCGACGCCGGCGCCACCGACGTAGGCTCCAGCGGCGACACCGCCTACGAGTGCTGCGCCTTTCGTTGCACCGCCGACGACTTTGGCCGTCAACGGCGTCGCGTATTTGAACGTCTTCCAGGTGATATAGAGGGCGACCAGTGGGAGGGACGCTGCGACGAGATATTTGAGGAACGCTGTTCCGGGTGTGAGCGTTCCACCGCCGTAGATCAAATCGTACCCCTTGAGGACCATCGCTGCTGGGAGCGGGAGGACAGCCAACGGGACAAACCGTTTGCAGAACCCCATCGCGATATCGGATACGACCGGAATATTTCCGTAGGCTAGTGCAAATGCAATCGGCATTCCGTACAGGTAGACATACAGCAGAATCATCCGGATGTAGAACAGCGCCTCCAACGCCCACATTGAGATTCCACCAATCACGGCGAACAATAGCCCCAGCCCTGGGTTTGTGATGGCTGCACCCAAGAACTGAAGCATTGCCGAGGCTACGGAGGAAAGCTCCGGCATCAGTGCAATAGTGAACCCGTCGACGAGGTAGAGCGTAAGAGTTCCAACCCAATACCACGTAATGATTAGAAAGGCCCCGACCCAGGCCGTCTTCTTCGTTTTTCGGGCTTCGTAGGTACTTCCAATATTGAAGATCCGAACCGTGTGACGACCCTGAACACTCATCACAAGGAGCAAAAGGGCAATCAGCATAATTTCGCCGCCGATGAGAGCATCGTGAATCGCTGGCCAGGGTGCGTTGGTTGGTTCACCGAAGACAAATGCTCCGTTCGTCTCTGGGGTCGGGGTTCCGAACATCTCCTCAGTCAGAGTCTCATACCCCGACCTGAGACCGTCCATGAACAGCCCGATGAACCAATCAACGACGCCTTTGATACCCTCAAGGACGACGTCAATGAGATCAACCATCGTCAGGCCTCCGTGATCGTGACCTCACAGTCAGTCATCTCATCAGACCCGGAATACTGGACATCGTAGGTACTCGTGACCCGATTGCCACTGACTTGAGTCTCGACGATAACCGTGAACTGCCCGCTGTTACCATCTGGGGAACACCCCATTCCGTCCTCACTCTCGGAACCGAACGGGAACGAATTACTGAACAGGTCGGCCGTCTCGCCAGGGGAGACTACTACCCGGTCTATTTCGTGCATTCCACTGCCTCTGGGGTTCTCAATTGGATTGGGAACGTCCCCGGAGAAGATTAGTTCAGTTATCGCTTCCGGACCACTTCCTGTGTTCTCTACCGTGACGAATGCCTCGCCATTCTTGATCCGGTCAGTCTCGCTCTCACCATAGACTTCGTCCCACGGTTTATCTGGATTATTCCGATAGAGTCCAACATCCTGTATCTGCATCTCTGGACGGAGTTCAGTCGTGGTCTCAACTACTGTCTCCTCGCCCTTCAGTGCGACAATCCGGTACTCACCGGGCGCATACGCGGTGCCAATCTCGAATGAGACCTGCTGAGCACCTGCGGCTACGTCACGCTTCCCGAATAGCTCGCCGTTCGGCTGGATGAGGTTGACTTGGTCGACGTCGGCCTCTTCGGAGAGTTCGACGACGAGTGTTGTCCCCTCAATAGTAATACGCGTGAGTGGGCCTTTGCCATCTGGAGAGGTCGTTCCGTCACCAGGCGTCCCAGAGCCGCCATTGTCGTTCAGACAGCCAGCGACGCTTACGAGCGCAGCACCTGCGACTGTTCGGAGGGCGGTTCGCCGACTGATGTGTGGATGGTTTTGAGTCATGGGCTATGGGTTTCGCTGGAAGATGTCTTCTGGACCGAGCATTCGGAGAAGTCGCTTGCCAGCGTAGAACATCACGAAGAACGGGATGAGCTGCCAGCCCACCTCGAAAATGAACGCGAACCAGCCGTCGATGGTGCCGAGCGGATGCCAGCGAGCAGTAGCCGTCGCACTCACATATGCGGGGTCGTGCCCGAGCCACGAGCCTGGGTGATACCGAGCCGTGTAGATGCCCGGCTCGTCGATCGTCACGATCGCCACCCCGGAGGCGTTGGTCTCGACGCGTTGCTCCGCGACGGTGATGTAGCCGTTGCGAGTGTTCCCGCCGATTGGATATCGTCGGTCGGGATCGCTGAGCACGATTGGTGCGCCGGTCTCGTTATCCCGGAGCTCGATGCGTAGTGTGGCCTGGCTTTCGTTCTGCTGGAGCACCTCAACAGTCAGATTACTGCGCCGGAGCTGCCGCTCTGAGCCAGCGTCAGGTGCCACAATCGAGGCGTTCACACCCCGCACGATCCCCGCCACCTGGAGCGCGTCGCGGTCGACGTTCTCCGCGCGAACCGCAACACCGTACGTCGTCGTGTACGACTGGTTGACGATGTCGATGTTGATGTCCTCGCCGAGCGTGCCGTCCGGAGACGGTCGGTCAGTGCCCCAGGTGTCGATGATCTCTGGGCCATCGCGAACTGGTTCGGCACGCGGGCCGATTCGCGACGGGTACGCGTGAACATAGACTGGAATCGCATCCGACTCGACGGTGGCGCTGTCAGTCCGATTCGACCTGACGAGTGTATCCCAGTTGGTGTTCCGAGCGGTGTAGAACCGCCAGACGCCACGCACTCGTGCGCTTCCGTTCTCCGTGAGCGTGTACCCTTGCCACGGTCTGGACTGGAAGATAGCCACACCGGCGTCACCATTGGGATACTCGGCGTAGTAGGGGTACGCCGAGAGGTCGTAGATCTCGACGGCGATCGAATCCGAGACGTTGAGCGACTCGGTACGATACGTGATCTCGACATCGGTCTCGTCGCCTCGGTCGATTCGCGTGGTCTTCTTCAACCGGACGCTGATCTCGGCTTCGAGCGTGAGGTTTGTACTCCAGTCATCCTCGATCTGGTAATCAAGGGCCGGCGTGTGCGAGCCGTCGCGCTCGACGATGGTTTCGCCGTCCTTCTGCAACCGAACCTCCTCGACTTCGCTGCTCGTGAGCGACCACTCGATGGTCGTGTTCCCTGAAGAGCTTCCGTTCGGGACGCGAACACGATAGTCCACGAACCCCCGCATCGTGCCGTTCGGCGCGATATAGAGCGGGGATTCACCCGACTCCAAGTGACCTCGCGTCGACGGCTGCACTGCGAATACCGTGGCGTGGGCGTCCTCGATGAACACCCCGTCTTCGAGCGACGCGTGGCGCGGATGCACGGACGTATCCGACCCACCGGCTTCGAGATCAGCGAAGTCGTTTCGCGTCCACGTTGCAGCTGTCGTCGTCGGGCGCGTGAACGTGATGTCCGTCCCGTTTGCGAGTTGGTGCATCGCGGTCCGGCTCTCGCCGTATCGCTGCTGGTACTCCTCCTGGCTGATGTAGTTGTCCGCGTCGCGAGACCACAGCGTCGCTGATTCATTCTCTGTGAGCCCATTCCCCTCCGTGCCTGGCCGTGGCGGGCTTGCAGTAACGAGACCGGTGACTAGGCTCGTCACGAACAGGGCGGCCATTAGCACGGAGAGCTCTCGTTGTTTCATGGGGGCTCGCGACGGGGTGGTAGTCGCCTACCAGGGGGCGAGGTCGACGCACTGCGCCAGCGGGAGGTTCATCATCGATCCAGCGACGGTGTAGAGTGGCCCGAGCGCGACAAGAACGACCGCAGACTTCATCGCGGAGCGCTTGTGGCGCTTGAGTCCCTTCTTCTGGTCGGGTGTGATCGTGAACATCTCGATAAGGGAGTCAGCCTGCCACACGACTGCGAGGCCGACAATGCCCAGCGCCGTGGTAAGCTGGAAGAAGCCTTCGATCATACCCGGGAGGTTGTCCGCACTGCAGACGGCGTTCGTCTGTGCAGCGGCGGGTTCCACAGCGAACAGGCTCAGGAAGACGATGACGAGTGCCGCCTGCTTGGGGAGCCTACTTGCCGCCGTCGACTGGCTTTCGGCGCGATTCGGAGTCGTTTCGGAGGGAGTGGTGTCCTGTGACATAGTGGGTTACTCCTCTGCGTCGTCGACGAGTGTCTTGAGATCGGCGTATCGATTGGTCTCGGCGACGATTTCGTCTTTGCTGTAGCCCTGTTCGCGGGCCCGTTCGAAAAGGTCTCGAAGCTCGTCGGGATCGACATCCCGAACCGCCATCTCTTCGCGGAGGGCGCGGCGATAGAGGGCCGAGGCGTTGATGTGGTCGTTCCACATCAGGTACAGCTCATCGATGTCTTCGATGGTGACTGACCGTGTAATCATGTGTGCGGGTTCAGGTATGCACCGATTAAATCGTGGTACACGTTGACGTGGTAGTTGTATGTGAGGTAAATACTTTCTGGCTACCAACTGGCGCAAAACTCTAAAGTAAATTATAATCGGAGAGCTCGTTCACCCTGCAAAGGTACCGTTAACCAACAATAGAGTTAGATGCCATTGATTGTTGGTTAAGACTAAATGGCGCTCTACTCGAGTTCCACGACCTCTCCACACCCGTTGTCGAGGATTTCTCGCACCTCGGCCAAGAGTTCCTGACCTTCCTCGTGAAGCCTTGTCCCTTCATCGAGGTCACACTCGTCCGCATCGAGCTGCTCAATGATTTCTTCGACACGGGCCAGCCGATCGTGGATCTCTTGGTCGTTTACCACGCTTAGATCACCCCCAACCAAAGCCCAGTGATGGCCAACAACAGCAACAGCAGCACAGCGATTGCGGCCTTGTAGTAGACCGGCGGGAGCCCCTCGGATGCGGCCGCCTCGTCGACTGCTTCGGCAAGCTCTCGTTCATGTTCGTGCTCCTGCTGGAAGGTTTCGTACGCGGCGTCGAGCTGTTGCTCCAGCGGCTCGATCTCACTCCCAAGGAACTCTTGGCGGGAGTTTACGATATACTCGCCGGCGGCTGTCGGCGTGATCGTCGCGACGTCCGCCACCTGATCCGCGATAAGGCGGTCATCAGTATGTCCAATTGCGGTGACAACCGGGGTATTGGCGGTGAAGATCGCCTCCGCGACCCGCTCGGTGTTGAACGCTTGGAGGTTCGAATCACTCCCACCGCCGCGGCCGACGATGATGGCGTCGACGTCCTCCGAGCGGTCGAGATGGTGGATACCGTTCGCAATGGACATCGGCGCCTCTGACCCCTGGACGGTGGCGTCCTTCACCAGGATGTCGACGGTGGGGTCCTGTCCGTGGATCGCGTTCTGGATGTCGTACCGGGCATCTCCTCGAAGGGACGTGACGACACCGACCCGCTCCGGGAACGCAGGCGGCTGTTGTTTCTGCTCGTCGTCGAACCAGCCACGCTCTTCGAGTTCGCTTCGCAGTCGCTCGACGGCAGCCGCCTGGTCGCCGTCGCCGACGACGATCACCTCCCACGGCTTGAGGTCGATTTTCCCACCCTCTGTCCAGTAGTCGATATCGCCTTCGAGGATGACCTCCGTCCCGTCCTCGAGGTCAGCGTCCATCTTCTGATAGCGGTTCGCCCAGAGCATACAGGGAAGCTCGGCGTTACCGTCTGTCAGGGTGAAATAGAGGGCGGTACTGTTCTGGTGGAGATCCGTGACCTCGCCAATACAACGGACGCCGTTGAGGGCAGGCGTGTCCTGGACGACCGATGCAATTCGGTCGTTCAGCTCTTGGACTGAAAGAACATTCCCGGACAGGGCATCATCTACCTCTCGTTCGGCATCAGCCATCGCACTAACTTAAGACGGAGAGAGCAGATTCAAAAATGTACCCCTCAGTGCCAGTGTACCCTGCCAACTGTTCTGTGTCCTTGAATTACTCTAGTAACCCGAGATCAGTCAGCCGGTTTTCGATCACTGTAAGCGCTTGTTCAGCATCGTCAAGCTGTTTTCCGCCCGTGATGACGAGCTTGCCACTCCCGAAGAGGAGTGCGACGACGTCTGGGTCGTCAAGCCGGTAGACGAGCCCCGGGAACTGCTCTGGTTCGTATTCGATGTGTTCGAGACCTAGGCCGATCGCAATCGCATTCAAATTGAGTGTGTGGTCGAGGTCCCCACTTGAGACAATATTTTGGATTTCGATATCTGGGGTGGTAGCGACATCGACACCCAATTCACGGAGTTCGTCGAAGACGTATTCCAACGCAGTCGTCACATTGTCGACGCTTTTTGCACCCGTACAGACGACTTTCCCCGAGCGGAAAATGAGCGCTGCGGCTTTGGGATCGTGCATCCGATACACGAGTCCAGGGAAGTTATCGGGGTCGTAGTCGGTGGCCCCTAAATCCTCAGAAAGTGTTTCGAGATCGAGTTCTTGACCGATATCGGACGACGCAACCACATTCTCGACTTGAATTGATTCGGCTGTGACACTCATGGGAGTACCTTCCAATCACAACCCCCTTAAAACGGGGAGTGACTTCGAGCGTTGGTGTAGTTCCTTCCGAATTAGAGGTCGCGGGGCTGGACCGTCTTCCGGTCGTTGGCCTCGGCACGCTCTGCGGCGTCGTCGAGCAGTTCGGCGACCTCTTCGTTGAGGGCGTCGTAGAAATCTGCCGAGACGTTGTGGTCCGAGAGTGCGTCCTTCACGGCTGCTTTGACGATGAGGTCAGAGATTCCATCGCGGACTTCTCGTGTCTATGTTATAAAGGTTCGAACTCTCGGTTTTGTCATTCTGTGTGTCAGCGAGTAACACAACAGGAAGATACGGAAAATCAATGCGCCAGTGTTGACCGTGGCGATAGCCGGCCCCATCTCAGACTTACGCCCACAGCTGGCGACAAGACGAATTATTCCTAGGGCAAATTATAAACTTAGCCCCGTCTAATTTCTCTCTAATGCTGAGCGCCATCATGGAGGACTATCTCAAAGCAATCTATTACCTCCAGGACGAAACGGATGAACGGGTGCGGACCTCGACGCTCGCTGAGCATATGGATGTAGAACAACCGTCAGTCACCAGTATGGTGAAAAAATTGGCCGAGCGCGATTTTGTCCATTACGAACCCTACAAGGGCGTTGTACTCACAGACACTGGAGTTCCTGTCGCGCTCGAAATTATTCGCCACCATCGGCTCTTAGAACGATACCTGACGGAGCGCCTTGAGTACGATTGGGCTGAGGTACACGACGAAGCCGATCGCCTCGAACACCATATCAGTAGTCAATTTGCCGACAGAATTGCAGAGCAGTTAGGGAATCCGGCAGTTGACCCACATGGCGACCCGATTCCCACAGCGGATCTGGACGTTTCACCGCTACAATCCGGTGAAACCCTCGCTGATCAGCAGGTTGGCGACAAGGTTCGAATCGAACGGGTGCCAGACAATGACCCAGATCTACTCCGGTACCTGTCTGAACACGGGATTACCCCAACAACTGTTGTCGAAATTGTTGAGACTACCTCATTTGGGATGGTGACGCTTGATCCCGATGGCACCGACGAACGAGTTGCACTCCCAGAAGAAGTGTCCCGATCCATATCCGCTCAAACGCTCACTGGGGCTTCAAACTAAACTGATGATTCTCCATTAGCGAAGTGATTGGTTTAGACTCAATCTAAGTTTAGATAGGTCTAATTTATATATTGGGTGGTACAATAGACGTGTATGGGTACGCGAAGGCTTGACCAGCGGAGGAGATCATGCCATCGATAGATTACAGTAGCGCAGCAGACGTCACAGAACGCCTCGAGCAGCAACTGGTTGAATCACTCACCGGTGATACGAGTGTCAGTCGCCGCACAGTCCTTGGCGGTCTTGGTGTTGCCGGGAGTGCAGCAGTCGGACTCGGTAGTTCTCGGGCAAGTGCCTCATCCGATCATGACGATGAGGATGAACACGGTAACTTCGGTGCGGTGGGTGAATACCGAGATTTGGATTTCGACCCTCACGAGTTCCTCACCGCGTTCAATACCGGAGAGAGCGGACAGGATAACGTTCCCCAACAGGTCTACGAAGAGGACGGCCAAACCGTACGGGAATTCGAGTTTACTGCCGTCGACACGACGATCACGATTGCGCCGGGTGTCGAGTTTCAAGCGTGGGCGTACAACGGCCAGGTACCGGGCCCGACGATCCGCGCCGTCGAAGGTGACCTGATCCGCGTGAAGTTCACCAATCTGGGACGACACGCACACACGATTCATCCACACCTGAAGAACCTCAACCCGCGAATGGACGGGATTCCCCAGAATGGACCGGGCGTCCTCGATACGGGTGAGTCGTTCACCTACGAGTGGATCGCCCAGCCCGCCGGTACTCACTTCTATCACTGTCACTCGCTTCCACTGAAAGAACACATCCACCGTGGACTCTACGGCACGATCATTGTCGATCCGGACCCCGAACGCGTCAGGGAGAATCCACGCGACTACGTCAACTACCCTGGCCCAATTACCGACGACATGCGGACGCGGTTCGTCGAAGAGGCGAAGAGCCGGAACCACGAGTACGCCGAAAACGACGCCGTCAACGAGATGGTCATGGTGATGAATTCGTTCGACACCAACTTCGACGGCGGGAACGAGGTCTACGCGGCGAACACACGGGCGTTCGCATACGGGATCGGTAGTACCGACGGCACCGGCAACTGGACGGCGGGCGAGACGAAGCGTCCCATCCAGATCGACAAGAACGAACGGCAACGCGTCTATCTCTCCAATGCGACTGAGTTCGACCTCATCAACTCGTTCCACACGCACTCGCAGTTCTTCGATTACTATGACCACGGGACGACGCTGACACCGACGCGCAAGACCGTGGACACGATCATGCAGACGCAGGCGCAACGCGGTATCATCGAGCTCGACTACTCGGATCACGAACCCGGGCTGTACATGTTCCACGCCCACCAGTCCGAGTTCGCCGAACTCGGCTGGATGAGCTTCTTTGAGGTGATCTAACATGGCGGATAAGACACAAAAACCGACGCCAGACGGTGGTGTATCTACTGAAAACGAGGTCACACAGCCGCTCGGACTACCGCGATGGGTCAGCGCGATACTCCCGATCGTGTTGCTCGTGCTCGTCTTGGGTGTGTTCGCGTTCACGTCACCACTCGCGAGTATTCAGAGCCAGAGTGGTGAACCGCTTCCCGACGTGACGATCACGCACACGACGCTTCCGAGCGACGAAACGGTCGTGTTACATGTAACGAACAACGGGCCCGATTCCGTGACGATAGCACAGGTCCTCGTCGATGAGGCCTACTGGAATTTTCAGGTAGAAGGAGCTGGTGGCGACCAAACGCTCGCCCCAATGGAAAGCGCACAGATCGTGATCCCGTATCACTGGAATCCGGGGTGGGATCTCAACGTCGCCCTCGTACTCTCTGACGGAGCGACATTCGAGAATACGATCGTCGCTCCGAGTCAGGCACCCGGATTCAGCCTCAGTCTGCTCTGGACGCTTGCAGTCATCGGGCTGTTCGTCGGTGTGATCCCGGTCGCATTAGGGATGCTGTGGTTCCCCTACATCAAGACGATGAGCGATCGATGGCTGCACGCCGTGCTCTTGTTCGCGGCCGGCGTCCTCGGTTTCTTGGCGTTCGACGCCGGATTCGAGGCGTTCGAACTCGCTCAACGAGTTCCGGGCGCGTACGAGGGCAACCTCTTGGTCGTCTTCGGGATCCTCGGCGCGCTCACTCTCGTTCAGGCAATCAGCGCGTGGCGCAAAGGCCGTGTCGCCGCCGGTGACAGTCGGGCGAGTAGCGGTCTCTGGATCGCCTATCTGGTCGCGGTCGGGATCGGCCTGCACAACCTCGCGGAAGGACTGGCGATCGGGAGTTCGTTCGCACTCGGACGTGTGTCGCTCGGCGCGTTCCTCGTGATCGGGTTCATGCTCCACAACGTGACGGAAGGCCCGGCCGTCGTTGCACCGGTCGCCCGCGGAGAGCGCCCGTCGTTCAGACACTTCGCCGCGCTCGGCGTCATCGCCGGTTCCCCCGTCATCCTCGGCGGGTGGATCGGTAGTCTCGCGTACTCACCGACGATCGGTGCCTTCTTCCTCGCGATCGGGGTTGGTGCGATCCTACAGGTCAACTGGGAGATCGCGGGTATGGTTCGGGATGCAGGCGGTCGGGTGGCCAGCGCCACGAACCTGCTCGCGTTCCTGCTCGGCCTCGGCGTGATGTACGTGACCGACCTCTTCGTAGTGCTCTAATCGGCACCACCCATCTCTGTGTCAATGTCACCCGAATTCTACGATCGGCGAACGGTGTTGCGACTCAGCACTGCCACCCTAGCGATGCTTAGCACGGCTGGGTGTCTGGGCGGACAGTCCTCGGCGGCCCAGACCGTCACGATGCCCGGCGACCTCAGATTTGAGCCGAAGATCGCGACGATCGAACCTAGCGAGACGGTTACGTGGACGAACGAGAGTGACATCGATCACACGGTCACAGCGTATGAAGACGAGATTCCAGACGAAGCCGCGTACTTCGCAAGTGGTGGCTTTGAATCAGAGCGGGCTGCGAGGAATCGGGTCACCGAGGGGCTCATCGCTCCGGGTGAAAATTACGAGTATACGTTTGAGGAACCAGGCACGTACAGGTACTTTTGTATCCCACACGAGGGGTCTGGAATGATCGGGACAGTTCGGGTAAAGTAATCGAAGAATCAAGTTCTCGTTACGGCGAAGGGTCACGTGATCGTGGGCCCACTCGCTATCGTAACGAGGAGACGATGATGAGCCCAATGAATACCACTGGTGATGTGGTCAGCGTCGGTCTCATCGTGTATTGAGTCCGTACGCATCTCCTCGGGTTCAAACACGGCGAGTATCGAGCAATCCAGACTTTGGTCCGGGGGATGGGACGAATTAACGGTTGAGTTAATAATCCAATACAGTTATTTTATTAGAGATTATCATAATATGGGGTTTTAATAGCAGCTGATTTAATAAGTCTGTAGTAGCTAGCAGTACGTAATGACCTCACCTAACGAGGAATCCCACGACGGAAGTGGTGAACTACCGGATCATACCCACAACCACGGAGAGGATTCTCACAAGCAGGGTCATACACATGACCATGATCACGAGCACATCCAGCACACAGGACAAGATGGTGATGACGTTACCTCATCGATAGACCAGGGAGACGTTGCACAATTCTCCGTCCCGGAGATGGATTGCCCGTCCTGTGCAAAAAAGGTCGAAAACAGCGTCGAAAAACTGGACGGAATCCAGAGCGTCGACCCGCAAGTGGCAACAGGGACATTGACCGTTTCGTACGACGACGAGCAAACGAGTGCCACCGCGATCGAAGATCGGGTTGAAAAGGCCGGATACACCGTGGAGAACACCGGCGAGGTCACCTCGAAATTCACGGTTTCAGAAATGGATTGTCCGTCGTGTGCGGGCAAAATCGAAAACGCTCTTGACAGAGTCGGTGGAGTGACCACTTACGAGACGAAGCCGACGACCGGAACCGTCGTTGTCACGTACGATTCGTCGAGGGCTGGGGAAGCTGACGTCATCGACGCGATCGAAAGCGCTGGGTATGAGGTCACGGATACGACAGGCGACAAATCAGAACGTCAGGAAGCGGGCGGAGGGCGCGAGAGTATCTGGACGAGTTCGCGCGCACTCAAGACGTGGGTGAGCGGTGGATTCGTCGCCCTCGGCTTACTCTTCGAATTCTTCTTGACCGGCCAGAATGTACAGATTGCAGGTCTTTTTGGTACGGAGCTACTGGTTGCCGACGTCCTGTTCCTGATTGCTGTAGCCACCGGCGGCCAGGAAATCCTTCGCAACGGCTACTACTCGGCGCGAAATCTGAACCTCGATATCGACTTCCTGATGTCGGTGGCTATCCTCGGAGCACTCGTTGCGAGCCTCGCATTCGGCGAGGCACTCTACTTCGAGGCCGCCACCCTCGCGTTCCTGTTCAGCATCGCGGAACTGCTGGAGCGGTACTCGATGGACCGTGCCCGAAACTCCCTCCGCGAGCTAATGGATCTCTCACCGGATGAAGCGACCGTCAAGCGGAACGGGAGCACGGAGACGATTCCCGTCGACGAGGTCGCAGTTGGTGACATCGTCGTCGTCAAGCCAGGGGAGAAAATCCCGATGGACGGAAGCGTCGTCGACGGTGAAAGCGCCGTCAACCAGGCACCTATCACGGGTGAAAGCGTCCCTGTCGACAAGACGACTGGCGACGAAGTGTACGCCGGCACCATCAACGAGGAGGGGTATCTCGAGGTGGAGGTCACCTCCGAGGCCGGCGATAACACGCTCTCCCGAATCGTGGAGATGGTCGAAGATGCACAGTCGAATAAGACAGAGCGCGAGCAGTTCGTCGAGCGCTTCTCGACGTACTACACGCCAGTGGTCGTCGTCTTCGCTATCCTGACGACACTAGCAAGCCCGTACATCCTCGGCACAACCTGGTCCACGGCCGTCGTCTACGGGCTGACCTTACTGGTCCTGGCCTGCCCGTGTGCGTTTGTCATCTCGACGCCCGTCTCGGTGGTGTCGGGAATTACGAGCGCCGCGAAGAACGGCGTCCTGATCAAAGGCGGCAATCACCTCGAAGCGATGGGAGCCGTCGACGTCGTCGCGTTCGACAAGACGGGAACCCTCACCAAAGGTGAACTCACCGTCACCGACGTCGTTCCCTTGAACGGGAACTCGGAGGAGGACGTGCTCCGGTGTGCACGCGGGCTCGAGCAACGGAGTGAACACCCCATCGGCGAGGCAATCGTCGCCGAAGCCGGCAGCGCAGGGGTTGCCGAGCGCGAGGTTGATGACTTCGAGAGCATCACCGGAAAGGGTGTTCGCGCCGATCTCGACGGGACTCCTCACTTCGCAGGCAAGCCGGGTCTGTTTGAGGAGTTAGAGTTCGACCTGTCGCACGTTCACGCGACGACCGAGGGTGGCGTCGTGACGCAGACAGCCCGACAGATGTGTGACCGGAACAACTGTCTCGATCTCCTCGAAGAGACCGTTCCCGAACTCCAAGCAGAAGGCAAGACCGTCGTTCTCGTTGGGACCGAAGACGAACTCGAAGGCGTCATCGCGGTTGCCGACGAGATTCGGCCGGAAGCGAAGCGAACGGTGGCGCGACTGAAGCAGCTCGGTGTTGCCCGAACGGTGATGCTGACGGGTGACAACGAGCGGACTGCCCGCGCGATCGCCGAGCAGGTCGGCGTCGACGAGTACCAGGCCGAATTACTCCCCGAGGACAAGGTGACGGCGATCGAGGAGCTCGTCGACGAGTACGACGGCGTTGCGATGGTCGGTGACGGCATCAACGACGCCCCGGCACTCGCGACGGCGACGGTGGGCGTTGCGATGGGCGCGGCCGGGACGGACACCGCGTTAGAGACGGCCGACATCGCCCTGATGGGCGACGACCTCGCGAAGCTCCCGTACCTCTACGAACTCGCGAACGACGCGAACGGCGTCATCCGACAGAACATCTGGGCGAGTCTCGGAGTGAAGGCTGGACTGGCGCTCGCGGTCCCCTTCGGATACGTTCCGATCTGGCTCGCCGTCCTCGCCGGAGACGCCGGCATGACGACCGCGGTGACCGGAAACGCGATGCGACTCTCGCGGATCCGTCCTGCGACTGACGATAGAGACGCGGTGGCCGACAGCTAACCACTCTTCACTGGTCGAGACGATGTCCCTCCATACGCACGAGCACGACGACGAGGACCGGCGTCAGACGACAGAGCAGAGTACTCGACGGTTGGCGTTCGTGGCCGTTATCAACTTCGTCGGCTTCGCCGTCGAGCTGGCTGGTGGACTCCTGTTCGGTTCGGTGGCGCTCATCAGCGACGCACTCCACATGCTGTTCGACATGCTTGCGTACGCGATGGCGTTCGGGGCGAGCTACACCGCCGAACGATTCCAGGGCGGTGAGGCGTGGTCGTACGGTCTCCACCGACTGGAGCCGGTTGCGGCCTTCCTGAACGGGGTCTTGCTCCTTCCAATGGTCGGATACATCGTCTGGAAGTCCTACCAGCGGTTCCTTGAGCCGGTAGCGATCAATCCGGAGTTGACGCTGATCATCGCGACGGGTGGACTGCTGGTAAACATCGGCTCCGTGTACGTGTTACAAGGTGATAAGATGAGCCTCAACGAACGGGGCGCGTTCTACCACCTGCTCGGAGACGCCGGTGGCTCTGTTGCGGTAATCGTCTCGACTGTCGCTGTCGCAGTGTTCGATCTCCCCATCGCAGACCCTATGGCGGCCGTAGTCATCGGGCTGGTGGTGCTCGCGTCGGCCGGGAACGTTCTCCGGGAAAGCACCTCGATCCTGTTGGAACGGAGCCCGGTGTCGTCAGAAGAGCTTCAGGATGAATTGACGACACTCGACGGCGTCGACCAGGTTGAGGACCTCCACGTCTGGCAGGTGTGTAGTCAACTCACCGTCGCAACCGTCCGGCTCATCGAGACAGCGACCACTCTCGAAGAACAACGAGAGATCCGGGCGCGAGTTCACGATCATCTCACGGATCGAAGAATCGATCACGCAACCGTCGAGGTCGTCGGGCGTGCCGACCCCGATACCGACCCTGTCGGTACGACGAATCACTCCCACTAACGATGGCTCACGCAGCACCCAATCGAATGTTCGAAGTGTTAGACGAGACGAACGAAAAGATCGTTGCGATTCGCGTCGGGCGGGGGTCGAGAGCAGGCTATCGAGAGTTGTACTCGCTACTCGTCGAAAAAAGTGACCAGCACGGACGCATCCATGTGTACGAGGAAGTTCCGAACTGGACGTTCGGGACGTTTCTCACACATCTCCACGGGGTGATTCCCGATCTCCGGTACGGCCCTGACTTCGATATCGACCGGTACGCCGCAGTCGGCGATTCGAGGTGGGCGACGCTGCTCTTTGACTGGTGGCGTGTCATCCGGCCGATCTGGCCGGTCGCGCCCGACGAGATGCGATATTTCGACAGTATCGAGCGCGAGAGAGCGCTCGACTGGCTTTCCGAGAAGGGATGAGTGACAGATAGGCTTCGGTTCCCGTACCGCAAACAGCACGTTCTCGCCCCGGAAGATTGGCATCCCAGCGGATGAGATACGTCTCTGCCGTGAGTTTCGATGAGGAATCAACAGTTCCACCGTAGTACGGCAAGCGAGAAGTGGTCACACGACTGCGAGGAGCGCATCCGAAGCGGCGCTGACGATCGCCTCCCAGAGGCTGTTGTGACCGAACACCGCTTCCGGGCCGGTCGCTATCCCTAAGATCGTATCCACCCCAAAGAACGCAAACAGTGCCGCGCCGGCGTAGTGGGCCTTCCGGACGTCGAAGCGGTGTGAGAACGTGTGGAAGAAGTACGCGTTCGCAAGGCTCACCGGGATGATGACCAACATTTCACCCGCCCAGATCGCGGCACTAGCCCCGTACTGTGCCGCCAGCCCGATGGTGACAAGCTGGGTCTTATCGCCGAACTCCCCAGCAGCCATCATCGCGAAGATGGTGAGAAATTCGCCCAGTTGCCCGCCGATCGTGTAGCCGAACGCTTCGAACTCCGGGTTGATATCCGTGATTCGTGTCCCGACGACGCCACCATCCGTCTGTGTGCCGCTCTCGACTGGGACAGTATGGCTGCCAGGTGCTGACCGGACGAGTAACACCGCGAACAGCAGGAAGAGCGCCGCCGTAATCCCGTCGAGGACGACGCCCGGGAGCGCCTGCTGGAGCGCCTGGCCGAACAGGATCTCGAGGACGGTCCAGCCCGCGAATGCCGTCCCGGCCGCCGCGACAACCAGCAGTGGCTTGAACCGGGTCGACAGTCCGGCGATAATGAACTGGACTTTCTCCCCTGGCAGTACGGTGAGCTGTGCGATGGCCGCGATTACGACGATCTCCAGAAATGGCGTCATGCGTCACCCCGGTGCTCAACGCTACCCGAGTCGTCGGCGTCGTTCACGGGGGTCACTCGGATCGACGTCGCAACCCCTTCGGGAATGGCTTGCTCAGTATCGTCGACAGCGAGAGTAAGCATTCCGAACGGGGCGATGTCAACAATACGGACAGCTGTGCCCGGCGTGATCCCGACGTCGGCCAAGTATGCGAGGTCGTTCTCGTTGCGATCGCTAACGCGAGTGATGACCACTCGATCGCCGACCTCACAGGCTGACAGGGGTGTCATCGGGTCCTGATTCGGCGGCTCTAGGTCTTCGCTTGGAATCGGATCGCCGTGGGGGTCTCGCCGGGGGTTTTCGAGTGTCTCGGCGAGCCGCCGTTCGAACTCCTCGCTGATGTGGTGTTCGAGTCTGTCGGCTTCCTCGTGGACCTGTTCCCAAGGGTAATCGAGGTGGTCGGCCAGATAGGTTTCGAGGAGCCGGTGATGCCGGAGTACTTCGACCGCAACGGTTTTGCCGTCGTCGGTGAGTTCGCTTCCATGGTACGGTTCGCGTGCGATCAGTCCCTGCGCTTCAAGTCGGTCAAGCGTACTCGTAACCGTCGCCTGTGCCTTATCGAGCCGATCGGCAATATCAGATGTTGACACCGGTGGACCCGCTTCCTGCTGGAGGTGGTAGATCGTTTTGAGGGTGTCCTCAACTACTGGACTCGAATCCATTTAGACCGTTATTTAGACCCATCTAATTTAATACTTGGGGATCATTGAGAGAGTCGGTTACATCAATTTTCTGTAATTGTGATAATAGAGTTCATCGGCCTTGTTTGGACGCTTCTGAATTGGTTGGTTAGTGGCTCTGTTGGGGTCAACAGGATCTGTCCGTGAGTGCCTCTCAATCCGCTTTGGTGGTTTGGATAGAGACCGGAAACGGTGATTCCACCGCGTCTAAACAAGCCCGAGTTCATCTTATCGCAGCAGGCGAAGTAGGTGTATCAAAATGAAGTTGGTGAAAAGAGGTTAACCGTCTCTGGGGGTGATAAAAAGAAGCCTACGAACTCTCCTTGGTCGAGTTGGAATCGTACAGAGATGTGATTGGGTACCTCACCGTTGATTGATTAGGTCCGACGATGGTCAATTCCACCGGCGACGTTGAGGAGCGCGGAGACTATCGTTAGTCCGAGTTGTGGTTCCCGAAACCAGAAGGCCGTAGAGGTAATGACGGCTCGAAGCCCTACGAGCAGCAGTGAGAGAGCCGGCACGTCTTTATTGACACTTCCAACGCCACCTCCATCACTCGTGTACCGGGCCCCTCGCCAGATTCACCAACTGGGAGGCGACCTGCTTCATATGGAATACGCTCAGTTTGGACGCTCCAGACCACCTTTCCTGATTCGTTTACTTCGACAAACCGGCGATTCAACGTGTCTGTGATCAATGTATTCCCGTTCGGGAGATGATCAGCATCTTGAGGCCAATTAAACGTGATACCACCAGCACGGTCGAGTGTCCACGCTGGTTCCACACTCCCATTCTCAGTCCGGTGGAGTTCGACGACCCAGTCGTGCTCGCTATCAGCGACGAGGACGGCATCATCCCCGAGCCACTGAGGATTGTGCTGGTGGTTGAGCACGTCAGGGTCGCCACATCGAATATCGCCATCACTGTCATAGTCGGCTAACTGGCATGATATATGACAGTTGGTCTCGTTTGAATCGGTCGTGTCTTTGTTGTTGACGTCGACGACACCCTCTCCGCGCTTGATGACGAGAAGCTGGTTGGCGTTCCGCACTGAGACGAGATAGTGTCCGGTGCTGGTGACGCCCACGTCGTTGATGTGTAGCCAGTCGGTCGTTGTCGGATCTTGTGGGGCGTCGTAGAACGAACTCGCATTCCACTGCCACGTGACTTCGCCGTTCTTGACAGTAAAGATACGCTTGTACTCCATATCGGTGACCAAATATTCACCCGATTCGAGTCGTTCGACATCGTGGACTACGCTGTTCTTGTTCGTTCGCACCGGGAAGCTATACCCCGAAAGCACCTGCAGGTCTTTCCCGGGGTCAATGACTCGGAATCCCGTTCGGGTACAGGGAGACTCGTCTGATCCGCACGAAGCGTACCCGCTGTCCATGAACCCGGCTAACACTGTTCCGTTCTCTGTTTGGGTGACGTTAAAAATAGCTATCAGCACTCGATTCACGTCACGTAGTGTTCGTACCGTTGAGGAGGTAGACGCTATGCCGCATTCGTGCCAGCCTGGACCACCCCTCTGAGACTCGACCAAGGTTTGGGACGTCTGGTTTATCTCCGAAGCCGTCCCAATCGCAGGGGCGAGCATTGTACTGCTAACAAGCGTGAGAACGAACAGAACCACGCCGAAAAGGATTGGATAGCTGCCCCACGGAGATCAGGAACGGGGTTCATTTCTGGATATACAGCGAGTACATGATAACCGCGAGACCAAGGGCAACGAACAGGCTGTTGATGAGCACGCCGAGGGCCAATCCGACAGAAAAGAACTGGTTGGCCACGCCAGTCAGGATTGCCCCGAGTGTGATAATACCGAACCCGACACCAAGGACACGTAGTGAATCCTCACCCGTGCGTCGATAGGCCTTAAATGCAATGTAGGTGATCCCGCCACCGAGAAACAGGATTACGAACTTGACGACTGCAATCGCCGTGATGACGCCGTTCATACTTCGTCTCCCATCATCGACCAGATATCTACAAGCCGTTCATCGGTGGACTGTGGGGGCCGCTCAATACTCACCGAAAACTCGCCTGTATCGTCCACAGATATCATCACGTTATCGAATGATCTTTTGTAATGGGTAACACGTCCACCCCCGGAATTGATCGTATCCCACTCTCGGACAAGGGAAGCGGAACTGAGTAATTCTAATTTACGATACAACGTCGACTTTGGGATGTCACAGACATCATTCAATTCGTTCGCGGTCATGGGTTCAACGGTTTGGCGGAGGATGGAACGACAGTCGGGATCATCCAGCGCATCAAGGACTTCCTGTAACGCCGGTGCGTCCTCGGATGCCGCTGAATTATTTCCCATAATTCAATTAAATACATTGGACGAAAAATAGTGTCCGATTGTTTTTTGACGGTTCTCCTGATGAAGCAGGGCTGGGAAAAGTCTCGATTCCCAGCTCAAAAGTAACGATTTGAAAGAATAGAGAGGTGAGCGAAGACTTAGTGACATAATATTGAGAGGAGTATATTTTGTATTGATCTCTGAGTCGGGGTTCATTATTTTCAGA
>NZ_QPLV01000008.1:0-73733 GCF_003666025.1 Halorubrum sp. Atlit-8R
CTGAAAAATAGAATATCAACAGAGTCAGCGGGCTTATTCACCAGTGAGCAGGAGTACGCAAGAGCACTCTGTTTGGTGAGTGGTCGGCGTCGAACCTGTGCATTATTCCCTATCTTCGCAACACGTCACCGTCTTCGTCGCTCTAGCTCGGAAAGGGGACAAGATTCGTACTGAGACTACCAGCAGAGCGTTTCGTCTTGTCTCTAGAATTGAATCAGTTAAACGGTATGCAATCTTCAGTGAACAGCTGTTCCGTGCGAAAATCTGTCTGAAAAATAGAATATCAACAGAGTCAGCGGGCTTATTCACCAGTGAGCAGGAGTACGCAAGAGCACTCTGTTTGGTGAGTGGTCGGCGTCGAACCTGTGCATTATTCCCTATCTTCGCAACACGTCCTCCCGCCAGTAGTTGAGACCGGCGCTCTCAATGTATACGGTTTTGAGATCATTATGGCCCAGAATTAGCCAACTACACCTCAAATCCTCTGTACTCTTTGAGGATTCGGGTTAACGACACGGGCTTCCGCTAGGCCTGTGAAGTATCTAGTCCATGTTCGTGCGAGCCGATGTCCCGACTGGACATGGTGGGACTACTAATGAGCAACTCAGAACGGCGGATGACGACCGAGACAGCACTAGAGCTGCTGACCAACCAGCAGCGACGACAGATCCTCCGCCGGGTGGCTGACACCTCCGACGGGACGACTGTCGACCAACTCACACAGCACCTCCGAGGGTCGGATTCAGTTCAACCAGACGGTAACGGTTCTGTCGAACATCGAGGTATCGAGCTCCACCACGTTCACCTGCCGAAGTTACAGGAAGCAAACGTGATCGAGTACGACACAAACGAGGGCACCGTACATCGAGGCCGAGAGTTCCAAGACGTTCTCTCCCTGCTTGAGGCGATCGACGATCACCAACAGGAGACATCTTCGTCTATCTCCTGATCGGTATTCGATGGTCAGGGTCCGGTGGCGTGTTTTGACCGACCACAGTTCCTATCCGTCGTCTTCCTGCTGAAGGCGTCCATCAACCCGGACTTCGATGCTGCCGTCCCCGGTCACTGAGACGTCGGTATCGGCGTACTGGAATGAGACTGCGACTGACGACGACTGGCCATCAAATAGCGCATCGAGTGCATCGGCTTCGATCGTCTCCTGTAACGGTGGGAGGTCAGTCGTTTCCCGGTTGGTGGCCGCCGCGACTGCTTCGACAATCGCCACACTGGGGAGGCCCGATTTCCTCCAGTCATGACGAACCGTAGTGGAGTTTGGATCTGTGCTTTCGGGGTGGTCGGTCGGATCCGAGTCACCTCCCTCATCTCTATTGTCGTGCATTTTCCATCACCGGTTGTCGTTAGACGAAGTAACAGCGGAGGAAACCGCCGTGGCTTCAGTTTCCATCTCTACGATCCGGACCGTGATAGCATTGTTGTGAGAATCTGAGTGACTATTCATCGGCCGCTTCGCGGTCGGTGTCGAGCTGCCAGGTGAACAGCGCTTTCAGCACAACGACGAGGCTGTTCGTCTGACCCGTGCCCCAGATGGCGGTTTCGTCACGAGGTTCGGGTGGGTGTTCACCATTGCCGTCGACGAGCACACTCACGAGCGTCTTTTCCTGGTCGACCATGAGGAGGCGGCCAGCAGGCGTATCCGACCAGTCCCACACCGATTCGAACAGCTGCGCGTCAGGAACGTCCTCTTCGAGTCGGGCTTCGACGGATTGTGACATCTCTGCGAGCCGAATCGAGACCCCACGGTCGCTGACGGTCGAGAGAGACTCAGCGATCTCGTCGGTTAGTAGCTCCTCGGCAGTCATGTAAACGACCTCCTCATTAGCGGCCGAGATGAAATCCACCACGCGTTCGGCCACAGTGTCCCGGCCGGTTACCGTCCAGACACCCTGCTGTTCAGTACTGCGAGTCGCTGATGCGAGTTCGTCGAGTGCGTCTGTCAGGACCGTCACGCGGTGGTCGTACTCCTGTTCGAAGTGACGGCCGGCCGTCTCCGTCGAAATGGCCCAATATCGCTGGGGACTCGACTGTTTCACGTCGACGAGACCGCGGTCATAAAGCTCGTCAGCTGCGTCGTAGACGCGAGTTCGGGGGACATCGGCAACTTCACTCACGTCCTGCGCAGTCCCTTCGCCGAGACTGACCAGGGCGACGAATGTCCGGGCGGCGTAGGTACTGAGGCCGAGCGCTTTGAGCTGTTTGACGGCCGTGGATCGTGCTTGGTCGGATGGGTTGCCGGACATTAACTCGTCACCAATCTCGTGAAAACCACCGTGTATGGTGGTTTCTGACGTGTAGCGACAGAGAGGTTGGGACCAAATCTGTGCCTACACGCCACTCTACCCTCCGTGCTACCTGTACAAAGAAGTATTGTGATTAAGTGAGTGAACACCTGATGAGCTCCTATTCTGAACTGCTTAGAGCACTCAGAACCGAGGAAATTCTGTGATAATTTGGGTGACATCGGTGCATCTCGGTGCGACGTACTAAACACCCGGGGCACGAACCAGACGGTAGCAGTCGAGGTTGGGACCAATGGAAGATGTTTCAAATCAAGACCAAGCGATCGAATTGCTCCAACAACTCGGGCTCAAAGAGTACGAAGCCAAGTCGTTCGTGGCGCTCGCACGCCGCCAGCGCGGGACGGCCAAGGACATCAGCGAGACCTCTGAGGTGCCCCGGACGCGCGTCTACGACGCGATTCGCGTATTGGAATCGAAGGGGCTGGTAGAAACCCAGCACTCGAACCCGCAGATATTTCGAGCGGTCTCTATCGACGAGGCTGTCAACACCCTCCAGTCGGAGTACGTCGAGCGGACCGAGTCACTCCGGAGTGCCCTGAGCGGGCTCGAACCGACCGACGAGGAAGAATCAACGGAGGCTACCCACGAGGTGTGGTCCATCTCCGGCGACCAAGGCATTACAAGCCGGACGCGGCAGTTGATCGAGGGAGCGACAGAGGAGTTGATCCTCGTGGTCGGCCACGAGAGTATTTTCACCGAGCAACTGGCCGAACAGCTGCAGTCGGCTCAGGAACGCGATGTGAACGTCATCATTGGGACAGTCAATGAAGACCTCCAGGCCACAATTCAGGATTCCTTGCCTGATGTTGAAGTGTTCGTCTCGGGATTGGATTGGTTGAGTCGGTCACCGCTTCCAGGTGACGATACCGAAATCAGTCGGCTGTTACTGGCCGACCGTGAGGCGATTTTGGTGAGTTCGTTCACCGAAACGAGAGCAGACGGCCGTGAGCACGAACAAGGCGTCTTTGGCCGCGGATTCGACAACGGGCTGGTCGCGATCACGCGACGGCTGATGGCGACGGGATTGCTGTCTGTGAACGATCCCGAAGCTGAGGAGGCCTGAGTCCCATACGTGAGCATCGGAGAGAACGTCATATCATTGGCCCAGAACGGCAGACGTGTCCCCGATGGCACCGACTGCCGTCTCTCGGCGCGATGTCTTCCGTTCGATAGCGACAACAGAGTATCTCGACTGGCCGGCCTACGACTCGACGCCACTGTACGACCAGAGCTCACTGACGGCGCTCACTGAGGATTTCCGGACCGTCTCTGGAATCTGGTTTGAGCACGACGCCCACGACTCGGTTGAGGGGTTCGTCTGTCAGTATCCACTGTCCTATGTGGAGTTCAATTCTCACGACCAGTACTGCGGTCCGACTCGATACGAGATGTCACAGCTCTTCAGGGCGTTCCTGGTGAAGGAGATACACGCCTGGGACCACGAAACCGCGCTCGTCGAGTATCTCCGGCAACACTCAGAAACTCGTCGCTCGCTCGGGTTCGATTCCGTTCCCGATCAGTCGACACTCTGGCGCAGTTGGAACAAGCGCTTCAGTGCCGACCTCCGTGAGACAGTCGAGAGAACTGCTCGGACGCTCCTCATCAACGCACAGAACGCCGGTGTTGCGGTTCCTCGTGACCCGGAACCGAAGCTCCAGTATCATAATGACGAGTCTGGGCCGACCGATCTGGACGACCAGACTGTTTTGGCAGAAGCAGCGAAGATCAGCGATCACGTCAGCCGTGTTGTCTTCCCGTCATTCTCGCTGAACCGTGGCGAGGGCTGTGAGATCCACGAGAACGCCTACTGGGGCCTACAGACATATCTCGGACTTCGCGAACGGCTGGCTGCGAACGAGGGAGCGCGCAGTTTTGTCTACGAATCGACTCGGGATCGGACGCCGCTGGGGCACGCCCATCGGGAGCAGATTCGGGACCTCTCGATTGAACAGGTTCGAGCGATGTACCGGCAGGCCATCACTCGGCTCCTGAACGAAGTTGCCGAGACAGAGCAGTTCTTTCGAGCCGGGATCGTCGCGATCGACATTACCGAAGCTGACCCATTCACAGGTAACCGCACGGGCCACGAGGACGAGATCATCGGGACAAAGGAGAAGACCGACGAGTATGCTTACCAGTGGGCGTCCGTCCAGTTAGTCGGCAACGCCGTCCCGCTGGTCCTCGATGCCCGCCCCGTCCGAAAGGGGGAGACACGACTGGAAATCGTCGAGGACTTGCTCGATTCGGCTGAAGAGTTGGTCCACGTCGATAACGTGCTGATGGACAGGGAATTCGATAGCCAGCACGTCTTGGAGATGATCAGCCAGCGCGGGCTCTCCTACGTCGTTCCCAAGCGGATGCAGACCAGCGAGAAAGCCCAGGCCAAGCGATTGCTTCGACGTGATCAAGACCGCTACGAGACCGACCGGAAACTCCACCTCGGCAAGAACGAATGGCACGAGACGACGCTGATCTACCGTCGGAAAGAAGACTCCGAGCATGACGACTACCGGCAGTACTCGGTGTTCATGACGAATTGCGGGAGCGGTCACCTCACAGAGTACGGGTATCGGTGGGAGATCGAGAGCGGCTACCGGTCGATAAAGCGGTTCATGGCGGCGACCACCTCGAAGGATTTCGGACTGCGGTTCTTCTACTTCGCATTCGCGTGTCTCTTGTACTCGATTTGGCGAGCGGTCGATTTGCTCGTCCAAGTCGAGTTGACGGGTGAGTACGAACACTCACCCATTGTGACGGCCGACAATACGCTCACGCTGCTGAAGAAGGAGACCGGAATCGGATAGAGAGATACTCTGATCGGGGCAATACGGATTCCTGAGTGGCAACGCTGTCGGGGATCTTGAAAATTCACTGGTCTAGTTGGTAGTACGACACCAGAAGACTATCGAGAGTAGATCCGAAGCAGCTTCTCCTCGAAAATTCGCCCGAAACCACGCATCACAGCCCCGTTAAACCCACTGTAGTCTCAACTTCCAGTGGTGTGGCTGGTGCGTCAACGAGGGATATCTCGAAGCGCATTATGCACAGCGGGCGAGTGCGATGGCGCCACTGCCGGAGGACGACGGCCGGAAGCCCGGCGACCAGCAGGCCTGGACGTCGGAACAGCGCCACGCCCTCACCCGTCACGTCGACGAACGGGCCCGCGACGCCGTCGAGGCGTACACGACACTCCCAGAAGATACTGACCTCCTCGACAAGCAACGAAGACGCTACGCGGCGCTGAAGGCGGCTCGTGACCGGGCGCTGGTGTTCGTCCTCGCGTACACCGCCGTCCGCGTCGGGGAGCTACTCCGGGACCCAAACGACCCACGCCGGCGCGGCGTCCGCTGGGAGGACCTCTCTCTCGACGACGGGAGTATGGACGTCTACCGGAAGAAACAGCAGTGGGACGCCGCGAGTCTTCCCGATCCGGTGATCTCGCCGCTGCGAAGCTACCGCAAGCTGATGGACTCACCCACGGGTCGCTGGCCGGTGTTCCCGACGTTTGACCAACGGACGCTCGCGGAACTCGTCCGGGAAGAGCTAGCCGAACGAGGGGAACGCCCAGAAGCAATTACTGAGTGCCGTGAGGAATACGCCCGCGACCTCCTGCTGGCGCTCGATCAGGATATTCGGCCGCCGTCGATCACGACGGACGGCGCACGGTCGATTCTCCAACGACTCTCGGAGGCCGCAGAGATCGACATCGACCATCCAAAACACGATTACCTCGCTCCGCACGGCGGTCGCCGAGGAATGGGTGAAGTTCTCGTTCGAGCATTCGGATATACCGTCGCCGCTCGGTATCTCGATAATTCGGAGGAGATGGTTCGGGAGCGGTACTCGCATATCGAGGCCGGCGAACTCGGTGATGTGGCGACAGAAGCGCTCGCTGACGTAGATGGGAATGCCGGCTCATCTAAATGACCTCTGGATAAACTGCCTCGCGTACGCCGTGTCTAACTCTACCGATTACGCCCAGTTCTTTTATCAGCCTCTCTCGTTCTAATTGAGGAGATTTACCGTTCCAGTGTCACCGTCGACTCGGATGCGCTGACCATCGGCTATCAGCTCCGTCGCGTTGGTCACAGACACGACCGCAGGGAGACCGTATTCGCGGGCGACGAGCGCCCCGTGGGTCAACCGACCTCCGACCTCGGTGACGACCCCGCCCGCGGTTGCGAACAACGGCGTCCAGGCGGGGTCCGAGGAGGGACAGACGAGGATGTCGCCGGACTGGAGGTTTGCGTTCGCCGGGTCGTGGACGATTCGGGCCGTGCCCTCGATGATGCCCGAGGAGACGCCCGTTCCGACCAGCGTGTTCGCACCGATGTCCTTGCGCTCGGAGCGGGGAATCTCTCCTTCACTGGTGATGAGGGGTGGCACGTCAATCCGCTTGTGACGCTCGTGGTCCCGTCGACGCACGTCGATATCCGGCAGGTCACCGGATGGATCGTCGATGAGCGCGAGCAGCTCTTCCTTGCGGAGGAACCACACGTCGTCGGCCTCGGCTAGTACGCCTTCGGCCACGAGATGTTCGCCTGCCCGCTGGAGGGCTTCGTGCCACGCCGCGAACAGGTGTGCCGAGGCGTGCTTCGGTTCATCGCGCAGGTGGATGTGACTCCGGTAGGTCCGAATGAGGTGGCTTGTGAGTGGCCGTCGAACTGGGCCGAAGAGCCCACGCCGCGCGTTCGCCTGCAGTTCGTCGATTGCGTCCTGTGCCTGTCGCTTCCGCTCGTGCAGACGCTCGCGATGGGCCCCTTTTTGTTCTCCGATGAGATTCCCGCGGACGATACCGAGCGGGGTGGCGGGGTCATCGCGCCACCGGGGGCGACTCGGGTCGAACTCGCCGGCCGCACGGTGGCCGAAGTCGTCGAGAAACGCCTCGAACCCTTCAACGAACGGTCCACTCCCCTCGATTTCGCGAATCTTTTCGTACGACTGTTCGTCGAGTATCGCTTGCTCGACTGCCGGGGTTTCTCGTGCGATATCCGCAAGGTCACCGAGTGCAAGCGTCATGCGTGTGCCCACTTCCTGTTCGGCTCCTCTCGCGGCCGCGTCGACGAGTGCGGCATCCACACCGGGGACAACCCGTTCGAGCAGTCCGCCAGTGACCGGGCCGACGATAACCCGCACCGACTTCGGCGACATCTCGAAGAGGAACTCGGCCGGGAACCCCGCGAACACGTTCTCGACTAATTCGTTCGGGCCTTCGGCGTCGAGGACCTGCGCTTCCTGTGCCTTCGCCCACGCATTGAACTCGGCCACGTACTCTTCAGTGCCAGCGGCACCGCGGAAGAAGGGGAGCAACCCCTCTCGAACCATCCCTGGTGTCATCCCCACGACGAGTGGAAGCGCGCCGGCGAGCTTGCGGAGGACGGTTGGCAGGCTCGAAACGGAGAACTCACCGCCGAACTCCTCGCGTCGCTCGTCGAGGAGTCGGGCGGTTCCCTCGGCGGCAGACTCGCTCATCACGCTGATGGACTCGACGATGCCGTCGCGTGCCACGCCGAACCCGAGAAATGGTGTGATATCGAGATACACCCGTCCTTCCGTTCTGGTGACCCATGCGCGGTCGCCACCGGCGTATTCGTTCAACATTCCGCCGTAGACCGTCTCCCAGACATCGAGCGCGAGCGGTGGCATCGGATCGGTCATCGCCTGTGCGTGACCCATACTCAGGTAGACGTGTAACCGGTCGTCGTCGGAACGCGGTTCCGGGAGTGAGACCAAGGGGGTGATGGGCCGGGACTGCAGGATCACAAACTCACCATCTGCGAGCACCCACTCGATGTCCTGTGGGGCGTCGAACAGCTTCTCGATTCGGGTGCCGAGGTTGACGAGCGTGCGAAGCTGTGCATCGGAGAGTACCTGTTCGCGCCGCCGCTCCTCGGTCGTCTCCTCGGTTTCCGTTCCGTCGTCGGTGAGGCGTCGTTCGGTCGCTTTCTCACCGATGTCGTAGTCGAGTATCTCACCCGTCGCCTTGTCGATGCGGGCATTGTCTGTGCTCACCTCACCCGAAACGACCGTCTCACCGAGACCGTAGGTCGCCTCCACGGATGCGACGCCCCGCTTCCCGCTGTCGGGGTCGGCGGTGAACAGGACACCCGCAGCGTCGGCGTCAGCCATCTCCTGGACGACGACCGCCATCTCAACCGTTGAATGAGAGATACCGTTACGGGCACGATAGGCGACCGCTCGGTCGGTGAAGAGGCTCGCCATGCAGTCGCGAACGGCGTCGAGGACATCGTCAGCAGGAACCCCAAGGAACGTCTCGTGCTGCCCGGCGAACGACGCCGTCGGCAGGTCCTCGGCCGTCGCACTCGACCGAACTGCATACCTCGCGTCGTCATCGCCGTCGAGCGCGTCGACGATGGAGCCCGTCACCGACTCGGGGAACGTTCGTTCTCGAACGAGTGATTGTAGCTGCTCTGCGGCTGCCGCGAGTTTGTCCCTGTCTGACGGGTTGGGGCGGTCCAACTCGTCGATGGCTTCGCGTATCGCCGATGAGTCGGTCAGCTCTCGATACGCAGCGGTCGTCACGACGAACCCCGTCGGAACGGGAAGTCCCGCTCGGACGAGTTCGCCGAGGTTCGCTCCCTTCCCGCCCGCGAGAGCGAGGTCGTCCCGCCCAAGTTCGTCGAACCGTCTCGTGTACGCCGTCGAATTTCCCGGAGTCGGAGGATCTGTAGTCATGGATGTGGCGGTGTCGTCAGTCGTCACGTTCGTCGTCGAGTATCTCGACGGTGCCCCGCGAGCCGTCGATTCGAATCCACTGACCGGTTTTGATTTTCTCGGTCGCGTTCCGGACGGAAACGACGGCTGGCAGGCCGTACTCGCGGGCGACGAGCGCGCCGTGGCTGACGCGGCCGCCGACTTCGACGACCATTCCTGCGGCGTTGAGGAACAACGGCGTCCAGCCCGGGTCGGCCGAGGGCGCAACGAGAATCTCGCCGCCCTCGACGGTGGCTTCGGTCGGGTCGTGTACCACTCTCGCGGGCCCTTCGACGATCCCCGTCGAAACGCCGGTGCCGAGAAGCGCTCCATCGGGAACGTCCGTCCGATCAATCGCTCCACGGGGCGTCTCACCCTCGCTCGTGAGCAGCGGCGGTTCGTCGAGCGTGTCGTAGAACGCGACCTCCCGCCGCCGTGCCTCGATATCGGCCTCGATGGGGTCGCCGTCGAGCGCGGCGAACAGTTCCTCCTTGCGCAGGAACCAGACGTCCTCGGGACGGTCAAGAACGCCCTCGGCCGCGAGGTGACGCCCGCTGTCGAGCAGGGCCTCGCGCCAGCTGGCGAAGCCCTCCGCGGCGTAGTGTTTGGGGTACTCACGGGTGTAGATCGTGTCCCGGTAGGTTTCGATGATCTTCCGAACGACGCGTCTCCTGACCGGCCCCAACAGTCCGTGATCAGCCCGTGCTTCGAGTTCGTCGGCGGCACGTTCCGCCTCGACGGCTAACTCGCGTACTCGCTCGCGATGCTCGCCAGCGTCCTCGTTCGTCAGGTTCGCCCAGACCGTACTGAGCAGCGTCGCCGGGTTCTCGTGCCAGCGCGGTCGGCTCAAGTCGAGTTCGCCCGTCGCCCGATGGCCGAAGTCCTCCAAGAAAGCCTCGAAGGCCGCTTCGAACTCCTCGCCCCCCTCGACGGTCGAAATCTCTTCGAGGGAGGCTCCGTTCTGTAGGGCTTCGGCGACGGCGGGGTGTTCGCGGGCGACGTCCGCGATGTCGCCCAACCCGAGGTTGATTCGGGTCACGAGATCGTGCTCGAAGCCTCGCCCCACCTTGTTCACCGTCTCGGGGGCGTCGGCAAACGCCCGGTTCATCCAGGTGTCGATACCGAAGGCGAGGTACAGCGGCATGGCCCTCGGATACGCTGCGACCATGAACGACTTGATGTCCCCGAACGTGAACACCGCCCGAGCGCGCTCCGCGGGCGAGTTCGCCGTCGTCACTCCGTCCGGGACGAACGACTCCGCAAAGACGCCCCACGTCTCGTCTAACTCCTCGACCGTCGGCGGCCCCTGGAACGCGTCGAGGGCTCCGGCGGCGAACGCCGGGGCGACCGCAACCGCGAGGCCGCCGACCCGTCGCGTCGTGCCGGCGACCGCCGGTAGCGAGGAAAGCGAGAGCCCCTCGCGCTCAAACTCCTCCGGGCGGCGTTCGATCAACTCGCGCATACCCGCTGCCGCCGGTTCGCTCACCGCGCCGATTACTCCGAGCAGCGGATCGCGCAGCCGCTCGACTCGGAGTGCAGGGGTGAGGTCGATGTAGATCCGGCTGCCGGCGGTCACCACCGGCGTCGGCCAGAACGGACCGAAGCCGAACTGTGAGATGACGCTGTTCATCCAGGTCTGCCAGAAGTCCTGCACCAGCGGCGGCATCGCTTCGGACATCGCCTGCATGTGGCCGAGACTCAGGTAGACGTGCAGGCGGTCGTCCGCCGGCATCGGGTCGGGTAACGGGAACAGCGAGGTGATGGGCCGAGATTGCACTATCTGAAACCCACCGTCCGAAAGTGCCCACTCGATGTCCTGTGGGGCGTCGAACAGCGCCTCGATACGGGTGCCGAAGTCGACGAGCGTCCGAAGCTGTGACTCCGAAAGCACCCGTTCTGTTCGCTGCTCGACGGAGAGTTCGACTCGTTCGGTGTCGCTCGCGCCTCCTCGGCTCGGACGGATCGCGATCTCCTTCTCGCCGACCGCGTAGTCGATGATTTCTCCGGTACTCTTGTCTACTCGGGCGTGATCCGGGGTGACCTCGCTCGCGACGACTGCCTCGCCGAGCCCGAAGCTCGCGTCCACCGTCGCAACTGTTCGATTTCCGCTGTCGGCGTCGGCGGTAAACAGCACGCCAGCAGCCTCCGAATCGACCATCTCCTGGACGACGACTGCCATCGCGACATCGGCGTGTGAGATACCGTTACGCGCCCGGTACGCGACCGCCCGGTCGGCGAACAGGCTTACCATACAGTCTCGAACGCGCCCGAGAACGTCTTCGGGGGCCACGCCGAGATACGAGTCGTGCTGGCCCGCGAACGACGCCGTCGGCAGGTCCTCCGCGGTCGCCGATGAACGAACCGCGTAGTTGACGCCCTCCGTACGACCGGCGGTTTCGAGTGCCTCGTCGACCGCCCCTTCGATGTCCGCCGCGAACCCCCGCTCTCTCAGCAACGAGCGGAGTTCGCCGGCGCCATCGGTCAGTGCCTCGGTGTTCGTTCTCTCGATGGAGTCGAGCCGGTTGATTGCCTCCCGAATCGCTGGGGTATCGACGAACGTCTCGTAGGCGTCGGTCGTGACGACGAACCCTGACGGAACAGGAAGCCCTGCTTGGACGAGTTCGCCGAGGTTCGCGCCCTTCCCGCCCGCGAGCGCGAGGTCGTCGGCGGTGAGGTCGTCCAGTCGGATCGTGTAGGCCATGGTGGGTTCGAGTGTCATTGGTGTGTAGTTCGTGTTCTGTGGTCGCCGGTTAGTCCTCGAGCAGTTCCACGACTCCATTGGTCCCATCGACACGGACACGCTGGCCGTCGGCGATCCGTTCAGTCGCTCCGGCCACGGAGACGACCGCGGGGAGACCGTACTCGCGGGCGACGAGCGCGCCGTGCGTGAAGCGCCCGCCGACCTCGGCAACGAGGCCGCCGGCGGTCGCGAACAGCGGCGTCCAGGCCGGGTCGGTCGACGGACAGACGAGGATGTCCCCGGTGGTCAGATCAGCCTCACTGGGGTCGTGGACGATTCGTGCCGTCCCCTCGATGGTTCCCGCCGAGACGCCCGTCCCGAGGAGAACGTTCTCCCCGACGTCCGGACGTTCCGCCCGGGGGATCTCCCCCTCGCTGGTGATGAGCGCCGGTATGTCGACACGCTTCTGGCGTTCGTGTTCGCGACGTCGCCCCTGAATGTCGGGGAGGTCCCCAGACGGGTCGTCGAGGAGCGCGATCAGCTCCTCGTGGTGGAGATACCAGACGTCGTCTGCGGCGTCGAGCGCACCCTCGCTGACGAGGTGCTCGCCAGCCTGTTGGAGCGCGTCGTGCCACGCCGCGAACAGGTGGGCGACCTCGTGTTTCGGTTCGTCGCGTAGGTGGATGTACGCCCGGTAGGTACTCAGGAGTCGGTCAACGAGTCGACCGCGGATTGGGCCGAGGAGGCCGGACCGAGCGTTCGATCTGAGTTCCTCGACAGCCGCCTTCGCCTCTCGTTTGCGTTCTTGGAAACGCTCTCGGTGCGCTCCTTTCTCGTCGACGATGAGGTTCCCACGGACGATGCCCAACAGGGCGGAGGGGTCGTCGCGCCACCGGGGACGGCTGGGGTCGAACTCTCCTGCCGCGCGGTGACCGAACTCCTCGAGGAACGCCTCGAACTCGGTGACGAACGCTTCGCTCCCGTCGATGTCTCGAACCGCTTCGTACGACCCTTCGTCGAGTATCGCCTGCTCGATTGCTGGCGTCTCTCGTGCGAGATCAGCGAGGTCACCGAGTGCGAGCGTCATGCGCGTGCCGATGTCCGACTCGACGCCCCGTCCGGCCGACGCGACGAGGTCGGCATCCGCACCGGGAACCACTCGCTCGATGATGCCGCCGGCCAACGGACCGACGACGACACCCATCGCCTTCGACTTCATCTCGACGAGTGCGTCGCCGGGGAAACCAGCGAAGGTGTTCTCGACCAGTTCTCGCGGGTCGTCGGTGTCGAGAACGGTCGCTTCCAGTTCACGTCCCCACTCGCGGAACCACTCGCTGAATTCCTTGGCTCCGTTCGCACCCTTCAGAAAGGGACCGACCGTCGCGGGGATCATCTCCACACTCCATTGTGCGACAGTCGGAACCGATCCAACAGTGGTACGGACCGCTCTCGGGACCGATGAGAGTGACCTATCGCCTCGGAACTCCGAACGCCGTTCGTCGAGCAGTCGAGCGGTGCCCTCGCCGGCCGGTTCGCTGATCGAACTGACGGTTCGTACAATCACACCCCGTCCAACCCTGTTTCTGAGAACAGGGGTGATGTCGATGTAGATCCGTCCGGTCGTTCTGGCTGCCCATGCGCCGTCGGTTCCGAGCATGTCGTTTATCGTATCTCCGTAGACGGCCGTCCAGAAGTCGAGTGCGAGTGGCGGCATCGGGTCGGTCATCGCTTGCCCATGGCCGATGCTCAGATAGACGTGTAGCCGTCCGTCGGTGGGACGAGGCTCTGGAACTCCGATTAGCGAGGTAACCGGCCGGGATTGGAGAATTACGAACTCGTCATCTACCAGTGCCCACTCGATGTCCTGTGGATAGCCGAACAACGCCTCGGTACGAGTGCCGAGGTCGACGAGCGTCCGAAGCTGTGAGTCCGAGAGGACACGACATCCACGACGTTCGGCGCTCGTGCTCGTGGCGTCGGTTCCCGACTCCGCAGCCACGCGCAGTTCGGTCGCCTTCTCACCGACATCGTAGTCGATTACCTTCCCAGTCTCCTTGTTGACGCGGGCGTTGTCGGCGCTCACCTCGCCGGAGACGACCGTGTCGCCCAGTCCGAAGGTGGCATCGACCGAGGCGATCTTTCGGCTGTTCGTGTCGGGGTCGGCGGTGAACAACACACCCGCCGCGTCGGCGTCGACCATCTCTTGGACGACGACGGCCATCTCGACTGTCGAGTGGGCGATGTCGTTGCGGGCACGGTAGGCGACGGCACGGTCGGTGAACAGGCTCACCATGCAGTCGCGAATCCTGTCGACGACGTCGTCGGCGGGGACGCCCAGATGCGTGTCGTGTTGGCCGGCGAACGACGCCGTCGGGAGGTCCTCAGCCGTCGCCGACGAGCGCACTGCGTAGGTCGTGCCGGTCTCGGCGTCGCTATCGAGCGCATCGAGAATCGCGCGTTCGGCCGGTTCGTCAAACGCACGATTCTGGATGAGGGCCCGGATTTCGGCCGCTGTCGTCGTCAGTGCGTCGGCATCGGCGGTGTCGAGCGAATCGAGTCGCTCGATCAGTTCCTGAATCTCCGCGTCGTCGGTGAGTGCTCGGTACGCGGCGGTCGTCACGACGAATCCGGGCGGGACGGGCAGTCCTGCGTGAACGAGGACGCCGAGATTCGCGCCTTTACCGCCGGCGAGCGCGAGGTCGTTTCTTCCGATCTTCTCGAACCACTGTAGGTAACTCTGTGTCTGGTGTCGCGTCATCGGGTACTCTTTCGGTCTCTGGTCGACTGGGGCTGTTCTTCGTCTGCCCGCGTCTCGGATGCGGCCGGGGTCGGTTTCGAATCGAGAGTCAATCCAGAGGCGACGCCTTCGACGAGCGTGTCACGGACGACGGGGTAGAGGTCGTCGCCGAACTCCTCCCGATGCAGCGCGACGAACGCGGCAGCATTGATCGCCCCAGTGATCGCTCTGGGGTCACCGTCGACGAGCTGTCCGTCCTCCTGCCACGCGCGGACGTACGGGAGGAGATATCCGAGCTCCTGTTCGCGTTGTTCGGCCAGTTCGTCCCCGGAGAACTCCTGAACCAGTCGCTCCCAGTCGTCCTCGACGACGAGCTGCTGAATAAGGGGGTTCGTCTCGATCTCCTCGATGGTGAGTCGGAGATACGCGGTAATCCCTTCCTGCGGACCCGACGCGTCGGCGAGCAGCTCGTCGACACTGTCGGCGAACGCCTCCTGCTCTCGGGTCAGGATTTCGAGGTAGAGCCGTTCTTTCGAGTCGAAAAAGTGGTAGAACGTCCCGTCGGCGATACCGGCCGGATCGGTGAGGTCCGAGATGGTCGTCCTCTTGAGGCCGTAGCGAGCGAACAGCTTCCGGCCGGTTTTGAGCAGTTCGTTCCGGATGTACGTCCGTTTCTCGTCGCTGAATCCAGCCATCAGAGGTCATTCCGGTGAAATACTACCTGGCTCGCGGCGACGAAGACGGCCGCGAAGACGAGCAGGAGGGTTGCTCCGGTGACACCATACTCGCCCCGTCACGTTCTCGTTGAATCCCCGTTCACTCGGGAGGTAACCGATGTTTGCGCGTGCGCTTCGGAGCGCCGTCGCATCAGTGATGTCGGCGTCGAGTACAGTCGCCGTCCCGTCGGTCGGGGACTGAAACCCCATCAGCGTCCGGATGGCGGTCGTCTTCCCCGCGCCATTCGGTCCGAGGAACCCGAATACTTCACCCTCCTCGACCCCAAAGGAGAGGTCTTCGACGCCTCGCACATCGCCAGAGTACTTCATTAGACCGTCGGTCTGGATTGTTGGCATGGAAGAATCGTACTGAATGTACGTTTAGCGATGCGATGAATCTATCGTTCACTCATTCATCTGTTTTCGCAAAAAGAGGTCGACTCAATCCGTCTATCTTGATTCAGCGAGAGAATCCCGCTCTTTCCGCGAAGGACAAGTGTTCCGACACTCTGTCGGAACCGAGGAATGAGTAAGGGCGGGAGTAAATAATGTCCACCCCGTGCCACCGCTTCCGTGACCGTCTGAGCGTCTCTTTGTCCCTGTTCAGTTTTAGTGTTCGTCAGTCCGGTCACGAGTGACCTTCGCAAACCCACGAAGCTCGCCCGCGTCATCGAAGAGCGCAGTGAGGGTAAAATCCGCAAGAAACTGGTTTCGGTCCTTACGAACGCGCCAGCCCTCTCCCTCGACTGCGCCCTCTGTCTTCGCGCGAGTAAGCAACTCCTGTGGTTTTCCGTCTGCGACTGCGTCGTCAGGGAAGAAGATACTGTAGTGTTCGCCGTGAATCTCATCGCTCGTGTATCCCTTGATTCGCTCGGCGCCACTGTTCCAGGTCGCTACCTCCCCGTCTGCGTCCATCATAAATATCGCGTAGTGTTCGATCCCATCGACGAGATACTGGAAGCGGTCACGCTCGCGGCGGAGGTCGCGTCTCACTTCTTGGTGGCGCAGTGCGTGGGTGATATCGTCGGCCAGTTCAGTGAGTAACTCGCGTTCTTGGTCGTCGAATGCATCGACGCGACCTGCATAGACATTCAGTATCCCGTAGAGCGTGTCGTCGTAGACAAGAGGAACTGCTGCGCTGGAGCGATACCCTCTTTCGAGCGCGGCGTCACGCCACGGTTCGTACTCGTCGCTCTCGATAATATTCTGCATCACTACCATCTCGCGAGTTCGAACCGCTCGTCCGGTTGGGCCCTGACCCGTTGCGCTCTCATCGGCTGTGATGTCAATCCTCTCCAGATATCCCTGTTCGATACCTGCTCCCGTTCGTGCCTCAATTGTCTGTGTCTCCGGGTCGTACTCACCAATCCACGCGAATACATACGGTTCGGCCTCGGTGATACTCTCACAGACACGGGTTTCGATCTCCGAACGACTCGATGCGCGAACTAACGCCTGGTTGACGGTGTTGACGAGTGTGCGGATCCGATCTAGGTTGGTCGCACGTTGAGTTGCGCGATACTGTTCAACTGCGTTCTGAATCCGGTTGGCGAGCAGTTCGTACTGTTCCGAGCCAGGTTGTTTCTGGAGATAATCCGTGACGCCCGCCGCAATCGCGTCGCTGGCGACTGCTTCACTCCCTTTTCCGGTGAAGAGGATAAACGGCAAATCGGGGTAGTCCCCACGGATGGCCTCGAGAAATTCGATGCCATCCATCCCGGGCATTTGGTAGTCCGAGATAATACAATCGATGTCTCCCGTCGCGACTCGCTCAAGGCCGTCAGCGGCGCTGGTAGTCGTTTCCACACTGAATCGATCGTCTTCACGCTCGAGCATTTCCGCGGTTAGCTCCGAAAAACTCGGCTCATCGTCGACGTGAAGGACTGAAATCGGATTCCTAGCACTCATGTTAAAAGTTCTGATATAGTATTTGAAACCACAGAGTATAACCATATCCACATCGGCATCACATACTCATTCGTGTAGACGGGCGACAATTTAGGGTTACACCCGAATCGGTATCCTACGAGGAGAGCTGAACGTCAGTGATTTCGAAGCGGGCGCCGTCAGCGGACGCGTCCGCTACAGTAATCGACCAGCCGTGTCCCTCGATGATACTCCGGACGATCGAGAGACCGAACCCGGTGCCTCCCTCACCCGTCGAGTAGCCATGATCAAACACTTGCTCACGAGCATCGTCGGGGATCCCGTCACCTGAATCTTCGACGTAGAACCCGTTGTTGATCTTTCCCACTCGGACAGTGACATCATCGCCGCCGTGTTCGATTGCGTTCCGAAAGAGGTTCTCAAAGGCTTCTTCCAGTCGATCCCGGTCGGCCTCGACGATGGTGTCATCGGTGCCGAGGTCGAGAGTCGCCGTTGCCGTTTCGACGTTCCCCCATGCGCTCTTGGCAATCGTTTGTAATTGAACGGGTGTCGTCTCGCCAACGGCCTTCCCGGATCGAGCGAGTGTCAAGAGGTCTCCCGTCAGGTACTCGATTCGTGTGAGTGCGTTCGCAGCGTTGTCGAGGAACTCGCTGTCACATTCGTCTGCTGCCAGTTCAAGATTACCGACTGCGACATTCAATGGGTTTCGGATATCGTGTGAGACGACGCTTGCGAACTCGTTGAGCCGCTCGTTTTGCCGTTCGAGTTGCAGTTCGTATTCTTTCTGTTCGGTGATATCGCGGATAGCACCGATCATCTGGGTGGGCGTTCCATCGGTGTCATAGATGATGTGGCACGTATCCTCGACGTAGGCGTACGATCCGTCAGCTCGCTGGACTCGGTATTCTTGCTGGAGCCGTTCTTGTTGTGCCTCAAATGCCTGATGGAGCTGCTTTTTCAACCCCGCCTCGTCGTCGGGGTGGGTCTGTTCTTGCCACCAGTCGAACCCGTACTCTTGATCGGCCGGGTAGCCGAATGTATTCTCAATCCCTTCCGAGAGCCTGATGTCGTTCGTCTCGACATCTCGCTCCCAAATAATGTCAGAGGCCGCTCGAACCGCCAATTCGTATCGTTCCCGTGTCTGATCGATCTCTCGTTTGAGGCGATGTTCTCGGACAGCGTTCCGAATCCGGTGTGCCAGCACATCGTACTCTTCCGTTGTGCCCCGCGAGATACAGAAATCGGAGGCATCCTCCGCAAAAGCTCGCTTTACAGCTGATGCAGATTCTTGATCCGTGAACAGAATAAATGGAAGCTCGGGATAGTTGTCTCGAATGGCGCGAAGCAGTTCCAGCCCGGAGATCTCTGGAAGGCTCTGACTACTGACGATACAGTCGATCGACTCATCATTCTCGACTCGATTGATGAGTGTCTCTGAATTAGTGAATATCGTGGTAGTGAGTGGGTCGTTTCGTCGTTCCAATGCTGTTGAGACGTCTTCGCAAATTGTCTCGTCCGGATCGATGAGAGCAACGTGTATTTTTGCTACCACTGCCGGTCACTACTAGTCATTTATTTGTCAGAGTACTAAATATTACGACATCTAATTCTCATATTCAGGAACTGGGTGACTGTAGACTTACTAAACAGCTTCAACTGAAGCGGTAGCGCGGAGTCCCCTTCCTTAAGGAGCGACCGGAGGGAGAGAGTAGGGAGGGGAGGAGCGCGTTTGTGTTGGTCGCAAACACCAATCTCTAAGTAGCCTATTGATCACATTGAATACGTGGCAGACGACTACGTGCGTCGGACGGCAATCACTCGTCTTGAAGTGATAGACGAGCAACGCGACCTCCTCGAAGACACCATCTCCGAGTGGAAGCGTGGATGCCAACTCGCCACGGACATGGCGTGGGGCAAATACAACGCGAAAAGCGACGTACAGCCCCTCGCATACGACGACGTGCGCGAACACACCGACCTCGGAAGTCAGCACGCGATTCTCGCCACCCATCAAGCCGCACAAGCCATCACCGGCTGTATCGAACGGAAGGCGAAGGACAAGAAGGTGAGTAAGCCCGCCTTCACCGCACCCACGGTGACATACGACACCCGGACCATGACGGTATTTGATGATGATACGGTGTCACTCTCCACCACAGAGAGCCGCGTCCGGTGCGACCTCGCCCTCCCCGACGCCGACGATGGCTACCAACGGCAGTACCTCAACTCCGACAACTGGAGCGTCACGGAAAGCACGCTCACCGTCCGTGATGGCGACTACTTTTTACACATCGGCTTCCGCCGACTGAAGACCGACACCGAACGGAACACCGCCGAGGACGGGACGGTCCTCGGGGTTGACCTCGGTATCGAAAACCTCGCCGTCACAAGCACTGCCTCCTTCTTCAGCGGGCGGGAGTTAACCCACGATCTCCGCGAGTTCGAGAAGGCACGCGCCGGACTCCAACAGACTGGGACGAGGAGTGCCCATCGGACGCTCGAACGATCGAGCGGCCATGAACTTCGCTACGTTCGGGATGTACTCCACCGAGCATCCAACGCTATCATCTCGGAAGCGCTCCGGTACGAGTGCGACGTGATCGCGTTTGAGGACCTAACCAATATCCGCGACCCTACGGGAGCGTCGTGGGGACACAAGTGGGCGTTCCGAACGCTGTACGAGCAGGTGGAATATAAAGCCGAAGCGGAAGGTATCACGGTGAAGCAAGTGGGGTCGGCATACACATCCCAACGGTGCGCCGAATGTGGATTCACGGCAGACGAGAATCGTCGAACTCGCAACGACTTTCGATGTGTGAAGTGTGAGTCGGAAGCGAACGCAGACTACAACGCGGCGAAGAACATCGGGATGCGGTATGTCCGTCGAGGCCAACAGTCGTCTCGGCGGACGGGCGACAGTCAACTCGCCCTGAAGTCTGGAACGGTGACGCCAAGTGGCGGATTCACCGCCTACCCGGACGGGTTCGAGGCCGAGTTCATGGACAAGCCCCATCACCAGAAGTCACAGACTTCTGGTTAGCAGCCAGAACTCTTCGAGTTCTAGCGACACCCTCAACGAGCGAAGTCAGTAGACTGAGCGAAGTAGGGTGGGGTAGTTGACTCGAACGGTGTCACCGTGTGGAACACTTGAGCCACCGTGCGGCGATTCGGTTCACTAGATGATCTGTAGAAAGGGAACTGGTTCCTCCCTCCGAGTCATGAAGACAGCTATCGAAAGCACGCCATGCCAAGCGTTGTAACCTTCACGAGCAGCACAGCTGTGAACGCATACCCCCACGGCTACTCCTCTTGGAGCCAGTAAGCTTTGATATCTTCCTCGCCGGCTCTGTTTAAATCCTTTTCTTCAGACAATTTTTCGCCTAAAACAACCGGTTGATGAGAGCTACGTACTGCTCAATCGGATATCCAATTTAGTCTTACTTGACCGTCAACAAGGACTCTGCCATCACTATGTACAGTTACACTATGACTTGGGAGTTCAAATTCGAGACTCCATGTGCTGTTACTGTGCCTTGCGAGTTGCTCTACGGCGGCTATGTCGATATAATCGGCAACAATAATATCTAGCTCATCCGGGTCAACGCTCTTGTGCTCAGCAATCGATCTGATTAGACTTGAGGTTAACGCCTCGTACATACTATCGCCTCGTATGTAGGATGGCATCAAATATAAACGAAACTATAGGTCACACAGTTACCCGGGTAGTACCAACGTGTGGACTGTACGGACAGTCTGTGAGTACTCTATGTTGACCACGACTGTGTCGAAATATGTCACTTTCTGAGGATTTCAACAAACTCAGACTACGTAATAGACGTGGTTCGTGAAAGGCAGTGTCGGATTCATTCTGACCCTAAATCAAGAATTCTCTTGAATTTCTGTAATTTAACTGAAATTTTGTATTTATTCCCTACAGAAAAATATCTAAACCCCCCTATCTCGCCCCCCTCAGTTCACTCATTTGTCGTTTTCGACAGACCTTGTGAGACCGAGACGTCCTTCGATGAAGGTTCCGAAGTCAGCGGCGAAGGCTTCGACTTCTTGCCAGTCGGTATACTCGTAATCTTGGGACGCGTCGGTGTCGCCGGTCGCTTCCTTCGCGATTTGTTTCATCATTAAGCGCTTGAGAAAACCATACTTCGAATAGCGGAGTGCACCACCGAACAGTCCAATCCGGTCGGGGTGCCACCCGGTCTCTTCGAGGAACGAGTCAACGTATCCTGCAGCTTCATCTCGGCTGGATGGATCAGTTGAGGCACTCGACAAAGAGACTTGGAAGAACGCCGTTGGTAGTTGCTCCAAGTCGTTGCGATGGGTCTGAACAAACTCATTCACTGCTGGTTGATGCTGTCCCATATGAATCGACGCGCCGATACAAACGGCATCGAATTCCTCAATTGTGAAGTCTGGTGGCAGTTCATCGAGATTCTTCACGGTGGTCTCGTGAGCTCGGTAGACGAGGCACTCACTGGCTCGATTCACGATTTTCGCTGTCTGTCCTTCGCCAGTTCCGTATCCGAGGAGAATCGAAGCCATCGTACAGTCTCGTATGTACGACTCACCCGTTAATAAACAGTTGTAAGGATACTAGAAATCTCAGCTAGAATATCCGCTATTTCCTTCTGCTAGACGGAGTCAGCTGTCTTGAGGAGCGTCTTTCCAGTTGGAGACCGCACCCGATGTACTTGGCATAGGTTCAGTGGGGAAATTTGTTAGTCCTTCTGGTGGCTACTCTGCTATATGGGGCGCGACTTGGACGACATTGACCGAAGCATCCTCTACCTGCTCCAGAGAGATGCTCGTAACACGACAGCACAGGAAATCGGCGATACGGCTGGCGTTTCGGCCAGCACCGTTCGGAACCGCATCGACCAGCTCGAAGCCGATGGTATCATCAAAGGCTATCATCCAGAGATCAATTACGAGGAAGCCAATTTGCCGTTGCAAGTGACGTTCGTTATCTCCGCACCTCCCACCGAACTCAAGCAGTACTCGGAGGATATCAGGGCAATCCAAGGTGTGGTCGATGTTCGTGAGATGCTCACGGGGCGGCGCAACATCCATATTGATGTTGTCGGGACGAGCACGAGCGATATCACCAGGATCACTGATGCGATCCACGACATTGGTGTCGAGATCGAGTCGTCGGAGATGATGCGCCGCCGCCACGTCCAGCCATTCAACCACTTTTTCCTCCAAGGGACCGAAGACGTGGAAGCACGCGGCGACGATTTTGAGGACGGGCAGCCAAATTCTGAGTAATATCTGATATAATTCCACTATCCACAATTTGGGGGGGAGAGAATGGAGCTTCCACACACTATGATTTCGGATTACACAGTATACCCTCTAAGCACTGCGGATTTTCCGAATACATAAACTACTACACACAACAACATTATCCGTCCTTCAGGTCGAGTCTTTTAGTAAGGATGTAACCACCGGGGGAGTCGTTGACCTTCATGGTGGAATCCGATAGAGACACTATGAACGACACTACCTTCGATGCGCTGGCGAACGAACATCGCCGAACGCTCCTCGTCGACCTGCTTGACGAGAACCCGCAGGAAGTGGCTGTTGAACTCTCTGCGGGTGACGATGCTGGGGAACTGAAAGCCAACCACCGTCGGGGAATCAAGATGTATCACACACATCTCCCAAAACTCGACGATTATGGCTTCATTCAGTGGGACCGAGACACTCACGAAGTCACCAAGGGGCCACGATTCGAGGAGCTTCGCCCACTTCTCGAGTGTATGGTCGAGCACGCCAAAAACTAACCAGTGCGAGAAACCAGATACAAATATGTCAACAGACGACGAAGCACTTTCGACTACTGATATGGCAGAGTCCTCGTTGAGTGAAAGATGTTGACGCGGTCTTTGCGGTTCACCGGCGACGATATCTGCTCTATTGTCTCTATCTCACTCCAACGTCACTGACACTCCCAGAGATAGCTGACCAACTCACTGTCTGGGAGGACCCTGAACCGTCCGATCCCGACGACAGAGACCGGCTCCGGTCTACATGTCGCTGTATTATGACCATCTCCCTGCGTTACGGGCAGCTGATCTTGTTGAGTACCACCAAGTAGACGACCTCGTCGAGGCGGGCCCAGCTCTCGTCCGTATCGAATCACAGCTACAATCTCAGCTAGCGAATGAACTTCCTGCCCTCCTGTAGGCCGAAGGAACCCATATCAGCCATGAAGACGCCTAATCGCTGTGCTACTCTGTGACCGAACTGATGCAGCGTTTGTCGTTCTTTTACAGGCCCTGAACGACTCGTACTTATCGGGCTACCGGGTGAGTACCGCGTAGCAGATCCCCGCGACAGTCACGTGCATCACCATCAGCACGAGAATCCCTGCGGTTGTGGCTCCCGGACGCCCCGGGAGAAACGTCACGTCCGGAACGAACGACAGGAGCAACACAACCCCAGTAATCACCGCGAAAAGTCGATTCGGGCGTGCTGATCGCCACTGGAGGAGGCCATATACGATGGTAGCGCCGACAGCCCCGACCGCAGAGAGAAACAGGACGGGCGGGAATGCGAGCGGTTGGAACGACTGGACTGCATCTGTGGCTATGACGATCCCGACGATGAGCCCGTTCACGACGAGCGAGAGCGCGAGCGCGATTCCACCACGTATTGCAAGCGTTCGGCGATCAATCGGTGAGTGCTGGGTTGTCGTTTGCATGATTTCGTGTCGTGAGGGAGTATTCGATTTCTGATCTATCGATGGTTAGTGATCGGCTTTCTGTCGTTCATTTGCGTGGCTGGCTTCCTGCTGGAACACGCTTACGTGATCTTCGACGAACGCTCGCATCGTCCGAGGCGGGCGTCCAAGCACGTCTGCAACGTCGTCAGTCACTCGGCCTGCTAGTCCAAGTCGGGCTGTCGTATAGATGCCTAACATCACGATGACGAACGGAAGCGGTGAGCCGCGGCGGTACATCGTCGTAGCGAACCCGATTGGGCCGGGTCGGGTGTATTCGATTTCCCGATCCAAGACCTCGGAGAAGATTTCGGCCACGTCGTCGTACGTCAATGCCTCCGGCCCAGTCACGTCGTATGCGCGATTCTCGTGGCCCGGTTCGGTGAGAGCTGCCATTGCGACGGCGGCGATATCTCTGGCATCGACGAAACTCGTAGTTCCGTCACCCGCGGGAACAAATATCTCATCACGGTCAACGATGTCTTCTCGATGGACCTCAGATAGATTCTGCATAAAAAACGACGCTCGCAAGAACGTGTAGGCTACGTCGATCTCACGAAGCGCATCCTCGATGCGGTGATGTGGCAAGAGTGGATTCTTTTCGGCCCCGAGTACCGAGAGGTAGACGACATGGTCGACACCGACTCGAGCCGCAGCGTCGACGGCCGGCGTGAGATGGCGCTTCACGCGACTCACTGATGGCGGTCGGATGAGAAACATCGCGTCGACATCCGCGAACGCCGCGCCCCACGTCTCTGGTTTGTGGAAATCGAACGCAACACATTCGACATCACTCGCGAACTGCTCGTGGGCCCGCTCGGGATTACGGACGCCCGCTCGGACGGCGATGTCCTTCTGGGTGAGTTGGCTAACGACGTGACTCCCCACGGTGCCAGTGGCTCCGGTAACGAGGATGCGTTTCATTGGTCGGTGATCTTCGGCAGTTGTTCGACGTACAGGTCGTCTTCTATGCAGTCGAGGATGAACTGGGCGACGTTGGCCCGGGCGGCACTATCGCGTAGCCCCAGCTGGAGTTCTGTTCCGTGGAGGAACTGCCCCGTGTGTTCACCCTCTGTGAGTCGTGGGCCACGGACGATCGTCCACTGGGCGTTGCTCGCCCGGAGCATCTCCGCGTGGGCTTTGGCGTCTTCGAGGACGCCGCCAGCCATCACTTTCAGCAGTGAGCCCATCACCTTCCCGCCGAGACTCACCGACTCGCCGTCTTCCCGAACGCCAGCCCCAACCAGTGTCACGATACGTTCGACACCGGATTCGTCCATCGCATCGAGGATGTGCCGTCCAGATTCGGTTAGGAGGTCGTCGGGGCCCGACGAGGTTTGGCCGAGAACGCAGATGACGGCATCGACCGCGCTGGTTTCGTCACTGTCGATTCCGCCGGCGACGGCGTCAGCGACGCCAGCACCGGTGTAGGCATCGCCCTCTAGGATGACGAGTGTGTCGTGGCTGCGAAGCGAGGCGGGGATATCATTCGCGTTGCGGGCGAACGCGACGACGTCGTGGCCGCGTTCGAGTGCCTGTTCGACGAGGGGGATTCCGGTTCGTCCGGTAGCCCCGAACACCGCGATTTTCATACCCCCTACTACGACAGGCAGAGTCATATACTTGTGACTTCGGAGTTTCGTAGTAATGGCCGCCACACATCCCTGTGTTGCCGAATTCACACTCAAATGTTCTTGGCGCTGGGGATCATATGGGAACTGTATGGACGATGTGCCCCAGGGACGTGAGGCTGCTCGTGACCGGCGGAAATCGATGTCGCCGGCCGAGCGCGAACGGGTCGAACAGACCGTCTCAGAGTTACTTGACCTCTTAGGAAAAGCGCACACGATGGCGATTCTCCGTGAATTCGCGTTTTCTGGGGGACCGCTCAGATTCTCCGACCTCGAAACCGAGCTGGGTATCTCACCGAACACCCTCTCGGAGCGATTGAAGGAACTCGTCGCAACAGGGTTGCTCGTTCGAGAGTCCTACGACGAAATCCCACCTCGCGTGGAATATGAGCCGACGGAAAAGGCTGAAGCACTGTTTCCCGCGTTCGGCCACTTTCATCGATGGGCTGCCGATTTCGCACTCGAATCGACAGACACGGATATAACTTCAACTTCTGAAGTGAATTAGCAACTTCGGACTCGCAAGTATTTGACTACGAAATCCATAGTCCAACCCGATTGCAGCAGCGACACAGACCCCTGCCAGCAGCGGAACTAGCGGTCCAATTGAAGTAGCAACTGAGTCCACGATGAATACACACGGCAACACGAATCCAGGTGGCGATGGTACCAAGACGCCTCGCTACGCGATTGACGCACAGAATGTCCAGTTGACCTACAGTGATGGAACTCGAGCCGTGAACGGTGTCGACATCCAGATTCCCGAGGGAGAATTCTTCGGCTTTCTCGGCCCAAACGGCGCCGGAAAGACGACCACGATCAAAACGTTGGTTACGCTCCTGTCGCCTACTGATGGGAAAATCACCGTCAACGGGTTCGACGTTCGGACGGAGCCGCGAGCTGTTCGCGAGTCAGTCGGCTACATGGCTCAGGAGACGAGCGTTGACTCCGAACTCACTGCCAGAGAGAATATTCGATTCGCCTGTGAGGCCTATGGCGTCCCACGGTCGGCACGTGGTGACCGTATCGACGAACTACTTGATCTCGTTGACCTCGCCGACGTTGGCGACAAGCAGGCCGAGGAGTTCTCTGGAGGCATGAAAAAGCGTCTCGATGCTGCGATGGCGCTCGTTCACCAGCCACCCCTCGTCTTCTTGGACGAACCGACGACTGGGCTCGATCCAAAAGCCCGCAATCGCCTTTGGGAGTACTTCCAGCGCATCAACGACCAGGGGACGACCATCTTCCTCACGACCCAGTACCTCGAAGAAGCCGACCAGCTCTGTGATCGTCTCTCAGTCATCCTCGACGGGGAGATCGTCGCGACCGGGCCGCCAGCCGATCTGAAACGCCGTGTCGGGGGCGAAATCCTCGACGTCGATCTGGAAAACGGGAAAGACGCAAGCGACCGCGCAGCTGCCGTCGTTCGGGAGACCAACATCTTCGATTCGGAAGCGATGGTTGAGGTGACTGGGGATGGCATCAGCGTCACCTCCGAGAACGCTCGCGAGCGTGGCACGGACCTACTTGTTGCCCTCCGAGATGAAGGATTGACAGTGACCGGGTTCAACATTCGTGCCCCGACCCTGGACGACGTCTTCCTCGCTATCACTGGTGACGAGATGGATGACGACCAAGCAGTGACGGGTGACGAGGCAGCAACTGCCGCGGAGGTCGAACGATGAGTACGCCGTCGACGGATTCCACGACGGGGGCCGACGCCGACGTTCATCGGGCGAGCAACTCTTTTCTGGGGGATGTGTGGACGAATTTCAAACGCTGGAACCTGAAAGCCGTCCGCAACCCGTTCGTGTTGGTCGTCTCGCTCGTCCAGCCGATCATCTTCCTGCTGTTGTTCACCGAGGTGTTCGGGCAGATAGCTGGCGGGGCGATCAATCGCGGTGGCGGCGCCGGCATCAGCTACGAGACGTATCTGGTTCCGGCAATCGCGATCCAGGTGTCGCTGGCGGCGGCCATCACCTCCGGCATCGGCCTCGTGAACGACATCGAGGAGGGTATGTTCGAGAAGATCCTGGCGACACCAATGAACCGGACGGCCGTGTTCGTCGGAAAGACGGCCGCAGAAGTACTCCGGATTGTGGTACAGGTCGGGATCATTCTCGGCCTCGGGGTGTTGCTCGGCGCGGAGATCGCCACCGGGCTCGTCGGCGCGGTCGGTATCATGCTCGTCGGCCTGCTGTTCTCGCTGTGGTTTATCGCGCTGTCGAACACCGCTGCCGTCATCACGAAAGACCAAGAATCGACGATCATCGCGGCGAACCTCCTCCAGTTTCCGCTGTTGTTCCTCTCGTCAGCGTTCCTGCCGCTAGACGCCCTCCCAGAGTGGATTCAAACGTTCGCTCGGTTCAACCCCGTCACCTATGGCGTCGACGCTGCCCGGGCGCTGATGCTCGACCAAGACGTAATGACGGTCGTCGAGGTGACGCAATTCAGCGGCATCTGGAACACACTGGTTCCGGCGGTCGTAGTTCTCGCTGTCCTCGATCTGGTACTCGGTGCTGTCGCGGTCTTCCTGCTCACCCGCGCGACGAGTTCTGACGTTAAGTGACGGAGTGATTTCATTTTTCGTGCTTAATAGAACCGTCCCAGCTACCTATCCCACCAGTTCGAAACGTTACAGAACCATAGTAACATCTTCAAAATATCTCATCGATTCGGGGGAATTTTCTCAATTTCAGAAATCCCAAACTTATCTCGATCAATCTCCAAATCGAAATTGACGCGTCCTTTAGTATCGGTTTCACGCCAGAACTCCGGGAATTTCGAGACGGTAAGCGTTCGCCGTTGTTGTAATCCCTCGCCAAACCATCCGAAGTCAAGAACACCCTCGAAAGACCGTTCAAGCAAACCTTGCCGTTGCTGGTTAATGAGATTGGTATCGCCGGCAGCGATTAGAATACTGTCTGATTTAGCCACCATATAACAGAGTGTTTGCGCGATGAAATATAGATCGCCCGGTTCAAAGAACTTCCATATTAGTGGAACAAAGTCAGTCAGGGAATCGATGAAGATCATCTCTCCTGGTTTAGCTTCGATGAGATCATCGAATCGGCGGAATACCTGTTCGTAATACTCAGTGGATTGGTCTGACCTCGGTCTATACTCGAACCCGCCGCCTGTTCCGGGTTTAATCGGTCCGAGATTAGCCATTTCCTCGGCAAGGCTGAGTACGTTGATGTGTTCGAGTGCGGGATAAGCGAACTCATCGTCCGCGAGATCGTGTATATGCCGGCGAAGCGTATTCTCCGAATCGTTGACCGTGATATACCGTACCTCTGAAGGCTGTCGGACCGCTTCGGGTACCTCGTCGTATGTAATCTCGAACAAGCCCGATTCTGCCTGCCAGTTCCCGTGCATAATCGCCGCGGACCGAAGAAACTCATGGTAACCAGCTCCAGTAGGACCGATGGCCAATATTGATGTTCCGGGGCGGATGCCGCCTTTGAGGCGATTGTCGAAACTCGGAATCCCAATCGGGATTTTCGGTCGTTGGTTGTTTACGTCCGATGGCTGATCCATACCGTCCGTATCTGTGGGTCAGTCATAACGATTTGGCAGTGAAACGGTAGGGGCATATTTCAACAATAACATACAATTCGAGATTACTAACCTTGGGATTTACCGAAGACGAGTTCTGCGCTCGGTAGTCAGTTCATATCAGGACACGGGATTCACACTTGTTGTGTGAAATAGTAAGATCCTAAGAATCAGGATCAGCTGATTCAGGCTGTCTCCCCTCCGATTAGAACGTGACCTGTTCTGACACTACCGACTAGTAATTAATACAGTCTCCTCTTCGTCTTCTGAAACTCTGGAACAGCGGAACGTTCAAGCAGACCACGTATTTTGTTTCAGTTGACCGTGCCGTTCAGAGCGCTCGACGACGGGAAGATTGTCACCCCCATACAGGTCAATGACCAGCAACCCGTCGAATGTCCTGAGTGCCGAAGTATCCTTTATCCTCGCGACGGGGACCACCGTGCCCGCCACTTCTTTCACGCTGCCGACGACGCAGCTGAGTCCTGTTCAAAGGCGGGCCAGGGGGAATCAGATACCCACGCTCGCTGTACGGCATTGGCAGTCGCTACGCTTGCTGACCATTATCCGAATGCAGCACGCGTCGGGGCTGAAATCACAATCGACGCGACAGGGACGCCAACAACTCCCGAGACCCGACGGGCCGACGCCCTCGTTGAGTTCGATGAGGAAAACCCCTTCTTCGGAGGCGGCCTTATCATCGAGGTTCAACACAAGCATCACAGCAAGGATATCGAAGGAACCACCCACGATTACCTTTCAGCGGGGTACTCAGTCGCGTGGTTAGAGTCTGGGGATTTTGGTGACGAGCAGCTGGACTATCAGGTCGTCGACGACGCGTTCCGAGCCGACGACGGTCGTGCTTTCAGCATCCGTGAGTACGACCCGTGGGAGTTCGACACTCGTGTCGAAGCGAATCTCGACTGGGAGGAAAAATCTCGAGGCTGCCATTTCGTCGAAGAATACGGGAGCCACAATTGGAGCCAAGTCCTAGGATATGCGCATCCGGACGGGTACGAATACGAATACTGCTGGTGGTGCGGATCACGCCGGCGGTACGATCACGAACTAACCAGGTTCGTGTACGACTACGAGGGGGTGCTCGCACCAGAGGTCGACATCGAAGTTCTTCGTGACGCTGTTATCCCCTATCCAGATGTTGCGGACGATTTTGACGACTGGAAGAACGGCGACTCGTTCGGTCGTGAACGGTCGTTTGAGGGAGCATTAGCAAACCGTACCGATGTCGCACCGTGTCGCGGACCACACGGCATTCACGAATGGACGAGAAAGGAAGTCATCAAACGAAGGTACGATGATCGCGTCGACGTCGCGCTCTGGGAATGCCAGCACTGCCCTGTTCACCTTCTCACGAACCATACCGGGCAGGGGGAGACGGAGGCGGCAATTTTGTTCGGAAAAGCTCCAAACCCGGATTGGGGTATAGTAACGATGGAGCCAGTCTGCTAACCCGTATAGTCCCGGAAAGAGGACCCGTTCTGCGCTGTTGAATCCGATGACAGCACGGTGATTACGATCGCTGAAGACGCGGTTATCTCGTTTTTCGTCGTCGATGAATTGGATCGATCCACCCAACGATCTCGATCCGTGCTCTCCCTGGCAAGAGTCCATCTCTACATTCTCTCGGCAGCGGTCCTGAACCGTGTACAGAATGACCCGATCCTGCTGCCTTCTGTGGATTCAACAAAGCAGATTACTCCCTTTGTCTCTCAGTGACGTGTTCAAGTTCTGCGACCGTGTTTATATTCGTTGTCGATAGCCGGATCAACTGCGGTAGTTCATTCAGCTCGGCGTAGTCGACATGGTCAAACTCGGCGAGAAACGCATTGAAACTACCCTCACCAGATACACTATTTCGGTGGCTGATGACCCCAGAGCGTCGGTAAAACGCGTGTAGTGGTTCGCGTCGTCCGCGCCGTGAAACTGGGACGACTGCTTCAGGCGCTCTCTCAGCGTGATTCGCAACTCGTGTCCACAATTCCCTGACTGCTCTCGGATCCAAGAGCGGCATATCGCACCCGACTGCGAATATCCACGGTGTCGGTGCCGCCTCACATGCTGACAATAGTCCAGCAAGCGGTCCCGCGAGACTGCTGTCGTCCAGCACGAACCGCACATCCCATGACGGCGGGAGGGTCCTGCGAAGTTGCTCCCGTTGGGCCTCGGTTTGAACTGCGACAATCGGTGGCTGTGCTGTCGAAGCACGAAGCGTACCGAGTACTCGCTCGAGAAACGTCTCGCCGTCAAGCGTGGCAAGAGCCTTGTCTCCGGCGTCGAATCGACGACTGTTCCCACCTGCGAGAACCACGCCAGTCACGCCAGGTGATTCGCCACTCATGCGGAGTATTCTTCTTCTCGGGATATTTCTTCGACAGATTCCGGGTCAGCACTCGGAGAGAGGTGTCGTGCTTCCAGTAGGGCGACCGCCTTTACCGTTCGAGCGCCGTCGACACCAGGCGTGATAAACCGTGTTTCGTATGGTTCACACTCCAAAATTGGCGTGCCGTCACGAAAGAAGGCGAGCAAGCCGTCAAGCGCCGCGCGGATGTCAACACACATGCGATAGCCGCCATCACTTTCGACCACCAAATGAGTCGTCTCATCTGAAACGTCGGCGGCAGAGAGCAGTTCGAGTACCGGAATTCCTGTCCAGGTTGCTGTGTTGCGTGTACCCGACGCACACTTGATTGTGACCGTTTTGGTCTCGATCGGAAGCATCGACAGTGCTTCACCAGATAACGACAGACTGCGATTCCCCGAGACAGTAATCGGGGTGGATAGTGGGGGAAGTTCGTGGAAACGAGTGTCTGGGGAATTCATGTGCCTAACAGTAAAGCAGTAGTTCTCAGCGACCCTGAGCCTGCTCCTCAACAATTAACCTGATTAAGTAAATATAAATGTATAGTCTTGCCTCGGTCTGAAGAATCTCATCTACCATGCGAACAGCCGCTGTGACGACCGAATGAGTCACCCTAACCTAGCGCTTCCGGACGCTATATATTAGCTTCCCTGTGAGTGAGAGTATGAAAGTACTCGGCGTCGCCGGACCGTCCGACTCCGGAAAGACAACCACCGTCGCAGAGCTCGCGTCTCGCCTCAGTGCTCACGGGGCGGTGGGAACCGTCAAGCGCCTCACTCACGAACCAGACATCGATACCGATGGGAAAGACACCGCCAGGCATCGAGCGGCTGGCTCGATGTATACCGTCGGTCTCACCGACGACGGAGGATGGTTCGGCACCGGCGACCAGCGAACGCTTAGCGACGTGCTCGACGACTTCGCAATCGAGTGTGACTACGCCGTTGTCGAGGGGTTTAGCGACAGTTACCTGCCGAAGGTGTCGCTCGGCGATAGACCGGTTACTGTCCCGGAAGTAGTTACGGCCGCCAGCGCTGACGATCTTGACTTCGACGAGGTGACGGACATCGTCGAGACCCTCCCCTCCTACGAGACACCGGCGTCCCTCGTGACCGCGCTCCGTGGCTCAGTCGGTACAAGCGCTTCCGGAAGTATCGCGACGAGTACCGTACTGGAGGCTGAACTGGCTTCCACTGATAACGTGGAAACACAGCTCGAAGGGGCGGAACGCCGCCTCCGTTCGACGGACGGCGTCCGTGACGCGCGCGTCCACCGTCAGCAGTCTCTCTTCGACGAACATGACGATCTCGTCTACGTGGTAGCACTGGCCGACGGCCCAACAAGAGCGAACGAGGCGATCGGCGAGGCGCTCGATCAACTCGTTGATCGAGCCTAGCTGCCCGACGTCCGCGGCTCTCTCAAGAGAAGTGCAACCCACGGAAAAGCGGTACCTGCGCGGTGCCGACTCGGTCGATAATACCGCCGAGACGCCGTCGAGTTCGCAAGCCGAGTGGCTTAGCTATCCCACCACCTGCCGGGTTGTCGCCGCTAGCGCCTCATAGAACTGTTCAGACGTCTTGTCCTCAACACGCTCCAAAAACGCTTCAGTCCACGTGTTGAGATGTTCGTCACAGAACTGTTCGAGCCGCTCATCGAACCCTTCTTCCGCCAGGTACGCGGCGAACTCTAACTCCGTCGCGATATGGTCTGGAAGGTCCGAATGGTCCTGAGCGGGCTGAACGCCAAACTCTCGATACCAGCGCGCGACCGCCATCGTAGCGGGCCCCTTGACTGGACCGAGTTCGTCGGGGTCGTCGCGGTCGCGGTAGACGCTCTCGTACGGCGGACACGGCGGTCCTGCCGGGCCGATAAACAGCCGCGTGTGTTCGGTTCGAAGGTCCTTGAGGTCTACCGATCCGAGGTCGCCGAACACCGGTTCCAACTCGCCTGCTTCGACGGCCGCGACGAGCCGGGGGCTGGGCTCCCGCCAACACTCGGCGAGGACCGCGTATGTCGCCGCTGCGTCCGACTGGAACGCGTCGCTTTCGTCGGTCTGTTCGGTCGACCGCTCACGTTCGGTCGACGCGGTAGTTTGGTCCGTCATTGGTCTTGTTTTCCGCCGTCAGTCGCGTACGATGGCTCAGCGTCGACTCGCTGAATCGGCACGTACTTCAGGCCGAGCGTGACGATAAACGCCCCGAAGGCGATAATGCCGAGGGTGACAGCGATCTCAACGAGCGTCGGGGTGTAGGCCCCTGCCGTCGCCCAGATATCGGTCGTAATACCGGTGTACTCGCCGCCGAGCGAGATGCCGGGCGCAGAGTCGATGTTGGCGACCTCGTACCCCGTGAACACGAGGCGAATCCCCTCGAACATCGTCCCGACGACCGCGAGCACGCTCGCGGTGAAGATAACTGACACGCGTTTTCGGAGGGGCGGGAGTGCCAGCATAGCGAGTGGGACTGCGCCACCAACGACGGTCCACAGCCAGAAGTACACCGAGTCTCCGATCAGGAAGTTACTCATGATGGCCCAGAACTCGAAGTGATCCGCCCAAGCGTGTGGTAGCCGCTCGGCCGCTAAGAGGTACACCACGTGGAACGCGAGGAAGATCCCGAGGATCTTGCCGAGGCTCGTGAGCTCCTCTCGGTCGACCTCGAAGTTTGTGTACCGGTCCGCGAGGACCGACACGACCAGCAGCAGGCCGAGCCCGGAGACGAGTGCTTTCGCGATGAACACCGGGGCGACAAGCGGGCTGAACCAGTCACCGCGACCGACCTGCGTTGCGAATATCCAGCCCGTCACCGAGTGGAGCGCGACCGCGGTCGGAAGCGCGACTGCCGCCGTCCAGAACATGAGCGTTCGATCGCGCTCACGGCCCGCCTCGGTGTCTTTGAACCCGAGCGCGAGGGCCGACCCGCGCGCGGCCAGGTCACGTCGGGTCAAGAGCCACAGGTACCAGAGGTTTAAGAGTCCGTACAGCAGGACGATACCGAAGTCCCACACCATCGGTGACCGGAAGTCCGGCGAGGTGAAAAACTGGTATATCCGCCCCGGACGACCGATGTCCGGCAAGATGAGCAGTCCCGCGACGATGATACACGCGAGGCTGACCAGCACTCCGAGCCGGGCGAAGCCCTCGTAGCGGTGCGAATGGAAGAACTTCGGCGCGCTACTGATGATGAGTCCGCCTGCCGACAGCCCCACGAACAGGACGAACATCATGATGTACAGCCCCCACGAGAAGACGTTGCGCATTCCCGTGGCGATCAGCCCCGTCGTGAGCTGGTACCCCCACGCAGCGATCCCAGCGGCCATGAGCGCGACGAGCAGGCCGATCCAGAGCTTGCCCTTCCCGCCGAACGAGGGGATCGCAACGCGCGACGATCCGGTTTTCGCTGCCATCAGTCGTCACCTCCCGATTTCGCAGGCGTAGCGTACGGAATCTCGCCACCCTCAACGGAGTGGCTGCTACCACTCGACTCGCCACCGGCGCCGTCGGCTTCCTCCGACGGCACGTCGTCGTCGCCGTCGGACCACGGCGAGACGTCGTCGAGTTCGCTCTCCATCTTGTCCGACGTCTGCGGGCGTCCCGGACTCATTTCGCCGCTGATGTAGTACGTGTTCGGGTCCGTCCCGCGGTCTTCGAGCAGCTGGTCCGTCTCGTACTTGTCGATGTACTTCGAGACGGTGCTGCTCTCGTCGTCGAGATCACCGAAGATGCGGGCATCGGCCGGACAGTTGACGACGCAGGCCGGATCGAGCCCCTCGTCGACGCGGTGGCTACAGAACGTACACTTCTCGACGACGCCCTGCGGTCGGGCCTCCACGTCACCGGTTCCCTCCTCTGGCATGTGTTCGGGTTCGTCCCAGTTGAACACCCGAGCGTTGTACGGACACGCCGCCATACAGTAGCGACAGCCGATACACTTGTCGTAGTCGATCTCGACGATGCCGTCGTCGCGGGTGTACGTCGCGTTGACCGGACAGACCTTCACGCACGGCGCGTTCTCGCAGTGTTGACAAGCCGTCGGCTGGTACTGCATGTCCAGTGACCCACTCCCGCCGTCTTCGGGGTAGCCGCCCGAGGGAGTGTCCATCTTCTCACCGCCCTCAGTGAGAACGCGGTTCCAGAACTGCCCCATCGGAACGTTGTTCTCCTGTTTACACGACACTGCGCACGCTTGACACCCGATACACCGCTCCTGGTCGATTACGAGCCCGTGTTTTGTCATCGTCAGTCACCTCCTGTGGGAGTCGCTTTGGCACCGCTCCCGCGCGGGTTGTCAGATCCGTATTTATCGGTGTCGACGTCGTCGGGTGCGGATTCGACCGCCACCCGCACGTCGTAGAACGCCATCGTCTGGCCGACCTCACTGACCTCGTTGTGCGTGAGGTCTTGGAGGTGACCCTCGACGAAGTCGCGGCTCCACCACCCCTGATCGGTGTTGACCAGACCGGGCTGGAACGCGTCGTTGTACTTCGCCTTCACGACCATCTCGCCCCGGTCGTTGTACACCCGGACGTACTCGCCGTCGTCGATGCCACGGGCCTTCGCGTCCTTCGGGTGGATGTCCAACTGCGGTTCCGGGTTGATCTCGCGCACCCAGTTCAGCATCTCGTACTGCGAGTGGATGCGGAACCGGCTGTGCTTCTGCATGAACATCAGCGGGTACTCGTCGGCCTTTTCGTAGTCGTCGGCGGTCCGATCCTCGAGCGGTCGCGGCACGTCGAACGTGACGCCCTCTTCGCTCGGGGCGTCGTCGTCGTACATCTTGATGCGCCCCGTCTCGGTGGGGAACTCGTCGGTGTACTTGACGATCGGGACGCTCTCTTTCTTTTGCGTCCCCTGCTCGAACAGCGTGTCGAAGTCGATGTCGTCGTCTCGGCCGGCGAGCTTCCGGAGCATGTCTCGTTTCGTCTCCGGGAAGCGATCGTCGTACCCGAACCGCTCCGCGAGTCCGCGGATGGCATAGTAGTCGTCTTTGGCCTCCCACATCGGTTCCTGTACCTTGTGGCGGTAGCCGAGATGCGGATGGGACCCCCAGCCCGAGCTGATGTCTTCCTGCTCGAACCAGTGGGGGACCGGGAAGATGATGTCGGCGTGCTGGACCGTGTCCGTGTGGTGCATGTCCGCGACCACGTACATCTCGAGGCTTCTGATGGCCTCTCTGAACCGCTGTCGGTCCGGGAACTGGTTCCCCATCATGTTCGACTCGATGGAGTAGACGGCCCTGATTTTGTGCGGGTCACCGTCGATCATCGCGTCGGGGTACTCGGGGAAGGTCAGCGACGGGCCCGGGTCGGCGTCGCTCGGGCTGGCCCAGTCGCCGGCAGCAAGCGTCGCACCGCCCGAGTGGTGGGCGTGGATGTTGCCGTGACGACCGTAGTCGCCGGTCATCCCCATCAACATGGCGTACGCCTGCCCGAAGATGTGTCCGTGTTTGTACCGGCCGAGTGCGTAACTCGGGGCGATACCGCCAGGACCACGGGTCGCCAGCCACCGGATCGCAGTCCGGATGTTTTCGGCGTCGACACCGGTCGTCTCTGCGACCTTCTCGGGAGCGTAGTCCGCCACGTGGTCTCGAAGCCGCGTCAGTGCCGTCTCGCACGCGACGCCGTCGACGGTGAACTCTCCGAAGAGCGCGTACGCGCCGCCGGTTTCGGGTTCCAGTGCGACCGGGCTACCGCTCCCGCGTTCGACGGCGACGACCTGATTCTCGCCACCGTCTTCGAAGACGTCGCTCGCCTTGAGCAACTCCCCGGTGTCTTTGCGGATCAGCGCCGGAGCAGTCGTCCGTTTCCGGAGGAAGTCCTCGTCGTACGTCTCGTCCTCGAAGACGGTGTGCATCATCGCGAGCGCGAGGTGTACGTCCTTACCGGGCTCGACGGGGAGCCACAGGTCCGCCTTCGACGCCGTCGTCGTGTACACCGGATCGACGACGACGAGTTTCGCCCCGTTCTCGATCGCGTCGAGGATCTTCGAGGCGTCCATCTGGAACTGACTGGAGAAGATGTCCGACCCCCAGACGATGATCGTGTTCGCGTTCTCCCAGTCTTCGGCTTCGTTCGTCGGCGGGAGGAAGGCACCGACACCAGTGACGCGGTTGAAGCCGCGACCGACGTTAGTGTCGATACCCCAGGCGGATTGGGTCGCGCCAAACAGCGACGCGAGTCGCTTGAACGATTTGCCCGTCTGCCCGTAGTTCCCCGACCCCTCGTGGAAGAGGACGCTCTCGGCGCCGTGGTCGGCTTTCAACGACTGCATCTTGTCGGCGACGAGGTCGAGCGCCTCGTCCCACGAGACGCGCTCGAACTCGGCGTCCGGACCGCGTCCCTGTGGATTGGGCTCGTCAGGCGACCAGTCCGCCCGCTTCATCGGGTACTTCAGTCGCGTCGGGTCGTACACGCGTTGCGTGTGTGACAGCCCGAGCACGCAGGCTCGCTTGTACTGTTCGTCTTCCGGTGGATGTGGTTCGATCTTCTTCACCTGACCGTCGCGAACGTGAACGTCGATCGGACACTTCCCCCGACAGTTGGGCGAACAGACGGTCTGGACGACGTCGTTTTGACCGACAAAGCTCTCGAACCCGGAGGTCGACGGCTGATCTTCCTCGCTCTCGACCAGCGTCTGGAGAAATCCGCTCCCCCCGACTCCGAGGGCGGCAGCGGCTCCACCGGCCTTCAGTACGTCTCGTCTGTACGCTTTCCCGTCAGTCATCCTCGAACCCCTCCGGCTTCGTCGGGCGTTCGTCCTCGCCGAACTCTTCTAGTACTGCTTCGTGGTACTTCTCGTGGAACTCGGCGTCAGTCAGCTCTCCATTTGAGACCCGAATCGCATCACGAGCCATCTGCACACCGAGATCAGTGTCATATTCGACATCATCTAACATCGCTTCAGCTTCATCTTCCCACTCATCGATCGGCGTCAGTCTCGGCTGCTGTGGGTCACTCATGGCTCTATCTGTATGTTGTGAGTAGACCGCGATACGACTCGCGCTGTATACTACAGCATATTATATGCGCCTCGAGTTATTGGTGAACAATTGTTATATTATGGCACAGATAGAATACTACCTTGGTATTTCACACGCCTTATCGCCGCACATCGATGACCGTCCCGAGAGCCGGACGGCTTACCTGAAGGCGGCGAGCGCAAGTTTCGATTCGATCGAACTCAGTCGCTGCGACATTGCCGACTTCGTGATGTCTAGGTCCGCAGCGAGCTCGCCGACGCTCGTCTCCCTCGGCGTCTCGTAGTAGCCCGACGAGACCGCCATCGCGGCCGTCTCCCGTTCGGTCTCGGTCAGCGTGGAGAGGTCGAGGGTGACGCGGTTCGACCGGTCGCCGTCGACGGAGTCGACCCGGGTGAGACGGCGCAACGAGAGGTCGTCCGTCGCCTCTCTGAGATCGTCTATCAGCGCGGAGAGGTGGTCGCGGTCCGGAAGGAACGCCTGAATGACAACGGCGTCGTCGGTGACCGCCGTGATCTTCGGCATACAGTCGTAGTCGAAGAAGATGGGGCAGAAGCACTCAGACGTGATCTCGGTTTTCGAGTGGCGAATTTCTGTGTCGGCCGGCCCAGATGGTGTTTCGTCGCCGCACTCATGTGTGGTCTCCGTGTGACACTTCCCGTCAGAAGACTGCCGATCGATCCGGTCTGCGTTCTGGCCGAAGACCTCGACAGGACAGGCGATCTCACCGGACGCGGAAAGCTCAAACTCGGCGTAGAGTCGATAGGCGGTCTCCGTACTATCACTCGCTGCGGTCGATGAGCGCTCTGTCGTTTCTACCATTATAAATTCACCAACGGGAGATGTAATCACTTGCGTTGTACGCTCTGTGAGCGACTGAACGGACGGACCGAGCCAGTTTGCTGCTCACTCTGCGTCGACGATGTCGTCGATCCACGTCAGCACTGCCACCGCGTTTGGAAACCCGATTGTCGGCACAGCCAGTAGCGCGACGTGTCGCAGCGCCTCAGGGTCGACACCCTCCTCGAGCGCTCGTCGGACGTGTGAGTGGACAGCTCCTTCTGACCCAGAGCCAGCCGCCAGCGCCAGTTTGACCAGGCGCTTCTCTTCGCCCTCGATCGGACCGGCTTCCGAACAGGCTTTGCCTAAATCGGCGTACTCGTCCCACACCTCGGGAAATTCAGCGGCGAGTTCACCCGCCGTCGACGGAAGTTCGTCGGTGTCTTCGATGGCATCAGACATACACGGACATCTAGAGAGTACAGATAAAAGCGACCCGAGTATTTCCATGACGTGACGATACTGCCTCGATCGGTTCGACGGATTCGAGCCGTCACTCCCCTCGACTAGACGCCATTGTCGGATCCAGTACCCGCCCGTGAGTCATCTCTTCGCCCATTTGCCGAATGATTGTCGCCTCAGCACCGTGGAGGCGTTGTGAAATCGCGGACTTAGACACATTAAACTCCGCTGAGAGGTCTGCGAGTGTCGCTTCCCGTGGCTCGGCGTAGTATCCGGCTTCAACCGCTCGAAGCAATGTCCGACGCTGTACCTCTGTCAGTTTCTCGGGGGAAATTGTTACGGTTGAGCGCTCCTTGGCGCGGATATCACGAACTCGTACTCCGTCAATATCGAGATCCGCAATCGTACCTAAGACGGCCGCAATATCGACACTCGGATCGGTCTCTATTAGAACCGTATGCCCACCGTCGCCCGCGCCGTTCGTTGCCATTGGTAGACCCGTACGAGTACATTCCGCTGAAAAGAGTAAACTCTCTCCGCTAAATTATGTTAGTCATTATATGCTTATGAATGACGAGACGGCCAAAACACCACCGTCGTGTGACGGAAGCTGCCGATGATCTCGGTGGATGGATTGTTCTCTGCTGTAGAAACTCTCGCCACACAGCGTCTACTCGAATCGCTCGCTCGAACCGGGCGGTACAGCATTGACATCATCTCCGCCCTGAAGGGCGAAGATTCCCACGGCCCCGCACCGCTAGTTTGGGGTGTTTACGGTTTGTAGTTGTCTCGGTGACAGCTACTGGCTGTGCCAATCAGCCGTTACTCCTATCCCGGCATGGGATTCAGCGGTACTTCGTACTGTACCCGAACACGACAACAGAAAGGGTGCTTTCTGTGTGTGGTCGGGAATCCCGATATTGTCCGATTCATTGGGCGAATAGACCGCCTCGGATACCTATTGGTACGACAATCACTCACTTAAAACACCCGACCAGAAGTTCGTGGTTGCTGTAGAGAATTGTCGGATTCATCCCCGCGCTGAAGCGCGAGGCTTTCTCCTTGATTCTCCGTAATTCGTTAGAGCACGCCTGATAGATTTAAAAACCTGTAATATTCAGGAATACGGCTTGGCCGCTCGAGATATTACACACGAACATGTACCGAGACCATGGTGACTATAAGGCGCCTGAAGGCTCAGAGGCCTGTCTCGAGTCTATAGCGTTCCACGACTGGCCGGTGCCCATCGAGGGCACCGCCCACGATATTACGGTCGACGACGGCGAAGTGCGGCAATCCGCCCCGCAGCCTAACCACGTGATCTACTAATGGCTACCCTTCAAGACGCGCTCGCACGGGTCGAGGATCCGGCCCTTGATGACGACATTGTTTCGCTCGGTCTCGTCGGAGACATTGAATTCCATGGAGATACCGCCCACGTACCGCTCGCACTCGGTGCCCCGCACTCGCCGGTCGAGACACAGATAACCGAGGACGTTCGAGCCGCCGTTCGGGACGAGGGATACGAACCAGTTCTCTCGGTCGAGATCGACGATACGACGCCCGCCGGCCAGATGGACGGCGCACCGAACGTGATCGCTGTCTCCTCCGGGAAGGGCGGCGTCGGCAAAAGCACCGTCTCGGTGAATCTTGCGACGGCGATGGCCGAGCGGGGGGCCAATGTTGGACTGTTCGACGCCGACGTGTACGGCCCTAACATCCCGCGGATGCTTGGCGTACAGGATGAACTGGGGAGGGCGGAGGACGACGAGACAATCAGACCGGTCGAGAGCCACGGACTCAAGCTGATGAGCATCGGCTTCCTCGTCGGTGACGACGATCCGGTCATCTGGCGGGGCGCCATGGTCAATAAGGTACTCACAGAGCTACTACACGACACCAAGTGGGGAGATCTCGACTACTTCGTCGTCGACTTGCCTCCGGGAACGGGGGACGTACAGCTGACCTTGCTCCAGCAGATAGGGGTCTTGGGTGCGCTCGCCGTGACGACGCCGCAGGACATCTCGCTGGATAACGCCCGAAAGAGCGTTCGGATGTTTGACAAGCATGATACGTCGGTACTCGGCGTCGTCGAGAACATGAGCGGGTTCGTCTGTGACGAGTGCGGGACTCGACACGACGTGTTCGCGACCGGCGGGGGCCAGCGACTCGCCGACGAGTTCGATCACCCGCTCCTCGCCGAGATCCCGCTCGACCCTGCGATCCAACAGGGGTGCGAGGTCGGAGAGCCCGTCGTTTCCGACGGTAACTCGGAGCCGGCACGAGCATTCCGAAAGCTCGCTGAACGGACGATGGACCAAGTCGGTCGAGAGCGGAGACGTTCGCACGCCAACGGTGCCGTCGAAATTGGGCAGAACCAGTAGGCAACGGCACGCTGAAGCTCGCGCTCAGTCGAAGGTCTCCCTTCAGATCTGGCGTCGTAATTAGATATGACCGCGAATAACTTGGAGATTGTCGAAATATAATCTTAAGCAATTACTTCTCACGAAGTAGTAACTTGAGAAGGTTATATTCGACTGGTGTCTGAAGGCTTTCCCATGCAATCGCGATCCCGTCGATCGGTCCTCGCGACGCTCGCGGCCGGGGGCGGAGTCGGGGCCGCTGGCTGCCTCGGTGGCGGCAATTCTGTCTCCGTTCTCGCCGCCGGGAGCCTCGCGGTCGTCCTCGACGAACACCTCGGACAGCGGTTCGAAGAGGAGACGGGACTCGCCGTTCGCGGGGAATATTACGGCACCAACGCGGTGATGCGGATGGTCGAGGACGACCGGAAGTACCCTGACGTTGTCGTGAGCGCTGACGCCAGGCTATTACGCGACCGACTCTACGACACTCACTCGGCATGGGACGTGTCATTCGCGTCCAACGCCATCGGGATCGCCTATGCTCCCGACACACGGTTCGGGGAACGACTAAATGCGGGCGATCCGTGGTATGAGGTTGCGCGTGAGGCCGACAGCGGTAATTTCGCGATAAGCGATCCCGATCTTGATCCCCTCGGATACCGCGCCATCCACGCGTTTCGACTCGCCGAGCGGGAACACGGGCTCGACGGCTTCTCTGAGACCGTCACCGAGGCCGCCTATCGGGAGCCGGAGGAACCACAGCTGCTCGCCGGCGTCGAGACGGGGAACCGCGCCGCCGCGGTCGTCTACCGGAACATGGCCGCGGACCACGGGCTTCCGTTTCACTCGTTCCCGGACGCGTACAACTTCTCGAACCCGGAGTACGCCGACCAGTACGCGGAGGTCTCGTACACGACGGACGACGGGTACACGGCGACCGGCGCGCCGATCGTGTACAACGCGACGGTGCTCGAAAGTGCGGACTCGCCGAACGCCGGGCACGAATTCGTCAGATTCCTTGCGAATGCCGGCGAGACCCTCCGTGAGAACGGGTTCGAGACGGAGGAATTCCCGAGAACGCACGGGGAGGCTCCTATCGAGGTGAGCAGCGAATGAGCCTTGTTGATGTAACTCGCTCAGCCACGAAATCACGACGTGTACCCCCGCTGCTGGTCTTTGGAGTTCTCGGAGTGGTTCTGCTCGTGTACTTCGCGCTCCCCTTCGTGGTGTTCCTCGGCCGAACCGGATCGGTTCCCGTCGTTGAGACCCTGCTACAGACGACGAGCCGGACGGCGGTCCGGAACTCGCTCCTCACCGCGCCCGTCGCTACCGCGATTTCGACCGTGTTCGGCGTTCCGCTCGCGTACGTCCTTGCACGCAAGACGTTTCCAGGGAAGCGACTTGTTGAGGCGCTGGTCGTACTTCCACTCGTCGTCCCGCCGGTCGTTGGCGGGGCGATGCTGCTCAGTGTGGTTGGGCGGTTCACACCGATTGGAGCGGCCGCGGCGCAGGTCGGGCTACCGCTGACAGATAGTCTCGTCGGCATCGTGCTCGCACAGACGTTCGTTGCCGCGCCGTTCGTCGTGATTACCTCCCGCGCTGGATTCGGCTCAATTGATGAGCGGCTTGAACAGGCGTCTCGATCACTCGGGTGCGGGCCGATAGCCACGTTCAGACGCGTGACGCTCCCCCTCGCGAGACGAGCGATTGTCGCCGGCATTATACTCACGTTCTCGCGGGCCATCGGTGAGTTCGGCGCAACGATGATGGTCGCGTACAATCCTCGAACGATACCAACACGTATCTGGGTCGATTTTATCGCCGGCGGCATCGACGCGATTGTTCCACTCGCACTCGCGCTGTTGGCGGTTACGCTCGTTGTGGTCGCTACGGTACAGCGGTTCGCCGGGGTGCCGACCGTGGTGGAGCAAGAAGCCTCGAACTCAATAGAATGACCCACCGGTACAGGTCCGAGTGTACCCTCGAATACGACTCTGCGGCTCTGTTGAAGTCCTTAAGAGCTGATAGAATCGGCGTGCGAGATACAGAGGATACACACCTGTCACCGACCGGTTGCGCTCAATTATATCCCCACGCAGCGTCCAAAGCCGTATGGTCACGTGGCAGCAACGCTCGGTGACGTGGTGGCGGGATATGGGTGCCGGGGTCGTCACGGCGGCGGCGGCACTCGCCGCCTCTCTCCTTTATATGCTCGTGGCGATGGTAGTTCCATTGCGCCTGTCGCCAGACGCGCAGTACTGGGTCGGATACGCGCCACAGTTCGCGTTTGTCTCGGGGTTCGTCCTAGGCGCTATCGTGTGGCGACGAGTCGCGTCTCGGGTATCTACTCCGGAACAGGGGGCCTTCGTGGGTAGCGCGATGGCCCTCTGAATCGTGGCACTCGTCCCAATACTGGCAGGAGTGTACGTACTACTGTTTCCACTCCTCCTCAGTATCGTTACCGGGCAGGGGTTACAGTACGCAATACAGCTCTATCCGGAACCGCTGTGGACTGCTGTCGATGTTACTCGAACCGTCGCTACTGCGTGGAGCCCGCTGGTCGGTGCCCTGCTCGTTCCCCTCGGAGCGGTCGCAGGGTGGGCCTCCCAGCGTCGCCGTCGGCTCAGTGGGCACTAACTGTCTCGACTCGTGAACGGGCCGGTGTCCGCGGGCACGTTTGCCACCCACCCAACCGACTCACGCTCTGGGTTCAGCACGGCTCCGAGAATATATCACCAAATGAGGAATTCAAAAGAGCCTTTCCATAGAGTTGTAGCCAATTATTTGATTCCCACTAGTGATTTCCACTCAAGCATGACCGGAATCGTGATCCTCCCCGCTGGTCGCGACGACGCGTTTGAGGACTACAAACAGTTCATCCGAGATGGGCACCCAATTGCGGATATTGAGTCCTACCTCAATGACGAGGATCTCGAACTGTTTCGGACGACATCTGACAACGATCTCGTCCATGTCTGGGGTACTTCAGTAGACGGGACGTGGCGGAACGTCGAGCGAAACGACATCGCGCTCGTCTACCACGATGGCGCGTTCGTCGCGAGGGGACAAGTTCTCCAACTCCGACATGACCCCGACCTTGCGGAGTATCTCTGGAGAGAGAACGTTGAACACGGTCGCTGGAACGAGGAAAGCCCGTGGGAGTACATGACCTTCCTCACCGATGTTGAGGAAGTCGACGTCGACATTGAGGAATTCAACGAGCTCGTTGGCTATGACGAGACCTACCGCCCGCAGGGATTCACACGAGTCGCAGACAAGCGCCTCAACCAACTCTCTGGCGAGGAATCAGTCGAAACCGCCATTGCCGACCTCACCGATGCCGGCGAGCGTGTTCACCCGGTCGACGACGAAGACGACGGACCCACTCCCGACCTCGCCGATCAACTCCGGGCGGCCAGCACAGATGGGAACGCTCATGAGGAGTTCGAGAAACTCGTTGCGAAGGCCTTCTCCCGGCTGGGCTGTGCCGCCGACTGGATCGAAGGAGGGGGTGACACCGACGTGGAGATCCGATCCCCCGAACACGTCGTTGTCGAAGTGAAGGCCCGAGGGAACGGGCGAGTCAACTCGCTAGAGGTCACAAACGTGGACAAGCATCGACGCCAGCGTGGAGCCGATCACGCCATCGTGGTCGCCCCATGCTTCGCCCCAAAGGTGATCGATAATGCCGAGACGACCGAGCTGACAACAATCGCCGTCGACGACCTCGTCGAGCTTCTCGATCGCCGGGAGGAGTATGCCGTCCCACCCGAGGAAATACTGGCGCTCTTGACACGCTCAGGGCCTTCCAAGACGACAGACTCGACCTCCTCGATGAGTACATCCAAGACCGCATCGATGCTGGAGAGACCTTGCTTGCGGTCATTCGAGCTCTCGAGCGTGCCGACGGAGCCGTGGAGACAGCGGAGGACGTCCGGTGGATCGTCGTGGGCATGGAGGACTCGAACGATATCCCAACCACCGAAGAGGTTCGATCCGCCCTCCAACTGCTCGCGCATCCAAGCGCAGGGGCCGTTGAGCAGGACAAAGAAGGATATCGGGTGACGACTGGCTATGAGAACGGGATCCAATTGGTTCGATCCCTCGCAGATGTCGTCCAACCACCGGGGAGGGAGGAGTAGATCACCGGCCTCTGCGACGGCACCTCGCTTGTCTCTGTCCTCACCCTCCGGCGCTTCGAGTGTTTCGAGCTGTACGCCGACAGCGATCGACGCTGAAATCCCAGCCGATCTCACACACACCACGTCTTCAAGTGTCTCCGATGACCAGACAGCCGTTCTAATTGTCGACCTTACACACCACCCGTTCAAGTGTTCAACTATAACCACCGACGCGATTGCGTACAATCTGCTGACGGTCCTGTCGAGGCCAGTTCGTCGTCGGGGCAGTACGTCGAAAATAGATATTGTGTCGAGGACAACAGAATCCAGTTAATCGATGAGACTCTCAACTATTTATGCCGCCTTTTTTGTGGCCCCTTCTTCTCTCGTGGATAGCTTCGGAAATAGTGGTGTGTGGGTTCCCGCTATCTCTTGTCACCAAAAGCTTCGAAAACGGGGGAGGGACAGACCCTCATTGTCGAGAGGATTTTCAGCAGTTCTACACAAAGACGAGATGACTTAACCAACACACCACGCTTTTGCCGTCTATGTTGGTTAATCAAAGCGAGGTCCAACTCACATGGATTGTGCTGTGGAAGTTCTTGCTCAACCCGTATCTGATTTCTCAATGTGCTACGCGTTCCGATCGATCCAGTCACAGAACTCTTCAAAGTCTTGCGCACCCGCTCCGTCGGCGATTTCACGGAGCGTCCCGGTTCGAAGCTCGTCGTGTAACGGAACAGTCACCTGGCGGCGATCATCTTCGTTCGTCGGATGCTCATAGTACAACTGTGCGTGGTCTCCGGCTGTCCGCCGCCATTCGAAGCCACCAGCATTGACGAGGACCTTGGCAATTTCGTGTCCTGAAAACGTCCGTCTTCCCATCTATTCGAGCACGTCCGGGGGGTGCTGTTCCCCGGTCGTGTTGTCCTCCGGATCGATACCTAACTCCTCGAGTTCTACATTCGTCGGTTCGTGTCCAATCTCTCCTCGATGGAGAGCCACTGCTTCATCGAGATTCTCCAACGCAACGGCGCGTGAGGTCCCCTGAGTCGTCACCCCCGTCTCGACGTCTTTGGCGACCCACCACCCATCTTCCCGCCAGAGACGGATCTCGTCCTCGTGGTCATCGCCTTCTCTCGTCGACGTGGCCATGCTCTATCTACGTGATGAAAGCCGAATAAGGGTTTGGGCGTTACCAAGCTACTTTTTCACGAGCCTGACGCTGCGCTACTGGCTATCCGTACCCATTTATTGGAGTTAGTTAACAATGACCAGTCAAAAAGAGATCTGTATCAAAACTTGTCGAGAGTCATGTCTCCATCAATTCCGTCAAACAACTCTTGTAGGCGACTATCTCCTTGGAGTACATCACGCACGATGTCTGCACGAATTGAGAACTCGTACTCATAGTAACTCCCACCTTTCGGGCCTTTGTTTTGCTCGCGAACGTCAAGAAATCCTTTCAGCGTCAACTGGGACAAGCGGTTATGAATAGTGCGGTCGGTACGGACATCCGCGTCGATACGCTTTGCAGCCAACACATACCGCTCGTAGATCCGATTTCGCTTAGCTGGGAGCGCACTCTCCTGCTCGAGCAACAATAGTCCGTACAGCGTTAATTTTGATTGTGTGGGAAGTCGTCCTAGTTCCTCTCTCACTTTATCCCGCTCAACCGCTTCATCCGCACGACGAACATGCTCTTCAGTAATACAGTCACTTTCCTCGTCACGCGCCATATCACCGGCCTTGTACAACAGCTTCAGCGCTTGCCGGGCGCTCCCAGAATCTTGCGCCGCGAACGCTGCACATAACGGGATCACATCATCTTCAAGAATGTCTGATGATAACTCGAACGCTCCATTATCAAGTTGCGATGCAGTCGTATCGTGGAATGCTTCGGATGCTCGTTGCTTCAAGATGTTCCCGAGTTCATTCGCATCATACGGTGGGAAATGAATCTCCTCGTCGCACAGGGAGTCTTTCACCCGTGCAGAAAGGTTATCTCGGAAAGTGAAATCGTTCGAGATCCCGATAACCCCGACAGACGTATCTCTGACATTCCCATTATCGTTAGCGCGAGGAAGTTTGTATAGGATGTCGTCATCATTTCCGATAGCATCGATCTCGTCTAAAACAACTAGGCAATGCGTAGCGTCGAGTTTTTCGAGTTCCTCGAATAGCATCGTGTATATCATCCCAGATGGATATCCTGTCGGCTTGATCTGCTCCTCCGGCTCTCGAAACTCGTTTATCAGATTCGCAGCTACCTGGTAGCTCGAGTTCAGCGATTTACAATTCAATTCGGCAAAGTGTACATCGACGTCATCTAGATTCTGTTGATCCTCGTCTAGCCGCTCAATAATCATTCGAGATGAGAGCGTCTTTCCCACGCCTGTCTGCCCATATAGAAACAGGTTTTTCGGTGGTGCTCCGTTGATCACGGGTTTCAGAGCCGACTGGTACTGCTTGAGTTCGTTATCTCGCTCGATTAACTGATCAGGCCGATACCCGTCTCGAAGCACTGCTTCATCAGCAAAAATTGTAGAATCGGGTTTGAACCGTTCCAGCCCCATTATTACTCGACTTGTAACCACGGCGTTACTTAAAACCACACCTTCATGAGTGTCATCAGTTTCATCTGTGTACACCATGCCTTCATGAGACATAGATACACCACACAGATACGGTGGTGTTCGCGAACAAAACCAGACAGAGATGACGAACCCCCTCCCCCCACTTTTCACGAGAGTTCCGCGGTAAAGACGGTGGGGGAGGATCGAGATCACTTTATTAACACGCAAACCTTTATAACACATCGCTCGAAACCATACCCGCACAGCTATTGTAGCGGTTAATTGTGCTGTAGAAGAATGCTAAGAGAGTAGCAGACATCGTTTCACTACCTAGTCTCTAACAGCAACTCTCGTGAAAAATGGGGGGTGGGGGGTTGTAGACAGTACGACCACGTTGGTATGTTCGTACAGAGAAACGAGAGCTGGAGCAACTCTCGTGAAAAGTGGGGTGGGTGGTAGCAGACCTTGGTGAACTGTAGCTCTCGATTTTAGTTGTGTGCTGAATATATTTGAGAACTCTCGTGAAAAGTGGGGGGTGGGGTAGTAATCAGGACAGACGGAACTCGCGAAACGACCTCTGTCACCCCACACCTAGGCGGTGTCGGAGACCTTGGAAAGAACCTCTGAGGACAAGTTCGAGCCATTAACCAACAAACTGGCGCTTCTGCTGCTATCTGTTGGTTAATCACGGTGAGCTCAATCACGTACGCCCGTATGCTTTTGTCTCGCAGTACTGAATCGCCAGTATGTCGTTTCGAGTGACGTGGGAGAATCTCCTCGACAACGTGGAGGAGCTTCCAGCAGACGCTACACTCCTCACTCCGCTCTCTCAGAAGCCGTTTCACATTACCGACGTCCAGCAACACCGAGTGCTGATCGAGTATCAGGCCGACAGTGAGACCGTCCCGCTCCAGCGAGAGCAGTTCGAGACGCTGTTTGAGCGCGTTGACGATGCGACTGGGTCGTTCGATCTCGATCGCCTCCCACCCGGGGCTGAACCGTATGCCACCGTGATGAGTCTCCATCCGCGATTCGCGATCGACGACCGGGAGGGTACCCTTTCTGAAAGCGAGACGCCAACAGCGTCCCCACTCGTCGATGCCCATACGGTCGAACACGACGATGGTCCACGAGAAGAGCCCGATATCCCGGTCTATGCAGATGCCCTCCTGTTGATCGACGCGCTCGAGCAGCACGATGTGACGTCACTCACCGAACTAGACGTGCCGACGCTCGTGAACCTCTACACGTTGCTGTCCGATGTCCAGCGCAACGCCAACGATCTTCGGCAGCAGGTCCGTGGCGTCTTGCTTGACCGCTTCCATCACGATCAACCTGTGAGTGGTCAATACGGGTCCGTTCAACGGGCTGTCCGCCGAAATCGAACACTCAAAGATGACGAAACGGTCCTTGAGCGACTGGAAGCAGAAGGGATCGACCCCGAGCGCGTGCTGACCGTCGACACGAGCAAACTCGACGACGCGCTGGAGGTAACGTCACTCTCTGAATCCGACGTGTACGAGATTGAAGAGAGCGAGTATGTACGCAAGGCAGACGTCGACGAAGAGATGAAAGAAACCCGTCTCCAAGGGCTCAAAGACCAGTTGGCTGGAGCCGACGAAGACACAACCGAGCTCCAAGTTGAAATCGAAGAGTTGGAGCAACGTATCACCGAACTCACTAGTTTTGACTCCGGGACATCCTATCACACTCGTTCAACTGGTGGGTAGCCGGCGTCTGGGCGGATACTGTCACAGCCGAGACTGCGGGAGGACCGTTCTATCGTACTCGTTAGGAGACGACAGACCGGCCACGGCAACTGACCAGATAGTGTACCCGGACCGTGCTCAAGTCGGGTTTTTATCACTAGCATAGACCTATAACTTGGTATGACCGACTCGGCGTCTCCAAGTGTCTCTGTCTCGTTATCTGTGCCTACTAATGTTTCAACAGTCCTAGACCGGGCCGGTATCGATTACGTTACGGTTCATGAGCAGCGACTGCTCGCGATCTATCATACCGGAATTTTCAATGTGACAACCGAACCGGAGTCAGTGTCGAATGCGCGCACACTCGAGATCGAATGCTGGGAAGCACCCTTGCCGTCTCGTGGTGATGAGCGATCACCGCAGGAGCTTCTCGAGGATTTTGCGGCCGTGTTTGATGCCGACGATGAGTCCTGAGGTGGTCTCTCGGGTACTTTGGTCAGACCGGCGCTAATCAGTTGAAAACGCTAGAAACGCTAGAAACAAGTCCGCTGGCACGAGTCAACATAATACACGATTTATGAACATTTCTGAGACGCTCCAGACACTGTATACTGCGACTGTTGAGCAAGACGATGGCACCTACCAGATACCTGTGCCTGACCGTGAGATAGCCACGGGAACACTCTCTGAGGGTGAAACGTACCGTGTTGCGCTCATATCGACATCGACGTCGGATACCGAACCCACCGACACGACTGAGGTCACTCAGTCAGCTGACCACACTGGTCAGCAACACGAATACGACGGCCCGCCTGTTGAGGAAGGTGAACAGCGAGACGTTGAAATCGAGAACCTCGGTGACCAAGGTGACGGGATCGCGAAAGTTGAGCACGGTTACGTCGTGATCGTTCCCGAGACAAATATTGGAGACCGAGTCACCGTCGAGATGCAACAGGTGCGTGAGAACGTTGCGTTCGCTGATGTTGTTGATGACACCCCTCGCGGGGAAGTCTAGGACCCGCAGGTTGGCACGAACGGGTGGTTATCGCAAACTTCTCACACTACTATAGGGTGTCATAGACGATTTGCCACGACATTTATTTCGTGAATTCACAGCCGAATCAGCCGATAGAACGCGCTTGCTTATTGAACCCGGTCATAGAGTACCTGCTCGTTTTGGGTACTATCTATATGCCTAATTTCCCGCGACCTTCTCGATCAAAAGCTTATACGACCAGCGAGTCAGCATGGTACATGAACTCACGGTTAGGATCGTTCCTTCTCGGGAAGTCGTTGAACCTATCGCTTCGGTATCTCGGCTACTCGGTCATTCTCATGGCCTTGTTCTTCGGTCAACTCTATCTTGTTGGAAATTCCGGTATGGGAAACTCATTTCTTGGAGTCACGGTATCAGCGATTTTTCTGGCAGGGATACACACATATCGCAACGACGGAATACTCGTGAGTATCGCCGTCGCCGTGATCGTCATAAACGGCTCTGCCCTGTATAGTGTCATCTCGCTTAATCACCCTCAACCTGACTATGGACTGTTAACCGGCGTGGGGGGAGCAATGTTATATGGCGTCCCAATAGGGATTGTATCATCTACTGTTGCGTTTGCTTTACGGCGATTTTCCCCGAGCCAATCAGGTGTCGTATCTGAGGAAAAATAGAAATATAACGACTCCTCCACCCAGTAAACTCTGGGAACCGTTCCGGAGGTCTCCTGTACTGAGCGATTCGTGAGTCCCCTAGATTGACCGCAACCGTGTCAAAATGTGTCACTTGTTGAGGATTTCAACAGAGCCTCCAGACTGAAACAGCTGGTTGCCGATAACCGCAAGCTGGGGCTCCAACCGATTTTAGACGACATGATGACCTCGGCTTACACGGCTATCTGCTTCAGCACAACAGCACATAGCACAGCAGCATACTCTTACAATAGTACACCCAACACGTGACCATGACAATGGACATGGAAGAGTTTGAAGCAGCGGGGAACGGGGAGGAGGGACTATCCACTAGCGAGGCAGTTGTGAAGTTCCTCCTCGAGAACAGGGATCGAGCGTGGAAACGCCGCGAGATCGCAGACGAAATCAACCGTGATCCGAACACCGTGGGAACGAACTTGAGTCGGTTGAAAGATCGCGGTCTCGTTCGCCACCGCAAAAATCATTGGGCGATCACAGACGATCACCATCGACTCGTCGAAGCGACCCGGTTCTCAAAGGTATTCTCCACGCTCAACGAGTCGGTTGGATCGATCATCGAGAGCGAAGAGGAAGCAAAAGCGTGGAGCGACGCACAGCCGGATCGGCCTCATCCAAGCGTTGGTGACGGTGAAGAAGACACCCAAACCGTCGAATCTGAAGGACACAACGATGACGACCAGTGATTTGTCATTTTTAACTACTGTGTCATTTATTTATAAATTTCATATAGTAGTGAGCCGTAGCATGGCATATGAGCCATGAGATGGAATCAAACCCCGCACAGAGTGTATCCATATCTGTTCCAATACCCGTCTCAGACGCGGATTTATTCAAAAGCAAGGCAACGAACGACATCTTGCTATTTTTAACGAACCACCGATTCAAACAGTTCTCAATGCGCGAGGTGGCTGACCAGATTGGCCATTCCCAACAGACGGTTCGGAGAGCGATCAATACCCTCGTCGAGAACGGATTAGTGGTTGAATGGCCCGAGAACAATCAACGGCTCGTTCAGATCAACCGCGAGCGACTCACTGTTCCGGACGACCCTCTCCTCCGAATACCGCAACCAGAGTTCCAGAAACCCGTGAAAGCCGCGGTCGACGAGCTCACTGGCCGTCTCGACGGCGTCATCGGGATCGTCCTTTACGGAAGTGTCGCGCGTGGCGAAGCCGATCGGCGCAGCGACATCGACGTCTGGGTACTCACCACGAACGAACGAGCCCCAAACCAACGAGAGGCGAACGCTGTTGGTCACGACCTCGAAGACGCCGAGTTCGACGGGAACAGGTATGCTTACGACGTCGACGTTGAGGCGGTCCACGCGATTCCCACGTACACAGAAGACGTCCGAGAAATTGTCGTTTCAGGAATCCCAATCTACAGCACTAACAAGATTGAGACAGTCGAAAAGCTCCTCCTCAAGGAGGGTGGTGGCGATGAGTGATGGGTCTGTATTGAGTGATTCCTGTGTAGGTGTGAGAAGACTTCTATGACACCCTCACACTACTATTCATTCCCCGGCTTGCCGACATACTCCGATTTCATTGTCCCATTCTCACGATAGTAGCGGTAGAGATACGGGCCGTGCATATCCGCGGGATCCCCGCTTGCGCATTTACAGCTGTCGTCGCCACAGGTGACTTTCTCTTTGACGACGGTCCCGCTTCCTGTGCTGTCGGACTCCTCGACGGGTTCGGCAGTCTCGGGAAGCTTGTCGGTGTCAACCGACTGGTCGCGATACTCGATGAGCGCCTCAATATAGTTCTGTACCTTCTGGAGTGTCTCTGTATCCTGTTTTGGGAGCCCCTCTGCGAGATACTTCGGGAGCGAGGTGGGTGGTGACGGCTGCTTCATACCTTATGTAACAATTGGGGTCATATTAGCGTTCAGGTGCTACATAAGAAATTGAATCTTCTCTACCAACCGTGAGGACCTCAGCAATTACTCGAGATCGTAGGCCGCAATCTCGTGAGAGCCACACTGTGGACATTCATCGACGTCCTTCTCCACGCTGTACCCACAGTGACGGCACTCGTGGTGCGTTGTCGATGACGGCTCGAGCCTGACGATCTGCTGGATGAACTGTTTACCTAGCATCGGTGGGGTCAACGATCTCGCCACAGCTTGGACATTCGGCCCACACGCCAGGGTCACCGCTAGCGGTCTCATAGTGGATGATTGCGTGCCGACTCGTGACTGTCTCGCCGCAGAACGACCAGTCGCCACGGACTGTCTCTGGGTCATCAGGAGTCATTCTCACGAGTTCACGGGCTACTCCGAGGGGGAGAGGGAGCGTGTGACACTATTTTGGAGCTGATCCGGTTGTTGAAACCGACCCAGCGGTGCTCCCTCTCCTCAAAATTTGAGACTCTGTGACTTATACTTCGGGCGAGCGGAGTGAAAGTACTGTTCCGGGGACAGTAGCGTGACTACAGGTCGTGAGTAGCTATCACACGAGGACATTCCGAGAGCGGTGGGTGGTGACTACGCGCTCGTAGGAGTCCCATCGGCGTCGCCGCTATCGACGAGCGGGTAGTCGATGTGGACCTCGATGCGGTCGGACGGAACAACAGGTTGAATCGCATCGCTTGGCCTGCCCGCTTCGAGCGTGAGGATGCCTAGTACTTCCAGCTGCTTCAGGTTCGAGTGGACGTCGGACCTTTGATCGAGAGCTACTGGGGGTGTCGATATACACCAGCTTGGACTTTTGTCAATTTGTTCTTCTCAACCAGTTGAGAGAGTGCCCGGCTGACGCTTGACTTTGGTCGCTCAGTCATCTTGGCAATTTCAGATGTTGTGAGCGTGTTCTCATCGCTACGTCGGAAGGCCTCAAGAATATCAATTTCAACCCGGCTTGCTACGTTTCGAAGCAGATCGTATTCAAACGCCATCCTAGCAAGGGCCTCAATATCGATATATGCCCTATTTACGTCCCCGTTACTGCTGTGCGATTTGACACTCAGTAGCCCCACAGATTGTAGTGCTTCTTTCTCCTGAGCAGTGAATGCTCCTTCGCCAATTTCCAGTTCAGTCGTGTCTGATATGGTGTACTCTTTAGGCTGGCTCATCGTATCAAATCTTAATACTTGCTTGAGAAAAAGATTAACGGGCATGTTAATCTACTTCCCAGACTTGTATGAGAAAATCCCGTTTATGTTAGCAACGCTTTTCATTTGGACCGAGTTATGTATACATGAGGATGCGGGGGAGGCGGTTAGCGTAACGCGCCGCCTCTCCCGGTTAGGATAGTGAGGTAGTGGCTCACGGTCCGACGACATCCGGTCTTCATATCTACAGTTCCTCCAGTAGATAGGATCGCACAGCAGTGTCGTCGATCTGGCTTACGTGATCGCGGTACGGGTCCCGATTTGTTGGCGACGGATTCATCGGGATTCCTTTTCCCAAAATCCAAGCGAGTACTCGAGAGCGGACGCCCTCTTCGCGAATCGGACGGATCGAGTAAAGTTGGTAGGGGACCTCTGCCTGAGGAGCAGGATCTACCCATGATGGGTCGAAATCGAGAACCTGGGGAGGGAGCTCAGATCGACCATTCTCCAACTGACGGGTAATATGACCAGCAATGTAGTCTGCCGTATTCGTCGCGGGATATGTCCGATCAGCCCCCTCCATGAACGTCAACAAAACAGGACAGATGGACTGCTGAAAACTGGTGTCGAATGCTGAAGGCATCTGTCGCTTTAGCTGGTGAAAATAATTGCTGTGGGCATCTTCACGACCATCGTGAAGGAACGCTGTTTTACCACACCCATGGGCAAGGTCTCCCACTTGGAGTGGGTTCGTGATTGATTTTTTTGCAGCTGTAACTGCGCATGTTGCGAGTCCAGTAGCCTTGTCGGGGCCCTCCCAGAGGATGGCACTCCAAGAGACCGGTAGCGATCGAAGATCCTCGATAAGTCCTTGGACCCGTCTAGCACGTTCCTTTACAGAAACATCCCCGTAACGGAGTAGTGACGATGATTTATGCTTGAATGGCTGGAGATCATTTTCAATAAGTGCGCGGAGAAGAGATATTTCGTCCTCTCGAGCGGCACGAACGGCGACTACAATGGTATATCGCGTTCCTTCTACCGTTGTAGTCGATTCATCAAGACCGACCAAATTTGGAGCGCGCTGCTTCTCACCGTCGCGGACCAGCCTGATGTCACGCAGCGGCACACTCATCTGTATATTTCTTGGGAGGCGGTGTCTTGTACGTTCGGATGTTTGGACCCGATCTGCTCTGTTGAATCCGCAGACTGCGCCGGGATCGAGCCACTCTCTCGTCGGTTCTGGAGCACTGTCGAGAGAATTCTTCTAAGAAATCTTGACAGAGGAGGATGAAGATAGAGATCACTAGAGATATCGATCCAACACACCGACGACAGAACGTGAGTCTTCCACGAATTTGGCTCTGTTGAAATCCTCAACAGGTGATATATTCTAATCGGGCTGCGGTCAATTCAGGAGACATACCCATCAGAAGACATTTTTATTTCTGAGGTGGACAATCAGGATAATGCCCTCCACCAGTGACATACCGCAATGGCGTGAGCTGATGATGCTTATTTTGCTGAGTTTCCTCTTTGCATCACTTCAGTGGAATACGCTACAGGACCTCATTTCCAACGGGCCAACGGCATTCAACACGCTCGTGGATGTTTCATTGTTCGTCCTCTTGAGTATCTCCGTCATAGGAGCGATCTACGAAACCCTACAGATGAGAGCAAATTGAGTACTTCGCACTCTTCAGCGACCGGACGTTTCAGACGATACTGTGTCTAAAGAAGAGGATTTCAACAGAGCCACGAATTTGCAAAACTGTCGGACGGAACCACCAGTTGATCTATCTGACCGATGGGATTAAGAAGAGTCGTTACATCGCCATCTAATATGCACAGCTAGATGACGTAGAATCAGGGGGTCATCCCCCCTGGTGGCAGCAGAGGGTCATCCCGGGAGAACACAGGGCTTGGCAGCCCGGTGAAACAACCAATCGTACTCTCATCTTCTCCCGAGGTGGCTTAATCGTTTCGGTGCTCAGAGTGGCATCTGTGTCTCACCGGAACTAGGCCCTGCTGCTCCTCTTCCGCGTGAATTCGGTGATTCACGCGATGTTTGGCGTCAGATGGCGTGCGAGAGCGCAGTATGCACGCAACCGGATCTGATCGAGGTGAGCCCTCCCGATGAGTCGCTTCGCTGTCGTCGGATGTGCCGAATGTACGGAACACTGGGTCATCGAGGATGTAGTCGGCGTGCGACCTGCGGACCAACACGAGTGTCCTCAGTGTGGAGCGCGCCATACAGACGAGAAGTTACGCCGCCGGGCGAGAGCGGAGACATGGGAAGACGCCGTCGAGAAACGGTCGGCACTGCTCGCGAACAAGCGCAGCGCTGGCGATGAGTTCGCCGACGTCGATCACTACAGCGTGCTCGAAGGCGAGTGGAACCGCGAGATCGTCGACGACCCGCTCGGCGTCCAGGTGATCACTGGTGAGTTCTCGAATGATCACCATCTGGACGGCGACGAGATGGATGAAGCAGCCGGCGATGAGCCCGATTACCGTTCCCTCGGGGATCTCCGTCACGACGGGGACTCAGGTCTGTGGCTGGTCCAGCAGTATCCCGCGGAGTCGTCAGGGACGGTACGTCTCAACGAGGACAGCCGGCCGGGTGGGCTGTGGCAGCGTCTTGTTGATGTCCTTCAGGAGGATATCGCGCTTGTCGTTCGTGAGCTCGTTGGTGGCACCGGTGACGGAGTCGCGTGGCAGATGCTCGAAGCGATCGTCGACGATCAGCTGGGCATGGTCGACAAAGACGCCCTAGAGGATGCCGAGAATCTTCACGGGTCAATTGCCACGTCGACGCTGCTCAGTTTGTGTAAGGACGTCGGCTCTGAGCAACACCAGCAGGCGGTAGAGTTCCTTTCCAGCCTCGGTGATACCGACTTCGGCCCACTGGGTATCGGATTCAACGGAGAAATCGAAGACATCCGGCGTATTGTGAAGCCGTTACTCTCGGCCTCGGTTCATACGCCGACGATCACCGTGCGTATCGATGAGTCGTTCCGAGAGATCGACCATGCTGACCAGCGCCGGCGGATGGTCCAGCTGCTCAGTTGGCTCGGTCACGGGGTGGATGTTCGAGTTGTGTTCGAATCACCGATCTGGATGCGCCGCTTTGCATGGACGTACGATCCGGAGATCGATATCGACGAACTTGACGGGAACGTGCCGGACGTGGCAGCGTTCGATGTGAGTCAGCAATGCAATACAGGCCAACGCGCTTCCGGTGCCGTTGAGGACCACGTAGCCGCGGCTCTCGAGGCACTCGAGACGGATGGTGAGGTCGTCGAAACCCTCGAACGTATCGGTGCGGAATCCGGCCAGACTGCGTCCTACGAGGCGCTCTACCGGGTTGCCCCGTACGACGACCCCAACCAGTCACGGAACAACGTTGCGTATCATCTCCGACAGCTTCGCGAACACGAACTGGTGACCGATCGGATCGGGACCAGTGATGGAAGCAAGGTAGCGATTCGACCGGCTGGGGTACGCCTACTGGAAGAGATCGGACGATTCGGGACGCAGCAGAAGCCGCTTCAGAATTTTGTGAGTCGGGCCGGAAAATCCGGCGACAATTTGGAGTCTAGACCCGCGCACACACGTGAGGGGGTGACCGGGTGGAGCCGCGACCGCCTCCCAGCACTCCACACCATCCAGCCGCTTCCGCGTTCTACCTACCAAGCTGCCGTCGCGACGACCCCCGAGAACGGCATTACAACAGTCGATGCGGCCATCACTGAGTGGGACGATCGGGCGGCTCCTTATCGCTATATGGACTGGGAAGAAAATCGCTTGGCTGTGGCCGCGGAGGTCGACAATCCGATGCAGTGGGCGGTCTGTACTGCTCGCACGTTGGGTGACGCGTTTGTCTGGGATAACCTTCTGACTGAAGATCGGTTCGACGAGAACAGCGATTTCCGCCGGCTGCTCCAAGAAGCACCTGCTATCCTCCAAAATAGTGCGTGCCTCGGGTGGATCGCCGACGGTGACGACATCGTCGACAACGTCGAAGAGTTCGGCAACCGGATACAGAGTGTTCTTGAGGATATCTGCGAGATGACGCGGGATATGACCCATGGCGAGTATCGCGAATATGACTCTCGGACGGCCTTCCGGACACAGATACTCACTGAATCGCTCGGCGTGATCGGTGTGATGACGCGGCTACTCGACTTCGCCGGCGTTGATGTCCTCCGGATCGGTCGGATGCCCCGGTTCAAGAGCGATTTTGACGAAGAGAAGCTCTCGTCCATCGCGAAATTCGTCGGTATCAACTCGGCGATCGGGTCGACCTACGGCATGGCCTCTGTGTTCCGCCAGCTGTTCGAGGATCGCGACGAAGTCCTCCGCTGGTCGATGGACGTCGATGTCGACGCCGCAGAACCGTTCGGCGAGCTCATCGGGTCGTGGTGTCTGTTCGCCGATTACGGCGACCGCCAAGAGGTATTCGCTGAGAAACTCCGATCTAACGTCTCACCGAAGAAAATCCGGGACGGCGCTCCCGAGATCGGTGTCCGAGTCTCTGTCCAAACGTCGACGAGCCGGGCGCAGTACCAGGACCTCCTCGACTCGGTTCTCCGTGAGAAGAATCTAATCACGACGCCGGAGGCGGTGTCGGTACTCCACGGATTGTGTCGATCGCCACTGGCCATCGCGAACGGTGTCGCTCGAGCCTTGGAGCCGGAAGATAAGACGCGGCACATCCGGTCTGTAGAACTCCGTCGTATCATCGCAGCGCTGTCTTCGGAGCAAGTACTCCGAGATGCGTCGTCGACACCGCGAAAAGCGCTTGTGGCGCTCGCTGGAAGCGATGAACTTGTGAACCAAACGGAACTTGCTGAGAGAGCTGGCGTTTCGGCTCGATCGCTGCGTGACCACCTCCCGGATCTCATCGATGCGGGGATCGTCGCGATGACGGACGCCGGCTACCGGCTGCAGTTGTCGTTCGAGGAGACGAACCAAGACGACAGAAACCTCCCCGAACGGTATCGTGATATCTATCCAATGTGGGTGAGTGATCCGACTGTCAGCAACAACGTCCACGCTGCGGCCGGAGCGCTGCGGACAGCCAGAACCCATCACGGACCGGATGGGCCAGTTCCACCGGACGATGTCGGTTTCGCTGGCGATGTCCTGCTTGAACTCACAGAGCCGTGGCCATTGATCGAAGAGATTCTTCCAGCGTTGTGGGCAGTCACGGCAAGGGACTTGTACCGACAGGACGCTGCTGTCGCCGGTGCTGCTCTCGTCGAGCCAGAGGTTGAGGTGATGGGGAAACGCCCCCGTCAGCTGAGCCTTCATGAGGCGACCACCCGAGGTACCCCGACGTGACGTGAGTTCTGACGAGAATCCGGAGCCTATCGATGATACACCCGACCCAGTAAATATTCTTCTCGCAGAATGGCCGCCCTATGGCGATTCACCAAACACAAACAAGGTGATTTGGTGTGTCAATCGTAGTAGTATTTTCATAGGAAAACAAACCCCTCCGTTTGGAAGTCCAACAAAGTGGGAAATTATTTTATAACACATTATTCTTGGAATAATTGTGAACAAATCGTTGTAGTACGGACGAAAGACGTACGTCTTTCGTCGCTCCCAAGTCTGTGCCGTCTTGGGGTTCTGATATACACTTCACGGGTTTGACAACAACCGCTGGGAATCAACTGACAGACAGCGTCGCCATGATAAAAACAAAAATCCGCAACGAAAACCAACACCTATTCTCTTAGTCATTTTGGAGAGCATTCAAAAAAGTGAATATCTGTGTTATGTGTACTGATATTGAACGTTTATTTCAAAAACGGGGAAAAGTATATAATACCCGCATGGGAGTTCATGGTATGCGGTGGACTGAAGAAAAATTAAGAACACAATTCCCGGCGAAAGTCCGGGAAGAACGCTTGGCTGAGGGTCTCGATCCAGATGTTCGACCCACTCAGGAATGGATACGTGATCACGGCTATAGCGGGATCGGAGGATTTGCACAGAGGAACGATATGTCGGTTGCTGAGGTATTAGAAAACATCTGTGGGTTTGAACCTCGAAAAAAGAAGGCGCTCGGTATTCGCCATGCCCAAACCCGTCGTCTCGTCAAAGATTGGCTCACAGTGGAGCAGGACACCTTCAACACGTGGGGGGACAACCGTGTTGATGATGCTAGGTCGCATTTCCGGAAGCTGGCGTCTGTCGCTTACGCTGAATTTGGAAGTACCGACCTCCTTCGAATTGTCCGGTCGGAGTCCCCGGCAGACACAGATCTCCTGTTACGACTACTCTCTCATCTCTCATCACATCTTGAGACAGAGGGCGCCCAATCAAACTATACAAGAAGCCTGTCACGCTGGGCAGATTACCTCTCTATTGTAAACGAGATCGATGACCACGAGGTTGATAGGGCTCGCAAAATGATGGGCTACCAATTTGACCGGCGCTCGCCTGAACACGAACTTGAGCCAGAGCAGATTCGAAAATGTTGGGAAGCAACTGAAACACTAGAAGAAAAGGCGCTTCTCATTATTCTCGTCGCGGCTGGTACACGTCGCGCCGAACCAACTAATCTGAAAATTTCCCAGTTACGCCTCAATCAAGAAGATCCGTATATTGTCTTCGATGATGAACGGAAAACTGGGGCAGCGACTGTACCAATCATGGCCGGTGTAGAGGTCATCGAAGCATGGATTGACCAGCTCGAAGAGCTGGACTATTGGGACGGAGAGTGTCTATTCCCAAGTAAAAAATCTCGTGATGGAACGCGGCCTCCTGGGTGGGTGAATGACACCGTCGAAACGATCATAAATCGCGCCGGTGTCACCTTCCCCGACGGTGAGGTGCCGACACCGAAGTCGTTCCGATCGTTCTGGTATAATCACTATAGCAACGCACGCCAGGCGTGGCTTGCTAATGTCGAGATGCTTGCGGACGAACAGGGAGTCTCCTCGGCCAAAGTGATTGACCTCCATTATTTGACTGCCAAGGGAGAGCGAGATCACTTCCGTAAGTTCGCTCAATCGTACTTCGTGGCCGTGTTCGGAAAAGACCAGGTACATGACTTCGAGGACATCCAAGAGGCACGCGACTCAGAGCGTGACGAACACGTACAGAAAGCCATCGATGATTTCGTCGACGACATTCGCGACGAGTTGAAGACATCCAGTAACAATGAACAGACCTCGAAACACGAATCGTCAGCCGCCACAGATCCAATTAGTGCTTGGGCTCGCGCTCGCCTCCGAATTGAACATGCCTCTACTATGGCATCAGACAAATTAGAGTATTACCCACCGTCGCCGAAGCGAGCTGTTGGTATTGCAACCATGTTTGGTGCTTGGGCAGTGATCTTCGGAACATTTTGGGCCTACACCGGAATATTCTCTATCGACGTTCTCTCAGGTCAAGTTACTGCGGCTCCTGGGGCAATTATCGGTCTTGTCCTCGGGTTCCTGTACATCGCCACTAATCTACCGGACCTCAACCATACTGAACCGAAACCCCCACGCTTGTGAATAATTTCGAGATCAGGTTTTACTTACTTGGTCTATTTCACTTAATAATTTGATATAAAATAACCGATGTAATAACTGATTATTTTTAACTACCGGTTGGTGGTGAGGCGTGGATTAAGAGGTGATTAAGAACAGCATCCAATTCCAACTCTAGAGACACTCAAAAGGCTAAATAACCGACTCTCGGTTTGTGACACTCTTATAAAAGTTACAACCGATTCTCTTCAACTTATGCACGATTCCTGACGGAACCCTCCGGCGCTAGGACGCCGGAGGAATCGTGCTGCCGACCAATGACAGCAATCAATCAAAACAGGGTCAGGAGTGATAACTCTGCTTTTCAGAGGGCTTCACCCGACACTGGCCCACAGATACACCGCGTTGTACAGTCCAGTTCTACAATCCCGCTGAACCATCGCCACCGAAACACCGCTCAAACAATCATCGCGGAGGCGATCTGAGTGGCCGATGCTACTGACGATCCGACCGTTTCTGCCATCCCGATGGATCCAGATAGTGCGTTCAACGCCATTGCGAACAGCCGTCGTCGCCGCGTCTTGCTCTCACTCTCACAGTCACGTGGAGAGATTTCGGCTGATGATCTGGCCGTCGAAATCGCTGCCATTGAGAACGCGATCGACCCCAGTAAAATCGGAAGCAACGAACGCACCTCGGTCTACATCTCGCTGACCCAATCGCATCTTAAGACGCTCGATGAGTGCGGTGCAGTCACGTTTGATGACCGATCGAAGTCCGTCTCTTCGACAGACGCGACCGAACCGCTTGCCGAACACATCCGTCGACTCCAGACTGCGTGTTACAAGCCGGACTCGGAGGGTGCCTGATGGCTGACCACCAGCGTGAACTGGAGACGCTCAGAGAGATTGACTCCAATTTCCACCGGCTGTTCGAAGCGGTCAACGATGGTGACGACGTCGTTTCGATGCCGGGTGGCGATCCACTCGCCACCCTGCGGCGGGCACGGGCACAGATCGACGCCGCACTGTTCGCGTTTCGTCGCCGTCGCGATGACGTCACGCTTGCTGACGACGGTGCCTGCCTGCTTCAGTGGAACCCACCGAGTGCGCCACCGCGTCGCCTCCGCTTCGAACCCGACAGCACAGACGAGTCTTGGACACGCCGTGAACTCGAGTGGACTGGCACGGGGTGGCGCTCCTGTGGTAGCGACCGTGTCGAGGACGTCGCGATACGCGCACCAGCAGCCGCCCGGTACCCTGATCCCGTCGACCCGACACCGCTTGAAACGATGGTTGAGTGGATCCGTGACAGCTGGGCGCGTCCGGATCCGCCTGCGCTCGTGTTCGCGAAGACGGCTACAACTAAACAAGGTGTGGTCGTCTCTGTCGACGGCGAGCTCCGCTACCGCGAGCGCGACAGCCCACAGTGGTATCCTGCGACGACAGACGAGTTCTACCACCACCTTCGCACTCACGGACAGCCAACGCTCCGACCGCTCTCAGAAACCGCACTGACTCGCCACGATTTTACTCCCAGCCCGCTCTCTCAATGACGGACCAATCACTCTCGCTTCCACCGGGCTTCGATCGTGGACTCACCAAGCTTATCGACGCGACTGAGGCGTTCCGGGACGCTCTCTCAGATGAAGAGACACTCACGACCGTCCAAACTGTCACCACACGGCGGCGGTTGTTCCTCGCGTTGTACGCGCTCAAAACGACCCGTCGACAGATTGGGGATACAGAGCATCCCCCGTCCCAAGACGATTATGAGGTGGTGACGTGGGATGGCCCTGCTCAGGCACTTTATCATATCGAATTACGTCTCGATCGGCTGCTTGAGGACCTCTCTATTCAGGGGTACGACCACACCTCACAAGAGCATTCAATCGAGCAAACCCTCGGAACGATTCGAGACCACATCGTCATCCTTCAGGACGCACTTTTTGAGGAGTCGACGGACACCACCACGAAGCTTGAGAGGCTCTCTACTCACCGATCTGTCTATGCAGACGTGGCTGGGCGTGGGGTTGGCGATGGACGATGGCTTGAGTATCAACTCCAGCGCGCGTTGATGCGGTGGGGGTATCGAGCAGAGACGCGCCAGCACCTGTTCGGTCTTGAGGTCGATGTCGTCGCCAGCCGGAAGCCAAAACAACAAAAGCCGACTGATTGGATTGTCGCTCAGTGTAAAGACTGGACAAGCGACACGATCACGCCATCGACGATCTTCCGGCTGTGTACGATAGCGTTTGTCTGCCGGGCAATGCCGATCCTCTGTCACACAACTGAGATCACACCTCGGGCTGAGGAGCTCGCCCGCCACTTCGAAGTTCGAATTCTCGATCTGCGGGATCTTGAACGGGGTGCGCTTCCTGCGCCTCAAGTGTACAAGCTGACGACTGAACTCAACGAATGGCCTCCACAGTACAACGCTCGTGTTGATCGGGGCACTCTCCCCGCGATGTTCTCCTATGGAGAACCTGGCAAACGGTTCAGCTACGTTCCTGGCTTCACTCCCGTGGGGATGGACTACGACTACGAACCGATCGATACCGATCGAGACGACGATACGCATCCCGCAGCCGGGCACTGACTCAAAGTATAGGCTAACACACGAAGAAGGAGAGGGGTTCGATAGCTGATGATCGGAATCAAGCGAGTCATAGAACCGCCTAGTCGATTCGATATAAGCAACGTAAGATCGCCTAGAACGCCTGGTTACGTTCTTGAACTGTTCTTTGTGATTTGGTGGAAAATATCCTTTCTGTGCCACCCCACTCTACGACGATGTTGCTAGCGTGAGCCGTTGAAGTCGTACTCGGCATCCGCGGCCGGGACGTACGCATCGTTGCCGTCGCGATCTGGCACGTAACACGGGCCGTTGCTACTGGCATAGAATACGGGCGCTTCGACATCGCGGGTGGACTGCCGCATGAGGATGGGTGGCAGCGGCCTTCTGAACTCACGCACGGAGGGTTCTCGCCGCGTACGAAGCGTTCCCCGCGGCGGCCGGTGTTCAGTAAGCGGGGGCAGTGGGTCTACAGAGAGATCCTCAATCGTGAGGATCCGGACATCAAGCATCTGAGCAAGCGCCCACGCCCGGTTCGTGACGCCCCACGCAACAACGAGGACAGGCATCGCCCGCGCGAGCAGCGCTCGGTGAGAGATGTCGGCGACTGCTTGCCGCTTGACGAGTTTCGTGTGCCAGTCTTTACACTCGGCGACGAGGTAATCAGCCGGGTCGTTCTGGAGCGTTTCTCTGCGGGCGACGACGTCCGTTTCGAGCCCGAACAGGTACTCGTTCCGCATTGTCCGGTAGCCCCACCGCTCGAAGGCTTCAGCGGTCTCGCGTTCAAGCCAGCGGCCGCTCGTCGGGTCGTGCTCGAGGCTATCGTCGATTGGCTTGTCGCGGTCGCCGAGCGCGTCGAGTTCATCAGAGAGCTCATCGAAGAAATCACTCATCAGTTGAAACCTCCGTGGCAGCGGCAGCGCGCACGGCCGTATGTTCAAGCGCTGTTGCGATCGCACGGGCTTCCGTTGGAGTGAGTTCGGCGAAGGTGACACCCCAGTTCCCGCCGACACTAAGCATGAGTTGTGATGGGTCGTCATCACAGAGCGCCACCTGAATCTTTGCCTCTTCCTGGGTTAGCGGACGGTCACGGATGACGTCAGTTTCAAGATCGATTGCTGGGCGGCTCATTGGGATGTACCGTCTGTCGGGGGCAGACTCGGTAGGTTGCGAGGCGACGCGGCCTTCGGCGGATGCGGTGTCGTCATGGCTGATTTTATGTTGTTGATTGCGAGCGAATTGTCTGGTTGGTGACCGTCGTCCTGGTAGTTGAACGGATTGTGGCTCACGTGGTCGACCCATACTATCGTCGGGGGTGCTGCCGGGTACTCGTCAGTCAAAATTGATTCTATGTCTTTGACGAGAGTCACAAGCCCCCGCGTTGAACCGGCATACATGGGTTCGTGCGTATCCACGGACCCCATGGCCAACTATTGGCGCAGATCGGCCAGCGTCTTTTTGCGCACAGCGCGTTGTTACCAACGGCCGACTGGGTCCGTGAGTATAGCGTGAGAGCTCTAATGTATTAACTGTTAGCCTATATGGGCTATTTATTGGCTCAAATGGGCTATTCAGGGAACACAACCAGCGTAACTAACAAAGGTCCCATTAGATGTAGCGAAAATGCGGCCTACTCCGGGGTGGATGACGATGACTGATCTAGTCATCTTGGAGTTTCTCAACGACTACGATCTAGAACTTGCCCCGAAGCCTCTTTATCGGAATTTAAATCGGCACGGCCACAACATCGGGTACTCTACAGTACGGGGACGGTTGCCAGAATTAGCTGATAAAGGACTCTTAGTGAAGGACAACGACGGATATTACCAACTATCTGATCTCGGTCGAGAGTATCTCGGAGGCGAGGTCGACGCCGACGAGTTAGAAGATGCGTAACAGTCGATTTCGATAATTGTTCACTGGTCGTGGATTTTGTCGCCTCTACCCTCATCATCTGGTAGTTGTGCCTTGTCAACGTCGACGATGGTCGCCCTTTCAGGCGGTACGATATCGAGTTTAGCAGCGCCGCGCTCGATCTTTAGGGGCGTCGTCCCCTCAGCATCGGCGAGCAGTTCGGTGAGCTCCTCGTCCGAGATCATGTCGGGGTCGGGGGTTTCACGGCTCATACCACGTCTTACCCGGTGTGAAGAATAAACGCAGGTGTCGGCCTCCGGTAGGTCAGTTCTCCCGCTCCCACCATTCATCGATTTCTTGCGCGCTGATGTCCACGGTTGCGGTGATCCCGCACGAGCAGTGAATGCCGACGGTGCCGGGGTGCATCGCGATCGGGCCCTTCTCTTCTCCACAGCCCGGGCAGTTGACGCGAAAGATATCGCCCATACACACCGATCCATGTGGCCCGGGAAAGCCGCTCTGCTCAGTCTTAACCAACGACTGGTGGTAGAACTGCCGGCTGTTGGTTAAGTCTGAAACCGCAGGACGTGGAGGTGATGGAGTCAGTGTTCAAGATATTCTGGCTAATCTGTTTCAGATAGACCTCCTGCGAACGTGACTGACATCAACTACAGGGTACGCATATGTCTCGGTTGTTGAGTCGATTCTGTACGGAATGCCGCTCAACGGCCGAATGCTTATCACGCCGCTCAGGTAACATGGGGATAATGAGCACCGAAACGAGTACGAACGACGACTTCCGGAGTGGGCGAACGATTACGCTCACTCAGGCCGACGACGGCTGGTGGGTCGCCTGTGACGAGGCGACTGGTGTCGCAAGCCAGGGTGAGACGCGGCAAGATGCCCTCGACAATCTTGACGAGGCAGTCGCACTTCACAAGGGAGAAACTGGTGACTCGGTCGACAATTGGGAGGAGGAAAAAGAAGTGCTTGAGGAACTTGGTATCGATCCTGATGAAGTCCAGCAGGCTCGCGACGAGAACGATGGCCTCCCCGAGTTCATGCAGTAAGTCGGATGGGAGCGCCTGAGTTTTCTGGACGCGATGTCGTCAAAGCACTCTCGAAAAATCGTTTTGCCATCGTTGATCGGACCGGCAGCCACGTCAAGCTTCGATACGAGCACCCGACGAACGACGATGATGTCCGTGTCGTCTCCTTCCCGCAACACGATCGGATCTGAACTGGAACACTCCGTAACATCGCAGACCAGTCCGGAGCGGAGGACTTCGAGAAGTGGTGTCAGTGGATCGACCGGCAGTGCGGGCAACAGAGGCCCTCACGCCAACGAACCTGCTCCAGCAGGTTCGCGGCGCTCGCCTCTGAACTTAGCAATTCAAATGGGAACATTGCGTTCGGGTGACGCGTTCGCCTCACCCTTGCCCGCCACGCTTTCACAGCGACAGCTCTACCTGACCAACAATCTGCTTCGGAAGAGCGACGAATATAGAGTGACCAGATCCCGACGCTTTCTGCGGATCCAACAGGGCACACCAGTCAGAATCTTCCCCCCATTGAATGGCTGGACTGCGTAGATCTCTAAGGCCGTTAAAGTCTCCTATCAAGTATGCGCCACCGTGGGGGAAAGGGAGTAGAACTCAGCGGTTGTAGGGTGAAGTGAACGAAAACAGCCGCTAATCGAGTTCGCCGTACCCGTCTCCTCTCATAAGTTCTGCAACGTGCTTCACATTGTTGAACGCCGCGAGAAGTGCATACTCACGGGCGTCTGTCTTCGCGATATCATCAGCTCCGAGCTCCGTGGCGAGTCGGCTACGAAACTCCGCTTCTCGGGAGACGACTTCATCGCGAGCGAAGATCTCAAGCCGGTTGTCTCGTTCGTCTCCGACATTACTCCGACGTACGAAGTACGGATACTGGTGTGCTTCGGTATCGCTGGCCGGCGGGGTAGTCGTCGTGCCTTTCTCGCTGGGACTGTTCGTATTCTTCGTTCTTCGGGAGGTCCGAGATTCTTCTACTTCAGCAGAGGTGGCTACCTCGGGCTCCTGATCATCCGCTTCCTCGTTCGCGATATCATCGGGTTTCTCTGGTTCGTCATCTGCTTCTTCCTCCTCGTCACCGAAGTTGAGGTTCCCTGACCCAGATTTGAATGAATCTCCCCCCATTAGTCAGCCACCTCCGGTTCAGTTGTGAGGTTGAACCGCATCGTCTCAGTCCCGTAGTCGTCGATATCTAGGACGAGTTCGTCGTCTACATCTACACCGAACGTCTCCGTCGCAATGAATCCCGCCAGCTGCCATAGCTTCTCCAGCGTTTCGAGTTCACGGTCGGGCACTCTTCGCTCACCTTTCTCTGTGATCATCTCGCCGCCCTCGTCGTAGGTCTTCCACCTTTCTTCGACTACTTTGAACGCAGAGCCACGGGCTTCCCACATAGCGTCCATCAGACTCTCTCGTGAGCCGATAGAGACTGGCGTTGCAAAGGAGTCCGTATTTTCGAACTGATCCCGATACTGCTTGTGGGCGTTCGTCTGCCCGACCCCGGACGGAACCACGCACGAAAGCCCGATTTCGATGTCCAGCGCAGTCTCCATGTTTCCGACCATCTCCTCGAGACCATCGAGGCTGAGACTTCCCTTCCCAGCTGGCTTAACGGGTGCTACCAGCGTCCGAAGCGCGTAGATAGCATTGTACAGGAGGTCTTCGGCGCGCGCGTTAGGGTCGATGAGGACTGCGTCGTACTTTTCGTTCAAGTGCTCTCGCTCCCAGAGGAGATTGTATAGAAGCTCAAAGCGGGGGTACTCGTCCCGAGAGATACCCTTCATCCCAGTTTCATAGGAGATTTTCTGCTCGAGGTTGGAGGTGAAGTCCCCCAACATGTCGTGGCTCGGAATTATGTCGATGCCCTCCTCAGAGGTCTCGATGAGATCGTCGAAGTCGCTATCAGGCATTTCCAGAATATGCTTCACGAGATTATCTACATCCGGGTTCCCACGGTTCTCTCCGACGTCGAAGAGTGAGGTAAGATTTCCTGTCTGTGGGTCTAAGTCGATCACGAGGACATCAAGCCCCATCCGCTTGAACGCGACCGCGAGGTTTGCTGTCATGGTCGTTTTGTACGTCCCCCCGGACTCAGCGTAGATGACAGTCGTTATCATATATCGACTCATATGACTGCCTGTTACATATATCTGTGTCAGACATTCGGGACTACAATCTGTAACGAATATCTAGAACATTTTTCTGTAACAACTATCTGTATTTGTTTTGGAATTAGAAGCGGTACCGATGGGATCTCGATCTTGAAGAATGCACCTGATAGAACTATCTAGAATAGGCATCTGTTACAGACACCTGTAACAGATGTCTGTAACAGGTTTCTGTTATGTATGTCAATAATTAAACCGAGTGCCTCAGAGCTGGACCTAGCGGTGGATCACTCATTCCACGAAAGCTGGTCAATAGTTGGAAACTCAGCCTTTGCTGTCTGGGGCGGGTTATAGTATCGGGATTTGATATCGTAGTATCCAAATTCAGGAGGAATACGAGCGCACGCCTTGGCCAGATTTTTGTCCGCTGTGTGGGTGATCACACGGATTCGAGCATTCGCATCGAACAGTCGAACTGCCAACGCGACTACTGCTGCATCCTGCCAGTTGTTCGTCTCTGGATACTTGCTTTGCTGGTTGAGAAACTCATCTACAACGAACCGTGCTTTCTCAACCGGTCCAGCACTACTATCGAATCCCGCTGTACGGTTACCTGGAAGCGGTGGGGCTACCCGCAGCCACCCTTCTTCGATAGCCATATCGAGGTACGGATTCGTCGGTGAGTCAGCACTCCCGGTATCCGTCAGTTCGTGGTAGACTGCTGCTGGCACCCAAATTTCTGTACCGGTTTCCTCTACGGCACTTTTGAGTGATTGTAGGTGCGGACTGGGGTGCTTCCCCAAGTTCCGAAACATCACCGTGTCCGCAACATTCGCAGTATAGATCCTCGTCATTCGGCCTACTTGCCGTCAAATTCTTCGAGGGGATCGCTCTCAACCTCATCGAAATCATCTGGTGTGTACGTCGTCGGGGCCGACTCCTCGTCACCAAGATCGAGAATCGAATAGATGGCTTCGACAAGATCATACGCAGTTCCAAAAGAAAGGTCTGCGAGGCTCGCTATCTGCCGGATTGTGATACCCCCCTCACTGTGTGCTTTCACGAGGTCGTACGCGAGTGCGAACGTGACGATACCGTGGTCTTCGAGAACCCGCTCGATCGCTGGATGTTCGTTTTTCTGGGCGATCACTTCGATAAGTTCAGGGGTAATCGAGACTTCTGTCTCGCGGACTGTCAATGTCAGTTTGAACTCTTCAGCGGTGTATACGGCGGTCCTGCTATCATGGTCAACGTTGCTGATCAGGCCCGCCTGTTCCAGTTTATGTAGATAGTCGTACACCGTCTTCTTCGAGACTGTCGTTGTTTCAACGAGTTCAGGGCCCGTGGTAGTCCCGGACTGCCGAATCGATGTATAGAGACTAGCGAGAGACGGGTTATCGAGTAATTCTGCGAACGTAGGGATTCCGATGATCATCCCCGGTGTGTCACCCGCGTTTCGCACGTGCTCTGTATCGTAGCTCACCGTGTATATAGTTACGAAACTAGAAAGTATAAATGTTTGCCACGGTCGTCCCGAGCACACGATAGAGCAAGCAGATGTAGAAGTGGGTGGGGCAGCACCAACACTCCTCGAACAAGGACGGACAGAATCGATCGGCATCTACACGAATGATTTGGCCGCGTTCCACGGGATTGAGCGTGCCCTCTCACAGCATGGCTACAAGGATGCAGTTCAACTCGTCAAGGCCTTCGACTTCGTCACGTCCGTCGAAAAGCGGTACCAGTTCTCTGGATGATCGCTTTCTGACGGACTGACCACAGAGGATACGGCCACCATTCGTCGTTGACCTCGACAGAGCTCTACTGGTCACTGACTCGCTGGTCTGTCTGTGAAAACGCCTCTGTCGCCATGTCGGCGCGCTCAGCCGCCTCGATGTGCTGGTAGGCCTCGCGGACCTGTTCCTCGCTATTGTCGAGATACCGGGCTGCAGCGGCGTAGCCGAACTGTCGAACGAGGACCTCACCGACGCCCCGCCGCCCGCCGTGTAGTTCGAGGTAATCGCCATCGAGTGAGAGGTCCAGTTCGTCGCGACGCTCGGTGAGCGCATCGTCGTTCCAGAGCCGCTCCATGATCGACCGGGCGCCGTCCGTGGTGAGCGGCTTCGGCGCGTCGAGGTCGTGCTCGGCAGCGACGATCAGGTCGGGGGCGCCTGTTCGGACGCGCTCGATCGCGTCGTCGTTGAGGCCGGCGCCACCTAGCCCCCTGATGACGTGATTCGCGAGCGACGGCCGATGCAGTGTCGTGAATACCGGCCACGATTCCGGGACATCTAGCACCTCGGCGTACCGTTTTAGCGGTTTGATGACGGGCTCAGGGAGCGATGCCTCCTTCCACTCGCGACTCTTCCGAAATACCGTCACACTGCTGTCCGCAAATGACACGTCACGCCAGCGTATCCCGTTGCGGCCCTCTCGGTCCTCTTTCGGTGCCGAGAGGAACTCCGACCCGCGCAGGCCAGTGTAGGCGACGACGTACACGAGCGCCTGTTCACGACACCGCTGGTACGCCTCGAATCGAGCTTTCTGTTTGGCCTGCCAAGCCTCGCTTTTGGGATCATCCCGATCAGTGTGAGGAACCTCAATAGCGCCGAGTGCGTCGAATGCTTCGGAGACCCGACGGTCAACGAACTGCGTGATCAGGTCGCGGTGGATCGGCTCCCACGCCTGCTGGTCGCCCGGTCGGCGACCGTCGTTTTCGGGAAGAGGGTCCTCGGCGTCCGACTCCCGGGCGTAGTGTCGGGGAATGTACCCCTGCGCGTGCGCCCATCCGCACCACGACGCGACGTGCGCGTAGTAGGTGAGGACGGTCCCGGCGGCGTATCCGGCGGTCGAGAGGTACCGTGCGTAGTCCGAGAAGACCGTGGTGTCGAGGTCCGCGAACCGGACGGTGTCGCCGTCGACGACGCCCGCCCATGACTCCGGCGGGGAGGCGTTCGCGGAGTCGGCGGTCGCGCCGAGACACCAGCGTCGGAATCGATTCAGTTCGCGCTCAGCGTCCGTTCGGTATGCGCCCTCTTCGCCGGCGTCGCCCTTTCCCTTGTCCGTGAGATATTTCGTGAACGTGTCCTCGACCGGCGTCTCGACAGAGCGCCGGTCCGTCATTGGGCCACCGGGTAGGGGTTGTGCCGTCGGATCACCGCTGCGGACGCGACGATCCGGCCGGAGCGACTGTGTGGGGAAGCGTCGGGCATAGTTTTGGATCTGGCTCGTTTGGGGCCACGGATGGCGGTCACTAAGAGTTTACTTTGTCTTACTTAGATAAGACAAAGTAAGCAGATCTTGCGAACATGTGAGTCTGTGAGTGCTTATCGAGTGATATCGGCTTCGAGAGCCTATCTAAGCGGTACGGACACATTTTGTATTGTATATCGCTATATCCATTTCTCCCGCCCTGATGTTGCGAAGATGGGTCTATGATGCACAGGTTTCGAGGCTAAGTCATCTGAAAGAAGTGGCCGAGCGGGCCTCGAAATGCGTTTCTGAGAGACCTATCGCGTAGCGTTCACAATTCCGATAG
>NZ_QPLV01000009.1:0-6656 GCF_003666025.1 Halorubrum sp. Atlit-8R
TTAGAGAAGTAAAACGCAGAACCTCTTCGTTTTCAAATACGTTTAGAAACGCGGAGCCGACAGCGGCAGAATCATGGCTTCGAGCCTTCGCCGTCTGCTGGAACCGATGCTTAAGTTAACACGACCGAGCAGACGCGCTTTCTCAAGGATACTATCCCGGCGCGCGCCTGCGAGCGGCCGCCCTCGGCGGCCGCGAGGAGCGCGTGCGAGGGACGCGGTGAGTGAGAGGCGACCGGAGGGAGCCCCGAGCGAACCGCGAGGCTGGGGAGGCGTGAGGCTGTGGTAGCTCTGCTGTGCGGGGCGGGACTCAAAGGGGCAGCCGCGAGGGCGAAGCACGGCGACGGAAGCACCGCAGACCGCGAACGGAGTGAGCGGTCGAGGAGCGCACCGAGCCGCGCGAGCCGTCGCGGCTGGGGCTTTGGAGGTGTTCTCCCTCGACACATAGCACCCTCTCAGATCTCGAACCGGCTACACCACCTGTTCGCCGTCGTCGTCGTACACTTCGATGGCGTCGACCGGGCACGAGCGCGCCGCGAACTTCGCGTCGAGCTCCTCCCCGTCGGGCACCTCGACGACGAACAGGTCCTCGTCCTCCTCCGTGCTCCCCGCCAGATCCGCCTTCCCGTCGTTCAGGTCTTTCTCGAAGGCGTCCCACTCGGCGACGCACTGGAACATCCCGACGCAGGTGTCGCGGTCGAACTCGACGTACATGGACCTCGGTTGGGTGAGCCGATACAAAGCCGTGGCGACGAGACACGCAGGACTCCAGTTGATTCGGCTGCCGACCGCGGGAGAGCACTTCCAAAGCCCCAGTCGGGAGCCGCCCGGACGCTCGCTGCGCGCTTCAGTCGCTCACTCCATTCGCTCCTTCCAGTGCTTGCGTCGCCTCCGGACGGCTCCCGACTGCCCCTTTGAGTCCCACCCCGCAACCGCACCTCACGCCGCCCCAACCTCGCCGTTCGCTCCAGGCTCCCTCCGGTCGCCCGTCGCTCACGGCGTCCCTCGCGCGTGCTGCCTCGCGGCCTCCGCTTCGCTCCGGCCGCTCGCAGGCACGCGCCGACAGCATTCGGTCGATCGATCGCGGAACGCACCACCAATTTCGCCGCGCGGCGACCGTCCTTTTTAAGCCTCGCAGGCACCCATCGCCGCGCATGCCCACCGTCTGGCTCGTCGACCGGCAGTTCGACTCGAAGGGACTCGTGCGGCTCACCTACGCCACCGAGGACGGCGAGCGCGTCCACACCAAGGAGCTGGCGGAACAGCGGCTCGTCACGGGCGACGGGATCACCGCCGGCCGCGAGGTCGACGAGAGCGCGCTGGGCGAGACGCCCGAAGAGGAGGTCGAGCGGTTCGCGTCCGAGGCGTCGAAGATGGCGGCCGAACACGACCTCGACGACCGGGTCTAATCCCGCTCTCCGCACCTCGCCGCGCCCGACCGCGCAACGCCGCCCCACACAACCGAGTCCGTTAAGGGGGAACCGGCGGAACGTGTGACCGAAATGCCCAGTGGTGAGTACGACCCCGACGCCGTCGAGCCGCGCTGGCAGCGGCGCTGGGTCGACGAGGAGACGTACGCCTACTCCGACGACGACCCGGTCGATCCGAACACCGTCTTCTCCATTGACACCCCCCCGCCGACGGTATCGGGGAGCCTCCACATGGGCCACCTGTACGGGTTCACCCTCCAGGACTTCGTCGCGCGCTTCGAGCGCATGAACGGCGGCGAGACGTTCTTCCCGTTCGGCTACGACGACAACGGGATCGCCTCCGAGCGGCTCACCGAGGACGAGCTCGACATCCGCCACCAGGAGTTCGAGCGGCGCGAGTTCCAGGCGAAGTGCCGGGAGGTCTGCGCGCAGTACGAGGAGCAGTTCACCGAGAACGTCCAGTCGCTCGGGGTGTCGGTCGACTGGAACCACACGTACCAGACCATCGAGCCGCGCGTCCAGCGCGTCTCCCAGCTCTCGTTCGTCGACCTCTACGAGCAGGGCCGCGAGTACCGCGAGAAGGCGCCCGCGATCTGGTGTCCCGAGTGCGAGACCGCCATCTCGCAGGTCGAGACCGAGGACGACGAGCAGGGCAGCCACTTCAACGACATCGCCTTCCCCGTCGCGGGCGGCGACGGCGAGACCTTCACCATCTCGACGACGCGCCCCGAACTCCTCCCGGCCTGCGTCGCCGTCTTCGTCCACCCGGACGACGACGGGAACCAGCACCTCGTCGGCGAGTCCGCCGAGGTCCCGCTGTTCGACCACGAGGTGCCGATCATCGCCGACGAGCGCGTCGACATGGAGACGGGCTCCGGCATCGTGATGTGCTGTACGTTCGGCGACCAGAACGACATCGAGTGGTACCAGGTCCACGACCTGGACCTGCGCGTCGCCATCGACGAGTCCGGGCACATGACCGACGTCGCGGAGGGGTACGAGGGGCTCCACGCCGACGAGGCCGGCGAGGCCATCGTCGAGGACCTCGACGAGGCGGGCGCGCTGCTCGACCGCCGCGACATCACCCACACGGTCAACGTCCACGAGCGCTGCGGGACGAGCGTCGAGTTCCTCGTCACCGAGCAGTGGTACATCGAGATGCTCGACAAGACCGACGAGTACCTCGAGGTCGGCCGGGAGATGGACTGGTCGCCCGAGAAGATGTTCACCCGGTACGAACACTGGGTCGAGGGGCTCCAGTGGGACTGGCTCATCTCCCGCCAGCGCTCGTCGGGCATCCCGTTCCCGGTGTGGTACTGCGCCGACTGCGGCGAGGAAGTCATCGCCGAGAAGGCCGACCTGCCCGTCGACCCGCTCTCCGACGACCCGCCCGTCGACGCCTGTCCCGAGTGCGGACACGACGAGTTCGAACCCGAGGACGACGTGCTCGACACGTGGGCCACCTCCAGCCTGACGCCGCTCATCAACGCCGGCTGGGACTGGGACGAGGCGGCCGGGGAGTTCACGATGGAGCGCCCGGAGCTGTACCAGTTCGACCTCCGGCCGCAGGGCCACGACATCATCAGCTTCTGGCTGTTCCACACGCTCGTCAAGTGCTACGAGCACACCGGCGAGGTCCCGTTCGAGGAGACGATGATCAACGGGCACGTGCTCGACGAGAACCGCGAGAAGATGTCGAAGTCGGTCGGCAACGTCGTCGAGCCCGAGGCCGTGCTGGAGGAGTTCCCGGTCGACGCCACGCGCTACTGGGCCGCCGGCACCGCCGTCGGCGACGACTTCCCGTTCAAGGAGAAGGACCTCCGCGCGGGCGAGAAGCTGATCCGGAAGCTGTGGAACGCCTCGAAGCTCGTCGAGTCGCTCGCGCCGGAGCCGTTCCCGGCCGAGCCTGACGACGGGCTCCGCGAGCTCGACCGCTGGCTGCTCGCCGAGCTCGACGCTGAGGTCGAGCGGCTGACCGAGCTCCTCGACGACCGCGCGTTCTCGAAGGCGCGCGACGAGCTCCGGAGCTTCTTCTGGAACACGTTCTGTGACGACTACCTCGAGATCGCGAAACAGCGCGAGGACGACGCGGCCGCGTACACGCTCCGCACCGCGCACCGCCGGTTCCTGAAGCTGTTCGCGCCCCTCCTCGCGCACGTCACCGAGGAGCTGTGGCACGACATGTACGCCGACGACGCGGGGGCGGCCGGGCTCGCGGACGGCGCGAGCGACTCGGTCCACCTCGCCGACTGGCCCGAGCCGCTGGGGATCGAGGCCGACCGCGACGCCGGGACCGCCGCGACGGCGGTCGTCGGCGCGCTCCGCAAGTACAAAAGCGAGAACCAGCTCCCCCTCACCGCCGCGCTCGACGCGGTGGAGGTGTACGCCGACGTGCGCGGGTTCGAGGACGACATCACCGGCGTGATGCACGTCGACGACCTCGCGGTCCACCCGGACGGCGACGCGCCCGTCGAGACGGTGATCACGGGGATCGACCTCGACTACGCCACCGTCGGCCCGAAGTACGGCGACCAGGTCGGCGACATCGAGGCCGCCCTGGCGCAGGAGGAGTACGAACTCGACGGCGACGAGCTTCACGTCGCCGGCGTCACGCTCGTCGGCGACGAGTTCGCGGTCGAGGAAGAGCGGCAGTACCAGGGGGAAGGCGAGCTGCTCCAGGCGGACGACGTGGTCGTCATCGTCCGCAACGACGCGTAAGTCCCCGATCCGCCGCTTCTCGACCCGTTACAGGTCCGCGCCGACGGCGTCTCCGACCGAGTCGAACCCGTCCCGTTCGAGCAGTTCGAGCAGCCCCTCGTTGATCTCCCGCGCCAGCCCCGGTCCCTCGTAGACGAGGCCCGTGTACAGCTGGACGAGCGAGGCGCCCGCCCGTATCTTCTCGTAGGCGCCCGCGGCGTCCGAGACGCCGCCCACGCCGATCACGGGCACGTCGGTGCGCTCCGCGACGAACCGCACCCGCTCCGTCGCGAGCGACTCGATCGGCTTCCCCGAGAGGCCGCCGCGTTCGGCCCGGTTGTGGCTCCGCAGCGAGTCCGGCCGCGACGTCGTCGTGTTGGTCGCGATGACGCCGTCGAGGTCGAGGTCGTCGACGACGCCGAGCGCGTCCTCGACCGCCGGCTCCGGGAGGTCCGGGGAGAGCTTCACGAGGAGCGGGTCCGCGCCGGCGTCGTCGAGGGCTCCGAGGATGCGCTCTAAGGCCTCGCGGTTCTGGAGCTCGCGGAGCCCCGGCGTGTTCGGACTGGAGACGTTGACGACGAAGTAGTCGCCCGCGTCCGCGACGCGCTCGTACGTGTAGCGGTAGTCGTCGGGAGCCTCGGCCAGCGGCGTCGACTTCGACTTCCCGATGTTGATCCCGACCGGCACGTCCGGGAGCGGGTCGCGGTCGAGGCGCTCCCCGACGCGGTCGGCGCCCTCGTTGTTGAACCCCATCCGGTTGACGAGCGCCTCGTCCGCCTTCAGTCGGAACAGTCGCGGTCGCGGGTTCCCGGGCTGCCGCTCGGCGGTCACGCCGCCGACCTCCACGTGGCCGAACCCGAGCGACGCCAGCGCTCGCGGGACGTGCGCGTTCTTGTCGAACCCGGCCGCGACGCCCACCGGGTTCGGGAACGACGACCCGAACGCGTCGACCGCGAGCCGCTCGTCGTCGACCGCGTACCGCTCGGCGAGCGCGGCGGCGACCGGCGTCCCCTGGACGCCGCCGAGCAGTCGATGTACCAGTCCGTGTGCGGTCTCGGGTGGAAGCCGGAACAGCGCCGGCTTCAACAGGTCGTACGCGCCCATCGTCTGGGCCTCGTCACGAGCGACAATCAATCCGCCGACCGCGGTCCGCGTCGCGGCCGCTCGCGAGCATCGGTTCGGTGAAGCCCCGCGGTCCGTCTCAGAAGTCGTGTTCCAGCTGTTCCGGGTTGGCGTCCGCCTTCTGGATGATTATCTTCCCGTCTCGGACCCGGACGAACACCTCGTCGCCGATCTCCATGCCGGCGACGGCGAGTTCGTCCTCGTGGAGGTTCACGTGGACGTTGTGGTACTCCCCCTCGTCGTCCTTGGCGCCACTGGGGCTGAGCTTCTTTTTACGGACCATCGCGGGTGTGTTGTCGCATTTCGCCATAGCAGACACATAAGTGTTGTTTACCCGCAGTCGGCGGGAGTCCCCGACCGCGCGCGTGCGTCGAAGTGATCCGGAACGGACATCGAGGCGTCGTCCGCGCTCTGCGGGCTGACCCGACCCGTCCCGCGCGCCGCGAACCGACGGCCGAACGCGGCGACCGCCTCGGCGCGAACCGGTGTCTGCCTCCCGTCTCGCGTCGGAGAGAGCGAAAACCGCAACCAGCGGCCGGGATAGTATATAAAAATTGTGGCGTACAGCTTTCATTTCCCCGATATATTTATTACAGACTGTGTGCTGGTGTCACACGGAGGCAAAACCATGGTACGTGAAGACGGTAAGCGAAACTTTGCCCTTCGGGAAGAAGACGGATCGGAACCGAGCGAGTTCTCGGGCAACATGCCGCGTCAGGCGGCGCTGAAGGCAGCTCGGACGCTCGACCCGGCGCCCTCGGAGGAGGAGGCCGAACGAACGACGCTCCGCCTCCGCGAGAAGGGGACCCAGAAGGTCCACGAGTACGAGGGCTGGGCGTGGAAGGACGGCGCCCCGGAGGTGGACGACGCCGACGACGACTTCTGGCTCAACGACCTCGACGACATCACCAAAGCCAACGTCTCGAAGCAGGGCATCGAGTACCTCGACGAGGAGTAGTTCGCCGGGCGCTCCGATCCCGATCTCTCGTTTTAGCCGCCGGTCGACCGGAACGCTTCGGGCATGATCACCGTTGCGCCGCAGAGTGACCGCCCCGAACAGTCGCGTCGCCGGTTCGATCGGATCCGGTCAGTTCCCTCCTCTCGGCATGAAACCGCATGACGTGGCGCCGATGGTTCGACGGGGTTAAGTACAACCCGGGCATTCGAAGAAATGCGAAGAACGCATCGCGGACTCGGGCCGTTCAACTCGGCCCGGTTTCGCAGGACCCGTACCGTTCCGATGGGTTTATGCCCCGTCGTCTGGTACGTTCAGGTCCGCGAAGGATGAGGATCACGCCCCCTGCGCTCCGGCGTAAGCGGTGATCTGATGTGAGCCGTGGTCGTTCGGTGCCATCCAAGCCGCTGGCTGGCCCGGACACCACACAGACCAATGCAATGGTGTGTCAACAT
>NZ_QPLV01000010.1:0-5140 GCF_003666025.1 Halorubrum sp. Atlit-8R
TACGTGCGATCCAGATACCGCCTGAACTCATGCGAGTTCGTGGCGCGTCAGCGCCAATGAATGTGGCTCGGTCTGTTAGTTCTCGTGGGCTTAACACCTCGTTGCCTCGGTGCGTACACCCCGAGTCTATCGAACTCGTCTTCTACGAGTGACCTCGGTGGTACCTCTTTTCCATGTGGGTTTCGAGCTTAGATGCGTTCAGCTCTTACCCCGTGTCGCGTGGCTACTCGGCATCTGCCCTTCCGGACAACCGATACACCAGTGGCGACCAAACGTAGTTCCTCTCGTACTATACGTTCGTTCACGTCAGGTACCTCACACCCCCAATAGATAGCAGCCGACCTGTCTCACGACGGTCTAAACCCAGCTCACGACCTCCTTTAATAGGCGAACAACCTCACCCTTGCCCGCGTCTGCACGGGCAGGATGGAGGGAACCGACATCGAGGTAGCAAGCCACTCGGTCGATATGTGCTCTTGCGAGTGACGACTCTGTTATCCCTAAGGTAGCTTTTCTGTCATCTACGGGTCCCATTCCGGAACCTCGTAGGTTCGCTAGACCACGCTTTCGCGTCAGCGTTCCTCGTTGGGAAGAACACTGTCAGACCATCTTTTGCTCTTGCGCTCTTCGCCGGATTCCCGACCCGGCTGAGATGATCTTCGGGCGCGCTCGATATCTTTTCGAGCGCGTACCGCCCCAGTCAAACTGCCCGGCTACCGGTGTACTCCTCCCGGAGTGAGAGTCGCAGTCACCGACGGGTAGTATTTCAATGTTGACTCGGTGGCGTGCTAGCGCACGTACCTGTGTAATGTCTCCTACCTATGCTGCACATCGGCGACCACGTCTCAGCGACAGCCTGCAGTAAAGCTCTATAGGGTCTTCGCTTCCCCTTGGGGGTCTCCAGACTCCGCACTGGAACGTACAGTTCACCGGGTCCAACGTTGGGACAGTGGCGCTCTCGTTTATCCATTCATGCAAGCCGCTACTGAAGCGGCAAGGTACTACGCTACCTTAAGAGGGTCATAGTTACCCCCGCCGTTGACGGGTCCTTCGTCCTCTTGTACGAGGTGTTCAGATACCCGCACTGGGCAGGATTCAGTGACCGTACGAGTCCTTGCGGATTTGCGGTCACCTGTGTTGTTACTAGACAGTCGGAGCGCCCGAGTCACTGCGACCTGCTCCGTCGAGAGCAGGCATCCCTTCTTCCGAAGGTACGGGACTAACTTGCCGAATTCCCTAACGTCGGTTCTCCCGACAGGCCTTGCCTTGCGCTGGCAGAGCACCTGTGTCGGATCTCGGTACGGACATCATGCTTGCCTTTTCACGGGCCCTATGTACGGCTGACTTTCGCTGTCTCGCGTTTCGCTCGCTTCGTACCGTGACGGTTTCCACGAGTTTCCACGATTCGACCGGGCGAGTGCCCGGCTCAGCGTTCCACACGGCGTCGGCGTTTACTGCACGATGGCGCTGGAATATTAACCAGCTTCCCGTCGGTGTAGTCAAGTTGTGGTACACCTTAGGACCGGCTAACCCTCGGCTGAACGGCAGTGCCGAGGAACCCTTGCTCTTCAGGCCGTCGAGGTTCTCACCCGACTATCGCTGCTACTGTGACCAGGATTGTCGTTACTGGACGGTCCACACGAGCTCTCGCCCGGGCTTCCGTCCGACCAGTACGCCAACCTACGCGGTTATCCTTTTACGGATACGGCCAGGTCTCGGTGGTAGATTTGAGCCCCGATCATTTTGGGCGCCTCAAACCTCGGCCGGTAAGCTGTTACGCTTTTCTTAGCGGGTAGCTGCTTCTAAGCTCACCTCCCGGCTGTTTAGGGCTTGAGACCACCTTCGAATCGCACTTAATCTACACTTTGGGACCTTAACCCGGCTCTGGGTTGTTCCCCTCACGGTACACAGGCTTACCCCGCGCACCGGACTCCCATCGTCTACAGCGCCTGCGGGTTTGGAGTTCGACAGGATGGCCGACTCCTCTCGGAGGCGGGTCATCCAATCGGTAGCTCTACCCCGCGGGCTACCTCGGATGAGGTCATGCTTCGACATGTTTCGGTTGGAACCAGCTGTTGCCAGGCTCGATGGGCCTTTCACCCCTACACACGAGTCACGAGAGGGTATTGTAGAACACCAACTCTAACAGGCCTCCACGTGGCTTTCGCCACGCTTCACCTTGCTCGCGCGTAGATCGCCTGGTTTCGGGTCGCACCCGATTGACTCCCCGCGCTTGAACACGGTGGCCCTCGCAATGCTGCGGCCGTATCGGTTTCCCTGCGCCTTCCCCGGTTCACGGGTTAGACTCGCCAATCAAGTGCACTCCCTGGGTCGTTTTTCAAAACGCACGACACGACGCCGGCTCGTCTCTTTTCCTACTAGAGAATCGCTTCTCGGTCGTTTCAAGAGACGCCTTGTACGCCCTGTCGCTCGATCGCCAGCTGATTTCAGGCCCTATTGCACCGCCCTTTTCGGGGTGCTTTTCAGCGTTCGCTCACGCTACTTGTTCGCTATCGGTCTCGAGGAGTGTTTAGCCTTCTCAGGGGATGCCTGAGGTGTTCACAGAGGATATCCGACCCCTGCTACTCTGGATTTGACGCCAACGGTACTGTCTCATCATACGGGGTTGTCACCCTGTTTCACGCTCCGTTCCAGGAGACTTCAGATGAGTGGTCGCGTTTTGGTTGTCAACCCGAACACCACATTGGTCCGAAGACCTTCGGTTTGGGCTGTGTCGCGTTTACTCGCGGTTACTGACGACATCGCTGTTGCGTTCTTTTCCTGCCCTTACTGAGATGTTTCAATTCAGGGCGTTCCCTATTGCGCGTGGCAATTGTTGAACGGATTCCGATTAGGAAATCCCGTGTTCTTTCCCTCCATGCGGGTCCCACGGGCTTTTCGCAGCTTGGCACGTCCGTCGTCGGCTCTCGAGCCGAGCCATTCACCAGCTGGCACAGTAGCCAGTAGTGTGTCAACGAACTCTCGAAGGAGAGTTGTTGACGGTGTCAGAAACACTCGTCAGAGTGTTCCGACTGTATATGGTTCACTGACGTTCCACGAACTCGGATGAGTTCAGTGGACGTCTGGATCGCACGTATACACGGTTGTCATCGAATCGCCCCGGGTGTGACGGGGCGTTCGTCGAACCCTTCCCATCCGCGGTTTCCCGGGATGGTGCATCGGTCGTCGTGTTCGAATCGGTTCGCGGCGACCCCTTAAGGGGCACGTTTCGCTTCGAACGGACATGGACTCACTGGGATTCGAACCCAGGGCATCCTCCTTGCAAGGGAGGCACTCTACCACTGAGCTATGAGCCCACCTTCCCCGAAGGGAAGGCTCTTGTGTCGCGTGTTATGTGAGCCGTGGTCGTTCTAAGGTGTCCAAGCCGGTGGGTGGGCGGACTATACAGTCCAATGCGAATGAGTAGTGACCGTCGTGGTGACGGTCGTAAGGTGAGCTCGCCCAGAGGGCGAGTCTCGGGTCGGTGGAGGTGATCCAGCCGCAGATTCCCCTACGGCTACCTTGTTACGACTTAAGCCCCCTTGCGAAGCCCAGATTCGACGTGCGTGGCACGCCTCATCCGGACCTCACTCGGGTGCTTTGACGGGCGGTGTGTGCAAGGAGCAGGGACGTATTCACCGCGCGCTTGTGACACGCGATTACTACCGAATCCAGCTTCATGTGGGCGAGTTGCAGCCCACAATCCGAACTACGATCGAGTTTCTGAGATTACCGTCTCCTTTCGGAGTTGGAACCCTTTGTCTCGACCATTGTAGCCCGCGTGTTGCCCAGCACATTCGGGGCATACTGACCTACCGTTGCCCGTTCCTTCCTCCGTGTTAGCCACGGCGGTCTCCCTACTGTCCCCAGCTACCTCGCGGTACTGCTGGCAAGTAAGGATGCGGGTCTCGCTCGTTGCCTGACTTAACAGGACGCCTCACGGTACGAGCTGACGGCGGCCATGCACCTCCTCTCTGAGGCTCGGATAAGGTCATCAACCTGATCGTCATTACCACAGTCGATGCTGGTGAGATGTCCGGCGTTGAGTCCAATTAAACCGCAGGCTCCTCCGGTTGTAGTGCTCCCCCGCCAATTCCTTTAAGTTTCATCCTTGCGGACGTACTTCCCAGGCGGTCTGCTTAGCGGCTTCCCTACGGCACAGCACCCACTCGTAGTGGGAGCCACACCTAGCAGACATTGTTTACGGCCAGGACTACCCGGGTATCTAATCCGGTTCGAGACCCTGGCTTTCGTCCCTCACTGTCGGATCCGTTCTCGCGACGTGCTTTCGCCATCGGCGGTCCGTCCAGGATTACGGGATTTCACTCCTACCCCGGACGTACCCGTCGCGCCTTCCGGTCCCAAGCCACGCAGTTTCTACCGGGCGCCCACCTGTTGAGCAGGTGGATTTCCCGATGGACTTGCGCGGCCAGCTACGGACGCTTTAGGCCCAATAAGATCGGCCATCACTTGGGCTGCCGGTATTACCGCGGCGGCTGGCACCGGTCTTGCCCAGCCCTTATTCTGGTACCGCCTTAGGGTACCGAAAAGCACAGGCGCTATGCCTGTGCACTTGGGATCCCCCTATCGCACTGTCGTGCAGTGTAAAGGTTTCGCGCCTGCTGCGCCCCGTAGGGCCCGGAATCTTGTCTCAGATTCCGTCTCCGGGTTCTCACTCTCATGACCCGTACCGATTATTGGCACGGTGGGCCGTTACCCCACCGTCTACCTAATCGGCCGCAGCCACATCCTTCGGCGCCGGAGCGTTTGGCATACCACTCATTCCAGTGGTGGTATGGTATACACTATTAGCCTCAGTTTCCCGAGGGTATTGTGTTCCGAAGGGTAGTTTGGCCACGTGTTACTGAGCTATTCGCCACGAGTCTGAACTCGTGCGACTAGCATGGCTAAATCGGATCCCAATAGCAATGGCCTCCGGCAGGATCAACCGGAATGTATGTCCTTCGAGCCTGATTCCCGGCTCGAAGGGGGTGTTGGCGGGTGTCAACGATGATGTTGACACACCATTGCATTGGTCTGTGTGGTGTCCGGGCCAGCCAACGGCTTGGATGGCACCGAACGACCACGGCTCACATCAGATCACCGCTTACGCCGGAGCGCAGGGGGCGTGATCCTCATC
>NZ_QPLV01000011.1:0-4313 GCF_003666025.1 Halorubrum sp. Atlit-8R
GGAACAGCTGTTCACTGAAGATTGCATACCGTTTAACTGATTCAATTCTAGAGACAAGACGAAACGCTCTGCTGGTAGTCTCAGTACGAATCTTGTCCCCTTTCCGAGCTAGAGCGACGAAGACGGTACCGGCGTATCGCTCCGTATAGTCCATAGCCAATCATTACAATCATCGGTACAATCACAACATCGGTGAAAAACGCTTCTATTCCATAAAAGTGCCAAACAATAAGAGGAATTCCAAGGATTGCAATCGGTGTTACGACTATTCGTGTTAGAATTGGGTCAATCGGAATCAACCGAGGTGTGATTTCATGAATAGACACATCAAGGCCCATCTGCTCAAGTTGTGATTTAATTTCGTTGATCTGTGCTGAGGAGATCGGCGTATCCGGTGGATGAGAGAATTTCCACTGAAAGTATTGTAGTTTTATGAGAGCTACGTCAGAAAATCGGATGATTAAGACATGATCGACATTATCAATCTCAACTGGTGAATAAATGTCAAGATTGTATGATTGCGATCTTATCAACGTTCGATTATCTGCATCGATCCGTAATTGAGAATTCACAAACTGGTGACTCAACCACAAGAGCCACAGAGCGATAGCAAACGGTAGCCCAGCAGCAAGCGAGACAAACACGTCGTGAACGGGAGATAGAAGGAAAAAAATGAGCGGAAGCCCAATAACGAAACCAAACCAGAATCGGTTACTTTCCGCTAGTGTTGCGAATAAGAATCGGATCGGAGCGTCTCTGGCCCGATCAAGTCGTACATTCATAATACGAATTATCTCCGAATGGTTATATAGTTTACAGGCCTTGTCGGACTCTAACAAAAACACATATAGACGGGTTTGTTGAAAACAGCTCTGTTGAAATCCTATTCTTCAGACACATTATCATCTGAAACAGCGGGTCGCTGAAGAGTGCTTATTGATTAGGAAGAAACATTATAACGCTACTATCGGTAAAATGGACTATGCCCTCCCGACGTGATGTAATAGTTGGATTGCCTCTATTACTGGCAGGATGTACCGACTTACAGGACGGGTTTAGTTCGGACAGTGGAAGCGACGAAATACCCTCGGCAGACCAAATTGCAGGAGTGTATGCTGTACTTGTTACTGAGGGCTACGAAGATGAGCCGATAGTCCACTACACCGACGACCGAATTCACGGAGTGGCGGCTCTTCAGACGCTTATCGAAATGGGAGTAGATACAGAGCCCCGAACGGACGGTAACAACCAAACCACTGAGCGCCCTGAAACGGTACTCATAGGCCACGGCGATGTTTCACAAGACAACCTGTACGAAGCCGTAGAAGCTCTATATGATCTCCCACAGAGAGAGAGGCGCGATTGGGGGATACCTAAATGGAATATTGAACACCCCGAACAGGTACTCAGAGTCTCCTACGTTCTCTTTGACTGAACTCTACAGATACAACATCTTGTAGGATTCCTGACCATATCGTTTGTATCTCGCACAGGGCTCCTGACACAATACAGGCAAATCCGAACTGAGTGTCAGTGTGTGAATCACCTGTATTGACCGCAATCGGTTTGAGATGTATCGGATTCCGAGGATTTCAACAGAGGTCCGTTTTTGAAATGAGAGTACAACTCAACCAAGTAGCTAAATTGTTGTGTATTCTATTAGTACCAATCTGTGTCTCTGAGTAAGTCCACCGTTTTCGGATTCGTCCTCCTCGTACTACTCACTACATTCGGAGCCGCAATTACCATTCAGTTCCCGACACTGTCGGTCGGTGGTGTAACTGTCCCAAAGTCTCTCATAGTCGGCCTGATCAGTAGTACTCTGCTCGTAACATTACTCGTCTCTCATTACCGGTTCAGAGAAACCCGAAGGTGGACACAGCTTGTTCTGTTCGGAGTTGGGATACTGCTTGCACTCACTCAACAACCGCCTCTCAATTGGATTGGCGTGTCTCTCATTTTCTTGAGTCTAGCTATCGAATGGGAAATTGATCAGCATCTCGTTAAGACCGTTTCTCGATAGATCGATTCGTGACTCCCCTGTACTGAGCGATTCGTACATTACCTATACTGAACGAGAGCAGTGACCACTTCCACTCGGCTGAAGGATTCTTTATATAGTTGGCAAACAAATATGTCTCTACGTGTCAAGAACCGCGGCACAGGCCCCAACCGGGTCACGGTGGGAGCGCCTTGGTCCACGGAGGCATCTCGACGGCGCGGGCTATGAATCTACACCGAAAGATTACGACGTAGACGGACTTTACACCACGAATACTGGCGATCTTGTCGAAGCACGGTCCTTCGATATGACATTCCGCGAAATGGTTGACGGCGTTCTTACAACCTACCCGCGCGAGCAACAAGTCCGGCACGATCGCTCTGTTACGCTAGAAGATCTTGTCGCTGAAATCCCTGCCTGCTACCTCCGATTCTACGACACTCTTGACCACGAACAGGGCGACCCGAAACCTTGGGAAGCTGTCTTCCGAGCGCACGTGCTCCGCTGCGTGAAGGGCTGGAACAGTGAAACAACTCTCTGGAAATATCTCAAACAGAAGCCGTTTCTCAGCACGCAGCTCGGCTTCGACGGCATCCCTACTCAGTCCACACTCTGGCGGGCTTGGAACGGCCGTCTCGAAGATGTCCGCGACGCCGTTCGAGATGCTGCTGAGGTCGTCGTGGATATCGCTCGATATCACGATATTCCTGCGCCCGAACCCTCGTTTCTACCCAACCAGCCGACGGATACAGTCACACGTTCAAAAAGCAAGGATACGCTCGCTCGTGAGAAGGCCCGCGAGGTTTGGAAGGGTGCGAAGCCCATCGTCGAGGACTGTTTCCACCTTGACCGCAGCAGAAACGCAAGTATACCCGAAGGCGCATTCTGGGAACAGCAGTCATACCTCGGGATGCGGACTGATATGCACCCGAACGACGGCGCACAGTCCTTTGCCGCCGACTCTACCCGATCGAAGACGCCGTCTGGCGACTCCCACCGGCTCCAGACGAAAGATCTCGGCGTCGGACGTATCCGGACAATGCTCCGGGAGACTAGCCGGACACTCGTTAAGCAGGCGAAATCCAAGGACAAGATGGGCCGCAAGCAGATGGCAGCCATCGACATCACGAAAGGCAACCCGTGGGATGGCGAGATCACCCGAGATCGGAGCGGACAGAATCAGGAACCGTGGATTCTTGGGTACAAAGGCGATGACGGGCCGTTCTTCCAGTGGGCAGTCATCAAACTCGTCGGTCACGATGTCCCGCTCATACTCGATGCCGTCCCAGTTGAACGCGGCCGGAAGCGAGCAGATCTCGTAGACGATCTGCTTGATGGTGCGACAGATATTGTCCCCGATCTGGACCTCGTGATGATGGACCGCGAGTTCGCCAACGATGGCGTGAAAGACGCCTGCGAGAAGCACAACGTTCACTACCTGAATCCGGGCGTTGTGCGCTCCAGCAGCGACCACGAACACCAGATTGCCAAGCTCGCCAGCGAGAACAGAGACTTCGACGTGGTCAAGCAAAGGCGTCTGGACGACGGGCCAGCACGAAAGGCAGTCTATCTCCCGAAGCGCGAGTGGGAACGTGAAGACGAAGATGACGATGAGAATGACGTCACGATTCGGCAGGAACTTATCGAGGAGTTCGAAGATATTGGCGAGACAACGCCGCTCTCAGAGGACCGCGGCGGCAACTCACCGCTGGGAAATCTCCTTGATGAGGTGCGTGAGGAAGAGGAGATCATGGAGCCAGCGCGGGTTGAAGCACCAACGGTGCCGTTCGAGACGAATCTTCCGTGGGTGGATGTCAATCCTTCGGACGACCGGGAGATGAAACATCAGATTGGGCGGCTGATGGTCCGATACAAGCGCCGGTGGGGCATCGAAAACGGGTTTAAGAAACTGAAGACGTTCCTCGCGGAGACACAGTCACCCGACCACCGGTTCCGGTACTTCAACTTCGCGTTCGCCTGCGTGTTGTACAACTGCTGGCGACTCGTGGATATCCTCGTGCAGTTGGAACTCCACGGTGAGGTCGGCGACCAGCCGGCGGTCTCTTCGAACTCGTTCCTGACATTTGCCAAGAAGAACTACGGTCTCGATCCACCCGACTAATTTCTTGTCTCCTCTGAGTTTGCTTGATCGTGAGCGGCAGCGCTGACCTAATCGGCGATTTTCTATCGGAATTGTGAACGCTACGCGATAGGTCTCTCAGAAACGCATTTCGAGGCCCGCTCGGCCACTTCTTTCAGATGACTTAGCCTCGAAACCTGTGCATCATAGACCCATCTTCGCAACATCAGG
>NZ_QPLV01000012.1:0-1201 GCF_003666025.1 Halorubrum sp. Atlit-8R
TGTGCTGAATCACGCGACTCCACCCTTCTGAGAGTTCTCGCTTGATCGTCCGTCCCCAGCGGACGATCGGCATGACGTAGGCGTGGTTGTGCGCCTGAAGCAGCGTCAAACACTTGCTGTCGTAGAATTCGCGGTCAAGATAGACGGCCTTGACACCGAGGTCAAGGCCGTCGAGAATACCGAGGAACTCTGCGAGGACACTGCTGGCGGTGTCGCCGTCTTCGAGACGGCGCACCGCCAGCGTGTAGCGTTTGTTCTTCACGCGTGCGTACAGTGTCGCGTACGCGTGGAACGCGGTGGTTCCACGCTTCGCTTGTGAGTGATACAGGCCGTCCGTGTCGTCTTCGTCACCATAGTAGGGCCGCAGGTGGAGGTCCGCGCAGACCTCCACCTGCTGGGGAAGGACGTCGAGAACGTCTTTCTGGAGGAGCATGTTGCCAACCTGTTCGAGCGTTTCTAGATCGAATTTAGTGCGGAGATGGTAGAGAACGGAGTTTTCGTGGGGTGCATCTTCGCTTCTCTCACAGAGCGTTGAGACCGAGGTCCCGTCGGCGCAGGCGCCGACGAGGACCTCGTAGATGTCTTCAGCATCGAGTTCAGCGTTTTCAGCGAGTGAGAGAGCAACTTCCTCGTCAAGAGAGTTGACGAGGAAGTTAAGGAGCTGGTCCTCGTGGATTTCATCGTCTGCTTGCTGGGTTTTAGACACACCTTCTGCAAGCAGACCTTCTAACTAAACGGCTTTGTGAAGTACTGATCCTCGGCTAGCTGTTTCTGAAGCCTGAGTTCTGTGGCGGAGCGGTTGGACTGGCGGTCTCGACGAGAGAATCATGGACGGATCGGCGGAGAGCCGTCGCTGTCGGCGGCGGCTGCCGCCGACGCGACAGCGTCGCCACTCCCACCGTTGGCTAGCCCGGACGGGAGTTACCGGTGGAACCGGTCGTCCGGTGGCCGGTTCGCGGGGACGGCCCGACGCGTCGCGAGGGCCGTCCACGCTGCTCGACGGACCATATTGATGAACTCCTTGAACGACCACTCCCAGAGGCGACGCCCCCCACGGCGGGGCGTCGCCACGTACTCCCAGTGCAAATACCGCCAGACGTTCTGTAACAGCAGGCTCACCACGACGTACAACAGCCGTACGACCGGATGTTGTGTCGAGGTCGTCGCGATACTTTGCTCGGAGAGTCGATAGCTTGCCTCG
>NZ_QPLV01000013.1:0-852 GCF_003666025.1 Halorubrum sp. Atlit-8R
CGACGTCACCGTCGAGTCGAAACTCGAGGAGATGAAGAGGGAGGCCGACGACGTTCTCCAGAGCTACATCCAGAGCAAAGGCAACTGAAATGGGCGTACACGAGAACACGTACGATAGCACGCTGGGGGCGTACCTCCTGCTACTACCGACACTGGCGGCGATCATCGCGTTCCTGTACTATCCGTCGCTACAGACGCTCCGATTCAGCTTCTTCCAGACGTTTCTGTTCGGTCAGAACACCCGGTTCGTCGGGCTGGCGAACTTCACCGATCTGTTGGGGTCGCAGGTGTACCTCACGAGCGTCGGACTGACGATGGCGTTCGCCGTAATCGTCGTTATCGGATCGCTCGCCGTCGGCCTCCTCGTCGCGTTCCTGTTGTACGAGGTCAGCGACGGAAAGGCCGCGTACCTGATCGCCGCGATTTGGCCGTACGCACTACCGACAGCCGTCGCAGGAACGGTCCGGTTGTTTCTCGCGCACCCGAGCGTCGGTATCTACACACACTACCTCGAGGCGTGGTTCGGCATCGAACTCGACTGGTTCACCGTCGGGTGGCAGGGGTTCGCCGTCGTCACGGTGGCGGCGATCTGGAAACAGGTCGGGTACAACGTGATATTCATGCTCGCCGCATTGAACAACGTGCCTGAGTCGCTCAACGAGGCGTGTCGGCTCGACGGAATCGAAACGTGGCGTCGACTGGTGCGCGTTTACCTTCCGCTCATGTCGCCCACGTTGGTGTTCTTGGTCGTTATCAACACGATCTACGCGTTTTTCGGCAGCTTCGCCCTGATCGACCTAATGACGCAGGGGGGACCGACGAACGCCACCAACCTGATGATATATCAGTTGT
>NZ_QPLV01000014.1:0-692 GCF_003666025.1 Halorubrum sp. Atlit-8R
ACCCCCGAGTCCAATTTGTGGTCGATGATCTCGAATACTGGGATGAACCTGTATTTCGCGACGGAAATGACGAAATTCCGTTGCGGGACATCTTCCACGGAATTGAGCAGGAAGGATCAGGCTGGTACTACAGTAACATCAACGTTCAGTCGTAGTCGTATCCGACCACAATTACGTCAGGGAAAGTCCAACAGACCTGATCGACAAACGCTAGCTGGCGACTAAGTCTGCGCCGCTGGATCAGTTCTGGCCGTCGGCGAGGCGGGCGGCTTTGCGAACTTCTGCGAGACAGCGACGAAGACGAACTCGCTTGTCGACCGGATGAAGAGATCGAGTTGCCCGATGTCAACGACGTGGTCGACGACCTAGGGAACTACCTTCGGACGGTCGAGCGCGCTGAGGAGCTCGATGAGAAGATCGAGAAAATCGACGACCTGATCGGCGAGTTCGTCTACGAGTTGTACGGGCTCACTGACGAGGAGATCGAAATAAAGGAAGAAGCAGCTATCGAGTAGCATCTGTGGTCCTGATTATTGCGCTAATTCCTCCCACTCGGTGGTACGACGGACCCGCAACGGACGTTTGTTGATTTGGTCATGCGACATCCGATATCAACGCCTTATGTAACAGGTGATCACAGCAAGAAGTAAGAGCTACATAAGGTACTGCGCCAATGTTGGGAGGCTACTATA
>NZ_QPLV01000015.1:0-692 GCF_003666025.1 Halorubrum sp. Atlit-8R
CGGTCGTGTTAACTTAAGCATCGGTTCCAGCAGACGGCGAAGGCTCGAAGCCATGATTCTGCCGCTGTCGGCTCCGCGTTTCTAAACGTATTTGAAAACGAAGAGGTTCTGCGTTTTACTTCTCTAAAGACACGTTCGACAGCATTCCGATTTCCATGTCGAGTGATTTGAAATCGGAGTGAGGTTCGTGAGAGCGCAGCCGTGAGATGTCCGCCAGCATCAACCAGAAAGAGCGCATCGTCAACGTGGTGTTTCTCCCTGAGATCGCGGAGAAACACCAGGGTAAATTGTTGGTTTTGAACGGGAAATACGTCAACGTGGAGGAATTCGTTTGTACGAGGATCGACGGCGGCGTACAGCCAGAATCTGTCTGAGTCGATCTGAATCGCAGTCTCATCGACCGCGACGCGATTCGGATTCGCACCGTTAGCTGGCTGTAGATCGGCCTTTTGAATCCAGTTGTGGATTGCTGTTCGGCTTCGCTCGACACCCAAATTCTCAAGATACTGTTTGGTATTCGAAAGTGATAGTCCAGCAAGATGGAGCTGAATACCGGTTTCAATGATCTCGTGGGGTGTCCGCTCTCGCTCCACAAAATCCAAGTCAATCCACTCAGTAGAGTCGATGAGGCGGTTGGATTCGCACATAGACACTCGAACTACCGACCGCCTCGTTCTTAACTTAACATCGCC
>NZ_QPLV01000016.1:0-653 GCF_003666025.1 Halorubrum sp. Atlit-8R
GGACCTCGTCGCCGAGGCGCACGCGGACGGACGTGAGGTGAACGTGTGGACAGTCGATACGTGGTATCAGGCCAGTCGACTTGCCGCCGCCGGCGTCGACGGCATCGCCGCCGACTACTCCGGTCTGCTCCCCGCTTCCGGTGAGACGTCTGCCGGAGACACGTAGTCCTGAGCACGATGCGAGCGGCCGGTCGACGGAGACCAGGTGTGAGCGCGCCGACGCGGCCCCACCTCTGTTGGCGGCGCCCTTCGATCGACTCTTCCTCGTCCGCCGTCGATTCTCATCGATTAACTCTTCGTGGTCACGACGGCTTACTGGGCGGCGGTGTCGATGAGGTTGTCTCAGCGATATTTCTCAAAATACCCCAGAACTCTCTGGATCGGTATGTACAGGTACGTATCGAGATCGAAGTAATTGTAGCAGTGCTTACCACCTACTACTAATCATTTCAAATATTATAAAATTTTAATATGGAACTAGTCTACCTCAAGATGTGGTCAATGTAAACGGCTCACACAGTGGTCGGCGTAGATTTCTTCAAACAACCGGTGCGGCCGCAGTCGGTCTTGCTTCCGCTGGATGTCTAGGAGCAACATCAGGGGGTTCGGACGGCGCTGATGGCTCGGACGGCTCGTCCAGTTCCACGAACAGT
>NZ_QPLV01000017.1:0-643 GCF_003666025.1 Halorubrum sp. Atlit-8R
CTCGTCGTCGGTCATGTGCGGCGCGTCGCTTCCGGGGATGAAAAAGGCGGGTGATTCCGTGACGAGACGAACGAAGAAGACGACGAGATGATTTCAGACGAGGTCGGTATCGAGACCGTCGCAGACGCGGTCGTGAAGTTTGCCCGTGACGGTCTCCATGAGGCGTTCGAGATTGACCGTGTCTTCGCGGTTGTACGAGACGAGGGTGTCGAGAGCCGATTCGTCGCCGCGTTCGTACTCGCGCCAGAGCCTGACCGCATCTCGGCCGGAGATATCGGGGCGGTCGCGGTCGATGCCGATGTCCTTCTCGATCTGTTTCAAGCCGCCGGTCAAATCGAGCGTCCGACACGGATACATGAGGTCGACGTGCGGAACATCGATAGAGAGGTCGAACGACGTTTCGAGGAAGGGTACGTCGAATCGTGCGCCGTTGAACGTCGCGATGAGCTTTGCGTCGGTAAACTGCTCACGGAGCGCATCGGCAGTCAAATCTTCGCCCCGAACGAGTGTCGTGGTTTCGCCGTCCTGATGGAACGAGACGGTCGTGACCGAATTGCGTTCTGCCGACAGACCGGTCGTCTCGATGTCGAAGAAACACGTCTCGTCGCGGAAATTCTCGTAGAGTCGCCAGCGCTCGCCAGAC
>NZ_QPLV01000018.1:0-643 GCF_003666025.1 Halorubrum sp. Atlit-8R
GCCTCGGCGGAAAAGCCGGCGAAGACGACGTTGTGCGGCGCGCCGATGCGAGCGCACGCGAGCATGGCGATGGGGAGTTCCGGAACCATCGGCATGTAGAGCGTGACTACGTCGTCCTCCTCGACGCCGAGGTCACGCAAGGCCGCCGCGAACTCGTTCACCTCGCGGTAGAGGTCCTGATACGTGTACGTCCGCGTCTCGCCGTGTTCGCCTTCCCACTTGATGGCGACGCGGTTCTTGTCCCCGTTTTCGACGTGGCGGTCCACGCAGTTATAACAGGCGTTCAGGTCGCCGCCGGTGAACCACTCGTAGAACGGCGGATTCGAATCGTCCAGTACCTCGTCGTAGTCGGCGTCCCAGTCGAGCAGGTCGGCCGCGCGCTCCCAGCAGTCGGGCCAGTTCTCCTCGAACTCGTCGTAGATGCCGGCGTCCGAGACGTTCGCCTGCTCGACGAACTCCTCGGTGGGTTCGAACTCGTCTTGTTCTGCCAGCCGTGCCTCCAGTTCGGTGTCACCGTCTGCCATAGTACGTGCTAACGAGTCTCGACAAAGGGCATAAGTAGGATAACTAATTATCGAAAGTTAACACCACGAATATACATAATAGTCTGTGGGCACGTGTATAGGCTTCAGAGCCACAGATG
>NZ_QPLV01000019.1:0-642 GCF_003666025.1 Halorubrum sp. Atlit-8R
CGGGAGATGCGACGCTGCTCGAGTTAGCCCGGGTTCTCGACGACCATCGAGACTACCTCCGGCGTGACGTGTGGGTGGCGTGGTGGCCAGGCCACTCGACAGGTCGCTACGCTGGGTCGACGTGGTTTACTGACGAGTTCGCACAGGAGCTCACAGAACACTGTGTCGCTCATGTCAATATCGATTCCCCCGGTGTTGCCGACGCAACGGAGTACGACGAGCGCGTCAAGTGGATGGCCGGCGTCCACGACATCGCAGCCAGCAGTATCGAGGATGTGAGTGGCAAGGAGACGGTTAAACGCCGCCCGCCACGGGCGGGGGATTACTCGTTCAACAACCTCGGAATCCCAGGGATGTCGCTCCAGTCGAGCATCCCGAAATCCGTCCGCGATGAACGGGGCTATCACCCAGTTGGTGGATCTGGCGGCCACGCCGATGCGTGGCATGTAACGACCGACACCATCGACAAAGCCGATCCGACGGTACTCGAGCGTGATACTGAAGTTTACACGCTTGCCACCGCCAGATTAAGTCGTGTCGATCTCCCGGCTGACCCGCTGGCGACAATCGATCACGTCCGGTCCGTCGTAGCGGACTACGACGACGTGAGTGAGTTCGATCTCGAGCCGATCTGTTCGGAAC
>NZ_QPLV01000020.1:0-620 GCF_003666025.1 Halorubrum sp. Atlit-8R
TATCGGCAGATACACGTGGCCCGCCCGAGGCAAGTACAGTACGTTCCAACACGGGGGACTCAGTCTACTGGAGTGTATCACCCCCCGCATTGAGGTAACCCTCTAACCATGAGTCAGGATCAGAAACCACGTCGTCGACCTATCGAGATCTCGTTCCCCATCGACCAAGTGAATGAAATCGCGGAAAAAGAGGCTCACGCCAAACGATACTACCGCCCTGTATACACCATGCACAAGTGGTGGGCACGACGACTGGGTTCGGTTTTCCGAACGATGCTACTCTACTCGCTCGCCGACGGAGAAATGTCGGTCGATACCGATGGACAATCAACCATCGATGGACTCCCGGAAGTCGACTGGGAGAACCCTGACGCTCTCTGGGATTACTACCTCGAAGATATCGACTTCGGAGATAAAACCGTGCTCGATCCCTTCATGGGTGGTGGAACGAGCATTGTCGAGTCGCTCCGTATGGGCTGTAACGCTATCGGGAGTGAACTGAATCCTGTAGCATGGTTCGTCGTCAAGAAGGAAGTTGAGCCCGTTGATTTGGACGAACTGGATGCCGCATTTGAGGAGATAAAAGAGAGTGTCGGAGAGGAAATACAGGAGTATTATCG
>NZ_QPLV01000021.1:0-598 GCF_003666025.1 Halorubrum sp. Atlit-8R
CGGTCTCGGCGCTCACGGACACACCTCCCGTTCGGCGACGCGGTGGCGGTTCATGGGCGCGAATCGGGTCGTTTCGTGGATAAGCGTGTCGCTCGGGAGGCTGGAATACAGCCCTCCGTCGAACCGCGCGAGGAGGAGTCTGGATTGCGGCTTAGAACTGCTCGGCGGCGGCGTCGAGGACGGCTTCGAGCGCCTCGTCGCGCGCGCCGGTCAGGAACTCGATACGACCTTCGCGGATGCCCGCGGCGGCGAGGCCGGCGGCGGGCGCTTTCTCGGCGGCCGACTCGACGACCGCGCGGAGGTCGAGGTCGCCCGTCGAGCGCAGGTAGAGTTCGTCCATGCCGAGCGCGACGGTCACGAAGGCGTCACCCTCGCGGGTGCGGCGGTGGAGTTCGTCCACGAGCAGGCCCGTCGGCGGGAAGTCGAAGCGGTGACTGTAAGCGTCGGAGTCGAGGACGGCCGCGGAGATGGCACCGACCTCGCGGCGTTCGAGGTTCGCCTGCGCCGTCTCGATTTCGTCTTCGAGCTTGATGCGGAACTGCTCGGAGACGTGGCCGGCGAGGCCCTCGTCGGCGTCGAACAGCAGGTCTGCGATGAG
>NZ_QPLV01000022.1:0-594 GCF_003666025.1 Halorubrum sp. Atlit-8R
GATCCTCGTCGAACCCGTCACGATATCGCTTCGGTGCGATGTCTTGCCAGTAGACATCGACGAGTTCGTCGAGGTCCATACGCGACCAGTTGTAGCGACGGCTACGCGTCTCTGGGTCCGTGGATTCGTCGTCTGGTTGCTGGCTGGTGGACTGCTTTGTCATGCCGAGTTGCTGTCCGACCGACCGTTTGTCGTATTTCGGGACGGTTTCGAGCCAGTGAATTTCATTGGTCTCTGCTGCTTTTCACAGCAAAATAATACTTTGGCTTGTGCGGGAGTGGTCTTTCTAATATGCAGCGTCCGCAGACCAAGGTGGAACACTCGAAATCACCTCTCTCATTCTCAAGTGACGATCACACAGACCCACCAAATTCACGCGGTACTCCCGTTGAAAGTGTGCTGAACACTCGAAGTGACCCTTCGCTGTGAGGTGGTCGTTTGAGATAGTTGAAAAAACGGACTAGTTGAAACTCCCATCTCTTGACAGGAGTGGCGTGACACATGCAGAGGGTGAGTTCAGCAGGTCAGATTGACAGGCCCGATAGTACAGCATGTAAGAAAACGTGATAAGCGAAGCACAGGTTATATATCACA
>NZ_QPLV01000023.1:0-592 GCF_003666025.1 Halorubrum sp. Atlit-8R
CGCCAGCCGAAGCGCGTGCGGCCAGCCGAGCGGCGTCGCGCTGTCGGGCGTGCCGACGTCGAAGAACTGCTCCGCGAGGTAGCCCTCGTCGGTACAGAGCGGACCGTCGGGGAGGACGAGGTCGAGGAGCGCGCGGCCCTCGTCGGCGAACGTCCCCGCCCGGTCGTCGTCGTGGGCGGCCAGCAGGGCGGCGAGTTCGACGCCGGTGTTCGCGCCCCACGCGGTCGAGACGGTCCAAACCTTCTCCGAGGACTGCTCGCGCATCCGCCAGTCGTCGCCCTCGAAGCGGACCAGCCCCTTCACCTCGCTGTCGTCGGGGTCGTGCCAGAGGCCGTCGAAGACGGACTCGACGTGGTGGACGAGTCGGTCCAGCCGGTCGTCGTCGACGGCTTCGAGTCGGTCGTAGGTCCGGTGGGCCGACGCGAGCGCGAGCGCGGCGGAGTCGTAGCGGTCGTCGAGTTCGCCGTCGGCGACGCGGAGGGCGTAACAGTCGCGGCCCTCGCTCCAGAGGCGGTCGATGCCCTCGTACACCTCGCGGGCGCGAGAAGCGTCGCGGTCGGTCAGCGCCGAATCGAGGTCGGACAGCGCGAGC
>NZ_QPLV01000024.1:0-589 GCF_003666025.1 Halorubrum sp. Atlit-8R
CGTTCCTGTTTTCGGTGCAGTTCGGCGCGACCGTCCTCGCCAACGTCGTCTTCCAGTACCCCATCGGCCGGCTGAGCGACCGCTACGGGCGGCGGCCGTTCCTCGTCGGCGGCTTCGTCCTCCTGCTCCCGACGACGCTCGCACAGGGGTTCGTCCAGACGCCGGCGCTGATGATTCTCGCGCGGTTCCTGCAAGGCGTCGCGGTCGCGGCCGTCTTCGCTCCCTCGCTCGCCCTCGCCGGCGACATCGCCAAGGCGGGGCAGTCGGGGTCGACGCTCTCGCTTCTCACGATGGGGTTCGGCCTCGGCGTCGCCATCGGCGCGCTGTTCTCGGGCGTCCTCGTCGGCTTCGGCTTCGCCGTCCCCTTCGTGGCCGCGACCGCGCTGGGCGCGGTCGGCCTGCTCCTCGTCTACACGCAGGTCGGAGAAACCGTCGAGGTCGGCGGCGGTGGCGGCGGCAGTCCCTCGCCCGCGCGCGGCGATTAGCGCCGCGTCGACGCCGCGGTCGACGTCGACGCCCGGTCCGCGTCGGCGTCGGCGTCAGTCGGCGCCACCAACGATATCGAGCAAAAACGGGCGACCGTCGCCGC
>NZ_QPLV01000025.1:0-588 GCF_003666025.1 Halorubrum sp. Atlit-8R
TGGTCAAAGGCCGATGATTCAACAGCGTCATAGAACGCGTGGCTCTGATTGGCCTACCTGCCAAGGACGCACTATCTTGGGCGGCGAGCCCGAATGGGTGTGGCTCCCTTCACGCACTTTCCACTCCAGAGGAACCATGTACTACCTCGGAATCGACCTTCATAAAGATGAGTCGCACGTCGCTGTTTTGGACGACGATGCCGAGGTCGTCGAAGAGATTCGCGTCGCAAACGCGAATCTCGACGAAGTCGCCGAAGAATACGCTGGAGCCAAAGCGGCGATCGAAGCAACCAGCAACTACTACACGGTCTACGACACCCTCGACGAACATCTCGACGTGGTTGTCGCAGATCCGAGCCAAACTAAGGCGATCGGCTATGCTGAGGTGAAAAACGACCGGCTCGACGCGAAGTTGCTCGCGCAACTTCGCCGAGCCGGCATGATCGCTGAGAGTTACGTTCCGCCCGAAGAACTCCGGGAGCGCCGCGCACTCGTGCGCGGCCGGAAACGATTAGTCGAGAAGCGGACGGATTTCAAAAACGAGGTCCACGCTGTTCTCGACAAACACGGGATCACCTACGACTGGGA
>NZ_QPLV01000026.1:0-585 GCF_003666025.1 Halorubrum sp. Atlit-8R
GTGAGCAGGTGTTGGAACGGCTCCAGAACGTTGGGTCCGACGGCAGCTACATCCGCACGGGTACTGCGCGGCTAGGGGGGCGCTGGTGTCAGCGACGATCGTTCACAGTCGTCGGTTGCTCAGCAATCGTCGTTGGCCCCGGTGTCGACTGTCGTCACGTCCTCCTCGTAGATGTCGACGTCGTCAGGGGCAGCGAGATCGAGCGGGTCGGCTTCGAGGTCCGCTTTGAGAAGACGGAGCCGCGTGGCGGATGTGGCACCAACGAGGGCTGTGAGCTGGTCACCGGTGACCCCAGCTTTGTAGTACGTCGTTGCGATCGCCTTTGGAAGTCGGTCCCCCCCGCTCATCGGTCGCGCAGCCGATCGCGAGCGGCTGTAAACCGAACGGGATCCGTCTCGCCAGCGGCAGCCATCTCGTTCGCCGACTGGAGCTGGGAGTCGATGAGGCGATTCTGTTGGCGTGACCACTCACTGTCGTCGTGGGTCCGAACGTACTCGGCCCAGCGCTTGATCATCGCACGCCGTTGCTCCGTGTTCCGGCGGTGATCGTCCTTCAACTCCTGTGAGTTCAGCATAGTAGTCCTCA
>NZ_QPLV01000027.1:0-577 GCF_003666025.1 Halorubrum sp. Atlit-8R
TTGAAGCCAGTGACTGGAAGACGTGGCTCTTCCGATCTCCTCCGGACCGACGGGAGCATCGTCGAGAATCTCTACGCCGGCGGCGGCACGGCCTGCGGTATCAGCGGCCACGGCGCGGGCGGCTACCTCTCCGGTAACGGGCTGACGACCGCGCTCGGCTACGGCCGCCTCGCCGGCATTCACGCCCGCGAATCGCTCGACTGACGCCGCGGCGGGGTCACGGCCCCGGAGTAGAACAATCGAAACGACTCGTTTTCGACTCAATTTGCCGACCCGTACTTGATTCGTTGCAGGAATATCCACAGAACGTGACAACACGAGTACGGGAGGATTTATTACAGTAGGCACTAACCTCGATACCGATTGCCATGGGTAAGACTCTCAAGTCTTCGACGAGCAACAGGCGACGCTTCCTCAAAGCAACGGGCGCGAGCGTCGCGGCACTGACACTGGCCGGCTGTGCGAGCGACGACGCCGGAAACGGCGGCGGGTCGGGCGGCGACTCGGGCGAGTCCGGCGGCGAGACGGGCACCGCGACGGGGACGCCCGAACAGTCCGTCGACGAGGTCGTCATCGG
>NZ_QPLV01000028.1:0-564 GCF_003666025.1 Halorubrum sp. Atlit-8R
TGGGCCGTGCGAACGTCACCGTTCGCCATCTTGACCTCGAACCAGTCGCCTCGAAAGTCGTCGTTGGTCCAGTCGCGGGCACGTCGGAACAGGTCGTCGGGACTAATGTAGTCATCCCCCGCGAACGCGGAGCGCTGGCAATTCGAGCAGACGTTGAGTTCGTCAGCGAGCGCATCGACCTCCAAGAGTTCGCGATGGTCCGTCTGAATTTTCTGCTTGACTCCGCGACTGCCACAGAACGGGTCGTGCGTCTCAGGGTCGACGACGTGAGCCGTGCCGACTCTCTCGGAGATTCCCTCAATCCCAATCGTTTCGATGGCAAGCGTCGCGCCGGTCGGTGACCGCGTGACCGCGCTCGTGGTCGTCTCTGTGTCGACCGAACGTGGCCCCTCGTCGTCCTCGTCGAAACAGAACTGGTAGACCATGCCGAGTTCGTAGATGCGACCGCGAGCATCGTTGTTGAAGATAGCACCTTCCCACTCGGCCATCAGTCGGTACTGCTTCCCCGTGCCACCGGAGTAGGTAACGAGTAGCTCATCGACCGAACCGTCGTAGTTGCTCTTG
>NZ_QPLV01000029.1:0-564 GCF_003666025.1 Halorubrum sp. Atlit-8R
GAAGAGATCAGTTTCGTTGTACTTACGGCGGACTGTATCAGCAAGGACGTTCATGACACCGCGGACACTCTGTCGCTCCCGACCTGCGTCATAGACATCGTCGAGAAGATCGAGAAGTTCGGGATGGAACGGGTACGTTACGACCATGCGGTTCTCGTATCGCTTGGGTTCGTCAATCTCGATAGGATAGTTGTAGTGATCGACGTACTCGCTAACGATGTCCCGAACTGCCTTCTCGTCGACGTCATCTTGGCGCGTCTCGAAGAGCCGATGAAGGATGATCTGTTCACGGTCGCCCGTGTCGTTCATGTCGACGGCGTAGGGATTGGTTCGGTTGACGATCCGCTTGATGTCTTGACTCTTGTCGAGGAGGGTAGCAAAAGCGAATAGATCCTCCTGTGGGTCGTTCGCTACCTCAAACAGATGCTGAAGGAAGAACTCGTTCCGTTCGAGGAGTTCCTCGTTTTCACTCTTGTCAAACGATTCCCACCATGTCTCGATCTCGTCGAAGAAGATTGCGACAGGTTCCTCCTCGGTCAATTGTTCCAGATGTTCCGTGGTCGG
>NZ_QPLV01000030.1:0-557 GCF_003666025.1 Halorubrum sp. Atlit-8R
CGAGGTAAGTCCACCAAACGGAACAATGGCCGAGCCTCGAACCTGAGCAAATGTCTCGTTCAGTTTTTCAATAACTCCCTCGTGTTCCCCTGCGTTGATTTCTCTGATATGGGTCTCATGCGGCACCGAGCGATATAGCCACGACCGGTCGGTTAGAACCGCAAATTCGACGAGGTGGAACAGACGGTCCGCCCACGCATCAGTATCACCGTCCGCGATCTCGAGTACCGACTCAACCAACGCTCGGTCCTCAGGAAGCGACGCTCGAAATTCATGATCCGAACCAATAAAGATACATTCTGAGTCGGGAACCTGCGTCAGCTCCCGTTGTACCATCTCAAATTGACCGTGTCTCGGATCAAGCCCCAGGTGGACAGCAGTTCCGTAATCCATCAGAACGCGAACCGCTCGGTTCTCGACTGTCACACGGCCGAGCTCGTCCCAGTCCTTCACACCGGATAAACGCCGAGTGACGAGTCGATGTGTCGGTTCTGCGGCGTCGACGTTCTCTGTAACCTCCATTGCCGTTACGTATTCTCGGGATCGTTGAAATCCTT
>NZ_QPLV01000031.1:0-554 GCF_003666025.1 Halorubrum sp. Atlit-8R
GTGACCGGGATGGTGAACGCCGCGCCGAGACCCTGGAGCGCACGCATGACGAGTATCGAGCCGTAGGCCGTGAACACGAGGTAGCCGGCGCTCCCGACGGCGACGAGCGCGAGGCCGGTCAAAAGAAAGACTCGGCGGCGGCCCGTGCGGTCCGACAGCGACCCCGTAAACGGCTGGCTGAAGCTGTTGAGAAACCCGAACAGCGAGAGCACGACGCCGATGAGGAGTTCGGTCGAGAGGGGTACCTCGACGACCCCGAGAGAAAGCGTCGTCCCGACGAACGACGGCATCGACACCAGTTGGCTCCCGATGTACAGCGGGAGGACGACGACCAGAAACGAGTTGGCGAGGGCGTCGACCATCCGAGCCAGCGCGAGCGCGAGAATCCGCGTGTCGAGGTTCGGACGCATCGTCGCCCGCTACGGCCCTCCGGCGTATCAAGCTACGCGCCCCAGCGGGCCTCGCCGGAGCCGCCGGAGCCGAGCGAGTCTGGGGGCCGCCGACTATCTGGACGACGCCGACCGGACCCACTCTTGGAGCGTAAAGCCCTCGTG
>NZ_QPLV01000032.1:0-553 GCF_003666025.1 Halorubrum sp. Atlit-8R
CAACAAAGAAACAAAATCTGTACCAGAAGAAATGGATGCTTCAAAATATGTAGGACAAGGATTCCAACCACCTGCAGAAAAAGATGCGATTGAATTTGCAAAGAAGCATAAAGATAAAATTGCTAAGCGAGGCGAACAATTTTTTATGGATAACTTCGGTCTAAAAGTTAAAGCTACAAATGTTATAGGTAAAGATGATGGTGTAGAAGTTTATGTGCATTGCGAAGATCATGGCATTGTATTTAATGCAAGTCTACCTTTGTACAAAGATGCCATCCATCAAAAAGGATCAATGCGTAGTAATGACAACGGTGATGATATGAGTATGATGGTGGGTACAGTGCTGAGTGGCTTTGAATATCGAGCGCAAAAAGAAAAGTATGATAATTTATATAAATTTTTAAAAGAAAATGAAAAGCAATATCAATATACAGGTTTTACTAAAGAAGCAATTAACAAGACGCAAAACGTCGGGTATCAAAATGAATATTTTTATATTACATATTTATCAAGAAATTTAAAAGAATATAGAAAATATTACGAACCATTGATA
>NZ_QPLV01000033.1:0-543 GCF_003666025.1 Halorubrum sp. Atlit-8R
CAAGCCAGATGAATATCTACAATAATATATCATTACTACGAAATTATTTTGAGCACGTTACAGGCTCCGGATCAAGGGTTTAGGTCGACCTATACTCCTGTTTTCGGCGGTACTTATATGGGGGTAGAAACTGTATGTTGACACGTCTCCCACTACGAAAAACAAGACGGAGACGGAGAGCACACTTTGAGTTCCCACGTAGACACAAGAGAACTCGGCAGAGGGCAGCAAACACTACACGAGGCGGTTAACTCTCACCGGATATACAAGCCGGTTAGAGGAGTTCATCCCCGTGTCGAACTTCCTGACGAGGAGTTTGAGGAGTGGCTTGACGGCAACCGGGAAGTCGAGTACGTGATAATCAACTTCTCGGATGCTGAAGAGGTCGTCGAGCGGGACGGCGATCTCAGCCAGGTTTTGGAGCCTTGGCATATCCCGGTAATCCTAGGGACGGAGCACGACGAGTACGTGAACAGGCGTACTTTTCAGGACGTAGTGGATTTGCTGGAGGTGGCGCAGCCAGCGATCTACGTTCCGGACGTG
>NZ_QPLV01000034.1:0-542 GCF_003666025.1 Halorubrum sp. Atlit-8R
TAATAGATTCAAATGAGGTTACATTTTCACGGGTGAAATATGACATAAGATATACGATTCCACCGCCAGGATGGATATCTGAACAAAATTACGATAAAAGAGATCTGGTTTCATATGGGAAACCTGGGATAGAGTGGGTGGATAGGGACGCTAAGTCGATAGGCACCACTACTCCAAGGGTTTGTAAAGACATGATTGATCAGGCTATCGAGGAGAATGCTGTTGATAGTATTTCTGATCTGATTCAAAGAGGATTGGAACGTATGATTGGACATAGAGAAACACCAAACAAAAGTTCAAATGAAGAATACACGAGGGATCCAAAACCAAAATCACATGAAGAATATCCGATTGTTACGCTGTTCAAGGGAAAGGCGTACTATGGGGTTACTGACTTCACTATCCAACAAGCAGACAGTCTCCCAACAAGATGGTATCGGATGGGAGATCTTACTGAGAAAGTAGGTTGCTCAACAACAGCACTTTCGAATATACAGGACGAAATAATTGGGTATGGTCTATTGGAAAGGAGCAATAGTACT
>NZ_QPLV01000035.1:0-529 GCF_003666025.1 Halorubrum sp. Atlit-8R
TATTGAAAGATGGGCAAGAAACCGGGAATAAACCTGGTAAGACACTTAGAGCGTAGATTCGGGCACTTCTGAGAGGTGTGTCCGACTCACGATTTCTTTTGACACAAACCACACCCTAGTAAGCAAGGTGCCCCCTATTAGTCAATCCAGTTTGATTGAGAAACAGAGTCAGACAATGTCAAACAAATCTATGCCAGATACTGACAGACGAAAATTATTAAAGACGATTGCCGCAGGCGCAACTGTTGGACCTGCTACGCTTCTCTCGGGGTGTACTGGAGGTGACGCGAAGACTGACGTTGGAGGGTCAACCACCGAACAGTCCGAGCAAGATACTGAAACCGGTTCCAGTGGCGGTTCAGATGCGACGGATTCACTTAGCCTCCGTATCCTTCTGGACCACCCGTTCGACCAGTTCGACCACAACACCGGATGGATGGGACCACCGGCACGGGATATCTACCAGAACCTCGTTGACCGTGACTACGATATGAAACTTCAGCCAGGAATGCTGAAGAGTTGGTCTTTT
>NZ_QPLV01000036.1:0-528 GCF_003666025.1 Halorubrum sp. Atlit-8R
CCCGAAGCTCGACGAAAAACAACAACAGCATCTCTTGGAACTTCTCCGTGAGGGTCAGCCCTGGAAGAAACAAGAAATACAGCATCTTATCAAGCAAGAATTCGACGTCGAATTTCATCCGGTCTACCTGAGTACCTTCCTCGAAAAGCTCGGTCTCTCCTACGCAATTCCGCGGACTAAGCGTCCATCACGGCCTGAAAACGCCGAAGAGATTCTCGACGAACGCGTCGCCGACGCGTTCGACGAGGAGTCTGGTGAGCCACACAACAAACGCGATGGAGATGACGACGAAGGCTGGGTTGTTGACGAAGAAATCCGAACGGACGGTGGGACCGTCCTTGGATTTCTCGACACATCTCATCCACAACCGTGGGATAACTCACAGCGGCTCTACACCGTGGATGATCCGCACATCACCCGACCGCTGGTGAAGTTAGACGAACCAGCGGTCGGGTTCTATGCGGTCTCCGGTGAGAGTGTGCTGCAGTTTCCGAGCACTCAAGAGAAAGAGCGGATTTGCGAATGTCT
>NZ_QPLV01000037.1:0-527 GCF_003666025.1 Halorubrum sp. Atlit-8R
GTGCGTTCTGGTTGATTCCCCGGAAGCTCGATGCGTGTGTTTCCGTCTCTCTTCCTGTGATTCGTGTCGTTTGCACGCGATACAGTCGTGCAATTCTCATCTTGCTACCCGGATCTTCTCGTGCTGTTTCACTCTGGACGAGGGGTGTATGCCGTGCGTCAGGCGTCTTTGTGTCTGCTCAATGTTTGACATCTTTGCTCTGATTGAGTTATACTCTTGATGGGTGGTGTGCATTTTCGAGCCCAGTGGAAGATTAGTGGTAATTCACTCGGGACGAGGGGTGGTCAAATATTGGTTTCTGTCCGCTATACAGTCTTGGTGAGGGGTGTTTCATCGTCCAAATCACTTGCACGGGAAGGACGCCTTTCACTCTGGATTACCTCGTCTCTTTTACCGACTGACATTGGACGCTCTAGGCAGTAGGTCCTAGTTATGGGCTAATTTACACTCTTGTCGAGGTGGGATAATAATTAAGTAGCCAGGTTGCGCGGTATCTGGTATCGATGGCTGATGACCCGTCGCAACTC
>NZ_QPLV01000038.1:0-523 GCF_003666025.1 Halorubrum sp. Atlit-8R
GTGGTGCTTCCAGATTCGAAATTGCCCGTACCGCCCCGATTCGTTGGTATTACTTTGATACCGAGCGACACAGGATTTGACTTCAATATCGTAGCCAATCTCACCAGGGACATAAGTATCAATATGTGAGTCAATTGCCCCGCGGAAAGCGGTGCCAGACTTGTCAAATATGGCATTCACGAGGCGTTCAGCGTTATATCCTCGTCCAGACGCAGTTGACCGCCCATGTCCCTCACAGGTATTCGCATTTACCCCGTTTCGAACATCTTCTAATTTCATCTTGGGATTGATCACTTCGGGATTCGGAGAGCAGTTCTCTGTCATTACTCTCACGTCGCTATCCCGCCGAGGTCAGCCCCGGTAAAGTGGTGTTTAGCAAGTAGTTCAACAGTTGCTGAACCCATTTGTTGAATGAGTCCATTCCAAGCGACTCCTCGGATCTGAGGCTTACTGTGTGATGCCATAGCTCACGAGCTAGTATATGTAGAATAGGTATAAAAATCTCATCTATTAGTGAGGTTAT
>NZ_QPLV01000039.1:0-514 GCF_003666025.1 Halorubrum sp. Atlit-8R
CGACACCACCATCGTCGAAGAGGAGATGCGAGGTGACCTCGTGGGGTACTACTACCGCGTCAACGGCCCGACGCTGGGCCTGTACGTGCTCGCCAACGAAGTCGAGCGGCTGCGCGAGCCGGCGGACGCAGAAGAACTGCTCATCAAAGCGAGGTCGATGTAAATGAGTTCCAACGAAATCCCCACTCGAGAGGTCGCCCGGCGCGTCTTCGCACAGGAGTTCAACGACGCCGGTTACACGTTCAAAGAGTCGGACGACGAGCGCGCGCCCGTCTATCTGCTGCTCCCGACGGGAGAGAGCGCCAACCGCGTCTTCCTCGTCGGCACGCTGACCGAGAAGGAAGACGTCGGCGAGGACAACGAGTACTGGCGGGGTCGCATCGTCGACCCGACGGGGACGTTCTTCGTCTACGCCGGCCAGTATCAGCACGAGGCCGCCAGCGCGCTGCGCGACCTCGACGCGCCCGCCTACGTCGCGGTCGTCGGCAAGCCGCGGACCTACGAGACCGACGAC
>NZ_QPLV01000040.1:0-513 GCF_003666025.1 Halorubrum sp. Atlit-8R
CAGCGTTGATTGTGGCGGCGTGAGGGGCCTGCTGTCGATCCTCGGGGGAGCACGCGAGGAGTTGGGGCACTTCATCGACGAGTCGGAACGGACCCTCAAAGACGGTGACTTGGGACGATCTGCTGCGCCACATCTGAATTCCGGGCGGGAACCGTCGCGAACGGCGGATTTCTGAGTAAACTCAACTCGAATCAGTCACCGTGCATAGACGCTTGGTGGGTCCGGATGCCGGTAAGAGAACGAGTCTTGAACTCGCAGTCATTACATTTGAATGGGGTTGCCCAGTGCTCTACAGTTTGCCAAGTCGCGGCTGGTGGTCCGTGGTGAGTGTTCTGTCCTTCTACTTTTCCTTCTTCTTTCAGGTGGTTGAGCCTTTGTGTGGTGATTCCTCGAGTTCTGTCGAGTTCTTCCATCAGAGTCTCAACTGTGACTGGCTCATTTTCGTGGACTGTTTTCAGGAACGACAGAGTGCTGTGCTGGTGGAAGTTGACCCCTGGTGTTCTTTGCACGATC
>NZ_QPLV01000041.1:0-505 GCF_003666025.1 Halorubrum sp. Atlit-8R
ACGAATGGGGCGTCTTTGAGGGGATTGTCACGATCGAAGACATTCTCGAAGAGATCGTCGGCGATATTCGAGGCGAATTCGACACAGCACCGCAGGGCCCTACTATCGAGGAACGAGACGACGGTACGTACGTCGTTGACGGCGGCGTGCCAGTCCGGGAAGTGAACGAACGGCTCGGCGTCGAGTTCGAGGCCGATGAGGTCGAGACGATCGGTGGGTTCGTCTTTAGCCGACTCGGGCGAGAACCCGAGATAGCTGATGAGATCGAGCAAAATGGGTATGTCCTTCGCGTCGACTCCATCGACAACGCGAGAATCGAACGGCTCGTGATCCAACCTCCAGAACGATCTCAGAAACAGACCACTGAAGAGGACTAGTCCTCACGCGGTGTTGTTTGTATCCGGGCAAAGAGAGTGACCCGGATGAACCAGGTCTGCTCTAACAATGACCCGCGAAGTAATCGACCGACACAGCGAAGCACTGTTCGAGTTCCTCTGGTGTCCCG
>NZ_QPLV01000042.1:0-504 GCF_003666025.1 Halorubrum sp. Atlit-8R
GTATAATGATGATTTTCAGCTTATATAAAGGAGAAAAAAGAAGACAACCAAGCACAATATTGGACTGGCCGCCTAAAAATAAAAAATCTAAAAGGTGTAATTTAAAATAATTCTTTGAATTATATACCCTCCACATTTGGTAGAGAACCTTTTTTACAGCTAATCTTAGTATGTTTATAGAGAGCATATCAAAGTTTATAAAGTTGTACTTTATGTGAATGTTAGAAAAGATATGACTAGCTAAATTTATAATCAATTATTTTTGTAATTGAAATATTCTTGCAAAGAATTCACAGTAAATAATCCATCTTTTTTCCAATATTGATATTCAAAGTAATGAGGAGGCTGCTTACTAATTATTTTCTTATGTTCTTGATATTGCATTTCCAAAAGTAGAGGTATTGACAGTAAAAAATTTAACTAAACAGATAGACAATAAAACTATTCTTAAAGACGTATCCCTCACTCTAAAACGAGGACAAATTGTTGGTCTCGTTGGGGCAA
>NZ_QPLV01000043.1:0-502 GCF_003666025.1 Halorubrum sp. Atlit-8R
AGCACCTTGTTTTATCAATTCTTTTATTTCAATATAATAGCGATAGTCATGCATCATCACATGATATTTTTCGTATCGCCATAAATGTTGAATGCGGGTTATTTCTTTCATAACGCCTCCTATTTGATGTAATAAATCAGCCAGTGCTCATCAATATATTTGTTGTCGAGTTTACGGGCGTTTGTTTCTATTGCTAAAAATTCAAAGCCAAAGCGATCACAAAAGATTTTTGCTGCTATATTATTTGATGCAACAGCTAAAATGAGTTGTTCGATACGATGTTTTTTAGCATATTGTATTAAATATTCCATGAGTTGATGTGCTAAATTTTTTCCTCGCGCTTTTGGAGTAACGTATAAACCTTGAATTGTTGCTTTATGACTTTTAGAAGTATACAGAGAAAAGTTAAGTTGAACAAATCCTACGAGATCCTGATTTTCAAAAGCACCGAAAAAAACTTGAATGTGATGATGATCAGGGTGGAGCAGTTGCGCAATGTTTT
>NZ_QPLV01000044.1:0-499 GCF_003666025.1 Halorubrum sp. Atlit-8R
CTCGGGCGATTCCTGAAAAACGCACCAAGAGAAACCCTTCTAGCGGTCGATGCCGCCGGCAAGATTCCCTATTACTCCGAACTGCCAACGCTAGACATGCTGGGGCTCAATGATCGCTTCATTGGCCACAAAGAAATGAGCACACCTTTCCTGACGGCGCATAGCAAGTATGACCCAGACTATGTCATATCTAGAAATCCCGGCCTGATTGCCGCTTGGATAGATAAGAATAGAAATCTAGCCTGGGGCCTGACTATAGACAAATACATACACAACTATGAACTAGCTTACTTACTAAACTCCACACTCAACACTCGACCACACAACATTGTCAGCGTCGTAGGCATAGCCGATGAGCAGGTCACAGCGTTAATTGCGGGTAATTATAATTTTGCGGTACTCGCCAGGCGCGATCTGCTTCCGCTACTGCCTAAAGCATATACCCCCTTCTCACCGCCCCGTCTGCTGCCCGGATCGTCCATCGACCACTCCTTGGACG
>NZ_QPLV01000045.1:0-498 GCF_003666025.1 Halorubrum sp. Atlit-8R
AACCAATGCCAAGCTGGTCTTTCCAAATTTTGAAAAAGCCCCCTATGCTACCTATAAGGAGGTCTACCCAAAGCTGGCAAAGGCTTATAAAGACTTTTGCTTATCCAATGGCACTGCCAAGGTTAGCATTATTGGTGATTCTTCAGGTGGTGGCATGGCCTTAGCCTTGGCGCAATACCTAAGAGATACCCAAACTGCACCACAGCCAAAGCAATTAATCCTGTTATCTCCTTGGTTAGATGTTAGCTTTGCTAATCAGGATTACAAGCATTTTGAAGCAGTAGAGGCTTATTTAGATGCTAGACGACTTCGAGATATTGGTGAGTTGTGGGCAGGCAGTCTAGAGGAGATGCAGTCTCCTTATGTCAGCCCATTATATGGCGATTATCATGACCTGCCAAAGATTGTCACCTTTGTCGGGACAAAAGAGATTTTTTACCCAGATATCATGACCTTGCATGAGCGCTTGACAGAGCAGGGGCACTTCAATCAGCTCAT
>NZ_QPLV01000046.1:0-493 GCF_003666025.1 Halorubrum sp. Atlit-8R
ACGAACCGCGTGCAGACGACTGGAGCGAACTTCGTTCCGAACTCGAACGCCACGGTGTCTCTTTCGCTGACATCGCGCGCGACCTCGATGTTGCTGGCTCGACCGTCTCGCGGTGGTTCAACGGCGTCGTCGAGACGGACCGGTTTACTGACGTGGGTGAGGTGGCAAACGCGCGCTTCTCCGACAGTCGTTCGGATGCGCGACGCCTTCTCGATGCCATCGGGTCCCGTTCGAAGCCAAAGGTGTACGACCTGACTGTCGAGGGAACGCACAACTTCGTCGCCAATGGAATGGTCGTGCACAACTCCGAAGACCGTTCGGCTATGCACGAAGCGCTCGAACAACAGCAGATTTCGGTCTCCAAGGCCGGCATCAACGCGACGCTCAAGTCGCGGTGTTCGCTCCTCGGCGCGGCGAACCCGAAGTACGGCCGCTTCGACCAGTACGAACCCATCGGCGAGCAGATAGACCTCGAACCCGCGCTCATCTCGCG
>NZ_QPLV01000047.1:0-482 GCF_003666025.1 Halorubrum sp. Atlit-8R
AATTACACGTACGACCCGGCACAGAACTATCAGGTCGCCTCGCTCAGTCGAATCAGCGGCAACAACGAAGAGGAGTTCCGCAGCGACACCGCTCACCACTACACCGAAGAGAGTCAGGCCGCGAGGCAAGCGATCGACGACGCACAGGCTGCAATCGACGCGGCCGGTGGGAACGAAAACGCCGAAGAACTGGTCAGTAGCGCCATCTCCTCATACGAGAACGGGAACTTCCAGAACGCCCAGGACCTCGCCGGGCAGGCTGAGAGTCAGGCACAGCAGGCCCAGCAGAGCGCCCAGACCCAGCGAACGCTCCTGCTGGTCGGCGGCGGACTTGTCGTCCTCCTGTTGCTGGTCGGTGGCGGCTACTACGCGTACACGCAGATGAGTGAGGACGAGTACTCCAAGCTGTAATGCGTCTTGTCGTCCCCGTCTCGGGGTCTGCCCCCAAAACGCGGCTTGCGTCTGTTCTGTCTCCAGCCGAA
>NZ_QPLV01000048.1:0-480 GCF_003666025.1 Halorubrum sp. Atlit-8R
CGCCTTCCAGTTCAACAGCCTCGGTCTCGCATCCGCGCAGTCCGTGATCCTGTTCGTGCTCGTGGCGGGACTCACGTTCGTCCAACTGCGCGTCTCCGACCGCTACGCACACTACTAATGTCACTCGACACTAACGACATCGCGACTGACGTTCGAGAGCGCGGACCGCTGTCGGCGATAGCCGACACACAGGTACTCCCGGCGCAGTGGCGCGTCCACCTCGGACTCATCACTTCCGTCTTAGTGATGGCCTCGCCGCTCCTGCTCGCGTTCGTAATGAGTACCCAGACCGTTCCCGAAGTGTACGACATCACGGACATCGGCGTTGGCAGCGACGGGCTGGCAAACTACGCCGAGGTGTTCACCAAGTACGGAATGGCATCGTACATGTTCAATTCCTTAGTGATGTCTATCGTCGTCACCGTCGCGAAGATCGCCGTGAGCCTCCTCGCTGCGGTTGCGCTCGTTTTCTACGACTTC
>NZ_QPLV01000049.1:0-476 GCF_003666025.1 Halorubrum sp. Atlit-8R
GCACCCTAACTCACATGGTGATGGTATGGTCAAGCGTGACAAGGGCCGTATCGACCGGAGATCGTTCCTAAAATACAGTGGATTGGCTGGTACTGGTATCACGGTTGCAGGATGTACTGGGAATCAGTCGGAAGAAACTACATCTGTTAATTCAGGTGGGTCAACGTCGTCCGGCAATAATCAGGCGACATCAGCTAACAAATCGTCGACTGACTTCGAATATGTGACAACCATCACACCGACCTCACTCGATCCGATGAAGGGGTCGGACAACATCGAGGCCATCCTCCTTCACAACCTCTACGACCCACTCCTCTATTACACCGACGAGACGCCGCCAACCCTCCAGAACTGGCTCGCCACCGACTACACCGTCTCAGAAGACAAGAAGACGTACACGTTCTCGCTTCGCGAGGACGCGGCGTTCCACAACGGTGACCCCGTGACCGCTTCCGACGTGAAGTACTCTTTCCAGC
>NZ_QPLV01000050.1:0-473 GCF_003666025.1 Halorubrum sp. Atlit-8R
GACGTCTGGAAGACGTCAGCGTTCATGGCACTGCTCATCCTCGCCGGGATACAGAGTATCGACCGCTCGCTGTACGACGTCGCGAAGGTCGCCGGTGCGTCGCGCTGGCAACAGTTCAAGATGATCACTTTCCCGCTCATCCTGCCGTCGGTGCTGGTCGCGATGCTGTTCCGCACCATCTCGGCGATGCGCGTCTACGGTATCAGCGAGACGATGGCCGGCTGTCAGACAGTGCCGTCGCTGTCGTGTCTCGTCGTCACGACGTTCAACGCACCGCTGTACGGGACCTCGGCGACGGTGGCGTTCGTCACCGCCGGTATCATCGCCATCGTGGTCTCCGTATACATCGTGAACTTCGCCAGTGAGGGAATCTAACATGCCCGACGAAAACCCGGAAATCGGTCTCGGCGCCGAAGACGCAGAGATAAAACGAGGACCGCTCGGGCGGTGGGTCAACACGGCTATCAAAAACC
>NZ_QPLV01000051.1:0-472 GCF_003666025.1 Halorubrum sp. Atlit-8R
ATTTCCGAATGGGTAGGCCAAATCAGGGTGCGAAAACCGGGTGAAGTCGATTCAGCGACCGGACACGAGTCTACTGGTCAACAGATGTCGCGAAAACGAGTGGAAATCGACAGAGCAGCCGCTCCCGAACTCTCAAACCGGAATGAGAAAAACGTTACCCGAACTCACGCAGGAAGTCCCCTAACGCTCGCACGAAGGTCTTCGCCGTGATTACAGGCGGCGACCGAATCGGCTCGTCGAGCGCGACCTTGATCAGATAGTCCGTGAGCCGCCACACGTTGTAGATCAACGTCGACAGCGCAAAGTTACAGAATCGAAGCCGATAGTCCGTCGACGACGTCTTCGGCATGAAGCTCTTGATCGACTTGTACTGGTTCTCGATGTCCCAGCGCCGACTGTACCCGTTCACGACACTTCGAATCTTCTCAGGTTCCACGCGGTCCTGATTCGTCACGAACACCGCGTACTTCCC
>NZ_QPLV01000052.1:0-471 GCF_003666025.1 Halorubrum sp. Atlit-8R
TAATCGACACGTAATGAATTCACTCAGATAATCACAAACAACTATACGGCGCCGGGACGAATCGCGACTGCGGCACACAGTGGAGTACTGTGTCCCAACCACAACTGACACGTGCCGCCTCAGCCACTCGTCGTGGCTGAGTTTCGCAGACATCGAGGCACCCATTATGAGTACTGATTCGGGCGACGACTTCCGTTCTGTCGCAATCGAACAATTGAAACAACTCGGCCTCAGCACGTACGCCGCACGGACCTTCGTCGCACTCACCAGCCTCGGTACCGGCACGGCAACGGAGATTAGCAAGGTCTCCGAAGTTCCACGAACTCGGGTGTACGACGCGGTCGACGAGTTACGCGAGCGGGGACTCGTCGACATCCAACAGTCCTCACCGAAGAAGTTCTGGGTGGTATCCGCGGAGACGACGTGCCAGAAGTTCGAACAGGAGATGAGACAGCGGACCTCCCTTCTGAC
>NZ_QPLV01000053.1:0-471 GCF_003666025.1 Halorubrum sp. Atlit-8R
CCAGACGTCGGGTAAAGCGCCTGTCCAGTCATCGGTTCTCGACTTCCCTTGCGTCTAACCGAGGGACACGGTGGTAATCCCCCGCAAGGTCACCACTGTCGGTACCTCGTATTCAACACGGTCAAAAATGCAGAATATCGACGTACGCTTATACTACCGTTAACATTCATCGAACAGGGCTTCTCAACCGGTATCTCGGCCTATTCACGGGACGTGGTTTCGCTCCCGGATTCAACGCGCTCGGAAAATACGTGTCAACACGAGGTAAAAATAGCGTGTTACTCGATGTACTGTTTTCTGTGGTAAACACTCGAAGTTTTCTTTTCGAGAGAGTTGGATGGCAGTTGAACAGGGGGAAAATACTTTCACCGAGTGTGGAAAAGACCGTAGCATGTCCGATGGCGACGTCAAAACAATACGCGCGGTCGAAACGACGTTCGAGATTCTCGATGCCCTCAGCGGCGTCGAACC
>NZ_QPLV01000054.1:0-467 GCF_003666025.1 Halorubrum sp. Atlit-8R
CGTCTTGGTAATAGAATGGGAGTTGCGGTCAACATGTTGCTATCCGCTCGGATTGGTGGAGGCGGCCGTCAGGACGAATGTTGGTTTCGAGCGGTATCGCGTGTTGAGGTACAGGGTTGTATTCTCGCTTTCAGGCCACTTCCACTCAGTCGACAATAATAGTCAGGTCGCCCGATGCGTAGTCAGCCTCGAAGTCGACTGCGAACGCGCCCGACTTGTAGGCGCGGTGGCGTTCGAGCGAGCCAGTCGCCTTGAAGTGGAAGAATGCGGCCGCCGTGTAGGGCTTGCTCTGTGTTTCGACCTGCGACTCGACGGATGCGGGGAGCGCGATCTGAGGCGTCTCCGTGGCGATACTCGCAGCGAACTCCTTCGCTTCCTCGACGGTTGCTTGCGAATGTGCCGGTGTCTCGCCGGTGAGCACGTTCACCGGGGTTTCTGTCTCGTCGGTGAATAGGACGTCTTTGAAG
>NZ_QPLV01000055.1:0-467 GCF_003666025.1 Halorubrum sp. Atlit-8R
TGAATGCTGGGAGGATCCAATTCCATCTCGTGCTGATGGAAAGTCGTCACAAGATATTCTTCAGGACTTCACCGACGTGTTCGACTCTGCCGGGGACTATTGAGGGATTCACTCCGGTGGATCGACCTGATCAGCACAGCAATCACGGCCAATCTCATAACGAGTGTTAGCGACAGAAAGAACGATTATAATGAATACACGTTAGCTGTTGGAATATGAGTGCGTCACAGGGTGAAGCCGATCTCTCGGAGGACGAACGTGCGGGTCTTGATCTGGTCCGTGAGACAGGTGGGATTCACCAGAGCGACTTTTGGAAAGAACTAGATGTCTCTTCGCGAAAAGGAAGCCGACTAGTCGAAGCGCTTGAGAGTGCCGAGCTGATCCAGCGTGAGGAAACGGTGTACGAAGGTCAACGGACCTACTATCTCGAACCAACAGCATCTGATCGTGACTTTTCACTACTGATG
>NZ_QPLV01000056.1:0-462 GCF_003666025.1 Halorubrum sp. Atlit-8R
ATCGACATCGTCCTCGACCACGAGCCGCTGTCCGACGAGGCGCGGTCGCAGTTGGAGACCGCGCTTCGGCGGGCGCTCAACACCGTGGACCTCACCGACGTGCTCGGACAGTTGATGCGCGCGACGAACGACGACGAGCGCCGCCGCGCCCTCGACGTCGGCGACGCGCTCCGCGAGGCCGTCGACGACGTGCGCGAGGGCTATCCGAACGCGGCCTTCACGGTCGATAGCCTCCCGCCGGCGACGGTGTTCGCCAACGACCTGCTCGACTCCGTGTTCGCGAACGTCCTGAAGAACGCGGTCGTCCACGGCGACCGCGACCGCCCGTCGATTGCCGTCGCGGGCGCGGCGGACGACGAGTGCGTCACCGTCCGCATCGCCGACGACGGCCCCGGCATCGCCGACGACCGGAAGTCGGTCGTCTTCGGGAAGGGCGCGAAGGGGCTGGGAAGCCCCGGCACC
>NZ_QPLV01000057.1:0-459 GCF_003666025.1 Halorubrum sp. Atlit-8R
CTCTGAGGCTATCGCGGCACTCCGCGAAGAGATGGGCCTCACGGAACCACTCTATGTTCAGTACATCCGATGGATGGGTCGCATCTCACAAGGTGATCTTGGCACCTCCGTGTTGAGCGACCAGGCTGTCCTTCAGATGCTCATCGGTGTGGCAGAACCGACGCTGAGTATTGCTGGGCTCGGCATGTTGATCGCGCTGTTGATAGCTATCCCCGCCGGCATCACAAGCGCTGTCAAACAGTACCAGTGGGAAGACTACGTTGCGACGACGGTCTCGTTCGTCGGTATCAGCATGCCAGGATTCTGGATCGGCATCGTCCTGCTGATTGTATTCGCCGATCGGTTAGGTTTGGTTCCGGCGTTCGGCTACGTCTCGTTCCGGCAGGGGATCATCCCCTGGCTAAAACACATTATTCTGCCAGCACTGGCGGTCGGGCTCCCCTACGGTGGGATCTTGAT
>NZ_QPLV01000058.1:0-458 GCF_003666025.1 Halorubrum sp. Atlit-8R
TAAGTGTCAACAATAAATCATACAAGTCCAAGCTTTTCAAAAGCAAATTCTTCAACACTTCGGTGGGCAAACGCAGCGTTATTCAGTTGACTGAGGAATATATTTATTGGACTCTCAGTATTGACTGTATATACTGTATAGGTTTGCGATCCACGAGAAACTTCCTCAGTATCAACTATACCTAACTTTACGAGATTTTCAATATACTCTCGTACGGTATTATGACCGAGTGCTGAATTGTCTGTTATTTTATTTTTACTGTAAGCAATATCTTCATCCGCGTCAGCAAGGAACCAAGCAATGAGCCGTGCCCTTCCGGTATACCCCATTAGTTCCGTTAGAGAAATATCACTAATATCATCTGAGACGTATGGATCTTTTTTTCGAGTATAATTAATATGAAATTCTCTGAGCAACTGAACAGTTAAGCTATCGGGGATGCGGTAACGTGGCATTGC
>NZ_QPLV01000059.1:0-456 GCF_003666025.1 Halorubrum sp. Atlit-8R
CGGAGTCGATTCATCAGAGGGCTCTGCGGGGCCTTTCTCAGAACTCATTGTACTATCCTCGCTCGGTCCCGCGGTCGTATCTGTAGGTTGTGTCGGTTTTGCATCTTCGGATCGATAGCGTGGTGATAGCGTTTCGCTGTAGCTGCGTTGGGGTCATACTGAAACCGATACCGTATGTTGAGAGTGGACGCGATGTTAGAACTCATGAGTCTGACAGCGACTTGATGTCGCCAACGGTCACCCCCGCTAGTTCGGCATGTGGCGCGAATATATCGCCCTCGGCGGTAGTTTCCAGTATCACTGTACGTCCGTGTCTGGAGACGATTGCGTCACTAAACGAGGACTCTCCCTCGCGTGCGGCACGCGCAATCGCTTCCGCCGTTTCTCTGTCGAGTCGCTTCGGGTCGGCTACTGCGCCGTACCGAAACGTCATTGTTGGAGTATCGGTGGTGCCAT
>NZ_QPLV01000060.1:0-455 GCF_003666025.1 Halorubrum sp. Atlit-8R
GGAGTCATCGTGACGAGCCACGTTGAGGTCGCTCGTCGCGAGGTCGTGGGTCGCCTCACTGGCACGCCCGCTAATCCACTCGAGATAGGGGATTGCAGGAAACGTCGTCGTCATCAGCACTGCTTCGCAGTCGGTCCCGTAAGTCATTGGGGTTCCGGCGGGTCAAACGAACGGAATCGGCGACGGGTCACTCATCGGTGAACGACCGGAGCGGGAGCAGTGTTGCGGTTTCCGAGGTGAACGACGTGAGCCGAGAGAGCGCCGCGAGCACGTTGACCCGCAGAGTGAGTACATCAAGTACCTCGTCTGCCTCGGGGCGGACCATACGATAGCGTTCAAACGTCGGAGTATTTAAGAGATCGGAGAATCCAGGGTTTGGAAATAAAAGTGAGCAAAAGACATATATAATATTATTCAGCCAGTGAGCATCGTAGGCGATAGATGAAGTAAAGCAG
>NZ_QPLV01000061.1:0-455 GCF_003666025.1 Halorubrum sp. Atlit-8R
GGACTGATACAAGGACCGCGCTCCACGCAGCAGCCGGCCTCGATACCTTGCGAGACGTAAACCCGACAACGAGCTCACGGATCAGTACGCCTCGAAAGAGAAAGTCCTCCCACAATCCGACGATAACGAATGTAGCGGCCGTCGCTCCGATCGCGAGTCCGACGGTCACAGGGTCGTTGAAGACTCCCATTGACCACGAACTAACGATCCTCCCGCTCCCGGTAGCGAGAATCGCGGCCGTCGATACAGCCTGAAACAGCACGCCGATTACGGCCCCGCCGGCGAAGTCACCGAACCACTGCCGACTCAGGGATAGCCCGTACGCGGCGGGGCTGGTTTCGAACAAGTAGGATAACACGAGTATCACCGCTGCTACCCCACAGAGCATGGGAAGTTGGTTCGGGAGGTTAGTCAACACGTTCGGTGTTGGGAAGTGAGCGAGTACCAGCCCCACA
>NZ_QPLV01000062.1:0-455 GCF_003666025.1 Halorubrum sp. Atlit-8R
ATAATGCTTCACAATTTTTTGATTTTGAAAACTTATTCGTTGTCCTTCGCCTAGAAAAAGAAATCGAATATTTAAATCATTCTATTGAAAACGAAGATTGTACTAAAAATAGAAAACAGACGCGTAAGAAAAGAACTGAAATTAAAAAGTTCAAAGAAAAATTGCTGTAGAGTCTGTTTTTGGATTTATGAATGCTATTTTGGGCTTCACTAGAATGTCAGTTCGAGGGATAAATAAAGTTAAACGAGAGCTAGATTTTGTATTAATGTTACTTAACTATAAGGGAAATAGCAACTCAACGAGCTGTATATTATCAAATACATTTAAGGCTGATTTCTATTAATTATTTGATACAAATCAGTTTTTTTACATTTCTTAAGAAATTTATGTCCCAGAATCATATTCATTTATACATATGCAATTTTCAATTTTTATTTGCAACTTCAGCAATTGCT
>NZ_QPLV01000063.1:0-454 GCF_003666025.1 Halorubrum sp. Atlit-8R
CCGATGCCGAGTCACCACCGTGGAGCCAACCGTTCGTCCTCGACTACGAGTCACGACGAGCGAGGGCCGGAAACTGAACGATGGGTCAAAGACATCCAACATGGTAGTGCGTATTAATTGCACGACAATATCAGGAAGAAGCGTCTACACTTGCCAGTCGCTGCCAACGCTACGAGACGCAACCAGCAGTCACAGACACGACAGGGAAGACAGCGATCAGGACTCAAAGGGCGTTAATCCGGGGTTTCAAGAATATCCGAACAACACTGGATGTTGTTTCGACGGAGAGGTGGAAGAAAAGTAAAGGCGAGGGACGAGCGGTGATGAGATGGGAACGGAAGTTCACCGCTTCCAATATTGTGATTCAAAAGAAAAACCACTGAGGAAAGGGAGATAGTCGAGGGACGGACAGTGGTGGTCGTGGTGAAACCCCTGTTCGAGAGACTGCCGACAA
>NZ_QPLV01000064.1:0-454 GCF_003666025.1 Halorubrum sp. Atlit-8R
TCTGCACCATAGTCCCTTGAAGCTTTCGTTACAATTGGCTTATATTTTAACTTTAAAAACAATGCTTCGAGATAATATTCGAATTCTATGCCGTCCATTTTATCTATATCAATTATATGTGCTCTTCTATATAATGCTTGAATTTTTTTCTTCTTAATAAATCTATAAATGAGGGGCATTAACTTATATGCGATAACTAACATAAATATTAGTAGTAAAATATTGTAAATGTTTATTTCAGTCATGTTTATATCTCCCTATCATCTTTTTCGTTATGAGTTTGTTCTTTCAATTGCTCTTTTATTTCATTTTTTTGATATAACGTTTTTCCGTCAGTTATCGCTTTATCCTTTTTTAGCTGTTCGTTCCAATCTTTAGAGTTTAAAGGTAAATCTATTGTAAAGTCATTTTCGTAAGTATTAACGATGCTACTTACGAAATTTTTCCCTGCCTC
>NZ_QPLV01000065.1:0-452 GCF_003666025.1 Halorubrum sp. Atlit-8R
AGGTACTCGCCGATCGGTGTCTCCTCGGGATCGTCAGGAATCACGTACTCACACTCGACGCGCCCGTTCACCGTGGACAGAGAGACGTAGTCGCGATGGAACGTCGCGCTACGCTTGTCGTAGACGACGCTCCACGCGTCGAACTGTGGTTGGCTGGTGGGTTCGCCCTTTTTGAGTCGGGCAACACCGCTTTTGGTGGCCTCGATCGCGCGTCGAATCCCCTTCTGAACGGGGTTCGCAGTCAACTCCGTTTCGTCGCGAAGTCGGTCGTAGAGCGCGTTTTCGGCCTGTTGTTTCGAGGTGACGCAGTGCTCGTCCGGGTGTCGCCACGCCCATTCCGCGGTCGTGTTCGCACAGTGGAGGAACTGCTCTTTGGTCTGCTGGAGGTCGGCGCACCGCTCGTCGGGCACGTCGAGTTTGACTTTGACGGCGCGAATCACATCCCCCATCTG
>NZ_QPLV01000066.1:0-452 GCF_003666025.1 Halorubrum sp. Atlit-8R
AGATGCACCCGTCGGTGTTCGATCCGGCGGAGGAACTCGGGGCTGTCGAGTGGCAGTTCATCCAGGAGCGGGCGGCGGAGGCGGTCGGCGTCCCGATCGAGGAGATGCGCGACGTCGCGGGAGGCGGTGAGGACGCTGATCGGATCTGTGAGGTAGAAGGGTGTGAGGCGGTCCTACACGACATCGAGGACCTTCGGATGTTCACCTCGGATGCTTCATGGATGCGGTCACTCCCACCGAAGCGCCGGCACCGAATCCGGGCCGTCGAGATATGGGTGTTCGAGGAGACGGTGATCCCGCCGCCGTCGGTGCGGTCGAGCGAGGAGCAGGTACAAGAGTGGTTGCTCGAAACCGGTCGGATGTACCTGAATACGTCGCGGCAGACCGGTCTGCGGGCGTTCGACCAGTCGTAGCTGTGAGCTTTGACCCAGAGTACAGAGTACGGAGATCGC
>NZ_QPLV01000067.1:0-451 GCF_003666025.1 Halorubrum sp. Atlit-8R
TACTTCTGGACCTTCCCGGTCGCCGTCGTGGGCAGTTCCTCGACGAACTCCACCCGGCGAACGACTTTGTAGGTCGCCAGTTGTTCGCGGGTGAACGTCCGGAGGTCCTCGGCTGTCACACCGGGGTTGTCGGGGTCACCGGAGTTCGGGACCACGAAGGCCTTCGGCGTCTCGCCCCACTCGTCGCTCGGCGCAGGGATGACCGCGACGTCGCTGACGGCGTCGTGTTCGTAAAGCGTGTCCTCCAGTTCGATGCTGGAGATGTTCTCGCCGCCGGAGATGATGATGTCCTTCTTGCGGTCGCGGATGGCGATCATGCCGTCTTCGTCGACCGTCGCCAGGTCGCCCATGTGGTAGTAGCCCTCGACGCGGTCCGAGAAGGCCTCCTCGGTCTGTTCGGGCTTGTTCCAGTAGCGGTCCATCACCTGATTGCCGCGGACGACGACTTCCC
>NZ_QPLV01000068.1:0-447 GCF_003666025.1 Halorubrum sp. Atlit-8R
CACGCTGCTCATCGTCGGTCCCATCCTCTACGTTACGGGCCGCCGCTGACCGACGCATCGACACCGACCGACCAATTCTCCGCCGCCGATTCGGAAGAACGCGACGTTTAAACGGCGAGAACCGCAACCCACGGGTATGTCTGAACCGCGCGTTCCCGGCGGTCGCGGGGCCGTCTTGGAGTTGCACTGTGGCGAAGAAAAGCGCGTCCGGGAACTCGACTTGGGCAAACGAGAGTTCGACTGCCCCTGTGGCGACACGCACGCCGTCGTCATGGACGCGCACCCACCGGACCGATTCATTCCCGAATTCCTCGTCGAAATCCTTCAGGAGACGATTGAAACGACGAGCGAGGATATGCCCGAGTTCGGCACGGCGCACCTCATGGGAATCGTCCTCGAAGAGTTCCCCGAAGCCGTCATCTCCGAAGATGTCTCCGATGACGGCGA
>NZ_QPLV01000069.1:0-447 GCF_003666025.1 Halorubrum sp. Atlit-8R
ACCATGCGACCCGGCGACTAGGACGAAAAAGACGGGAAACGGGTCTGGCTCAGTTGGGCTAATAAAAACGACGAAGTTGGCGCTCTCGGTGATGAACCGAGTCGTCCGAAATGAGCTTCCTATAGCAGTTGCCTTGTCCCATAGAAATCATGTTTTACCCAATCCAATTACTATCAAGAATAGTTCGCGGGTGTCGTTAATTAGTCAGTAGTGGTTAGAAGATCATATGGATATCATAGAGATTGAACCAGGAGACAGCATCGAGGATGTTCGTAGACTTTGGACAGAGATGGTTGAGGAGCTGGATCAATACTTGACAATCAAATCGATAGACGAGGGCTACCGCTCTGTTATCCGGAGTAAGCTAAGCGAATGGCAACAAGGTGATGACAATGTTCTATTTGCTTGCTTTGACGACTCTACAGAAGGATTTATATCTGCTAGGCG
>NZ_QPLV01000070.1:0-447 GCF_003666025.1 Halorubrum sp. Atlit-8R
CGTCTTATTCACTCTCCGATGGTAGTGGGATGGAGGTCATCCAATCCGTCAGAGAACACATTTCACAGACACCAGTCGTCCTTTTCACGGACGTTTCGCCCGCAGATATCGATACAGAATCGTTCGAGGAAGTCCTTGTCGAGTATCTCAACAGAGATTTACCCGACGCTGGAGACCGCCTCGGCTTCATCATGAACGACATCATCGACCACAGTGCGCAGGTTGGGTTGCTCACTCCAGACAACGAAGATGAGCGACTCAAAGCACTCGAAGAATATGATATCGACGAGCTGCCGATCGAGGAAAGCTTCCAGCGCATCACCGACCTCATCGCGACGCATTTCGATATCGCGGTTGCGTTCGTCGGCCTCTTAGAGAAAGACCAAGAGAACTTCCTTGCGTGTACTGGCGCAGACTGGGACTCATTAACTCGTGAAGATACAATGT
>NZ_QPLV01000071.1:0-445 GCF_003666025.1 Halorubrum sp. Atlit-8R
GTCGAAGTCCTGTTTGACCCACGCCCGGGCGTCCTGTGCCTTCTTGTAGTACTTGTCGTGGTAGCCCGCCGAAAGGGCGTACGTTCCGAGGAGAACCCGGCGCTTGACCTCCTCGCCGAAGCCCTCCTCGCGGGCGTTGGCGAAGGAATCGTTCCAGTTGCCGTCGTAGCCGCCCGACTGTCCGTAGCGGACGCCGTCGAACCGCGCGAGGTTCGAGGACGCCTCGGACATGGCGATGACGTAGTACGCCTCGACGGCGTGTTCGACCGAGGGCAGGTCAACCTCGTGGTAGCTCGCGCCCTGTGGTTCGAGGTCGTCCAACGCCGTCCAGAACGTCTCGACAACCTCTTGGTCAGCCCCGTTGAGCAGCTCTGTCGGAACACCGATAGAGAGTCCGTCGCCGTCACCGTCGGCAGCCGCCGCGTAGGAACCGTCGGCCTCGGGT
>NZ_QPLV01000072.1:0-445 GCF_003666025.1 Halorubrum sp. Atlit-8R
ACTTCGAGGAGGGCAGGACAGGCGCGCACGAACACGCCTGACGGTGATGCCCTCCGCAACACCAGTCGATTCCGTCAGGCCGGTCTCCGGACTCTCGACCGCCGATCCGCTCGCCTTCCCGGGAAACCCAGTGGCCGTTGAGCGGGGCTGCAGCATGGCTGCGGTCGATTACCGTTGCGGGGGCAGTGCCGGGATTGCTCGTGAGCGCACCGGCTTCCCGATTATCGCCGGCGAATGCCGGCGCACCTGATGGAAAGAAAAACGCCGCGCACCTTAGTGCACGGCGTCATGAAGTACAAGCGAGATCGCTTGGGGTCAGCTTGAAATCTGTTCAAGCAGGGCCAGGCGGCGACGAATGGCGGCTTCGATGCCGCCCTGGTCCAGGCCACATTCGGCAAGCATCTGCGCCGGCTTGGCGTGCTCCACGTAATAGTCGGGCAGGCCC
>NZ_QPLV01000073.1:0-443 GCF_003666025.1 Halorubrum sp. Atlit-8R
AACATATTCACTCTCACACCGAATACGCTCGGTCCCAACGAACGTGTCGACGGTGCGGGACTGCTGTCCTCGCTGCTAACGGCAGCGCCCCCGATGAACTGTGTGACAACTGCAGTGATCCCCACACTCCCTGACTCATGAGTGCTACCACGACGCCCCCGTCGGACACTGACCTGAATGAAGCCCCGGAGTTCGAACTGGACTGCCTGTACGACGACCCCGAGAACCCCTCGGAGCTGACGATCTTCCCCTCGGACCGTCAGCAGACCGTGACGGAGTGGGTCACCGCGGACCGAACAGCGGCCGTCTCGCTCGATGAACTGCGCTGAGCGGGACGCGCCCCACGGCTATCCGCGCTGACACAGTCTTCTGGCGTCCTGCATCGCCTCGTTGGTCTCACAAACGAGCGTCAGGTGATCACCGCTTGCGAGGCGGAAATCGCT
>NZ_QPLV01000074.1:0-442 GCF_003666025.1 Halorubrum sp. Atlit-8R
TCGGATGGCCGATGGCATTCGGTTTCGTTAAGTTTGGAATCGAAAGTTCGGGTGCCCCTTCCCGCTGGGTTCCGAAGGCACAATCGAGGTAAGAGAGGGTCACGTATCTAGAACTAACATGAGTAGCCGAACGACACACCTGGATATCCGCGGCATGAGTTGCGCGAACTGCTCGCGCACCGTCGGGGAAGCGGTCGAGGCACTCGACGGAGTGTCCGAAGCCACGGTCAACTTCGCCACCGACGAAGGGACCGTGGAGTACGACCCAGAGGAGGTATCGCTCAGAGACATCTACGACGCCATCTCGGAAGCGGGCTACGAGGCAGTCTCGAAGACACGTACCGTCGGCATCTCCGGCATGAGTTGTGCGAACTGCGCGGACGCGAACCAGACGTCGCTGGAATCGGTTCCGGGCGTCATCGACGCCGAGGTTAACTTCGCT
>NZ_QPLV01000075.1:0-442 GCF_003666025.1 Halorubrum sp. Atlit-8R
TGGAAGCCGCGGTCGCGGGCCGCCTCGACGACGGCCGGGAGGTCCTCGCCGACGAACCGCGCGATGAGGAGCACGAGGTCGGACTGGACGACATCCAGTTGGGCCTCGTTCATGATGAAGTCCTTGCGGAGCACGGGCACGTCGACGGCCTCGCGGATGCGCCGCAGCGACTCGGCGGAGCCTCCGAAGTGCTCGGGTTCGGTGAGGACCGACAGCGCCGTCGCGCCGCCGGCGACCATCTCGCGGGCCAGTTCGACCGGGTCGTCCTCGCGGACGCCCTCGGTCGTCGGACTCGTGGCTTCACCTCGGCGATGACCGGGACCCGGCCCGCGGCCTCCGTCGCGGCCACGGCCTCGGGGAACGACCGCGCGTCGACCGACACGCACGTCTCCCCGCCGGGTCGCTCCCGCGCGGCCTCCAAGATGGCGCGCACGTCGGGAGC
>NZ_QPLV01000076.1:0-441 GCF_003666025.1 Halorubrum sp. Atlit-8R
TGTTCTCATTTAATTGCCCTCCATTTTTTGTTAAAATAGAGGTGGAATGTTACCCGCATTCCACCTATTTCATTTACATGGCTTGAGTAAGTTGTTGAAACAACTTACTCTTTTTTTAATGATTGTTTCATTACTTTGTAGCTATAAAATGTTGTTGCTATCGCAATTAAAATAATTGCTATTCCTAGAATGTTAACCATTTTGCACACCTCCTTGATTTGTTAATTTAATTATAACATCGCAAGAACTTTCTTGCAAGTACTTTCTTGCAAATGCGCAAAAATTTTTTCTCATGATATAATAACTTTTGTCATCAACAAACCTAACTGTTGTAATCTGACAAGTTAGGAGGTGCTAACATCATGTCTGTATTAACAATCGTTTTCTCAACTCTTATTGCACCTGTTTTAGTTGGTGTAATACTTACGACTTACAAACATT
>NZ_QPLV01000077.1:0-441 GCF_003666025.1 Halorubrum sp. Atlit-8R
TTCGCCAACGTCGTCACCGCCGACGAGAAGGCGGGCACGCGCCTCCCGAAGGTGCCCGCGGACACGCCGCCGGACGAAATCGGCTACGTCTCCGAGGACGACTTCTCGTGGAAGGCGATGCTCGACATGGACGCCTGCACGAAGTGCGGCCGCTGTACCGACGCCTGCCCGGCGAAGGCCTCCGGCCGCAACCTCGACCCGAGGGACGTGATTCTCGACCTGAAGGCCTACCGCGAGTCGGTCGACGCCGGCGGCGACTCCATCGACATCGTCGCGGACGGCGGCACCTCCGTCGTCGACGCCGAGTCGATGGAGTCCTGCATGGCCTGCATGGCCTGCATGGACGCCTGCCCGGTCGATATCGAACACCTCACGCACTTCACCGAGATGAACCGCCGGCTCACCGAGACGGGCCAACAGCAAGAGCCGGTCCAGGAGGCG
>NZ_QPLV01000078.1:0-440 GCF_003666025.1 Halorubrum sp. Atlit-8R
TTCCCCGCGCCGTTCGGACCGATGAGGCCGAAAACCTCCCCTTCGGCGACTGACAGGGAGACGCCCGAAAGCGCCTCCACGTCGCCGTAGGATTTCCTGAGGTCGTCGGCGACGAGTACCTCGTCCATGTCCTATCCGACGGACCGGTCGGGTGGTAAGGGATTCGGAATCGACACCCGATTCGAGAGATACGGTGAAGGCTCGTTGCCACGGCCCCGCTCGCCGCCGGACTCGGAGTAAACCTTACTCTTGTAGCAATGGTATCAAATTGCATGCTTGGGTCCCGACGCGACTTCCTCGCCGCAACCGGCGTCACGCTCCTTGGTGGACTCGCCGGGTGTGCTGGCGCACCCATAGATGGCAGCGACGGAGGGGGGGGCTCCGCCGGTAACGACACGACGACAAAAGTCCCGCCGGAGGGAACAACCACACCCAACTCG
>NZ_QPLV01000079.1:0-439 GCF_003666025.1 Halorubrum sp. Atlit-8R
CCTGACCTCGGGTGATGCGGCAATATTAGCCTGAGTATGCCCCGAGAGACGACGAAAGGGATTCAGAGAACGGCCGTCTCGGTGGGTTTCAGTCCGGTATCCAACGGAACCAGCAACAACATCCGCTACCCCGGACATGGGGCGAGGGGTGCGAGGAGGGGCGGACCTAAATCCGCGGCCCGGAAACGTGGGGGCATGGTAGACGTGGTCTCTCCGACGTGGCTCGCGGACCGACTCGACGACGTGCGCGTGGTGGACGTGCGCGACGGCTGGGAGTTCGACGGCATCGGACACCTCCCCGGCGCGGTGTCGATACCCTTCGACGAGTTCCGAAGCGCCGACGGCGACGTGGGGATGCTTCCCGGCCGCGACGCGTGGACCGACCTCCTGTCGGGCGCGGGCGTCGCGGCCGACGACGACGTGGTCGCCTACGACGACA
>NZ_QPLV01000080.1:0-437 GCF_003666025.1 Halorubrum sp. Atlit-8R
GTCGCGAGCGGTCGCCTCGTCTGCCGGAACCTCCGCCCAGCTCACGTCCAGAGAGTCCCAGATCGCACGGTTCGTCAGCCGTTCGAGTTCGACGAGGGTCTCGTCGTCGATCTCAGTCGGCGTCGTGAAGTCCAGACGGACCTTCTCTTCGGAGATGTCGAAGCCGCCGTAGCCGAGATCGTCGAGAAGCCGGCGACCAGCTCCGTAGAGCACGTGACTCGCCGTGTGTGCTCGCATACAGTACGTTCGGAAGTCGTCGTCGACGACACCGGTCACCGCGTCGCCGACCTCGAACGAGGGTGACGCCGTCAGCGTGTGCCGGACCGCGTCGGCGTCTTCCTGAACGTCGACGACTTGGACGCCGTCGATCGTTCCGCTGTCTGCGGGCTGGCCACCGCTCTCGGCGTAAAAGTAGGTGTGATCGAGCGTCACCGTCC
>NZ_QPLV01000081.1:0-437 GCF_003666025.1 Halorubrum sp. Atlit-8R
TTGAGCATATATGGAATCATATACGCCTGTAATTCCGGTTTCAGAGGGGGGGTTTCCAATGCATTACCCCGAGGGTTTCTGTCCTAAGATACCCCTCCAGATTCACCGAGGAAAGTCGGTCCTTCACCAGAGGGTGATTCTAAGATTCAAAATTCTCGGGGAGAGCGAAAATTACTCAGAAAAGATACCGTTTTTGGAAGCTCGTTGTCGGCGAGAGACAACGAGGATTAGTAAAATATCGGCCCGTCGCCGGATTTTGACGATGAATCCTATGCCGCTATACCGAATCCCGGGGGAAACGTCACCACAGTTTCGGCGTTTGGATTCCGTTGCGTGGCTTATTTTCACACTGTTTGAATTTGAATAGGCTCTTGTCTTGCGGTTTTCGAATCTGTAGTGGTGAGAAAGCTAGGAAAAATTTTCTGAGTGACATATAA
>NZ_QPLV01000082.1:0-436 GCF_003666025.1 Halorubrum sp. Atlit-8R
AATATTCTCATCTACGGGAAGACCGGGACCGGGAAGACGGCAAGTGCGAAGTTTGTCAGTCAGGAACTGGAGTCTACCTCGCAGAAGTACGACGTTCCGTGCGAAGTCGAGTATATCAACTGCGAAGTGACGGACACACAGTATCGCGTGCTCGCGCAACTCGCGAACAAATTCATCGAGAAGAACATCGAACGAATCGAGGCAGAACAGGACCGCCTCGACGAGATGCGCACGCGGGCGACAGAAGACCCGAACGCGCTCGCCGATACGCCCTATGACTCCATCGCCGAGATAAACGAGCGCGAGGAGGAACTCGCCGTCGACGCCGACGAGATGGAGACCGTTCCGATGACGGGATGGCCGACAGACCGTGTCTATACGACGTTCTTCGACGCCGTCGATTACAAAGAGCGCGTGGTCGTCATCATGCTCGACG
>NZ_QPLV01000083.1:0-434 GCF_003666025.1 Halorubrum sp. Atlit-8R
GAAACATGAGCTCGCAACCACGTTCAACACAGCGGTCTGGGCCGTCCGTATCGACTACTGCCACCGAGGAACCGCCGCTGCTGGCTGTTGACGATCTCCACACGACGTTCACCACGGAGCGTGGCGACGTCCCGGCCGTTGACGGCGTTTCCTTCTCAATTAACGAGGGCGAGGTGTTCGGCATTGTCGGCGAGTCAGGCTCCGGAAAATCCGTCACCGCCCTCTCGTTGTTGGGTCTCGCTGACGGCGCAACGGTCACAGCTGATCGGCTGCGCTTCCGGGATGAAGACCTCCTCGCCAAAGACGAAGCAGGGCTCCGCAAGATCCGCGGTAACGACATCTCGATGATCTTCCAGGATCCGATGTCGTCACTTAACCCAGTGATGACCGTTGGCGAGCAAATCGCTGAGGTCGTTCGCCACCACGGCGATGTC
>NZ_QPLV01000084.1:0-433 GCF_003666025.1 Halorubrum sp. Atlit-8R
AGCCTCTTCCGCAGCTTCGGGGTATTCTCACCGGGACGCCGGAGTGGAACGATACGGATACTGCCAGCAAACACGACGTTGACAGCGACGAACAGACGTAACTGTCGCACGAAATGAGAGACCAGTCATAGGAGTCACTGATCCGAACATCATGCCCACGAACGAACAGCATACGAATCGAGAAGCAGTCGACGAATCCAAGCGCGTGCTCACTTTGGTCACTGACCCGGGAAATCAGCGTGGCCTCGAAAAGTGGCTAACCGCACACGATCAGTACACGCTCGTCGAAACCCCGGATATCGCCGAGGCTACATTCGACTGCTGTCTGCTCGACAGAAAGCAGTTGGACAAACACCGGTCGAAACTCCTTAACCGTAAAGAAAGTGCGCAGATTATTCTCCCGTATCTCTTGTTGGTTCCGGAGTCAATACAC
>NZ_QPLV01000085.1:0-433 GCF_003666025.1 Halorubrum sp. Atlit-8R
GTCGTCGATGCTCTTTGCGCCCGTACAGACGATCTTTCCCGAACGGAAGATCAGGGCCGCTGCTTTCGGCTCCTGCGTCCGGTAGACGAGTCCGGGGAAGTTGTCCGGATTGAAGTCCGCTCCGGGGAGGTCTTCGGCGAGAGCTTCGAGATCGAGCTCTTGGCCGATACCGGTCGATGCGACAACGTTCTGAATCTCGATGGAATCTGCCGGCGCACTCATACTCTGTCGGATTATCTCTGCCCTCCCTTATAAAGGCCCCCGTTATAAAGAGGGTCGGTTCGCGCGTCTCCGGTCGTTCGGACGCCGACCGTTGCCAGTTACTTGTTTCACGTACGCTCGCGCGTGACCGACCGTCGATCCCGTCAAAATACCAATTGGTCGAACGTCCAGCCTACCGTACTCTGCCAGGATGTTGTTAGACGAACACACA
>NZ_QPLV01000086.1:0-433 GCF_003666025.1 Halorubrum sp. Atlit-8R
CACCGAGATGCGGCAGGCCAGCCTCCTCCAGAAAGTCGATTCGTTCGACCCGACGAGCACGCCCGCAGCGACCGTGTTCGAGATGGCGACCAGAAACGGCGCGAAAGCCGCCGGATTCGACCGCGTCGGCTGTCTCCGCGAAGGGTGGAAGGCCGATGTCGTCGGTCTCACGACCGACCTCACCCGTGCGACGCCGATACACGACGTCCTGTCGCACCTCGTCTTCTCCGCCCACGGCGACGACGTGGTGTTCACGATGATTGACGGCGATGTCCTCTACGACGATGGAGAACACGTCCGCGCGGATGCGACCGACATCCGGAAACGGGCACAGGAAGTCGCCGAGCGCATCGACGCAGCGCCGACTACCAACTGAGTCGCAGCACCGAATCGAACAGGTAGTTTGCGAGAACGGCCGCCATCGTCGCACCTT
>NZ_QPLV01000087.1:0-430 GCF_003666025.1 Halorubrum sp. Atlit-8R
CTTACTGCCGATCCCTCACTCGATACGCCGATGAAACTGTAGTGTCGATCAACCGCACTCAATCCTCCCATACCCAAATCGTTTCAATGGGGAGAATGAATCATAACTATAATTTTTATGAGGGGTGGAGTTCGAAGAGGTCAGAATCCTCGTCGTGCGCTTTTCAGGCCCTGTAGTATCTATTTTCGAGCGAACAGAGGTAAATCCCCCACGAGCCGCAACGAAGAACCGTCAACTGCTGAAATTCGCTGTTGTCGAGTTCCGCCCAGACATAACACCAATTTTCTGGAATTCGGGCCTCTCACCACCTCGTCAAGCACAATTATCCCAGACAGTCGTGTCTTGAAGTTCGTCGAGGCCATCATTACCGACTGAGAACTGCCCGACGGTCCTCTTGTCTAATCTAAGCCCGTTTCGTTACTCTCTGCAC
>NZ_QPLV01000088.1:0-430 GCF_003666025.1 Halorubrum sp. Atlit-8R
CTACGCGAAGATTGCGACCGTCGCCGAGGAGCTGAAGAACCCCGGCCGGAACCTCCCGCTGGCGGTTATCGGGAGCGTCGCCATCGTCACCGTCCTCTACGCGATTCTCGTGAGCATCATGCTCGGCGTGGTGCCGTGGCCGGACCTGAGCCAGAGCGCGCCGCTGACGCAGGCGACGCAACTCGCGTTCCCCGGCGGGCTGGCCGGCCTCGCCGTCACCGTCGTGACGCTGGGCGCGCTCCTCGCGACCGTCTCCAGCGCGAACGCGTCGATTCTGGCGTCGGCCCGAATCAACTTCGCGATGGGCCGGGACCGAGTCGTCACCAACTGGCTCAACGAGATTCACCCGAACTACGCGACGCCCTACCGGTCGATTCTCGTCACGGGTGCCGTCATCATCCTCTTCATCGCGGCGCTCGGCCGAGACATC
>NZ_QPLV01000089.1:0-429 GCF_003666025.1 Halorubrum sp. Atlit-8R
GACGATGGCCTCGGCCTCGGTCGTGATGCGGCCGTCGAGTTCGTCGAGCACTTCAGTGGCGTTCTCTTGCATAATCTGAGCGCCGAGTTCGTTGTCACCGCCGACGCCGTGACCTTTCACGCGGTCCTGTCCAATGAGGGCCGTGTCTATATCGAGGTTCTGGAGGTCTGCTCGTGCCGTATTAACGGCGAGGGCTCCCCGAACAGCATTGAACCCCATGTCGTAATCGAACTGGGCAAGCGACTGGGTCACTTTCCCACCAGCCTGCCCGACACCAATCAGGACGACTTTCATACCAGATGTCTTGTGAGGCTGACTAATCAACGTTGTCCTCACACTGTGAACGGGCGACAAGGCAGGGTAAAGCGGTTCTTGACCCAGAATACAGGGTGCGCTTACTCGACCTGAAGCGTGTAGATCCGTTTGCGA
>NZ_QPLV01000090.1:0-255 GCF_003666025.1 Halorubrum sp. Atlit-8R
CCCCCCCCCCCCCCCCCCCCCCCCCCCCCCCCCCCCCCCCCCCCCCCCCCCCCCCCCCCCCCCCCCCCCCCCCCCCCCCCCCCCCCCCCCCCCCCCCCCCCCCCCCCCCCCCCCCCCCCCCCCCCCCACCCCCCCCCCCCCCCCCCCCCCCCCCCCCCCCCCCCCCCCCCCCCCCCCCCCCCCCCCCCCCCCCCCCCCCCCCCCCCCCCCCCCCCCCCCCCCCCCCCCCCCCCCCCCCCCCCCCCCCCCCCCCCC
>NZ_QPLV01000091.1:0-240 GCF_003666025.1 Halorubrum sp. Atlit-8R
AGAAGGGCCCGGACGCGACCGCCATCTACGCGCTCACCCCTTGGTTCGACGTGATAGAACCGACCGACTTCGGTGGCTTCTGGTTCGGGTTTTTATGTGTCTCGTCGTTGATTAGAAACCGTTTTCCCACGTGTGAGTTTTTGTAAGAGGACTCAAACACCGGTGTATGGGACTTGATGATCCGGCGCGTTTCCGCGAGCGCTTCCGCGACGAGCTTGACCGGCTCGACGACGCGGACAT